>JACKNH010000001.1 GCA_024234975.1 Gammaproteobacteria bacterium
GCCCAGATCGCCCAGGCCGCCGAGGACTGCGGCGCGTGGAAAATCATGCGCCCCTATCTCGAGGCAATGGTGCACAATGGCTAGCTGAATCGCCCCAGCATCTGGTGCCCAATCACAGCACCAGCGCCGCTACGGACTGCTCGTGAACAAAGGCGGGATCGTAATACCTGGCGAGGCATCCGTATACGCCCACCTCGCGCAGCGCTTCGCGCCAGTTGTCGGATATCTTCTGCGCCATCTCCCGGATTATCAGGCGCGCATCATCCTCGGCTATCTCGAAAAACTGCGACGCTTCGAGGGCAAGCATGATCGACCGGTCGTGCGAACCGCCTTCCAAGATGGCGGTTTCCAGATGCGGATTGCGACCGGGCGCGGGGTTGACGTCGAAGACCGGCGACAGCCGCCATTGCACCTTTCCGACATAGAGGAACCCGTGGTTCTTGAGATGATCGTCCTTGTTCGAGACCAGGATCGTGAAGATGAGCCGCCGGAACAGTTCCTCGAAATCGGCCTGCGGATCGGCAGAATGTCCGCGCATGAAATCGACGATCTCGGTGTAGGATCCGTAGTCAGTCCCGGTCTTGCCCAGCGCCGTCCGGGCCGAGATATAGGGAATGCGCGCAGATCCGCGCCGGTCGAAGCGTTCGATCAGCGCTACCGGGAAGGGTGACTCGGTCAATTCGAGACGGACCTCGGGCGTTCGAATACCGCATGCGCGGGCAAGGCGCAGCGTGGCGACCTCCACACGCTCGATCGGTCGCTGGTCGTGAACCGACGTGAACTTCGCGAGCCAGAGTGCGTCACCATCGCGAACATTGGCCTTCGGGCGGGCACCGCCAGAACCGCCCGCCCCGGCAAGCACCTGCATCTCTTCGGCAGAGATCTCCTTGCCCTGTTCGTAGGCGCGGGCGATGGCCGTGATGGTTTCCAGTTCGACAAGGCGCGGCACGGCATCGGCGGCATTGCCCCTGATGACTTGTCCGTCAGCATCGAGAAATCGCAAGGCGCCCTGGCGGCACATGTCGTCTGAGAGCGTGAGATACTCGAATTCGGAAAGGCCATTTCCATAGGCCCGTTCGAGCAGGCGACGACCCCAATCATCGGGCGCGGCGTCCGAGAATACGCCCGGCAAGGCATCGCGCATGTGACCAGGCTTGCCCGGCGTGTGGAACGGCCCCCCTTCAAGCGGCAGCGCAGGCTCGATCGGGAAGGCCTGCGAGCTTTGTGCCCACGCCGGGTCATAGTCGAAGGTCGAGAACTGCCGGGGGCCGGACCGGGTGAAGTGCAAGTTCCCGACCGGCGTCAGCTGCTCGCCGAGCGCGACCCGTGCGGAGAAATCGGTCATCAGAACGCCACTCCGTCCTGATCCGTATCGTCACGCGCGCTGTCGTTCGCCTGCTTCGTCCTTGTGCTTGCCGATGAACGCCCACGCTGTGGCAAGCGTTCAGCATCGAGCGCTAGCCCAAGATCATCCTTACGAATATCGACAAGGTCACCGAGGCGATCAACGAGCCCGAACACCACGAGGACATCGCTCAGCGTTCCGATTCCGACGCCAGTGTCGCCCTTCTCCAGACGTGTAATGGTGCTGGCCGACGTGCCTGCGCGTACCGCCAGGTCGGCTACAGAAATGCCTCGCCGCAGGCGCGCGCTGCGCAGGTCTTTGCCCAGTTGCTTCAGGGCGCTTCTGGATTTAGGCGAACTCATCAACAGTCATCCATATATGACGTTCTTTAGCGTTCAATCGTTCATATATGACTAATTGTGGAATTGCACAAGTTTGCATGGGTCAAGCCGCTGGACGCTCGCGTACCTCATCAAGCGAATCAAGAATTGCGCAAAACCATGACACAGGCCTGGGAACGGAGGTTTCAAAGCTGGCGCGACGCGCGTTCCTCAGCCGGGTCTCTCAGCGAGAGCACTCCCAGTACTCGACCTCGATGCGGTCGAGATCGAGAACTTTTCCGCGAATGCTCACCCTGCCTTCGAGGTCTTCGGGCACCTGATCGTCAACGAACCCGAGGCGCCAAACAACGCCCTCATCATCGCGCAGGAGCGGGCCGCGCGGTGAAGCTTCGATTATCCCGACATGGATATTGGCGGCGCGCGAGTTGGTTGGATGCATGGTCTTGTTCATAGCGAATGGAGAATGACGGGCGCCCGGATACGGCGAGTCACGGCTCTTCTAGGGCCGAAGCACCATCGACGCCACCCATTGAACGAAACGAGCGAGGCACACCCTACGCAACAAGGATTGAGCGATGACCCGACAAACGATCCCAATCGAGCTCCTGCTTTCGCTTCCGTGGCAGTAGGCATCACGGTCGGTCCCAAGGCGAACAACGAGCCCACTCATAGCCCTGATCTTTTAGAAATGCGCGAAAGCTGGCGACTCGCATGCAGTGCGTTTCAGGGTGCGGTTGCGACGCCGGCAAGAGGCTTTGCGACGCGCTGCTCCCCATCGGCAATTGGACCGTGCAGATCGTCAGGGGCTCCGATCACGCGAAAAGCTCCAAAGTGATCCCCCGCCGCTGGGTCATCGGGGGAACCCCGGCCTAGCTCGATCAAAACCACTGCCTCGCCAAGGACTTCGAGCAGACCATCGCTTCGGCTACAACCTGGCTGTACATCGCATCCGTCCAACTCCTCGCCAGTCGGATCGCAAGCTCATGAAATCACGCTGGATGATTTTGAAGCTGACTCTCAGGCCGACAGCCGACGCACGAAATGCAATCAGTCTCCCCCGCGTTTCAGCGTTCTCCTGATTAGCCATAGGTGCAGGCCATGCACCGCGATGAACCCAAGGCCGAGTATCAGGATAACCGGGATTGCCTTCCCCGCCTGGCCGGGGCGTGGTGCAAGCAGCAGCGTTGAAGCTGTGGCCGCAGCCAGAATGATTGAACCAAGCACTGGCGTTAAAGACAGGGCAAGCCGACGTGGAGCGGTCCAGTTCACCGAGCCGTCGAATCCCCACTGCATCGGCAACCTCGATTCCTCGCGGAAGCGCGCGTTGGCCCGAAATGACATCCCAATCAGAACGGCGATTGCGAGGATGGCGAGAAGAGATTGAACCATGATGCCGACTTTCCGAAGTGCGAGGTTTAGCGGATGAAGTAGCCAACCACCCGCCAGTCGGATCCTTCTTTGGCAAGCACCACGGTTTCAATCGCACCGCGCTTGTTGGCAAAGTCAGTCTGGAACTCGAGCAATTCATATTCGCCGTCAGGTGCGCCGGGCAATGACGCAGCTTTCGTCACCTTGCCAACCGTGCGTGATGTTACGGCACCCAGGGGATCGCGAACCGGCAAAATCGTAGAAGCCCAGCCCTGTTGCGACAATTGCGAACGAAACATGCTTCCTGCGCGTCGCCAACTTTCCGTCCAGTTCCGGCTATCGACCAGCGCCAGCCACGCCTTCGCAGATGCAGTGCTTTCAGACTGTGACTGCCCTTTAGTTTCGACTGCGTGCTTCTGGGCGGCAGGGTTGGTTGTTGCGGCGTCTTCCAGGTTGGAAGCGATCATCAATGCAACGATAGTTAGGGACAACACGAGTAGGCCTCCTCCTAGGAATGCGAACACGAAAACTGTGCGCTTCGGTTTGCTGGATTGGCCATCAATTTGCACATTTGCCGACATGTCGCCGACCCCGATTGCTTCGGGTACAATGGAATTGGGTCGCCCCTCGTGCAGTGCGAGAAGCCGCGCTGCTTCGCGGCTACTGGGAACGCCTAGCTTCCTCCTCGCGTCGCGAAGGCGGTCGTTGATCGTATGCACCGAAAGGTCAAATTCCCGCGCAATGGACTTTGCGTCGTGTCCGGCAAGCAGGAGACGAAGAGTCTTCTTTTCGCGTTCTGTCAGTGTTGCGATTCTTGCTTGCACGCCCAAAACCCATGATGCCGAATTGCTGAATATTCGCAACAAGCAGAAATTGCCAACCACCTTGGGAAATTCGGTGACGATCGCAAAGATAGCCAATATGGCAGTCCCGCCTTATTGGACTGTTTGGCGGCTAGCTTAAGCGAGTGCCGCTTGTCGTCAATGCCGCCCTTTTATCGTCAGATTGTGGGAGGCAGACCGTACGCGGCTTAAGCCGCAGTTATGGGAAAAAGTGTAGCAAAATCAATTAGGGACCAACTTGAGCAGTTCGGGAGCTTGACTGCTCCCGATGGCTGCCTGGTCCCCAGAAATTCATGCAATTTCACCAATTTGATAGGGAGTTCGGGTAGTGATGATGGCCATATGGTCCCCAAACGGCTCTTGCCCGGGAACCGGGCCTATCTCGATGGTAATCTGGCTCGCCGGAAGTTCAGTCCTGCGGCCAGCGAATATGTGATCTGGGATACCGAACTGGCCGGGTTCGGATTGCGGGTTCGCCCTTCTGGAAATCGCTACTGGTTTGTCCGACTGCGGCGGCGCGGGCGGCATTGTCGCGTGTCGCTGGGCAAGGTCGAGGACGTCGATGCCCTGACCGCGCGCGGAGAGGCGCGGAAGAGGTTGGCGGAGGTTGCGCTCGAAGGATTGCCGCAGCGTGTGACGACGAAGATCGCGCCTGTCGTTGACGACTATGCCGAGGAGTTCTGGACCGATTGCGCCCGCCACTGGAAGGAATCGACGCAGAAGCGCAACCGCAATGTCCTCGTGGCCGATATCCTGCCGCATTTTGGCAAGATGCGCCTCGACCTGATCGGTCGTGCTGAAATTGCGCGCTGGCGCGATGACTACGCGAATGGGCGCGAGTCCAGATACAACCGTTCGGTCCCGGTGCTCAGCGCGATGTTTAAATATGCCGAGCAGCTTGGCTACATCCGCAAGGGCTCGAACCCCTGTCGCGGCATGCCCGGCTTCCGGAAGATCAAGAAGGAGCGTTTCCTCAGCCCGCAGGAGTTTTACCACATTGCCCGCCAGCTCGATGCCGAGGAAGCCAAGTATCCTGGCCACGTCACGATAGTCCGGTTGCTGATCTTTACCGGTGCGCGCGTCAGCGAAATCCGCGACCTCGAATGGGACTGGGTGCAACTACCCCGGCTGCTGCTGCCCGACAGCAAGACGGGTGCGAAGACGATCTGGCTGGGCAGCCAGGCTGTCCGGATATTCCAGTCGATCGAACGCGCCGACGATGCGCGCTTCGTCTTCCCGAACCGGACGGGCGAGCGCCCGATGTCGCTCAGCCCCTGGTGGGAAGCGTTCCGAAGGCGCTGCGCCCTGCCCGACCTGCGCATCCATGACCTGCGCCACAGCTTCGCCTCTGTCGCCGTGCGTGAGCGCGTGGCGCTCGCCACCATCGGGCGCTTGCTCGGACATGTCTTGCCGGAGACGACGGCGCGCTATGCGCACCTTGCCGATGAGACCATCGCCGAAGCCGCACAACGCGTGTCCGGTGGTCTCGCGGGCAATCTGGGGCTGAGCGAATGACCAGTCTCAGCCTCAAGCAGGTCGTCGAACAGGCGCTGGCCGAGATCGGTGTCAGCCCCCGGCTCGCGCAGAAGCCCAAGGGCAAGGCGCGCACGACGACCTGGATCGCCATCGAGAGCGGCTTTGGCATCCGCCATTACGCCAGCGGGCGGCATGTCTATATCGTCCAGACCCGGATGGGCGGGCGCGTGCGGACCATCACCATTGGTCCCGCCTCGGTCATCACCCGCCATCAGGCGACGATGGTCGCGCGCCGGGTCATCGCCCATGCCCGTGTCGGCCACGATCCCGCAACCACGCGCCAGCGCATCCGCAGCGCGCCGCGAATGGACGAATTCATCGCGGAGTATTGGGAGAAGTGCGCGCCGGGCTGGAAGCCGTCGACGCGCGATACCGCCGTCTACTATCGCCGCTGCCACATCGATGGGGCATTCCCTGATGCCTATGTCGACAGCCTTGGCGAGGCCGAAGTGATCAAATGGTTCGTGGCGCTCACCGACAGCTCGGGGCCGGGCGCGGCCAATCGCTGCTTCGAGATTTTGCGCGCCGCGTTCAACAAGGCGGAGGAGTGGGGCTACCGCGTCGAGAACACCAACCCGTGTCGTGCTGTCCGCCAGAACAAGCGCAACCATCGCACACGCTTTCTATCCGAAGGCGAGTTGGTCCGGGTCGGAGCCATCCTGGCCAAAGCCCGCGACGGCGACGACCCGAACGCCCACGCGCGGGCGACTGCCGTGTTGCTCCTGATACTGACAGGATGCCGGGTCAGCGAGGTGCTCGGCCTGCACTGGAGCGACGTCAAGGGAAAGCGCCTGCTGCTACGCGATAGCAAGACCGGGCCGCGCACCGTCTGGCTCGGCGACGAGGCACGCGATTTGATCCAGTCGATCCCGCGCGCGGGCAAGCAGCCGTGGCTATTCTGGAACTGGCGCTACAAGATGCCGATCAAGTCGCTTCATGATTATTGGGCATCGGTCCGCGCGGAAGCGAAGCTTCGCGATGTCCGGCTGCACGACCTGCGCCACACATTTGCCAGCCACGCCGTGATGGGGAAGGAAAACCTCACGATGATCGGGAAGCTGCTCGGCCACAGCCTCGTCGCTTCGACCGCGCGCTATGCCCACTTTGACGACGACCACCTGCTCGACGCTGCCGAAAACATTGGCGCTGCCATCGAGCGGGCGATGGCGACGGGGCGGTTCTGACCGCATGGCGCGATAACGGAGAGTGACAATGCCCAGGACCTACCGGATCGAAGCAACCATCGTTGTCCATGAACTGGACGAAGACTCGCCAGAAGCAGGTCGCATTGGCGAGACTTCTTTGAGCGAGGCCGCAGACCCGGCCCCTTGCTCCTTTGCGCCGCTAACGCCGGAGGAAATCAGGGCCAAAGGTCTCCCGGACGGAGTTGTTAATGGTGTGCAGCTCGTGGCGACAGGATGCACCCGCAAGAATGGTCGGAAAGTGGCTGGCCGCGCAATGAAACAAGCACTATAGGATGGCTCGGTGAATTGCCGTACAAAAAGGTCACTTGCAATCTTGCGCCTGGGACGGTCGTATCTGACGATACCCGCTGTTCTGTGCGTGACTGCATTTCTGACCGCTTGTGCCACGCAGCCCACTGTCAGATACATCCCTGTCGGGTCGCAATATCCCGCAGGAGGCAATGCAACGTTCTCTATAGTGCCCGCACAGAATACCGCCGCTAAGCAAGCGGCAGATCTAGTGAAACAGAAGCTGGAATCTCTGGGTTACACAAGGTCTGCTTCAGCCGATTATCTGGTCGAAGTCAGCACCACGCGCCGTTCAGCCGGGACAGGTGCCTTCGTCCCGCAGAAGAACGAGATGGAGACTGCGCTTTGGCTTGAACAGCCGGAAGTTCCGTCAGGAAAAACGAGGAAGATCGCCGAGACGCTGCGTGTCCGCTTCCTTGTTAGGGAGACGGGTGCTCCGGTTTTGGTGGCGACTTCAAGTCTCGTCACTTCAAATGCGTCATTGACTCGTTCATCGGGGGAACTGGTTGATGCGATGTTTGCTACCGATCCGTTGCAATCGGTTGATGCTCCTGCATCGTTGGAAGCACCAAATTGAAACAGGTACCTCCGCCGGTTCTTGCTGAACAAGATATTGTGCCCCTGTGCCTTTCCGCAACGGATCGTGCAAAAGCCAGACCAAGTCCGACACCTTGCGGAAGGCCTCCGGCCCCTTGGTGAAACCGGTCGAACAGTTTTCCAACAGCTTCCACCTCGATTCCTGGCCCTCGATCACAGATCGAGATCACGGCATTCGTCCCTTTTCCCTTGATGCAACACTCGACAGTCGTGCCTGGGAAGCTGTACTTGATCGCGTTGTCGATGATGTTGATCACAACCCGCGTCAGCAGATGTCTGTCTCCCTGAATAACAACTTCCTGGTCGCAATTTTCAGTTTTCAGTGTAATGGACCGCTTGTTGGCCTGTGGCCACAGATCGTCCACCGCATCAAGCACGACATCCGCCAGATTTATGTCCTCGATCGAAAGATGTGCTGATTCAGCTCTCGCCAGTTGCACAAATCCGTCCGCCAACGCGAGCGTTCGATTTGCATAGTACTTGACTCGCTGAAGGATATCCTTCTCATTCCCTTGGATCGGAGCCCTATCGACCAACGCCAGAATGGAAATCTGCGGTGATCGCATGTCATGAGTAAGAAGTTGCAGCGCCTCTTCTCTCTGGCGTGTGGCACGGCGGAGATCGGAAATGTCGGCCAGTCGCAAAACCCAGGCAACGCCTTGCCCTTCCATGATGCGGATATGTGACCATCGCACATCGTACACGCGCCCGGCTATATCTGAAATTTCCTGAGGAAACGCGCTGTTTTCCGGGCTAATGGAGTGATCGGTCAGATGGTCTCCCGGCAATTGAGTCAGAATCGTCGAGAAATGATCTCCCTCCAGGTCGCCCAGAAGCAACTGGGCTTGCGCATTCTGGATCAGGACGATTCCGTCCTTCGCGATCACAAATGATGCATCGGGAAGTCCGTTCAGGATATCCTTGAGGAAGTTCTGGAAATCCCGTGATCGGGAAATTGCGTCATGCAGACGTTCCATATCGGAGGTGGACGCGGCCGTTACGGGAAGCGAGTAGTCTTCCCGAATGACCTCATCCCGGCGGAGCCTGTCCAGTTCATCGCGCATAAACGTCGTTGCGACCTGTAGCCTGCGGGCGGCCCACACGGGATAGGCGACGGCGATTCCCGCCAATACGGCCACCGGTGAAAGCCAGATTCCGTTTTGCCAAAGCAGAAAGGACGTGCCTGCTGCCATCATCGAGAGTATGATGACGGCCAGGAAAGTTCCCAGAGGGCGGAACAGGAGAAAGGCCACAAGCAGCAGGCAAACCAGCACCAGCGCGATTGCATACGCCGACCATTCCGGAGCCCGCTTTATCTCGTGCCCCGCAACGAGCGCCTGAACAACACTAGCGTTCACTTCGACGCCGGGCATCAATACCCGGCTTGGGGCCAACGGCGTGGCATAGACATCGCTTAGGCCGATGGCCGTGGCACCGACCAAGACGACCTTGCCCCTGAAATACTCGTCGGGCACTCCACCGTCCAGCACTGCGGAAAATGGAACTGAGCTGAAGGGGTGTTGGCTCGCGGCAAAAGGGATCAGAAAGGACCGAGCTTCGACCCGTCCTTGCCCAGGCAAATCAACAGGGCTGATGCAAGCCGTCGCCGCGACCCGGCACGCGGTAAGCGCGGCAACATGCTGCCAATGCTGCTGGTTCAGACCTTCAACCAGATGCACCGAACGAATGATTCCGTCCTTGTCAGGGAATATTTCCGCATGTCCAATGGCAACATCAGGACCATGCAATGAAGGTATGGGCATGACTACCGTGGCGTCGGCGCCATCCCGGCCGGGAATTTCCATTGCAAGCGGCAGGACTGGACCGGCATTGTTCACCGACCTGGCCAGGGTTTTATCTCCTTTTGCAGGCTCAATGAACAAAACGTCGTAAAGTATGGTCCGTGCCCCCGCGCGCGCAAGCGCATCCAGCAGGCGGGCGTGCAGTTCCCTGTCCCATGGAAAGCGCCCAAGTCGTAACACGCTTTCGTCGTCAATCGCCACAATGACTATATCGTCGGATGCGCGTGGAGCGGTACGCGCGATCAAGGTGTCATAGACACCCAGATCCTGGCGCCAGAATACATCTGATGAGACCGCCCAGATCAATCCGGCGACCGATACGATCGCAACAACAAACCAGTCTCGCCAGAACTGTGTTTTGCCTTGTGCCATTGAGGCCGCCTATCGCGTCAGCGGGGCAACATGCAATTCTTCATATTGAGACCACCTTGCGAAGGCTGTCTCCCCAACGCCCCCCCTGCTTTCGACACGCCAGTAATAGACCCCGGGCGGAAGGTCCGTGACGACAATTTCCGTATCGGACATTCCCGCCTCATCAAGTACCGGCACACCGTCCGGTTCCGGCAGAAGCTGGAAACGATATTGGCGATCGCCGTTGCCATTGGACCGCCAGCGGAATAGCAAGCAGCGCCTTGCCGGACAGTCGGGAGCCTCCTCGACTGACGCCGTGAGGTCATTCCGTCGACGCTCCACCGCAAACGAAGTCGACTTCCCTTCGATGCCGCCTTCGGAGATCGCGGTGAACCTGGCAAAAAAACTTCCGTCGGGGATGTTCTCGAACGTTATGTCCGGCGTGGTGGATTCCTCTTCGGCGAAAAGGTCGATAAAGCCCGCGTCTGTCGCCATCTGTACCCTGTACAAGGCCGCACCGGGCACTTCTCCAAGGTGAAAGCCGACCAGCGCGGCATCCTGCAGTGCGTCAGCATCGCTCATTCGGGGGGCGGGCAGCAGGTTTTCGGGCGCGCGCATTGCCTGTTTGTCAACGGTTATACCCTTGCCGGCATCTAACACCAGTTCCTGCCGATCGGCCGCAACCACAACGGCCCCTTCCAAAACGCTTGCCCCGGCCACTCCGGAACTGTCCCGATACGTCACGCGATAACGGGTCCCCCGCACCGAGGCTACGGATACCGGTGTTTGAATCTCGAAGCGATCATTCTCTCGCTGCAAGGGCCGCACACGGGTTTCGACCCGGCCAGTGCGCAGCAGAAAGCGCTTTTCCACCGCACCGGTCAGCAATATCCGACCGAGACTCACGATCTCCATGCGCGAACCGGAAGGCACGGTCAGAACCGAGCCGTCCGCCAGTTCCATGGTCAAAAACGATGCCGTGCCCGCACTGACCGTTCCACCAGGTTTGACGGCCTGGTCCAAGCCAGCCCGACGCCCGTCAATCGTAACATTACCGCGCAGGGCGACGACCTTCGCCGAAACGGGTTCCACCCGCAACAGGTGCCGGGGAATACGCAGGATGGTCCCCGCTCGGATCGCATCGGGATTGCGAATGCCATTGCGCCGCTGGACTTCGCGATAATCCTGCAACCGTTTCAGTCCCCGCCGGGCTATACCATCCAGCGTATCGCCACGCACCACCCGGTAAGGCAGATCACCTTGCACCTCGGCCTTCGGAAGCACCGGAGATGGTACTAGCAACAAGAGCAACAGCAAGGCGTACCTCATTCCGCCTCCTCAAGTGTTTTCGTTTGTGCCATTTGTTCAAGTCGGTATCCGAAGTTGTACACCGGAAGGAGGCGAAATCCCTTTTCCGCCCTCAACCCAAGTCGATTTCGTATCTTTGATACGTGCACATCCAGCGTTCGCGTCTGAATATCGGGATTGGTACCCCAAATCCGTTCCAGCAGGTGCGTCCGCCCCATCGGGCGACCCATGTTTCGGAAAAGCATCAGCGCCAGACTGAACTCCTTCTCGGTGAGTTTGACGGTCTGCCCGCCGATTTCCACAACACTGGCGCCATGGTCAAAGGTCACGCTGGACACCTGTTCAATCCCGGATGACGGCTGATCTTGCGGAAGAACGCGTCGCATGACTGCCGCGATCCTCGCGGCAAGAACCTGTGGTTCACAAGGTTTGATAATGAAGTCATCCGCGCCCGCCCCGAGGGCTTGCACGATATCATTCGAATCGGAACGGCTGGTGACCATTATGATGGGGGGGCGGGAATCTAGTCGCTCCTTGGTCCATAACATAAGATCATAACCCGTACCATCCGGCAGGTTCCAGTCCAGAAGCAGCAGATCGAAGGAATCCTGTCGGAGACTCGACTTCATGGCGGCGACACTCAAACATGACGTGTAACTGTGGCCCGCGTTCTTCAACGTGGTTTCAACCACTTCCTTCCATACAGGGTCATCTTCGAGAATCAGAAGATGCATACCACAATCCTTCAATAATAATTTTCAGATAAGTTCAGATCATTTTTCCGTCGGTTAAAGTGAATTGGCAATATTTTGGCATTGCCTTCTGCGCCACACGGACTTCATTACGCGTTGGTCTAGATCGAACAGAACCTTGTACTGGCACACAATATAGTTTCCAGAGTCGGGCATTCTAAATTTGAAATTGTAGTTCCATGTACGCGCGTCGGGCTTCGAATTGCGAAGCGGTTGCCCCAATGCCGACTGGACGTCCGCCTCCGTCAAACCGGGCTTGATCGTGGCGAAAGCCAGCGGTTCGCGTACCTGTCCATCGCGCTGGAAACGCTCTGTAAGATCGCGGATGCCAAGGGCGACATCGGGATAGTCCAACGCTCCGGGGTTGCTAACCGAGTCCACAGGGTTGTGGTGATCCTGCGCGACAGCCGCGCCGGTCCAGCCCGCGCCCAGTCCGGACAGGAGAAGCGCTGCCGCGACTGGAATAGTTATTTTGCTCATGGCGGAGTCCCTTGTTTCTCTGATAGGGTCAAAGCACGATGATCGTGTCATAGATGAACAGCGTGACCCCTGTGGACATGCTGGTGTAGGCTACGTAGTCTCCTGTAGGGACACCCGTGCTCCAATCTGCCGTGCTTGACAGTTCAACCGTGTCATCGGCGCCCCCTTCGATCGTCAGAACGTGGGAGCCGGAACCGGTGATGGCCAGCACGTCCGCAGGATCGAGGCCGGAAATGGCGTTACCGTGCATTTCCAGCGCTTCAACATTGGTCAACAGATCGGAGAGATCAGAACCGTTCAGATCTTCCTGATATCGCAGTTCAATCGTGTCTGTTCCGGCGCGCGCATTTATGGCGCCACCCGTCCACAATAGGTGATTATCCCCGTTCGTGGCGATTTGCGCTGTGGACGAAAGGGTGACTTCACCTGTCACATGCGCGGATTCTGTTGCGGTGCCATCCACGGTGAAGGCTTCCACGCCAATCTGCGAACCAGCCGTAGCGGTATTTGTATCCTGCAGCGCACTCTTGGCCTGTTTGAAACCAATATCGTCAAGATCGGACTGGCTAAGACCGGTAATCGTGTACGTGCCAGAATCAAAACTGATCCCGTATTCGGCCCCGTCTGTGATCTGCGCTCCCGCTACATAGAATGATGCGAACTCTCCCAGGCCCGTGAGCATCAATGTCGTCGTTTCCTGACTGGCATCGGGTGCGTTCGGAACGGAGGCATCAAGGGAATCGATCATCGCGGCATTAAGGTTGAACGGTATGATGGTATTTTCCCGGCCAAATGTCGGGCTGGGATCCATCGTCAACCCGTCTGACACCGGATTGACCGTGACATCCGCCAAATCGAACAGCTCCAACAAGCTGTCTTCCAGCGCGCTTTCGCCGCTTTCGACAATCAGCGTCAAAGCGCTCAACGTGCCGCTCCAGTTGGCGGGCGGCACGATTCCGACATAGTCGGGCATCTCGCCTTCAGGGGCGATAACCCATGCGTTCATGCCGTCGCTGCCGCCGGCATTGTGGGCCTGCGTTGCGCTGCCCGCATCTGCTCCGGTGAAGACCAGAAATCCTTCAGGCAGGTTGGACAGCATGATTGTCTGCACCGTTTCCGAATCATCGTCATCGAGCAGCGAGGCGGTAATGCCTGTGACCTCAATCATGGTATCTTCATCGCCAGACGATGCGGTCGTGGTGATAGTGAGGCCATTGTTGACCAGTTCGAATGTCGACACTTCTGTGCTGCTTGCCGATTCCTGATTGGCGGCACCAGTTTCCTGTGTGGTTGCCATGGCCATGAAGGAAACGTCCCCTGCCGTACTGACATCCGGATAGTATCGCAAATTGACCGTATCGCCGGGAGAAACGCCAGTAACGACGTAGTATGTTTCGCCGCCTACTGTTTCCGTGGCCAAGGGGATGCCAAGGGCATCCTTCATCTCGCCGGATTCGAGGCCGTTCGTGCTGCCTGCGGCATTCGCCTTCACGTAGAGCTTGCCGTCAACAATAGTGGCTGCTGCGCCATCAGCCGGATCGGCAACCGTGACGGCAACCGGCATAAAGACATCGCCCTCATCGGTCGCCGGAGCAACGATCGTGATAACAGGCGGATCGGTAACAGGATCGACAGGCACGACTTGCCCGGCAGGATCGGTCGGCGGAGGAATGGTCGCCTCTTCGGTATCGCCACCCGCGACGCTTGTCGAAAGCGTTGCTTCAAGCTGGAAGCCTTCGAATGCATTGTTCTCATTCGAATTTTCTGGCGGGGTGATGAGAATGCCGTCCATCAGTGCCTGGATCGCCGCGTTCGCATCTCCGCCTGCGGGGACCACCACCGATGCGCTCCAGACCGTTTCGCCATTCACTACGGTCTGGACCATGCCTTCTATCACGGTTCCAGGCGCCACATTCTTGATCGTAATCGTGAAAGTGTTGGGCGAAGCTGACGCCTGCACCGTGACGCCCGCGGTGATGATGCTCGAAAGCGGGAACGCGGCATCCTCGGTAACATGGGCGCCATTATAGGCCCATTCATCAATTACGGCTGGATCGGTTCCGCCTCCCGGCGAAAAGTCGGTCGTCAGCGTCCATGTGACCGTGTCGGCCTCCATGGAAGTCGTTGCCTCGGGATCGTCCGGGCGGTCCTGTGTCTGAACCTCGATGGTGATCGTATCGCCCGTGTCTGCGGTTGTGGTAACGCCGCTGACGTCAAATGTGACCGGCAAGACTTCGTCCCCATCAATCGGGAGAGCACCTGAACCGTAGATCAGCAACCATGTTCCTCCACCCGCGAACTGTGCTCCATTAACGGTCACACCATCGGGCACTCCGCTGATGACAACACGGATCACTTCCTCGCTACCGTCATTGTCAGCAGTGTTATCGTCACTGTTAGCATCGGCCAGTTTCGCGATACCGACATTAACCGTGACTGATCCGGCGGCAGTCATCACCACAGTATCATGGGCGTTGTCATCACCGCTGTCGCTATCAGTAATGGTGCCTGCCCCGGTAATACCGGCAATGTTCACATGCACTTCATCCGTCACCGGCGCAGCGGTCAGCGCGAAAGTGCTATCCTTTACAACCGAGGTGCTGCCGGATGGGGTAGCACCGAAATGGTCGTCGGTGATTTCATACTTGTAGCTGAACGAGCCAAGGTTCCCATCAAGATTGGATGCACCCTTGGCGCCCAGGTTGCCGATGTCAGATTGCGAAATGACGTAGTAGTCCACGCCATAATCAACCCCGCCAATCACCTGCGTTGTGGCAATGGCGGCATCGGCAAGTTTCGCTGAATCCAGGTACAGATCGAAATTGGCGCTGTCCGCATCGCTGGCCAGAATCCACACCGTGGTCAGAACTTCGTCCGTGTCGCCATTGGCGTGAACGATCTGCAGGTCGATCGGGCTGATCGTATCTTCCAGAACCGTAGCGGAGATACTCGCGCTCGCTTCCGGTGATGGCGTAACCGTGAAGGTAAGGTTCTCGGTATCGTCGATCCACGTGGTTGACGCGCCATCGTTCTCGGTGGTGACCGGCGTGATGGTCAGCGTCTCGCTGCCACTGAAATTTTCCGGCACCCGGATCGTGGCAGTTGCAAGCTGGGCCTCTGTCAACAGCCAGACGCGTTCTTCGCCAGTGCCTCCTACCAGTAGGGAACCACCGCGCAACACCATGCCCTCGGACAGGCCCGTAACGCGGAATGTCGCCGTTTCGGAACCATCGTTGTCCTGTTTCGCAGCGGCTGTAACCATATCGGACAGGTTTACAGTAGATCCACTGTCCAGATCGGCCTCGACATAGGTCGCGTCTGTCGTCGTGAGGTCTACCGGATCGGGTACTCCCTTGACGTCGACGTGAATGGGCAGGCTGACTACCCCCGACGTCGATGCCCCATCCACCGAAGTGGCAGAAACGCTGAGATCGAAATCCTCATTGCTGTTCGGCGGTGGTTGCAGGGTCAACGATAGGGCATGATCGAAATCAGGGATGGTCACCGTGCCGCTGGAAGTATCCAGCGTGACACCGTTGTAAATCAGAATTGCACCAGCAGGGATGTCGCTGATAGTGACATTGAAGGTTTCGGTCGGGTCCGAACTGGTCGGACGGATATGCAGCGGGTTCGGCGTGTCTTCCAGGCCGACAACCCGCGCGCTGAGCGAGAGCGTCACATCATCCGCATCGCCAACCAGCGTCGGCAGGGTCAGCACGGACAACCCCGACACGGCATTGACCGTAGTTCCGCCCGCATCGGGATCGGTGTCGATCGTATAGGCCTGCATTTCGATCGTGATGGTTCCGCCCGATACGTTTGCCGGCGGTATGAATTGCAGGTTTGCCAGTTCGGAAACCGGGATATTCAGCGGGGTTCCTGTATAGGTCAGCGTGGTGGAGCCATACTGGAACTGCGCGCCGATCATGCTGTCGCCCGGTGCGCCGCCAGTGAGGACCGGCGTCAGTTGCGCGAAGAGTTCTTCGCTACCGTCACTGTCTTCATCGGCCCAGCCGGAAGCAAGCTGATACCCGCTATTTTCCGCCCCAAGATCGAACGGTGTGTCTTCTGCCCATGAGCCAGTATAGGTGTGATCACCAGCCATGGTCACATCGTTGCCTGCCGGGTCGGCCGTATCGGTATCCACCTGTTCCGCCACCGGAGTTACCGTGACCTTGATATCGAGATCACTGGAAACTGTGCTGGACACAGTTAAACCATCAACCACAGCCGTATCGGTGGAGGTTACGTTCACGACAAAGGTGTGATCCGCACTTGAATGGGCAGGAGGACGGACCATGAAGCCATCAAGCACGGTCTCGCGCTCTGCTTCGGTGAGGGAGCCGCTGGTGAAATCGATGGTGTAGGTAGTGCCAGCCAGATTGGCGGTAAAGCCCGTGCCCGTTGGAGCCGTGACAACCCAGCCTGTCGGCACTTCAAAGACAACCTTGCCGATTACCTCAGCACCGCCTGCCGTTACAGTTGGCGTGGATGAAGCCGGATCGGTGACGCGCAAACCGGCCAGAAAGGCAACCGCATTGTCCTCTGGCATCGTAACGTCCGCCGCCACTACATCGCCCGCCAACGGATTGACGTGGAGATTCAGGGTCACGGAATCCTGCTCCACCGCCGTGGTATAGCCCGGAGCCGGATTGTCGCTGTCTCTGTCCTGCGCCTTGAGCGTGATTGTAACCGCCACACTGCCGCTGAAATCCGCAGGGGGAGTAACCACCATGTTCGGCAGACTGGTGCTGGTAGTGCTCAGACCGTTGGCGGCGACTGTTACCACCTGATCCGCTGTCGTGATCGTCGTGCTGCCAACCCTGAAGCCGACCGGCAGTCCGGTGATCTCGAACCACCGGCGTTCGCTGCCATCGATATCTGTTGTCGAATTTCCATCAGGATTGAGCCCTCCTGAAGCGGGATAACTGACGGTCAGCAGGTTCCTCAGGTTGACGTTTCCACCTTCGTTTATGAAGTGGTGATCTGCCCTCGTATCTTGCGTGGTTGGCGGGGTTGCGTCGGTCACGTCTCTCAGGGTCAGTTCCACCGGATCGGTCACGGCTAGCACCGCAACCGTCATCTGCGCCGAGTTTGAGGCCCCGGCCACGCCAGACACCTGAACTCCCGAACCATCGACTTCGAAGCTGGTTGCCCTGACAGCAAGGGTGAAGTTTTCGTGCCGCTCCGGCGCTGGCAGAACTGTCATCGCCTCATATTCCGCTTGCGTCATCGTCAGCGTGGCTGTGGGCAATCCGGTAGGATGATCGACATCGGAAATGAGAACAGTAATTGCGGCAGTGCCGACCACGGTATGGGTACCCGAACCGTAATTCAGAACCGCGCCTGCGGGAATGCCACTTAATTCGATCAGACCCAGGCGTTCGGGATCATCGCCGGCTGCAGCTCCGTTCTGATCGGTTGCATCGGTGATGACGGGGAGGTTCAGACCCAGCGCAACAGCGGTATCCTCGTTGGTGCTGATGGCAATATCATCGAAAGTTATGGTTGGCGCATCGGAAACAGGCACAACCGTTACCGTTACCGTTGTCGTGATGACCGATCCATCATCTGCCACAGTGGTATAAGTGAACGTATCTGTGCCGCTGTAGTTTCCGTTGGGCGTATACGTTATCGAACCATTGGGGTTGACCGTCGCGTTGCCATGCGCCGGCGCGTCGGCCCCGGTTCCGATCGTCGTGTTGGCGCCGGTGGCATCGGCGTTGGTATTGAACGTCGTGCTCTGGTCCTCGGTGGTCGATGCCGATTGCATATCGGTCGAGGCGTCATCGACGACAGAGACTGTGAAGGATGAGGGAACAACATCGCCATCGCCATCGGTGATCTGATAGGCGATGGGCAGATCGAGGCTGGTCTGCCCGCCATGATCCAGTATGCCCGACAGAGTCACACTGTAACCCGCGGAACTGGCCGTCGGGTTGCTGATCGTCGCGGTGAAGATGGTGGCGCCGCCGGCAGTCGCCGTCAGCGTGTGGCCATTGTTGCTCACCGTGTAGACCAGCGCGGTTCCGCCCGAGGTGAGGTTGAGGTCGTCAAGCGCGGTCTGGATTTCGGCGAACGTCGTATCGATGCCGTCCGCGCGCTTGGTAACGGCAAGCGTGCCTGTCCGGGTCAGCGCACTATCGTCGTAATCGCTGCCCGTCGGGAGGTTCGCTTCATAAAGCGTGCTGTTCCCTGGTGTAGCGACAGCAGGAACAGTGTCTTCGACTGTGACTGCCTGGCTGGCCCAGTTGCTCACATCTCCATCCGCGTCGATGATGTTGTAATCGAAAACATCATCGATCGATGTGTCGTTAGCCAGCTTGGGGTGGTCGACCGCAGTGCCGGACGTAACCGCCGGATCGCTGGTATAGCTCCAGGTGCCGTTCTGACGGACGGTCAGACTGCCGTGAATCGTGTTGAATGTGCTGCCCCCGGTTCCCGACGCGACTGTCGCGGTCTGCTGATTGCCGGATTCATCAATGTAGCGCACCTGATGGACATGCGCGCCAGCAACATCGGCGCCTTCGTTGTCGTTGGCCAGCAGGTCGCTGCCCGAAACGGTGTTGCTGCCTTCGACAACGGAAACCGGCGTATCGTCCGGTATCGCGGCAGGCACGTCATCGACAATCGTGACGGTCATGCTAGCCGGAACGGTCGAATCGGTATCCCCGATCTTGTAGCTGACCGGGAATTCCAGATCATTTTTGCCGCTTCCGTCAGCATGATCGAGACTGCCCGTAAGCGTGAAGACAACTTTCTGCGTTGCTCCCGTCGGGTCGGTGGCGTTGACAATATCCAGCGTGAACACAGGCGTCCCGCTTGCCGATGCCGTCAGGGTGTGGCCACCATTGCTCACCGCATAGGTCAGGCCAGCACCATTGGATGTCAGCCCTTCACCTTCAAGATCGCTGATCGTGTCAGTATCGAAGACAACATCCGAGATATCGTCTGCCGATTTCGTGATGTTCAGATTGCCTTCGATTGTATTGGGCGTGGTGCTTGTCTGCGCAGCGCTTCCGAGGCCCGGAATATCGGCTTCGTCCAGCGACAGGCCTACCGTTCCGGCCGTCGGATCAGTATCGGAGACTGTCAGCGGCTGGGTTGCGGTGGCAGTCGATCCGTCACCATCTTCCATCGTGTAGTTGAAGCTGTCGGAAACGCCCGCTGCGTTATCCTCGGTGCCGTCGCTGGTGTAGGACCAGCTTCCATCGGATTGGACCGTCAGCGATCCGAACCGGGTATCGACAGTAACGGAGCCACCGTCGGGAACCGGCGCTGTCACGGTATCGCCAGCTTCATCGGTATAAGCGATCTCGATGATCTTCAGATCCTGATCGGCACCTTCGTTGTCATTCGCCAGTTCGTTGGCCAGCAGATTGGCGTCGCCGTTTGCAGTGCCCACTGTCACCGCGCTGCCTTCGGCCAGCGAAATCAAGGCTTCATCAACGCCGAACGGCACGTCGTCGATTATGGTCACGCCAATGCTGCCGGTGGCGATATCGCCATCGCCGTCAATCGCCGCGATCGCAAAGGACAGGTCGCTGTCGCCATCGTTGTCCAGCGGACGGACCAGTTCGAACCTGTATTCCGGCGTGGCGGTGGTGGGATCGATCAGAGTGAGGATGAATATGGTAAGCCCGTTCGCCGTCGCTGTCAGCGTATGGCCATCACCACTGATGGCATATGACACGTCATGGCCACCCGCCGTCAATCCGGCCGGAGCGGTCTGTGCCGCATCCAGCTTCACGTCAAAACCGGTGATGTCAGCGCCGGTGCGCACGCCAATTTCGCCGGTTTGCACCAGCGCCGCTGAATCTGGCGAGGTGCCGTTCGACAGATCGTTTTCGTACAGCGTGACCGATTCAATCGTACGGAATGATGGAATGTCATCGACGATGCCGATCACCAGGCTGCCGGTATTGCTGTCCCCACCGGCATCCGTAACCGAGAGCGGGATCGATTCCGTGATGGTGTCCGGGCCTGACGGTGAAGTGGAAGCCACCTGTTCCAAAACGTATTCATAAGACAGGCTGCCACCCGTGGAAACGCCGCCCACTTCGCCGGACGATGTATATCCGGTAAGCACAAGTCGGCCCAGAGGCGTATCAATCGTGACCGTATCGGCAGTGGACAGCGCTTCAAGCTGGACAAGGGTCAGCGTAATCGGACCATCAACACCTGTGATGGTGATACTGGTCAAGCCATCGGCAGCCGCGATGTCGATCGTGCCGGTGGCGGTGGCGCTGTGGCTATCGGGATCATCGCTGGTCAGCCCGGATTCGTAAACCGTCGCGTGCCCGTCAACCGAGGCTCCGTTGCCGTCAACCGCCGTGATCGTTGGCGTGCCGTCCGTATGCCCGTTGATCGTGATGGTCAGCGTGGCCGTATCGGTCCCGCCTTCGCCGTCGGAAATTTCATAGGTGAAGACGTCTTCCAGCGTATCGTCGTCTTTCAGCGCGTTGACGGCGGCATTGTTATTATCGACCGCGTAAGTGTAGCTGCCATCGGCGTTGAGCGTGAGAGTGCCGTAGGTGCCGGCAACATCCCCACCCGCGTTACCCGTTGCTGGAAGCGAGCCGCTTTCGATGGAAAAGCGCGTGACCTCCAGATCATCGCCATCGGGATCGCTGTCCAGGCTTGTTGCAATGCTCCCACTCTCGATCACGCCATTGGCGGCATCCCCCACAAGGCTGGCCGCGTCCTCGGCAACCGAATTGCTGTCGGGCCGAGCCACCGGTGCGGGATTGGAGACAGTCCAGGTGAATGTCTGGTCTTCTGTTCCTCCATGCCCATCCGATGCAGTGATGGTGACGGTATAGATGCCATCGCTGTCCGGCCCGTCCTGACTGGCGGAATTGTCGATAGTGCCGCTGATAATGCCAGTTGCGCTATCGATCTCCAGACCTTCAGGCAGACCGACCGCGGAATAGTTCAGCGTATCACCGTCAATATCGGTAAAACCCTCTGCGGTGCTGACCGAAGTCACATCACCGGCATCTACGTCGGTCTGATCGGGCAAGGTGCCTACTGCGACGGGAGCATCATTGGCTCCGGTAACGGTAATCGTCAGCGTCGCCGTATCGGTGCCGCCTTCGCCATCGCTGACCGTGTAGTTGATGGAAGTGCTGCGTTCCTCACCAACAGCCAGATCCTCGAAATCGCCGTCAGGGTCAAAACCGTAGCTGCCATCGGCATTGAGCGTGAAGCGGCCCCCGGCACTGCCGTCAATGGCATTGCCCAGGTTCGCGGTATCACCGTTAACCTCAATCACTGTCAGGTCATCACCATCGGGATCGTTGTCATTCGGAATGACGCCATTGGCGGCCGTTACCGTCAGGGCGGTATCCTCGTCGGTCGTGTTGACATCATCCACCGCATCGGGCGCGGGATTGGATACGGTCCAGGTAAACGTCTGGCTGGCCGCCTCGCCATCGGGGTCGGTCGCCGTGACGGTAACGGTATAGACGCCGCCCACCCCGCCCTGGCTGGCGGAATTGTCAATCGTGCCGCTGATAATGCCGGTTGCGCTATCGATCTCCAGACCTTCAGGAAGTCCTGAGACGGAATAAGTCAACGTGTCGCCGTCAACATCGGAAAACCCGCCCGTAATATCGACAGAAATGTCGCTCTGGGCGTCCTCGTTTTCCTGCGGTGCCAGCGTGGCAGCGGTTACGGGCGGATCGTTGACCGGCGTGACAACGATATCCAGCGTGCTGGTTGTGGTGCCGCCCGCATTGCCGTCACTCACGGTGTAGGTGACGGTCGGCACGGTGCCGTTCCAGTCCGGCGCGGGCGTGAAGATATAGCCGCCATCGGGGTCGATGGCGATCGTGCCGACACCGGGAATCGTCGCTGTCGTGCCAGCGGGGTATGTCGTGCCGCTCACTTCGAACTGGGTAACCGTGACCGGATCGCTATCGGGATCGCTGTCATTGGTCAGCACATTGCCTGACAAGGATGTGTCTTCCGGTGTTGTCTCCGTTTCGGGCTCCGCAACCGGCGGGGTATTGGTAACGTTGATCGTAACCGTGGTGGTTTCCGTCACGCCGCCGCTGGTGACGGTATAGGTGTAGGAGTCCGGCCCGACATAGCCCGGCTGAGGCGTATAGGTGATCGTGCCATCGGGGTTGATCGTAACCGCACCATGCGCACCGTTGGTTTTGCCGGTGATCACCGCGTTGCTGTTCTCAAAATCGTCGTTGTCCAGGACGTTTGTCGTAACGGGCTGGCCTGCGTGGGTGGTATCGGTATCCGGCACTATGTCACCCACCGGCGTCACCACGATATTCAGCGTGCTGCTGGCCGTGCCACCGATGTTGCCATCAGTTGCCGCATAGGTCACGGTTGGCACAGAGCCGTTCCAGTCCGGCACGGGCGTGAAGGAATATGCGCCATCGGAACCGATGGTGATCGTGCCGATGCCTGCAATCGTCGCCGTCGATCCGGCGGTATAGGTCTGGCCGCCAACCGTGAACTGCGTGACCCGTATCGGATCGCCATTCGCATCGGTGTCATTGGTCAGCACGTTTCCGGAAACGGACGTATCCTCTGGCGTGGTGGCGGTATCGGGCCGGGCGATCAGGGGGGCGTTGGTCACGTTGATCGTAACCGTGGTGGTTTCCGTCACGCCGCCGCTGGTGACGGTATAGGTGTAACTGTCCGGCCCGACGTAGCCTGGGTCCGGCGTGTAGGTGATCGTGCCATCGGAGTTGACCGTGACGCTACCGTGTTCCCCCTGGGTGATACCGGTGATTTCAGCGTCATCGTTCTCGAAGGTGTCGTTGTTCAGCACCGGAGTGGTAACCGGTTGTCCGGCCTGCGTCACATCGGCATCGGGAACAATATCCGCAATTGGCGTCACCACGATATCCAGCGTACTGGAATACGGCTCCTCGCCACCCTCGCTAGCTGCGGTGTAGGTGACCGTTGGCACGGCGCCGTTCCAGTCCGGGACTGGCGTGAAGGAATAGCCGCCATCGGGACCGATGGTGATCGTGCCGATGCCTGTGATTGTCGCCGTCGATCCGGCGGTATAGGTCTGGCCGCCGACCGTGAACTGCGTGAGCTGAAGCGAGGGGCCATCTGGTCCGGCGTCGTTCGCAAGCACGTTGCCGGATACCGGCGTGTCTTCAGGTGTGGTCGCCATGTCGGGCGTCGGTGTCGCCGGAGTAGGCGTCACATTGATGGTGACGGTGGTAGTTTCCGTCACGCCGCCGCTGGTAACGGTGTAGGTGTAGGTGTCCGGACCTTCATATCCCGGGTTCGGGGTATAGGTGATCGTACCATCGGGGTTGACCGTGACGCTGCCGTGCTCCCCCTGGGTGATACCGGTGATTTCAGCGTCTTCGTTCTCGAACGTGTCGTTGTTCAGCACCGGAGTGATGACCGGCTGATTGCCTTCCACCGTATCGACATCGGCGACGATATCCGCAACCGGCGTCACCACAATATCCAGCGTGCTGGAATACGCCCCTGCGCCACCCCCTCCAGTTGCTGTATAGGTGACGGTTGGCACGGCGCCGTTCCAGTCTGGTACGGGCGTGAAGGAATAGCCGCCATCGGGACCGATGGTGATCGTGCCGATGCCCGCAATCGTCGCTGTCGATCCGGCGGTATAGGTCTGGCCGCCTACCGTGAACTGCGTGAGCTGAAGCGAGGGGCCATCTGGTCCGGCGTCATTCGCTAGCACGTTGCCGGATACCGGCGTGTCTTCAGGGGTTGTCGCCGTGTCTGGCGCCGGTGTCGGCAAATCCGGTCCCGCTTCCACCGTGATCGTGACGGTCCGTGTCAGGCTTTCTTCTGTAACCGGATCGGTGACCGTATAGGTGAAGCTGTCCTCGCCGGTGAAACCCTCGTTGGGCGTGTACGTGTAGGTACCATCGTCGTTCACAACGACGGTGCCGTTTTCAGGATCGCTGGCCTTTTCGAAGGTTAGCGTGCCGCCACTTGTCGTGCTGTCATTATCTGCGACCGTCCCGCTTACCGGCATGCCTTCGCCAGTTTCCGCGCTGTCGTCGATGGCAGTGAGGTCGACCGCCGGATTGACGGTGATAATGAGATCGGCTGTGTCGGTGCCGCCTTGTCCGTCGCTTATGGTATAGGTCACGGTCGGCACCGTACCGTTCCAGTTCGCAACGGGCGTGAAAGTATAGCCGCCATTCCCGTCCAGCGTGAGTGTACCGACACCGGATATGGTGACCGTGCTTCCGGCATTGTGGGTCGTATTGTCGCCGGCCACTGTGAACGTTGTGACGGTCAGTGTATCTCCATCGGCATCACTGTCATTGCCGATGACATTTCCGGTAACGGGACCGTTGTCCTCATCGCCCGTAGCCGCGTCATCAACCGCCACTGGAGGGTTGTTGCGGGGGGTGTCCTGCTTGCCACCGCCGCCCCCGCCAACGACCGCGACCACTCCCCCCAGACCTGTCACGCCCAGAACGATCGGCAAAATGCCGATGGCCGGAGCCGCGCCGAGGACGACATCGCCCATCTCGATCTCGGTGAAATGAAACTCGGACCATTCGGCGGGATATTGTCCCCACCAGTAAACGCCGTTGTCATCCTCCAGCACAAGGTCATTTCGGTAGTCAGCGTTGTCGTCGCTATGATCCGGCGAGGCACGGTCGGCAGTCGCGTGTTCGGCGCCCTTCGCTTCCGGTGGATGTGTGACGAAGAAATCGATAATGACGATCTTCTGACCGTCCTTGAGAACCAGTACCAGATCGTTCCCTATCCGCTGGGAACTGGCGATTTTTTCCGGCGCGATCTTCAGGAAAAAAACCGAAGGGCGATGCGCCTTGACCGTAGCGGCATCCTTTTCGACACGTTCAGTGCCGGTGGATTTCTCGATAATACGGACCTTCATGTTTTTCATCGCTCCATGAACAGATCGTCTCAGCATCCTCAAAAGGGCCAGACGTGGAATGAAGCGCGTTATGCATAATCATTCTGTGTAAGGTGTTGTGGAAAAAAGACATTTAACACAAATTTACATTGTTGAGGCTGTGTTGAACCAAAATTCGGCGGATATTGGCGCACTCGTATGGGGCCAGGATGGATCGAATGATGGGCAGGGATGAAACGCTGATTTTGGTTCATCAGAACCTGGACCAGGCTCTTGCGCTGTTGGACGAACTCAACGAGACGCTTGCTGCCGCCCACCTCCAGCGTGTTATCGACCTCTTGAACGATCATCCGCACCAGATAGGTGTGGCGAATAAGCCGACCGATGGGTTGAGCAATCAGGGCAGCTCGTATCCTGGATTTTGGCCGAGCCTTGTGGCCGCATCTAGTAACGTATGTCAGACCGACTTCGCTCCTTTAAAAGTTGGTCGCAGCCATGTTCGTCTGGCATCGGTTAGATCGTTAATCCTTTCGATCAATTTCCGTTCTTCAAGAGTGGTCACTCACCGAAGAGCAGTCGTGGAAGGCTGTGTTCCACGAAGTGCTATAGGAACCGTCGATCTTCGGCAGGATCGGGTTCGCGTCAGGCTGCCAGAGCTGGCAGCCTGACGATGGGATTACGGCTCACCGAGCCGAGGGTTTCCAGCGTCATGTAGCGGCGCGATACCGGCCACTCGTCATTTTGTTCCAGCATCAGCGCGCCGACCAGGCGGACCAGGGCGGCATCGTCGGGGGAGATGCCAATGACATCGGCCCCTCGCTTGATCTCCTTGTTCACCATTTCCAGCGGGTTGGTGGACGCGATCTGCGCTCATTGGTCTTTCGGGAAGGCCATGAAGGCGAGTACATCTTCACCTGATGCGTCCATCATGTCGGCCAGCTTGGGGGCCAGTATTGGTTGGGGATGAAGCCGATCTTGAGTTGGATCTATTCGTCGGCGCCGACGATGCACATGACCATGCCCGGGCGGATCGAACGATGATGCCACTGTCTTCTGTCATCGGTGGAGCAAGAGGCGACCATTGGGCGACAATGATTGCGCAGGCCCCGGCCGGGATTCTCGCCGGCTGGGCAGCCATACTAGGGCTGTGTTGACATATGCCGTCGCGTATCAGTCCTGGTGTCCAATCAACCGGCTCGCATCGAGCCATGAGCAATCCAGGAATTCATCACCCTTGATGAACTGATCACGCCCCTGGCCGAACCCGGACAGGCCATGCAACGCGCGCTCGTGCGGACCGTGTTGTCATGCTGCGCATGCCTGTCCGCACCACTCCTTCGAGCGGCGTTTCCCTCTCTTCGTTCGGTGCAGACCTGCCCGTGCCCGGCTCATCGGGGCTAAGTCAAGGGGATGGTCTCCTGGACAGACTGAACAGCTTCGAAAGGGCAAATCTCATGAAGAACACCGTCACCCTCATCGGCTTCGTTGGCAACAATCCCGAAGTCCGCACCACCCAATCGGGAGCCTCGATCACCAGCGTTTCGCTCGCCACAACACGCAGCTTCAAGGATGGCGAAGGCAACCGCCAGACCGATACCGAATGGCACCGCATCACATGCTTCAACGGCGTCGGCAAATGCGTCGCCGAGCACGTCGCCAAGGGCGCGATGATCATGGTCACGGGCCGCATCCACTACACCAAGTGGACCGACCAGAACGGCATCGATCGCTATGGCTGCGAGATCATTGCCGAGCAGGTCGACTTCCTCGCGAAGGCGAAGGAATCGACCAAGGAAGAACCCGGGAAGCGGCGCTCAAAGTAGCGCCGCAGTTTCTACGAATTGGCGTGATCGCAGTTGGCTCCGGCGGTTAATACACCGGGGCCATTTGCCATGTTATGGCTTTCCAGAAATGCGCCAATGCATGAGGACGGAAGCTGCTTGCTTCCGGCGCTCAGAAGTTTGGTAGCCATTGATGGCTATTTGGTCCCCAATCCGGAATATTGCAGGAACATCGGCGCGATGTGGCTTTGTTACCTCGGGTTTCCAGGTTGCGGCGAGAAGCGCTGAACCCCGCATAAAAGCCCCATTCTGAACCGCAAAATCAAGTCGCGAACCGAGTGATCTGCCCCCTTCTGAGTGGTCCAGAATCTTTGTTATTTTGGACGATGAAGGAGGAGTGGAATGGCGAGGAAACACAAGCCGGAAGAGATCATCGGCAAGCTGCGTGAAGCGGAGATCGTGCTGGCGCAGGGTGGGACGGTTGCGGATGCGTGCCGCAGGATCGGGGTCACGGAACAGAGCTACTACCGCTGGCGGCGTGAGTATGGCGGGTTGAAGATGGATCAGGCCCGGCGGATGAAGGACCTGGAGAAGGAGAACGCCCGGTTGCGCCGGGCGGTGTCGGATCTGACGCTCGACAAGCTGATCCTGCAGGAGGCTGCGCGGGGAAACTTCTGAGCCCTGCAAGGCGGCGGCGCTGTATCGATCACATCCGGGCAATGATGGCTGTCTCCGAGCGGCGAGTGTGCCGTGTGCTCGGACAACATCGATCGACTCAGCGCAAGCCGCCACGCGGGGCAGATGACGAAGCCGCCCTGACCGAGGACATCATCACCTTGGCCAGGAAGTATGGCCGTTATGGCTATCGCCGGGTGACGGCCCTGCTGCGCGATGCGGGCTGGCATGTGAACCGCAAGCGCGTGGAGCGCATCTGGCGACGAGAGGGCCTCAAGGTGCCGCAGAAGCAACCGAAGCGGGGAAGGCTCTGGCTCAACGACGGATCGTGCATCCGACTGCGGCCCGAGTATCCGGGTCACGTGTGGTCTTACGACTTCGTCGAGGGGCGCACCCACGATGGGCGCAAGTTCCGCATCCTGTCGATCATCGACGAGGCAAGCAGAGAATGCCTGGCCTTGCCGGTGGCGCGACGGCTCAGAAGCGAGGATGTGCTGGCCACGTTGGCCGAGTTGTTCGTTACCCGCGGTCCACCGGCACATATACGGTCAGACAATGGTCCCGAGTTCATCGCCAACGCGGTGCAGGAATGGCTGGCCAGGATCGGCGTGAAGACGCTCTACATCACGCCTGGCAGCCCTTGGGAGAATGGCTACTGCGAGTCCTTCAACGGCTCGATGCGTGACGAACTTCTCAATGGGGAGATCTTCTACACCCTCGCTGAGGCGAAGATCCTGATTGAGGCCTGGCGGCGCCACTACAACACCATCAGGCCGCACAGCTCGCTGGGTTATCGACCGCCGGCCCCGGAAGCGGCGACGCCGCCATGGCTACCCTCCGGTTCCGCTACGCTCCACCTACGAGGAGCCATGGCGCCGGAGGCAATCTTGCACTAACAATCAATGCGGACCACTCAGTGGGGGCCGGTCACGAGCGATCCAAAGCTTCAGGATTGTCGGGTATTGACAGCAGACCGTACGCGATGTGAGCCAGACATCACTCTGAGCTCGCTTCCAGTTTCCGCTCGCGCTGCAACCAGCCACACAGGTAGACAAGGCTGAGAGGAACGATCGCGAACGAGAACACCTGTACCGTCTCTGGTGTCGAATTGTGGAAGCGGGGAGGGGCAGCCAGCACCAGCGCCTGAAGAAACGGCTGTACGGGCGTCGAGAACCCTGACGCACCCGCCAGCAACGTCGCCATAACCAGCTTCAATCCGACTCTGCGTTGGGCAGGAGTCGGATCATGTGGAGCGAAGTCCAGATATACTGTCGGAATCAGGGCAGTGATGACGCCCAGCATACCGACCCCAATGGCGATCATGATCGCAACTGACGCGCCAAGCCTATCGGCCAGATGGTAGGCGATGGCGGAATTGAA
>JACKNH010000002.1 GCA_024234975.1 Gammaproteobacteria bacterium
GCGATGAATCGCGAGCAGATCCGAGACGGCGTAGGCATCCTGCGGAAAATCGTTCCTGTCATCATGGAAATCATGATGAACCACCCGCACGCCGCGTGGGGTGATTTGCACTACCCGGTGATAGAAACCTGAGCCGAAGACGGTGGGTTATGAAGTCTCTTCGGGATCCGTGCCCGCCGTCAGCGCACCGATGACCCGGCGCCGGAAAGAACCCAACGTCAGCTCGCGATCATCCGCGACATACCACAGCTCGAGTTCATCGCCGTCCACCTCGAAGATCGCCTGCTGGTTGAATTCCGCGCCCAGCGCGAATGCCGCGACGCGCGGACAGTCGATCCCCCAACCCGGCTCGGCGTGCTTTTCATCCGGTGAGAGCCCGGTCACGCGGAAATGCAGCCAACCATCGGCCACAACACGCGCTCGCAAACGTGCGTCGTGGCCGAGGTTGGTCTCCGGCGTCACCGTCACGCCATCCGGATTGAACGCCGTGACGATCCAGAAATGCGCTGGCAAGTCTCCTTCATTGAGACGGAACATGGTTTCATCGTAAGGATTGCTCATCGTGCCTCCTGGCGATTGCCTCGACCTCGGGTGAGTATCGGGTCGGTACTGAGCGGCAGTTTAACGATCATATCGCTCGTGTCTGGAAGCCCCGAGCAGCGAGGGAGCTTCGCGCAGGTCGTACGGTGACCACAGCGTACCACCCGTGCCGTCATCCTCCACGAATACCACGAACTCCAACGTCGGTCCTTCCATCGGTGTAACCGTGTAGGTCGCTCGGCCGCCCAGCCCGTTGTTGTACGATCCTTCGGTCAGCTGGTCACTGATCGCCTGCTCCAGCAAGGCCTGCTCCTGCTGGGTGAGTATGCTGATATCGGGGCTGGACTGATCGTCCCATTTCTCTGTCAGTGCAACCAGTTGCTCGAACCGTTCCCGGGGTACCTTGCGCTCGATGAGGTACACCACCTCGGAACTCGGAAAGTAGTTGCGGAGATACTCGCTGATCGACATGGTTTCCCGCTCCTGCCAGAAGCTCCACCCATCGCCCAGCTGATACGTATCGGTAATCCCCAGCAGCTTGGCCAGGATCTCTGCACCCAGGCCGCGGTAGACATCGCGCCTGGTTTCAAGATCGCGCGCCACGGTATTAATCCGGTCATTCAGTTCCATTTTCTGCAACCGCTGCAGCGCCAACTCGTTCGTTTTCATGCGATATAGATCCTCTGGTTGTTAAATGGATATAATTTCAAGCGGCCAACGCCCCCGTCCTGAGTCGCCGCAATGCCTGTGCGCAGTGATACCAGTGACTGAGGGCTGCACGTTCATCGAAGCCGCTGACTGACAGCCACAGCGTGGTGGGCGAGAAATATCGGGGACCACCGAACATGCCGCTGGATTGCCGGGTTTGCTGGCGCAACGTGAGCAATACGCGTTCCCGCACGCACCGCGATGCCGCATAGCGTCGAACCGGGTCACCGCCTCGCCGGGCCAGCGGCCAGTCCGCCACGCAGGTCAGCAAGGGGATAACTTCGCGCACGACCAGCGAATAGTGGATCAGCACACCGTCCTGGCGCGGCCCGGCCAGGACAGCCATCGCGTCGGCCAGCGAATCCCGCCTGAACGCATAGAACAGGCCACCTTGGATACAGGCCCCTTCGGACACCCTGAACCCGACCACCAGTTCAACCGGCAGCTCGTGCCACGCTTCCGGCCCTTGAGGAAAACAGTGTTGCAATGGGCGGTATACCGGGAACGGCGTTTCGGCAACCAGCCGCGCAATATCGCCCGCGCGGATCCTGCCGGTCTCAAGCCGAGTCACTTCCAGGCCCAGCAGCAATCGCAGGATCGTTTCCTCGTTCCTGCGCGGGGGGCAGCGCAGGCCGGCGATGATGTCAGTCGGTCCATACGCCTCGTCAGCCTCCGTGTAGTCATTGCGCCGTGAACGACCGAGCAACCAATCGCGCCCATTGGCCGAGTACCCGAGCCAGTAGTCGTGGCACAAGAGGCGGTCCCTGCCCCGCAATGCGCGCGGCACCGGATGATGTTCCCAACATTTGATCCGGTCCCGCATGGCGTAGTGAATGGCAAACTTCTGGCACCCCTCGAAGGTGATGAGTTCCATTCCGTTGACGGATACCCGATCTACCGGGCTGGCGCCGCTCATGGCAGCACCGCCGGGATGCCCGCTGCGTGGCAGGCATGCATCGACTGCGAAAAGGTCATGTATTTTCTCCAACCCCGTCGTGACAAGGTCGGCAGGACCCGGTGCCCGGGGATTGGCACCAGCCGCCGCTTTAGCAGCATTTGTATTCCGCCCTGCAAGCTGACTGCTCAAATCGGCGGTGACTAATTATGCGAATTAACTCCCTTTTCGGATTTGCCAAATATTCGATCGCGATTCAGACCTTAAGGCAATTTTGCGGTTTCATCGAATAACGTCGAATTTGTTGATATACGACGTGCAGTCGTAGGTACCGTTAAGGCGGTACACGCCATTCTTCTCGCGAGCGATGCGGATAGTGAATTTTTCGCTAGATTTTATCACCCCTAGATCGAACAACCGCTTGACTTCGACACTCGACAGAATCAAGTAGTCATTGAGGTACCGATTTTTATTCAACACGCGCAACACAAAAACATAGAACGTTTCAGAGGAGTCGTATCGATCGAAAGACGACTTTGCGATCGAGAAGGCATATTCGCCACGAGAAGAGAGATTCGCGGTTTTTACTTGGATTGTGAAATATCGATTGAAATTAGCGGCGATTATGTCGATGCCGTCGTCGACGGCCATTGCGGATGGGTTGTAACCAAAGAACAAGAGCTCGCTGATGACCGCCGCTTCGCCAGCTCGGCCAGTGTACTGAGTAGTAGTTACCGGTTGGGGCGACGATTCGGCTGTGACTCGCCTCTCACGTCTCAGGCAGTACCAGCCCTTCTTAGACCTGCCGTTTTTTCCCAAGACTTTTCGGAACGAAGACTTGGTCTTCTGGCGCTTGATATCGGTCGACAATGCGGTGGACACACGTGACGGCAGATTGTCAGATTGATCTTCGAGGTCGGGCTGCAGCTTTAACAATTCCGAAGAAATATGAGATACGTGGGCGCCCTTAGGATGCTTCGACAGAATCGTGCAGATGTTGTTCTTGAATTGAGAAGACCTCGTTGTTGCTTGGCCGCCCCTACCAGAAGGCACGTTGACAATTGATGGATTTCCTTCGAACATTTTTCTACTCCCTGTATTGAGTTGCAGTATTTCTTAAGGCCCGCATTGCAAGCTACTTCAGTCGACACCTAGTGCCGCGATCAGAGCTTCCGCGATAAATTTTCGGTGCTGATCTCTATCGCCTTGAGCGTCGATGCCAGGTCCCGTCCAAGAAACGAATCGGGACGCCGCGTGGTGAATATCGACGACAGCTCGCGGTAATACCACAGCGTCTGTTCGCGCGACGCGCTAAACCGCTCCCACAATGTCTCGCCGACTGTCGCGTAATCGCTGGCTATACAGCGCAGGTTGTGCAGCTTGTCCGCATTGGACACCCGCAGCACGTCCTCGGGCCGGGTTTTCAGGTGCTCGATGTAGGCACGTTTACGTTGTTCCCACGGCGGCTTAGGTGACACCGTGGCATCAGTGCATGCCAACACGATATCGGCCACCCGGTCACCGAAACTGCCCCGGATGAAGCCCAGCGTTGGCAACCCGCCCTGGTCTTCGACCGCGTCGTGGAACAACCCGGCTATCGCCTCTACTTCGTCACCGCCATCCTTGAGCACCAGCGACGCCACGGCCAGCAGGTGCGAAAGGTAAGGGATTTCGGTGCCCTTGCGCTGGTGCCCTGCGTGCATGGCATTGACGATGGTGACTGCATCACTGAATCTTTTCGAAATCATCAAAGACTCCTCGTTATAGTTGAATATCGATCCTGGAAAGAATTTCGACCGCGCCGCCCTGCAAACCTTCGCCATCGCAGCGCGCCGGCAGGTCGGCTGCATCCGGATTGATGCGAACCAGGAAACCTTCCTGCGCTTCTGATAACCGGCGGACGCTGGAGATCACCTCCCCTGCCCCGATTTCCACCGTCACCAGGCGGCGGACGCTGCTGCGCCAGGATTGAAACGCCTTCTTTCCCGCATCAGCGGGGAGTTCGACCCATTCGCCATCACCAAACATCAGGACGTTCGGCCTAGCAACGGCGCCGCATCTTGGGCAGCGCGGCAAAGGACCGATCAGCCGACATCTTTCCATATCGATTTCGGGTTTGAAGCGGGTTGCCGACCACGTTTGTGTGGAGCAACGTTCAAGGCACTGCAGCCGGTGCAGTGAGCCGTGCAGCTCGCGGACGTGTGCCGTAGCGTATCCCGCGCGCTGGAATTGCCCATCAACATTGCTGGTGACGACAAATACGCCACGCGGCAAACGCTCGCCCCAACGGCGAAGTATTTCGAAACCCGCATGGGGAATCGCCCGGCGATACAACTGCAACCGGTGCCCGTAGAAGCCCCAGGCGAGGCGCGGGTCGCGATGGAATGCCTCAGGGCTCGCAATCTCGGAGAATTCGATACCTGCTTTGCCGAGCGCGGGGTAATGCATCCAGAAACCCTCGGTGCCACGAAACGTCGGCAACCCGGAATCCACTCCCATGCCGGCGCCCGCGGTGACCAGCAGGCCATCGGCCTCGGTCATCGCTGCCGCGCATCGGCGCACAGCATCGGGGCTTACATCGGAATCGTCTGGTCGACGCGCCAGGCCAGCAGCATGTACTGCCGGGGCCGTATCACCACTCACTTCGGAAACCTGCATCATGACGTTCTCCACCCCCGCAGCAGACGCCGGCGTGGCCGGCTCCGGGGGATGGAGCGCGAGCGACGCTTTAGCAGTATTTATGAGTCGCCCCGCAAGTTGTCACTTAATGCGGCGACCAGCGCGAATCCGCGCCCAAAAATGAAAAAACCCGTTCAGCCTGGCATGCTGGAACGGGTCTTCGAGAAGTCCGCTTTAGCATGCATTTGTTACGCGCCCGCAAGCTGTGAATCTTCAAATCGGCGCGGGCACAATTATCGCAGGCGTGGCGGAATATAACAACCTGGCGTGGCGCTCCTGCTCCATCACCAGGGAGCAGCCCTTGGCAACAATGGCCTTGATTTCGCAATGGGGTGCGGCAATTCTGATACAGGTTGAAGCGCCCCCGGTATCATTGCTACGAACGCATTCCCGACCCGATAATGCAAAGGACCCGCCGATGGCCCCGTGCCCTTTTTGCACCCTGGACAACGCGCGCATCGAAAGCCGCACCGCATTGACCATGACCATCCGGGATGCCTACCCGGTAGCACCTGGACATACGCTGGTCCTGCCTGTCCGCCACGTGGCATCGTTCTTCGGGACTATCGCCGAAGAACGGGAACAATTGCTGACGGCGGTCGACGATGCACGCGCCAGGCTTGAACAGGAATTTGCGCCGGACGGATTCAATATCGGGATCAACGACGGTCCAGCCGCCGGCCAGACGGTGCCCCACCTGCACATCCACCTGATCCCGCGCTATCACGGTGACAGCGACGACCCACGCGGCGGGGTCCGCTGGATCTTTCCGGACAAGGCGCGTTACTGGTAGTCAGGACGTGCATATATCCGACGTCGTTGCGGCCAGAGAGGGACTCTATTAGCCAATTCGGGCCGAATATTCTGTTGGAGAAAGTTCGACGTGTCTGTGAATGTTACCGGATAGCACAAAAATTTGAGGTCGCCGCGCAAACGCGAATACGCGATAAAGTGCGTAGTGCGCTGCATTTTCCTCTGAAAACGCAACTTCATTTGCAGAAATGTAAAACGGCTGAAATTTTCCACCGGTAGTTGTTTTTACTTCGATGAATATTTCTTCCTTCGAATCTAGCTCAAAGGACCGAATGTCGTAGCCAGCGCCGTCCCCTTCGTCCCGACTCGTCCATCGAACTGATCTCGCGAGCTTCCGCAGACCTGCCTGCGTAAGTCGATACTTTTCGAATTCCAGGGCGAACGCCTCCCCGTCCTCCCCTAAACGCCGATTTCTGATTTCGCGTTCCGCGTAGTTATACCGTCTAGGAACTGGGTCTCGCTGCGGAATACCGCCGCTTCGGTTGACTCGCTCGGGTGGATTTGCAAGCACAGCAGTCCAATCCACAAGTGCCATATCCGGTCTTGACTCCGGCCTTGAATTTATCAGGCTATCCAATCGATCATATTTGCCGACGACTTGCGCCTCGACGATATCACCAAGTAGCCGCTGGTAATTGAACGCCGGTTTATATCCCGCTACATAAGGTAGGCCAAGATCGAGCAACACGGCGCTGAGATTCTGATACTTGTACTCAATCGAACCTTCCGTGCGGTTATTCAAAAGGCCCAGCAAAGCGCGCCGGTGTTCAGCCTTGGAAAAGGCTATTCCTGCCAATTCCTTTGATAACATGTCGAGATAGTCACGAGTGATAATTTCGCACTCCTGGGGACTCCATCCCTGGATCGCACCTCGAAGGTCGTCCCGTTGGTTCTCGTCAATATTTTCAAAAAGTGCCGCCTTAAGCGTTTCTCTACCAATGGAATTTCGTAGGTAGCCGAAGAGCTCGTCATCAAGAAATGCATACTCAATTGAATTGCGAACACGGCTAGCGCTCGCCGATTTAGATAACGCGTCGTAGTCTTCTCGATTCCCTGACCGAACGAAATGGTGCCAGAAGCTTTCCGATTTCAAATGGAAAAAAGGTAGATACGCATTGGGCTGGTCTCTGCCAGTTCGCATAAGCTCGAAATGAGCTCGAAACTTCGATTCCAACGTAGCGTTCAGTTCGATCTTGTTGCTGCTTAAGTCTCCGCTCTCCAGCAGGTCGATTACAGCTAGCAACATGCAGACCTTATGTGGGCTAGCATGCCCACGCGATCGATTTACGTTAAGGGCTAGGAACCGGTCGACGTATTTCGAAAATGTCATTTACCTATATATATCGATGCAGGTTTGCCCGATGCAAACTCGGGGAAGTGGGCTTCGAGAAAAGGCGCTTCGAACGTCTGCCACCTACGTACAGGCAGCTAGTATGCCAGGACTTTCAAGTCACCCGAAGCTCTTACCAGATTTGGAGGGCCCCCAAGGCCTTGCCTTGGCAAGCTTCTCATCAAAGCCAACAGCCTCCAACAAGTACCAACCCGATCAGGACGGTTCGGCATTAAACCGGTTTGATTCCCGCAAAAGCCATGGCAAAATTGCCAGTCATGGTTGCTTACACTGTCGAAAATGTCGTCTCCGATTGCCGGATGTCCATTTAGGAAATCGCCTAATACGTCGGGCTCAACAGATTCACGGTCTATGCTTGAATCGGGAACTGGACATGCGGGCCCAGAAGGAAGGGAGGTTCTGGAAATCCAAGGCCGATGTAGTCGGCGACCGGGTGTGATCTGAAAGGCGGCGGAGAAATCCAAAAATGTGTCGAGCTGATTATCGAGGGGAGCGTCACGGTGCCAAATTCGTTTTGGCTGGTCAAGGTAGGTCATGAATGACGACCTTGGCCTGCATTGATTTGTTTTGTGGTGCGGGTGGCCTTACCCACGGTCTGACCTCAGAAGGGATTTCTGTGGTCGCCGGCATTGATGTCGATCCTGCATGCCGCCATCCATTCGAAGCCAATAATGGTGCGCGATTCATCTACGATGATGTCTCTCGATCGAAACCTGCGAAACTGCGGGCTCTTTTTGGCGACTCGGACATCCGGATCCTCGCCGGGTGCGCGCCTTGTCAGCCGTTCTCGACTTATGCACAACGCTACGACACCGTGGGTAGCCCACGCTGGGCGTTGTTGTATGAGTTCGCACGATTGGTCAAAGGGGTGCGCCCGGATATCGTCACCATGGAGAACGTACCGACGGTAGAGAATCACGAGGTGTACGGTGATTTCGTGGCCGC
>JACKNH010000003.1 GCA_024234975.1 Gammaproteobacteria bacterium
TTGCCATCGACATCGTGCATCAGCGGGTCATAGCAAAGGATGTCGGTATCCAGCGTCACGCCACACCGGGAGGCAAAGGCCATTTCGCAGACCGTCGCCAACAGGCCGCCATCTCCCCGGTCGTGGTAGGCCAGCATCAATCCGGCGGCATTGAGTTGCTGGATGGCATTGAAGAATGCCACCAGACGCGCGGGTTCTTCGACATCCGGCGCCTCGCTGCCGGTGGCGTTATAGACCTGCGCCAATGCCGAGCCCCCGAGGCGATTCCTGCCCTTGGCCACGTCGATCAGAATCAGCTCGGTTTCACCCTGATCCAGCTTGAGCAGCGGCGTTGCGGTACGGCGCGCATCGCGTACGGCGGCGAAGGCCGTGACGATCAGCGACAGTGGGGAAACCACCTGCTTTTTCTCGCCGGCTTCTTCCCAGGCGGTTCGCATCGACAGCGAATCCTTGCCCACCGGAATCGATACACCAATGGACTGGCAGAGGTCGGATACCGCGCGCACGGTATCGAACAGGCGGGCATCCTCCCCTGCCGTTCCGGCCGCAGCCATCCAGTTGGCCGAGAGCTTGACCTGCGTCAGTGCACCGATATTGGCAGCAGCAATATTGGTCAGCGATTCTCCAACCGCCATACGACCCGAGGCTGCAGCATCGACCAGCGCCAGCGGTGTCCGCTCGCCCATGGCAAAAGCCTCGCCCTGATAACCGGTAAAGCCCATCAAGGTGACCGCGACATCGGCCACCGGCACCTGCCATGGCCCGACCATCTGGTCGCGTGCGGTCAGGCCGCCAACGCTGCGATCCCCGATCGAGATCAGGAAGGTCTTGTCGGCAACGGCCGGCAGGCGCAGCACGCGATAGGCCGCATCCTTCAATTCGGCAATGGCGGTATCAAAGGGGATCAGTGGCTGTTCGGCATGGGTCACGTCGCGCGTCATGCGCGGCGGCTTGCCGAGCAGCGCTTCCATTTCCATATCGACCGGGTTCACCCCGAAGTGGCGGTCGGCAACGGTCAGATGACCGTCGTTGGTGGTTTCGCCAACGACGGCAAACGGGCAGCGCTCACGGACACAGATCGCCCGGAACTCTTCCAGCCGGTCTGCCGGAATCGCCAGCACGTAGCGTTCCTGAGCCTCATTGCACCAGATTTCAGCCGGCGACATGCCCGGTTCTTCGATCTTGATTTCGCGCAGTTCGAAACGGGCACCGCAACCGGCGCCATGCGCCAGCTCGGGGAAAGCATTGGATAGGCCGCCGGCACCGACGTCATGCGCCGAAAGGATGGGATTCCGTTCACCCATCTGCCAACAACGATCGATCACCTCCTGCGCACGCCGCTGGATCTCCGGATTGCCGCGCTGCACCGAGGCAAAGTCGAGGTCTTCGGTATTGGTGCCGGTGGTCATCGACGAAGCCGCGCCGCCGCCGAGGCCGATCAGCATGCCCGGGCCGCCGAGTTGCACCAGCAGCGTACCGGCCGGGAAGACATCGACCTTGAATGATTGCTCGGCCTGGATGTTGCCGACCCCGCCGGCAATCATGATCGGCTTGTGGTAGCCGCGTACCGTATCCCCCACCGCCTGTTCATAGGTGCGGAAGTAGCCGGTCAGGTTTGGCCGGCCGAATTCGTTATTGAACGCTGCAGCACCAATCGGGCCTTCGAGCATGATGTCGAGCGCGCTGGCGATCCGTGACGGGCGGCCGACAGCGCCGGCTGCAGCTGCGGTCTCCCAGGGCTGCTCGGCATCGGGAATATTCAGGTTGGAAACGGTAAAGCCGCACAGCCCGGCTTTTGGCTTGGAGCCACGGCCGGTGGCCCCTTCATCACGAATCTCGCCACCGGAGCCGGTTGCGGCACCGGGAAACGGAGAGATTGCCGTCGGATGATTGTGCGTTTCAACCTTGGCCAGAATGTGGGTGGTTTCCTCGCGATAGGTGTAACGGCCGTCGGCATCGGTATAGAAACGCGGTACCGTTACCCCTTCGATGATCGAGGCATTGTCGGCGTAGGCGACCACCGTGCCCTCCGGGTGCGCCTTGTGCGTTTCCCGGATCATGCCGAACAGGGTTTCAGCCCGCGCTTCGCCGTCAATGACCCAGGAGGCGTTGAAAATCTTGTGCCGGCAATGCTCGGAGTTGGCCTGCGCAAACATCATCAACTCGACGTCGGTTGGATTACGCTTGATCCTGCCAAAGCAGTCGACCAGGTAATCGATCTCGTCTTCCGAAAGCGCCAGTCCCAGCCGGCCATTGGCCTCGACCAGTGCTGCCCGGCCACCGGCCAGCACATCGACGCTGGACAAGGGCTTCGGTTCGAAATGGCGGAACAACTGGGCAGTATCGTCAAACTCCTCCATCACCGATTCGGTCATGCGGTCATGCAGCAAGCCGCCAATACGCTTGCAGTCCTCGGCCGACAGGTTTTTTCCATGCACCCGATAGGCAATGCCGCGCTCGATCCGCTCGACGCTGTCGAGGCCGCAGTTCCAGGCGATATCGGTTGCCTTGGATGACCAGGGGGAAATGGTGCCGATCCGCGGTGTCACCAGAAACAGGTTGCCGCTGGCTGCCGGATCTTCCGGGCGCGCTTCAAGGAGCGCGGCCAGGGCTTCTTGCGCATCACAGGCCAGATTGTCGCGAATGGCCACAAAGTGCCAGAACTCGGCATCAATGCTGCTGACACCGGGAACAGCAGCAACGAGGCTCTTCTTGAGACGCTGCAGACGAAAAGCGGAAAAGGCTGGGGCGCCGCGGAGAAAAATAATGTGGGTCATGGCGGAAGAAAGAAGGTGGAGCCTGAGGAAACAGCGAGGCTGGAATTATAGCCGAGAGCGCCCTGCTTCGGCCGGCAGAATCCACTGATTACACAACGGAATCCGGCAAAACCACGACCGGTTTCAATCCTTGCCGCGCACCATGACCCGGTTCCTGCCGGCCGCCTTGGCGGCATACAACGCCATATCGGTACGTGCCAGGAGCACATCGACCGTATCGTCGGTATCAAGGAGCTCGGTCACTCCAACGCTGGTGGTGAAACGAACCACGCCCAATTCGGTATTGATGGCAATTCTGGCCACGGCCTCGCGAATCCGTTCAGCCACCACACCTGCCTGTTCCACCGAAGTATTCGGCAAGGCCACACCAAACTCTTCCCCCCCCAGACGCCCGAAGACATCCATGTCACGCAGGCAGCCGCTGGCAGCCTTGGCAAAGGAGGTCAGTGCCGCATCACCGGCGGCATGGCCATAACCGTCGTTGATCTGCTTGAAGAAATCGAGATCCAGCACCATCAGCGACAAGGGAGCCTGATAGCGTCGGGAACGCACGAACTCACGGTACAGATGGGAGAGAAAATGATGCCGGTTATTCACCCCGGTCATCGGGTCAACTGTTGCCAGATGATGCAATTCAGCGGTGCGCTCGGCCAGTTCGCCCAGCAAGCGACTCAGGCGCCAGGCACTGAACAGGCTACCCGCGGAAACACAGAGCGCCAGTAGAACAATCAACTGTACCTGTCGCCGCCAGGCTTCCAGGACATCGTCAGCCGCGGCAGACACCACCGTCAGCAACGGAAAATCGCTCATCGCCGAATAGGCGATGTATTTTTCCATGGCATCGGTTGCCGTGCTGTCGAGCTTGGCAAACCCACGATCGCGCAAGGGCAGAAACTCACGATACAGCTGCCCCCCCACCAGCGATTTGCCGATCAGGCGGTCGTCGTGAGGCGCCCGCGCCAACAGCACACCATCCCGGCGCAGCAGAACAATCGCGCCATTGGGGCGCAAACGCTCTTCTTCGTACAAGGCCAGCAGGGATGGCAATTCGATGACCGCAATGATTGCTGTTACATCCTTGCCTGCTTGGCTCAGACGGCGCACCACCGGAATTTCCAGCAGGCCGTCCGCGGCCAGGCTGACCGGCTTGCCGATATGAAGTTGGATGCCGTCACCGGTCATTGCTGCACGAAAATACTCGGTATCGCCAACGGCTGCCTGCATGGTATCCCTGGCTCCCGCAACCGACCGAACCTGCCCCCGGTCATCAGCCAGCAGAATCCTGATGGCCCCGCCAGTGCGTGAGCGAAAACCCTCAATCAGGTTCAGGAAACGTCGATCAGTCCACGGATCCGCGTTGGCATGGTCGACAACCCACTGGTCGGCAGCTCCGAGAAAGACATCGACCATCTTGAACAGGCGGCGTGTCTGCTCTTCGACGGCATGATTCATCCGCTGCAGCACCTGCCCGGTCGAATCAATGGCTTCCTGTCGCGCACTGACCGCCCAGTAAGCAACGAACAACCAGACAACAACCAGAAAAACTGCAGTGAGAAATACGACAAGGCGCCGGGCATGCGCCGCGCCAACAGGTTTGCCGATAGCAACAGGAATGGAATCGCTCATATTGCAATTCTATCTTGAATCGACCACAACCCTATGCCTCAAGCATCATGACCCGATAGCCAACAGACCCACCGAAGGGTTTGCCGGGAATCGGATATCGAGCCACGCACCATCTGCGCGATAATGTCGTTTTCCGTAAAGGGCAGAAAAATGAGTATGTTTTCCGTGGATGTCGGCCTCGACAATTTTGAAACCCATGTCTTGCAGGCCTCCGGTAAGGTGCCTGTCGTTGTCGATTTCTGGGCGCCCTGGTGCCAGCCCTGCCAGACGCTCAAACCGATGCTTGAGAAACTGGCCGAGGAATATGGTGGCCGTTTCATTCTGGCCAAGGTCAATGCAGACGAAAACCCGGAGATCGCGCGCCAGTTCGGTGTACGAAACCTGCCGACGGTCAAGGTTGTTTTCAATGGCGGGATCGTCGATGAGTTTACCGGTGCGCTGCCGGAAGGCGAATTGCGTGCCTTCATCGACCGCCTGACGCCTTCGCCTGCTGAACCGATGCGCGAGGAAGCAGCGGCCCTCTTGGCCGAAGGCAAACAGGAAGAAGCCCTGGCCTGCCTGGTTCAGGCCAGCCAGCTCGACCCGAGTAACGAGGCCGTACGACTGGATGGCATCGAAATCCTGCTTGACCTGAATCGACACGACGAAGCGGCCACCCTGCTTGGCAGCGATTTCACCAAGCTGGCCGACCGCGCCCAGGCCCTGCGGACACGGCTCGCCATGAGCAGCCAAAGCGCTCAGGTAGACACTGAAGCACTGGATGCCCGCCTGCTGGCCAACCCCGACGATCATGCAGCGCGCCTGGAACGGTCGCAGGCACTGGCCGCCGGTAACCGCTACCGGGAAGCCTTCGAGGATGCAATGGAGGTCGTGCGCCGGGATCGTTTCTTTGATGAAGGTGCTGGCCGCAAGGCAATGCTGAAGCTGTTCGAAATGCTTTCCGGCAGCGAACAGTACGATGATCTGGTACGTGAATACCGACGGGCATTGTCTGCGGCGCTGAACTGAGCCCCAGTGCAAGTACGTGAAACTTTTCTACACGGACATCTTTGTTCTGCCGCTGCCACCCGGCCACCGTTTCCCGATGGAGAAGTATTCACGCCTGCGCCAGTGCCTGCTGGACAGCGGCGAATTTGTGGCGGCAGACATGCAGCCACCGCCGCCGGCCAGCATGGAAGAACTGCAACGGGCGCATGATCCGGCCTATATCCAGCGAGTTTGCGACGGCACGCTGAGCAGCAACGAACAAAAACGCATCGGCTTTCCGTGGAGCCCGGGCATGGTCGAGCGCTCCCTGCGTTCGGCAGGTGCCACGCTGGCCGCCTGCCGAACGGCACTGGCCGAAGGCTGTTCAGCCAACCTGGCTGGCGGCACGCACCACGCCCACGCCGACCGTGGCGAAGGTTTCTGCATTTTCAACGATGCGGCAGTGGCGGCGCGTGCAATGCAGGCGGAAGGGCATGTCGAGCGGGTCGCCATCATCGATTGCGATGTGCATCAGGGCAACGGCACTGCCGCCATCCTGAAGGGAGATGACAGCATCTTTACCTTCTCGATCCACGGCGCACGCAATTTCCCGTTCGACAAGGAAGCCAGCGATCTGGACATTGAGCTACCCGACGGCGCTGAAGATACCGCCTATCTTGCCGCGCTGGATGCCGGGCTGGATCAGATGTTCCGCAGCATCCAACCCGAACTGGTGATCTATCTTGCCGGTGCCGACCCTTATACCGGCGACCGGCTGGGTCGCCTGAACATCAGCAAGGCTGGCTTGGCAGAACGAGACCGGCGAGTTCTGGGCCACTGCCGGCAACGCGGGATTCCGGTGGCCATCGCCATGGCCGGTGGTTACGCACAGCCCATAGACGACACGGTCGCCATTCATGCCACGACCGTGCTGACAGCAAAACAACTATTCTTTTCCTGAAGCTTCAGCCAGAGCGCTGAAGAGGAGGGTCAGCGACAGGCCGCCGATCCTCCCCGGCATTACAGCCTCATATTGATTACTTCTTGGCCGGCGTCACAGTAATTGCAGTCGCCTCGGCATACACACCTTCCACCTGATCACCCACCTTGATGGTGTCAAGCATGGCGATATCCTTGACGTAGAGTTCCAGCGTACGACGCACGCCGCGCAGCGTCACGGTTTGCGCCTTGCGGTTTATGGCGACCACATCAGCCACCACCTCGATCGTCTTCTCGACCATGATGCCCGGCTTGTCACCCTGTTTGGCACGCGTTGTTTTCTGCTTGTCTACGCGCTGACGAATGCCGTCATTGGCCACTTTCCGCAGTTCCAGCGCCAGTGCCTGCGTATAGGTCGTCGTCACCAGATCGCCTACTTTGACCTGCTCCAGATTGCGGACGTCATCACCGGCATGAAATACCAGCTCGTTGCCATGCGGGCCAACGAGAATGACGGTGCGCGATTTCATATCGATCGACTTCACCTTTGCCTGCAATTGAATCGCCTCGATGATCGAGCCGCCGTCTTTCCCCTTCTCCATCAGCACGGCGGACTTCGGCTCGCTCTGGGCCATTGCCGTCACTGGGATAGCGAGGGCGCTGGCGACGAGAAGCATGGACAGTTTTTTCATTTACATTTCCTTCTGTTGGTAAAAATGGCGTTATAACGAAGCACAATATCCGAACAGGACAAAAGCCCCTTCACGATTGACCAAACTGAGTGTCATGCCGCCCGTCGGACGATCAATGGCCATGGTCCAGCCATAGCCCAGCTCTCGCCCCTGCAGCAGCAGTTGATCCTTGGATTTTTCAAGATCACGTATTTTCGATTTCCGGCGCTCGCCCAGAATCTGCCTGTTCGCAAAATCAAGGCGCAGCGAAGTGGGGGCGCCGTATTCAGCGGGCAAGCCACTCAGGCACTCAGTCCCGGCAATGCAATCCCTCAACTGCTCCGTTGTGCAAACGACCCGTCGGCTGCCATCAAAGGAATCCGCAATGACGGGAGTGCTCAGCATCGACACCAGAACCAGCACGGCCATACGATTCATCACACGCCCCTTACTTGACGCTATAACCACGGCCTTCAAGGCACGCGGCAATGGCACGGTTATAGGTATTCAGACTGTCCTGACGTTCGGCATTTTGCCGATTGATTGCGGCCTGCC
>JACKNH010000004.1 GCA_024234975.1 Gammaproteobacteria bacterium
GAGGAATTGCTGACAACGTCCAACCCGTCCACTTCTGCCGACCGACAATTGTTGGACCAGTTGGGGATCACGACGCGCGTTATACAGACAAGAACCTGTCACGACTGAATTCGCGTCACTGGAACAACCCATAGCGCGATACCAGCGTTCCGGCGCAACAGATATCCAAACCTTCATGCACGCGTTGACTGCCCGAGTCACAAACCGCCTGGCGACCTTGCGCGCGCAGGATTTATTGCGCGTACTCGATGTGCGTGGAGCAGACCAAGGGCCCACCATCACGATAGGTGATCGCGCATATATAAACTTTTCCAGCAATGACTATCTGGCATTGGCTGCTGATCCAGGTGTAATCGCCGCCGCGGCAGACACACTTCAAGCCAGCGGCTTCGGCAGTGGCGCCTCACCACTGCTTTCCGGTCGCCATGAATTGCAACACGAACTCGAGCGACGCATAGCAAAGTTCCTCGGCTTCCCCGCCGCGCTAACCTTCAACAGCGGCTATGCCGCGAATACCGGAACATTGGCCGCGTTGTTACAACGCTCTGACACCGCATATTCGGATCGACTCAACCACGCATCCCTGATCGACGGCGTACGACTGTCACGTGCCGACTCCCGTCGCTATCACCATTGCGACCCGGAACACCTGGCGGCATTGCTCGTCGAAGCAAAACCATCGTCGACCAGCGATACAGTCAGGATGATCATCACCGACGGGCTGTTCAGTATGGATGGCGATATCGCGCCGCTGCCGACACTGCGTGATCTGGCGCACCAACATCAATCAGCAATGTACGTTGATGACGCCCACGGCATCGGCGTCGTCGGCCCGGACGGCAAGGGCAGCCTGCAGGCAAGCGGGGTCGCTCACACCGATGTCACAGTTCTCGCAGGCACGTTTGGTAAAGCCTTCGGCAGCGCAGGGGCATTCGTCACCGCAAACGAAGAACTCATCTCCCTGCTATTCAGCACGGCGCGCACCTACATCTTCAGCACCGCGTTGCCGGCGGTCTGCAGCGCCACCGCCCTGGCGGCGCTCACGATCATCGAAACCGAGCCCGAACGCCGCGAATTGCTGGCCGCCAACGTCAATTGTTTTGTCGAAGAAGCGCGACGGCTCGGTCTGCCTGTGAGTTCATCAACGCATATACAGCCTTTGATAGTCGGAGACGCGGCAGCGTCGCTGAATCTTTCCGCCGCGCTGGCGGATGAAGGGTTCTATGTCCGCGCAGTGCGACCGCCGACGGTGCCGCCGGGCGGGTCCCGATTGCGGTTCAGTCTGAGTGCCGGACACACCCACGCGCAGATCCGATCAGCCCTGCAAGCGGTCGCGCATCATTGGGAACGATTACGTGGCTGAGTCGAGCGAAATCATCAAACCCCGCGTACGACGCGCCTTTTCGCGCGCCGCGTCGACCTATGAAGGTCACGCCTTTCTCCAACGTGAAATCTGCGATCGTACGTTTGACCATCTCGCGCCGATTGCATTGAAACCGGCGACGATCGTGGATCTCGGCTGCGGCACCGGCTATGCATTGCCACGCTTGCGCAAGACGTATTCCAGCGCCCACATCATTGCCGTAGACCTTGCGGAAACCATGGTGTCCGCGGCAAAGCAGCAGGCGAGACGCTGGTTCTCACGCGAACATTTTCTCTGCGCCGATGGCTGCCAACTGCCGCTGCCGGATGCTTCCGTGGAACTCGTATTTTCCAATCTGATGTTGCAATGGGCCGGTGATCTAGACGCCATGTTGGGTGATATCCGCCGTGTCCTGCGCCCGGAGGGATTACTGGCCTTTTCCAGCTTCGGCCCCGACACGCTGAAGGAACTGCGCGCGGCGTGGCGAGCCGTTGACGACTTCGAACACGTCCACACCTTTATCGATATGCACGACGTTGGCGATGCGTTGATTCGCGCGGGCTTTGCATCGCCGGTGCTCGACACTGAAACGATCACCGTTGAATACGACCAGCCGCGGCAACTGTTCCGTGACCTCAAGGCGATCGGCGCAACACACGCCGGCCCTGGCAACCGCGGGCTGACCACCCGTAGCGCATTGGCAAGAATGGAGCGTGCCTACGAACAACAACGGTTGCCGAACCAGCGTATTCCGGCAACGTGGGAAGTGGTCTACGGCCACTGTTGGGTACCGGCAAAAGGCGCTCGTCCACAGGACGGCAGCACCGTTTCGCACGTACCCTTTTCCTCGATTGGTCGTCCACCCAAAGCGGGTTGAAGCAATGGCGCGATTGAAACTTTTTGTGACCGGAACGGATACCGGCTGTGGCAAGACCACTGTTGCTGTATCGATGGCGCGGGCTTTCGCCGCCCGTGGTTTGAAAATCGCCACCGTGAAACCTGTCGCGGCGGGTTGCCGCCTGACCAATCAAGGCTGGCGTAACGACGATGCCGAGCGACTTGCCGAAGTAGCGAACGTGAACCTGGACTATGCGCAAATCAACCCGATTGCGCTGGTCGAACCGATAGCGCCGCATATCGCAGCCGAAAAGGCCGGCATCACAATCTCCGTCGCACATCTGGCTGAGCACCTTGAACAGGTGGCTTCGACCGCCGACGTGCTGCTGGTTGAAGGCGCCGGCGGCTGGAAGGTCCCTTTGAACGACACCGAGACGCTGGCGGAACTGGCGGTCGCCGCGCAGCTATCGACAGTGCTCGTGGTCGGATTGCGTCTCGGTTGCATTAACCACGCGCTGCTGACGGCACAAGCCATCATGCAAGTGGGTGTTCCATTGGCTGGTTGGATAGCCAACGAAACCGATCCTGTTATGCCGGCATTGGAGGAAAATGTTTCATCCATAAAGAAGCGCCTGGCGGCACCCCTGCTTGCCAGGTTTCCGAATCTTGCCGGCGATTCCCGTCCTGACCCCGGAATCTGCGACCGGCTCATCTCGCATCTGCTCGACGCCACCCCCGACCCGCGATGATCATCACCCGCGACGAACAGCAGGTTTCGCATATCGTGATTCGGCCTACCCGCTCGCTGAGTTGGCGTGAAACCCGCGTGGTCGCAGCCGCGATCGCATTGATAACTATCGGAATCGGCGGCTATTTCTTCGTTCAAGGGCTTTATCTGGTGCTGCCCTTCTCCGGTCTGGAAGCCATCGCGCTGGCGGCGGCGTTTTATTACGTCAGCTGGGAGGGCGAGCGGGCCGAAGTCGTCACCATCGAAGACGACATGATCCGGGTCAGTCAGGGCCGCTACAGCATCAGCTCGCAAGTCGACCTTGGTCTGTACTGGGCACGCGTGGAGCTGCGGCCCTCCCCGCACAGCCTGCACCCCAGCCGGCTATGGCTGCGTTCGGAAGGTTGCGAAGTCGAAATCGGGCGCTTCCTGACCGAGGGCGAACGCAAGGAACTGGCCCACATACTGATTCACGCCATCCGCAAAAAGCGGTTAGAATAGCGCGCTAACTGATTGGCTATTACCCGAATTCGTTGCGGCCGCTTTCGCGGTCGTGCTCGTTTTTGTTTTTCTAGGGAGATTGTTACGCATGTTATCCGCAACCAGCCTGCGGCGCGGTCTGTACGGTGTCATCCCGGCGCTACTGCTGTCTCCAAGTCTTGCTTATGCGGACTGGGCACTGAACATGACGGAAGGTGTCACGCCGTACAGCAAGGAGGTCTATGGCCTGCACATGGCGATTCTCGGTGTCTGCACCGTGATCGGCATCCTGGTGTTCGGCATGATTCTCGTGTCCATCATCAAGTTCCGTAAGTCACAAGGCGCCGTGCCCGCGACCTGGCATCACAGCACGGCCGCGGAAATCATCTGGACTGCGATACCGATCCTCATTCTGGTGGTGATGGCCTTCCCTGCCACCAAGGCGTTGGTCATGATGGAAGACACGGCGCATTCCGCCATGACCATCAAGGTCACCGGTTACCAGTGGCGCTGGGGCTACGACTACGTCGAAGACGGCATCGAAATCTTTGCCGGCCTGGACGAAGCCAGCAACCGCGCCCGCCAGATAAACTCCGGTATCGATCCGGTCAGTGTTGACAACTATCTGCTGGAAACCGACAACCACATCGTCATTCCGTCCGGCACCAAGGTGCGTATCCTCACCACCGCAGCCGATGTCATTCACAGCTGGTGGGTGCCAGACCTCGGCTGGAAGCGGGATGCAATCCCCGGTTTTGTGAATGAGTCATGGTTCGAAGTTGAATCGGGCAAGGAAGGCGTCTACCGCGGCCAATGCGCGGAACTCTGCGGCAAGGACCATGGTTTCATGCCGATCGTCGTCGAAGTGGTCACCCCCGCCGCCTACAAGGAGTGGGTTGCTGACATGAAGGCCAGGCAGGTTGCCTCGGCAGAGCTGACGCAGAAGACCTGGACCGCCGCTGCCCTGCAGACGCACGGCCGCAAGGTCTACGAGGCCAACTGCATGTCCTGCCATCAGGCCGACGGCCAGGGCATCCCCGGCATCTTCCCCGCCATGGCCGCCAGCCAGACCCTCAACGGTCCGCTCGCTGACCACGTGAACCTGATCATACAAGGCAAGGCCGGCACCGTGATGACCGGCTTTGGTCCGCTGCTCAATGACGCCGACATCGCGGCACTGATCAGCTACAGCACGCAGACCTGGGGTGACACGGCCCGCGTTGTCCAGCCGGCCGAAGTGGCTGAACTGCGCGGCGCCCGCCGGGCCGTTGTCAGCGCGAACTAACAGAATCTTCCGTATCGAGGAATCGAAATCATGAGCGACACACATATCGCAACTGATCACCACGACCATCACGACGAACCCGCCCGCGGGTTCATGCGCTGGCTGACCACGACCAACCACAAGGACATCGGTACCCTCTACCTGTTGTTCGCGCTGGTCATGTTCTTTGTCGGCGGCGCCATGGCGCTGGTGATTCGTCTTGAACTGTTCCAACCGGGACTGCAGTTCGTCAATCCGCAGTTCTTCAACTCCATGACCACTGTGCATGCGCTGGTCATGATTTTCGGTGGCGTGATGCCGGCCTGGGTGGGCTTCGCCAACTGGATGATCCCGATGATGATCGGCGCGCCGGATATGGCGCTGCCGCGTCTGAACAACTGGAGCTTCTGGATTCTCCCGTTCGCGTTCACGTTGCTGATCACCACGTTCTTCCTGCCCGGTGGCGCCCCGGCCGGTGGCTGGACCTTGTATCCGCCCCTGGTGCTGCAAACCGGTGACGCCCTGCCCTTCGCCATCTTCGCGGTCCACTTCCTGGGCGCGTCGTCCATCGCCGGTGCCATCAACGTGGTCGCTACGGTGTTCAACATGCGTGCACCAGGCATGACGCTGATGAAGCTGCCATTGTTCGTCTGGACCTGGATCATCACCGCGTTCCTGCTCATCGCCACCATGCCGGTTCTGGCTGGCGCGGTGACCATGCTGCTGACAGACAAGTTCTTCGGCACGTCGTTCTTCGCTGCCGCAGGTGGTGGTGATCCGGTGATGTTCCAGCACATCTTCTGGTTCTTCGGTCACCCCGAGGTCTACATCCTGATCCTGCCGGCCTTCGGTGTCGTATCAGCAATCATCCCGACGTTCGCCCGCAAGCCGCTGTTCGGCTACTCGTCGATGGTCTACGCGTCGGCCTCCATCGCCTTCCTGTCGTTCATCGTCTGGGCACACCACATGTTCACCGTGGGTATGCCGCTGGCCGGTGAGTTGTTCTTCATGTACACCACGATCATGATCGCGGTGCCGACCGGGGTGAAGATCTTCAACTGGGTCGCAACCATGTGGCAGGGGTCGATGACCTTCGAGACCCCGATGCTGTTTGCGATCGCGTTCCTGGTGCTGTTCACCATTGGTGGCTTCTCCGGCCTGATGCTGGGGGTCACACCGGTCGACTTCCAGTACCACGACACCTACTTCGTCGTCGCCCACTTCCATTACGTGCTGGTGACCGGCGCCGTGTTCTCCATCATGGCCGGTGCCTACTTCTGGCTGCCGAAGTGGACGGGCCACATGTACGACGAGAAGCTTGGCAAACTCCACTTCTGGGTGTCGGTGATTTCGGTCAACGTCCTGTTCTTCCCGCAGCACTTCCTCGGCCTGGCAGGTATGCCACGCCGCATTCCGGACTACTCGGTACAGTTCGCGGACTGGAACATGGTGTCGTCGATTGGCGGTTTCGTGTTCGGCTTCTCACAGCTGTTATTCGTCGTGGTCGTGATCAAGTGTATCCGCGGCGGTGTCAAAGCCACCGACCGGGTCTGGGAAGGTGCGCATGGTCTGGAGTGGACGGTGGCCTCGCCGGCGCCTTACCACACGTTCAACACGCCGCCGGCACCTGCGGCAATCGAAGGTGGCATGCGGTAAGCCAGTGGCGATTGCCAGGTAATGGCTGATGACAACGAAGCTGACGCCCGAACAGGTCAATGAGCAGCGTAAGGCCGCGGTGAAAACCGCGGTCGTGCTGGCGGTTGTCGCCCTCCTGTTCTATGCAGGCTTCGTGTTGATCAACGTGCTATGAGCGAAAGTTCCGGGCAGAGCCTGCAGGCACGTAACCAACGCCTGCTGATGAAGCTGGTGGTGTTGACACTGGCCATGTTCGGTTTCGGTTTCGCGCTGGTGCCGCTGTATGACGTGTTCTGCGACGTCACCGGCATCAAGGGCGTCGTTCGCGAGGCCTCCTCTGGTCAGACGGACAGCGCTGTGGATCTCAGCCGTTCGATCAAGGTCACGTTCGTCACCAATACCGATCGAAAGTTGCCCTGGACGTTCAAGGCCGAGCAGACCGAAGTGGTGGTACACCCGGGGGAAACCGGCGAAGCGATGTTTACGGTCAGCAACCCGCTGACTCTGGCTGTCACCGGCCAGGCGGTACACAACCTGCTGCCCGGGGCTTCGGCCCGCTACTTCAGCAAGACGGAATGTTTTTGTTTCACGCAGCAGACGCTGCAGCCGGGCGAGACCCGCGAGATGCCGTTGCGGTTTGTCATCGACCCGGCAATGCCGGCGGAGATTTCGGAAATCACGCTGGGCTATACCTTTTTTGAACTGGCGCGTGGAGCGGATGTTGCCGCCTACGGGCCGAATTGAAACACGCTGTTGAGTTAAACGAGAGAGAGCCTATCGATGGCACAAGCGCACGCTAACCCCAACGATTACTACGTCCCGCACGGCAGTATCTGGCCGACCGTCGCGACGGTTTCGATTTTCTGCATGATGCTGGGTTTCTCCAGCTTCCTGATCGGAAAATCGTTCGGCCCCTACCTTGGCGCCGCGGGTTTCTGCCTGTTTGTTTTCATGCTGTTTGGCTGGTTCGGATCAGTCATCCGCGAAAGCGAAGCGGGTTTATACAACGACAAGGTCGACATCAGTTTCCGCATGGGGATGACCTGGTTCATCTTCTCCGAAGTGATGTTCTTCGCAGCGTTCTTCGGCGCCTTGTTCTACGCCCGCATCTACTCGGTGCCGTGGATTGGCGGCGAAGGTAACGGTGCGGTGACCAATCAGTTCCTGTGGCCCGGGTTCTCCGCCGTGTGGCCGCTGCAGCAGTTGCCGGATTCGTTTGCCTTCACCCAGTTCAAGGAAACCATCGGCGCCTGGGGCGTGCCTGCCTACAACACGGCAATCCTGCTGACTTCCGGTTTCACGGTCACGATGGCGCATTGGGCATTAAAGTCCAACAACCGCAAGGCACTGATTGGCTGGTTGGCCGCGACCGTTGCTCTGGGCATCTTCTTCCTGTACCTGCAGGCGCAGGAATACGGCCATGCCTTCCATGAGCTGGACCTGACGATGAACAGCGGGATCTACGGCGCTACGTTCTTCATGCTGACCGGTTTCCACGGCTTCCATGTGACCATGGGCACCATCATGCTGGCGGTGATTCTGGCGCGATCAATCAAAGGCCATTTCACGCCCAAGCATCACTTCGCCTTCGAAGGCGTTGCCTGGTACTGGCACTTTGTTGACGTTGTCTGGTTGGGCTTGTTCATCTTCGTCTACTGGATCTGACCAGTAGACCGACTGCAGGAACCCGGCCCGGTTGGTGGCGATGCTACTGACCGGGCCCGATGACGCCGGTGGCGTACATCACCATCAGGAATATAAACAGAGCGACTGACAGACCGACGCGATACGTCAGTGCTTTGACCGCCTTGTCACTGTCGCCCCGGTCCCGCATCAGATGGAAGAACGCGGTGCCCAGCGAGATCACGATGAAAATGAACGTGGCGATGACGATCAGGCGAATCAGTGGTGAGCTAATCATGCGCGCCAGTATATACGCTGCGACCGGCCCCGTCTGATTCCGATGCCTTTCCACCCCCATTTCCGACCGCGCGCCTGGTCCATCGTCGGCACCCTGATCCTCGTCACCTTGTTCGTCCGCCTGGGTCTGTGGCAGCTTGATCGGGCGGCGCTGAAACAAGAGCGGCACGACCTGATGGCGGGCGCGAGTTCCGCCCCGCCGCTGACCAACGCCAGCGATCTACGCGGCGCCAGCGACTTGATCTATTGGCATCCGGTTGATTTGCAGGTGACATATCTGGCGAATGTCCCGGCGATATTGCTGGACAACCAGGTCAACCAGGGGCAGGTGGGCTACGACGTCTTCGGCGTTGTCCGGCTGGCGGACGGAGCCATTTTCACCGTCGCCCGCGGCTGGGTCCCGGCCGGCGACCGTACGACCATCCCCTCCATCCACAACCCGACCGGTTCGATTCGATTGCAGGGTATACTCGCCCATCCGCCGGCCCCGGGTATTCGGCTGGGTGCTGCGGCTGATGTTGTCGAATCGATAGGCCTTGATCTGTTGCGCGTGCAGCGGCTGGATGCGCCTGATCTGCTGGCCCGATTGCCCGAGCCCATCGGTGAATTGATCATCTACCAGGCGACACCAGACGGCGGAACGGCGCGCACTGTTGCACCGGCGGAAATCGAGGATGGATCCCGTAGCCGTGCGTACGCCACACAGTGGTTTACCTTCGCCGCGGTCACTCTTTTGCTATTCGTATTTCTGAACTGGAAGCGTCGTGAATCAGCCTGAGTCCAGCGCCAATCCCTCACGCAAGCGCCAGCGCCTGATGCTGGTGTCACTATTCGCCTTGTTCGCGGCGCCCATCGTGATCGCCTGGCTGTTGGTGAGTGGTCTGCTGCCCTGGCATGCCGCCAGCCTGACCAACCGGGGTACCTTGCTGCAATCTCCGGTACAACTCACCGACGCCGATCTCGGGGAAGCGGCAAACGATGTCATCGGATTTAACGGTACGTGGACGTTGTGGTATTTCGGTGATGGCGCGTGTGACGACACCTGCGTAAATGATCTGGTCAATATCGACAAGATTCACCAGTTGGTCGGCCATTCGCAGGAGCGCATGCGGGTTCGCATCAGCAACGTTCCGCTGCCTGCGGATGCGAACGGGTTGAACCGCCGGCTGCTCGTCGAGTTGAGCCTGCCCGACGCCACGCTGACCAGGCTGGCAACGAATATCGGCAGTCAATCCTCCATCGTCCCGCCGTTCACCGCCATCGTTGATCATCAAGGCTATCTGGCGATGGTCTACGGCGCGGGGAGCAAGCCCGACGATGTCCTATATGATCTGAAAAAGTTGTTACGCGCCTCCGACCCCGGTTAAACCGCAATGAAAGTTTCACGACTCATCACCCCACTCACCTGCCTCGCTGTGGCGCTTGCGCTCACCGTCATCGTTTTCGGCGCCTACGTCCGACTGTCAGATGCAGGTCTGGGTTGCCCGGATTGGCCGGGTTGCTACGGCCAACTGGTCGTGCCCGACACCGGTCATGCACAAGCCGCGGAGCAATTCGGCCGTCCGGTCGAAGTCGGCAAGGCCTGGAAGGAGATGGTGCATCGCTACCTCGCCTCGACCTTGGGTTTGCTCATCGTGATTCTCGCCTGCCTCACATGGCTCGAACGGCGCAACGTACCTACCCCGAGCCACGCAACGCGGGTGCCATACCTGCTCGTCCCGCTGGTGATGTTCCAGGGGGCGCTGGGGATGTGGACGGTCACGTTGCTGCTGAAGCCGGTCGTTGTCTCATCCCACCTGTTGGGCGGCATGGCCGTGCTGGCGTTGCTCTGGTGGACAGCGTTGCGGCGGTTGGAATCGTCCACGCCTGCGCGGGAAACGGCGAATGCACCGTCGCGCCTGCTGTTGGCTGCGGCGTTGCTGATGGTCGTGATCCAAATCGTCCTTGGAGGCTGGACCAGTGCCAACTATGCGGCGCTGGCGTGCACGGATTTTCCGACCTGCCAGAGCAGCTGGTGGCCAACCATGGATTTTCGCGAGGCGTTCATCCTCTGGCGCGGCCTCGGCATCAACTATGAATACGGCGTACTTGATGGACCCGCGCGCACGGCGATCCATTTCACTCACCGGCTTGGTGCACTGGCCACAACCGTGCTGGTCGTAGCCGCGGCCATCAGCGCGATGCGCTGCCACATGCCTGCGTTCCGGCGCACGGGTGTGATTGTGCTGGCGATGCTGGCATTGCAGGTGACGCTGGGAATTTCGAACGTGCGGTTGGGATTGCCCTTGAAGGTTGCGGTTGCCCACAACGGCGTCGCGGCGTTGTTGCTGCTCGCGCTGGTGACACTCAATTTCCTGCGCGTACGCCGGGTGCGGTCATGACGACGGTCGCGGATTCCGGGAATCACACGGCCTGGCAGGAGTACTACGAGCTGTGCAAGCCACGTGTTGTCGCGCTGATTGTGTTCACCGCCATCATCGGTATGTTGTTGGCAGCGCCGGGCGCGACGCCACTGGGAATCGTCATTGCTGCAACCATCGGCATCGGTCTGATGGCCGCCAGCGCGGCAGCGATCAATCACGTGGCGGATCATCGCATCGATGCATTGATGGCGCGTACCCGTCACCGGCCTCTGCCACAAGGCGGATTGTCACGGCAGCGGGCGCTGGTGTTCGCGCTGGCGTTGGGCGCGATCGGCGCCGCCATCCTGATCGTCTTCGTCAATGTCCTCACCGCGGTGCTGACATTCGCGTCCTTGATCGGTTACGCGGTGATTTACACCATGTATCTGAAACGGGCCACGCCGCAGAATATCGTCATTGGTGGCGCGGCAGGCGCGGCGCCGCCGGTATTGGGATGGGCGGCGGTGACCAATACGATCGATCCGCACGCGCTGCTGCTGTTTCTGATTATCTTCGCCTGGACGCCGCCGCATTTCTGGGCGCTGGCCATCTACCGCAGACACGAGTATGCGAAGGCGGATGTTCCCATGCTGCCGGTGACCCACGGCGCGGAATACACCCGCTTCCAAATCTTTCTCTATACGATTCTGATGGTGATCGCGACGATTCTGCCGTTCGTCACCTACATGAGTGGCCCTATGTACCTGGGCGGTGCGCTGGCGCTGGATTTCGTGTTTCTGTATTTCGCCATCCGCATGCTGATGGACGACGACGATCGCCTTGCCTACATGACTTTCAAGTATTCGATCGTCTACCTCATGGGGCTGTTCCTGCTGCTGTTTGTCGATCGCTATTGGCAGGTATACGGCGACCGCTTGTTCTGAGCATTCCACGGGTGGTCTGAGAGGCCATCACGTGAATTAGATCGCAGGCGAAAAAAACCCGCCCGGCAGATCGCCCGGCGGGTTTTCGTCCAACGCTGTGTCAGGCGGTCAACCGTTGTGCGTGAGCACCAGCGGCATGTCGACGGCGTCTCGCAGCTTGTCCATGGCGGCCTTTTCGATCTGACGTACCCGCTCGGCCGATATCGCATAAGTCGCGGCAAGGTCGTGCAAGGTCTGCTTGGGTTCGGTCAGCCAGCGTTTGACGATGATGTCCCGGCTGCGGTCATCAAGCTCGTCCATCGCTTCCGCCAGACGATCACTGCGTACTTCCTCGGATTCCGCGCCGGCCAGCTGCTGTTCCGGCTCGAAACGGTAATCAGCGAGGTAGTTCGCCGGCACGGGCATTTCATCGTCACCGTCGACGCTGCTGCCGTCGAAGGACGCATCCACGGCGTTCAGTCGTTCCTCCATCCGCAGCACTTCCTCCTCGCTGACACCCAGATCGCTGGCAAGCGCGGATACTTCGTCCCCGCGCATCCAACCCAGGCGTTTGCGGGCGCCGCGCAGATTGAAGAACAGCTTGCGCTGGGCCTTGGTCGTCGCGACCTTCACGATGCGCCAGTTGCGCAGGATGAATTCGTGCATTTCCGCTTTGATCCAATGCACGGCAAAGGAAACCAGACGTACGCCGAGTTCCGGATCGAAACGTTTGACGGCCTTCATCAGGCCGATATTGCCTTCCTGGATCAAGTCGTTCTGCGACAGTCCGTAACCGGAATAGCCGCGCGCAATGCGCACGACGAAACGCAGGTGCGACAACACGAGTTCACGCGCGGCATCCAGGTCGTCTTCATCGCGGAACCGGCGGGCGAGATCATGCTCGCGGGCGGCGTCCAGCATGGGCATGCGCTGAACGGCCTGAAGGTAGGCTTCGTCCGATCCAACCGGCAGATTAAATGGCAGTGTCAATGCTTGGCTCATATCAGCAACTGCTCCCCTGTGTCTTGCGGCAAATACTAGCACTCGGGTCGTTAGAGTGCTAACCCTGATCCGGGTTCCGTGCGCTGCAATATAGTCGCCTCAGGGCAGCCGGTCCTGATGACGCAGGTGTGACGAGACCGACAGTGCCGCCCCGGCCAATCCGAGGGCACCACCGATAACGACGGCGCCCAGCCACTGCGCAGGTGAGGGAAAGGCCAATTCGAACGCACTGCCGTAAGTACTCGCTAACGCGGAAACACCCGGTTTCACGAGAATACAGGCGACTACTACGAACATCGCCGCCAGCAGCCCGCCGGCCAGCCCCTGCCACAATCCCGCATACAGAAACGGTCGCCTGACATAGCCGTTGGTGGCGCCGAACAGCTTGGAAATGACAATCTCATCCTCCCGCATCGCAATATTGAGTCGGATCGTGTTACCGACCACGACCGCGACGCCAACGCCAATGCCAACGGTCAGCAGCACCAGGACTCGCTCGACGATAGCCATCAAAGCGACAAGCCGGCCAATCCATGCGGTATCCATGACCACCGCGCTGACTTCCGGCCTTGATGCAATCCGCGCCCGTATCGCCTCCAGCTCCTGGCTGTCGGTCAGCACAGCAGCGTCAGTTCTGACGACTATCAGGTCGGGCAACGGATTCTCGTCAAGCAACGGAAGGACGTTCCCGAACGATTCGTCAGCCGCCAGCTCCGCCAACGCGGCATCCTTGCGCACGATATCCGCGCCACCGACCCCGGGGATCAATTGCATATCGTCGGCCAGGCGCGCGAGTGCGTCCGGGCCGGGATCGCCGCCGACAAAAACCGAGAGGGTCGCGGCCCGATCCCAGTCGCCGACGATACTGCCCAGGTTGCCCAACGCGATGTACCCCACAAACGGCAGCGCCAGCGCCAGCGCGATAACAGTGACCGTGGAAGTGGTATTGACCGGCTGGCGCCGAAGCTGTCGCAGGGCGCTGACCGCCGCTGCGCCGTGAGCGCGTAACCAGCTTCGGGCGAGCGCGACGGCCGAGCGCTTGCGGCGGGCGCCACGCCGCGCGCCGGTCACGGCGTTCATGGCAATGCCTCCAGCGTTGCATGGGTATCCCGCACCACGTTGCCGTCGCGCAAGGCGATGGTCCGTGCCGGCACCTGGTTGATGAGGCCGATATCGTGGGTCGCAATGACCACCGTCACCCCGACCTGGTGGAACTGTCCGAACAGCCGCAGGATTTCGCGCGACAATGCCGGATCCAGATTGCCGGTGGGCTCATCGGCCAGCAACAGCTTTGGCCGATTGACCACCGCGCGCGCGATACCCACCCGCTGCTGCTCGCCACTGGACAGCGCCGGCGGCAGCCGACGCTCCTTGGACAGCAGCCCGACCTTGTCCAGCGCGGCTCTGACGCGCTTGCTGATTTCGAGCGGACTATGTCCTGCAACGACCAACGGCAAAGCGACATTGTCGAATACCGTGCGGTCTGGCAGCAGCCGGTGATCCTGGAAAATCATGCCGATCTGGCGCCGGTAGTACGGCAGCTCGCGGGCGGAAATCCGCGCAGTATTTCGGCCGTCGACCACTATCTGGCCCCGCGAGGGATGCTCAATCAACGCAATGAGCCGCAGGATGGTGCTTTTGCCGGCGCCGGAATGGCCGGTCAGGAACACGAATTCGCCGGCAGCCACTTCCATGGACACGTCGCGCAGCGCGTCCTGATCGCCGTCATAGCGTTTGCTGACGGCGTCGAAGAGGATCACGCGGCGGTCTCGCCTTCATTCAGCGTTGAACCGCTGAACAGGGCATCAACAAACTCGCGCGCGTTGAAAGGTTGCAAATCCGCGGCACTTTCACCCACACCGATGAACCGGATAGGCAGCTTGAACTGCTCTGCCAGCGCAATCACCACGCCACCCTTGGCCGTGCCGTCGAGTTTGGTAATGACGATCGAGTCGAGCTTCACCGCTGCGTGAAAGGTGCGAACCTGGGAAATGGCGTTCTGGCCGGTGGTCGCATCAAGCACGATCATGATTTCATCGGGCGCGCTGTCGCGCTGCTTCCCCAGCACCCGCCGTATCTTGGACAACTCCTGCATCAGGTTGTCCTTGGTGTGCAGCCTGCCCGCCGTGTCGGCCAGCAGGAACGCCGCATTGCGCGAGCGGGCGGCGGAATACGCGTCGAAAATGACGGAGGCGGAATCCGCGCCGGTATGCTGGGCGACGACCGGGATGCCCAGACGCTCACCCCAACGTGAAAGCTGCTCCACGGCGGCGGCACGAAAGGTATCGCCGGCAGCCAGTACGACGTCCAGGCCTTGATCGCGCAGATGCGCGGCCATTTTGCCGATGGTGGTCGTCTTGCCCACGCCATTGACGCCGACAACCAGCAGTACGTAAGGCTTTTCCCGCTGTCCGGCCGGCGGAAAGGCTTGTTCGCAAGGCGCCAGAATCCGGTACATCTCGTCCTTGACCGCGGCCAGCACGGCGGCGCCGTCGGCAGGCTTACTGCGCTTGAGCCGGTCAATGATGGCCTGCGTGGCACCGACGCCAACATCGGCCGCGAGCAGAATATCCTCGACCTCTTCCAGCGACGCGCTGTCGAGCTGGGCGCCGCCACGCAATACGCTGCGCAGACCGCGGGCGAGCGATTCGCGCGTCTTGAGGATGCCTTGCTTTAGACGTTCAAACATGAATGTAGGTTTTATTGCGGGCTCGGATCGGAAGCTCTACGATGCCTCCATGATCGAACTGACGGCCGACCGCCCGATAGCTTATCAGATACTACCGGGGCAGGGGTTCCGGTCACCATCGCCGCGCCGGACTGGCCGCGGCGATATGGGAATGCAGCGCCATGGCCGGTCTTGCTGTGAGCCTGGCTGATGGCACACCTTCCAACCCCACGACGAGGCCCGCCGGGCTTTGTGCGCATCATCGCCGGGCGCTGGCGCAGCCGCCGTCTGCCGGTCGCCGACGTTCCGGGGCTGCGCCCCACCCCTGATCGGGTTCGGGTCGCGCTGTTCAACTGGTTACGGCCATATCTGCCCGGCGCCCGCTGCCTGGATTTGTTCGCCGGCACTGGCGCCCTGGGGTTCGAAGCGGCGTCCGAAGGTGCCGCGCACGTCACTCTGGTCGAATTTGATGCCGGCATTGCCGCAGCCCTGCGGCAGGCCCTGAATATACTGGACGCCGATGGCGCCCTGATGCTGAAGCAGATGGCGGCAGGGGAATTTTTGAAACTCCCGCCGCTCCCATACGACGTGGTGTTCGTTGACCCCCCCTACGCGATGGATGTCGCCGAAGTACTCGCCCGGTTGCGGCAAGGCTGGCTGACATCGCGCTCGTGGGTTTATCTCGAGCGCGGTGAAGAATTCGGCGTGCTGCCCGGCTACGAAGTGGTTAAGTACGGCCGTGCGGGTCAGGTACACTACGGCCTGTTGCGGTTGACCGGGACGGACGCCGTAGGTACGGATCAGGAAGCAGCGAGAGAATAATGGCGATCGTCATCTACCCAGGGACATTTGACCCCATCACCAATGGCCACAGCGACATCGTGCAACGCGCGGCTGCGATTTTCGACCACGTCATCGTTGCGGTTGCCGGCAGTACGGCGAAACACACCGTGTTCTCCACCGACGAACGTGTGCATCTGGCGCGCCAGGTGTTCGACGACGTTGCCGGCGTGGACGTCATGCGATTCGATGGCCTGCTGGTGGATTTCGTCCGACGCCAGGGCGCGAAGCTGGTGCTACGCGGCCTGCGTGCGGTATCGGATTTTGAATACGAATTCCAGCTGGCAAACATGAACCGTCATCTGGCGCCGGATCTCGACAGTATTTTCCTGACGCCCGCCGAGCAGTATTCATACATCTCTTCCAGTCTCGTGCGCGAGATCGCAGCATTGGGCGGCGACGTGACCCCGTTCGTCCATCCGCGGGTCCTGGTGGCTTTGCGTGAGCGACTGCATAACCAGCCGCGCGGCGCCAGGGAGAAGTAAAGCCATGGCGCTGATGATCACGGACCAGTGCATCAATTGCGATGTCTGCGAGCCGGCATGCCCGAACCAGGCGATTCACAACGGTCCGGATCACTACGAGATTGATCCGGCGCGTTGCACCGAATGCGTTGGTCACTATGACACCCCGCAATGCGTGCTGGTCTGTCCGGTGGAATGCATACCCAAGGATCCCCAACATCCGGAAACCGAGCAGGAGCTACTGGCCAAAGTGGCCGGTTTGAAAGCAGCGCAAGGAGTTCAATCGTGAATCGCACCCAGACTCTGGTCCAACGTCTTGCCGGTATTGCCGTGTTGGCGATGCTGGTGCTGGTGGCGCCGGTCATCCACGCTGACGGTCTGGAGGAAGGACAAGGCCCGGGCAAGGCTGCCGTGGCGACCGCACATCCTCTGGCGACCGCCGCCGCATTCGAGATTTTCGAACAAGGTGGCAACGCGTTCGACGCTGCGGTTGCTGCTTCCGCGGCGCTCGGCGTCGTGGAACCGCAATCGTCCGGCTTCGGCGGCGGTGGCTTCTGGTTGTTGCACCGGGCCGCCGACGCTTATGAAGTGATGGTCGATGGCCGGGAAACCGCACCGGCCGCCGCCACGCGCGATATGTACGTCAATGCCGACGGTAAACCGAACCGCGCCGCAGCGCTGACCGGACCGCTGGCCGCCGGCATTCCAGGTCTGCTTGCCGGGCTGGCTTACATCAGTGAAACCCATGGTTACCTTACCTTTGGCGAAGCCCTGGCGCCGGCAATCCGCTTGGCCCGCGATGGTTTTCCGGTCAGCGAACAGTTTCATGCAACCTTGGCGCGGATGCGCGACAGGTTAGCCAGTGATCCGGGATCGGCTGCGATCTTTCTGCAGGATGGCAAGGTTCCCCCGGTCGGCGCGATCATCCGCCAGCCCGCGCTAGCCCACTCGCTGCAATTGATTGCCGAACACGGTGTCGAGGAGTTTTACAAAGGCCAGGTCGCCAGCGATCTGGTCGCCGGCGTGCGCGCGATGGGAGGCATCTGGACCGAAGCGGATCTTGCGGACTACGTCATCCGCTTGCGCGAGCCCGTACGCTTCACCTATCGCGACATGACCATCACCTCGGCGCCGCCGCCTTCTTCCGGGGGCATTGTATTGGCGCAGGCGCTGAATATTCTCGAACGCTTTGATATCTCGGACATGGATAAAGGCACGCGTGACCATCTGGTCATCGAAGCCATGCGGCAGGCGTACCGCGACCGTGCCGCCTATCTCGGCGATCCGGATTTCGTTGATATTGATATCGGGTTGTTGACCAGCAAGCGCTACGCAGCCGAACGTGCCGCGCTGATCGATATGACCCGCGCGACGGCCAGTGCCGATCTGCCGGCGGTCACTGCCGAAGAAGTTCCGGAAGGCACCGATACCACACACTTCTCTGTGATCGACGCTGATGGCAATCGGGTGGGCGGCACGCTGAGTATCAATATTCCATTCGGCGCCGGCGTGCTGGAACCGGTGACCGGCGTGATTCTCAACGACGAGATGGACGACTTCGCCCAGCCGAACATGGTGCCGAATTCCTATGGTCTGGTGGGGGCAAAGGCGAATGAGATCGCTGCCGGCAAGCGGCCACTTTCCAGCATGTCGCCAACCTTCATTGAAACCGACTCGCGCGTAGCGATTCTGGGTACGCCGGGCGGCAGCCGCATCATCACCATGGTGTTGCTTGGCATTCTTGATTTCGAAGTCGGCCATCCACCCGCTTCATGGGTCGCGGTGCCGCGTTTCCATCATCAATACCTGCCCGACGTCGTCGAGTTCGAAACCGCGGCGTTCAGTGATGACGAGCAGGAAGGCTTGATGCAACGGGGCTATTCACTGAAAGAGTCGCCGCGCCGCTACGGTGATATGCACGCGATCGAGTGGAACAAATCCACGGGTGAGGTCTCTGCGGCCAGCGATCCACGTGGCGAGGGGCTTGCCGAAGTCCGCTAGTCCTCAGCCTGCGGTGAACCGGTTCCGGTGCGGACGTCCGTCAGCGCTGGCAGGCCGGGCAGAAGTATGTGGCACGCTGGCCAAGCACGGAACGCCTGATGCTGCCGCGTCCACATTCACAGGGCAGATTTTCGCGGTCATACACGCGCAGGTGATGGCGGAAATATCCCGGCTTGCCTTGCGCATCGGTGAAGTCCCGTAACGTTGTGCCACCACTGGCAATGGCGTCCGCCAGCACTTCCTTGATTGCCACCACCAGCCGCGCCAGGCGGGCCGGCGCAATGCGATGCGCGGAGCGCGCGGGATGAATGCCCGCCATATGCAGTGACTCCGACGCATAGATATTGCCGACGCCTACCACCACGTGGCCATCCATGATCACGTTCTTGATCGGCGCGCGCCGTTGCCGGGTAATGGCGTGCAGATAATCGACATCGAAGCTGTCACTCAACGGTTCCGGCCCGAGCGCACATAAAAGTTGATGGGCTGTTGCCTCTCCCTCGGTCCACAGCGCGGCGCCGAACCGCCGCGGGTCGCGCAGGCGCAGACAACGCCGGCCCGAGAAAATGATTTCCAGATGATCATGCGGTGTGCGCGGATGCGATGGATCGACCACGCGCAGACTGCCGGACATTCCCAGGTGCAGGATCAACGTTCCGTGGCGGAAGTGCAGTAACAGATATTTGGCCCGGCGCTCCAGACCAAGCAGCTTGTGCCCAACCAGTTTTTCCGGCAGATCCGCTGGCACGGGCCAGCGCAATCTTGAATCGTGGACATGCACCGCGACCACGTTCCGGCCGTCGATATGCGGCGCAATGCCGCGCAGCGTGGTTTCAACCTCGGGTAACTCAGGCACGGTTACGCCGCCGCGCAATCAAAAAGCCATTGATGAGTAATAGTCCGGGCAGCACGATCAGAAATCCGAAACCAAAGATGGCGATTTGCAGGCGGGTGAAACCCAGCTCGCTGTCGAGTGCACGTGGTGCCGGGATATCTATCAATCCATCGTCCATCGCCAGCCACTCCATGAGCCGCAGGCCGAGATCCATATTGCCGCCGTTGCCGATGTATTGATTGGCGAGGAAGTCGCCGTCGCCGATAACGACGACGCGTTGGGTCGACTGCTGGCTCATCGCACGTTCCAGAGCAATGGCAAGCTTGTGCGGCCCGGGAATATCGATACCGGCATCGAGTGCAACGTTGCCGTCGATACGGCCGGTTTCGCTCCAGGCGCGGGCGTCACTCTGCATCAATGTCGTGGCGCTGAATCCGTCGTCAGCCAACACTGCAAGCGCACTGGCGTAAGGGAAAACTGTCAGCAGACGAAACCCCTCCAGCGGCGGTGACGCAGCGTAGTCGGCGACGGTCGTAATCGCGGCGTTGTCGATGTTGTAGCGAACCGTTGAGGGGTCGATCACGGTGCCGGGCAACTGCGCCACGCCAAGCGACTCGGCCAACGCATTCAATCCGGCAAGTCCGTCAGGCTCCAGCAGCCAGAGCAGGTTGCCACCGCCGGCGAGGTATTGGATCAGCGCACGGACTTCGGCGGGAAGGTAGTCAACGCGGGGACTGGCAATCACGACAACGGTGGTGTTGTCGGGGATCGCACCGACGTCGGCCAGCGCCAGTTCACGCACCGACATGCCGCGCGCGGCAAGCTGGTTCGCCCAGTGCGAGATGTCATGGTTGCCTTCGGCCACCGGACTGCGTTCGCCATGGCCGCTGACAAACGCCAGCCAACGTTCGCCGGAACGTTGCAGCGCGGCCAGCGCATTGGTCAGACCCGCTTCATTCAGCGCATTGACGCGCAACGCGCGTGCCTGTTGCTGCCGGCCTTGATAGCGAATGATCACATCGCCTGTTTCATGCCCGGTCGTTCCGGCATCCTCGGGCAAGGCGGCGGGATCGATGAAAGCAAGATCCAACACTGCGCCGGCACGTCGATAGGTATCGATGAGGCGGACCAGCAGCGCACGTGCTGCGCTGTCTTCGGGCAGGTAAGCCGTGACCTGAACCGTGTCGGTCAGTTGCTTGATGACTGCGGTACTGGCCGCGCTCAGGGAATTGCGGCCGCCGGCAGTCACATCGAACACTTTGCCATGGCGCTGGCTGACGCCGATGGCCAAACTGGCCAGTGCTACCAGCGCCAGTACGCCGGCCCAGCTGCGCAGCACGCGTTGCGCGACCATCAACGCATCGCTCCTCTGCCGCCGTTCAGCCACCAGGCGGCAAGCGCCAGCGCCAGCAGCGAAGTGATGATGAACCAGGCGCAGGCCGCGGTACTGAACAGACCCTGCCAGAACGGTTCAAGCTGTCGCGCCCATGACAACAGTTCCAGCGTGCTGTCACCGGCGTTTTCCATCGTGCGCCAATTGGCCAGCCACGACAGCAGCAGAACGAATGCGGTCGCCACGGCGGCCAGTGCCGGGCTGGCCGTCATTGCAGAAATACAGACGCCCACGGCGCAGAAGAACATGGCGGCCAGCAACAAGCCGGCGAGCGCGCAAAGGTAGAGGCCGAAGTCGAGGCTGCCGCCGGCCAGCAGCATCAGCGGCATCAGTGCCGCCAGCGCCAACGGAATGGCGATGACGCCCATGATGCCAAGAAACTTTCCAAGCACGATGTCGAGCGGAGTCACCGGCGCACTCAACAACAAAACCAGGGTGCGGTCGCGACGTTCCTCCGCCAGTACTCGCATGGTCAACAGCGGCACGACGAGCAGCAGGACGAACGTCAGCAACGTGAAACTTCCCGCGACCACCGGTTCGGTTACACCGTGCATCAACCCGGCGGCCACCAGCTGTGGCGAAGTCTGGCGGAACACTTCCAGCAGCGAAAAGAAGATGAAGGCGAAGATCAGCTGCAAGGCGGCGAACAACACCCAGGCCAGCGGTGAGCGGATCGCATTGCTGAATTCCTGACGCGCCAGCAATCCAATCAAGCGGCACGCTCCTGCGCATCTGCATCCGCGGTGGCGGACAGGAACAACTGCTCCAGCGCGTCGTCGCCCGGCTGCCAGGCCAGCAGACGCCAACCGTTGCTGATGATGGAAGATGCAATGGCCGCCGTGTCGGTATCCGCCGAGTCCAGTGTGATTGCGTAGTGTCCCGGTTCGAGAATGCTGGCATCGGCGATACCGTGGATCTTCAGCAATTGGGCAAGATCGATTGCGGTGCCCAGGCGCAGACTCCAGCGTGTGCCACCGGCGCCGAGCACACCGCTGTAGACGATGCGCCCCGCGCAAAGGATGGTGACCCGATCACAACTGGCACTGACTTCGCCGAGAATATGCGTCGACAGGATGATCGCGTGGTCCGAACGCAGTTCCGCGATCAGATCGCGCACTGCCCGGACCTGACCGGGATCCAGCCCCACGGTGGGCTCATCCAATACAACCACCGCAGGCTCGTGGATGATTGCCTGCGCAATGCCTACCCGTTGTTGAAATCCCTTGGATAGATTCCGGATCAACCGCTGACCCACAGCGGACAAGCCACAGCGTTCGCTGGTTGCGCCGACCGCCTCACGCCAGCGCGCGCGCGGCAGACCACGCAGGCCGGCGCAGAAAGTCAGGTACTCAGTGACGGTGGCGTTGCCGTAGACCGGCGGTATCTCGGGCAGAAAGCCGATTTGACGTTTCGCCTGCCGGGGCGCACGCAACAGGTCGAACCCGGCAATTTCGATGTGGCCCCGGTCCGGCGGCAATACGCCGCACAACATCTGCAAGGTGGTCGACTTGCCGGCGCCGTTCGGACCGAGCAATCCCAACACTTCGCCCTTTGCCACGGCAAGGCTGACGTTATCGACTGCAATCCGTCGGCCGTAATGCAAGGTCAGACCATCAGCGCTGATCAGGGTATCGGTCACAGGAAAGATGACGGACGGCGTGACACATGGAAGGAAATCGACAGGGCGCTGCAATGTATCGGCAGCGCGATCTCAGGTGACTGATTCTGCATGGAATTTCATGCCCCGTCCGCGCGATTGTGGTGCGCGCTGCATTGTAACCGAAGAATTCCCGGGGTGAATAACCGTATACGGGTAGAGCCGGTTCTTGCACCGGGCGCTGGCGACCGCTATTTTCTTTCGTATCGTTATTGCAGGAACACAATATGCAAGGTCTGGTAGTACTGCCCTGGTGGGGCTATGTCGTTGTCGCGCTTATCGTCACCCATATCACCATCGTATCCGTCACGTTGTATCTCCATCGTCACCAGGCCCACCGCGCCATGGATCTGCATCCTGCGGTGGCGCATTTCATGCGGTTCTGGCTGTGGCTGACCACGGGCATGATTACGCGCGAATGGGTTGCAGTGCATCGCAAGCATCACGCGTTTGTCGAAACTGAAAAAGACCCGCACAGCCCGCAGATTCATGGCATCAACAAAGTGCTGCTGGAAGGTGCTGAACTGTACCGGGTGGGCGCACGGGATGAGGATACCGTCCGCCAGTACAGCCACGGAACGCCGGACGACTGGATCGAGCGCAACCTCTATTCCCGGTTCGCGACGATAGGCATCAGCACCTTGCTGATTTTCCAGTTGGTGATGTTTGGCGCGCTGGGACTGACGATCTGGGCCGTGCAGATGCTGTGGATTCCGGTGCTGGCCGCGGGCGTCATCAATGGCGTGGGTCACTGGCGCGGCTACCGCAATTTCGAAACCGAGGATACGTCCACCAATATCCTGCCGATCGGCATTCTCATCGGCGGGGAGGAATTGCACAACAATCACCACGCCTTCGGCAGCTCTGCGCGTTTCTCGGCGCGGCCATGGGAATTCGATATCGGCTGGTTCTACATCCGGGTGCTGCAGGCGCTGGGTCTGGCCAAAGTGAAGAAGCTGGCACCGCGGCCTCGGCTGGATTCAAGCAAGACCGTGGTCGATCTCGATACCGTCAGCGCAGTGGCCAGCAATCGCCTGCACGTGATGGCGGCTTATGCGCGCGATGTCATCCGCCAGGTGCACAAGGACGAAGTCCGCAGTGCCAGTGGCAGTGCCCGCACGGCCTTGCAGCGTGCGCGCAAGCTACTTTCGCGATCGGAATTGCGCTTGGATCCGAAAGCACGCGCACAGCTTTCACAGGCGTTCGCGCACAGCCATGCGCTGGAACAGGTCTACGAGTTCAAGCAGCGGTTGCAGGATATCTGGAACGAACGCACGGCGACGCCGGAGCGTCTGCTGGCGCAACTCGATGCCTGGTGTCATGAGGCACACGCCAGTGGAATTCGCGCATTACAGCAGTTCGCTGAGCAACTGCGAGGCTACACTCTGCAGGGTGCGCCGGCTTGAACGGGTAACCCTCGGGAAATAAAAAACCCGCCTGATTGGCGGGTTTTTTTTGCCTGCGGATACAGGCGCTGACGAGAGCAGCCGGATTACTTGATCTTGGCTTCCTTGTAGATGACGTGCTTGCGAACCACCGGATCGTATTTCTTGCGCTCGAGCTTTTCCGGCGTGTTGCGCTTGTTCTTCGCGGTCGTATAGAAATGGCCGGTGCCCGCGGAGGACACGAGTTTGATTTTCTCTTGCATCAGACTTTCTCCCCGCGGGCGCGGATTTCTTTGAGCACCTGATCGATGCCGAGCTTGTCGATGATCCGCAGACCATTGCTGCTGACACGCAGACGGACCCAGCGATTCTCGCTGTCCACCCAGAACCGGCGTGAGTGCAGGTTAGGCAGGAAGCGGCGGCGCGTCTTGTTATTCGCGTGGGAAACGTTCTGGCCGGAGATTGGGCGTTTGCCAGTGACTTGACATACCTGTGACATGATCGGGTCTTTCCGTAAAAATTCTCTTGATTCACCCGTCCCAGGGGAGCGGGGCGCGGCATTTTAGCGGCAAATCGCCTTCCGATCAAAGCAGGCCGCGTTCGGCAAACGAGGTCACCTCGTCGCCGACCACGAAATGGTCAAGCACCCGCACCTCCACCAGGGCCAGGGCCTGGACCAGTTCGCGGGTGATGGCGCGGTCCGCGGCGCTGGGTTCAGCCACCCCGGAAGGGTGGTTGTGGGCCAGGATCACGGCCGCCGCATTATGGCCCAGCGCCCGTTTCACCACCTCCCGCGGATGGACGGTGGCCGAGTTGATGCTGCCCAGAAAGAGGATTTCCCGTGCCAGCAGCCGGTGCCGGTTGTCCAGAAACAGGCAGGCGAATACCTCTCTCTGCATCACCCCCAGCCACGCCCGCAGGTAGGTTCGGGTGGACTGCGGGCTGACGAACGCCGCGCCAGGTTCCCTGACCTCCCCCAGCTGGCGACGCATCAACTCATTCGCTGCTTGCAGTGCAGCAAACGAGCTAAGCCCCAGACCTGATTGGTTTTTATGCCAATCCAGAGGCCGTTGCAGCAGGCCGGTGAGGCCGCCGGCGACGGTCAACACCTCGCGCGCCATCGCGACCGCGTCGCGACCTCGGGTTCCGGATCGGATGAGAATGGCCAGCAACTCGGCGTCGGACAGGGCGGCAGCCCCGCAGGCGAGCAGCCGCTCGCGTGGCCGCTCGTGCAGCGGCCAGTGTTTGATGCTCATACGCACCTCCTTGTGGGTGAGCGATCACTATGGCCGGAGTATATGGGCCACACCCCTTCGGTTACAATCGCGCGATGAAATCCCTGCAGAATCTGCGCATCGTGCTGGGCATCACCGGCGGCATTGCAGCCTACAAGAGCCCGGACCTGGTCCGCCGGTTGATGGAGCGCGGCGCCAGCGTGCGTGTGGTCATGACCACCAGCGCGACCGCGTTCGTGGGTCCGCTCACCCTGCAGGCAGTATCCGGGCAACCCGTCGCGACCAATGTTCTGGCCATGGCCGACGGCAACGCGATGGGCCATATCGAACTCGCCCGTTGGGCGGACCTTGTGCTGGTCGCCCCGGCCAGCGCGGATTTTCTCGCGCGGTTGCGTATGGGGCGGGCCGATGACCTGCTGGCGGCGGTCTGCCTGACCACGACCGCACCGATTGCGCTGGCGCCGGCGATGAATCAGCAGATGTGGCAGGCGCCGGCAACGGTGGAAAACTGCGTCGTACTGCGCGAACGGGGTATTCATATGATCGGGCCCGCCGCGGGCGCCCAGGCCTGCGGCGAAGTCGGGCCGGGACGTATGGAGGAACCGCTCGCAATAGTTGAACAAGTGGCGGAGATGTTCGCCAACCGTGCCCTTGCCGGCCGCAAGGTTCTGATCACCGCGGGCCCGACCCGCGAACCGATTGACCCCGTGCGCTACATCACCAACCGTAGTTCGGGCCGGATGGGGTACGCTCTGGCCGACGCGGCGCGTGACGCCGGCGCCGCCGTCACATTGATTTCAGGACCGGTGACGCTGACGCCGCCGGACCAGGTGGAATTGATTAGCGTGGAGACCGCGGCGCAGATGCATGAGGCCGTCATGTCGAAGGTGGTGGGACAGGATATTTTCATCGGTTGCGCAGCGGTCGCCGACTACACGCCAGCTGCGCCGGCGGCGCGCAAAATGAAAAAGTCGGAGGTTGACCTGGCGCTGACTCTCCAACCCACTGCGGATATACTGGCCGCGGTCGCGGGATCGGGAAATGGACTATTTACCGTTGGTTTCGCTGCGGAAACAGATAATCTTGCGCTGAACGCCCGAGCAAAGCTTCAGCGCAAGGCGCTGGATATGATCGCGGCGAATCTCGTCGGCGGCCCTGACCGAGGGTTCGACAGCGCCGATAATGAACTGCACGTGTTCTGGGCCGATGGCGATCGTGTGCTGCCGCTGGCCAGCAAGTCGCGCCTGGCGCGCGAACTCGTGGCATTGATCGCCGAGCGTTACCAGGCGGCCCGTAGCGCAAACGTGGGGGATTGATGGAAAGCCCGGTCAAATCGCGACTATTGAAACGCGCCACGCAGCGCGCACTGATCATCTGGGGAGGGTTGGCGCTCGCCGTGGTGGTCGTCCTCGTCCTGGGCACCAGCTTTTACCAGGACTACTCCGTACGAAGTGCTGAGCAGGCTCGCCAACAGGCGTTGGCGAAAGCAGTCGATACCGGCCGCCAGCTGGGTGCCGTGATCACGCCCTATCGAACGACACTGCAGCAATTGGCGTCGCTGCCACAGCTGCGGGAACTGATTGCAGCGGGCGACGCCGGCGGTCTGGAGTCGTTTTCAGCGGCACATATTGCTGATTTTCCGGATGCCCTCGCGCTGCGCTATCTGCCTCCAGGTACCAACGATATCGACGCCGATGCATCGCCGCCGTTGACCTATGCGTCACTCGATATGCTCAGCAAGGCGCGCGTCAGCGGCGAAACCGCCGATGCCGAATTACATCTGGTGGGTAGCGACAACGCGCACATAGTGTTGGTGCAGCCGATCAAGGACGATGCCGGTGATTACCTCGGCGCGCTACACCTGAGCATCGCGCCAACGCTGGTCAATCAGCTGCTGGCACGAGTGGATTCAGCGAAGTCCTATGTTGAAATCCGCCAACCCGTGCAGAGTGCGGCGCCGGTCGTATTGATCAAATCCGCAGGTATGGCCGGTGAAGGTGAGGCCGCACTGGCCGGTATTCCCGGTTCGCGATGGGTGCTTGCCATTCGGCCGTTGGCGCGTGGCAGTGCGGGCAGTGGTTTCGCGATTCCCCCGGCCGTGCTGGCGGGCGCCGCGGCGTTGGTGGTACTGGCCGTCGGCGCTGTTCTGTGGCGGCGCCGTAGCACCGCTGGCGGCGGCGCGACGCTGGAAATCGAATACCAGGGGGCGATTCGCAGCATTCTGGATGGCGCCCACCCCGGACTGGAAAACCTGTTGCCAGGCGCCCAGGGCGCAAACCGTTTCATCGTCGATGAGCCATCCTTCGATATCACGGGCGGCAGCGAGCTGCAGGCGCAGGAATATGGGGATGCCGGCGTCGACCTCGATTTGACGGCGACGTTCGTGCAACCTGCGGCCGGCCCTGTTTCGCAACCCGAGGAAGGTATCGAAGTCAGCGAAGCCGAACCGCAGGATCTCGACGCGCTGGTGCCGGAGTCCATATTCCGCAGTTATGACATTCGCGGCATCGTCGGCTCGACGTTGACCGATGCCGGCGTATTCGAATTGGGACAGGCGCTGGGCAGCATCGGTGGCGACCGTGGTCAGCAAGCATTCGTCGTCGGCCGCGACGGGCGCCATTCCTCGGCATCACTGCAGGATTCACTGATTGCGGGTCTGCGCGCCAGCGGCAGAGACGTGCTCGATATCGGCCTGACCCCGACACCAGTGCTGTATTTCGCCACCCATCACCTTGACGCACACAGCGGTGTGATGGTCACCGGCAGCCACAACCCGCCGGAATACAATGGTCTGAAGATCGTCATTGACGGTGAGACCTTGTCGGGCGATGCCATCAAGGCGATTCGCGAGCGCGTGCTGGCACAGGACTACAGTACCGGGCACGGCAAGTTGCAGGATGTCGAGATTGTGCCGGAATACATCCGGCGGATCAGCGAAGACATTCCAGTAACGCTTGGCAACCCGCTGACTGTCGTGGTCGATTGCGGCAACGGCGTGCCCGGGATCGTAGCGCCGCACATCCTGCGTGCGATTGGTCACGACGTCATCGAGCTGTTCTGCGAAGTCGACGGCAATTTCCCCAATCATCATCCCGATCCGAGTCAGCCAGAGAACCTCGCCAGCCTGATCGAAGCGGTGCGCGCGGAAGGTGCTGATCTCGGACTGGCTTTCGATGGTGATGGCGACCGCCTGAGCGTCGTTGATGCCGAAGGTAATATCGTCTGGCCGGATCAACTGATGATTCTGTTCGCCCGCGATGTTCTGGGTCGCAGTCCGGGCGCCAAGGTTCTTTACGATGTGAAGTGCTCCGGTCGCCTGCCGCAGGCGATCACCGCAGCCGGTGGTGAAGCCATCATGTCGCGGACCGGGCATTCACTGATCAAGGCAAAGCTGAAAGAGACCGGTGCGCTGCTGGCCGGCGAAATGAGCGGCCACCTGTTCTTCAATGATCGCTGGTATGGCTTTGATGATGCGCTGTATGCCGCGGCCCGCCTGTTGGAAATCCTGGTCAACGCAGATCGTGCGCCCACCGAAGTGTTCGCCGAATTGCCGCACGGTATCTCGACACCAGAGATACGGATTCCGCTGCCTGAAACCGAACACCAGGCCGTGATGGATCAACTCATAGCGGCGGCTGGCTTTACAGATGCGACCATTTCCACCATCGATGGTCTGCGAGTTGATTTCGCCGATAGCTGGGGGTTGGTGCGGCCGTCGAACACGACGCCGTGCCTGACCGCGCGTTTCGAAGGCGATACCAGCCAGGCGCTGGCCGGTGTGCAAGCAAAGTTCCGAGAACTGCTGAAGACCGCCGCGCCCGGGGTGAAGATTCCGTTCTGACGCCCGTCCACTTCGCAATGACTCGGATTTGTAATAACTGAACAATGGAAACGTCCCAAGCCCAACAAATTGCCCGCGTATTGATCGAAGGGCTGCCCTACATCCGGCGTTATCAAGGCCGGACCATCGTCGTCAAATTCGGTGGCAACGCCATGAGTGACGATCTGGTCAGCAGCTTCGCGCGCGACATCGTGTTGATGAAGCTGGTCGGTTTCAATCCTGTTGTCGTCCACGGCGGCGGACCACAGATTACGGACATGCTGGGCAAACTTGGCATTGAAAGCCGTTTCGTCGACGGCATGCGGGTAACCGACAGTGCGACCATGGATGTGGTCGAGATGGTGCTGGGCGGGTTGATCAACAAGGACATCGTCAACCTCATCAACAGTCACGGCGGCAATGCCGTCGGGCTGACCGGCAAGGATGGCGGCTTTATAAAGGCGCGCAAACTCAAGCCGGCGCGAGGCGCAAAGGACAGCGACCTTGGTCAGGTTGGCGAAGTTGAAAGCGTCGACCCGAAGGTCATTCACTGGCTGATCCAGGGTGGTTTCATTCCGGTGATCGCGCCGATCGGCGTCGGTCCCGACGCGTTGGCATACAACATCAATGCAGATCTGGTCGCCGGCAAGGTCGCCTCCGCGCTGGGCGCCGAAAAGCTGATGTTGCTGACCAACGCAGCTGGCGTTCTGGACTCCGAGGGCAAGGTATTGACCGGTCTGTCGCCGGCACGGGTCGACGAACTGATTGAGCAAGGCGTTATTCATGGTGGAATGCTGCCGAAGATTGATGCTGCACTGGAAGCGGTGCGCGCAGGCGTCAAACGCGCGCATATCGTCGATGGCCGGGTCGAACATGCCGTGCTGCTTGAATTGCTGACCGACAGCGGTGTCGGCACGTTGATCGAATAGCGCCGTCGATGGCCCGTCGCGACGAAATCCTGCAGGTGCTGGCCAAGGAACTGGAATCCAACCCGGGTGAACGGATCACCACCGCTGCGCTGGCGCGCGCCGTCGGCGTATCAGAAGCGGCACTGTATCGCCATTTCCCGAGCAAGGCCCGGATGTTCGAAGGTCTGATCGAATTCGCTGAACAATCGGTCTTCGGGTTGTTCAACCGGATCATCGAGGAAAATCGCGGCGCAGACCGGCGCTGCGAGCACATCGTATTGGTGCTGCTGAAATTCGCCGAGCGCAATCCCGGGATCGCGCGTCTGCTATGTGGTGATGTACTGACAGGCGAGCATGAACGCCTGCGCGCCCGCGTCAGCCAGTTCTTTGAACGCATTGAAACGCAATTGCGGCAGGTGATCAGGGAAACGGCGTTGGAGCAGACCGGCGCCGCGCCGACCGCCAGCGCGTCCGCGGTGGCCAATATGCTGGCCGCCTATGCTACGGGCAGAATCGAACAGTTCGTCAGAAGTGAATTCAGGGCGCTGCCAACTGCGCACTGGGAGGAACAGTGGCCCCTGTTGTCGGCGGCGAGTTTTCGAATTCAGGGTTTGGCAGCAACCCCTTGAGTTCGCGGAAGCGGCGGATATCAGCGTTGTATTGAACCTTCACGGATTGCTGTTCAGCAATCTTGTTTTCAATGAACGATTCGTTGTCGGCAATTTGTTCGCGAACGTTGTCGATGTTCGCGGTGATTTCCTCTGACGGCTGTTCACCACGGCGTTCGGAAGCGGCTGCGCGGGCGATCATTGCCCCGAGGTTGGCATGCAATTTCTCGATATGACTGCGGGTGACCCTGATCTGGCTGTCGATATTGGCGATCTGACCATCGCGGGCCAACAGAATGTCGTCAACGCTGGCAAATGTTGCCAGTAACACGCGGTCGTTGGCTTCACGCCGGGCCTGTTCACGTTCCTGGGCGGCTATCTCGGCTGCCTGCTGGCGACGCGTTTCCAGTTCCTCGTTGGTCAGCGCCCGATTCTGGGTGCCGACGGTGATGCCACGCAGGTTTTTTTCCTCATAACCCTTCTGCGAGTACTCCGGCGGAACGACGTTGCCGCACTCACGGATGCCATCGCGGTTGGTCCAGCATTTGATCCGGTCCGCAGCAGTGACTGCCGGCGGCAGGGTGACCATGACCAATGCGAGAGTCGCTCCGAGTGCTGCGAGGCCCGTTTTAGCCATATTCGAACTCCTTCATCAGACTTTGATACCCCGGACGGGGCCACGAAACCCGTATCGCCGGCAATTATAGTGTCCGCATACAATAATTCCGGCTACCGTATCCGGAACGACAATTCGTCACATTCATGCCACGCCGTATCTGGCGCGGTACTCGGCCACCGCCGGGCGGTGCACCGCAAACTGGTCGCTGCCGTCCAGGAATTCCATAATATCGGCAAGCGTGACGATGCTCTTGACCGGCATCGCGTAGCGGGATTCGACTTCCTGTACTGCGGATTGTTCACCGGTACCCCGTTCCTGACGATCCACCGAAATCACGACGCCACAGGCTGTTGCCCCGGCCGCTTCGATAATCTTCACGGATTCCCCAACCGATGTTCCGGCCGAGATCACATCGTCGATGACCAACACCCGCCCCTCGAGAGGCGCGCCCATGGTCATGCCGCCTTCGCCATGGTCCTTCGCTTCCTTGCGGTTGAAGACGTAAGGCACGTCCAGATTGTGATTGCGCGCCAGCGCGATGGCGGTGGCGGAGCCGATGGGAATGCCCTTGTAGGCGGGACCAAACAGGCAATCAAACTGCAGCGCGCTGGCGATGATGGTCGCGGCATAGAATTCACCCAGCCTCATCAGGCAACGGCCGGTATTGAACAGGCCGGTGTTGAAGAAATAGGGGCTCTGGCGACCGGACTTGAGGGTGAACTCGCCGAAGCGCAAGACGTCATGTTCGAGTGCGAACTCGATGAACTCTCTGCGGTAGATTTCCATCCCGCTATGATACGTTGAACTTTTTTGCCAAGGAAATCCGACTTCTGTCATGCGTATCACCTCGATCAACACCAATGGCATCCGCTCGGCGCACAGCAAAGGCTTCTTCAACTGGTTGGCGCGAAGCGGCGCCGACATCGTCTGCGTGCAGGAAACCAAGGCCCAGATCCATCAGCTGATACCGGCCATCCGTCAGCCACGGGGATGGCACAGCTATTTCATGGATGCGCAGAAGCCAGGCTACAGCGGCGTCGCCATCTACAGTCGCCATGAACCGGATGAAGTGATTCATGGCATCGGCTGGGACGATTTCGATGCCGAGGGCCGCTATATCGAAGCCAGGTTCGGCAACCTCAGCGTAGTATCGCTGTACCTGCCGTCAGGGACCTCGGGCGAAATCCGGCAGGCGGTCAAATACGACTTCATGGCGCGCATGATTCCCTGGTTTCAGCAGCGAATGGCCAGTGGGCGCGAGTACGTAATGTGTGGCGACTGGAACATCGCCCATCAGAATATCGATTTGAAGAACTGGCGCTCGAATCAGAAGAATTCAGGGTTTCTGCCGGATGAGCGGGCGTGGCTGGACCGCTTGTTCGGTGAGATCGGCCTGGTGGATGCTTTCCGGGTTATCAATCAGGCGCCTGAGCAATACACCTGGTGGTCGAACCGCGGCCAGTCCTGGGACAAGAATGTCGGTTGGCGGATTGACTACCACATCGTGACGCCCGGCCTGCGCCAGTACGTGCGCGAAGCCAGCATCTACAAGCGCAAGCGCTTCTCCGACCATGCGCCGTTGACCATCGACTATGATTTCGAGCTGCCGACGTTTGCTGTCTGAATGGCGGATTGCGCATTGCACAATCGGCCGGTGGCTGCCGGTGAATACCACCGTACCGGGTGCGGCTGTTTGATATATCCTTGTCCGGGTTCCCCGATGGCGGACCACCGCCGCTGCGCTGTCCGCTCCACGCCAGAGGAAAGCGAGGTATCCGTATGAATGCCAGCCCCGTCCGCCTGTACCTGTCGCTGCTCGCCATTCTGCTCAGTGTCATGTTCAGCGTTGCCGGCCGGGCCGAACAGTCAGAGACGTTCGGCGAATACACCGTGCATTACAACGCGATCACCACCAACTTCCTGGAGCCGACCGTCGCCCGCACCTATAACATTGTGCGCAGTCCAAGCCGCGCCATGGTCAATATCACTGTTATGCGCAACACGGACGGGCCGGTCGGCGAGGCCGCACAGGCAGCGGTCGAAATTACCGCAATCAACCTCGCCAGGCAGGTGCGCACGGTGAACGTCCGCGAGTTGAATGACGGTGGCGGTATCTACTACATCGGCGACTTTCCATTCACCAATGAGGAAACGCTGGAATTCGTCGTCAAGGTCAAACCGGAAGGGCAGGAAAAGACCCATACGCTGAGTTTCCGCCAGCAGTTCTTCGTCGATTGATCCAGCCAGGATCACGTCACCCGTTCCGCCGGCTTCGCGTAACGCCGCATGGATTCCGGCTCACCGCTGCGCGGTGTCCGGAATGACGGGAGGAAGTAGAGTGCGTCCCTGGCAGTTGGGGAACCGGGCGTGCGGATACGTTGGGTCGTCGTGGAACGGTAGTAGCTCAGTAGCGAACGAGTTGCCTTACGCGGAACAGTGCGATCTCGCCGAACAGGCTGGGGCGTAAGCGCATCAACGCGCCGCGCTGGTGGGATGCATCAACCGCCGTGCGGTCGATGATGTCGAAGTTCTCCACCCGGCAGAGGTCCTCGAAATCCTTGATCGTGCACAAGTGCAGGTTCGGTGTTTCATACCAGCTCATCGGCAGGGCGCGTGTCGTCGGCATGCGGCCCAGCATGAATTGCAGGCGGGCGTGCCAGTGGCCCATGTTCGGAAACGTCACGATGCCTTCGCGACCGACGCGCAGCATGTCTTTCAATACGCGGGCCGGGAAGCGCATGGCCTGCAACGTCTGCGTCATCACAACATAATCGAACGAGTCCGCATCGAAGTCCGACAAGCCCTGGTCAAGGTCGGAGTGGATAACGTTGATGCCGCGCTTGATGCATTCAAGGATGTTGTGCGGTTCGATCTCGATACCGAAACCGGTCACACCGAGCGTTGACTGTAACTGTGCGAGTAACGCGCCGTCACCACAGCCCAGATCCAGCACCCGGCTGCCGGGTTTGATCCATTCGGCAATCAACTTCTGATCCGGCCGCAGATTCACGCGGGCTGCCCTCCAACCTGTATCCGCGCAATGAACGCCCGCAGGCAGTCGTGATAATGCGGAATCTCCAGCAGGAACGAGTCATGGCCCTGGGCGGAATCGACATCGACGTAGCTGACGTTCTTGTCGAGATCCTGCAGTGCGCGCACCATTTCGCGCGATCGCGCCGAGGAGAAACGCCAGTCCGAGGTGAACGACATCAACAGGAAGCGGGCTTGGGTTTCGCGCAAGGCATCGCGCAGGTCATCATTGTGCTCGATGGCCGGATCGAAATAGTCGAGTGCCTTGGTCATCAGCAGATAGCTGTTGGCATCGAAGCGATCAACAAATGCCTGGCCCTGGTAACGCAGATAGCTCTCGATCTGGAACTCCACGTCGTAGCCGAACGTCAGCTTGCCGCTGCGCAATTCGCGGCCGAATTTAGAGTGCAGCACGTCATCAGAAAGATACGTGATATGACCCAGCATGCGGGCCAGCATCAGCCCGCGTTCGGGCACCACGCCGTGATCGTAATAACGCCCGTCGTGAAACTGCGCATCGGACATGATGGCGTGTCTGGCGACTTCATTGAAGGCGATGTTCTGGGTCGACAGGTTGGGCGCGGCGGCGATGATGATTGCATTGCGCAGCCGATGGGGATAGTCCACCGCCCACTGCAACGCCTGCATCCCGCCCAGACTGCCGCCGATGATCGCCGCCCAGGTTTCAATGCCCAGGCGATCCGCAAGCCGTGCCTGGCTCTCCACCCAGTCGTGAACGGTGCAGATCGGGAAGTCCGGTCCATAGCGTTTGCCGGTCTGCGGATTGGTCGACGTCGGTCCCGTACTGCCGGCGCAACCGCCGAGATTGTTGCAGCAGACGACGAAGAAGCGGTTGGTATCAATGGGTTTGCCGGGGCCTATGCAGTTGTCCCACCAGCCGGCCTTGCGAGCGCCGCGATGAATGCCGGCGGCGTGATGATCGCCGCTCAATGCATGGCAGATGAGAATGGCGTTGTCGTGCGCGGCATTCAGCGTGCCATAGGTTTCGTACACGATCTCGTAGTACGAAAGAACATGGCCACTGTCCAGCTCCAGCGGTGTCTCGAACACCATACGTTGGGTTTCGACATAGCCGACAGAATCGGCAGCCGGAGCCGCAGCGCTGTTCAGTTCTGTGTCGGAAGCCAAGACGGCATGACCTCGGGTGTTTCAATGGCAACCGTTTTCAAGGTGCCGGTTGCGCCGGTTTCAATCTGTACGCGTCCCGGCGATACCTCAAACGCATCAGTGAGGAAACGCGTCAACGCAATATTTGCCGCGCCATCAACGGGCGGCGCCTGCACACGAATCTTCAAGCGATCGCCATAGGTGCCGGCCACCTCGGTGCGGCCGGCGCGAGGCTGAATCTTGAGGCGCAGTCGCAAACGCGGCCCCTCCCACGTCAACCATGGCACGGTCACAGCAGTCTGATGCCGATATCACGGATCGGCGCGACCAGCAGGATCAGCGCCAGCTGCAACAACACCAGGACCACCATCGCGGATAGATCGAGGTTGCCGATCGGCGGTATCACGCGGCGTGCCGGCGCCAGCAGCGGGCGACTCAGGCTGCGCAGCAAATCGACTGCCGGGTTATAGGCGCCCGGCGCTACCCAACTGAGGATCACCAGGATCAGGATCGCGAACATGAACACATACACCGCGGTCTGCAGCAGTTTGGCCAAGGCGATGATGAAGATGCCAAGCAGCGCGCCGCGGCCGTTCGACAGCAGCACCACCAGCCAGGTGCTGGCGAACTGCACCACGGTCATCAACACCAGCGACGCGGTATCAATGCGACCGATCGACGGGATCCAGCGGCGCAGTGCGCGTAACGGCGGATTGGTGATCTGCACGATCGCCTGCGAGAAAGGGTTGTAGAAATCGGCGCGAACCATCTGGAACAGGAATCGCAACATCACCGCAAGGATGTACAGCCCGAACAGCACTTCGATCAGAAATACACCGGCCTCGTTGACGTAGGAGCCACCCATGATCAGTTGCCGCCGAACATCCGGGCCAGCTCGTCAGAGCGTGTCGCCGCGGCCTGCAATGCTTCGCTGACGATGGCTTTCAATTCGCGTGACTCGAATACCTTAAATGCCGCTTCGGTGGTGCCGCCGGGCGAGGTGACCTGGCGGCGCAAGGTGGCGGCATCGACGTCGGATTCCAGCGCCAGCTTGGCCGCACCCATCACGGTCTGCAGCGTCAGCAGGCGCGCTTGTTCGGGCGCGATACCCAGCTTCTCGCCAGCCTCGGCCATCGCTTCCATCAGCAGGAAGACATAGGCGGGGCCGCTGCCGGACAATGCGGTGACTGAATCGATCAGGGTTTCATTGTCCAGCCAGACGGTCAGACCCACGGCTCGCATCAAGGCTTCCGCCTGTTCGCGGTCGGCCTCGGTGACATGAGCATTGCTGACCAGGCCCGCCGCACCCGCGCCGACCAGTGCCGGGGTGTTTGGCATCACGCGGACAATAGGGCGGGAACCCCCTAGCCAGTTGGCCAGCGAATCGAGTTGAATACCGGCGGCAATCGAAACGACAAGAGTGCGTTCGCCCAGTGCCGGCGCCAATGCCATGGCAACCTCGCGCAGCACCTGCGGTTTGACGGCGAGCACGATGACGTCGGCCTCGCGCACGGCTTCGGCGTTTTCAGTCCCGGTGTGGATACCGAATTGCTGCGTCAGGGCTTGCAGGCGTTGCGGGTCGATGTCCGTCGCGCCGATGGCGCTCGCCGGGTAGCCATCTGCAATCAATCCGCCGATGATGGCGCGCGCCATGTTGCCGGCGCCGATGAAAGTGATCCGTTTATGGGTCATTGCGGCCAGATATTACACCAAATCCAAATACGGGCCGGACATGGTGCAGCAGCGGCACCGGTTTGGGAAGGGTGATGCTTGTTCCGCACACGGCGGCGCGGCGTCCGGACTGACGGGGTGGAGGGCGCGGCGGCAGCCGGGTCAACCAATCATCATTGACCGACTACATCCGTCATTCCCGCGCAGACGGGAATCCATAGGGCGCTGCTCGACGCCGCATGGAACCGTTGGGAAGCGGATTGACGGTGGGCGGGGCGACGTATCCAGCGTGCCGCAAGTCGGGTGACATCGTCCGCTTCCCGTCATTAATATTGTCTCGGCCCGAACAACGCCGTACCGATGCGGACAATCGTCGCGCCTTCGGCAATCGCTGCTTCGAAATCGTCCGTGGTGCCCATGGACAGCGTATCCAGTGCGAGACTTTGCTCATTCAATGAAGTCAGACAGCTACGCAGGCGCGCAAACGCGGCGCGCTGGGCGGCGAACTCCTCCTCTGGCGCGGGCAATGCCATCAGGCCGCGAAGCTGCAGGCCGGGGAGGGCGGCCACTGCCTGTGCCAGGTCGGCAAGGTCCGATGGCGCGACGCCGGCCTTCGAGGATTCACCGCTGATGTTCACCTCTATACATATATTGAGTGGTGGCAGTTCCGGCGGGCGTTGTGCGCTGAGACGCTGCGCTGTTTTTAATCGCTCCACTGTGTGCACCCAGGCGAACCGCTCGGCAATCGGCCGCGTCTTGTTGCTCTGCACGGGACCGATGAAATGCCACTGAAGATCCGGCAGCGCAGCCACCTTGGGAAGCGCTTCCTGCAGGTAGTTCTCGCCAAACGCACGAATGCCGGCGGCGCGGGCGGCGGCGATGGCGTCGACGCCGTGGGTTTTGGACACCGCCAGCAATTCCACCGAGCCCGGCTTGCGGCCGAACCGGATTTCGGCGGCGCGAATGCGGCCAAGCAGGGCGGTGACGTTGGTGGAAATATCGACGACTCGGGTCACGGGGGGCTGTCCAAAACGGTGCGTTTCGTCTTCATGATTTGCGGTGCGCGAATCTTCGGTGTTTGCGGTCGCCGCTGTCCAGTCAGCGGCCGGTACGTAGGCGTCACCCGCCTAATTTTTTCATCATCCCGGTCGATATGGACTATCGGACCCGGGGCACCTCTTGACCACACATCGATAACAGTCCGCCAGACGCCATCGGATTGCTGACCGGCAGTTGCGAGCCGGTAAAACCAACGGCTGGTAACGTGCGGCCTGATACCCGCCGGTTCTTGAGAGATTACCAATACAATTCGTGGCAAGTGCCTGCATTAATTGCTAAAGTTTAGCGGGCCATGATGCCATGGTGATGCGCATAACCGTCCGGGCAGGTCGGCCTGCAAGCGGTCGAAGCCGGTGAAGTCCAAGGTCTCTGAACAAAGAGGCCGGGTCGGCGGCAGTGCGCGTCGTGAGCATACACAGCAGGGGATTGTGCATGGATATCGGAGAGTTACTCGCATTCGGCGTCAAGAATCGCGCCTCGGACTTGCACTTGTCGGCCGGGCTGCCACCGATGATTCGTGTCGATGGCGACGTGCGCCGCATCAATGTGCCAGCGATGGAACACAAGGAAGTGCACGATCTCGTGTACGACATCATGAACGACAAGCAGCGCAAGGATTACGAAGAGTTCCTTGAGTGCGACTTCTCGTTCGAAATCCCCGGGCTGGCCCGCTTCCGCGTCAACGCTTTCAACCAGCACCGTGGCTCCGGCGCCGTGTTCCGTACGATTCCGTCCGAGATCCTCAGCCTGGAAGATCTGAAAGCGCCGAAGATTTTCAAGGAGATATCGGATTACCCCCGCGGCGTGGTGCTGGTGACCGGGCCGACCGGCTCCGGCAAATCAACCACCCTCGCGGCGATGATCAATCACAAGAACGAAAGCGAGTACGGGCATATCCTGACCATCGAGGACCCGATCGAATTCGTTCACCAGAGCAAGAAGTGCCTGATCAACCAGCGCGAAGTCCACCGCGATACGCTCGGCTTTTCCGAAGCGCTGCGCTCGGCACTGCGCGAAGACCCCGACACCATCCTGGTCGGCGAAATGCGTGATCTGGAAACCATCCGCCTGGCGCTGACGGCGGCTGAAACCGGTCACCTGGTGTTCGGCACTTTGCATACCAGCTCCGCCGCCAAAACCATCGACCGCGTGGTGGACGTGTTCCCGGCGGAAGAAAAAGACATGGTGCGGGCGATGTTGTCCGAATCATTGCGCGCGGTCATATCGCAGACGCTGTTGAAGAAGAACGGCGGCGGCCGCGTCGCGGCACACGAGATCATGATTGGTACGCCGGCGATTCGTAACCTCATCCGTGAGAACAAGATTGCGCAGATGTATTCCGCGATCCAGACCGGCGCCCAGCACGGTATGATGACGCTGGACCAGTGTCTGCAAGGCCTGGTTCAGGCAGGGTCGGTGACGCGCCAGGAAGCCCGCATCAAGGCCATGAACAAGGACGCATTCTGAACTAGTCCGTCGTCCGCCAGCGTCAACAGGAGAGGTCTTCAATGGAACGCGAACAAGCGATTAAATTCATGCGCGACCTGCTCAAGCTCATGGTCGACAAGAAAGGCTCGGACCTCTTCATCACGGTGGACTTCCCGCCGGCGATCAAGATAGACGGCAAGATCACCCCGGTTTCCAAAACCAAGCTGACCTCGGAAAACTGCAAGGCGCTGACCTACGCGATCATGAATGATCGCCAGCTCAAGGAGTTCGAGGCCACCAAGGAATGTAACTTCGCGATTGCACCGGCGGGCATCGGTCGCTTCCGCGTCAACACGTTCATCCAGCAGAGCCAGACGGGCATGGTGCTGCGAACGATCGAAACCAAGGTGCCGACCATCGATTCACTCGGTCTGCCCCAAGTGCTCAAAGACGTATCGATGACCAAGCGCGGCCTGGTCATTTTCGTTGGCGCCACCGGTTCCGGTAAATCCACCTCGCTGGCAGCGATGATTGATTTCCGGAATGAAAACAGCTTCGGCCACATCGTTACGATTGAAGACCCGATCGAATACGTTCACCCGCACAAGAACTGCATCATCACCCAGCGCGAAGTCGGCGTGGATACCGATGACTGGGATATCGCGCTGAAGAACACCTTGCGCCAGGCGCCGGACGTCATCCTGCTTGGCGAAATCCGCGACCGTGAAACCATGGAATACGGTATCGCCTTTGCTGAAACCGGCCATCTCGCGATGGCGACGCTGCACGCCAACAGCGCCAACCAGGCGCTCGACCGTATCATCAACTTCTTCCCGGAAGAGCGCCGCCCGCAGCTGTTGATGGATTTGTCGCTGAATCTGAAGGGCGTGATTTCGCAGCGGCTGCTGAAACGCGCCAATGGTGTCGGCCGCGCGGCGGCGATTGAAATTCTGCTCAACTCACCGCTGATTGCCGACCTGGTACTGCGTGGTGAAGTGCATATGATCAAAGAGATCATGTCGAAATCGAATGAGCTCGGCATGAAGACGTTTGATCAGGCATTGTTCGATCTGTACGAAGCCGACGCGATTTCCTACGAAGATGCGTTGCGTAACGCCGACTCGATGAATGAGCTACGGCTGCGGATCAAGCTGGAAGGCAAAGCGGCGAAAACCGGTAGCGGTCACCTCGACGGGTTGGAGCATCTGCAACTCGAGGAAGACGAGAAGACCAAGACGGGCATGTTGCGGCGCTGATCGCGACACTCCCGTTTGGCGTAGCGCGTTGCCGGCAACCCCGCACGATTGATTCAAGGATTCACGGTCGATGGACATTACTCCCTACCTGAAGCTGTTGCATGAAAAGAAGGGCTCGGACCTGTTCTTCACCCCGGGCGCTCCGGTCAAAATCAAGATTGAAGGCCAGATCAGCTCCGTCGGTAAAACCCAGCTGACCGGTGAATTGATTCGGGCGGCGGCCTACCTGATCATGAACGAGCGTCAGGTGCTGAACTTCGAGAAGGAACTGGAGTGCGACTTTGCGGTTTCGCTGCCGGACAATGCGGCGCGTTTCCGCGTGAATGTGTTCCTGCAGCGTGGCGAATGTGCCATGGTGTTGCGCCGGATCCCTTCGCAAATCCCCACCATTGAAGAACTGGGTCTGCCGGAAATTCTGAAGACACTGGTCATGCACAAGCGTGGCCTGATCCTGATGGTGGGCGCGACGGGTTCCGGTAAGTCGACGACGTTGGCCGCGATGATCAATGAGCGCAACCAGCGCATGAGCGGCCACATTCTCACCATTGAAGATCCGATTGAATTTTCGCACCCGAACCTGAAATCGATCATCAACCAGCGCGAAGTGGGCATGGATACGCTCTCCTACCGCAATGCGCTGCGTGCTTCGCTGCGTGAGGCACCAGACGTCATCCTGATCGGTGAGGTTCGTGACCGCGAAACCATGGAAGCGGCGTTGGAGCTGTGCAACACCGGCCACCTGTGCCTATCGACGCTGCACGCCAACAACGCCAACCAGGCGATGGAGCGCGTGATCAATCTGTTCCCGCAGGAGTTGCACAAGCAGCTGTTCCTGGATCTTTCGCTCAATGTACGCGCGGTGATTTCGCAGCGCCTGGTGCAAGGCGTGGACAGCCGGCGCGTTGCGGCGATTGAAATCATGTTGAACACACCGCATATCGCGGACCTGATCCTCAAAGGCTATATCGGCGAGATCAAGGAAGCCATGGCTGGCAGCGGCGCCAAGGGCATGCGTACTTTTGATATGGCGTTGTACGAACTGTACAAGGAAGAACGTATCGATCTCGAAGAGGCGCTGAACAACGCCGATTCACGCACCAACCTCGAAGCCAAGATCAACTTCGGCTGACCGTTTGCTTGCCGCCGCCGCATGGGCGGGTGTGGACGGATCAATCATCGAAGGTTCGTCTGTCGCCGGGCCTGGGGTCGTTCCGATTCTCTCCATCACCCGGCATGCCGGCCTGGGTAGTTCGCGGCGAAATGACACCTGCGGTATCCAGTGGGCTGCGCACTGCCAGCCCACCACGCTTGAGGACATGGGTGTATATCTGTGTTGTCTTGACGTCGGAATGGCCGAGCTGCTCCTGCACTGTGCGGATATCCGCGCCGCGTTCCAAAAAATGCGTGGCAAAGGAATGGCGAAAGGTATGGCAGCTTGCCGGCTTTGACAGTCCAGCCTTGCGAACGGCATTGCGCACCGCACGTTGCACCGCGCTTTCATCGAAATGATGCCGCTGGCGCACGCCACTGCGCGGATCGATGCTGAGTCCGCGCGCAGCGAAAATATATTGCCAACCCCACTCGCCGGCAGCGTTCGGATATTTGCGCGATAACGCATTCGGCAGATAAACGCTGGCGACACCGGCGAGGCAATCCCGCTGATAGACAGACTGGCGCTGGCGGATGTGCAGCCGCAACTGGTCAACAATCTGGTCAGGCAGGGTGACTACGCGGTCCTTGGCCCCTTTGCCATCGCGCACGATGATCGACCGATGCTGAAAATCAATGTCTTTGACCCTGAGGCGCACGCTTTCCATCAGCCGCAATCCTGAACCGTATTGCAGACAGCAGATGAGCCAATGCGGATCTGGCAGCTCGCGCAGGATGCGGGAAACCTCGTCCACGGTGAGTACCGTCGGAATCCGCTGTGGCGCCTTGGCGCGAACGGCTTGCAGCTCCGCGAACGGTTGGGCCAGCACCTCTCGGTATAAGAACACCAGCGAGTTCAAAGCGACATTCTGTGTGCTGGCTGAGACATTGCGCCGAATCGCGAGGTTGGAAAGAAAGGCTTCAACTTCCGCCGGGCCCATTTCCGCCGGATGCTTCAGCCGGTGAAAGCGGATATAGCGCTTGATCCAGTGCAGGTAGGTTTGTTCGGTGCGGATACTCATATGGCGCAGGCGGATCTTCTCCCGCACCTGGTCCAGCAGGCGTTTGGCTTCGGCCATCGTTTGACTTCCATGTCAGTGAGGCGCATAAATCGTAGCAGATAGAACATCTGACGGATCGCCCGTACCGTGCCCCGAAAATATTGGGACACTTCGCCCGGAAACTTTGGTGCGAAACGGCCGACCCCAAGGCCGCAAATTATATGGATAGCGTCCGTCTATCTCCCGAAAAAGGTGACACGCAGGAGACACTGCTACATGGATGATTCAAAGGGAATTTCCCGAACCCGGCCCCACCGTTTTATCCGAATAAAGCAGAAACAATGGACAAAGTCCGTATTTAGTTACGGACATAGTCCGTCTACTAAATGTTGGGTTGTTTCGCATATTTGAAAGTGGTCATGCATATGGAAATGCATCAATTCATCGATCCGCTTGGTCACTGCAATCCGCCGCGCGAGATAGTCTTTTCTCAAATGGCCAAGACTAGTCCGCGCGAGGGCAGTAGCGAGTATGTCTTGGCAATTCGTGGTTCCGTTGGCGCTATCATGAGCACGTGCTTGCGCAGGTGGTGGCTTTGGCCACGGTCGCGCAGGCCAAGTCATCGTGTATTTAGTATCGCGCTGGCAGTACGAGCCGAGCGGCTTACTGCTCGTAGTTGCTTAGGCCCGGGGGGTCGGGAATGACGCAGGCTTCGTTCAACCCAACAATTCGTTCAAATGGACGCGGTCACGGTTCGGTGCCAACATCGGTTGTGCCTGTAGCGCGCCATTTAACTCTTCGTTGGGTTGTTTCGTATATTTGAGCTTGAACGAGCATATGGAAATGCATCAATTCATCGAATCGCCTGGTCACTGCTATCCGCCGCGCGAGATGTTCTCTTCTCGGACAGAAAGGACTCGTCCGCGCGAAGTCTTCAGTAACTTGGTCACGGCAATTCGTAGTTCCCTTGGCGCTTTCACGGGCACGTGCTTGCGTAGCCAGAGGTTTGCCCAAGGTCGCGCAGGCCAAGCCATCACGAATTTAGTATCGCGCCGGCAGTGCGAGCCGATAGGCTTACAGCTCGTGCCCGTTCAGGTCGGAGGTGTATGAAATGACGCAGGCTTCGTTCAACCCAACAATTCGTTCAAATGGACGCGGTCACGGTTCGGTGCCAACATCGGTTGTGCCTGTAGCGCGCCATTTAACTCTTCGTTGGGTTGGTTCAAATATTTGAATTAGCGAGGCATAAGGAAATGCATCAATTCATCGAGCCGCTTGGTCAGTGCAATCCGCCGCGCGAGACGGTCATTCCTCAAATGGCCACGGCTCGTCCGCGCGAAGTCTTCAGCAATGTGAATCGGGCAATTCGTGGTTGGGTTGGCGCTGTCATTTACACGTGCTTACGTGCGCGGCATCTTGGCGCTGCATTGCGCAGGCTAGGCAATATCAAAATCAGTATCGCGCTAGCCGTGCAAACCGAAAAGCTTACTGCTCGTGCTCTGTCAGGTCAGGGGTGGCTGAAGTGAAGCTAGCCTCGTTCAACCCAACAATTCGTTCAAATGGACGCGGTCACGGTTCGGTGCCAACAGCGGTTGTGCCTCGGGCGCGCCATTTAACTCGTCGTTATGTGTAAAAGATAAATAGAAGAGGGAGGCCGCACCAATCAAAGGTCTGCAGTATCGGGTAGTCAACGTTAGGAAGGCACAGGCCGCAAAGGCATTAACTGGCAATCCAAAGTTTTCGTTTAATGGTCGCCAGTTCCATTTGCTTCGTTCAGCGCTAGCAAACGCAGGTTTCAGGGTTGTCGCCATTCCGGTAAGGCCGTATTCTCAGGTTCAACGCCAAGGGCAAAGTCCATTCGGGGCAATGCGCAGCCAGGGAGGGGCATCAATGTCATCAAGTCCACATAACATGGCCGTCATGCCGACGCTGGCCAGCTCTCTCCCGTCGCTACCGCTCTGGTCGGTCGCTAGCAAGCGCGGCATACGGCAGCGTTGGGTTGTTTCGAATATTTGAATTAGCCAGGCATAAGGAAATGCATCAATTCATCGAGCCGCTTGGTCACTGCAATCCGCCGCGCGAGATGGTCTTTTCTCAAATGGCCAAGACTAGTCCGCGCGAGGGCAGTAGCGATTTTGTCTTGGCAATTCGTGGTTCGGTTGGCGCTATCATGAGCACGTGCTTGCGCAGGTGGTGGCTTTGGCCACGGTCGCGCAGGCCTAGTCATCGTGTATTTAGTATCGCGCCGGCAGTACGAGCCGAGCGGCTTACTGCTCGTAGTTGTTTAGGCCCGGGGGGGCGGGAATGACGCAGGCTTCGTTCAACCCAACAATTCGTTCAAATGGACGCGGTCACGGTTCGGTGCCAACATCGGTTGTGCCTGTAGCGCGCCATTTAACTCTTCGTTATGAGTCATTGGGAGTGAATCGCCTTCATTGAGGTAATTGTTGAGGCAATTATTGCGTTAGTGATGATTGTCTTCGAGATTGTATCTGCCATTCTGGCCCCAGCTGTGGAGGTCGCTGCACCAGCATTATTACTATTTGGCGAAGTGCTTCTTTGGGCGATTGTTTTCGTTGGCGAGTTGGTCGTAGCACTAATTCGTTGGCGCAGGCCAAAAGTTTCGAGCAAGCCAAGATTCAGCAACGTTCGTAACAAACTAGAACGCTTTTCCGAAGGCAGGCGAAATAGAAGTGCAAAAAGGACAGACACCAACAAAAACTCATAACAAAGCGGTCATGCCGACGCTGGCCAGCTCTCTCCCGTCGCTGCCGCTCTGTTCGGTCGCTAGCAAGCGCGGCATACCACAGCGTTATGTGAATTACATATGAAAACGATCTTGCTAACGATATATCTTCTTTCTGCACCATTGCGTTTGAATGCGGAAGAGTGCGAAGGTTGCTGGACGCCTGTTGTTAAGTTTCAGCTAGAAGATTCGAACTATATTGAAACTTTGCTATGGGTGTCAGGTAATTCGTATGCTTATACTTCAATAGCAAAGGAAATGGCTGAGGCAAAGATATTTTGTACTGAAACAGTTGGTTCAAAAGAGCTTCTTGAAGCTCTTAATTCGATATACGAGGGCCAAATAATTACTTCAGAGCAAGCAAGCTATATTTTTAGGCATGCCTTACCTAGAATTTACCCATGCGAGTAATTTACATAACAAGGCGCACGTTCAGTCAACTCACTAATTTCGCCTTACTCCGCGGCGTTATGCGTAAGAGAAAACGGTTTAGGGCCGCCGCATTAATCGAAGGTCAGCGGTATCCAATATTCAAAGCTAGGAAGGCATAGGCCGCAAAGTCATGAACAGGCTATTCCCAGCTTCCGGTCAGTCGTCACTAATTCCAATCGTTTCGTTCAGCGCTAGCAAACGCAGGTCTTAGGCTTGTCCGCATTCCCGTAAGGCCGTATTCTCAGGTTCAGCGCCAAGGGCAAAGTCCATTCAGGGCGGTGCTCAGCCAAGGAGGGGCATCAATGTCATCAATTACACATAACATGGCCGTCATGCCGACGCTGGCCAGCTCTCTCCCGTCGCTACCGCTCTGGTCGGTCGCTAGCAAGCGCGGCATACGGCAGCGTTAGATGGCGGAAGAACCCGAAATGGACTTCGAGGAGGAGATGGAGGCCGAGCCGTGGCCAGACGATGCTATGGAGAAGCTCCGAGTAGGCCAAGAAGAGTGTGCGAGGAAGGATATTGAGCGTTTAATGGGCGCAGAATCCGAAGAGAAAGAGTTCTACGAATTGCCACGAGCATCACTCGCGTACCTGACTCTAAATCAACCTTCTCTTGCTGCCGAAGCGGCGAACCGCGCCCTGCAGCTAAGTTCTTCGTATATAGGGAACTGGAACTACGGCAACGCCATACACAGTTGCAATGTGGTCCTTGGGCTCCTCGCTCTAGACGCGGGAGACCGCGAGTCCGCTATCTCCTATCTCAGAGCGGCCGGTGCTACACCAGGCTCACCCCAACTCGCCTCGTTCGGTCCAAATATGCAATTAGCGAAGCGGCTACTGCTCCTGGGAGAGTTCGAAGAAGTAGCGTCATATTTCGCCCAATGCCAGCATTTCTGGAAGCATGGAGGCAATTGGCTAAGAATCTGGAATCGAAAGATTGCGGCCAAAGAAGTCCCTCATTTCCTTATGCATTTGTATGTATAAGAATCCGCCATCTAACATCACAATGGAGGCCGACGCTTGACCGCTCCTCCTATCGCTGCCGCTCCAGTCGGCGCCGTCAAGCGCGGCTCATTGTGGCGTTATGTTTCTGAATAGTCCATGGGCCTAGATTCAGTTGAGCTTGTCTTGGCGATTGAGGAGTTCTTTGATATTGAGATTCCGGACGATATCGCGTCAGAAATGCGAACTCCTGGAGATATATACGATTATCTAATAGTCGCGATCGAAAAGAAGCGATTTGCGAAAACACCGAGAGTGGCAAGTGAAGTGATTTGGACTCAATTAGTCGGAATTATTGTGAACCAACTCGGAGTTGAACCAGACCTTGTAACGAAGCACACGGATTTTGTCCGAGACTTGCGGATAGACCAATAAATGAAACATAACAACGCAGTCATGCCGACACTTGCCCGCTCTCTCCCGTCGCTGCCGCTCTGGTCGAGCGCCAGCAAGTGCGGCATACCGCAACGTTGGGTGTGTAAAGCGTCCGACAAAAGTTCATTACCTATTTGAGATTGAGCATGGTCGAGTACCTGATACGTGTTGATTGCGAATTCGGTTCCTTCTTCGTGCATGCCGGTCACAAGCTCCGATTCGCTGAAGCAATGTGCGCGACATTCATGTTGCGGAGCAGTGCGAATTTGGATATTCCACATACAAAACTGCTCGTCGAGATGCATATCGAAGAGAAGGACGAGGGCAAGGAAGGTCCGGCGCTTACCCAAAGCGCAGATGCTACGTTCAACGATTATGAAGAGAGCTACAATTCGGATCTGCGAAAGGAGTTAGACAAGACGCAGGAAGCATTTCGGCAGTGGCAATTGAGTGAAGCAGAAAAGAAGGTGGACGCGGCGGTAAAGGAATCCACCCGAAAATATTTCATACGCGAGCGATAGGTCAGCTTGGCGATGCTAAAGAAGGCACCCAACAAATCGTTCCAGTGGACAATTGACCGCTCGTCGGTTTGCTGCCGCAAACCTTCCTCGCCGTCAATTGCCACTGAACATCAGCGTTGGGCGTCAGTAGAGAGTCGGTGCTATGGATGACCGCTGTCCCAAATGCAGCCTGACCTTTGACGTTCGCAAACACCGCGCATTCACCCCGATTTTGCGTGCCTTGCTCGAAAATGACTCGAAATCCCCGGAGGCACGCATCGAAGATTCCGCGCGCGTACGATGTCCTGGGTGCGGCCACGAATTTCCGAGCGACCACGTTCGATTTTTTGGCGTATTCTCCCGCAAGCAGTTCTACTGGGTGCTAGTTGGATTCATTGCATGCTTAATGTTGTTTACCGCGTACGTCGCCTTGAGTCGTCCTTAGTCCAGGCCGATGCCGCGTGCTCGCAAGCAAATGGCGTTGCTGCACATGAATTGGTGCGCCTGACGCCCAACAACTCGTTCCAGCCGACGTCGCGCTCGTCGCTTCGCTCCTCCCGCGCCGCGGCTGAACTCCGCCGTTAGGGCGCGGGAAAGATGAGCATTGGCGCGAAACCTATTGATAGCGAGATTCCCAAAGATTGGTTTATCGAAGGTGGGTGCGATGCGTTCACTCCGAGTTATAAATCATTTACGGCTCAACCCAATGAGATCTGGCCGGTAATCGAGATCCCGATTGCGTTAGTGCGCCCGCCGAACCGGAATCGGCGCGTCGAGCGGCTGAACTGCGAGCGAAGTATTAGTATCCTCAAGGCCTTCGCAACAGGCGTGCCGCTTCCTGCAATTGAAGTAGATGAGCCGCCTGATCTGGAGGACTATCTATACCGGGTTCGCGACGGATATCATCGGTTCCATCTATCCGTTGCGGTTGGATATCCGCGGATTCCGGTTTCAATCTTGCCCTACTTTGATATTAACAATTGCTAACGCCTATACGGAGATGAAGCAATGGCAACTTATCGAGCTATCCAAGAAGACGTAAAGAAGCATTCCGGGAAATCGGTAAAGACATGCTGGATCGCTCATGTTAAGGAACTTAATGGGCTGCGGCCGCGTCAGGCGCCAAATCGCATTTCTGGAACTCAACGGCAAGTTCCCTGCCCCGAAGACATGAGGATCGTCATCGAGAGGTCCATGAGGCGCCTAGGTATGCTGTCGTGAAAGAACCGCGCCCTAACATCCTGTTGAACCTGACGCTTGACCGCATCCTCCCTTCGCTGCCGCTCCGGTCGTCGCTGTCAATCGCAGGTTAACAGGGCGTTGAACTAGCCCGGCTGCGCCGGGGGACGTAAAGTTTTGGAAAAACGTTCTCGACAAGGAGGTCGGGGATGGGAAGTACGATCAGGACGATCCTGGATGCATCGTTCGATGCATCGTCGAGAGAGTCAGGTTATCCGCACTACGTACATCGTGCGACACAGATGTTATGCGCATGCCGTACGGGCCGGCTGGGTAGTCATGTGCAGCGGTGTCCGGCAGGCCACTTTGCGCGCGTTATTCCGCATTCTTGTCATCACCGTTTGTGCCCGCAGTGTAATACGGTGCCGCGAGCGCAGTGGCTGGAGAAGATGCAGTCGCGACTCATCGACTGTGCGCATCATCATTTGATCTTCACGATACCGCACACATTGCACGAGGTATGGCGTTACAACCGGGTATGGTTCACGCAGACGCTGTTTGCGTCGGTGGCCGAGACGTTGCAGACGCTGTGCGCTGACGAGCGGTACATGGGCGCGCAGCCTGGATTGATGTTGGCGCTGCATACGTGGGGGCGGGCGCTGCCACTGCATCCGCACATACATGCATTGCTGACTGACGGCGGTTTAACCGACGATGGTCGTTGGCAAGACCCGAAGCGGAGTTGCGTGTTGCCAGCGCGTGTTGTGATGGCGCTGTATCGTGGGAAGCTGTTGTCGAAACTGCGAAGCGCCCTGGAGCAAGGCGCTTTGGTCGTGCCACCGGATTGCCGTGTTGAGCGATTAGGTAATTTGTTGAATCGCCTTGGCCGTGACAAGTGGAACGTTCATGTCTGCCGGCGTTACGCGCACGGTGCAGGCGTAATGACCTACCTGGCACGCTACGTTCGAGGCGGTCCGCTGAAGGACGGCCAGGTATCGATGCTGAGTGATGGGCGGGTGCGTCTGAGTTACCAGCCGCATGCCGAAGATGGCGGTTGCCGTCGGAAGCAGTCGCTGGTGTTGAGTGCTGCATCTTTTATCCGTCGCTATCTGCAACACACACCGCTGCCGCGCAAACCGGTGGTGCGGCATTACGGGTTGTACGCCACACGCTGCACGCCGCTACTGGAGCGGGCACGCCAGGCGCATGGTCAGGCGCCGCGCATCAAAGAGGCACCGACACCGCTTAAGGCTACCGAATACTACCTGAGGGTGGCGGGCCACCCGACTCACGCCACCCATTGCCCGCAATGCGGGGGCGCATTGGTGAAAGCGCTAAACGTGGTTGCGCCGCGCGGCCCGCCAGCGGTTGCCAAAGCATGATAGGGAACGCCACAAGGATGTGGACGCTGCAAGGCATCGGCGGAGCTGGGTATGCCTACCCGGCGAGGAGAAACCAGAGACAAGGCAGGTTAGCGCTGTTTGAATCAGCGCCGTTGCCGTACGGCCATGGAAATCCGATACTATCGAGACACGGACCCACAACATTCCACGGGCATCAGGATGAGCCAACCGAATACCAACGCCCCGAACTCCGATTGCGTTTCCCCGGCGCCACGAGGGCTAGTTCAACAAGTAGTTCAAGCAGACCGGATGAAAGCACGCGATATTTTTTTGCGCCGTGCCCGGCTGCTTAACTAGATCGTTAGCCATCACAAGGAACCTGCTGTGGCAAAGCAATTATCGGCTCCCGCAATACTGGCTCTGAAAGAAGCCCTTTGCTCGGTTTACTGGTACAAGTCCGAGCTTCGCGGGTTCCTACAGCTATGCTTGTCCAATCCCGCGATACTAAATAACTTCAACTGGGAAAATTACAAACGCCAGATTGCCTCTGACGTCGTTGATTACCTTGTCGCCAACCCTGACCGGCATATCGGTGATTTGACCAAGCTCTGTTATGAATTGTGCAAGCTCACAGATTTCTCTCATCTGAAACCGCTTGATGATGGGCCGCAGAAAGTAGAGCGTGCTCGAAATTCGGTAAACCAACTTCGCCAACTCGTAGAGCCTCATCAAGACGTTAAGAAAGAGCAGGATGAAATCAAGCGCCGCCAAGAGCTTGCCGCCAAGAAGCTGAAAGAGAACGCTGCGGTACGTCAGAAGCTAGAAGCAATTCGCGCAAAATACATGGCAATGGTTAGTTCTGACGACCCGCAGGGCCGTGGATTTGAACTTGAGCGCGTGATGTACGAAGTCTTTGATCTATTCGACCTTGACCCCAAGGCATCCTTCAGAAATCTCGGGGAACAAATCGACGGAGCGTTTTCCCTCGATGGGACAGAATTTTTGTTTGAGGCCAAGTGGCACAAGGACCTTGTCAATAAAGCAGAACTCGCTGCCTTCACCGATAAGGTCACCACCAAGCTGGAAAACACCCTTGGAGTGTTCCTCTCGATCAATGGCTTTTCCTCGGATGGCGTGGCCGCCCACCAAGCAGGTGGTGCCTCAATCTTATTGATGGACGGTGGCGACATTATGGCTGTTCTTGAAGAGCGAATCGATTTTGTAAGTCTTCTTCTCCGCAAGAAACGTCATGCAGCCCAAACGGGCAATATTTATTTGTCGTACTACCAGATGGTGGCGGCAGGTAATGGCTAACAATCGCTTCGAGTGGGACGCTTCTCCTTTCGCTGCCGCTCCGATCGTCGCCGTCAAGTGCGGCTCATTGTGGCGTTGGGTGGCTTGACCAAAATACTTTGACCGATGACACTATGGTTTATGGTCGGAGCTAAGCAATGGAATTAACAGCTATTATTTCACCAGCCGAAGAAGGCGGATTTGTCGCAACCAATCCCGAAACCGGGACGACGACTCAAGGCGAAACCATAGAAGACGCGCTTGCGAACCTTCGCGAAGCCACCTCCCTCTATTTGGAAGAGTTCCCGCTCAAAAGGAAAGGTCACCCTTTCGTAACAATGTTCAACATTCCTGAGCATGCCTAAATTTCCGCGAGTTTCTGGGCGGGACACGATTCGTGCCCTCGAGAAGCTCGGATTCGTGCAGCAACGACAACGTGGAAGTCATGTCGTGTTGAGAAGGGGAACAAAGGGATGCGTAGTGCCCGTGCACAAGGAACTGAAAACAGGGACGCTCATTGGAATTTTGCGCCAAGCAGAAGTAACGGCCGACGAATTCATCGAATCGCTGTAATCCATTCCCACCCAACAACGCAATCATGCCGACACTTGCCGGCTCTCTCCCGTCGCTGCCGCTCTGGTCGGTCGCAAGCTAGCGCGGCATATCGCGAACGTTAGACGGCACGCTTCGGCATGTTCTCAATTTTCAGACGCCGAAAGAAGAACACGATATTGAATCTCTATCGAGTCGTCGATATCAACGAAGCTCGTTCATACGATGGCTTGGCGCTTATTGAGGCTGCGCTAACGGGTGTCGGCCGCAGTTACGCTGTCGAGCCCGAGAACTTCTGTGCCAATTACACCAAGGAGTGGCGCAGCTGGCGAGCTTTCACAGCCGGTGCAAATCGGCTTCCGGAGCTGACGTACGCCGATGTCTCATTCGGGAAAGAGGGGTTCTCACTCCATTACACAAACTCGCTCGTCAACTTTGATGAACCGCCGGAACTGGGATCACTTCATATCGGCATCAGTGTGCCCGAGACCGAAGGCTCAATCGAGCACATGCTTTCCCTGGCAAAGGATCTCTGCCGTCAGTCGCCGTTCGAATACGGGTATATTCACTCGCTCGCCGACAATTTGACGCAGTTTGGCGAGCAGAAGATTAGACGGACGATTTCTGGCATGAGTGTTCGCGTTGATCGCAGCGGTACGATTTGGGATTATCACCTGGCTGCGATTCGAAGCGGGTTTCTGCGCAGCGTTTATGCCGTTAACCTGATTAACGAATCTCACTTGGCCAACCCGGCGATAGGAAAGCTGCTGCAGCGGAATGTCGGCGTGGTCTCGCCGTTCGAAGGCGAACTGAAGATCTGGCGGCTGTCAGAGGCCGATCTCAACTCGGCATTGGAGGTTCTCGCCGAGAGTGGTAGTTTGATCTGGCACGAGCGCGGAATGGAGAAATTCTTGGCTCAGCCACACGCAAGCGAAGTCCATATGCGCATGTCGCCGGCTCGGGCGGACACCCCGAAATGATCGTGGACCACCATCGACGCGTGCGAGATTGCGGGCAGCTCATCGAATGTTTAGGCATTAAGGTCATCGCGGTGCCATCTAACACAGCGTTATACGTCAGCTTGACTCGCCCTACAATGTAGTTACACTCATGCCATGAGTGGTCCGCGCTTTGAATGGGACAGCCGAAAAGCGGGCGCGAATCGAAGGAAACACGGTGTTTCGTTCGAGGAGGCAAAATCGTCGTTCCTAGACGAAAACGCACGAATAATTCCGGATCCGGAACACTCTGGTGAGGAAGAGCGGTTCGTTCTTCTTGGCTTGAGTATACAGTTACGAATGCTAGTCGTAGTCCATTGCTATCGTGAAGCAGATGACGTGATAAGGATAATTTCGGCTAGGAAAGCCGATCGTTCGGAACGAGAACAGTACGCAGGGTTTTTGTAATGAAGAAATCATACAATTTTACCAAGTCCGTAAAGAACCCATATCTAAGGACGCCGAAGAAGCAACTTACAATTCGACTAGACGAAGATACGATTGAGTACTTTCGTTCTGTGTCGGAGGAGAGCGGGATTCCGTATCAAAGCCTTATAAATCTCTATCTGAGAGAGTGCGCTGCCGAGAATAAGAGGCTGCATCTGAAGTGGGCGAGCTGACGTATAACAATCGCGTCGAGTCGTTCGCTTCGCTCGCACGGCCACGTACCAGCGGGCCAACCCTCAGCACAAAAAGGTTCGCTTTCTGCGGGCCCGCCGACACGCGCCGCTCACGCTAATCGTTGGACGAAACAAGCACCCGGGTTGCTCCTATTGATCGGCTGGTGTTACTATGGTGTCACCTTCGCGGAGGCGCTCCGATATGTCCACAACCTCGTTGAAACTTCCAGATGACATTAAGCGCCTTGCCGCTGCGGCTGCAAAGCAGCAAGGCATCACAGCACACGCATTTATGGTCGATGCCATACGTGTCGCTGCCATTAACGCGGAGCGGCGAGCGCAATTCGTCGCTGATGCAGTTGCCTCTAGAGAAGAAGCCGTCAAATCCGGCAAGGGTTACGAAGCTGAGGATGTACACACCTACTTACGGGCGCGGGCACAAGGTAATCGCGCGTCCAAACCGAAGTCAAAAACTTGGCGCACGTAATCTACGCCAAAGGAGCGTTGGCCGATCTGGCCAGACTTACGGATTTCCTGTTGGAGGAGGAGCCGGCTGCGGCATTGGAGACGGTGGATCTCATCACGGAAGCTGTGCGAGTCCTGGCAAATCATCCGCTAATCGGACGGTCGGCAGAGCAAGGATTACGAGAACTTGTCATTTCACGTGGAAGATCCGGCTATATCGCTCTATACAGCTACGAGCTTGCGCATGACACCGTGCTTGTGCTTTCAGTGCGCCATCAACGCGAAGCTGGCTATTTGCCCGAGTAGGTTGCGTTCGGTTGAAGAGTTGTAGCCATTAGGCTACATTCTGCTGATGTACGAAATCCGCCGAACGGAGGCTTTCTCCAAGTGGCTCGATAAGCTCCGGGACGCCCGGGCGAGAGTTCGAGTCCTCGCCCGCCTCACTCGAGTGGAAGACGGACACCTCGGGGATACCAAGCCAGTAGGCGAGTCGGTATCAGAACTGCGGATTGATTACGGGCCCGGCTATCGGGTTTATTTCACCAGACGGCGCAAAACAATCATCGTTCTGCTCATCGGCGGTGATAAGTCGAGCCAAGAATCAAGACATTAAACGGGCAATCCAGCTGGCCCGAGATTTGGACGAGTAATCCCTATGGCGAAGACCAAGACCTACCGCTACGACACAGCCGAGCACTTGCGCACGCCGGAGGAAATGGCCCTCTACCTAGAGGCTTGCCTTGAGGAAGCGGATGGAGATGCTGCATTCATCGCGAAAGCCTTGGGCAATATCGCAAAAGCAAAAGGCATGGCTCAGGTCGCCCGAGACGCTGGCTTATCCAGAGAAAGCCTCTACAAGGCGCTTTCCGGAGACCGAAGCCCTGGATTTGATACGGTTCTTCGTGTCATCAATGCACTTGGCATCAAGCTACATGCCGAGGCCAAATAAAATAGGCCAGCCATCTAACCAGCCGTAGGAGCCGACACGATAGTTCCTCCGGTTCAGTAGACACCCTGACCGAATCATGTCAGGAGTTGTGCATCTGCCAGGGCCAGGTCTCAGCACAAAACCAATCGTCTCCCAGAATCTCGGAGTGGATGCAGAAACAGGAGAATCCCATGACCGCTGAAAATAAGGCAAAAGGCCCGGCCTCCTACTTTCCGTCGATCGAAAAGACCTACGGCAAACCTGTCACCCACTGGTTCAAGATCCTCGATACGCTGCAGGACAAGAAGCACATGGAGCAGGTGGCGTTCCTCAAAGAGAATCACAAGATTGGCCATGGTCACGCCAATGCACTCGTGGCCTATCACAAGGCCAGTCGCCGAGCCTGAGGTGTCAGACCGGCAATCAGGTGCCTTTTTGGAAAAATGTGTTGGCACGCCGCGTGGCGCCAGGTCACTTGAGATAACAGCGAGGAAAGCCGACGGCGAATCGGCAGGCTGCAACCCGATATCTAAAATGCATGGAACGCGCATCACATAGATGCGATTGTCGCAATGTTCACCTAGAGCTGCGGCCTGCTTTCAGGCGTAGCCCCAATTCGTGGGTGAGCTGGGTTCCATCGAATGCTGCGCGGCTGAACAATTCCGTCCTCTTTCCCGAGGACCTGCGGTCAGGCGGCTGATGGCTAAGATGCTGCTGTCATCGAACAACAGCGTCTTACGAGCAGCACTATGGAATACGAGCCAAAGCAAGGCGTGCAACGCCGTGGATTCCTCAAAGGGGCGGCGGTGGGGGGATTGACTGCGGCGGTTGCACCGTTGACGACGGTGGCCCAGCAGAACGACGCCGGAAGCAATACCACAGCGGTCCGTGAAGGACCACGGAACGTCGGCGCGACGCCACCGAACGTCGAAACCACCGACCGCCCCGAAGGCGTGGTCCTGGCCAGCGGCGGCAGCGATTACATGGTGGATGTCATCCGTGCGCTGGGCATCGAATACTTTGCCGCCACGCCGGGCAATACGTTCATGGGGTTGCATGAGTCGGTCGTGAACTACGGCATGACCACGGCGCCGAACCTGCGTTTCATCACCACCATGCACGAAGAGGCGTCGGTCGCCATGGCGCATGGCTACGCCAAGATCGAAGGCAAGCCCATGGCCTGTGCCTTTCATGCGACGGTCGGTACGCAGCATGCGGCGATGGCGATCTACAACGCCTATTGCGACCGGGTGCCGATCTTCATGATGACCGGTGCCGGTATTGAAGCCGACAAGCGCAAGAGCACGGTCGAGTGGAGCCATACCGTGGTCGATGGGCCCGGCATGGTGCGCGATTTCACCAAGTGGGATGACACCCCGGGCAACCTCACGGGTTTCGGCGAAAGTGCCGCGCGCGCGTGGCGCTTCGCGATGACGCCGCCCTATGGCCCCGTTCTGCTGGCGGTCGATGTGCCGATGCAGGAAGACGAAATCCCCGGCGGCGAAGCCGGAAGGCCACCGGTACCGAAACTGCCGTCGATTCACCCGCCGTCCGCAGATGCCAACACCGTGCGGGAAATCGCCCGGCTGCTGGTCAACGCTGAACACCCGGTGATCTCCGTTGACCGTTGCGCACGCACGCCGGCCGGTCTGCAGATGACGGTCGAACTCGCTGAGCTGTTGGCAGCGCCGGTATCCGACAGCGGCAACCGCATGGGCTTCCCATGGCGGCATCCGCTCAATCAGGGCAGGCGCTTCGGCGAGTTGCGGCGCCAGGCTGATGTCCTGCTCGCATTGGAACCGGGTAATCCTTTCGGCCTGGTGACATCCGGAAACCCGGATGGCACCTTGCGTCGCGCATTGGGCGACAAGGCGACGTCGATCACCATCTCGTCGGCCGACCTGTATCCCAAGGGCAACTACCAGAATCTGCAGCGCTATGCGGACATGGTCGACATGGCCATCCAGGCCGATGCGCAAGCGACGCTGCCGTTCCTTATCGAGGAAGTGAAGCGTCTGCTGCCGGCCTCACGTTCGAAGTACGAGGCGCGCGCGCGGGCGTTTGCCGACAACCACAAGCAGGATTTCGAAGCGTCGCTGGATGCGGCGCGCTACGGTTGGGATGCCACACCGATTTCCATGCCGCGGCTGGCGATGGAAATGTACGAGGTGATGAAGACCGAGGACTGGTCGCTGCTCTCACACCACTACTGGCAGAGCAGCTGGTCACAGCGGTTGTGGGATGCGGATAAACATCACCAGTTCATTGGTGGCTCAGGCGCCGATGGCGTTGGTTACACCTCACCTGCGAGCCTTGGCGCGGCGCTGGCCAACCAGAAGTACGGTCGCCTCAGCGTGGCGGTGGTTGGCGACGGCGACCTGATGTTCGGCCCCGGAACCCTGTGGACGGCGGCGCATGAGCAAATCCCGATCCTCTATATCGTGCATAACAACCGGGCCTACCATCAGGAGATCATGCAGATGCAGGCGATCTCCAACCGCCGGCAGCGCGGTGTTGATCGCGCGGCCATCGGCTGCGTCATCACTGATCCCGACATCAACTACGCCATGCTGGCCCGGAGCATGGGCGTTTACAGTGAAGGGCCGATCGAAAACCCGCGCGATCTGGGGCCGGCATTGCGCCGCGCCGTGGCGCAGGTGAGGAAGGGCGAGCCGGCGCTGATCGATGTTGTTTCCCAGGGCCGCTGAGAGGGGCAAGAAGATGCCATTCATTAAAGCGTTGGTCGCCGCATGCCTCGGCGTTTCATCAGTGATCGCACTCGCGCAGGAAGCTCCGGATGGGGACGCGCGTAGAGGTCAGAAACTGTTCGTTGCCGATGGTTGCTATCAGTGCCACGGCTACCAGGGCCAGGGCAGCAATGCCGGCTCGAAGCTCGCACCCAACCCGCTGCCCTATGCCGCAATGGCGGTGCTGGTGCGCCAGCCGCGAGCACGAATGCCGGCGTATTCATCTACCATCCTTCCCGACCAGGACCTCGCCGATATTCACGCCTACCTTGCCACTATCCCCCGGGCGAAGGCTGTGGATGACATCCCGCTGCTGCGAGGCGCACGCTCGACTCTGCCGTAGTCGGGACCATGTTGCGGGTTTGAACGCCGGTCGTTCACCGAAAAGTTCGAATCACCCGTGTATGCTCGTGCTATGGCGATGTGCACGTGCACGTCGTCCCGACCGAACACATGGAGGTAGTCCAATGGATCTCTGGGACGGTTTTCAGCAGCATCAAATCAATGAAACGATGCGAATCGCCAAAGGCGCCAGGCGTGACCTGGCGGACGAAGGCAAACGCACCCGTATCGAATTCGTCCGCCTGGAAGCCAAGATCAATCACCTGGCATTGACCTGCCAGGCGCTGTGGGAAGTACTTCGGGATCAGACGCATCTGACGGACGAAGACGTGCGCAAAAAGATGATGGAAATAGACGCACGGGATGGGAATACAGACGGCAGAATGATCACCGGTCCGCTGAACTGTCCCGACTGCGGTCGCGAAGGGCACAGCCGCAGCCGGACCTGCTTGTATTGCGGCGGCCCGCTTTCAGCCGAAAAGCATCTGTTCGAACCGTAGCCCCCAGCAGGTGCCGCCAAGCCGGTTGAATTTCGAACGAGTTGTTCGAACAATGGCCGTAACGCTGGCAAAATCCGGGACTGCTCAACGGAGACGACGATGCCCACTGGCAAGAAATCTGCAGCCGAGACTACGCGCAGACCAAAGAAGACGCCGACCAGAGACCTCGGCAAGCCACCTTCGGAATTGATTGATCAACGCATCGCGGAGCTGGCGGACTGGCGCGGGGCGTTATTGGCCGCATTGCGTGGAATCATCCTCACCGCTGATCCGGAAATCACCGAGGAGTGGAAATGGAACGTGCCGGTGTGGTCATGCAACGGCATCATCTGTACGGGCGAAACATACAAGAAAGCCGTGAAGCTCACGTTTGCCAAGGGCGCCGCGGTGCCGGACTCCAAACACATGTTCAACTCCAGCCTCGAAGGCAATACGCGGCGGGCGATCGATTTTCCCGAAGGGGCGGAGATTGACGCCAAGGCACTGGTGGTGCTTGTGCGCGCAGCAATACGAGTGAACAACAAGTGAAGATCTGGGTTGATGCAGATGCGTGTCCGGTCGTGATCAAGGAAATCCTGTTCCGTGCCGCCGTGCGCACGCAGACGCAGGTGACGCTGGTGGCCAACCGGCGGATTCAGACGCCGCCCTCACCATTCATCGACTGTGTCCAGGTTTCGCGCGGCTTCGACGTCGCGGACAACGAAATCGTCGCGCGCAGTGCCAGCGGTGACCTTGTCATCACCAGTGATATCCCGCTTGCCGATGAAGCGATCAGCAAGGGCTGCGTGGCCCTGAGTCCACGCGGGGAATTGTTCACCAGCGAAAACATCAAGGGCCGGCTCAACATGCGCGACTTCTTGGAGACCCTGCGCAGCAGCGGGATTCAGACAGCCGGTCCCAATGCATTGAGCGCGCGCGAGAAACAGGCTTTCGGCAATCAGCTGGACAAGTGGCTGGTTGCCAGGCAACGTCAGCAATGAGGTCGCGGCCTTCCAGATCCGTGGATTCACCTCTGCGCGAGGAACCACGATGTTGAATCCGGGCGATGTGCTGTTATTCGATCTGGACGGCACGCTGGTGCGCAGCGTCGAGTTTGACCACGGGCTATACCTCGAAGCCATCACCGAGGTGCTCGGGCATAGTGATTACGATGCGGACTGGTCAACCTATACCCATGTCACCGATACCGGGTTGTTGACCGAATTGCTGGAGCGACTCGGCATCAAAGACACGAGCCCGATCATTTCTGCGGTACGGGCGTTGTTCTGCGCCAAGGTCGAAGCGTACTTGAGCAGTGGTGGATGCTGTGACGCCATGCCGGGCGCGCGCGAAACGCTCAGTGCGTTGACCGCAGCCGGAATACCCTTCGGCATCGCTACCGGTGGTTGGGGACCGACCGCCCGTATGAAGCTGCAAAGTGCCGGCTTTGAAATACCGACTGCCATCAGCAGCAGTGATGACGCTATATCGCGGGTTGATATCATGCGCCACTGCCTGCAGCAGCTTGGCGCCATCGACAGTCAGGCGGTGTATTTCGGCGATGCACACTGGGATATACGCGCGACCTCGGAATTGGGTTGGCGATTTGTCGGAGTTGGTACGCGGCTCGCGGACCGTTGTACACCCATAGTTGTAGACTTCCGCGATCCATGGTGGGTGAAGGCGAGTAGTCGCCTGGGCATCCACCTGTGAGTGACCCCGCGAACATCGCCGATTTGCGCGGCCTGGGGCCGAAATCCCAGGCGATGCTCGCTCTCGCCGGCATTACGACCGTCAGCCAGCTACGGCAACTCGGCGCCGTCGAAGCTTACGTGCGCACCAAGGCAGTGGCGCCCGCAGTCAGTCTCAACCTGCTGTGGGGCCTCGAAGCAGCCATCACGGGTGAGCCGTGGCAGGTGGTCGCGCGTAAACATCGCATGAGCTTGCTGTTGGCGCTGGAAGCGCGGGAGAATCAGGGCTGAGGTGCGGCGCTGAGCTTGAAGATGATTTAATGATACCGCCGCAAGTGACCGATTCCAGTATGACGTGACACCGGGGGGTATCATGGATTTGCACGGTTCCATCAATCATATCGCACTGACGGTCAGTGACCTCGACGAGGCCATGCGCTTCTACACGCCGCTACTTGAAGAACTGGGCTATACGATCAACGGGCCAATGCCGTACAAGGAAACACGGCTTACCGTGAATGTGCATGAACGAAACGGGACTGCCGTGAACATCTGGCAGGCATCCAGGCAACATCCGTTCGACATCTATGAGCCAGGATTGCATCACCTGGCTTTCAACGCATCCTCCAAGGCGGCAGTGGACGCTGTTCACCAGCTTGTCGTTGCGCTGGGCGCCACCGTCCTCGATGGCCCGGCGGAGTTCCCGTTTTCGCATAAGGGGTACTATGCCGTGTATTTCCTCGGGCCGGACGGTGTGAAAATCGAGGTTGTTCATATGCCAGGGCTGGCCGACGCAATAGCACGTGGCAACGCCAGCGCTGCCTGAATTGCCTGCTTTGTACAGCCGCGCCATGGCACGTTCAAAATATAAAAAAACAAGAAAAGGAACGCCCGCACCGGCCAATGCCGTGATGCGGTTTCCGAACGCTGTGCAACGTGATCCGGCCATCGAAAAATGGTTCGATGCCCAGCCGGCAGCGCTTGGCACAGTTGCCCGCTACTGGTTCGGGCTTATGCGCGAATGCGACCCCGGAGTAAAAGAGATCCTGCACGATGGCCATCCAACCGCTTGTCTGGGTGAAGCGGCATTCGCTTACGTCAATGCTTTCAGTTCGCACGTGAACGTCGGCTTCTTCCGGGGCGCCGACCTGCCCGACCCGAAGCGCATGCTCGAAGGTGGCGGGCGGTTCATGCGTCACGTAAAAGTGAAACCAGGGCAGGAGATTGATGACGAGGCACTGCGCAAGTTGATCGCAGCTGCCTGCAGCGATATGCAGCAGCGGTTGGGAGCCGGCGATTGAGTGAATCGTTTCATTCGCTGCTACTGCGCGGGGTAAGCCTGTTTAATGACCAGGGAGAGGCCAATGGATAATCTGTTGCTGTTCGAAACAACGCACTTTTACGCCATACAGGCGCGGGATTACCGCGTGCCGGGGTACGTCATCATTTACAGCAAATCGGAATGTGACAGTCTCGCCGGCTTCGATGCAGGCCAGGGCGCTGAGTTGATGCAGTGCCTGGTGCTGGCTGAACGCATTGTGCAGCAGCTTTTAACTCCCGAGCGGATCTACATTCTCAAATTCGGAGAGGCACTGCCGCGCATTCATTTCCACGTGGTGCCGCGAACCGCCAGGATTGGCCTGGCCTTCGAGCAACAGTCAAGCAATCAGCCCCCGTACAACGGCGCCCGTCTCGTGGACTGGCTGTGGCAGCAGCACGCGTCGCTCGGCTACGGTGACGAGGAGCTCACGGACTTCATCAAGCAGGCCCGTGAGGTCGCACAACAATCAGGCCTTGGAAACACGGGTTGAGCCGTCGGCGGCAGCAAGGGGACGAACCGTGACCCGCTATATCGCACTGCTGCGTGGCGTCAATGTCGGCAAGGCCAACCGGCTGCCGATGGCCGGCTTCAAGGCAACGCTCGAAGCCATGCAATGCACGCAGGTAAAAACCCTGTTGAACAGCGGCAACGCGGTGTTTGATAGCAAGGCTCGCTCGTGCGCCAAGCTGGCCGCTGCGATCACGGCCGGATTGAATGAGCAGTTTGGCATTACAACGCCGACCATTGTTGTGTCGGCGGCGCAACTGCAAGACATCATCCGCAATAACCCATTGCGTCCTGCTGACGACGGTCATTCACGCTTCCTCGTGGCGTTCAGCCAGGACGCAAACATGTTAAAGCCGCTGGCTGCGCACAGCAGTCTCGCTGCACCCGGCGAACGGTTCGCCGTTACGGACAAGGCCGCTTATCTCGATTGCCCTCAAGGCTTCATGGAAAGTCGGCTGGCCGCCAAGGTGCTGGGGAAAGCCGGAAGTGCATTCACTACGAGAAACTGGGCGACGGTACTGAAGCTCGGCGAACTCTGCGACACCGCCAAGCGCTGAGCGCGGCATTCGTCGCGTGGTTTCATCCTTCAAATGAGTGATTCGGGCAGCAGAGTATCTACCCGGGTTACCTATTTGATACGATTCCGCAAGCCGGCATGGTTGTCACTTCAACTTTGCCGGTGACCACTCAACCGGATCTATGGGGGCATGATCATGGGCAAGCGCAATCCGTTGCTGTGCGGACTGGTTTTATCCTGTGTCGGGGCATGGGTGATGCCAACTTTCAGCCAGGCCCAGACATCGGCCGCCAATTGGTTCGGCCTGCCATTGCCCGGCCCGGCTACCGATGCAGAGATTGTGCGGACTGCCGACGACCTGCCGCCACTGCGTTCGCCGTTCACCGGTTCAGTACCTGAGTTCGAAGGGGAACGGGCGCATGATTGGTTGACGCATATCGTCAGCTTCTCTTACGAGGATCGCGCCAGCGGCAACCCCTTCTGGGGCCGCATGAGCGGCAGCCCGGCGTACACCAAGGCAATCGATTACATCGAAAACGAATTGCGCAGTCTTGGTGTGCAGGTGGCGCGACATGAAGTGCCCTACTACGGGCCTGATCGTGTACCGACGGGGTTTCATGCCAGCGCCGTGCTCAGGGATGCTGCGGGGAATGAACTCGCACGCGAGCCGCTGCAATCGGCTTTTCCGATGCGATACCGCCCGCTGACATCCAACGGCAAGCTGGTGTTGGGATCGCAACAGATGAATCTCACCGCCGAGGTCGTGTCCATCGGTCAGGGCAGTCCGGCGGATATCGCCACCCGTGACCTGCGCGGCAGGATAGCGCTGGCGTCTGTTCCCAGTGAGCCGACCCCCGCCTATAGCGATTACCGACTGATACCGGAGCGCGTCGCGGCCACCGGCGCGGCCGGGCTGATACTTGCGTGGAACATGCCCGGCAACATGCAGGTCGCTCTGGCCAATTGCATGGAAATACCCTGCATCAATGTCGGTGGGCGCGATGGCGCCTTCGTGCGCGCGGTCATCGCGCGTGCCGCCAACGCCGGTAACCTCAGGCTGTACGCGGATATGGGTGTCGAGACCGAAACACGGAATGACAAGACCACCACTATTCTCGAAGCGAAGATCCCCGGTCGGGATTCGAGTCAGAACATTATCGTAACCGCGCATGCCGATGCCTACCTCACCGGCGCCAATGACAACGCGTCCGGCGTGGCAATCCTGCTCGCACTCGTCGACTATTACCGGCAGCACAAACCGGCGTACGACATCTACTTCTCCGTTTCTCCCGGCCATCACTCCGATACCCAGGGCATCAACCCGTTCCTGGATCGGCATCCCGGCCTGCCGGCGCAGAACCTGCTGGGCATCAACATCGAACATGTCGCGCAACGCGGAATGGTGCGCAGCCAGTACAGCGTGATCGATCCCAACGCCAAGCTGAACTATGACGATGCTTCGGTGATGTATGTCTATTCCAACGCGGATTCGGATCTGCGCGAGGTGCAGTTGTCGCATGCGGATCATCCGAAGGTACTGGAGCTCGTGAAGTCAGCCATCACCCGGCACCGCATGAACGTGCCCGCGCGCGTCGTGAAGAGTACCTTCCAGACCGAGATCGGGCCGGTGGCCGACCAGGGCGGCATTACACTGCAACCGGTGGAGGTGAGCATGGTGTACCACACTTCAGGCGACACGGCTGAAACCGTCAGCCCCGCCACGCTGGAGGCGCAGGCCTTGTTCTATCGCGATCTGATCGACGAGTTCTCCAGGCATCGCAAAAGCGACCTGCTCAATTGAAACTGCCAGCGCGAGCTGCGCTGTCCGCCGTGGCCATTACGGCATCCATCACCCGTTCGAAGCCGGAGACCCATATGAAATCGATCAAACTGACCCTGACAGCCGCATTGGCCACCGCGCTGCAAATTTCAGACGCGCAGGCGGCCGACAAAGTTACAGCGCTGGACGCGCAAGCCATCACACCGACGCTGGTGTCCGGCGGTGTCGATTGGAAGATCCTCGGTGACGACAATCGCAATGCGACGGTGACTGTACAGTACCGCGAGGCCGGGACGCCGACGTGGCGCACGGGGCTGGACCTGTTCCGCCTGCAACATGAAGACATCAATGCCTTTACCGGTGGCGATGCTTTTGCACAGGCCAGTGGTTTCACAATGAACCGGCCATTGTTGCCGTACGACATTCCCAACCTGTTCTCCGGCAGCATTTTCAATCTCACACCGGATACCGAATACGATGTGCGCGTAAGCATGACCGATCCGGATGGCGTGCAAGGTGTGGCTGAACAGACCGTGAGATTCAGAACGCGCAAGACACCGGTTGCCGGCGCCGGCAACGGCCGCGTGTTTCATGTCTATCCGTGGAACCATCAGGGCGAGAAGATCCAGCCGGCATTCACCGGTTTGATCGCCGCGTACTACTGGGAAGGGCGGCAGGCGGACTGGTCGACCGTCGGGCCGGTGCGCGTGCACGCGGGCGACACAATCCTTGTCCACGCTGGACTGTATAAGGATACGCGCGGGCATTACGGCGATGGCGTCGAAGGCCAGACCGAGCCTACTTTGGGCACACCGTTCGATGGCACGTATTACCTCGTGGCGGATGGAACGGCGGACAACCCGATCACGATCAAGGCCGCCGGCGACGGCGAGGTGATCTTCGATGGTGACGGCAACGCGGTGTTGTTCAACCTGATGGGCGGCGACCATCACCATTTCGAAGGCATCACCGTACGCAATACCGATGTCGCTTTCCTCACCGGCATCAAGAACATCGCCGGCGCCGATGGTTTCATGCTGACGAAATCGAAAGTCGAGGATGTCGGCCGCGGCATCCGCGGCGACTGGGCCGGCGCGCGTGATTACTATATCGCCGACAACGTATTCATCGGGCGCAATCCCAGGACCTACGTGATGAGCTGGAGCGATGACTGGCGCGGACTGCCCGGTTTCCCGGAGCGGATCACCGGCCCGAATGGCTCGGAATACGCCGTGAAGGTTTACGGTCAGGGGCATGTCGTGGCCTATAACGACGTGCGCTTCTTCCATGACGGCATTGATGTCGCCACCTACGGCGCGCCGGAGGCCGACGAAAGTCTGCTGCCGGTTTCCATCGACATCTACAACAACTACATGAATGGCTTCGGTGACAACTGTGTAGAAGCCGATGGCGGTGCGCGGAATATCCGGGTGTTTGAAAATATCTGCCTGAACGGCGCCCGCGGCTCTTACAGTTCACAGACGATATTCGGTGGCCCGGCGTATTTCTTCCGCAATGTCTCGGTGGCCTCGGTCGGCATGTCGGCCAAGTTCTCGATCACGCCCGCCGGCGTGTTGCACTTCAATAACACTTACGTGGCGGAAAACCACGACATGGCGTTCGTCTCGAATGTACATTTCAGAAACAACCTGTTCGTTGCACACGGTGGCCTGGGTGCGACCAATGGCTACGTCGTGAAAACCTACACGAATTATTCGAGCTCGGACTACAACGCGTTCAACTTCGCCGATTCAATCAGTAATCCATTCGGTTGGACGTCACCGGCGTTCGGCACTGATCGTGACTACGATGACAACCCGCAAGCCCGTCTGTATAAAACGCTGCGCGCCTACAGCAGGGCGACCGGCCAGGATGCGCACAGCGTGATGTTCGATCCGGCGGAATTCGTCAGCCTGGACATGCCCAATGATCCCGACCGCACCCGCATTTACGATACCAGCGGCTACGATCTGCGATTGAAGGCGGGCGCGTCGGTCATCGACAAAGGCGTGAACCTGCCCAATATCACCGACGACTACGCTGGTTCGGCACCGGATATCGGCGCGTATGAATTCGGCCAGCCGCTGCCGCATTACGGGCCGCGGGAGTGAACGTTTGATGAAAGCCGGGGCTCGATGACGCAATCAACGCTGAAGTCGGGTATTGGTTCCGTTCAGCCAGGACCGTGCGAGGCAGGAAGCCGAGCCCGAGCATACAGGGATGTATTTACTGCGTGTCCTGGCTGAACGGAACCAATACCCGACCTCCCACCAACGATCCGGGTTTGATGCATGCTGCCCGGACATTCAGCCCGCCTATAACTTGTTCTCGTCCGCCAGCAGGTCACGGATGGGTCGGACTTCCACACTGCCGTAGCGTGCGGGAGGAATTTTCTGTGCAAGCCTGACCGCTTCGGATTGGTCCGTGGCTTCCAGCAGGTAGTAACCGGCAAGTTGTTCCTTGGTTTCAGCAAACGGACCATCCGTCACCATGGCCTTACCGTCACGCACACGCACGGTTCTGGCCTGGTCGGTGGTATACAGCGGCGCGCCTGCCAGGAAATGCCCGTTGGTCTGGAGGTTGGCGACGCAGTCGATGCATTCGCGGTTCAGCGCGTCCCACTCCTGCTGGGACATCTTCTTCATGATGTTTTCGTCGTAGTAGACCAGGGCGAGGTATTTCATTGTGTCTCCAGCAGTAGCGAATGCGCAGTGGGTGTCAGAGCTGCCGCGTCAGGCCGACTTGCCTTCAACGTGGCGGGCGAAGTTATTCAGAATGCTTTGCCAGCCGTCACGTTGCATTTCCGGTGGATGGACGTTTTCGGCGTCAAACGTTTCCGTCACCTGCGTGCGCTCACCATCGGCTTCGAACAGGACCGTGACGCAGCGGTTGTCATCCATCAGGTAGTCCAGTCGCGCGCCGGGTTCCACCACAGTAAAGCTGCCACCGAAATCGAACCCGGCGCTGCCATCTTTGGCCTCCATGCGCGAGCGGAATCTGCCGCCGACCTTGAGGTCGATTTCACTTTCGGTGGTATGCCAGTCATCCGACGCGGCGTTCCACTGGCAGATGTCTTCTGGTGTGGTCCAGGCGTTCCAGACCTTGGCGACCGGGGCATTGATGTTTGCGGAGATAGTGATCTTCACAGGTGATTCCTCGCTTGATTGCAGTGGGTCTGTGGCACTCAGGTGGCACCGTTGTAAGCGGCTTCGAGTGTGGCAACATCGAGCCGGTTCATTGTCATCATCACTTTCATGGTGCGCGCAGCCTTGTCATTCTCGTCGTCCGTCAGCCAGCGGACAAGCGCGCGGGGTACGACCTGCCATGAGACGCCAAAGCGATCCTTGCACCAACCGCAGCGTCCCTCGCTGCCCCCGTCCCGGACCAGGCTGTCCCAGTAATAGTCGACTTCGTGCTGGTCCGCGCAGTCAATGACGAAGGATACGGCTTCGTTGAACTTGAAGTACGGTCCACCGTTCAACGCCGTGAATGGCCGGCCCGACAGGATGAACTCAACAGTCAGTACCGCGCCCTGGGACGTTGACGGATTGTCGGCCGCGGCACAACGGATTCTATTGATGCGGCTGTCGGGGAACAGGCTGACGTAGAACGCGGCCGCGGCTTCGGCCTGGTCGTCGAACCACAGCATGGGGGTGATCTTTTCCATTGCGGCGGCCTGGTTATCTGTTGATACGTTTGCCGACCAGCGAGAACCGTGCACCCTGCGGATCGATGGCGTGCAGGCTGAAGTCTCCGCCAGGAACCTCGTGCGGTTCGCCCACCAGTTTCCCGCCGCCTTCGACAATGGTGCTGGCCGCGGCATCGATATCAGCGACGCGGAAATACATATTCCATCCGGGCTGTGGCGCCATTTCGCTGACGGGCTGCAGCGCGCCTATGACGCCGTCGTGACGCAGAAACTCGTATTTGCCCAGCGGCCCCATATTCATCTCGCCGTCCTTCTGCCACCCGAAGTGGCAGGTGTAGAAGTCCATTGCTGCTGCCGGATCGGGCGTTGCCAGTTCGTTCCAGGCGACGTGACCAACGCGCGGCCGGTCATGTGCAAAAGCAAGACTGACGCCTTCGCCTTCCGGCGCAATGATGTAGAACACGATTCCCTGAGGATCACTGACCATCGCCAGCGTTCCGGCCCCAGGGGCATGGATTCCCGGCATGATGACACTGCCGCCGGCAGCGGTGATTGAGGACAGCGCCTGTGAAACGTCGGGGACGCTGATGTAACCCAACCAGACGGGGCGTGCACCTTGCTCGCACATGTCCGGTGTCAATCCGAGAATGCCGCCGACACCGTGCTGCTGGCCGGTCTGGTCATCGGTTGCGGAGATCATGGTGTAGTCGCGCTCGGTCTGCCCACTATTCACAAACTGCCATGGCAGCAATGCACCGTAGAAGGTTTGCGCCGCGACACTGTCGGTGGTCATCAACTCGTACCAGACAAAGCCGCCGTATCGATTGGTCATTGTTCCGCTCCTCTGTATTTTTCAATTTTCACTACTGTTTCAAACCCGCCGTAAATCATTCTCTGCCCATCGAACGGCAATGGGTGCCGCGTCTGGTCGAAGCGGGCGTCCGTGGTCATCAGCTCATGCATAATGGCCATGCCTGCATCACGGGTAGCCTTGTCCGGCCATTCAATCCACGAGAAGCAGACGGCTTCGTCCTTCTCGCCGGCGACCGCCCGCCGGAAATCTGTCACCTTGCCATCGGGGACGTCCACGCCCCAGCACTCGAGGACTCGCAGTGCACCGAGCTCCAGGAAGACAGGGTCCAGCATCTGTGCGTAGTCGATGAACTGCTGGCGGTTGGCAAGGGGCACTGCAATGACGAATCCGTCAACGAAAGACATGTGGCGCTCCTGATCGCTGTGGTGTGATCACTAGTCGTCGCGGTGGGTCGGCTTTCGACATCGTGCCACTAGAATTTTTCTACTTCGGGAAGCGAAGCCAGCCGCTGCTGCAGAAAGCGGCGTTCCGGCGACTGCTGCGCCAGCGACAGGGCCTGTTGGTAGGCCTCTCGTGCCGCAGCGATATCGCCCTGACGTCGGAACATATCGGCCCGCGCGGCATGCAGCAGGTGGTAATCATGCAGGTCGCCACGGCCCAGGATCGTTTCAATCCGCGCAAGTCCGTTTGCCGGGCCATGCAACATGGAGACGGCAACCGCTTGATTCAATTCAACGACAGGGGTCGCATTGATTTTCAGCAACGCATCGTACAGGCCGATGATTTCGCGCCAGTCAGTGGCCTCGCTTGACGGCGCCTCGGCGTGCACCGCGGCGATGGCCGCCTGCAGACTGTAAGGCCCGAACCGGCGCGATTGCAGCGCCTGCATCACCAGATCGCAGCCTTCGCGTATCTGAGCCTGATCCCAGCGCGTGCGATCCTGATCGGCCAGCAGCACGAGATCACCGCTTTCACTCACCCGGGTGGCACGACGCGCGTCGTGTAACAACATCAATGCCAATAAGCCTAGTACTTCCGGCTCAGGTAACAGGGTTTGCAGCAGGCGGGCCAGGCGGATGGCTTCCGCTGACAGATCATGGCGCAGCAAGGTGTCACCTTCGCTGGCCGTGTAACCCTCGTTGAACACGAGGTAGATCACCTGCAACACCGAGGCGAGCCGTTCCGGCAACTCGGCCTGCGCCGGCACTTCGTACGGGATGCGTGCATCACGAATCCTGGCTTTGGCCCGCACGATGCGCTGGGCGAGCGTCGGCGCCGGGACCAGGAATGCGGCCGCGATGGCTTCGGTGGTCAAGCCACAGACCTCGCGCAGCGTCAGGGCTATGCGGGCTTCGGCAGAGAGCCGGGGATGACAGCAGGTGAATATCAGTCGCAGCTGATCATCCTCGATATCATCGGACTCCAGGCCACTGCCATCGCCGGCTTCCTCATCAAGCAGGTAGGACAGCTCGATGAGGGTATCATCGAGGCGACTGTGACTGCGCAGACGGTCAATGGCTTTGAAGCGGCCGGCGCTGATCAGCCAGGCGCGCGGATTATGTGGCAGACCTTCCGTCGGCCACTGCTTCATTGCGGCTATGAATGCTTCCTGCAGCGCCTCTTCAGCCAGTTCGAATTTGCCATGCAACAAGCGGATCAGCGTCGCCAGTACGCGCCGCGATTCGTTGCGGTAGAGCGATTCGATGATTTCGGTAAGGTCGGCGGGCGGCATGGTGTACGCCACGATGGCGGAAATTCCGGTCGGCGTAAATGCCGCCGGCGCTGCGATTTGAGCAACGCAGCTCATGTCGGCAGGGCCGCTGTACGCGTCTGCCGGATTTCGACCCGGCCCCAACGGGCTGCCGGAATATCGGCTGCGATACGGATGGCATCGTTCAGATCCCGTGCGCGTATCAGGAAGAATCCCACCGGCTGCGATTGCCCCGGGGCCAGCGCCGAATGATCCGATACCGCCAGCGCACCATGTGAGATGGTCAGGGTGGTGGCGCCGTTGGAGGGCGGCAGACCCCCGCTCACCAGCAGCTGACGTTTACGCTGTAATGTACCGCTGAATTCGGCAATTTCGGCAGCCGCAGCCGGCGAGTCCGCCACCGCAAGTGCGGCGTCATCGGCATAGACAAGGCAGAGGTATTGCAGCATGGTCGGGGCCCGGTTCTGACATATTAATGAGTGGTCGAATGCCAGCGTCGAAATTCGACACGATTGCCGGGCACGGTCCATGCCGATGAGGTTCAAATCGGTGGTGGTCTGCGCTAAGGTCGTTGCAGCAGCCTGGCGGACAATCACCGCCGGGCAATTGTCCCGGGAGACGACGGCGTGAATGACGGTACGGCAATGATTGGAAAATGCCTGTGTGGCGCGGTGACGCTCAAGGCGCCCAGATTGCAGCACGTGCATGCCTGCCACTGTGGCATGTGTCGGAAGTGGAGTGGTGGCCCGGGGCTGGTGGTGCCGTGTGGACCGGATATTGAATTGTCCGCTACTGAAAACCTGGCGACATACCGTTCATCGGAGTGGGCTGAGCGAGCCTTCTGTGCCCGATGTGGCACTCACATCTACTACAAATTGCTGTCAACAGGCGATTTTTACGTTCCGGCCGGCCTGTTCGATGATGACGGTTCGTTCAGCATGGGCGAGCAGATCTTCATTGATCGGAAGCCCGATTGGTATTCGTTTGCCAATGAAACGCCGCAGCTGACCGAAGCGGAAGTGTTTGCGATGTTGGCGGGTGATTCCAACTGAACCTGCTGTCAACTCAACAAGGCCGGGTGAGCCGCGCGCGGCAACCCGGTGATCGAAATAACGTATGGCGTAATCAAGGAGAAGCAGATGTCCAACGAAGGTTACCATGAGCCGATTGCGGAGCTGTCCGCCGCCACCCGCGATATGCATCGCGCAATTGTGTCATTGATGGAAGAGCTGGAAGCGGTGGACTGGTACAACCAGCGTGTGGATGCCTGTCAGGACAAGGAACTGCGCGCTATCCTCGTACACAATCGCGACGAAGAGAAAGAGCATGCGGCCATGGTCCTGGAGTGGATCCGCCGCCGCGATCCGAAGTTCGACAAAGAGTTGAAGGACTACCTGTTCACCGACAAGACCATCGCGCACGAATAGCGCGGGTGTTGGCCTGCCGGCGGCCGGGCAATGACAGACAAGGTAGCAGCCGTGATGGAAAACGTTGATGCCGTTCTGTCCGAACTCGGTATCGATATCTGCCTGTTGCAGCAACGGGGTTTGCGGCGTCATCCGCAGGCCCCGGTGCTGGAGGCGGTTGCGTGCGGCAATGATGGGCGGGAGCATCGCCTGGCGCCGGCCGCGGCACAGGCCTGGCGCGTGATGCGGTCCGCTGCCGCCAGCGACGGAATTCAACTCGATGTCATCAGTGCGTACCGATCCGTGGCGCGCCAGGCGGAGATCATCCGGGCGCAGCTTGCCGCAGGTCGCCGTCTGGTTGACGTACTCACCGTACTTGCCGCGCCGGGATACAGTGAGCACCACACAGGGCGTGCCGTCGATATCTCCACGCCGGGGATCAAAGCAGTGCAGGTCGAGTTTGAACAGACCGCGGCTTTTGCATGGCTGATGACTCACGCCGCCGATTTTGGCTTTCGCTTGTCGTATCCGCGTGACAATGCCGAAGGTTATCAGTACGAGCCGTGGCACTGGTGCTTCCACGCGCCGGCGGTTTGATTACGCACTGAATTGGCGCGTTGACTGCGCTGCACCCCGCCACTGGATAAAGTCAGAAGTCCCTGCAACAGTAATGGAAGAGCGGATATTCAACGGCGGCGCTCGACCGCGGAGAACAGCATGAGCATTCCAGCAAGTATTCGAACCAGCACTGCATCGCTTTACCCGCGACTGACCCAGTTGCGCAAGACTCTACACGAGCCGCGAATCAAGACCATGGCGCTGGAATCGATCAGGCAACGCAACGCGCTGCTCGATACGGTGTTCTACGATGTCGGCTGCATCGCAAAGCACGAGGCGGAGTGGCTCAGCCCCTGGCTGGCGCGGGAAGGCAGTATCGTCGTCGTGCCGCCGTCCGGTGGTCCGGATCTCCGGGTATGGTCGAGCGCGGGCGAATTTCTCGCTGCGGGCGGTGATATGGTCAACACGGTTGTTGTCGCCGGCGTCGGTAGTTCAGCGTTGGGCGCGGCGGCGTTTGCACGTAACGTCGCGGACTTTACCGGCAAACCGGTTGCTGCGATTGTTTCCGGTTATGGCCTGGCCGATGTACTGACCGAAGCCATGGGTGGGTGGTTCTGGTTTGGCATGCTCAACAGCATGCGCCATTTGTTCGAAAATCTGGATGAAGCGACACGGTTTCCTCAACCCCAGGCAGATCTCACGCGCCTGAGTCGTGATACTGCCACGCTGGTAACGCTGTTGCGTGACAGACGTTTCAAGCCGACGCTGATTGCCGGTCATTCCAAAGGCAATCTCGTGATCTCCGAAGCGCTGTATGCGCTCACTGCCGCCCACCCGAAGTTGGCCGAAGAACACGCCGCGCGTTGTGATGTCGTGACCATCAGCGCGCGTATCGGTATGCCACGACCGTTCAGCAGCGTCATCGATATCATCGGCCAGTACGATGCCTTCGGAGCACTGAACTCCCGCCCGGATATTGCGCCGGAGCTGGTCGTGGCCAATGCCTGGCACAGCACCAACAAGGAATTTGCGTGGTCGATGGGCCTGGATGTCACCCAGGCGTTGCGCCATGTTGCAGACCAGTTGGGCGGCGCCGCGGCATCGCGCTCGCGCGCATGGCGACCAGCGATGGCCGATGTGCCCCAGCTGATGACTGCCGCGTTGGCATGATGCGCTGATTCGCTGATGGACGGCGGGCGCGAGCGATGTGCCCACTGCGATGTGGAGAGTTGAAGACATGCGACGATTCATCGTTCATCTGGTTGTCAGCGCACTCATCCTGTTGCTGGTAGCGGAGTTCGTGCCGGGAATCAGCATCAACGGGTTCGGCGTGGCGTTGCTGGGCGCGCTGGCGCTCGGTTTTGTAAATTTCACAGTGCGACCGGTGCTGGTATTACTGACGTTGCCGCTGACCTTCCTGACCCTTGGCCTGTTTCTGATAGTGATCAATGCGTTGATGCTGGGCCTGGCCGCCACGCTGGTGCCTCAGTTCACCGTGACCAGCGCCGGCGCGGCCTTTGTCGGCGCGATTCTGCTGTCGTTATTCAACCTGGTGGCGGATGCGGTGTTGAATCCTGAAAAGGACGATTGAGGCAGGCTGTGTCGCATCGAGGCACATCACGTTGCCTGTACTCGAAGGTGCCGATGTTTTGACGGATAATCGGCGCATCGCATTCAATTCATCGAACACAGGATTTTCATCATGGCGCTGTTCCCTCTGACAACGGCCAAATCCCGCCTGCTGGCGGCCGCGGTATTCGCCGGCTGCGGCTTCATTGTGACTTTCACGCCGTACCCGCGCCCGGCGGTCATCGCCTGGTTGATCATGGCCTTGTTCATCGTCGGCGCCATCGCAGGTGTCAAACTGCTGGAAGCGTTGCCGTTCCCTCCACGCGGGAAACGTTACGTCGCCTTCACGATATTCGTCGCCGCGTTTCTCTCCATGACCGCTGAAATCACAATGATGCGCAATAGCGAAACGATGCTGAATTTTCTCATTCCGTTGCTGATCATGTTGTGCTGGAGTGCGGTGTTCTATCTGATGTGGGCGTTTGTCCAGGCGCAAAGCGAACCTGTGGTGGAAGCGGCGCCAGTACCACAGGCGCCCGAGCCCGAGGTCCAACCGAAACCGCAGCCAAAACCGGCGACGCAGTTGAGTGATCCGGATCTCATTGAACGGTTGTGAGCAGCAACGCACTTCAGCTCACCGTCGTGCCGGCGGATTTCGCCGGCTTGCGCGAACGCTTGATCGCCATCCGCAAGCAGGTGTTCGTCGCAGAACAAGGCATACCGTTGGAGATTGAACTGGATGAGCGCGACGTCCACTGCCGCCACGTGCTGGTGGTGGCAGACGGCACCGATGTGGGAACAGGGCGGATCGACATCGAGCGCGGTGGCAGAATCGGCCGCGTGGCCGTGTTGAAGACATGGCGGCGGCGTGGCGTGGGTGAGGCCGTCATGCAAGGTCTGCATGATATCGCCAGGGCGGCGGGGCTTGCGCGGGTTTATTGTCATGCCCAGGAATCAGCAGTGCCGTTCTACCTTTCGCTGGGTTACCAGGCAGAAGGAGAGTCATTTCTTGAAGTCGGCATAGTGCATCTGCCGCTGGCTTTGAAGCTGTAAGAAAAGGTTCCTCGCCCAACGCCGGGGAAATCCGCACGGGCTTTGTATTCCTGCTCCGTCATTCCGGACGTGCCCGCGAAGGGGGCGCGAGCAGGACTCCATGTGGCTTGGAGGCAGGCCCTGTGGATCCCGGCACACCGCTGCGCGGTGTCCGGGATCACGAAAGAAGGGGGCTGCGCGGTGTCGGGATGGCGGAAAAAAAAGCCCCGCCGGAGCGGGGCTTTTGCTACTGCGTAACGCTGTGCCGGATTACAGCAGCGGCACGATCAGCAACGCGACGATGTTGATGATCTTGATCAGCGGGTTGACGGCCGGGCCGGCGGTGTCCTTATAGGGATCGCCGACGGTGTCACCGGTCACGGACGCCTTGTGTGTTTCCGAGCCCTTGCCACCGTAGTTCCCGTCTTCGATGTACTTCTTGGCGTTATCCCACGCACCACCACCGGTACACATGGAAATCGCCACGAAGATACCGGTCACGATGGTGCCCATCAACATGCCACCGACGGCCATACGGGCAGCGTCCTCGCCCATCAGCAGCTTGATCGCGAATGCGAGGACAAGCGGCGTCAAGACCGGCAGCACGGACGGCAGGATCATCTCCTTGATTGCGGCGCGGGTCAGCAGGTCGACAGCGCGGCCGTATTCCGGCTTGGCGGTGCCTTCCATGATGCCCGGGATTTCGCGGAACTGGCGGCGGACTTCCACGACCACCGAACCTGCCGCGCGGCCGACGGCTTCCATGGCCATGGCGCCGAACAGGTAAGGAATCAGGCCACCGACAAACAGGCCGATGATGACGGCCGGTTGTTCCAGGCTGAACTCCACCAGTTTGCCTTGTGCATCCAGGCTGTGGGTGAAGTCAGCGAACAACACCAGCGCGGCGAGACCGGCTGAACCGATGGCATAACCCTTGGTCACGGCCTTGGTGGTGTTGCCGACCGCGTCCAGCGGATCGGTGATGCCGCGGATTTCCGGGCCAAGCTCCGCCATTTCCGCGATGCCACCGGCGTTATCCGTGATCGGGCCATAGGCGTCCAGTGCGACAATGATGCCGGCCATCGACAGCATTGAAGTTGCAGCGATCGCAATGCCATATAAACCTGCGAGCGTATACGAGCCCCAGATGGCGATACACACCGACAACACCGGCAATGCGGTCGACTTCATCGACACCGCGATACCGGCAATGATGTTGGTGGCATGGCCGGTCTGCGATGCTTCGGCAACGTAGCGCACCGGACGGAACTCGGTGCCGGTGTAGTACTCGGTGATCCACACCATGGCCGCGGTCAGCACCAGACCGATGATGGCGCAGCCGAAGATGTTCATCACCGAGATGCCTTCGATGCCACCGAACATCCAGTTGGTGACCGGGTAAAACGCCACCGCGGCAATCACGCCGGCTATTGCGAGGCCCCGGTACAAGGCGTTCATGATCTTGCCGCCGTCGCTGGCTTTGACACCGAGCGAACCGACTACTGAAGCAATGATGGATACACCACCAAGCACCAGCGGATACAGAATTGCATTGGCGCCGGCCTGCGGCAGCATCAACACGCCGAGCAACATGGTGGCGATGACGGTTACCGCGTAGGTTTCGAACAGGTCCGCGGCCATGCCGGCGCAGTCGCCAACGTTGTCACCGACGTTGTCAGCAATAACGGCCGGGTTGCGCGGGTCATCTTCGGGGATGCCGGCTTCCACTTTACCGACCAGGTCGGCGCCGACGTCAGCGCCCTTGGTGAAGATGCCACCGCCGAGTCGGGCGAAGATGGAAATCAGCGAACTGCCGAAAGCCAGGCCGACCAGGGGATGCAGCATTTCAACCGACGCGGAGCCGTCGTCCAGAAAATGGTAGTAACCCGCCACACCGAGCAGACCCAGACCGACGACCAGCATGCCGGTGATGGAGCCGCCACGGAAGGCGACCTGAAGCGCAGCATTCAAACCCTTCTTTGCCGCTTCCGCAGTCCGCAGGTTGGAACGGACGGAGATGTTCATGCCGATGAAGCCGGCGGCGCCGGACAACACCGCGCCGATCACAAAGCCGATAGCGGTCTTGAGGTCCAGTGCAATTGCAATGACAACGGCGAGAACGACACCGACGATACCGATGGTGGTGTACTGGCGATTGAGATACGCGGAAGCGCCTTGCTGAACGGCCGCGGCGATTTCGCGCATCCGTTCGTTGCCTTCCGGTTGAGACAGAATCCAACGGACTTGCCATGCGCCGTAAACGACGGCGAACAGACCGCATAGCAATGCCAACCCGATTGCGGACATTATGATTTCCCCCTTTGCATATGATTGACTGACGGTTTGTACCTGAACTGCGCACTACATGAAGCAAATCGATTCTGGTACAGCGTGATCACGTCGACCGGACCCACCGTCTGCCGGCACGAAGGCGGCGCCGGAATTCCTGGTCAGAAATTCCGTGACGTTTCCATGTCAGATGAATCCCGCGTGGACGGTGCGGTAACGCCGGTTCGCTGTGCTGAACCTCCCAGAGCATTCATGGCATCTTAAAGAAAAAGGGCGGGTGATTCACCCGCCCTTTTGCGTTACGCAGCCGAGGCCGTCGATTGGACAAATGACCGCGGTTCGCTGCAATCAGACCTGGAAGGTCGTGCCGAGCTTTTTCGGCACTGCAACATTCCGCAATTCGACGTAGGCCGGCAGGCCATCGATGTAGGGCGGGTAGTCTTCCCCCTGGATCAACGGGGCGAGGTAGCGACGGCACGCCTCGGTGATGCCGAAGCCGTCTTCAGTGATGTACTCGGCCGGCATTTTCTTTTCGACGTTGGCGACGTTTGCCAGCGCTGTTTCGCCAATCCGCCATTGGTACGGTGAATCGGACTCGCGAACGATGGTCGGCATCACGGCGTTTTTGCCGTCCAGTGCGAATTCCACTGCGGCCCGACCGAGCGCGTAGGCTTGCTCGACGTCGGTCTTTGAAGCGATGTGGCGTGCCGCGCGCTGCAGGTAGTCGGCCACCGCCCAATGGTACTTGTATCCCAGTTGATCCTTGATCAATTTCGCGATCACGGGGCCCACACCCCCCAACTGGGCATGCCCGAAGGCATCACGCGAGCCGGCTTCCGCCACAAACTTGCCATCGGCATTGCGCAAGCCTTCGGAAACCACGATGGCGCAGTATCCGAAATTGTCGACGCTGGCTTTCACCTTGGCCAGGAATGCTGTTTCGTCGAATACGATTTCCGGGAACAGGATGATGTGGGGCGCGGCACCCGGTTTATCGGCGGCAAGGCCACCGGCGGCAGCGATCCAGCCGGCATGGCGGCCCATGACTTCCATGACGAAGACCTTGGTGGAGGTTTTGGCCATCGACGCCACGTCGTAGCCTGCTTCGCGAATCGACACGGCCACGTATTTGGCGACCGAGCCGAAGCCGGGGCAGTTGTCGGTGATCGGCAGGTCATTGTCCACGGTTTTGGGAATGCCCACCGCGGTCAGCGGGTAGCCGGCGGCACGGGCGAATTCAGCCACTTTGTTGGAGGTATCCTGCGAATCACCGCCGCCGTTGTAAAAGAAATAGCCGATGTCGTGGGCCTTGAATACTTCGAGCAGGCGTTCGTACTCGGCGCGGTTCTGGTCAAAACCCTTCAGCTTGTAGCGGCAGGAGCCGAAAGCCCCGGACGGCGTGTAGCGCAGCGCGGCGATGTCGGCGTCGGTTTCCTGCGACGTATCAATCAGATCTTCGGTCAAAGCGCCTATGATGCCGTTGCGGCCGGCGTAGACATTGGCGATTTCGTCGCGGTGTGCGCGGGCGGTTTCGATGACGCCACAGGCACTGGCGTTGATGACGGCGGTCACGCCACCGGATTGCGCATAAAATGCGTTTCGTGCGGTCATAGCTGGGGTTTGCATCCTTGAGTAGGTGATGCAACCGAATATACCGTCTATGGATAAGCACGGAAAGCTGGCCGCCGGCGCGTAGAACTCGCGATTTTACAAATGGTCAACCATCAAACGGATGAGACGTTTTACGCTCGTTATCAGCCTATGATCAAAAAGTTGCCTGCACTGTTTCTGGGCCTGGCGTTGCCGCTGGCGACCATGGGTCAGAACGTCATCGAGCTGCCCGATATCGGCGATTCGGCAGGTTCGATCATCTCACCCCAGCAGGAGCGCATGCTGGGCAGTGAATCCATGCGCCAGATCCGCCGCGAAGCGCCGGTCATTGATGATACGGAAGTGGAAGATTACATCCGTTCGCTGGGCGGCAAGATCGCCGACCAGGCCGATTTCTACCTGCCGATCAATTTCTTCATGATCAAGCAGAACGATATCAATGCATTTGCCGTGCCCGGCGGTTACGTCGGGGTGAATTCCGGCCTGTTGCTGAACTCACGCAGTGAAAGCGAAGTGGCGTCGGTTCTGGCGCATGAAGTCGTTCACCTGACGCAACGCCATACCGTGCGCTCCATCGAGGCGCAGGGCCGGACCGCGATTCCGGCATTGATTGCAATGCTCGGCGCCATCGCCCTGGCGGCTGCCAGTCCGGAAGCGGGGCAGGCTGCCATTGTCGGTGTGCAGGCCGCCCAGCAGCAGTATGCGATCAACTTCACCCGCGGCAACGAGCAGGAAGCCGATCGCATCGGCATCCAGCTGCTCTACGACGCCGGGTTCGATCCCATGGCGATGCCGGAATTCTTCCAGAAGTTGCAGTTGGCCAATCGTTACACGGATATGACCAACGTACCGGAGTACCTGTTGACGCACCCGGTGACCAACAACCGTATTGCTGAAGCCCGCGATCGCGCGGAACGATTGCCGCGGGTACAAGTTGAAAGCAGCAAGGCCTACCACCTGACCTGGGCCAAACTCAAGGTACTGACGGCGGACAACCCGTTGCAGGCCAGGCAGTACTACGAAGCGATTCTGCGCAGTGGCGACTACGAGGACAGGGACGTCGCGCTGTACGGCCTCGCGCTCGGGCAGGCGGCTGCGGCCAACTACGACGATGCACGCGCCACGCTCACGGATCTGATTCGCAGAAATCCGGATCAGATTGCCTACCGGCTCGCCGCGGCGGACCTGGAAATGCGGGCGGGAAATGTTTTGTATGCCACCGATCTTTACCGTATCGCGTATGAACTGGCGCCCGACAGCCGGGCTGCGCTATATGGTGTGGCAACCACCTTGACGCTGACGGATCATGCAGAGGAAGCGCGCGAAATCATGCGTGAAAAAGGCTTCAGGGATGAAGACGATCCGCGTTATTTTCGTGTACTCGCCGACGCCGAGGTACGGGCCGGCCGCGAAGCGGACGGACGCTTCTCAATGGCGGAATACTATTACCGCATCGGCGAATACCAGCTGGCAATGCGTCAGCTGGACCTGGCGCAACAGGCCAACGGCCTGACCAACTACCAGACGCAGCGTATCCGTGCCCGCATGATGGAAATCAACGACGAGCTCGCGCGGTTCCGCAAGGAGCGCGACCGCGAGCGTCGAAATTGATTCGTCCGCCGTCACGCGGATCACTGTCGCGACGTTTCCTGTTGACGCGACTCGTGGGCCTTGGCAGTACGCTGCTGGCACTGGTGACGCGTTCGGCTGGCAGTCGCGCAGGTGAGCGGCCGCAGGCGGCCTTCGCGGCTCGCGACGAGACGACGGTGTTGGCGGAACTTTTCGGCTCGGCGCCTGCGCAGGTTTCCTCCGCCATCCGGATCGACGTTGCATCGTTCATCGCCGATGGCGCCGTCGTACCGCTGCAGGTGAGCGTCGATACCCTCCATGATGTTTCATCCATTGCTGTCATCGCCCCGCGCAACCCGGTGTTACTGGTCGCACATTTCGAATTGCATCCGCGCGCACTGCCCGAGGTTGCCACCCGTATCAAGCTGGCAATGACCCAGGAGATTGTCGTTGCGGCGCAAACGTCCGCCGGCGTTCTACTCAACCGCCGTCGGGTGGAGGTTGCGCGCGGAGGTTGCGCGTGACTGATTCGATCCGCGTGCGGGCCGAACGTCTCGCCGACATTCTCGAGCTCCGCATTTTGATCGCGCACCCGATGACCGTTGCAACCGGAGAGGGCGCGATGCGGGTCGCCGGGCATTTCATCACGAGAGTCGATGTCGAGTATGGCGGCGAGGTTGTGCTGGTGGCGCACTTCGAGCAGGGCGTCGCGCGCAATCCGTTGCTCGTTTGTCGTCTGCGACCCGCTACTCAGACGGACGAAATCGCAATCGTCTGGCGCGATAACCTTGGTGAGCATGATCGTCTGACGATGATGGTGTGACGCCGTGGATCAGCTGTTTGCCATGGTCTGGCTGGGAATAATTCCTGTTCCCCTAGGCCGTCCATCTGATTGAAATGTTGCTAATTGTTGTATCATTTGCCGCGCCGCGTCATTTGAGTACTTAGTCACAGAAATGACGTCGTACTTCTCTAAAATCGCCTTCCACTAAAGCACCTGATGAAGGTGCCGACCGGCAGCCCGGAACATCGAGCCGGTACGACAATATAAAAGCAAGAAGGAACGTACCCACCCATGGATACCCGAATTCGGTTTTGCGTAGCGCTTGATGCCCTTGCCGTACTTCTACTCATCGGTTCAGCAGTCAGTCTGATTGGCGCTGACTGGTTACCCGGTAGTCCTGTTGAAATGTTCGGTTCACTGTTCGCAGCCACCCTGGCCACGTTCGCCACTGCCCGGATTATCGAAATCGGCCGTGCCATCTGGCGCACGCCCACAGCGGGAAGCATGCGGGCGATGCGCGCCCAGGTGCCGGTGCCTGCCACGGGTATTGAGGCAGCCGCCAAAGCGACGGACTCCGATTTGCCACGCGCTGCCTGATTTCCAGCCTTTGAACGATACACCCGCCCCGGCCTGAAGGTCGCGGCGGGTGTTGTCGTTATGGGCCGCGCTGAATCGGCGTGACCCGCCGTCTTGTGTAGAATGCGAGCGCTTTCCGCTTCTCACCGGATACCGCCAACCATGCGCGATGACATCATCCTGCACGCTCTTCCCGGGCAGAAACCGTGAATTGCAGACGCCTGGTGACCAGCTTGGTGGTGGCCGCAGGAATTGCCCTTGGGCCTGAGGTCGCGTCGGCGGATCCGCTACTGCAGCCCTGCTGGGTCGATGGCCTGGAGTTCAAGGTCCAGTGTGGCAGCCTGGCACGACCTCTGAATCCGGCAGCTCCGGACGCAACTCAAATCGACATCCACTTTGTGGTGATTCCGGCGTTATCGCGGGCGAAGGCGCCGGACCCGGTATTCTTCCTGGCTGGTGGACCGGGGCAGAGCGCAATCGATCTGGCCGGCATGTTGTCGCAGCTTTTTGCGAGGCTGGGCAACCGGCACGATCTGGTTCTGGTCGACCAACGCGGTACCGGTCGCAGCGCACCGTTGAAATGTGAGGAAGGATCGCCGACCGAATCGTTGGCCCGGGCATTCGAGCAGACGGTGCAGATGGCCCGCCTTCGTGAGTGTCTGCGCCGGCTGACATCGCTGCCGCACGGCGACTTGCGCTTCTACACGACGGAAATCGCGATGGCCGACCTCGAGGCGGTACGGGATTCACTGGCATATCCCGCGATAAACATCATCGGCGGTTCCTACGGCACGCGCGCTGCCCTGGACTATATGCGCCAATACCCTGACCACGTGCGAACCGTGGTGATTGATGGTGTGGCGCCGCCGGACATGGTGCTGCCGCAGTCCGTTGCACCGGACAGTGCAATGGCGATGCAGTCACTGCTGGACTACTGCGCGGACGCACCGGATTGTCAGCGCGACTATCCGCGACTCTCTCAGCAATGGATTGAATTACTCCGGCCGGCGTCAGTGCAGGTGACGGTCCGCCACCCGGTGACTGGCGCGGTTGAATCTCTGCTTCTGGACCGTGACGACATTCTGAATATGGTGCGCGGCGCACTCTATGTACCGCTGCTGGCCAGCACCCTCCCATTGGCCATCGACCGGGCAAGTCACGGTGATTTCGCTCCGCTGGTCGGCCTGGGCTCGGCATTGGCGTCCGGCGAGAGTGCGGCAGCGACCGGGATGCATTTCTCGGTCATATGCGCTGAGGATTTCCCCCGCCTGACCGGTGTCGCCGACGATAGCACGGCGCCGTTCGGCTCCAGCTTCGCGCGCATCTACCTGGAGATTTGCCCGGTATGGCCGCGTGGCGAGGTTTCCGAAGACTTCTATCGAATACACCCCGGCGGCTCGCCGGTACTGGTGCTGTCTGGTGGACTGGATCCCGTCACGCCACCGCGGCATGGTGAGCGCGTCACCGCTCTACTCGGTGACCAGGCGACTCACGTCATTGTTGGCAATGCCGGTCATGGTGTCATGGGCCAGGGCTGTGCGGCTGACGTCATCACACGCTTCATCGAAACGGCAGATATCCGGGACGCGGAAGTGACAGACCCCGCTTGCCTGACCGGCATACCGCGCCCCGGAGCGTTCACGCTTCCTGCTGCGGAGTCCGGCGAACAATGATAGTTGTCCAGGGCATCGCCAAGCGCTTCATCAGTGGTCGCGCACGCTCGCAGACCACCGTTGAAGCGGTGAGCGATGTCAGTTTCGTCGCGGATGACGGCAGGATACTCGGTCTGCTGGGACCCAATGGCGCCGGCAAGACCACCACGTTGCGCATGATCGCTGCGCAGTTTCCACCGGATCGCGGCACGATTACCGTCGATCATCTCGATGTCGGCGAGCAGCCCTATCACGCGCTCGCATGCATGGGTGTGTTGAGCGATGCCCGCGGCTTGTATCCAAGACTGACCGCGCTTGAAAACATCATCTACTACGGCGAGCTGCACGGCATGACCCGTCCCGACGCCGTGCGCCGGGCGCGGGAACTGGCGGATATCCTGGAGCTTTCAGATCTGCTCGACCGCCGCACCATCGGTTTCAGCCAGGGCGAACGCATGAAAACCGCGCTGGCCCGCGCACTCGTGCACGACCCCGGAAACATCATTCTGGATGAACCGACCAACGGTCTGGATGTGCTGGCAACCCGCAGCCTGCGCAATACCTTGCGTCGTCTGCGTGACGACCTCGGCAAGTGCATTGTATTTTCCACCCACATCATGCAGGAGGTCGAGCGACTGTGTGACGATGTTGTGATCGTGAGTCACGGCAAAACTGTCGCCAATGGCAGCGTGGCGGAGATCAGCGCGCGGGCGGGGACGTCGGATTTCGAAGATGCGTTCGTCGCTCTCGCATTCAGTGCGAGCGAAAGAGCCAATGAGCAGGGCCACGCATGACCACGGGTTCAGGGAACCGCTGGCTGCATTCCGCGCTCACGGTATTCAGGAAAGAATTTGTCGATGCATTGCGCGACCGGAAATCACTGGTCGTGGTCTTGCTGGCCGCGGTGTTGATGGGCCCGGCCATGATGTTCGCCATGTCTGTTTTGATTGGAAGAATGGAAGCGAGCAACCAGGCACGCGAAATCACGGTTGCCGGTATTGAGTACGCGCCGACGCTGGCCAATTACTTGTCGCGCCAGTCATACACCGTCAAAGCCGCGCCTGCGGATTTCAAACAGGGCATCGCCGCAGGTTCAGTCGCCGAGGCAGTACTGGTGATTCCGGCGGACTTCAGCACGACAATGGCCGATGGCCGAAATCCGAAGGTCGAGCTGTATTTCAGTGCCGCGCATCAACGCTCTGCTTCCGCCGTCCAGCGCGCACGCCAGCTCATCGGGGGCTTCAATCGGGAGCAGTCCACCATCAAGCTTGCCATGCGAGGAATCGCACCCGCGGCGTTGTCTTCGGTCGAATTGAATGTACGTGACCTCGCTGATCGCGCCGCGCGCGGGGCGCAACTGCTGGCGTTCATGCCGTTCATGCTGATGATGGCGGTACTCTACGGGTGCCTGGCGGCGGCGTTGGATACCACTGCGGGAGAGCGCGAGCGCGGTTCGCTAGAGCCGCTGTTGATGACACCGGTACGCCGGTCAGCGCTGATTGCCGGTAAATGGGCGGCGGTGGCCTGCGTAGGAATGTTGATTACCCTGCTCGCCGTAGGCAGTTATCTGCCGGCACGTCTGCTGATCAACAGCGAGACCCTGCGCGCGATGTTCAATTTCGGACCTGCGGAAGCGCTGGCGTTCCTGTACTTCATGTTGCCGTTATCGGCGGCCATCGGTGCGGTACTGATGGCCATTGCGGTTCGCTGCCGTACCTTCAAGGAGGCACAGGCCAACAGTGCAATAGCCGTGTTCTTCTTCTCACTGGTACCAATGGTCGAGGTATTCAATCAGGGCGCCGCGGCACCGTGGTTTGTGGTGGTCCCGGGTCTGGGGCAGATCAGTCTGATGAATCGGCTGATGCGCCATGAATCCATCGCAGCAATGGAATGGCTGACGCCGTTGATAACCAGTTTTGTGCTGATCGCAGTCGCCATCTGGCTGATCAGCCGGGCACTGCACCGGACAGCGGTCGGGCGTTGACCGGGCGGTCCTAGTCTGCCTGGCCTGCAATGACCTGAAGCTCGAGCTTGCCGCGTCGCTTGCTGCGATACATCTTGCTATCGGCGGCATGCAGCAAAGTCTGGGCATCGGCACCATCTTCCGGGAACACGGCGAGGCCGATGCTGACCTTGATGTCCAACGATTGGCCATTCAGGTGGAAAGGCGTTGCCAGTCGGTCACAGAGTCCCGCTATCAATACTTCGGCAGTTTCCCGATCCGGCAGACGTTCAAAGATGATGGTGAACTCATCACCGCCCAGACGCGCCACTGTGTCGCTACGGCGTACCGCGGAGCGTAAGCGATGGCTGGCCTCTATCAGCAGCAAGTCTCCTATGGCATGACCATAGTCGTCGTTGACGCCCTTGAAGTCGTCGAAGTCGAGAAATGCGAGTCCGAATGTCTGGTGTTGACGATCGGAGCTGCGAATCACCTGTTCCAGGCGATCAAAGAACACTGCGCGGTTTGGCAGGCCCGTCAGCACATCGTGCATTGCCTGGTAATTGGCCAGCTCGCGTGCCTGCTCCAACTCAGTAATAAGGCGTTGCCGTTCTACGGCGTAGCGCAGTGCGCGTTTGAGGATATCACTGTCAATCTCCGCCTTGTGCAGGAAATCCTGGGCGCCGGCTCGTACCGAGAGTATTCCCGTCCGCTCATCTGCCATGCCTGTCAGCACGACGATCACGACATGCGGATCTGCCGCACGAACCTGCATTACCGTCGCGATACCCGTGCTGTCAGGTAGCGTAAGGTCCAGCAGAATGACATCGACTTCCTGGCTGGCAAGCAACGATATCGCGCCGGCCAGAGTATCAGTGGCCCACACCTGGTGTATCTCGTCTCCGATCTCGCCGAGATTGGATTTGAGCAACAGCGTGTCGGCTTCTGAATCTTCTACGATCAGAATATTCAATGGCGAATTTTCAGCTTGGAGAGGCGTCATCGCTGTGGCAATCCTTGATCAGCAGAATTCCGGTGAATAATTTCAGCCGGCTCCTCATATTCCCTCGCAACCGCCCAATTTCCGTATGGAAGGCTCCAGGTCTGAATTTCGGCTGTCCAGCGGCGGAACTTTAGTAGTTTCAACTGGTAAGAATTGCACAAGCCCTCAACCCCGGTCGCTACCGTGCCGCTGTTATTGTTGGTTTTTGCTGCCGCAGCACCAACGGCGTGCAGTTGGGTTTGTCGCAATGTTCCGGGACTGATCTCCTGATGCCGGATCTTTCGCGACATGTTGTGGTAACGCACAGGTGCGGGGAAACCATGGAACTACCGTGCACAGATTCGGATCAGGGCCCGGCGGACAAACATGAGGCCACCGGCCCAAGCATACCAATGGCTCAAATATCGTCTGGCGCGGCGATGATAATGTTGGATGCCAGCGGACGGCTGATACTCGTCAGCCCGGCCATCTCGACGCTTCTGGCAATTCAGCCGGGTGATATCGGCAAATCAGTCGCCGACATCGAAGCATTTGCATCTGATGCAGCATTTGCGCGCGATGTCGGTCGGGCAATCGCCGATGGCGCCCATGCGGTCCGGCTGTTCACGGCGCCGCAGCGCACACTACTTGCGCGCATCACGCCTTCCATCGCCCGATCCGGCGAACCGTGCCCGGTTGCGATCGAGTTTCTCGATTCCGATTCGAACGCGGCAGCACCGGCCTGCGGTGACGAAGCGAGTTACAAGGCCATCGTCGACGGGGCCCCTTCGATGATCTGGACCTGTGACCCGCAGGGCAACCTGGATTACGTAAACCGGCAGTGGGTGCACTACACCGGCTTGCCACTGGCGCCGACGCCGGGCAACAGTGTTGACGAGCTAATCCATCCCGATGATCGTCCACAGGCACAACTGGCGTGGCAGCGTGCGGTGAAAACCGCCACCAGTTATCGCGATGAACTCCGAATCCGACGGCATGACGGTGAATACCGATGGTTCGATACGCGCGCGGTGCCGATGCGTCGTGAAGACGGGCGTGTTGCGAAATGGTTCGGGGTCGCGACTGAAATCGAGGATCGTCGGCGATCCTTGCAGCGGCTGGTGAGAAGTGAACACCGGTTCCGCAATGTATTCGAGATCGCACCGATTGGAATTCTGGAAGTCGACTGGACGCCAATCCTCGATTTCCTTGACGAATCCGCTGCCAGCGCGGAAGCTCTCGGCAATGCCTTCCGCCATGCGCCGGACATTGCGGGAAAGCTGCTCTCGTCAACGACCGTCACCGGTGTCAACCCGAAGGCAATTCAGTTGTTCGGCGCCAGCGGCGCCAATGAACTCATAGCGAAGATCTCACAGGTATTCGCGACCCCTGCCGCAGATGAGGCAATGGCACGGGCAGTGGACGCCCTGGCGGCAGGCGAGCATGGTTTCGCGGCTGAAATCAGCTTGAATGCGATAGACGGCCGCGGGGTGACGGTGCTGCTGAGAATGGCTTTCCCGACGTCGGAAAGCGGCAACAGGGTGCTGGTCACGATGATCGACATCTCGGATGCGGTCAACGCGCAACGCATTGAACACAAGCTTGCGCAGATCGTAAACAACTCGTTCGACGCGATCACATCGAAGACGCCTGACGGCATCATCACCAGTTGGAACCCTGCGGCCACCCGCTTGTTCGGATTCACTGAAGACGAGGTGCTGAACAGGCCCGCAACGCAAACCATCGTGCCGGCGAGCCATATCGAGGAGGAAGATGCGATCCTGGCCCGTATCAACAAAGGCGAAACACTTGCCCAGGTTGAAACCAGGCGGCGCCATAAAAGTGGCCGCCTGATAGATTGTGCGATCACGATTTCTCCATTGCGGGACTCAACCGGTCAGGTGACAGGGATTTCGACGATTGCCCGTGACGTCACGGAGCAAAAGCGGGTCGAGGCGGAATCGAAAGTGGCGGCGATGAAACTGCAACGATCCAACGTGGAACTTGAGCGCTTCGCCTACGTCGCTTCGCACGACCTGCAGGAACCGCTGCGCAGTATCGCCGGCCCGTTGCAGTTGTTGAGGAAAAAGTATCGAGGCCAGATAGACGAAAACGCTGATACCTACATCGAGTTGGCGGTGCAGGGCGCCGGCCGGATGCGGGACATCATTGACGGCTTGCTTGCCTATTCACGCGTCGGGCGAAATGCTGCGACTATCGCACCGGTTGATGTGGATGCGGTCGCCAGGCACGTCGTTACGATATTGCAGCCTGCGATCGCTGCGATACACGCCGTCGTCGAGTGGCACGAGCTACCAACTCTTGCCGGGCAGAAGACCTTGCTCAACCAACTCCTGCAGAACCTGATTTCGAACGCTCTGAAATTTCACGGCGACAGACAGCCGCACATCACAATCACGGCGTCACGCATCGACGGCACGCGACGATGGCGTTTTGCCGTGCGTGACAATGGCATCGGGTTTGATATGAAATTCAGTGAGGAGATCTTTACGGTTTTCCGTCGCTTGCATGCGCATAGCAAGTACGCAGGTACGGGGCTTGGTCTGGCCTTGTGCCGCCGTGTCGTGGAGTTACATGGTGGGAGGATCTGGGCTGAATCCGAGCCCGGCGTGGGTACGACCATGTGGTTCGAACTCGAGGATGGATTCAATCCGGAAGACACCGGGGAATCGGTGTGAGTTTCCCGACGCCGATTCCGAAAATTCTGCTGGTGGAAGACAGCCAGGTCGACATCATGATCGTGACCGAGGTGCTGCAGGATCTGGCCATCGAATGCGACCTGGTGACCGCGAGCAATGTTGAAGATGCGCTGGAGGAATTGCTGGTTGCCGAAGGTGCCTCAGATGCGGCAAACCTTTCACAGCGATTACCGACGTTAATCCTGGTTGACATCAATCTGCAGGGAAGCAGCGGGCTGCACCTGGTGCGCGAATTAAAACAGGATGCTACGTTTCGTTCGATTCCCGTGGTTGTGTTGACAACCTCGCAGGCCCCGTCGGACGTAAAAGCGGCCTATGACCTGCAAGCGAATTGCTACCTGCGCAAACCGATCGATTACGCCCAGTTTCGGGATTTGATTGCGATGATCGCGGCGTTCTGGCTTCAACACGCGGAACTGCCCGCATAAAAAGAGTTTCCCCACCCAACGCCGGGGAAATCCGCACGGGCTTCGTCTTACTGCGCCGTCGTTCCGGACGCGCCCGCGAGCCGGAACCCATGTGGCTTGGAGGCAGGCCCTATGGATCCCGGCTCACCGCTGCGCGGTGTCCGGGATGACGGAAAAAGAGGGGTTGCGCGGTGTCCGGGATGACGAAAACTAGGGGCTGCGCGGTGTCCGGGATGGCGGAAAAAAAGCGGCGCATGTAGCGCCGCTGACCGCTTCATAAGACACCGGATGATTGGCGTTTGGGGGGGAGGGGGATATGAGCCACGCCTCTCACCGCGGTGCCTTGCCTGACAATTGCGGTTGGTCTTCAGATGGGGTCAATGTTTGCCTGGTTCAAGGGCAACGCCGCGTCGCTCTTTCATGATGTACGCCTGCAACGCAGTCATCCTCGGGTCATCCGCTGCAAGTTCCTGACCCTGCAGGGGATTCCGTATGCACCAGTTGATCATTTCCCAGATCGGGGCAACCCGGCCCAACTGCTTCTGGAATTTCGGGTACGTTTCAGGATGCGTGTTGGCGGCATTGGGATGACATTGCGCACAGGCCACGCCGTTGGTTCCCAGTTCTGCGCTGGTCCAAAGCGCACGGCCTTGTTGTGCGACCAGTTCGTACTGTTCCATCCAACGCGCCACGTCGGCATTGGTGAATTCATCGGCGACACCGGCGGTGGAAACCGCGGCAAGCATCAGGGTGGTCAGCAATCTCATATCGGTTCCTCGATCAGTAGTGGGCCTGGGGCGCGACGCGATTGCCAGGGCGCTGGAAGCTCACATCTTCGGGCCGGCCAGTGGCGCTGTTGAAGGCGACTGTGCGGTTGGTGTTGTCGTACAACGTGTATTCAAGGTCCGCGCGACCGGTATGCACGTTAATCAATTGCCAGCCGGTGGCGTCACGTTCGTTGAACGGATCGGCCCGGTTCATCGGCACGGTGAGGACCGGCACGTGGCTGCCGGACTGTGCATAGGTGGATGGGTAAGGCCATGGCCAGGCGGTGGCCATCACCGAATTGAATGCGATGTTACCGATCTGGTTGTACTGAATCTGGTGGACATGGCCATAAATGACATTGACCTTGTCGAACGGCGCCAGCAGCGTCTGGATCTCGTCGGCGTCCTCGGTCCAGAAATTCCAGCCCTTGTAGATCTTCTGCAACGGTGAATGGGAAAACACAACGATTGGCGTGGACTTGTCGACCTTGGCGAGGTCGGCCGCCAGCCAGGTCCGCTGCTTGTCGCCGACCATGAATGGCGAACCGTTCGGATTGTCGAGCCCTGCCATTTCGTTCATGCGGCGGGCCGCGGAGTCCCAACGGTTGAACGTCCAGTCGTCGTAGGTGAGGATGCTGTTCAACACGATGAAGTGAACGCCCTTGTGATCAAAGCTGTAGTACTGCGGGCCGAACAGTTCGCTCCAGTACTCACCGAGGTCGAGGTAATAGTCGTGCTCGCCCATCACGGCATGCAGCTTGTAATTCAACTTCGCCAGCATCTCCATCCCGTGGTCGAGTTCCGGCCGGGTGCCCAGCTGCGCGAGATCGCCACCGAACATGACGAAGTCCGGCTTTGGTTCCAGCAGATTGGTCTCGGCCACGGCGCGAATCAGTCCACGATCCCAGTTGCGCACGAACTCGTTGCCACGGATATGCTGGATATGGGAGTCGGATATATAGGCAAACGTGAAATCATCGGCAGCCGATGCGCCGGCCAGGCGAATCATGCTGACCGGCAGCACGCCGGCGATGGCGGCGGCGCCGGTCCTGGTGAGAAAACTGCGGCGGTTTGGATTCATCAGCGGTTTCCTCCGTTGGCGTAGGTCGGGCTGGTCAGCGTTTCCATGAACGCCACCAGATCAGTGATTTGTTGTTCGGTCAGATTGAGCGGGCGAATGCCGCCGCTCAGAAAGTCGTTCGGATTGCCTGATTGCGGATCGGTGATACCGCCGTTGTTGTAGTGGTTAACCACTTCCTCCAACGTGTCCAGGCTGCCGTCATGCATGTAGGGCGCGGTCACGGCAATATTGCGCAAGGTGGGCGTTTTGAACGCGCCCATCTTGCTGAGATCGTCAGTGACGGCAAAGCGGCCGAGATGTGATGTATCGGCATCGGTCAACACTGCGACGTCGACATCGGCGCCATTGGCCTTGGCAACCAGGAAGGCCCTGGCAAGCCCTGTGACCTTGCCCTGGATATCATTGATGCCGATTCCGATGTTGTGAAACTTGTGGTCCGTGAACAGCGCGAAATCCTGTTCCATGGAATGACAGGAAACACAGCGGCCTTCTTTCAGAAACACCTCGAATCCGCGCTTCGCCGCATCGCCGATCGCGTTGTCGTCATGGCCGTAATACCAGCGGTCAAACGGACTGTCGCCACTGACGATAGTGCGCTCGAACGCGGCAATCGCCTGCGTCACGTGTTTGATGGTGATGTCACTTGTGTCGATGTTGAAAACACGTTTGAAGGCACGGGTGTAACCGCGATCATCACGAATCGTCGCCAGGATGGGGCCGTGGTCGGGCAGGCCCATCTCCACCGGGTTCAGGAACGGATGCAACGCCTGATCCTCCAGGTCCGGCGAACGGCCATCCCAGAACTGGGTCTGGTTGAACGCCGCATTGACGACGGTCGGCGCATTGCGTGTACCGGTCAGTTGGTTGATGCCTTCCGAGACATGCTTCGGGCTGTCGGTAAACGCCGTGCCGGAGGCGTGGCAGGTCGCGCAACTCACCGTCCCGGTGCTGCTGAAGCGGGTGTCGTTGAACAGGCGCTGCCCCAGCGCGACCTTTTCTTCGGTCTGCGGGTTGGCGGCCGGAATCGGTACCTCAGGCAGGCCCAGCGGCGCGGCACACACCTGAGCTGCCAGCATGGTCGCTGCGATGGCGATGGTTTTCTTCATTGGTTTACCCCGGTTTGTGTAATGCGTTGTAGTTGCTCGTCGATCAGGTCGCTGGCCGAAAGGCCATCCTGCGGCTCGCTACCGCAGTTGAATACCGGCAGTTGGTCGGCCCAGAACAGTTGCTGCGGCGCCAGCGCGACGACATGGGTGTAGCCCATCATCTTCAGCGTGCTCGCAAGATCGGCGGCGCGTCGGCCGGTACTGCAATAGGTGACGATAGGTGCGTCGATGTCGGTGGGCAGCCGATCAAAGCTGCCGACCACGTCGTCGTGCGGAATATTGATTGCGCGCACCACGTGACCGCTGGCGAATTCAGTCGGGCTTCGGGCGTCAACCAAAGTGAAGATGCCATTGCCCGCCAGGTAGTCCAGCAGGACGGTGCGTTCGATGGCGACAGGTGTCGTGGCTGCAGGGGCGGCCAGCGAAGTTTGCCAGGCAAATCCAACCAACAACGGCAGGCTGCTGACGAACAACTTCCAGTTGTGACTGAGGAACGACATGACGGCCCCGATTTAGACTGATTCCAGGGCTAATTTAGATCAGGTCTAAATCATTAGTCAAAGACTAAAGCTTGTCCGGTACGATGATTCTGCGGGTCGGGTAAGTATCATGCGCGCCAAATGGGGTGGGACATGGCACCCGGGCAATGGCGGAAAATTCCGCGTAATCAATAGATTGTGGCGCTGGCGTCGACCAGGATGGGCCCCTGGCCGGCCCCGGGCTCAATGACCGGCCAAGCCCGGGGCATCTGGACCATCACTTGGGTTGCACAACTTCAGTTGATGGTGAAGGAGCCATTGGTCGCGGTGGAAATCGTTGCGAACACGCCGACGCTGGCAGGGATCACGCCGTGTCGTGCCAGAACCCGAAGGCGCTCACAGCTGGCCTCGGTCAGCGTCTGGCCAGACCGCGCCAGCAATTTGTCCTGACTGGTGACGATGTCTGTCGCCAGCAGCATGCCCGGCGCCAGGTCCACAACCTGAATCTCGCGGATGGACGCGTTCTCACTGGCCTGGGCGTACGGTTCGAGCGCGCGCAACAGGTCCGGATCGTAGCGATAGGCGAAATCCTGCAGCCGCGACAGCGCACGCATGGGCGTCGAGCCTTGGGCGGCACTCAGCACATCGTAGTCCACCATCACGTGCAGCAGGCGGGCCATCAGCGGAATGTCCTTACCCTGCGGTTGAGACGAATCCGCCGCCCGATCCGAGAAATTCAGCCGTTGCATCCTGGTTGCCGCAGCAATGTTTTCCAGCCGCGGTATGCGCCCGACAATTGTGCCACCCAGTTCCGCAAACTGGACCATCGCGCGCTGTTCTTCGGGTGCCAGCGCCTGACCATCCGCGTCACGCAGCAACAGGGAATCGTCGATCACCATGCTGCCCACCTGCGACAGCGTGGCAAGTACATCCAGTTCCCAGTCCTGCTGGTTACGGATGACATCGGAAATTGCACGCAGATGTGTCTGCAACCGTGCGATGCGACCCCACGCAGCGGGGTTTGCCATGGCCAGTGTTTCAGCCAGCGCCTCGACCGCACCGGTGAGCGTCTTGCCCAACAGTTCCTTTTCGGCGGTTTTCGCCTGGTATTTCTGAAAGCCGCCGAGGACTGCTTCTGCAAGCAGCTTGGGTTCACACGGCTTGTTGAGGAAGCGGAACACGTCGCCTTCATTGATGGCGTCGACCGCGGTCGCCTGGTCGGCGTTGCCGGTGAGCATGATACGTACTGTATCCGGCGCAAGTTTTCGTACCTGCTTCAAAAGCTCCACGCCGTCCATCTGCGGCATTCGCATGTCGGAAACGATCACGGCATACGGCCCGGATTTCTCCAAATGCTCCAAGGCTTCACTACCGGAAGTACACGTGTCGCAATTGATGACCTTGCGCAGCGCGCGCTGATAGCCGCTTACTACGCGGGGCTCGTCATCAACAAAGAGTGCCTTCATCGAGTCAAGGTTCATCATTGGTCTCACGCCTGAGTTTCGAGAAATTCACTGACCGCGCCTGCCAGCTCGCAGGCGCCGACCTGCTCCAGATAATTCGTATCCAGTTCGATCGGCAGCAACGCCGCTTCAGACATGGCCAGCGCCGCACCGATATGCGCGCAGGTAAGAACGTTCAGTCTGGCGCTGCGCCCGGCCTTTGCCGGCTGGGCATGGAAGGCGACGGCGTCCACCAGGTTCTCCGGCAAGCCCCACAGGCTCAGCAGATACGCCGCAACGTCGGTATGTTGAATCGTGGTCAGACCGAGCGCTTCCGCTGGCGTGGTCGGCTGCGCCGCACAGTCTCCAAGATTCGCCAACAGGATCACGGCGCCCATCTCGTGCAGCAGACCCGCGGAATAAGCAGCAGAGATACCGGGCTCATCCATTCCCGCAATACGTGCGGCATAGCTGGCCGCACCCGCGACGGCGAGGCTGCGGGCCCAGGTGGCTGACAGGTCGATATGGCAGTCCGAGGTGGTGCCGGTGTTGTCGAACAGGTGCAGCCCGAGCACCAGCGCCTTCAAAGTCTCGGTGCCGAGAAATGCCGCGGCGGTACTGGCCGATGTCACTTTGTTGGGCAAGCCGAAATAAGACGAGTTGACCAGCTGCAACAGCTTGGCCGTCATACCCATATCCTGCTCGACAATGCGTCCAACACCGGCAATCGAGCAATGGGGTGAATTGATTTCGTCGGTCAGCGCGACATAAATCTCTGGCAGGCACGGAATGTTATCGAGGCTCCCGATCAACGCCACCAGATCGGGATCGTCGATGCGCCGGCGAAATCTGATCGTGCGCGCAACCGAGTTGCGCAACATTTCGATGTCACATGGCTTGGAAAGAAACTGGTGCGTTACTGCGGTGCTGCAACTGACAGCGTCGCGATCAGTATCGCCAGACAACGCCAGTCGCGCCGTTGCCGGCCAACGTCGAGCGACGGCATCCAGAAATTCAGTGCCGTTCATGCCGGGCATGCGCATATCCGCGACAACGATATCCGCGGGCGCCTCTTCCAGCAACCGCAGGCCCGCATCCCCGCTGGAGGCAAAGCGTATGTTCCACTCGTAGCGAAGGGGCCGCAACGTTCTGCGCAGACCATCCAGAATCTTCTGGTCGTCATCGACGAACAAGACATCAATGCTCATCGTCGCTCTCCTGTGTTTCGCTGTTGATACCGTTGATCGGAATGCGAATGGTGAATTCGGTGCCGACGTTCTCCTCCACCTCGAAATCAATGGTCCCGCCGTGGCCATCGATGATTGTGGTACGCGCCATCGCCAGGCCCTGGCCGGTGCCTTTCCCGACTTCCTTGGTGGTAAAGAAGGGGTCGAACACCCGCGCTCTGATTTCTGCCGGGATGCCGCCGCCATTGTCGCCAATGCGCACAATCACGTGGTCGCCGTCGCGCTGCGTCCTGACGACAATCCGGCCGGTTGAATTATCGCGGTGGCGTTCAGAGATGGCGTGTGCAGCGTTGACGATGAGGTTGAGCACGACTTGCGAAATCATCTGCGGGTAGCAACGCACCGGCGGCAGCTCCGGGTCGAACTCAAGATCCAGATCGGCGTTGTATTTCCACTCGTTGCGCGAGACCACTGTCGTACTTTCAATGGTCCGGTTGAGGCTGACAGTCTCCTGCAATTTACTTCCAGGATGTGAGAATTCCTTCATCGCACCGACAATGGTGGTGATTCTCGCGACACCGTCGAGCCCCTCGGAGATTGCGCGCGGGATCTCCTCCATTACGTAGTCGACATCCGCCGCTTCGCGGGAGGCGCGCAAGGCTTCCACCTGCTCGGCCGGTATGTCGCCGCTTGCTGCATTGGCCAGTGCCTGGTCAACGACTCGCAGGTAGCTGACAACATCGTCCAGCCCTGTTTCCAGGAAGCGCAGGTTGTCGCCGGTGTACTGCGCCGGTGTGTTGATCTCGTGGGCGATACCCGCGGCAAGCTGGCCGATAGATTGCAACTTCGAGTGCAGCTGCAGATCCTGCGCCATTTTCGTTTCTTCCGTGATATCGCGCACGGTGCCGGCGTATCGCCGCACGACTCCATCGGCGTCGCGTATCGGGAAACCTTTTTCCCGCAGCGTCTTGCGCACGCCGTTGAATGCGACGAACGGGTAGTCAGCGGTGAACGGTTCGCCATTGCCTATGGCGTCAGCAAAAAGCTTGTCGGCGGTTCTTCGCTGTTCGTGCAGCGCTTTCAGCTGTGGATTGCGGGCATCGGAAAACAATGTTTCGACTTCAACGCCGAAAATCTTCGCCATGGCGACACTCATGTAGATGTATCGCCCTTCGATGGTTCGTACCCACAACATGTCGTCGATGTTGGCAGCGATTTGGTGGAACAGGTCTTCAGAGGCGTGGAATGCGGCATGCAACAGCGCATGATCGATGCCGGAGGCGCGGACCCGGTTATCCAGCAACGGGGCAAGATCCTCAATCCGTTCGAGATCGACGACGTGTTCAGGCGCGGCAGCGGCGGGGCGGGTCGATTCCAGCCCGAGAAAGCGGAAGATCGGAAACTCCGGCCGCACACTCCACACATGATGAATGAGTTCGCTGGAACCTTTGCCCGCGCAGAGCAGACCGGCATCGTAGAACTGATAGCTGCTGACGGCTTCGAGGAATTCCGGTCTGCTGCGTGTGATGGTGAAGCGCGTGGTGTGCGAAGCCAGCTTGATGGCTTCGTTGAGCGCCTGCGAATCGAAGTCGTCTTCGATCAATGCAAGAACGACACGTGTTCGAGACGCCGCTGAATCGAACCCGCCTGGCTGACGCTGCACGGAATCTTGCATGATCATCGTTGACCACCCGAACGCAGTTTTCCTGTAGCGGTCTAGCGGCGACGGTTGCTCTGTTATTTACGGCGCAGGCAGGCAATTTACGTTTTGTAACTGCAAACGATGGACGTAAACGTCGGCAATGTCGATTTCGGCGCTCGGCGGCCGCGAATCGGGTGAGGCGTGCAGTTGAACCAGCGCAACAAGAAATGGTGGGCCGTGTAGGATTCGAACCTACGACCAATGGATTAAAAGTCCACTGCTCTACCAGCTGAGCTAACGGCCCGTCGGATATTGCCATGCCCCCTGCGTGTGCAGACGGTGGCGCGGCTTACTGCGGCGGGCGGATTCTAACGAAGGATCGACGATGATGCCAGTTCCGGCGAAACTCATACTGATTTCAATGCGATCAAAATATCCGTCAATGCATTGCGCGCCGCTTTACGCCATCGGCCGCCATCTGAGTGCAACGACCACTGGTAGGTAAGGGCGACAGCGAAGGCGCAACCGGCGATCATCGAGAGCACTGCAATCATTGATCCCAGGGCCAGGGTGGATATTCCAGTGATGCCCTGACCAATGGAACAGCCCATTGCAGTGACACCCCCTGTGCCGAGCAAAATGCCTGCGGCCACATTGCGCACAAACAGCCCCGGCCGCAGTTTCAACACCTGTAACCGGCCCCGATACAAGGCGTAGGCCATAGCGCCTGTCAGTGTGCCGATGAGCGTCGACATTCCGAAAGTGATGTTGGAAATACTCGGCGAACGAAGATAGTTGATGGAATCAGCGAGCGGGCGGATGAATGTCAGCGCCTGTACACCAGTGCCCGGCGGCGAAGTCAGAGCAAATTCGGCCTCCTGTATCCAGCGTTGGCCCGTGGGGCCGGAGATCAGCCACCAGAGCGCGGTGACCACCACGCCCATGCCGATTCCGGCAACGTACAACGCTCGCGACAGGCGAATGCCCTGACTGGCGCGGCCGCGCACGACGAGCCAGAGAATCAACGCCAGAATCACCGCTGTTTCCGCTGGCGTGCGGGGCATTCCGAAGCCGGCAAGCACCGATGGCAGACGTTGGTCTGTGCTCCCGAGCATGGCCACGTTTACAGTCATGCCATCGAGTAGCGGGCCGATGACCGCACCGTACCCGCCACGCCAGACCAGCCACCAGGCGGACAACGCTGTCGCCGCCAGCGTGACGGCGCTGTTCAAATCGCCGAGTCCGAGGCGGACGACGTTACGGCTGACGCAGCCGCCGCCTGCCACCATGCCGGCGCCGAACAACAGGCCACCGACCACACTCCGGCCCCAGTCCAGCGACGCGTCGGCGTAGGGGATGCGTGCCGCGGACGCGGCAAAATCCGTGAGCCATGTCAGCAGCATGACACCGACGGCCGCAGTAACCATCGCCCAACGCCACGCGTGCAACCGCCGGCCATCGCCGGTGAGCACGAGGTCGGATATCGCGCCCATCGTGCAGAAACCGCTGGCGGCCAGCGCCGCACCGAGGAATACGCACAGGGCAAAGGCGCCGCCGAGGACGGGGGATGCCGGAGAAAAATCCATTCGGGCATTGTAGGTTGCGGGCGATTGGGCGGAAATCCGCCCGGAATGCTTGAAAATCGCGCTGAAATCCCCATCATGCCGGCTCTGATTTCGCGCCGGAACGAATTTTCAAGGGAACAGGCAATGCCGATTTACGAGTACGAATGCGACAAATGCGGGCACAAGTTCGAATTATTGGTGAAGATTTCCGACCCGCCCCCCGAGCATTGTCCCGAGTGCAACGCCCCGGCGCCGCGTAAGCTCATCTCCCGTGCCGGGTTTCAGCTCAAGGGTACCGGCTGGTATGTCACCGATTTTCGCGACAACGCCAAGAGCAAGAACACCGGTTCTGCGGGCAGTGGCGGCGACGCCAAGCCGGCGGCCTCGACGACTAGCGACAGCAGCAGCACCAGCACAGCCGATTCCGGGTCCAGCGGCAGCGGTTCAAGCAGCAGCGGTACTCCCGGCTCGGACTGATTTTCGAGCCCTCTGGTGCGCCGTGACCTATGTTGCGGCGCTACCCCGCACCCCGTATCATTCCGCCCTCTTTGCCGGCCTCAACAGCTATCCGGCGCAAGTTGCGGGAGACCCATGCGTACACATTATTGCGGTCAGGTGACCGAAGCCCTGATATCCAGCGAAGTCACGGTCTGCGGTTGGGTGCATCACCGTCGCGATCACGGCGGCGTCATCTTCATTGATCTGCGCGACCGCGAAGGTGTGCTGCAAGTCGTCTTCGACCCCGATACGGCCGAGGCCTTTGCCCGTGCCGAGCGCGTCCGCTCGGAGTATGTGCTGCGGGTGACCGGGCGCGTGCGCGCACGCCCCGCGGGCACGGTGAACCCTGACCTGCCGACCGGCCAGATTGAAGTGCTCGGACATGAACTCGAAATCCTGAACGCCGCGGAAACCCCGCCATTTCAGCTCGACGATGAGCACGTGCACGAGGACGTGCGCTTGCGCCACCGGGTGGTGGACCTGCGTCGCCCGGTCATGCAGCGCAACCTGTTGCTGCGGGCGAAGGTCGCCAGTGCCGCGCGCCGTTTTCTCGATGAGAATGGCTTCGTCGAAATCGAAACACCGATGCTGACCAAGGCGACGCCGGAAGGCGCGCGCGATTACCTGGTGCCGTCCCGTACCCATCCCGGCAAGTTCTTCGCCCTGCCGCAGTCGCCGCAGCTGTTCAAGCAGCTGCTGATGGTGGCCGGATTTGACCGCTACTATCAGATCGTTCGTTGTTTCCGTGACGAGGATTTACGCGCGGACAGGCAGCCTGAATTCACCCAGATCGATATCGAGACTTCCTTCATGGGCGCGGACGATGTCCGTGGCCTGATGGAGCATCTCGTGCGCACCATGTTCAGCCAGGCCATCAATGTCGAACTGCCGTCAGCGTTCCCGGTACTGACCTACGCGGACGCCATGCGCCGATTCGGATCTGACAAGCCTGACCTGCGGGTCAAGCTGGAATTGACTGAGCTGACCGACGTGATGGGCGATGTCGATTTCAAGGTGTTCAAAGGCGCCACGGAGCTGAAGGATGGCCGTGTCGCCGCACTGCGTGTGCCGCACGGCGGTGAGTTGCCGCGCTCGGAAATCGATGGTTATACCGATTTCGTGAAGATTTATGGCGCCAAGGGCCTGGCGTATATCAAGGTCAACGATCTGGGCGCCGGCCGCGACGGTTTGCAGAGCCCGATCGTCAAGAATCTGCACGACGCGGCGCTGAAGGAAATCCTCGCGCGCACCGGCGCGCAGAATGGTGATGTCATCTTCTTCGGCGCCGATCGCGGCAAGATCGTCAATGACGCGCTGGGTGCTCTGCGGACGAAGATCGGCCACAGCGAGTTCGCCCGCAAGCACGGCCTGATGGAAGATGGCTGGAAGCCGGTATGGGTGGTCGATTTCCCGATGTTCGAATACGACGAGGACGCCGACCGTTATGCCGCCGCCCACCACCCTTTCACCAGTCCGATGGACGAACACCTGGCGTTGCTGACGACCGACCCGGGGCAGTGCCTTGCCAAGGCCTACGACCTCGCCTTGAACGGTTGGGAAATCGGTGGTGGCTCGGTGCGTATCCATCGCGCCGACATCCAGCAGCAGGTGTTCAATGCGCTGCGCATCGGTGAGGAGGAGGCACAGCAGAAATTCGGTTTCCTGCTTGACGCCCTCAAATATGGCGCACCCCCCCACGCGGGCATCGCCTTCGGCCTCGACCGTATCGCTACCCTGATGACCGGTGCCGGTTCGATTCGCGACGTCATCGCTTTCCCCAAGACGCAGACCGCGGCCTGCCCGCTGACCGAGGCGCCGGCCGAAGTCTCCGAGGCCCAGATGCGCGAGTTGAGCCTGCGGCCACGCAAACCGGCCAACGCCTGAGGCGTTGGTCCGGTTGCATCAGTGTTGATGTGACACTAAAGTAAGTGTCGTTCAGACACTTGCAGGTATCAGCGCCTCGTGCCAATCCCCACGCCCGCGATGGTTACCACGGATTGTGCGGTTTTCCGAGTAAGTGAGCACAAACTCGAGGTGCTTCTGATCGCTCGCGCGAACGCACCGTTCGCCGGCTGCTGGGCGCTACCCGGTGGCTTCCTGGAACCGGATGAAACCTTGGCCGAGTGCGCCGCGCGTGAGCTGGTCGAGGAGACCGGTGTAGTTCCGGACTACCTGGAACAACTGGCTAGCTATGGTGATCCAGGCCGCGATCCACGGGGTCGCACGGTGACCATCGCCTATCTGGGCTTGAAGTCGGATACGGCGCAATCGCTGGCCGCCGCTGATGATGCCGCGGACGCACGGTGGTTTGCGGTCAGCTCGCTGCCCTCGCTGGCTTTCGACCACGCACGCATCATTGCCGATGCGCTCACCCGGCTGCGCGCAAAACTGTCGTATTCTTCCATCGCTCTGAAGCTGTTGCCGGCCGAGTTTCCGCTCAGTGCCCTGCAGAATGTCTGCGAGGCCATCCTTGGTCACCCGCTGGACAAACGGAACTTCCGTAAACAGATCCTTGGCCTTGGCGTGGTCGAGGACACAGGGCGTCGGCAACGGCTGGGTCAGCACCGGCCGGCCATGTTATATCGAGCCGCAACGACCCGCGGCATACAGATTTTTCGCTGACGGACTCACCGTCCACCCGAAGGAGCCACGCATAATGACGACCCAAAGTGCCCCGCTTGCCGACGTTGAACTGCCACCGTTTGATGTCCCGCCCACCGTCGAAGTCAGTGTGGACGCTGACCGGCGCGCCGCGCTGCGCGAGGAGATCAAGGCGTTACTCAAGCAGCGGGATGCCGTCCTGGTCGCGCATTACTACACTGACGCCGACATCCAGCGCCTGGCGGACGAGACCGGCGGTTACGTGTCGGATTCACTGGACATGGCGCGTTTCGGTCACGAACACCCAGCCTCCACCCTGATTGTCGCCGGCGTCCGCTTCATGGGCGAGACCGCCAAGATCCTGAACCCGGAGAAACGCGTTCTGATGCCGGACCTGCATGCCGAGTGCTCGCTGGATCTGGGATGCCCGGCGGACAAGTTCGCCGAGTTCTGCGACCAGCACCCCGATCGCACAGTAGTGGTCTACGCCAACACCAGCGCCGCGGTCAAAGCGCGCGCGGATTGGATGGTGACCTCGAGCAGCGCGGTGGAAGTCATCAACGAACTGAAGGCCAAGGGTGAAAAGATACTCTGGGCGCCGGATCGCTACCTCGGGCGCTACGTCCAGGAACAGACCGGCGCCGACATGCTGCTATGGAACGGCGCCTGCGTCGTCCACGAGGAATTCAAAGGCGAAGAGCTGCGCGACCTGAAGGCGGCCCATCCGCATGCGCGGGTGCTGGTGCATCCGGAGTCGCCGCCATCGGTCATCGAACTGGCGGACTACGTGGGTTCCACGACCGGCATCATCAAAGCCGCCCGGGAAGCCACCGTCGATGAACTGATCGTCGCCACCGATCGCGGCATCTTCCACAAGATTCGCGAAGCCGCCCCTGGCAAGACCTTGATTGAGGCGCCCACGGCGGGCCAGGGAGCGACCTGTCGCAGCTGTGCGCACTGCCCGTGGATGGCCATGAATTCGCTCGAGAAAGTTCGCAACACGTTGCGTGACATGAGCAACGAGATCCATGTCGATGCTCAAATCGGTAGAAAAGCCGTGGTATCCATCAAGCGGTTGCTGGATTTCGCCGCCGCCCGTAAGCAGCAGATTTACGGGGCCAACGACGCGTAATCCGCCGCAAGCCCCGGTGTATTGACCGGGCAAATTTGCGACAATGCGCCGCGATTTGGCGGCATCAGCCGCAGCTATAACGCATAGATTGGAATTGCAGAGAGACCCTCGACATGGCAGGCCACAGTAAATGGGCGAACATCAAGCACCGCAAGGGCAAGCAGGATGCCAAGCGCGGCAAGATCTTCACCCGGTTGATTCGTGAAATCACCATTTCCGCCCGGATGGGTGGCGTTGATGCCGGTTCGAATCCGCGCCTGCGCGCGGCGATCGACAGCGCCCTGGCGGCCAACATGACCAAGGACACCATCGAGCGCGCCATCCAGCGCGGGGGCGGCGCCGGCGAAAACGAGAATCTCGAGGAAATCCGTTATGAGGGCTACGGCCCTGGCGGCATCGCGGTGATGGTTGACTGCATGACGGACAACCGCAATCGCACGGTCGCCGAAGTGCGCCATGCGTTCACCAAATGCGGTGGCAATCTCGGCACCGACGGCTCGGTGGGGTACCTGTTCACCAAGTGCGGTGTGTTGAGCTACGAGTCAGGCGTGGACGGCGACGCAGTGATGGAAGCCGCGTTGGAAGCCGGCGCCGATGACGTCATCGCCAATGACGACGGATCGTGCGACGTGCTGACTGATCCGGACGAGTTTGTGACGGTGAAGGACGCGATGATTGCCGCGGGTTTCACGCCCGAATCAGCCGAAGTCACGATGCGTCCAAGCACGAGCAGTGAACTGGTGCTTGATGATGCTGAAAAGATGATCAAGATGTTGGACATGCTTGAAGATCTCGATGATGTGCAGAAGGTCTACTCCAATGCGGACATCAGCCAGGAAGTGCTGGAAGCGCTGAATGCCTGAGCGGAGCCACGCTTGACCGTTATCCTGGGCATCGACCCCGGTTCGCGGAATACCGGTTACGGCGTTATCAGCATGGCCGGGGATCGGGCGGCGTATCTGCATTCCGGTACCATCAAGTTGCCGGAGGACTCCCTGTCCGAACGCCTCTGTCGGATTCACGATCATCTGAGTGAAGTCATCGCGCAATACGCACCGGTCGAAGCCGCAATCGAGCGCGTGTTCGTCAATCGCAACCCCGATTCGGCATTGAAACTTGGCCAGGCTCGCGGCGCGGCGATTGTCGCGTTGGGTCATGCTGAACTGCCGGTCCACGAATACAGCCCGAACCAGATCAAACAGGCGATTGTCGGCCGTGGCCATGCGGAGAAGTCGCAGGTCGGCTACATGGTCCGCATGTTATTGAATCTGAGCCGCGCACCACAGGCTGACGAAGCCGATGCTTTGGCTGTGGCGATCTGCCACGGGCACACCCGCCGTATGGCAACAAGGCTGGCCGTCGCCACCGCCGCGGTGAGCGGAACCCGGCGCCGATGATTGGCTCGTTGCGTGGCACGCTGACGGAGGTCCGACCACCGGTACTGCTGGTGGAGATCAGCGGGGTCGGTTACGAAGTCCATGCACCGATGACCTGCATCTACCGGTTGCCGGCAACCGGCGAGCAGGTATTTCTCTACATTCATCACGTACAGCGCGAAGACGCGCAGCTGTTGTTTGGCTTCACTACCGCCGACGAGCGCGAGTTGTTCCGCGCACTGATCAAGGTCAACAGTATCGGCGCGAAGATGGCGCTGGGGATACTCTCCGGCATGGAAGCCGATGAGTTCATCCGCTGCATTGCTGATGGCGATGCGACACGGCTGACCGCGCTCCCCGGCGTGGGCAAGAAGACCGCCGAAAGGTTGATCGTCGAAATGCGCGACGGACTGCGCAACCTGACCGGCGTGGAACGATTGGCGACATCGGGCGCCGCCGCGGCCAAGGCCGATCCGGTGGCGGACGCTGTCAGCGGGCTGATAGCACTTGGCTATCGCCCTGCCGAAGCCTCGCGGTTCGTCCATGCATTGGACTGCCAGGGCATGACCAGCGAGGCCATCATCCGCGAAGCGTTGAAGGCATTGCTCAAATCCTGAACGGACAAGCGCTGTTCGCGTCGTGCCACCGTGCTGCGGCGAATCCCAATTCTGCCCGAATTGCGTCCTATAATGGCCGCTTTCACACAGTATGGTCGAAATCATTCCGCGACTGCGGAACCGACCATCAATGTGTGCATTGACCAGGACACTTGTGAGGGCCATGGCGAGCGAACGAATCATCACCGCTGATGCACTGAGCGACGATCGTGTCAGCGACAATGCGATACGTCCGGTGCGACTGGCTGACTATATCGGTCAGCCCGCCGTTCACGAACAACTGGAGATCTTCATCGATGCCGCGCGCGGTCGGCGCGAGGCGCTGGATCATGTGCTGATCTTCGGGCCACCCGGGCTGGGCAAAACCACGCTCGCGCACATCATCGCGCATGAAATGGGCGTCAATCTCAAGCAAACCTCGGGTCCGGTATTGGAGCGTCCCGCCGAACTTGCGGCCCAGTTGACCAACCTGGAACCGCATGACGTGCTGTTCATCGATGAAATCCATCGGCTCAGCCCGGTGGTGGAAGAAATCCTCTACCCCGCGATGGAGGATTACCAACTCGACATCATGATCGGTGAAGGGCCGGCGGCGCGAGCAATCAAGCTCGATATCCCCCGCTTCACGTTGGTGGGCGCAACCACGCGAGCCGGCCTGCTGACGTCACCATTGCGTGATCGCTTCGGCATCGTTCAGCGTTTGGAGTTCTACGGTGCCAACGATCTTGCCCGTATCATCACCCGCTCGGCCGGCATCCTCGGGGTGACTGCCGATGAAGCCGGCGCGCGTGAGATCGCCGGCCGCTCGCGCGGCACACCCCGCATCGCCAACCGCCTGTTGCGCCGGGTGCGCGATTACGCGCAGGTGAAGGGCAACGGTGTGGTGACCGGAGATATCGCCAGCCGTGCGTTGGATATGCTGAATGTCGATACCCACGGCCTGGACATGATGGATCGCAAGCTGTTACTGGCGATCATGCAGAAGTTCGATGGCGGCCCCGTTGGAATCGATTCCCTGGCAGCGGCCATCGGCGAGGAACGCGGCACGATTGAAGATGTACTGGAACCGTTTCTGATCCAGCAGGGATTTTTGATGCGCACGGCGCGCGGCCGCGTGGCCACCCGCCTGGCCTGGGAACATTTCGGGCTGCCAGTGCCAGCGGGGCCGGCAGCACCGCAGGACATGTTTGACAATGAAAACTGAAACCCGCACGTGCACTCGGCGATGGTCAACGGCCTGGATCACGTCGCGCCGTCAATTATTCAGCACCCGTTCATGAGCGAGACCTATTCTGCCACCCTGCGCGTCCGCGTGTATTACGAAGATACCGATGCCGGTGGCGTCGTCTATCACTCCAATTACCTCAAGTTCATGGAGCGGGCCCGCACCGAAATGTTGCGGGATGCCGGTTTCAACCAATACGACCTCTACGGTTCGCACCGCATCGGCTTTGCGGTACGGCGCATGGCGGTGGAATTCATCCGCCCGGCACGGCTGGACCAGGAATTGACGGTGACCACCACGGTGACCCAGTTGCGACGCGTCAGCGTCGAATTCCGGCAGGAGATTCACGATGCCACCGGTGAGGCCTTATGCAGCGCATCGGTGGTGGTCGCATGTATCGGCGCGGATGAATTCAAACCGGCGCCGATTCCGGCGGTGGTTGCCGCGGCATTGGCCGGGCACTAAACAGCTTCGACGTTAGTCGGAGGTTCAACAAACAGGCGATCGGTTGGCACAGGTCGCGGGAGGATTCAGGCAGTGGAGACCGATCTTTCGATTACCGGGCTGGTTCTGAGCGCGTCACCGCTGGTGAAAGGCGTCATGCTGGTGCTCATCCTGGCATCGATCTATTCCTGGGCAATCATCATCCGCAAGCGGCGCGAATTCCGTGGCGCGCGTGACGAAGCCGATTCGTTCGAGGAAGTGTTCTGGTCCACCGAAGACCTGACCACCTTGTTCAACCGCATCACCGGCGCCAACCGTGCGACCGAGGGGATGGAGCGCATGTTCGTTGCCGGGTTCAAGGAATTCGCCCGCTTGCGCAAGCGTGAGAACATCCAGCCGACGTCGATTCTCGAAGGCGCGCAACGTGCAATGCGCATCTCGCTGAATCGTGAAATCGAGGAGCTGGAAACCAGTCTGCCGTTCCTCGCCACAGTTGGTTCGGTCAGCCCGTACATCGGTTTGTTCGGCACGGTGTGGGGCATCATGAATTCATTCAAGTCCTTGAGTAATGTTCACCAGGCGACCCTGGCCATGGTCGCGCCCGGTATATCCGAAGCGTTGATTGCCACTGCGATGGGCTTGTTCGCCGCCATACCCGCGGTGATCGCCTTCAACCGCTATTCCAGTGAAATTGATCGGCTGTTCGCGCGCTACGACATCTTCCAGGAGGAGTTCGCTGCGATTCTGCAGCGACAGGTGCACTCATGAGCCGTCGACGTACGGGCAACCTGATGTCTGATATGAACGTCGTGCCGTACATCGACGTCATGCTGGTGTTGCTGATCATCTTCATGGTGACCGCACCGCTGGTGACCCAGGGCGTCAAAGTCGATCTGCCGCAGGTTGAATCGACGCCGATTCAACCGGAGGACCAGCAGCCGGTGGTCATCACAATCGATTCCACCGGCCGTCTGTACGTGGATTACGGCGGCAGCGAGGATGAACCGTTGGCGATTGATGGCTTGATTACCCGCGTGAGCGGCCTGCTCGAGCAGAAACCCGGCATACCCGTCTACCTGAAAGGCGATCGTAACGTTCCTTATGGCAGCGTGGTGGAAGTGATGGAAATGTTGAGCCGTTCGGGCGTGAAGAACGTCGGCCTGATTTCCGAGCCGCCATTGGAATAGTCAGCGGAAGTCGCGGTGGCCATTGATGTCCAGCAACAGGTTTGAAAGGTATCGCTCTTTAATACTGGCCGTGGTGCTGCATGCACTGGTGTTCGGCGCACTGGTATTCAGCATCGACTTTCACCGCGAAGCGATACGGCCGGTGGCGCAGGCGCCGATCATTCAGGCCACCGCGGTCGACTCATCCGTTCTGACTGCGGAACGGGACCGTCGGGCCGCGGAACAGCGCGCCGCCGAGCAGGCGCGAATTGATCAGCAACGCCGCGAACGCGAAGCGGTGCGCAAGCGGCAGGAAGAACAGGCGCGCCAACAGGCGGAAGAGCAGGCCGAGGCTGCGGCTGCGGAACAGCGACAGGCCGAGGCAACGCGTAAAGCAGAGGAAGCGAAGCTGGCCGACGAAAAGCGGCGCAAGGAAGAAGAGGCGCGGCTGGCCGAAGAGAAGCGCAAGGCGGAAGCCGAACGCCAGCGCAAGGAAGAGGAACGGCTGGCGCAGGAGAAGCGCCGCAAAGAGGAAGAGGCCAGGCTGGCAGAAGAGAAGCGCAAGGCAGAGGACGAGCGCAAGCGCAAGGAAGCCGAAGCGAAACGGCTGGCGGAGGAGGAAGCCAAACGCAAAGCCGCGGAGCAGGAAGCACAGGATCGCGTCGTCATCAGTCGCTACTTCGCACAGATTAAATCGAAGATCGAGTCATCCTGGATCATTCCGGCCGGCTCGCAAGGCTTGCGCTGTGTGTTGCTGATCAAGGTTGCGCCGGGCGGCGTGGTCAGTGAACCAACGGTTGTGCAGTCCAGCGGCAATGCGGTATTCGACCGTCAGGCGCAACTAGCGGTGCTGCGGGCGTCGCCGTTGCCGGTGCCCGACGACGCAAGATTGCTGACGAAGATGCAGGCCTTCGAATTTGAATTCGTGCCACCGTAAGGCATGACACCGATGAACAGAGGACATGTGAACAAATCCATGACGAACAGAATCACTGCCGTCGCCGGCCGTACCTTGATGATGGTCATTGCGTGTGCGCTGGGCTGGATCGCGCCGACGTCAGCGCAGGAGCCCATCCGCATCACCATCGAATCCGGCGCGGATGCACCCTTGCCCATTGCCGTCGTACCGCTGGGTTGGCGCGGCAATTCCGCCGCCCCCCCGATTGATGTCGCCGGCATCATCGCCGCCGATCTGGCCCGCAGTGGTCGATTCAGTCCGATGGCGAGCGCGCAGATGCCAGCCCAACCGACGGAATTTGCCGCCGTCCGCTTTCAGGATTGGCAGCGCCTGGGCATGGACAACCTGGTGATTGGCACGATCTCGCAGACCCAACCGGATCGCTACGATATCTCGTTCCGCTTGCTGGATTCCTTCCGTGCATCCCAGTTGACCGGTTTCCGCATCGCCGCCAGTACCGCCAACCTGCGCCTGACAGCGCATCGCATCGCGGACATCATTTACGAGAAGCTGGTCGGCCAGAAAGGGGTGGCCGCCACGCAGGTCGCGTATGTGACCTCGGACAAAGCGGCCAACGGCAAACGGACCTACCGGTTGCAGGTGGCCGATTCCGATGGCTTCAATGCCCGCACCTTGCTCGAATCGCCGCAGCCCATCATGTCGCCGGCATGGGCGCCCGATGGAGACCGCATCGCGTATGTTTCTTTCGAAGAGCGCAATTCCGCCATCTACCTGCAGAACATCCGAACCGGCGCGCGGGAAGTCATTTCGGCCGGCCCCGGCATCAACAGTTCGCCGGCATTTTCACCTGATGGTCGTCGGCTGGCGATGACGCTGTCGCGCGATGGCAACCCGGAAATCTATGTTCGCGACCTGACGACCGGCAGCCAGCAGCGCGTCACCAACAATCCCGCCATCGACACCGAAGCAAGCTGGGCGCCGGATGGACAATCGCTGGTGTTCACCTCGGACCGTGGCGGCGGCCCGCAGATCTACGAAGTGAATCTGCGCAGCGGCGCGCAGCGGCGGTTGACGTTCAACCAGAGCAACTACAACGCCCGCCCGCGTTATGCACCGGACGGCAAGCGGATCGCCATGGTGACCAGCAATGGTCAGGGCTACCAGATTGGCGTTCTGACCTTGAGCCCGCAGTCGTTTGAAGTCGTCACCACCGCCCGGCTGGACGAATCGCCGACCTTCGCGCCGAACAGCGCCATGCTGATGTACACCACCACCGGGCCGGCAGGCACGGAACTGGCTGCGGTATCGGTGGACGGCCGCACGCGGCAACGGCTGGCCTTGCAGCGGGGAGAGGTCCGCGAACCCGCCTGGGGCCCATTCCGCGAATGATGATGGCGATTTATAATCATGCGCAGAACATATCTCACGTCATATCGCGTCTATCCGGATTTCGAAAACCCGGTCGGCAGTCGCCGGCTGATCCATCAACGTTCAATCCAGTTCATTCGTCTTCTCTTAAAAGGGAGAGAGGTTTGCATATGAATATTTCAAGGCTCGCGAAGATTGCGGCAATAGTGGTGCTTGGTATTGCAGTTACCGCGTGTGGCACCAGCCGCAAGAGTACCGGCGACAGCGGCGCGGAAGTCGTCGAACAGGGTATCGGCGCGGATGAAAACGCCGAGATCGACAGTGCGCGCACCCGCGGTATCGGGGATAGCGAATCGTTTGCCGGCAACGAACTTGACGCACCCAGTGGTGACTTGCTGTCGCAACGGGTGATCTATTTTGATTACGACAGTGACTCGATGCGCGAAGAGTATCGCCCGATCATCGAAGCCCATGCCCGCTACCTGGCCAGCCGGCCGGACAGCACGATGACGCTGGAAGGCCATGCCGATGAGCGCGGGTCGCGCGAATACAATCTGGCGCTCGGTGAGCGGCGCGCAATGTCGATCCGTCGGCAATTGGTGCTGCTTGGCGCCAGTGCCAATCAGGTACGTACCGTGAGCTACGGTGAAGAGCGCCCGGTGGCTGAAGGCCATGACGAGGCCTCCTACCAGGTCAATCGCCGGGTTGAAATCATTTATTGATGACCCGATGGTTTTCGTTTTACTGCCGCCGGCGACCGGTCGACGGCAGTGATAGCAGTGTTTCAGTAAGGAAGTGCAGGAGTTGAATATGAATGCGACGCAAATGGCCAGGGCGATGATGTTGTTGGTGGCGATTGCTGCCAGCGGTTCAGTAATGGCGCAATCGCGCAAGGAACTGGACGAACGCCTCGCGCGGGTGGAAGCGATACTCGACGGCCAGGGATTGCTGGAGCTGCTGTCGCAGGTGGAATCCTTGCAGCAGCAGGTGCAGGCATTGCGCGGCCAGCTGGATGTCCAGAACAACGTCCTGCGGGAAATGCGGGCGCAGCAACGCGATGGTTACAACAATCTGGATGCACGCCTGCAGACCATAGAGTCGGGCTCCATTCCAGGGCTTGCCGATGAACCGCCGCTGGCGTTGTTTGATGCCGCCGCGGCGCCGGAAGTGGCGGGCATGCCGGCGGAAGGCCTGAGTATCGAAACCACCACCGATGACGTCCCGGCTGTGCCGGCGGATGTCATTGCAGATATCGGTTCTGCTGCGCCTGTTGTGGAAGCCGAGTCTGTCCCCGTGGTCCGGCCAGAGGTGACGACCGGTGCCGCCGAAGACACTCTGGCGGCTGATATCGCGGATACGGAAGCGGCGCTGGCGATGTCCGCGCAGTCAGTGGCGTCGCCATTAGCCGACGTGATGCCGGAAGTTTCCGCCGAGGGTGGGGCACCCGCGCGGACCACGGTGGACTCACCGGAAAGTGAAGCCGCCTACCAGATGGCTTTCAACGAATTGAAGAATGGCCAATATGAAGCTGCGGTCACCGGGTTCCGCGATTACCTCGCGCAGTTTCCCGAATCCCAGTACGTTGACAATGCCCAATACTGGTTGGGCGAGTCGTTCTACGTCATGCGCCGGTTTGACGAGGCCATCGCCGAATACCGCACATTGCTGATGCAATACCCCGACAGCGCCAAGCGCTCGCACGCCATGCTGAAAATCGGCTACAGCTATTACGAAATGAAGCAGCTTGATCTCGCGCGTGCCGTGCTCGAAGACCTCAAGGTTCGATTCCCGGGCACCACGGCGGCACGGCTCGCGGATGAACGTATCCTGCGGATCCGTCAGCAACGCGAGGGCTGACCGCGGATTTTCCGATGAACGAGGCTGTTGCCGAGGCCAGTCCACGCGTCGCCGATACGTTACGCGTCTCTGAAATATTCTGGTCGATCCAGGGCGAAACCACCCGTGCGGGACTGCCGACTGCGTTCGTCCGGCTGACCGGTTGTCCTTTGCGCTGTACCTATTGTGATACGGCGTATGCCTTCAGCGGCGGCAGCGTGATGCCACTCAGCGCAATACTGGATCAGGTTGCCGCCACCGGCGCCCATTACGTGACGGTGACCGGCGGTGAACCCCTGGCGCAACCGCGCTGCCTGGATCTGTTACGCAGGTTGTGTGACAGCGGTTACGACGTGTCGCTGGAAACCAGTGGCGCATTACCTGTCGATGCCGTTGACCCGCGTGTCTGCAGGATTCTGGATTTGAAGACGCCGGCGTCTGGCGAGCAGTCGCGGAACCTGTGGTCGAACCTGGATGTCCTGACCGCACATGATCAGATCAAGTTTGTCATGGCCGATCGCAATGACTACGAGTGGGTCCGCCAGATCATCGCGCAATACCAGCTTGCCGGGCGATGCGAGTTGCTGCTGTCGCCGGTGCACGGCCAACTCGCACCTGCCGACCTTGCCCGGTGGATGCTGGAAGATCACCTGCCGGCCCGTCTGCAATTGCAGTTACACAAATTGATGTGGGGCGACGCCCGTGGCCGCTGAACATTGCGTCGTGCTGGTGTCTGGCGGACTGGATTCGGCGACGGTCCTCGCCATCGCCCGCGGACGCCATCAATATTGTCACGCGCTCAGCTTTGATTACGGACAGCGTCATCGCGCCGAACTGACAGCAGCTGCGCAGGTTGCGCAATCACTGGGCGCGTGTGAGCACCGGGTGGTGACGATAGGAATCGACGCCATCGGCGGGTCGGCGCTGACGGATATGCGTATCGCAGTTCCGGAAACACCGACTTCCGGCATTCCGGTCACCTACGTGCCTGCGCGCAACACCGTTTTCCTGTCGCTGGCGCTGGGTTGGGCCGAAGTCATCGGCTGCGCCGATATCTATATTGGTGTCAATGCGATGGATTATTCGGGCTATCCGGATTGTCGTCCCGCCTTCATCACAGCATTTGCCCAGCTCGCCAATCTGGCGACCAGGGCGGGCGTGGAAGGCACCACACGCTTTGCCGTGCACGCGCCACTGATGGACATGCATAAGGACGACATCATCCGCGAAGGATTGTCGTTGAGGGTCGATTTCGCTCAGACCGTCTCCTGCTACCAGGCCGATGCAGCCGGCCTGGCATGCGGTCGTTGTGACAGTTGCCGGATCCGGCGTGACGGTTTTTTGAAAGCCGGCGTTGCCGACCCTACGCGATATCGGAGTGGTTGACCGCGTCCGCCGCGTGGCGCGCTTCCTCAAGACGTTCAACGGTACCGACATCAATCCACTGCCCGGTGTAGTGCTCCGCCGTCACCAAACCTTGCGCCGCGGCCCGGCGCAATAATGGGCCGAGTGGAAATTTCACCTGCTGCTGGGTCTCATCAAATAATTCCATGCGGATGACCGCAATACCGCTGTAGGTCAGCGCGTTCTCGTCCGCAAGTCCGGCCAGATCGTCATGCAGACTGAAGTCGCCCCGCGGATTGTGTGGCGGGTTGTCGATGAGCACGATGTGCGCCAGGCCGTCGGGCGCGGTGGGCAGTGAAGCGAACGGGAAATCGGTAAAGATATCCGCATTCACGATGATGCACGGCGCCCGCCCCAGCAGCGGCTTGGCATGTGCAATACCGCCACCGGTATCGAGCGCGCCCGGCGGCTCCGGTGAATAGTACAGACGCACGCCGTAACGCGAGCCGTTACCCAGGCACTCGACGATTTGTTCGCCAAGGTAGGCATAGTTCACGATGATGTCGTGAATGCCGGCCGCGGCCAGGCGGATTACGTGATGTTCAATCAGCGTACGCTCGCCGACTTCAATCAGGGGTTTGGGACGGAACTCGGTCAAGGGCCGCAACCGTTCGCCGCGACCGGCCGCCAGGATCATTGCCTTCAAGGCGGGATTACCTCCAACAATCTGCGCGCATTCTAGCAGGGGTTCTGGCATCATGCGGCAGTTCGTCGCGCGAACGCGACGTTACTTTTTGTGCATGGATATGCGAGGCAATGGTGCGTTGTCCCGCGCTGATACCTGACCACGATTTGTGGAAGCGGAGATGGAAATACAGAATCGCGCCGCCCTGGTCCGGCTGCTGATTTGTGATGTGGATGGCACGTTGACGGACGGCAGGTTGCTGCTGGGTCCCGGGGGTGTCGAATTCAAGCAGTTTCATGTTCACGATGGTTACGGTTTGCGCCAGGTGATGGATGCGGGCATCGAGGTTGCCATCGTTTCCGGCCGTGACAGCATCGTTGTCACGGAGCGTATGCAGGCGTTGGGTGTCCGGTATATCCATCAAGGTGTCGGCGACAAACTCGCCGTAGTAAGCGAACTCATCAGGCAGCTGGGTTTGTCGTTGGCGCAGGTATGTTTCGTCGGCGATGATGAACCGGACGCACCGGTGATGCGCCGCGTAGGACTTGGAGTGGCGGTGGCTAATGCCCATCCGTCAGCGCTGGCGGCGGCGCACTGCCGCACTGATCTGCGCGGCGGTCATGGCGCCGTGCGCGAGGTGTGTGAACTGCTGATGCGGGCGCAACGTCCACCACGCGGGGCAGGTCATTGAATCGTTGGTTGGCGGCGCTTGCGCTGGCGTTGCTGGCGGCCCTGAGTTTCTGGCTGGCGGAACGGATAACCACCACGACCGCACCCGCTCCGGCCCTGCCACGTGTCCCCGATTACACCCTCGATGACATGGAGCGGACGCTGCTTGACGATATGGGGCAGGTGGCGCAAATCATCCGCGCCCGTCACGTAACCCGTTATGAACGTGAGGATATTACTGAACTGGTCGCACCTTCCATGGAGCTTTACAATGACGAGGGTCAGCCCTGGCATGTCATTGCCGATGAAGGCACGGTCACCGAGAACGGTGATTTGATTATGCTGACCGGTGCAGTGGAGATATGGCGGCTGGATGCCGCAGGACAACGCGAGCTGGAGATCAGGACAACCGGTTTGCGCGTTTTGCCTGATGAACAATTCGCTGAATCCGCAACTCTAACGACAATTACGACGCCAGACAGCGTGACCCGGTCCATAGGGATGCGCGCGGATCTGGCGACCAGACGTGTGGAATTGCTGGAACAGGTTAGAACCCGATATGAAAAAGCTGATTGATGCGACGTTTGCCGCCCTGTTGCTGGGCGGAAGCTGTTCCCCGCTATGGGCGCTGTCGACGGATTCCGAGCAGCCGATTGAAATTGAAGCCGATTTCGCCGAGTTGGATGAGAACGAGGGGCGGACGATCTATACCGGCAATGTGATTGTCGTCCAGGGCAGTATCCGGATGAACGGGGATCGCCTGCGGGTGAACCTCGATGACGACAATGACCTGAAGGAGGTCTTTCTGGAAGGTGAGCCGGCGGTTTTCAAACAGCGCCCGGACAATTCCGAAAATGACATCGTCGGCAATGCCCTGCTGATCGAATACCACGCCAAGGAAAACCTGCTGCACCTGATCGATAAGGCCAGGGTGACGCGGGGTCAGGAGCTGTTCGAAGGCCACCGTATCAGCTACGACACTGATCGCAGTATCATTACTGCGCGTTCGCAGCCGCAGACAGGCGAGGGTGGTACGACCTCCGGCTCAGGCCGTGTACACGTGATTCTGCAACCCAAGAAGAAGACAACGACCGAATGACAATTGCCTTCGCGGCTGACCTGCCATGAGTGAGCTGATCGTCAGCAATCTGGCCAAGGCATATCGTTCCCGCAAAGTGGTCAAGAATGTCAGTCTGACCGTGCGCTCGGGCGAAGCGGTCGGGCTGCTGGGACCGAACGGTGCGGGCAAGACGACCAGTTTCCATATGATTGTCGGCCTGATCCGGCCAGATGCCGGCAAAATCGAGATCGACGGCAAGGATTTGTCCAAGGCCACGATCGACCAGCGGGCGCGCATCGGGTTGGGATATCTGCCCCAGGAAGCTTCGGTATTCCGGCGGTTGACGGTGTACGAGAACATCGCGGCGGTCCTGGAAGTCATGCCCGGCATGACCAGCGAGCAGCGCGAGCGACGAATCGAGGAATTGCTCCACCGGTTCCACATCGGCCATCTGCACGACACGTTGGGAATGGCCTTGTCCGGTGGCGAGCGTCGGCGCCTGGAAATCGCCCGGGCCCTGGCGATAGAGCCCCGTTTCATCCTGCTGGACGAGCCGTTCGCCGGTGTAGATCCCATCTCTGTGGTCGATATACAACGTATCATCGAACACCTGCGTACGCTGGATATCGGGGTGCTGATTACCGACCACAATGTCCGCGAAACCCTGGGCGTTTGCGATCGGGCTTATATCGTCAGTGATGGCGAAATTATCGCCGAGGGCACCGCGACGGATATTCTTGCCAACGAGAAGGTGCGGGACGTCTATCTGGGCGAACGCTTCACAATGTAAGCATTACAGCGCTGCCGAGGCTGGCGGGCGAATGGAGTAAGCTCTCGTCAGGAAAGACAAAAAAATACATAAGCCTGAACCTGTGTTCCTGATACCTGATCAATGAAACAATCGCTGCAACTCAAGCTCGGTCAGCATCTGACCATGACGCCGCAGCTGCAACAGGCAATCCGCCTGCTGCAATTGTCGGCTACGGAGTTGAGCGTCGAGGTACAGGAAGCGTTGGACTCGAACATGATGCTCGAGCTCGACGATGGCGATGCCTCCCCGGAAGACAACTTTGAACTGTCGAGATCGCTGGCCTCGGGCAACGAAAGCCACGAGGCGGCCGGCGACGAGCAGGCTCCGTCCGAATTCGATGATGACGGCGCCGGCGCGGTCAACAACGAATCCATTCCCGAAGATCTGCCCATCGATACCCAGTGGGACGACGTCTACGACGGCCTGGCGCCGACCGGAAGTTCATCCAGCGATGTCGAATACGACCGGTTCCGCAGCGCAAGCGAATCCCTCCAGGACCACCTGCTGTGGCAGCTCAACCTGCTTCATCTGAGCGAAACGGACCAGGCCATCGCCGTCGCCATCATCGATGCCCTGACGCCCGACGGTTATGTCGAGTGCAGCCTTGACGATCTGCGCGCTGCGCTGGGTGAGGAACTCGCGGCCAATGTCGAAGATGACGAAATCGTGGCCGTGCTCAAGCTGGTCCAGGCCTTCGAGCCGGCCGGGGTGGCAGCGCGCAACCTGAGCGAATGTCTCCAATTGCAGCTCCGCCAGTTGCCGGAATCAACGCCGTGGCTCGCCGAAGCCCGCGTGTTGTGCGCGGAGTACCTCGAGTCCCTGGGTAACCGTGATTACAACCATCTGATGCGGCGGATGAAATTATCCCAGGACGACCTGCTGGCAATCATCCACCTCATACAATCACTCAACCCCCGTCCCGGTGCGGAATACAGTGACGACCAGGCGGAATACGTGGTGCCGGATGTCTTCGTGCGCAAGTACAAGGGGACCTGGCGCGTAGAGCTGAATGCCGACGCAGTACCCCAATTGCGGGTGAACCCTCACTACGCGCGCATGATACGCCGTGCCGACTCCAGCCCGGACAATACGTCGCTGAAAGCCCACCTGCAGGAGGCGCGCTGGTTCATCAAGAGCCTGCAGAGCCGCAGCGAAACGCTGCTTAAAGTGGCAACTGCTATAGTTGAAAGACAGCAGGCGTTTCTGGAGCACGGCGAGGAAGCAATGAAGCCACTGGTGTTACATGACATCGCTGAAATTCTGGAGATGCATGAGTCGACGATTTCCCGGGTCACCACCCGCAAGTACATGCATACGCCGCGTGGCATCTATGAGCTCAAGTATTTCTTCTCCAGTCATGTCGGCACCGCGCTGGGTGGCGAGGCATCGTCGACAGCCATCCGTGCAGTGATCAAGAAGATGATCTCCGCCGAGAACACCAACAAGCCGCTGAGCGACAGCAAAATCGCCAGTCTTCTTTCCAGCCAGGGCATCAATGTTGCCCGGCGCACCGTCGCCAAGTACCGCGAAGCGATGGCAATTCCGCCTTCAAATGAGCGCAAGCGTCTGGCCTGACGGAAATACCCTCGTAACCATCCTAGGAGCCTATATGCAGATTAATCTTGCTGGACAGCACGTCGATATCACTCCTGCATTGAAAAACTACGTGGAGGAAAAGTTGCAGCGGTTGGAGCGTCACTTCGACCATGTGGTCGACACGCACGTCGTCCTCATTGTTGAAAAGCAGAGTTGCAAGGCCGAAGCCACTGTCCACGTCAGTGGCGGCAACCTGCACGCCGAATCGTTGCACGACGATATGTACGCGGCCATCGACGGCCTTATCGACAAGCTCGACCGCCAGGTGATCAAGCACAAGGAGAAGCGTGCCGACCACCACGCCCGCGAAGCCAACAACGCGCGCGGGGCGCAATGACGTATCGCTTGCGGCGGCTCGTCGGTCTTGTCCGTCAGCCGCCGCAGCAAGATATCACCAGGTAATATTCAGCGCGGCCACCCGTCGCGGCCCACAACGGAACCCGGTTCGAACCAGCGGAAGACAACATAGGAAATGGCTGCCAAGCAGGCGGATTTGAACTTCCCGGGCCAGGGAATCCACGCCAGGGCCAACCTCCATGACTGATAAACGCGAGCGTGGCAGGTTCATCGTTGTGTCCGGTGTTTCCGGCGCGGGCAAGACGATTGTCCTGCACGCACTCGAGGACTTCGGATTCTACTGCGTAGACAATCTGCCCATCGGCCTGTTGACCACGTTTGCCGATGAAGTCACCCGCGGCGATATGCCGCACCTCAATGAGGTTGCCATCGGCGTAGATGCCCGTAGCCCGGAATCCAGCCTTGCCCAATTCCCCGCAACACTGGCAGCAATCCAGGAACGGGGAATTTCCGCTGAACTACTTTTTGTCAGCGCCGACGATGCGACGCTGGTCCGGCGTTTCAGCGAAACCCGGCGCCGCCACCCGCTATCCGGCGGGAATGTGTCACTGCAAAGCGCAATGCAGCGCGAACGGGCGATGTTGGAGCCGCTGCGCGAACTGGCCGACCTGTGCATCGATACGTCCGAACTCGATGTCCACAAGCTGCGCGAACTTGTCCAGGCGGAAGTTGCAAAGCGACCGCCCGGCCGCATGGCCGTACAGGTGATCTCTTTCGGCTACAAGAATGGCGTGCCGCAGGACGCCGATTTCATCTTTGATATGCGCTGCCTGCCCAATCCGCATTGGGACCCGGCCCTGCGCGGCTTCACCGGTCGCGACCAACCGGTCATCGATTATCTTGAACAGGCGCCCATCGTCGGCGAACTGCTGGATACGCTGATCGGCTTCCTCGATTCCTGGCTGCCGCGATTCGAAGCCGGCGACCGCAGCTACATGACCATAGGTATCGGTTGCACCGGCGGCCGCCACCGCTCGGTGTTCATGGCCGAATCGATCGCGCGCCACCTGCATGCGCGCCACATCAACTGCCTGATCCGCCATCGCGACCTTTGACGCGCCGCAGCGACACATCGCTGCCGTCCGGCGCCACGAACCTTGCAAGCGACTGTTCCGGCCGGCTTACCTGATCGCATAGCGCCTGGGCCGGGAAACCTGGCGCAAACACTTGCCCGGGAACGCGTTTCAACGTGATTCATTTATACTGCCGGGCGTATGCGAAAAAGCACAACCATCATCAATCAACTGGGCCTGCACGCCCGTGCGGCAGCAAAGCTGGTGCAGACGGCCAACGGATTCGCCAGCGAAATCACCTTGTATCGCGATGATCGGGACGCCAACGCTAAAAGCATCATGGGCGTCATGATGCTGGCGGCCCCGCGCGGAACCGTCATCGAGATTGAAGCCGAGGGGGCCGACGCCGACCAGGCGCTGGCCGCAATCCTCGCCCTGATAGAGGACCGCTTCGGAGAAGAGCAGTGACCATAGCGCTGCGAGGAACGGGTGTTTCAAGTGGCGTCGCGATCGGCAAGGTTCATATCGTCGAGCGCAACCGCGTCGAGGTCTCCGAATACCAGGTCGCGGTGGTCGATCTCGATAGCGAAACCCAGCGTTTCCATAATGCGATAACCATTGCCCGCCAGCAGCTGCGGGCGATTCGCGAACATATCCCGCCGGGCCTGGCGGCCGATATTTCCGGCTTCATAGACACGCATCTGCTGATGCTGGAAGACGGTGCGATCACCCAGGAACCTGTGCGTATCATCCGTGAGCGGCATTGCAACGCCGAATGGGCGTTGAAACTGCAGGGGGACGCACTGTCGGCGGTGTTCGACGAGATGAATGATCCCTACCTGCGGACGCGCAAGGATGATGTTCATCACGTGGTTGAGCGGGTGCAGCGGATATTGCTCAATCACGGGCCGATGCGGCACGAGTTGCCGGACAGCCGCTTGCGCGACTACATCATCTTTGCCGACGACCTGTCGCCGGCGGACACCACGATGATGGAGCATCATGGCATCGCGGCGTTCGCCACCGAATTCGGCGGCCCGACCTCGCATACCGCTATTCTTGCGCGGAGTCTCGGCATACCGGCCATTGTCGGACTCATCAACGCCCGCGAATACGTGCGCAGCGAGGATCTGATCGTCGTGGATGGTCGTGCAGGGCTGGTCATCATCGATCCCGATGCCGACATGCTGGCGTACTACCGCGGTCGTCAGGATCGCCGCCATCGCTATATCAAAGGCCTCGCCCGTCTGAAGGGGTTGCCGGCGCGGACACAGGACGGCATTGACGTCAAGTTGTACGCCAACGTTGAACTGCCGCTTGAATTCGAATCGGTGAAGGAAGCCGGTGCGGAAGGGATCGGACTCTACCGTACCGAATTCCTGTATATGAATCGCAGTGAGCCGCCGACCGAGGAAGAGCAGTTCGAGGTTTACCGGCAACTGATCGAATCAATGGCGCCTCGTCCGGTGACGATCCGCACACTGGATCTTGGCGCTGACAAACAGGTGGACGGGCACGGCAATCCACTGGAAGCCAACCCGGCGCTCGGCCTGCGCGCGGTGCGTCTGTGTCTCAAGGAGCCTTCACTGTTTCGCCCGCAGCTGCGCGCGATCATCCGGGCGTCGGTCTACGGCAACGTGAGACTGTTGATCCCGATGCTGTCGAATCTCGACGAGATGTATCAGGTGCTCGGCACCATCGACAACATCCGCGCGACATTCTCCAATCAAGGCATCGCGTTCGACGAGAACATGAAAATCGGCGGCATGATCGAAGTGCCTGCGGCCGCACTGTGTGCCGACGCATTCGCCCGCCATATGGATTTCCTGTCGTTGGGCACCAACGACCTCATCCAGTACACAATGGCCATCGACCGGGTCAACAAGGATGTCAATTACCTGTATGACCCGCTGAACCCGGCGGTTTTACGCCTGATATCCATGACCATCAAGGCCGGCAAACGGGCGGGGATATCCGTCTCCATGTGCGGTGAAATGGCGGGAGACGAGCATTTCGTGCGTCTGCTGTTGGCGATGGGATTGAACGAGTTCAGTGTGCACCCGCGCGTGCTGCTACAGGTCAAGCGGGTGATCCGTTCAACCTCCGTCGACGAAATTGAACGTCTGTCGCAACGCCTGTTACGTTCCCATGACGCACGGACCAGACAATCGATGCTGAATCGCATCAATGCGAACCTGGAAGCCGATATGACGGATTGAGGCCGGACTCAATCAGCGGCGCTGATCAGATCCGGATACGATTGATGGAGGGCAAGTATTCTTCGAAAGCGCGCGGGGTCCTTCTTCTGAATAAGCTCGCCTTCGCGCGGGAAATGCCAGTCACCGAGGCGGGATAACAGAAATCGCAAGGCCGCACGACGCAGCATCAGCGGCAACATCCGCCATTCGGCATCATTCAAGGTTCGCCGCGCCTGGTAGTTTGACAGCAGTTCACCGCAGCGCTCGGTATGCCAGGCATCGTGGTCATCGAAGCACCAGTCATTGATAGTGACGGCGAGGTCATACAGGTAACTGCCGCTGCACGCATAGTAGAAGTCCAGAATTCCGCTGAGGACGTGGCCGGAAAACAGCACGTTGTCGCGGAACAGATCGGCATGCAGTATCCCGCACGGCAAAACGCTGTCATCGATTGCCGCCTGCAGTTCCACTTCACGTTGCAGCGCTGTGAATTCATCGCGTGCCAGCACCGGGCGTAGTCGTTCGATCTGCATTGCACGCCACTGCACGCCACGCGGATCGTTTCGTTGATACTTTTCGCCAGCACCACTGAGGTGAATGCGGCTGAGGTAGTCACCGACTTGTGCGAGTTGCGCGGCACCCGGTGTTTCCACCGCCGCGCCATGCAAGCGCCGGACAACAATGGCGGGTCGGCCGTTCAATGTCCGCAGGAATCGACCATTGCGATCGGGATACGGCGCCGGGCTGGGTACATCGTGCGCGGCCAGGTGATCCATGACGCCGATGAAGAACGGCAGATCTTCGGCCGGCGTCGACTCGAACAATGTCAGTACATATTCACCGGCGGTGGTGGATACAAAATAGTTCGTATTCTCCACGCCGGAGGTGGTGCCACGCATGCCGGTCAACGCGCCAAGATCATAGTCGCGCAGAAATGCGCTCAGTTCATCGGTGGAAACTGTCGTGAAAACGGACATGTGAGCGATTCAATTATTCAACAGCTGCAGCCAGCCCGGGACATGCGCGGCGTCGTAGTCGGGGGAAGCCTGGAAGTCGAGGTGGCCGTCACCATCTGAATCGACGAGGTAGAACGGCGGACCGTTATCAGGTTGCACGAACGCCATGTAATAGTGGCCGTTGATTCGGTACTCAGCGACGGTTTCGTGATCGCGCCGCAGTTGCGTGATGACTGGCGGCGGTAGCACACGCTGCACCGGTACTGGCGGTGGAGGCGCTTCCGGAAAGTCATCAGCTTGCATGTCCTGACCACGCGCCACGGTAGCGACTAACAGCAACATCGCAAGCTGCGATGCCGGCAGTCCAACGGACGGGCGTGGCTGACGAGGGGATGTGCTCATGGGTGCGTTATCGGGTGATTCAGCTGATAGCCGCAGGCCAGCCGAACGTCTTGTCTGCGATTACCGCCGCCAGTGAATGAGTTGGCGGCATCTACCAGTGCATTATTGAAATCGAAGCAATAGTATATCACACGCTATGAGCGCCAAATCCGAAGATCTGCTGGTTCTGGTTGATGGTTCGTCGTACCTGTACCGCGCGTTCCATGCGTTGCCGATGTTGCAGAATGCGAGCAAGGAACACACCGGAGCAGTCTACGGCGTGGTCGCGATGTTGCGTAGGTTGCTGGATAAATATCAGCCGACAACCTGTGCCGTCGTCTTCGACGCCAAGGGCAAAACCTTTCGCGACGATCTCTATCCGCAATACAAGGCCAACCGACCGCCGATGCCGGACGAGCTGCGGTCGCAGATAGCGCCGCTGCACGAAATCATCCAGGCCATGGGTCTGCCATTGCTCGTCGTCGACGGCGTCGAGGCCGATGACGTCATCGGTACGCTGGCCCGGCAGGCCTCGGCGCAAGGACGTGCGGTGTTGATTTCGACCGGCGACAAGGACCTCGCGCAACTCGTTGACCAGCATGTCACGCTGGTCAACACGATGGATGACACCATGCTCGACGAAGCCGGGGTTCTGGCCAAGTTCGGTGTGAAGCCGGAGCAGATTGTCGACTACCTGGCCTTGGTTGGTGACAGCGTCGACAACATACCCGGTGTCCCCAAGGTCGGACCGAAGACCGCGGCCAAATGGCTGCAGGAGTATGGCACCCTCGACGAGATCATCGCCCATGCCGGTGATATCACCGGCAAGATCGGCGACAACCTGCGGAACAGCCTTGCGCAGTTGCCGTTGTCGCGTGAGCTGGCGACGATCGTGGTCAACCTCCAGTTGCCGGTCGTTCCGGATCAGCTGCAGCTGGAGTCTGCGGATAACGCCAGGCTGCAGCAGCTATTCGCGCGCATGGAATTCAAGACCTGGCTGAAGGACCTGCTGACGACGAATGAACAAAGCGACAATACGGAGGAATCAGCACCGACTCAGGCGCCGAGCTACGACGTCGTACTGACTGTGGCAGCGCTTGAAGATTGGGTCGCGCGGCTCAAACAAGCCGAAGTTTTCGTGATCGACACCGAGACCACCAGTCTGAAATATATGCAGGCGCGTGTGGTCGGGGTTTCAGTTGCGGCCACTGCCGGCGAGGCAGCCTATATACCGTTCGGTCATGTCTATCCCGGCGCACCGGATCAACTCAGCGAGCAAACCGTACTGGATGCATTGCGCCCGTTACTGGAAAGCGAACAACACGGCAAAATCGGTCACAACCTGAAATACGACATGAGCGTGTTGCTCAATCATGGCATCGAACTGCGTGGCATTGCTCATGACACGATGCTTGAATCCTATGTCGTCGATGCTGCAGCCAACCGGCACGACATGGATACGCTGGCGTTGAAATATCTGTCGCGCAAGACGATTCACTATGAGGATGTCGCCGGGCGTGGCGCAAAGCAAATCACCTTTGACCAGGTGGCGTTGGAACAGGCCGGGCCGTATGCCGCTGAAGATGCGGAAGTCACCTTGGCGTTGCACGAGACGCTATGGCCGAAAGTGCAGGCCGAACCGGGCTTGCGCGAGTTGTACACGAAGATTGAATTGCCGTTGATTCCGGTGCTGTCACGCATCGAGCGCTATGGCGTATTGATCGATCGCGAAATGCTTGCGCACCAGGGTCACGAACTCGGCAAGCGGTTGTACGAGATCGAGCAGCATGCCTACGAGGCAGCGGGACAGAAATTCAATCTGGCCTCGCCCAAACAGATCCAGTCGATATTGTTTGATCAGCTCGGCTTACCGGTCACCGAGCGCACGGCCAAGGGACAGCCTTCCACTGCGGAATCAGTACTGGAGCAACTGGCCGAGGAATATCCGCTGCCGCGATTGATTCTCGAATACCGGAGCATCAGCAAACTCAAATCGACATACGTCGACAAGCTCCCGGAGGACATAGATCCGGCCACCGGGCGCGTCCACACCAGCTATCATCAGGCGGTTGCCGCCACCGGGCGACTGTCGTCCTCGGACCCGAACCTGCAGAATATTCCGGTGCGCACGGCAGAAGGTCGTCGCATCCGCAAAGCGTTTGTCGCGCCCGCGGGGTGCAAGCTGTTGTCGGCGGACTATTCACAGATTGAACTGCGCATCATGGCGCATCTGTCCGGCGATGCAGGTCTGCTGGAGGCATTCGCCAGCGGGCGGGATGTGCACCGGGCGACCGCGGCCGAAGTGTTCGGTGCGGCAGAGGATGACGTGACGGCCGACCAGCGGCGCGCCGCCAAGGCAATCAATTTCGGTTTGATCTATGGAATGTCGGCCTTCGGCCTGGCCCGGCAGCTGGGCATCGACAGGACTTCCGCGCAGAGCTACGTGGATCTGTATTTCGCCCGTTACCCAGGGGTCAAGGCGTTCATGGACCAGACCCGTGACCAGGCCCGCGAGGCGGGTTATGTCGAAACCGTGTTCAATAGGCGGCTGTATCTGCCGGAGATCCGGGCGGCCAACGCCCAGCGACGGCAATACGCCGAACGTACCGCCATCAATGCGCCGATGCAGGGTACCGCTGCGGACATCATCAAGCGGGCGATGATAGCGGTCGATAGTTACCTGCAAGACAGTGGTGCGCGGGCACATATCATCATGCAGGTCCACGACGAACTGGTGCTGGAAGTGGCCGCCGAAGCGGTGGACGAGGTGCGCGAGCAGGTCAGCGCCTTGATGTCCGGCGCCGCCACGCTGGCCGTGCCGCTGGTGGTGGAAACCGGGGTGGGCGACAACTGGGACGAAGCCCACTGATTGAGAGCAGCCGGTGCCGGCCTGGCCGGATGCGGACAAACCTGGGTTGCAGGCGCCGAAATGCGTGAATTGCGCTGGGGATGTGCTAGTATCTTGCGACGCCCGAAACAACAACCAGAATATAAAACCAAGCTGCCCGAGCCGCTTCTCTTACCGCTTTTTTCTAATCGACTGTTCAAGCCGACGCCAGACGCCTCCTTATGCTGTTGATACCCGCGATTGATATCAAAGACGGAAAATGTGTACGTCTCCGTCAAGGCAACATGGATGACGATACCGTGTATTCCGCCGACCCAGTGGCCATGGCGGATCGGTGGATAGATGCCGGCGCCAGACGCCTGCATATCGTCGATCTCGACGGCGCCCGCCAGGGCAAGCCGGTCAATGCCCATCTGATCCATGCCATCTGTGAACGCCATCCCGGCATTCCTATCCAGGTGGGTGGCGGTATCCGCGATGAGGATACGGTTCAGGAATACCTGGATGCCGGCGTGAGTTTCGTCATTCTGGGTACCAAGGCAGTGACCGCGCCGCATTTCGTCTCGGATATGTGTCTGGATTTCCCCGGTCACATTATCGTCGGGCTGGATGTGCGCGACGGACGGGTAGCCATCGATGGCTGGTCCAAGCTGTCACGCCACAATGCACTGGATCTCGCCCAGCATTTCGAGCAGGACGGGGTTTCGTCCATCATCTACACCAGCATTGGCCGCGACGGCATGCTGAACGGCCTGGACATCGAAGCGACCGTGGAATTCGCCCGCGAACTTGCCATCCCGGTGATTGCCGCCGGTGGCGTGACCAGTGTGGACGATATCCGCGCGCTGTGTGAGGTCGAGGGAGAAGGCATTGAAGGCGCCATCACGGGCCGCGCCATCTATGAAGGAACGCTGGATTTCGCCGAAGGCCAGCGCCTCGCAGACGAGTTGAGCGGCAGCACCGAGAAGGACTGACGCCGTTACCGCCTTCAGGCAAACCCGGTCCTTGGGATTTGCCTGAGATCTGCCGGGACTACGTGCGTAATCAATGAGTTACCCGTCCAATTCAAGAAACATCATTGTGCTGCCCGGTGTTATTGCCGGTGTGTGCGGCGGTGGTATTCGGCCGTGAGTCTCGCCAAGCGCATCATTCCCTGCCTGGATGTCGATGCGGGGCGGGTGGTCAAAGGGGTCAGATTCGTGGATATCCGCGATGCCGGTGACCCGATAGAGATCGCCCGGCGTTATGACGAACAAGGCGCCGACGAACTCGTATTCCTCGATATCACGGCCTCGAGCGATAATCGCGCGACCATGATTCATGTGGTCGAAGCGGTTGCCAGCCAGGTGTTCATCCCGCTGACCGTGGGCGGCGGGATCCGCAGCGTCGAGGACGTCAGGACCATGCTGTACGCGGGGGCTGACAAGGTCGGCATCAATACTGCGGCAATCCACAATCCCGCACTGGTCGAGGAAGCCGCACGCAAGTTCGGCTCGCAGGCGATAGTCGTCGCCATCGATGCCCGCCGGGCGCATGCGCCTGGTGAGGCGCCACGATGGGAGATTTTCACCCATGGTGGGCGCAAGCCCACAGGGATCGATGCCGTGGAATGGGCCAAGCGCATGGCGGCAGCCGGCGCCGGTGAATTGCTGCTGACCAGTATGGATCGCGATGGTACCGGTGACGGTTTCGACCTCGGGCTGACCCATGCCGTGTCCGCGGCGGTCGAAATCCCGCTGATCGCCTCAGGCGGGGTCGGCGACCTGGATGACCTCGTCGACGGTATCAAACAAGGCGGCGCCGACGCGGTACTGGCGGCCAGCATTTTCCATTTCGGCACGTATTCAGTCGCCCAGGCCAAGGCGCACATGCAGGCGAACGGCATCGAGGTGCGGCTGTGAGCGTGCTCGATGAGGTGAATTGGGATGCCAACGGCCTGGTGCCGGCAATTGCCCAGGATGCCGCATCCGGCAAGGTGCTGATGCTGGCCTGGATGAACCGTGACGCGCTGCAGGCCTGCATTGACGAAGGCATCGCGGTTTACTGGTCACGCTCACGCGGGCGTCTCTGGCGTAAGGGCGAATCCTCCGGACATTTCCAGAAAATCAAAGAGATACGGTTGGACTGCGATAATGATACGATCCTGCTCGCGGTCGAACAGGTGGGCGGGATCGCCTGCCACACCGGGCGGGCAAGCTGCATGTTCCGCAGGTATCAGGACGGTGGTTGGGAAGACGTGGATCCGGTGTTGAAATCTCCGGATGAGATATACGCCGACAAGGGCACTTAAGTATGGATGATGCGGTCCTAGGCAGGCTTACGGAGACGTTGAAGGCGCGGCGGTACGCCGATGCGGACAAATCCTACGTAGCCAGTTTGTACGCCCGTGGTCTGGACGTCATCCTGAAGAAGGTCGGCGAGGAAGCCACTGAAACGATCATTGCGGCCAAGGGCGGCAACCGCGCAGATATCGTCCACGAAGTTGCTGATCTGTGGTTCCACACGTTGGTGATGCTTATCCAACAGGACATCGAACCCGAGGAAGTCTTACACGAACTGGAACGCCGTTTCGGGCGCTCCGGGTTGGCGGAAAAAGCCGCGCGGAAACCGCAGTAGCGCGGCCCCGCGAAATACACCAGGAAGCTGGAGAACAAGCTAATGCGATTTGGTATCTGGGAACTACTGATAATTCTGGTCATTGTCGTGCTGTTGTTCGGCACCAAGCGCATCAAGTCGCTGGGTGGCGATCTTGGTACGGCGATCAAAAGCTTTCGCAGCGCCGTGCGAGACGGGGAAAGCGAATCCCTGGAAAAGAAGAATGATGCCGAGAATCGGGTCATAGAGGGCGAAAGCCACACCGAGCAAGGCAACAAGCACACCAGCTGAGTGCGTAACGGCCATGTTTGATGTTGGTTTCTGGGAGCTCGCGCTTATCGGTTTGATAGCGCTGATCGTGGTGGGGCCGGCCAAGCTGCCGGCGCTGGCGCGTACCGTGGGCAAGTGGGTCGGCCAGGCCCAGCGGATGACGCGTGAGTTCCGTCGCGACCTGGAGCGCGAAATCAACATGGCTGAAGTGCGCAAATTGCAGGAGCAGTTGCGCGCGCCTGAGCTCGACAAGCTGGCACAGGACGTCAACAAGGAAGTCGGCCAGCTCAATCAGGAACTCAATCGCCAGATCAGCACCGAATCGCTTGCGTCGGATCCCAAACCGGCATCCCCGGCGTCCCCGGCTGCACCTGCAGCCGATACCGCCGTAACGACGTCCTCGCCGGACAACGCGCCGGTCAAGTCAGACTGAAGCCATTCCATGACGAATACGCAAACCGGCGGTCCGCCCGACGATCGCGAACAAAGCATCCTGTCTCACCTGCTGGAGCTGCGGAATCGGCTGTTGAAAGCGGTGATTTGCATAGGCGTCGTCTTTGTGATCATGAGTCCGTTTTCCAACGACATCTTCAGCTACCTCGCGCAGCCGCTGATGCGTCACCTCGAAACCAGTTCGATGATCGCAACCGGTGTAGCGGCGCCCTTCATCGCACCGTTCAAATTGACGTTGTTCCTGGCGTTGTTGTTCAGCGTTCCCTACGTTTTCTACCAGGTGTGGGCATTCGTGGCACCGGGGTTGTATCTGCACGAACGACGTCTGGTCTATCCGCTGATGGTATCCAGCACGGTGTTGTTCTATCTTGGCGTGGCCTTCGCTTACTACGTGGTATTCGATGTGATCTTCGCGTTTTTCACCGCGAGCGCACCGGACGGTATTACCGTGATGACGGATATGTCCGCCTATCTCGATTTCATCCTGACCTTGTTCCTGGCCTTCGGCATCACGTTCGAGGTGCCCATCGCCACGGTGCTACTGATTAAAACCGGCATTGTTGAACTACCGACACTGGTTTCGGCACGGCCTTATATCATCGTCGGTTCGTTCGTCCTCGGCATGCTGCTCACACCGCCGGACGTCGTATCGCAAACCCTGCTGGCGATACCGATCTGGATACTGTTTGAAGCCGGTTTACTGGTAGCCAGGATGGTCACGCCCAAGGACGACGCGGAATCCACTCCGGCAAGCTGACCACGACGGGCCGAACGTGTCGAATCAGCGGCGGAAGAGCCAGAACAACAGGCTCAGCACCGCGCTGATCAACACGCACGTTGCAAGCGGCAGGTAAAACCGCGTTCCACCCCGCTCAAAAATGAAGTCGCCGGGCAGTCGACCCAAGCCGGACTTCTGCAACCATGGCAGCAACAGCCCGGCGACCACCAGTACGATGCCAATGACGATCAGCCAGCGGCCGAATGCCATCAGAGCGTTTCGACGCCCGCTGCCCGTCCGACCAGCAGGACATCCGCGCCACGCCTGGCGAACAAACCGTTGCACACTACGCCGGCGATATCGTTGATCGCCCGCTCGAGAGCAATCGGTTCGCGGATATCCAGGCCATGTACGTCAAGAATGAAATTGCCGTTGTCAGTCGTCACCTGTTCGCGCCAGACCGGGCGTCCGCCCAGGCGCACGAGCTCTCTTGCGACATAACTGCGGGCCATGGGAATGACTTCCACGGGCAGCGGAAACGCACCGAGCTGTCGGACAAGCTTGGACTCATCGATGATGCAGACGAAGGTACGGCTGGCCGCGGCGACAATCTTCTCGCGGGTGAGGGCTGCACCGCCGCCCTTGATGAGCTGACGCAAACGGGTCGCTTCGTCCGCGCCGTCTACATAAATTCCCAACTCGCCGGTGCCATTCAGATCGAGTACCGGGATACCGTGTTGCTTCAGCCGTTGTGCCGAAGCTTCCGAGCTTGAGACGGCGCCGTTGATCCGGTGCTTGACCGTCGCCAGGGCGTCGATGAAGAAGTTGACCGTACTGCCGGTACCAACGCCGATGACGGTGTCGTCCTCGACATACTTCAGCGCGGCCTGGGCGACTTGTTGCTTCAGCTGGTTCTGGTCCAGAGACATCTTGAATTAGGGCTCCGCAAGGTGTGTGGTCATGCGTTCGATGGGAAATCGGGCGCCGGGTAATGGTATCTTATAAGGATGATCGACGAATACCTGAAAATGATCCTGACCGCTCCCGTCTACGACGTGGCGCGCTATACGCGGCTGGATCCCGCGCCGCAATTGAGCCGTCGCATTGGCAACCAGGTCTGGCTGAAGCGCGAGGATATGCAGCCGGTTTTTTCCTACAAGCTGCGCGGCGCCTACAACATGATGGCGTCGTTAACCGCTGAGCAGCGCGCCCGGGGTGTGATTGCCGCTTCGGCCGGCAATCACGCACAAGGCGTGGCACTGTCGGCGCAGAAGCTCGGTTGTCGCGCACTGATTGTGATGCCCAAGACGACACCGGAAATCAAGGTTGAGTCGGTGCGCAATTTCGGTGGCGAAATCATCCTGCATGGGAATACCTATGACGAAGCCAGTGAGCATGCGCATATGCTGGAAGCCGAGCACGGCTACACCTATGTGCCGCCCTTTGATCATCCGCGGGTGATCGCCGGGCAGGGCACGGTGGGGATGGAAATCCTTCGGCAGCATCCGCACCCCCTGCACACGATATTCGTACCGGTGGGCGGTGGCGGGCTCATTGCCGGGATCGCCGCCTACGTCAAACAGATTTCGCCCGCCACACGTATCGTCGGGGTGGAGCCGGCGGAGGCTGCGAGCATGCTGGCCGCGCTGAACGCGGGTGAGCGGGTGACGCTGCCGAAAATCGGTATATTTGCCGATGGCGCCGCGGTACGTCAGATCGGCGAGGAGCCGTTTCGTCTTGCCCAACGTTATGTCGACGAGGTCATCACGGTCAGCAACGACGAGATCTGCGCGGCGATCAAGGAGATCTACGAAGACACGCGCGCAATCGCGGAGCCTGCAGGCGCGTTGGCGACCGCCGGGCTCAAACAATATGCGGAACGCGAAGGTCTGCAGGGGCAATCGCTGGTGGCGGTGTTCAGCGGCGCCAACATCAACTTTGATCGACTGCGCCACGTGGCGGAACTGGCAGAGCTGGGCGAAAGCCGGGAAGCATTGCTGGCAGTGACCATTCCCGAGCGCGCGGGCAGTTTCCGCGAATTCTGTCACGCGCTGGGGCCGCGTCTCATCACCGAGTTCAATTACCGCTACGCCGATTCGGCGCGTGCCAACGTCTTCGCCGGCGTGCAGTTGAAGCATGGCAAGGACGAAAAAGCCGCCTTGCTCGACAAGCTGCGCAGCCTCGATTACCCGGTGATAGATCTTTCAGCGGATGAAATGGCGAAGATGCATATCCGCTACATGGTCGGTGGCCACGCGACGGTGGATCCGCCGGAGCGGGTGTTCCGGGTCGAGTTCCCTGAGCGGCACGGCGCGTTGTTGAAATTTCTGACTGACCTGGGTGATCGCTGGAACATCAGCATGTTCCACTACCGCAACCACGGCGCTGCCTATGGCAGGGTATTGATCGGGTTGCAGTTACCACGCAAGGACGATGAGAAGTTCGCTGCGTTCATGGCCGAACTTGAAATGCCCTGCAGCGAGGAAACCGATAACCCGGCCTACCGCCTGTTTCTGAACTGAGTATCGCCACCGCTCATGCGGCGCTCGCTCAGCTTCCAAACATTTGCTTGAGACGCGCGCCCGGATCGTCCGAACTCATGAACGCTTCGCCCACCAGGAAGCCGTGAACACCACGGCTTCGCAGCAGCCTCACCTGATCGGCGGAATGGATGCCGCTTTCAGTGATGACGGTCCTGTCCGGAAACACATCAGGCAACAATCCCAGGGTTGTTTCGATATCGGTGCGGAAAGTCCGCAGGTCCCGATTGTTGATGCCTATCAGTGGCGTCCGCAGCACGTGCGCGCGCTCCAGTTCTTCGCGATTGTGAACCTCGACAAGTACGTCCAGGCCGCAGCGTTGCGCGGTTCGCGCAAGTTCGGCCATGGTGGCATCGTTGAGACAGGCGGCGATGAGCAGAATGCAGTCAGCGCCCATCACGCGGGATTCGATGATTTGATACGGATCGACCATGAAATCCTTGCGTAAGACCGGCAGCGCGCAGGCCTCCCTTGCGGCTTTGAGGTGGTCCGGTGATCCTTTGAAGTACTGTTTGTCGGTCAGCACTGACAGGCAGGTGGCGCCACCCCTGGCGTAGGCGGCGGCAATCGCCGCCGGATCATAATCCTCCCGAATCACGCCCTTGCTCGGTGAAGCGCGTTTGCACTCGGCGATGACGGCGGCGTGGCCATGTTCGATGGCTGTGGTGATGGCGCGGGCGAAACCACGCGTCGGCGGCAAACTGCCGAGCTGCGCTTCCAGCGTATCCAGCGGGACGCGCGCGCGTTGCGCGGCGACTTCGTCGAACTTGGTGGCGACGATTTCCTTGAGAATATCCCGGTTGCTCACGTTGTACTCTTTCGTTGTATTCAGCCAGCTGAGCCGGCGAGCGAGTTGGATACTGCGACGAGCTGTTGAAGTTTGCGCAGGGCATCGCCTGAAGTCAGCGCTTTGTCAGCCGCGTGGACGCCTTCGGCGAGTGTCGCCGCGCGACCTGCCGCATAAATCGCGGCGCCGGCATTCAGGCAGACGATGTCCCGTCCCGGTCCCGCTTGATTGGACAGCACCGAGCGCATCAGCTTCAGGCTGGCTTCCACCGAATCCACCCGCAGCGCTTCGACGCTCTGCCGCAAGAAGCCGAACTGCTCCGGGCGCAGCTCGTAGGTGGAAATCGAACCGTTGTTGAGTTCGGCCACATGGGTCGGCGCGCCTATGCTGATTTCATCCATACCGTCCTCGGCATGGAAGACCAGCACATGGTTCGAGCCCAATGCCTTCAACGCTTCGCACGCCGGCAACACCCATTCACGACTGAAGATTCCGACCACCTGATTCGGGGCACCCGCCGGATTGGTCAACGGGCCCAGTGCATTGAAAAGAGTCCGGATGCCGAGTTCGCGTCGCGGACCGGCGGCATGGCGGGTGGCGCCGTGATGCGACGGCGCGAACATGAAGCCGATACCGACCTCATCGATACAGCTTGCCACTGCTTCGGCGGACAGCGTGATATTGACGCCCGCGGCCTCCAGGACGTCCGCGCTGCCGGACTTGCTGGAGAGTGATCGGTTGCCATGCTTGGCGACGCGGGCGCCGGCGGCGGCGGCGACGAATGCCGCGGTAGTCGAAATATTGAAAGTATTGGTGCCATCGCCACCGGTGCCGGCGGTATCGACCAGATGTTCGCCGGCGATGGGTACGCGGGTGGCAAATTCCCGCATGACACTTGCAGCGGCGGTGACTTCAATGACCGACTCGCCTTTCATGCGCAGCGCGACCAGGAAGCCGCCAATCTGTGCCGGGGTCGCTTCGCCACGCATGATGATGCGCATGACATTTTCCATGTCCACGCGGGACAGGTCGTGGCGGTCGACCACGGTACGCAGGGCCTGCTGCATGTCCATCAGCCGTAGAAATCCTTGCTGAGATTGAGGAAGTTACGCAGCAGCAGATGACCGTGCTCGGTCAGAATGGACTCCGGGTGAAACTGCACGCCGTAAATCGGATGGGTCTGGTGCCGTACGCCCATTATCTCTTCGCGCTTCTTTGCGCTGCCGGTCCACGCGGTCTCGACCAGGCACTCGGGCAGTGACTGACGCTCAATCACCAGCGAGTGATAGCGGGTTGCGGTGAACGGGTTCTGCAGGTGGCTGAAAAGGTCAGTGCCGGCGTGGAAGATATCGGATGTCTTGCCGTGCATGATGCTTGCAGCGCGAACGATATTGCCGCCGAACGCCTGCCCGATACTCTGGTGCCCCAGACAGACGCCGAGGATGGGCGTTTGTGCGCCGAACTCACGAATCACGTCCACCGATACGCCCGCTTCCTCCGGCGTACAGGGGCCGGGCGAGATGACGATGTGCCGGGGCGCCAATGCTCTGATTTCTTCCAGCGTGATAGCGTCGTTGCGGTAAACCCTGACCTCCTCCCCCAACTCGGCGCAGTAATGCACGAGGTTGTAGGTGAAGGAATCATAGTTATCTATCATCAGCAGCATTGAAATTCTGGACCCATGTGGAAATTGGTAATAGCGGTAGCATTTGATTCCAGGAATCTGGAATCCTGGAAAGCGGCCAGCATCCGTCGGCAGACGGATTCTACAAGCGGGCCGTCAAATCGCAAAACGAGTGCGCGGGGGCGACGGCGGAAACAGGAACGCCCTTCCGAAGGCCGACCGGAAGGGCGCTTGGCGGGAGGGGCGGCAGGTCGACTATTTTCGCCGCAGGCGTAGAACCAAAGCCCCTGGCAGCATCAATGCCAATGCTCCGGGAAGCGGCACCGGCGTTACTGTATAGCTCAGTTCGTCCCAGGCTTCACCGCCAAGGACCGGAGAGATTAATTCCAACCGGCGGATTCCGACTGCGGCAATAGTGAGTTGGTCAAATTGCAGTAATGGGTCAGCCGTTGCGGTGCCCAGCAGATTGTCGGAGAGATCGTATGCCCGGATTTCGACGCCGCTGTTCAGCGGATCGTCGCTTGGGCCGGACAGTGCGTAGATAGATACATTTTCGACGTCGAAATCGAAATAGATGCTTCCGGACTCGGTCCCACAGGGACCGACACAAATTCCGTTGGGGTTGGACACCGCGCCGCCGTTGGGATCCTCGAGTACCGTGGGTACCGAGTTACCTATCTGCCAGAACGAAATGTTCGATGAAAATGTGATGCCCTGGGCCGTGTACTCGCCCAGCGAGGCCACGTCATCAAACGTCACCGTCGCGGCGTGCGAGGATGCGACAAAGACTCCAATCATCAGCGGAAAAACTGCGCGCATATGAACTCCCGTGACCGGTGTTACCCACGCAGTAAATACTGAGAATTTCGCCGGCCGGCTGCGTGGACTTTGGTTGCCAGAATAGCGGCATTATCGCCAGATCGAGGCCCGAATGCAGCCGCCGAGAACGGAAAGAAGTCGCAAATTGAATTCCAGCAGTTGGGCCCGATTGCGGATGCGAATCATGTAGCTTTTCCTGTACGTGCGCATACGTCATTCCCCGGAAATCATCCCGTTCTTTACCTTGTCGTGAGGCGGATGCCGGAGGTCGGCGGCAAAACGTCAGCGCGGGCGCAGTGGGTGGGAGTAGACTGGCCGGATGCCCCTGCCAATCACAGTCTGTCGGGTTGTTTCCGCTTCGATATCCAGCGGGGTAACCCGCCTGGTCGCCAGCTTCACGGACACTCCAGTGGCGCCAGTCGCGCCGGGCGGACTCTATCCAGCGCCAAATTCCACAGCGGAAATATTCCAGGTCCACAAGGTAATCGAACAGATTGGCCAAGCGTATTGTTTCGAAACCTATCATTCCCAGAGACCGCCGCCTGCGCCAGGGTCGCTCTGGTATCACCGGGGCTGGTGGTTACCTGAGGCACTGGACGCTGCCAGGGACGGGGCTGCTACCTGGGTCCGTGAGTACTATCCCGATGACGGCAGCGAAGAGCTCTGTCTGTTCACGTTTACGGCCATCGCAGCGCATGCAGCGCACGCGGAAGGCTATCGGTCGCACTATGGCTGGGTGACGGTTGAAGCCTATAACGCTTTCATCCGCGATGACATTTATCGCCTGCGGCGGGATTGACGGAAGCCACGGGAAATTCTGATTGGCGGACGAACCGACGGGAGCCCTACGGCGCTGGATCAACCCCATGGAGGGCAGCCCGGCGTTCGCAGCGAAGCATAAAGAAAAGGCACTGGCCAGCGGACAGCTGGCCAGTGCATGAGTCAACCTAGAACTTCACCCGCATGCCGGCACGGAAAGCTGCACCCACCACGTCGAAGAATACGGGGTTGGTGGCGCCGCCGTTGCCGCCGGGGGCGGCTGGCGGATCGCTGTCCAGCAGGTTGGTGATGGCGCCGAACAACTCCAGTTCGCGGTCACCCGACAGCTGGAACGCATAATTGGCCGACACATTCAGGTAGAACCGGGAAGGCACCCGGTTGTCGTTGATCGTGTTACGCAGCGTCGGGTCGTAACCTGCATCCTGCGGCCCGATTCGATCGCGGCGGTAGGCGCCGGCGCCGATGTAACGGCCCTGCACCGTCAACGAGAACGGACCGTTGTTGTAGGTCATCCAGCCATTGAGGATCCAGTACGGCGACGGATTCCAATCGGTGAATGCGCCCAGCGGTCCGGACTGCCCGGCGTAGTCGATCTGCGAAAAACCGGTGTCGACAATGAAGTCGTACAGGTAGGCGGCAATTCCGCGTATCGTCACCGTGCCTTCGAAGTTGTTGTTGAAGCCATCCAGGTCCAGCAGGTAGGCCGCTTCGAAGTCGATGCCGCGGGCGGTGATCTTCGAGTAGTTCTGCGCACGGTTGTCGACCAGCTGAATGTCGTTGTTCGCGCCGAACGTGATCAAATCGCAGAACGCATTGAAGCTGAAGCACTGGTCAACAATCGTCTGCGCACCGGGGTTCGAATTGATGGCATCGTTCAATTCGATTTCGTACCAGTCCGCCGAGAAGCGCAGGTTTTCCAGCGCGCCCGTCGGTTGCAATACGATACCGACCGTCGTCGTGTCAGCCTGTTCCGGCGACAGGCCGACATTTCCGCCGCCCAACACCGAAGTCGCATCCGTGGGGGATCCGGTCAGGAAGGGATTGGTGACCGAACCGCCGAACTGGCCGGCAATCGACGGGTTCTGCTGAATGTAGAGCTCGCGGAAGCCGGCGGCGCGGATATCGCGGGAACGGGTCGCACGCAGGCGCATCCATTCGGTCGGTTCATACACGGCACCGACCTTCCAGGAGGTGATGTTGAACGAGCGGGAATCGTCAGCCACCGTATCCGTGCTCTTGGTATGCGATTGGCGCAGCGCCGCGTTGATTTCCAGCGCTTTGCCGATGGCGGAATCGCGGAAAATCGGCGCATTCAATTCCACGTAGCCTTCCAGCGTTTCCTGCTTGCCGGCAAACGCTTTCTGGTAGCTCAGTGCGAATTGGCTGTAGTACGGCGCTTCCGGATTACCGTGGGAGACGTCACCCTTGTCCGTTCGGTATTCGATACCAACCGCCGCCTGAACCGGACCGGCGCCATTGAAGCCCTCGAACAACTCGCCGCGCAGGTTGCCTGCAACCACATGCTGGTCGTAGACGAAGTCGTCAATCAGCGTGCGATGGGTATAGTCGATCGCGGCCTGGGTGATGTTGTCGGTACCGAACAGGTTGATCGGAACGCAACCCGCGGCGTCCGGATTGACGGCACCGTTGGTAGCGAAATACGGGTTGATGCCCGCGTCTGCAACCAACGCGCGACAGGCGGGCTGGCCACTGGCCGGATCGATGACCGCGTCTACCGAATATGCGAAGAACGAGTTGACCTTGTCGTTGTGCAGCCGCTGGGACTGCTCGTTGCGACCATATTGGTAGTACACGTCCCAGGCCCAGGTATCGGTCAGGTCGCCCTTGGCGCCCGTGGCGAAACGATAGGTTTCGTTGTTCGTGTCGTTGGTCTGGCGGATCTTGTCGACCAGTGATCGATTGAACCGCTGCGGCGTGGTGATAACGGCCTGCACTGCCGGCGTCAGGAACGCATTGTCCGGCTGAATAAAGGTGACGCCCGGCCCGAAGGCCCAACCCACATTGGTACTGGACCGCTTGCCGTAGGAACCTTCGACAAACGCCTGGATGTTATCGGTCAGGTCATAGTCGACATGGCCGAAAAGTGAATAGCGTTCCACCGGCACCCGGATCTTCAGGCTGTCGTAAACCGAAGAACCGTCGCCGCCGGAATGACCCTGGAATGGCAGGAAGTTCGAGCCGGAGGCATATTTGCCGGGGTCATAATCGACCAGGTCGGTGCCCGCATCATTGAACTGCAGGCCGAGGCCCTGGAAAACACCGGTGAATGTCTGGTTGTCCGAGCGCGAATCGCGCGCGATGACGAAATTGGGTTCACCGTATGTCGGCGAAGCCGGATTGTTGAAGCCGGGGTTCGTGATGTCATCCCACGATTCGGCACACCACAGACGCGCTTCCGAGCAGTCGTCGATTTCGCCTGAATCCTGGTACTCACCGCCGATTACGAAGTGGCCACGGCCGTTTGCAAAACCGTGTCCGGCGGCAAAGGCGCCATGGAAGTCGTCGCCATCACTGCGGAAGGTCTGACCGTAGTCGATCTGCGCTTTCACGCCTTCAAACTTGGTATCGAGAATGATGTTGACGACACCGGCAACGGCATCGGTACCGTACGCCGCCGACGCACCGCCGGTTACGATTTCGCTGCGCGCCACCAGCAGTGACGGGATCAGGTTGAGGTCGACCGCACCACCGTTGGTGCTGGGCACGTGGCGGCGACCATCGACCAGCGTCAGCGTGCGGGTGCCGTAATACGGATTCATGCCGCGCAGGTTGGCGAGGCTGGCGCCGACATTGAAGTTACCGAGGCCGATATTGGTGGGCGTGACGTAAGCCTGATTCTGCGGGATCTGCTGAACCATGTCGCTGATATTCACCAGGCCCAGATCTTCCATGTACTGGTTGTCCAGTACGGTAATCGGGTTAGGCGTGTCGAAGGTGGTGCGCGTCACGCGCGTACCGGTAACGTAAATCTCCTCGCCCCCCTGGGCCAGTGCAAGCTGGGCGCCGCTGGCGCCGAGAATGATCGCGACACAAAGTGCTTTGCGCGCAACAGGTGGTGTCAAAGAAGAACTACTGTGCTGTCTGGTCATACCCCCTCCAGTTCGGCCCAAGGCCGGGACGTGCTTCGAAATGCGGCACCGGGCACGAAAAACTCGCGCGCGGGCAGTGCCGGAACAGTGCGTGTTTGTCGAAACCGGACGAGTCCGCATCCGGTTCGGACGCGCGTACTGTGAAGGAGAATTTTACAACTGTCGAGGGGGGTATTTGTTGTAAATAAACCAGAATGTTGATTCGTCAATTGTTCGTAGACGAAATAGAATTGCTCCCACTGTTACGCGGTGACCGCTGGGATTCTTCCCACCTGCCGGCCACGCGTCCACCACTTTGAATCATCGCTTCAATGAACAGCGCGCGTTGCGCTTCATCAGGCCGCGTCGGGTTCTGGTGTACCTGCCGCAACGCGGGACGGCGCGGTTTCGATCAGGAACAGTGACAGCACGCCGCTCACCAGGCCGCAACCGACCATGATGACAATCGGCGCAGCCAGCGATGTCATGTCGGCCAATTTGCCAGCAATGGTGGGCGCGGCAAAGCCGCCGACAAGTTCACCGATGCACACCACCAGGCCCATCGAAGTTGCCGCGTAACGTCGACCAATCGTTTCGCTGGGAATCACACCCATGTAGATGGGGAACGAACCCGTACCCAACCAGCCGAGGAACAACAGGCCGGCAAGTACCAGCGTGGCGCCCTGGAAATACAACGCGGCCAGCGGTGTCACCATGCTGAGCAGACAGAACGCAATCATGATGGGCTTGCGACCGAAACGATCAGACAGTGCGGGCGCAACAAATCCACTTGTCGCGGCGCCCAGACCCAGCACCATGATCAGCCAGCTCATTTCGCTGGGTTCATAGCCGCGATAACTGGTGAAGTACAACGGCAGGAAACCCCAACCGAGAATCATCCAGGCCACCATGAAGCAGCAGATCAGGGCACACAGCGCGATATTGCGGTTTCGCAGCATCGTTCCGATGGCAAGTTTGTCGCCGCCGGTTGCCGCCGGCTCGGGCTGGTTGCGTTCCGGTTCGCGCACCATCAGCCAGACGACCAACGCAAGCAGCAGGCCGGGTATTCCGGCGAGGAAGAAGGAGACCCGCCAATTGAAGTGCTCGGCCAGCCACACCAGGATCACGGGCGCCAGCGTGGTCCCGAGCAGCGCCGGAAACAGGTTCTGCAGTACGCCGGCATTGAAGCCGCGCCGGCTCGGCGTGGACTCCACATTCATGATTGAGAGGCAGACAGGCAGGAAAGGCCCTTCAGCGATACCCATGATGACGCGGGCCAGCAGCAGCACGATGAAAGTGGTGGCGAGTCCCGACAGTACCGAACAGGCGGAAAACACGACAAGCGCGCCAATCAGGAACGGCTTGCGTACGCCGCTGCGATCCGACCAGCGGCCAATGATGAATGCGGACAGTGCCCAGGTCAACGCCAGCCCGGACTGCAACATGCCGACCTGCGTGTTGTTGAGGCTCAGTTCGTCAACGATAAACGGGGTCAGGAAGCTGGCCGCGTTGCGATCAAAAAAGGCAATACCGAACGAAAAGCCAAGCAACAGCAACAACCGGTTTTCATAACTGAACACACCGCGATCCGACATCCCCGTTCTCCCCCTGGCGGAACCGGCCAGCAGTATAGCGTCAAAGCGCGCGTCGAGGTCAGTCGGGCTGTCGCGCCGGCACCAATGGCGGCTCGGCTTTGCTAAGCTGCAATCAGTACGTGGTCACCGACGTCATCCCATGCCGATATCCAACCTGTATATCAAAGCCTTCCATGCCGGTCCTGCAGTCATCGACGCCAATGGCCATGTGAACAACGTCGCATACGTGCAGTGGATGCAGGACATCGCCATCGAGCACTATCATTCACTGGGTGGCAATGCGGCCCAGGGCGACAGCGCAACGTGGGTGGTGCGCAAGCATGACATCGAATATTTCGCCGGCGCCATCGCCGGGGATGAGATCGAAGGCCGCACCTGGATCGAGGATCTGCGCCGCGTGCGCTCACTGCGCAAGTACGAATTCGTGCGCAAGGCCGACGGCATCGTACTGGTCAGGGCGCAGACGGATTGGGTGTTCGTCGATACCACAACTGGCGCGCCGCGCGCGGTCAGTGCCGCGGTGATCACCGCGATTACACAAGGCGCCGCAAGCACTTCCTGAGGTGGCCTCAGGCAGGCAGCGGACTATTCCCGCCGCTGGCGATTCTCCACCGCAATGCCGTAAGTCGGATCGCACTCATAGGGATAAACATGGCCTTCCTCGCGATTGAGGGGGATGAGTCGCGCGCCCATCCCATCGAAAATCGCCGGGTCATCGAACAGCTGGGTGATGAACAGCGTATTGCCGTTCTTGCTCAGCCGGAAGCGTTCGACGAGATGAAAATCCTCGCTGTGCTCCACGCCGTTGTTGAACAAGGTCGAACTTTTCAGAAACGTGGTATCGACGACGAGATCGTCGCCCTCCCAGTGTCCGATGGAATGACCGGTGGTCGAATGCGGCCAGTCCGCGGGGTGTTCGCTGTTCATGAACACGATCCGCACCTGGTCGAAATACTCCATCTTGATGACGACCATGTCCTGGCCCTGAAAAATCTCCAGCGGAAACGGCCCTTGCATGCCGTAATCGATCGCCGGCGGCACACACGTCGTCGATACGCTGCGTTGCACCTCCGGGTCGTAATCCCGCGCGGCCTCGGCAATCGCCGCATGAACCGCGAGTCCGCCATAAACGCCGGGTGGAAATTCAAACAGACCGGAATCCTCCAGCAATACGGCGGTGGGCGGCAGCAGATCGAGCAGCGCCTGCTCTTCCGCCGTCGCTTCACGCGCCGGCGGCTGACGGTTATACGAAATCATCCAGTAGCCGGAGAGATCCGGTACGGCAATTGCGGGCAGTGCGCTGCACGTAAACAACACGGCTCCCAGCAATCCGTGCAAACGTACGAAACGGTGTGTCGCCATGCTCAGTTGTCCAATTCGCGCGGCACACCGACTTCGGTGCCGTCCGCCTTGATGGCGCGTGTGATGCGCATGAACAGCGTGCCATCACGCGCCGGGATGCCTTCCAGCGTGATGGTTTCGCCGGTGCTGATGCTCTGCTGACTCCAGCCCCGGCGACGCAGTGCAGAGGGTGCCGAGGTTTCCGCGGTCCAGTGTTCCACAGTGCCATTCGCCACGGTGACATCCAGCTCGACGATCGCATGCGGGTTGCGGAAGTTGAAACGGCTGACGACACCGGTCAAGGTGACCCGTTGCTTGAGATCGTAGAACAGCGCGGCGGAGTGGTGGGCGTACGCGGTCAGCGGCAGGAGTGTGGCAACGGTCAGCACACAGGTGAAGTATCTGGTCAAAGTTTTGCGACTTGGCAGCACGAGAACAACCTCCGGCGCGCATTGATGAGGCGAGCATATGTCAGATGTGGTTGTCGCGACAATCGTCACGCTGGCCTATAGTGCTGACGCCCAATCCAGCGGCGCCGCCCGCCATGCTTTTTTGCGCGTCGCGGCATCATCGATTTTCAAGAGGGACTGAAATGAATCGGTCGAACAAATCGCACGGTCATACCTTCGCAGCAGCAGCGTTGTTGATACTTGCTCAGTCCGTTCCGTACGTTGCAGCAAACGCTGCCGGCGCCAACGATGCGGCAGTAGCGCAACGCTTGCTTGAGCTCGACGGCGAATCGCAGATCCGCTGGAAGTTGCAGCGCTACATGGAACTGCTGACGGCGCGCGAGTGGGATGAGTACATCGAGTTATTCGCGGAAGATGCGGAAATCGATATCGTGGAAGGCGTTCTGCATGGTCGCGATGCCATCAAGCAGCGGATGGCAACGGCATCCGAACGCATGACAAAGGCGCAGGCGGGCAAACTGCAGCGCAAACGTGCCGACCTGCTGACCAATGTCATGGTTGATGTCGACGGAGACAGTGCAACAGTAAGCAGCCGTTTCGTGTTCATCGCCGAGGATGGCGCTGGCGGCTTTCAGATCACGGGTTCCGGCCGCTACCTGGACACCTGGCAGCGCTACGGTGACCAGTGGCTGATTCAGTATCGCAAGGTCGACTACGACCTATTGGCCGGCGCTAACTGAACTTCACACGGGAGCCGCAGGCTTGCGAAGTCCGCCGTCGTGACCTCGTGCGAGTACGTGGCACCGGCCGGTATCGCGTATGCTGGCCACCCGATACCCTGAGGTACGTTGACGATGAGAATGCCCGGGCCGTTGTGGATCGGAAGTCTGCTTTGCCTGCTCCTGACCGCGCCTTGTATGTCCGCGGACATGACCGGAGTCACACGGTTGCTGGTGACAACGTATCAGCTGAAACCGGAACGGATGGCACAGTGGCGGCAGATACAGGCGCACGAAGTCGTACCGGCACTGAAGCAGGCGGGCGTGCCGGGACGCACGATTTACCGAACGGTGATTGGCAACGCCAGCGAGATGATGGAAGTGGTGGTGTTGCCCAGCTTCGCGGCGTTCGACCGTCCATCACCACTGGAACAGGTACTGGGTGCCGACGACGCGTCGGCGTTGCAAGCGCGGCTGGACGAGTGCGTATTGTCTGTCACGCGACACATCGAACATCGGCAGGATGAGTTCCATATCAATCCAGGCGATGCAGGTGTGTTGTTCACCAGTTGGTATAGACCGAGCCCCGGACGCAGCCGCGATTACCTGAGTTTCATACGAGCAGAGATGTGGCCGGCCGTGCAGCGGGCGCGGGCGGTGGACAACATCTCCGGTTTTTCGGTGACTGTGTCCGACAAGGGCGGCGAAACCGGCTTGTATACCCTCAACATGTTCTATTCCGACTTCGCATCACTGGATGGCCCGCCACCGGTTGCGTTCATCCTCGGACCCAAGGGCACAGCCGAATTCATCGCGAAGGGCGCCGGCCTGATTACCCCGTTGGGACAGGCCGTAAGGGTCCGAGAGTCCACGCTGAGTTTCTGAGTCGTATCAAGTCATCGTGAATCTCTCCGCGCGCGGAGCACTACCCCCCGCCTTCCCGAGATAAGTCGCCACTTTAGGCGGTAAAACTGGGGTGACTGGTGCGATGGGCGCCGGTCGCAACACATTCGCTGCCCAGGTGTAACCGCAGGGGCAGCCAGGCTGGTATTCAGTCTGCCCTGTTAGTTGGGCCATGCATCTTCGCCTGTGCTATTCGCCCCAAGCGGCGAACCAAAATTTTTCCTCCTATTTTCCGATAGTTAGATACGGACCGGCAGAATTTCGTGTTTTGCCAATTGCGACCTGTTACCAACGAAAACAATCGTTCAAGCGCCGCCCACGCGGTCAAGATGCCCCTGTTTATGACCGATAAAAGGGCATCAGAAAATCATTGGTATGCAGAGCTACCGAGACGCCGATGGCATCAGTCGCACCGATCTCCCAAACAGGCAGGAAGACCACGGAATCGCCAAGGCTGGCAAACCCGCAATCCCGATCGAGTGAGGTCACCGCCCGCGTATTGCCTACGCCCGCGCCCGGCGGCACGTTGAAAGCGTGGCTGGCCTGGCAGTGCCGGATGATTTCCGGCATCGAGCACGGCGAGCTGTTCGTTAACCAATCCAGGGAAGGGTTGAGCGCAAACGGCATTGCCTGGCCGGAAGGCGCCATAAGTGATCCTGCTTTCCGCGAGCTGGCGAACAGGGCGATGAGCGAATCGGCGCTGGTCGCCGCAACAGCCAAGGAACTCGGATCCAGAGCTGCAGGTGAAGTGCTCGGTTACCCCGTGATCAATGACGGCAAGGTTCAGGCTGTCGTTGTGCTTGTTCTGAAGCCACGCAGCGCTGTGCAGTTCCGCGCAGTCATCCAGCTGCTGCAATGGGGCGTGCTATGGCTGCAGAGCTTGTTGACCCACCAGACGCAACAGGAATCCGGGAGCGGTTTACGCACAATTCACATCTTGCGTGCGGCGCAACAGGGCGACGACGTGGTGGCCAGCGCCACGGCCGCCTGCGATCTGATCGCGAAGTGTTACGGATTCAGCCGCGTGACGATCGGCATGCGTGATGGCCTGGACGTACGTGTGGTCGGCATCAGCGGCGATACCTTATTCGATCCCCAATCGCTGCTCGCCCGCGACCTCGAAGCGGCCATGAGCGAAACCATCGATCATGGCGCACCGCTGCTGTATCCAGCCTCCAAGACGCCGTCGGTGAGCCTGCAGAATCTCTCCCGGCAGCACGGTATGCCGTTGGTCTGCGTACTGCCGATGGGCGAGGGCGAAAAATGCACGGGGGCTTTGGTACTTGAACGAAGCAAGGTCAAAGCACCGTCGATCACCTTGCTGCGGGAATTGAAGACAGTCGCGCCGATGGTCGGCCGCACGCTGCACTTCCAGTATGCCTACGAACGTTCGTACTCCCGACGTCTCCACAAGCATTTTGCCGCTGTCCGCCAAAACCGGAAGATGCTGACCGTGGCCGCAGCATTAGCGGGGGCACTGGCATTGCTGCCGGTGCCGTATCGCATTACCGGTGACGCCATGGTGGAAGGTGAAGTCCAACGCGCCGTGGTCGCCCCTGCCGATGGCTTTATCGCGCAGGCCGGTGTACGCGCCGGCGACGAGGTCAGCGCTGGCGACGTGCTCGCTGAAATGGAACGCGGAGACCTGTCCACCGAACAGCAGAAATGGCAGAGCGAGCGCGACCGCTACGCCAAGGAATACGGCGAAGCACTGGCTGGCCACGATCGCGTCAAAGCCGGCATTGCGCAAGCCCGTATGACGCAGGCGGATGCCGAACTCAAACTCGTCAGTGATCAGCTGGAGCGCGCCGTGCTGCGTGCGCCGTTTGATGGTGTCATCGTCCGCGGCGACTTGAGCCGGTCACTGGGCGCGGCGGTTGAGCGCGGCGACGTTCTCTTTGAAGTGGCACCGCTGACGGACTATCGACTGACAACGGAGGTCGATGAACACGACATCCTTGATCTGGAAGTCGGTCAACACGGCGTGGTGCGCCTGGCAGGCATGCCAGGCAAACGTCACGACGTCATCGTCGAGCGCATCTCCCCGATTGCGGTGTCGGAACGCGGCAAAACCTTCTTCCGCGTGGAATCAAGGCTGGAGTCCGCCGATGTCGGTATCCGGCCCGGTATGCAAGGCGTGGCAAAGTTCGAAGCCGGCAAGCAGCCATTGCTGTGGACCTGGACCCGATCAACCTGGTCTCGTGTCCGGCTCTGGATATGGTCGCTCGGAATATGACCACCTCACCGCTATCGGCACCGGCGGGTCTGGTTGAATTGCAGCGCGCCCGGCCCCAATTGCACGCCCACGTCACGGTTCATCCCATCAACTACCGTAGTGAGCGCTGGTACGTGTTGCGAAATACGGCAACCATGCAAACGCTGCGACTGAATCGCGATGCGTATGAAATTCTGGCGCGCTTCGATGGTGAGACGTCAGTTGCCGAAATGGCGCTCGCGATGGGCCAGGGATCTTCCGACGAGAACACGGCGTTGGAGGAAATTACCCTGGTCATTTACCAGTTGGCTGCGTCCCACTACCTGGTGACCGAGAAGCTGCCGCCTGATTTCATCAGCACGCTCAAGCGGCGCGCTGCACAGAACAAGACCAATGCGTGGCGCCAGCAGGCGCTGAATGTCACCGCAGTCAAGTTGCGGCTGATAAATCCAGATCGACTTCTGACATCACTGAAGCCGATCGGTCGATGGTTGATCTCCCCGGTCAATGCAGTCATCTGGGGCATATTCATGGTTGTCTCGGTCGCTCGCGCGATCGCTCATCTTGATGATATCGGGGCGGCGCTCACGCCCGGGATTCTCGCGCCGTCGCACCTGGTCGCAATGGCCATCGTCTATATCGCAATTAAACTGTGCCACGAACTGGGACATGGACTTCTAACCAAGGTATGGGGCGGTGAAGTCCGGGAAGCCGGCATTTTGTTGTTGTGGTTGTTGCCCGTGCCTTACGTGGATGGGTCCGCCGCCAACATCATGCCCGATCGCCGCAAGCGCGCTGCGATCGCCGCCGCCGGTGTGGTAGTGGAGCTGACGCTGGCAGCGATTGCACTGCACGTTTGGCTATCTGTTTCCGCCGGGCTGGTTCAGGACATCGCCTTCAACGTCATGGTGATAGGGGGATTCTCCGCCCTGCTGGTCAACGGTAACCCGCTGCTAAAGTTCGACGGCTACTACGTTCTTGAGGATCTGGTCGAATTACCAAACCTCGCCACGCGGGCCCAGCGCTTCTACCTCTATCTCGTGCAACGATATCTGTTCGGCAATATCGGGGCCGTGAATCCCGCCAGCGAACCGGGCGAGCGCAAGTGGTTCGCCATCTACGCACCACTGGCGTTCATATATAGATGCATGGTGCTGACCGGCATTGCGGTGGCCTTCGCTGCGAAATATCTGGCGGCAGGCGTCGCAGTCGCTGCGCTGGCCGTTGTCAGCCAGTTCGTGCTGCCGGTTGTCAAAGGCATCCGATACCTTGCGGGATTGAATGCCACGGTGCCCTTCCGGCAACGCGCATATCTGGCGTCCGCAGCAGCGGGCCTCATGGTTGCGCTTCTGCTCGGGGTCGCACCGATGCCGGCAGTGACCTCCGCCGAGGGTGTGGTGGCAACGCCTCAGCAAGGCACACTCTATACGCAGGCCGCCGGATTCGTTGATGCATTACTGACCGAGCCGGATTCCTGGGTTCAAGCCGGGCAACCGCTTCTGAAGCTGCGCAATCCGGAGTTCGAAGCTGAAGTCCGCAAGTTGCAGGCAAGGCGGACCGAACTGGAAATAGCGCGTCACGAAGCGCTGCGAATCACCGCGGCAGAAGCCGCACGCCGCGCCGACTTGTTGACTGCGTTGAACGCCGAACTTGCCGCGGCCAAAGCCAGGGTCGCTGGTTTGACGGTCGTGAGTCCGGTGGCCGGCCGGTTCATTCCCACTGATCCCAACGTGTTGTTGAACCGCTTCCTGCCTCAGGGAGCGATCGCCGGCTACGTCGTCGCCAGCGATGCGCGCGTCGTGCGCGCGGTCGTGACCCAGGAAGAAATCGGCCAGATCCGCCGCGGCGTGATCTCCGCACATGTCAGGCTGGCGCAGAGCATCAGTACGGAATTCACCACGTCGAAGATCTACGAGGTTCCTGGCGGCGGCACCGAGTTGCCCAGTGCAGCGTTGGGCATCGCCGGTGGTGGACGCTTGCCGATAGTGGCGGATGATGAAACCGGCCGGCGAACCCCGACGCCGGTGTTTACCGTTGAGGTACCCCTGCCTGCAGGCGCAGCCGGTCCGACTGTCGGACAACGCGCCTATGTCCGCTTCGATCACAGTTGGGAACCACTGGCGTTCCAGATCTCCCGTTCCATGCAACAGCTGTTGTTGCGCAGATTGCGGGTGTGATCGCGGCAAGTACTTACCTGATGCAAACATGCGGTATCGGCCCACTGCGATCCCGTGCAACAGCACTATGAAATGGTGGAAACCGATGTTGAACGAAATTCGAAGCCTCTTGGTTGCAATCGTTTGTCTGCCGCTCTGGCCAGGTCTGGTCGCCGCGCAAACGACTTCCGGCACTACGCTGGACTGTATCGTGGAGCCAAGCGCGATTGTCGATCTTGGCAGTGCGGCGCCTGGCGTTCTGGCGTCGATTCCGTTTGATCGCGCTGACCTGGTCGAAGCAGGGCAGGTGGTTGCCGAGCTGGATTCAGATGTCGAACGGGCCACGATGGAACTCGCACGCGCGAGGGCGGATCTCAACACGACACTTGAACTCCGCCGGGTGAATGCGTTGTTCGGCGAACGTCAACAAACCCGCCATCGCGATCTGGTCGCCCGGAACCTGGTCCCGGAACAGGACTACGACCGGATCGAAACCGAGGCGCGCATCGCCGAACTGCAGGCGCGCGAGGCACAGGACGAGAAGAAGCTCGCCTATCTGGACTTCAAGCGGGCAGAGGCGGCGTTGGAGCGCCGGGTCATCCGCAGTCCGATCAGTGGCATCGTGATCGAGCGCTTCAAATCTGAAGGTGAGTACGTTGAAGACCAGCCGGTCCTGCGCGTGGCCAAAATCGACACCTTGCACGTCGAAGTGCTGGCGCCGGTGGAAATGTTGGGCAAGGTGCATGAAGGTATGAATGCGGACATCGCCCTGCAACCCGAATCACTGGGTTCACGTACGGCGACAGTCACCCGGGTGGACAAGGTCGCCGATGCGGCCAGTGGCACTTTCGGCATCCGCCTGGAACTGAAGAACGAAGACCACGCGCTGCCAGGTGGCCTGCGATGCATGGCAACGTTCAGCGAAGATGCGGGGCTGCCGGTCGCTGTCCGCTGACAATCCGACCTGATCGCATGCTGAGCGGCACCTTCGAACAAGGCGTCATGCCGGTATCAACATCGCCAGGGCGCGTATGAGCCGTCCCGTCGAACTGATACCGCAGTCCCCGCGCCGGCGACGCCGACCGATCGTGGAAGCGATCGAGCGGCGCATCCTGCTGTCTGCCGATCTGCCCGGTCTTGATGTCATTGCCACCCACAGTGATCCTGATCCGGTCCTCGTCGACTACCAGGGCAGCGATCTGCTGAATTATCTCTTTGCTGACCCGACATCAAACTCCGATTCGGGTGTCCAACCCGAAGTCACCCGCGAAATCGTATTCATCGACGAAACGGTGCCGGATTACCAGATACTGGTCGACCAGATTACGCACGGCAGTGCTGCAGGCACCGCGTTGGAAATTGTCACGATCGATTCAACCGGTGACGGCATTGCGCAGATCTCGGAGTTCCTGAGTGGCAAGGACGGCATTGATGCGGTTCATATCATCACCCACGGGCAGGCGGGTGAACTGAGCGTCGGTGGTTCGGAATTGAACCTGGCCTCGCTGGATCAATATCGTGCCAGCCTGTCGCAATGGGCCGCTGCGCTGTCGGATACGGCGGACATCCTGCTGTACGGGTGCGACGTCGCGGCTGATGCAGATGGGCGGGCGCTGGTGGAAGCAATTGCCGCCATTACCGGTGCAGATGTCGCGGCATCGGAAGATCGGACCGGCGCCACGACCGTCGGCGCCGATTGGCAACTCGAATTCACGGCAGGCGCCGTGACAACGAGCGCACTTCGGGCCGCGGACGACGCCTGGGGGTACAGCCTGGCATCGGTCACGGTGTCGACCACCAATGACATCGTTGACGGCAACACCGGCAGTATCGCGCTGCTGATCGGCTCGCCAGGCGCGGACGGCAAGATTTCACTGCGCGAGGCTGTCATCGCTGCCAACCAGGATGCCGCGGCAGATACGATCAATCTGGCCAGCGCCACTTACACTTTGACGCGGGCCGGTGATGCCGAGCAATCCGCTTCGACGGGTGACCTGGACATCGTGAACCCGTTGACCATAGTGGGTACAGGTGTCGACGGTTCGGTCATCAACGCCAGTGCGATGAATGATCGTGTCTTTGAAGTGCTCGCCAGTGGTTCGCTGACACTGTCCGGGTTGACAGTCACAGGCGGCAATGGCGACTCCTATTCAGGGGGGGCGGTTCGCAATGCGGGCGTGCTCTCTGCAACCGACGTGGTGTTCGCCGCAAATCAGATCGGCAACGCAGACGGCGGGACCATCGATTCCAGCGGAACAACGACGCTGACGCGGGTCTCCATCATCGACAGCGTGGCGAATCGTGGCGGCGCCCTGAACATCACGGGCGGCACGACCACGGTTCAAAATGCCACGTTCAGCAACAACACCTCGGCTTTCGATGGCGGCGCTATCCGGATCCAGGCCGGAACGCTGAACATCTCGTTCTCCACCGTCGCCGGCAATACGGCCACCGGCGGTTGGGGCGGCGCGCTCGAAATCGCCGGTGGTACGGTGAATACCAAGGCGACAATCTACGCCGACAATACCTCACTGTATGGCGGTGATATTCGTGGCACGCTGGCCAGCCAGGGATTGAACATCATTGAGAACAGTGCCGGTATCACCGGCGGAACGGCCGTTAATGACTTCCTCGGATCCGATCCATCGCTGGGCACACTCACGCATTCCGCTACCGGGCAGTACGTACATCCGATTGACGCCAGCAGCATCGCTGCGGATGCAGGCGTACCGTTGCCTCCGAGTACCGATCAACGCAATGTCACGCGCGACGGCTCAGCCGATATCGGCGCCTACGAATATTCCCATGCGGTTGCGCCTTCGTCGCTTTCCGTTGTTCAGAACAGTGATGGGGGACTCAGCCTCAATGAGAACGGCGGTAACAGCGCCTACCTGAAATCTGTCGACCCGGCGGTGATGTTCAGCGGCCTGACGGCGACCACGGTGGAAGTCGACTTCTCGATCTCCACGCCGGCGTCTTCCGCCACTGTTCTGTTATCGCTCGCCTCTGCGACCGATCCGGATGAACTGGCCCTCGGCATCCTCGCCGATGGCCACATTGCCATGCAGCTCGGGTCCGGATACCAGCAATCCGCTTCGACCTATAACGAATTGTTCGACGGCCAACGTCATCGTCTGTCGGTAAGCTGGGTGAACAGTAGCGGCACTGTCCGCTTCTATGTGGATGGTGTGCTGAAGGAAACCATCGCGGGTTATCGCACCGGTGTCACCCTCGACGGCGCGGGCTCTATCCTGACCATCGGACAGGACCAGGACACGCTGGGCGGAGGCTTCGATCCTGCCCAGACATTCAAAGGCGTTGTCTACGACGTACGTGTGTTCAACGATGTCCGAACCGATCAGGAAGTGTTTTCATACAACGGCGTTGATTTGCCGCACGACGCTGCCGGGCTGATTGGCTACTGGAAATTCGACAACCTGACGGCGGACGGCGAAGTCGCTGATCTCGTCGCCGGATTCAAGCTTCAGCTTGCACAAATCTCATCCAGTGCGTTTACCGCAGATGACGGATCGCTCGTCCTGAGTGTTGATGAACATTCCGCCATCGGTACTGTTGTTGGCACGGTTGCCGCCAGCGATGCGGAACGCGAGGGCTTGATCGCCATCCTGCTGGGAGCAGATCCCGATCTGACCTACAGCAGCATCACCGGCAAGTTCTACAAGCTGGTAAACACCTCGACCAGCTGGACCGGCGCCACTACCGCCGCGCAAAGTCATACCTTGAACGGCATCAGTGGTGAACTGGTATCCATCCATTCGGCGGTCGAAAACGAGATCATCCACGATTACGCCGATGCCGTCGGAAATGCGGTCTGGCTGGCCGGCTCTGACGTGCTCGCCGAGGGCCAGTGGCGCTGGTATTCCGCCGGTGTTGCCGGGGACACCTTCTGGTCCGGAACCGGCAGCGGGTATGCGCCGGACCATGTCTATCAGAATTGGTACACGAACGAACCCAATAACGATACCGGGATTGATGTCGCTGGCGAAAACTATCTCTACATGTCGTCGGATGGCACGTGGAACGATGTCTTTGCCGGCGCCGGCTGGCCCGTCTATGTCGTGCAGTGGGACGCTGACGAAGTCCTCGACGCCACGCAATCCCTGATCTATGCGATTACGGCGCAGACCAGCGCCGGTGCGTTTTCAATCGATGCGGACAGCGGTGTCATCCAGGTCGCCGACGGATCACTGCTGGATTTCGACAGCGACGCGACGCACACGCTGACGGTTCAGGTCACCGACGCCGACGGCAATCAATTCAGCGATGCCTTCACCATCGCGTTGAACGACACGATGGCGGTGCAGTTTTCAGCTTATCCGATTGCCACCCAGAATCTCATCGAAGATGGCTCACTGACTTTCAGCAATGGCAACGGAAATGCCGTCACGGTGTCCGATTCAACGGCGACGAATGCGACCCTGCAATTGGAATTGGCTGTAGCAAATGGTCGCATCAATCTGGCCACGCTGGCCGGGCTCGCCGTCGTGGCAGGCGCCGATGGCACATCATCGGTGGTCGTCAGCGGCAGCGAGTCCGCACTCAACGCCGCACTGGAAGGCATGGTCTACACACCAACTGCTGACTTTGCCGGCACCGACTCGCTGGCGGTGAAGGTGGCGCTGGTGACCGACCTGCTGGCGCACTACGAATTCGAATCGGCTGGTGCAAACGACAGCAGCGTCGGTGGCCTGTATGACGGAGTCATCACCGGCGACGCCGCAGTGACGACGGATGCCGAACGCGGTTCGGTGCTTACGCTCGACGGTACCGGCGATGGGGTCACCGTCACTGGCAGGTATGGTGATCCAACGACCGTGACGTTGGCAGCATGGGTCAATCTCACCAGTGCCGACACCTATGGCTCGCATGTCATTTCGATTGGAAACGCGGTCGTGCTGGCACTGGACAGACCCAATGCCGGTGAGGGCGTCCATGGTTCGTTCTACAACGGCACCTCGTACAAATCCACTACCAGCGGTCGCTTCATCGCCACCGACGGCTGGCATCACGTGGCTTACGTCATTGACGACGCCAACGATTTGCAGCAGCTGTACATCGATGGCGAACTGGTCAGTGAAACGGCCTACACCGCAAGCGTTTCGTATGCCACGGCCACGACCGATTCGGCGATCGGCACCGATCCGGGCGGCAGCAGCGACTATGACTTCGCTGGCGATATGGATGATGTCCGGATATATACCAGGGCGCTGACAGCAGACGAAGTTCACGCGCTGGCGATGGACGTCGCGGCCGCCGAAGTGGCCATCAGTCTTGATGTCAGTGCCGTCAACGACGCGCCGGTCGCCGATCATGGTGGTGCCTACGCGATCAATGAAGGCGAAGCACTCTTCCTTGACGCCAGCGGTTCGTCGGATGCCGAAGGGGATACGCTGACCTACCGCTGGGACCTGGACAATGACGGTCAGTACGATGACCTCGTCACGACGGCCGCCTCGAACAGTGTTTCATGGGCAACATTGAGCGGGCTGGGGGTGGATGATGACGGCGTCTACACCATTGGCCTTCAGGTGACCGACGGCAATGGCGGGGTGACCAGCACGTCGACGAGCTTGACCATTTCGAATGTCGCGCCAGTGTTGACGGCCACCGGTAGCGCGACAACCCCCGGTGGCGCGGTATACACGCTGACCCTTTCCGACATCGACCCCGGAAACGACACCATCAGCAGTTGGATCGTCAATTGGGGTGACGGCGCGGTAGACACGTACGCTGGCGACCCCTCGTCGGTGACGCACACCTATGCCAATGTGCTTGCCGGCCGCACGCTGGATATCACAGTCAGCGCGACGGATGAGGATGGCCAGTATTTCGAGGCCGTCATGCTGGTACCTGCCTATGGTGGTGACTACGTCAATCAGTATGGCGGGTATGACGGCACGCTCGCAGGGAGTTTTGCACCGTCCACGGACGGCATTGCCGGGCACGCCAACATCGTTGTGATGCCTACCGGCAATTACCTGGTCAGTGGTGTGGATTCCGGCAATATCGTTGAATACCAGCCGAACGGTGCGCTGGTGGGTGATTTCGTCGCTGCCGTTGATACGCATCTGGCCAATCCCGGCGGACTGGCCTATGGACCGGACGGCAACCTTTACGTCGCGGACTACGGGGCCGGCAAAGTCGTCCGCTTCGATGGCACGACTGGCGCCTTCATCGACGACTTCGTCGCTTCGGGCCTGAGCAATCCGCTGGGACTGGAGTTCGGGCCGGACGGCAAGCTGTACGTGGCCAACCGTGGCAGTGCAGGCGTGCTGCGCTACGATGCGGGCAGCGGTGCGCTGGATGCCGGTTTTGTCGTCGGCAGTATCAGCAATGCCGAAGACCTGACATTCGGCCCCGATGGAAATATTTACGGGCGGTACCGGCGGCGTGATTCGCGTCAATGCGACGACCGGCGCGACCGCGACGTTCATCGCCAACGGTAGCGGTGGCCTGGGGCTGGCCGCCGGTGTCGATTTCGGTCCGGATGGCCATCTCTACGTGGCCGATCAGACAAACAACGTCGTTCGCCGCTACGATGGCGCCAGTGGCGCCTACATCGACGATTACGCCGTCGGGGTTGCCGGTCCTGCCTATACGGACTTCACGCCTGACCAACGCGTTGCCGTCACCTATGCCAATCAAAGCCCCACGATCGCCACGAATACCGGCGCGACAGTTGACGAAGGTTCAACGGCCAACATCATCACGACGGCGATGCTGGATGAGGGCGATCCAGACGATGATGGCGCGGGTCTGACCTATACGATTACGGCAAACGTCACGCATGGAACGCTGAAACTCAGTGGTGCCGCCATCGGGCTCAACGATACGTTCTCGCAGGATGATATCGACAACAACCGACTGACCTACGACCACGATGGCAGCGAGACCACCAGTGACAGCTTTGGCTTCTCACTGGCCGATGGCGGTGAAAATGGCTCGACGCCGGCGACAGGTACCTTCACGCTCACGGTGACACCGGTCAACGACGCCCCGACAATAACTTCATCGGGCACCGTCAATGCCGCTGAAAACCAGACCGTGGTGGGCACCGTCACGGCCACCGATGCCGATGGTGACACGCCGACCTTCAGCCTGACCGGTGGTGCGGATCAGGGACTGTTCGCGATCGATACGAACACCGGTGCGCTGAGCTTCGTCGTGGCGCCCGACTTCGAAGTCCGGACTGACGCAAACACCGACGGCGTCTATGTAGTTCAGGTGACCGCTGCCGACGGCAATGGCGGATCCACCAACCAGCTCGTCAACGTGACCGTGACGGACACCAATGACGCCCCGGTCCTTGTCCCGTATGCACCGACCTACAACACAACCGAAGGCGCCGGAGCCTTTGCCGCGACGGTGGCCATGTTGTTGCAGTCCAGTGTATCGGATGCGGATACGGGAGCGGTGGAAGGTATCGCCATCTTCGGCATCAATTCCGCGGTAGGAACCTTCGAGTACACAACGGATGGTTCCACCTGGATATCTGTCGGAACAGTCTCATCCAACAGTGCATTGCTATTACGTGCCACGGATTCGCTGCGGTTCACGCCGACCGGTGATGTCGGCGGCCAGATGACGATCAATTACCGCGCATGGGATCAGAGCAGCGGTACGGCGGGTTCCAAGGTTGACGCATCGACGACAGGCGGAACGTCAGCCTTCAGTACAGCTTCGGATGTGGTCACGGTCAATGTCACCGGAATCAACGATGCGCCCGCCGGCACCGACAAATCGATCAACATCAACGAAAACGCGATCTATACCTTCACCACCGCCGACTTCGGGTTCACTGATGTCGACGGCAACAACCTGGATAGCGTCTGGTTCATGTCAGTGCCGGCCAATGGTGCGCTGAAGTTCAATGGCGCAACCTTTGCGGCCAACAACTACGTGGTGGCGAGTGACATCGTCGACGGGCTGCTGACTTTCCAGCCAGCGACCAATGCCACCGGAACGCCCTATACCAGCTTCACGTTCCAGGTCCAGGATGATGGTGGCACGGCCAACGGCGGACTGAACCGCGACGCCACCAGCAACACGATCACAATCAACGTCGCCAACATCAACAATGCCCCGGTCATCGACAGCGGCGGTCTTTCATTACCGGCAGTGATTCTGCCTGGCGATTCGCCTTCCGGGAAACTTGTTGGCGACGTGTTGACCGACGTGAACTGGTCCGACGCCGACGTCGGCGCCTTGAAAGGCATCGCCATCGTGGCGAAGTCCGGCGCCGGCACCTGGCAATATTCGACCTCGGTGGCAGTACCTGGGCCAATATCAGCGGTGTGTCGGCGACCACGGCGTTGTTGTTGAATGACACCACGTTGGTTCGCTACCTGCCGTCGACTGCTGGCGAGGAAGCCGTCCTGACCTTCCGTGCGTGGGACAGGACATCGGGGCCTTCATCGACCGAAGCGACACCCAGCTATCGTAATCCCGGCACTGGTGGCGGCACCTCCGCCTTCAGTGCGGAAATCGGCACCGTGGTGCAGTACGTGTCGTCGGTGAATACCCTGGGCATTACCACTGTCGGCAACGTCGCGTTGCCCAGCGGAACTTCCGGTCTGACAGGATGGACTGCCGGCACGGTTGTCGAAATTGCCGATCCGAATTTCGCCGTCGAACCCGGTACATCCTCCGGCACGTTTGCGGCCGTCGTTGATTTTTCGACAATGGCCGCCGACAGCTATGCCGGCATCAGCGATCTGCACTACGTCAGTCGCGACACCGTGGTGGGTACAACGGTGCCGTACCAGTTGCTGAAGGGTGACCTGCTGGTGTCGTTCCATGTCGCTGAAACGCTCACCAGTGTGAACACACTGAATGCGACCAGCGGAAGCATTGTGGTGTTCCGTCCGACCGTATTGGGTGATTACAGCGCTGGCACGTGGACCACTCTGCTGGAGAATCCACTCGGTGGGCAGATCGGCGGTTTCACGCTGATCGAAAAGACCACGACGATTGGTCAGGACCCAGGTCGCAGCCGGCAACTTCCTGATGGCAGAAACTCATTCCGGATCTTGCAGTATGTCGCGGTCTCGGGCACCGGAGATAGGTTCCACTGCGCTGACGCAGACATTGCTCGTCGAGGTCTCGATATCGATCTCGGACACGTAACTGTCGGCTATTCCGGGACTGAAGCTGGTCGATTCCCCTGTAACCATCGCGAACCGGACCATCGGCACGGGCTCGATACTGTTCGCTTTGAGCAGTGATGACCTTGCCGTCGGCAGCAGCGCGCAGATATCGATGACGAAGTACGACGTCGCTGTTCTCACCGTCACCAGCACTGAACTCGACCCGGGAGCGGTATCCCAGGCGACAGCGACATTGTTGCTGGAAGGTGCGGACGTCGGATTGGAGACGACCAGTGGTGGCCAGGGCGCGACCGCCGAAGCCGTCGGTGGTCTGACACTGTTCTACAGTGACGTTGCAACCGCGTACGTACCTATCGCCTCTGATGACACCGGCACCGTTGACGAAGCCGGGTCAGTATTGATCGACCTCGCTGCGAATGACTGGGATGGTGACGATGGTTTGAATCTGGCGTCCATCCAGGTGATCTCCGCGCCAGCCAATGGCAACGTTGTCGTCAATGCAAACGGCACGGTGACGTACACCCATAACGGTTCTGAAACGACCGCAGATTCCTTCACCTACCGGATCGATGACGCAGGCGGTACACACAGTAACGTCGCCACCGTAACCCTCACAGTTACGCCGACCAACGATCCGCCGACCGGCGTGCCGGTCGTCACCGGTACGACGACCGAAGATCAGACGTTGACGGCGGACACCAGCGGCATCGCCGATGCCGATGGCCTCGGCAGCTTCAGCTACCAGTGGTACCTCGACGGCGGTGCGATCGGCGGCGCCACGGCGAGCACATTCGTCCTCGGCGATACCGATGTCGGCAAGACGATCACCGTGCAGGTCAGCTATCAGGACGGGCAGGGCTTCAACGAATCCCTGACCAGTGTCGGTGTTGGTCCGATTGCCGCCGTTAACGACACGCCGACAGGCTTACCGGTCATCACCGGTACGGCCACCGAAGATCAAACGCTGACCGCGGATACCAGCGGCATCGCCGATGTCGATGGTCTCGGCGCGTTCAGCTACCAGTGGTACCGCGATGGCGGGGCGATCGGCGGCGCCACGGCCAGTACTTTCGTCCTCGGCGATACCGATGTCGGCAAGACGATCACCGTGCAGGTCAGCTATCAGGACGGGCAGGGCTTCAACGAATCCCTGACCAGCGTCGGTGTTGGTCCGATTGCCGCGGTCAACGATACACCGACCGGCTTACCGGTCATCACCGGTACGACGACAGAAGACCAGACGCCGACCGCGGATACCAGCGGCATCGCCGATGCGGGGGTACCAGCACCTGGTTACCAGTGGTATCGCGATGGCGGCGCGATCGGCGGCGCCACGGCGAGCACTTTCGTCCTGCGCGTACGATGTCGCAACGACGATCAACTGCAGGTCAGCTATCAGGACGGCAGGGCTTCAACGAATCGCCGACCAGTGCGTCGGTGTTGGTCCGATTGCTGCCGTTAACGACACGCCGACAGGCTGACGCGTCATCACCGGTACGGCCACCGAAGATCAAACGCTGACCGCGGATACCAGCGGCATCGCCGATGTCGATGGCCTGGGCACCTTCAGCTACCAGTGGTACCGCGACGGCGGGGCGATCGGCGGCGCCACGGCGAGCACATTCGTCCTTGGCGATGTCGATGTCGGCAAGACGATTACCGTGCAGGTCAGCCAGGACGGCAGGGCTTCAACGAATCCTGACCAGTGTCGGCGTCGGTCCGGTCAACGACGCTTGACAGGCTTACCGGTCATCACCGGTACGGCCACCGAAGATCAAACGCTGACCGCAGACACCAGCGGCATCGCCGATGTCGATGGTCTGGGCAGCTTCAGCTACCAGTGGTACCGCGATGGCGGGGCGATCGGCGGTGCCACGGCGAGCACTTTCGTCCTTGGCGATGCCGATGTCGGTAAGACCATCACAGTGGCGGTCAGCTATCAGGACCAACAGGGCTTCAACGAATCGCTGACCAGCGTCGGTGTTGGTCCGATTGCCGCCGTTAACGACACGCCGACAGGCTTACCGGTCATCACCGGTACGGCCACCGAAGATCAAACGCTGACCGCGGATACCAGCGGCATCGCCGATGCCGATGGCCTCGGCACCTTCAGCTACCAGTGGTATCGCAACGGTGGCGCGATCAGCGGCGCCACGGCGAGCACATTCGTCCTTGGCGATACCGATGTCGGTAAGACGATTACCGTGCAGGTCAGCTATCAGGACGGGCAGGGCTTCAACGAATCGCTGACCAGCGTCGGCGTCGGTCCGATTTCGGCCGTCAACGATGCTCCCACCGGATTGCCGGTCATCACCGGTACGACGACAGAAGATCAGACGCTGACCGCAGACACCAGTGGTATCGCCGATGTGGATGGTCTGGGCAGCTTCAGCTACCAGTGGTACCGCGACGGTGGCGCGATCAGCGGTGCCACGGCGAGCACTTTCGTCCTTGGCGATGCCGATGTCGGTAAGACGATTACCGTGCAGGTCAGCTATCAGGACGGGCAGGGCTTCAACGAATCGCTGACCAGTGTCGGCGTCGGTCCGATTTCGGCCGTCAACGATGCTCCCACCGGATTGCCGGTCATCACCGGCACGGCCACCGAAGATCGGACGCTGACCGCAGACACCAGTGGTATCGCCGATGATGGTCTGGGCAGCTTCAGCTACCAGGCGGTACCGCGACGGTGGCGCGATCAGCGGCCACGGCGAGCACTTTCGTCCTTGGCGATACCGATGTCGGCAAGACCATCACAGTGGCGGTCAGCTATCAGGACGGGCAGGGCTTCAACGAATCCATGACCAGCGTCGGTGTTGGTCCGATTGCCGCCGTTAACGATACGCCGACAGGCTTACCGGTCATCACCGGTACGACGACAGAAGATCAGACGCTGACTGCGGATACCAGCGGCATCGCCGATGTCGATGGCCTGGGCAGCTTCAGCTACCAGTGGTACCGCGACGGCGGGGCGATCGGCGGCGCCACGGCGAGCACATTCGTCCTTGGCGATACCGATGTCGGTAAGACCATCACAGTGACGGTCAGCTATCAGGACGGGCAGGGCTTCAACGAATTGCTGAACAGTGTCGGCGTCGGTCCGATTTCGGCCGTCAACGATGCACGACCGGCTTACCGGTCATTACCGGTACGGCCACCGAAGATCAAACGCTGACCGCCGACACCAGCGGCATCGCCGACGTCGATGGCCTCGGCGCATTCAATTACCAGTGGTATCGCAATGGCAGTGCGATCAACGGCGCTACCACCAGTACCTTCGTACTCGGCGATGCGGATGTCGGCACGACGATCACAGTGCAGGTCAGCTATCAGGACGGTCAGGGCTTCAACGAGTCACTACTGAGCACGGGCGTCGGCCCGATCACCGCCGTGAACGATACCCCCATCGGTCTGCCCGTCATCACCGGTACGGCCACCGAAGATCAGACATTGACGGCGGACACCAGTGGCATTGCCGACGTCGATGGCCTCGGCAGCTTCAGCTACCAGTGGTTCCGCGACGGTACCGCGATCAATGGCGCTACCGCCAGTACGTTCGTACTCGGCGATGCGGATGTCGGCACGACGATCACAGTGCAGGTCAGCTATCAGGACGGTCAGGGCTTCAACGAGTCACTACTGAGCACGGGCGTCGGCCCGATCGCCGGCATAAACGATGCGCCACTCGGCCAGCCGGTTGTTACAGGCATCACCGCCGTGGACCAGCTACTCACAGCAGATACCAGCGGTATCAGTGACGTGGATGGTCTGGGTACGTACAGCTACCAGTGGTTCCGCAGCGGTACCCTGATAGCGGGTGCGACCAATGAAACCTATCTGCTGACGAATGCCGATGTCGACACATTCCTGAGCGTGCAAGTCAGCTATACCGATGGGCAGGGCACGGAAGAATCGTTGCAGAGCACGCTGGTCGGCCCGATTCAACCGCTGTTACCGCCAAATAATGCGCCGGTGTTCGACAGCGCGCCGGTGACAAATGTCACTGCGGGAACAGCCTACGTCTACCAGGTCGCAGTCACCGACGTCGACGTCATCGACAACCTGACGATTACCGCGGCCAGTCTGCCAGGCTGGTTAGCCTTGACCGATAACGGCGATGGCACGGCCACGCTCAGTGGCGTGCCGCTCACCGCAGACGTCGGCACCTATGACATAGTGTTGTCCGTCAGTGACGGACAAGTGAGTGTCGAGCAGGGATTCGCTCTGATTGTTGATATCGATCCCAATCAAACTCCCGTCATCGAATCTGATGGTGGCGGCACGGCCGCGACGCTGGCCGTCAGCGAAGGTACCGCACTGGTCACCGCGGTCGTGGCAACCGATGCCGATGGTGATGCGCTGACCTACAGCATCACCGGTGGTGCGGATGCGGCGGCATTCCAGATCGACGCGCAAACCGGCGCGTTGCAGTTCATCAGCCCGGTGCCGGCCTACTTCTCCCCTGCCGATGCTGACGGCGACAACACCTATCTGGTGACCGTTGCCGCAAGTGATGAGCACGGCGCGATCACCGCCCAGGCACTGTCGGTGGTGGTCGGCCCCAGCCCGTTGAATCCGGTGCTCGCCGAAGCCATTGCCGCTTCCAACCAGATTTCGCCCGAGGCGGACTCCGGCACTGCGTATGAGACCGTAGCCCAATCCACACCGGGTACCGGGGGCGCAGCGGCGGCATTGGCTGACGCTGTCATCAGCCAGACGACCGGCAGCGGCGCGGCCAATACGGGGTCGTCGCAGGATTCGGATACTGAACAACTTACCGAGCAGGTTTTGCTTGCCGAATTGGCGCAAGCGCCGGGCAGCCTGCAAGACCTTATTGATGACACTGTTGGCCAGGACGAGGTCAAGTCTGTCGACGGTGTTGCCGATGCCGTCACTGCGGATGAACGGCCGCCGACTGATAACACAACCAATGACAATGCGCCCGCCCAGGCATCTGAACTGGTCCGGGCCACGCTGCTGGCGGGTGCGTCAGGTATGCACCTTGACCTGACCCAACTGGAAACAGCCTTGAATACCACCAGTTTCAACAACGCGCTGGACGAAATGCGGCGGGCGCTGACCGAGGTCAGCGAAAGCAAAGGCAAATCGATGGACCTGCGTGCTGAAGTCGCTACCGGCATCGGAATGAGTCTGACGGCCGGTATCGTTCAGTGGGTTCTGCGTACCGGCTCATTGATGTTCACGCTGGTCTCGACCATGCCGGTCTGGCGGTTCTTCGACCCACTACCGATCTTCGCGGGCGCACGCGAGGCTGATGCAGTAATGGTTGAAGGCGCCGACGAGAAAGCCACCGCCGTTGCACCTGCCGGAGAAGTCGAAACCCTGTTCGACAAAGCAGCAGAGCAAGAGGAACCTGCTGAATGATTCTGCGGTTGTTACAGTCCCCGGTAATCCGACTGAGTCTTGCCTTGGCCATGATGACCAGCGGCTTGTTGCTGGTTGCCGATCTTGTCGGAATTTTTCCCAATCAGCGCGCCGTGATGCTGGACGCGCGCAAGACCGTTTCCGAGTCAATTGCGATCCAGACGGTTGCCGCAGTGGAATCGGGCGAGACGGACATGTTGTCCGAGGTGATGAATTCGGTCACCGCGCGTGATCCGTCTGTCAAATCAATGGCGCTACGCGACAAATCCGGCGCCATCGTGACCGCCGCCGGAGACCATGACAAGTTCTGGACCAGTAAGACTGGCGAGGCATCCAACGAAACACAGGTGCAGGTGCCTGTCTACAATGGCGAGAACCGGTGGGGTACGTTGGAGCTTGCTTTCACACCCATTGGTGGCGACCGTTCGCTGAACGGGCTGCCACGATCATTTCTGGTTGTTCTGCTGTTCATTTCCTGTGCCGGTTTTGCCGCGAACTTCCTGTTGTTGCGCAGGGCCTTGCGAGAGCTGGACCCGAGTGCCGTGATCCCGCCGCGGGTGCAGGCGGCGTTGGATGCGCTTGCCGAAGGACTGGTCATCATCGATTCCCGCGAACGGATACTGCTGGCCAACCAGGCGTTTTCGCGCAAGGTTGAACGCCCGCAATCGATGCTGGTCGGCCAGACCATGGCGACGCTGAACTGGCAACCGTATGACGACGAGGAAGCGCTGCCGGAAGTACTGCCGTGGTCGGAAGTTCTGCGTGATAACACGGTCGATACCGGCGTTCATCTGCGCATGGAAACCGCGACCGGCACGATGCTCAGCTTCGCCGTCAATGCAGTCCCGGTGACCGCGGGTGACGGCTCGGTACGCGGAGCATTGACGACATTCAACGATCTGACCCAGGTGGAACTGGCCTACCGCGAACTCAGTCGCGCCAACCAGAAGCTCGAGTCCGCAAAGCGCGACATTGCGCGTCAGAACCAGGAATTGCTGGTGCTGGCCACGCGCGATGCCATGACTGGTGTGCTCAATCGACGCGCGTTGTTCGAGGCGTTCGAAAATCTGCTGGTGGAAAGTGTCACCGGCGGCATTCCGTTGTGCTGCGTGATGATCGACATCGACAAGTTCAAATCGATTAACGACAGCTACGGTCACGGCGTGGGCGACAAAGTCATCAAGGCGGTGGCGGCTATTCTGAATGACACGGCACGCGCGACGGACATCGTCGGCCGTTATGGTGGTGAGGAATTCTGCGCGTTGTTGCCAGGCACCGATCTCAAGCAGGGCGAAGTGCTGGCGGAACGAATCCGGGTGGCGGTGCAGGATGGTGTCGGTGGCAAAGCCAATACGCCGTTCCAGGTGACGGTGAGTCTCGGAGTATCAAGCACCGAATTCGGGGCGCACGAACCGATGGATTTGTGTAACCAGGCTGACCGTGCGCTCTATGTCGCCAAGGAAAGCGGCCGTAATCGCGTGGTGCCCTGGAGTGATGTCGCTGAATATCTGGGCAGCGATACCGTCACCAGGGCGGAGAAACCTGCTGAACCGCCGGCGCCCGCCAAAGCCGCACCTGGCGAATCCTTCCCACGCGAGAGCGAGTTGGCCGTACGGATCGAACAGCTGGAACGCGCCTTGAGCGAAAGCGAGCGTCAACGCGCACGGGCGCTGATGGAACATCCGCACGGCGGTGGCACCAGTGTTTCGAGTTGGGCGCTGCTGCAGGACAGGCTCGAGCAATCCTTGATGCGCACCCGGCGCAGTAGTAAACACGTGGCCGTGGTTGCCATCGAAATCGACGCCTACAGGACAGTCAACTCCACGCTGGGCATGACCAGTGGCGAGAAGATGATTGACGCGGTCAATGAAAGGTTGGCAGGAAATCTGCGCGAAATCGATACCATCTCCATGCCGCAGGACGGTGACCCAGGCGTCGTGCTGACCCGCCTGACCAACGATGAGTTCGTGCTCGTGCTGGCCGATTTCGACGACAAGGCCATGGTGCCGCGGGTGGTCGAGCGTCTGGGCAGCGTGTTCCGCGATCCGTTCGATATCGACGGCTCGGAAATCTTCGTGACGCCGCGGCTGGGTGTGGCCGTTTATCCCGGTGACGGCAAGAATGCGACCGAACTGGTGGCCAACGCCAACGCCGCATTGCGTTTCGCCCGTCAGCGTTCAGATCGCACAACCTATCACTTCTATTCGAGCGAAATGAATGAGAAAGCCCGTGAACAACTGCGGGTTGAAAACGAGTTGCGGCATGCGATCGAGCGGGAAGAGTTTGTCCTGCATTACCAACCCAGAATCGATCTCGCTTCCGGCGCGATCACCGGCATGGAAGCGTTGCTGCGCTGGAATCATCCCGCGCACGGCATGATCTTCCCGGACAAGTTCGTGCCCATGGCCGAGCGCCTCGGGTTGATCACGCAGATCGGAGAGTGGGTGGCTGGCGCGGCATGCCGCCAGGTTGACGCATGGTCCGCGAACGGCTTTGGCGAGCTGGAGCTTGCTATCAATGTCTCGCCGATTCAGCTGCGCGACGACAAGTTCCTGCACAAGCTGCGCGAAAAGGTCGCGAAGTATGGAGTCCCCGCTGAGCGTATCGAGTTGGAAATCACCGAATCGGTAGTGATCGATAACATTGACGTTGTGCTCGACCTGATGCGCAAGCTTGCTGACGAAGGCTTCAAGCTGGCACTGGACGATTTCGGCACGGGCTATTCATCGCTGGGCTATCTGCGACGGTTGCCACTGCATCGACTGAAGATCGATCGATCTTTCCTGCGCGGGTTGGGGCAGAACATGACCGACTATGCCATCGTCAGTTCGGTCATTGAAATGTCACACTCGCTGGGGATGCGGGTGGTCGCCGAAGGCATCGAGAACGAAGAGCAATGGGTAGCCTTGTGTGAGCTCGGTTGCGACGAAGGGCAGGGCTATCTGTGGAGCCGTCCGGTCAGCGTGGAAGACGCAGTGACCCTGCTGGAGAAAAATTCCGATTTGCGGCAGAAGGTGCGCATGATTCACGCCAGTCGCGCCGAGCAATTTGAGAGTGCGCGTCGGATTGCCATCAAGGGCGTACTCAACGACGCCGGTCCGCTCGATGTGGAGACACTGATGCGCGACAAGATCATCCGTTTGAATTGATGCGGATCGGCGCTTGTGCGCCGGTCAGCCAGCAGGCTCGATACTCGCCCGATACGACAGGTCTTCAGCCGGCAGATCGACCTGAGCCAACCACAACGCCGCTTCCTCCAGCGTTTCGACCACGGCCACGATGCCACCGCGATTGCGTGCGGTCAGCTGTGCGAGCTTGTCGCGTCGGCCGGTGGGGTAGACGATGGCGACGGCCAGTTCGCGCCCCCAGTGAAATGGCGCCCGCTTGCCGAGTTCGTAGCGTTCAAAATCGTTGAGGTCGCCGGTGATGTTGCGGGCATCGAGCATGATGCGGCGCCGCCCCGCGTTGCGGGCGACAGTGCCGACGGACATTATCGCGGCGTGTCCGGCCACTGATGACCACGCGCCTCGAACAATGACTTCCAGATAAACACCAAGATCAAAATACTCGAACTGGAACCGTTCTGATTTTTGTTTTCCCTGCCGCACTGCAATGTCCGCCTGCTCCCTCAACGATGGCCATGATCCAACAGTCCTCGCTCCGGTGCAAACCGGCCACCGCCACGCCACCGGTTCAAGCATGGCATTAGCTCAGGTGCTCCGGTATCGTTCCCGGCAGGAGGAACCTCATGTTCGAACAGATTCACAGCTACACCGACGATGCCATCGAGGCGGTCTACGCACGGTCGGCAGCGGATATGCGTAGTGACAAGCTCGACCTCAGCATTGGCGTCTACCGTGACGAGTTGGGGGCAGTGACCGTGATGGACGCTGTTACCAGGGCCGAGGCGCGTCTGCTTTCCGGGCCGCGTCCCAAAGGGTACGTTTCGCCGCTTGGCAATCGCCGTTATGTCGAGGCGGTGGAGCAGCTCGTGTTGGGTGCAAACCATCCCGCCGTGTCCGACAACCGGGTCGTCTCCGCACAGGGACCTGGTGCCGGCGGCATGTTGCGCGTAGGTGCGGAGCTGATTGCCACGCTCAGGCCGGATGCCACGTTGTGGTTGTCAGACCCGGTGTGGGAGCACCAGATCGAATTCTTCAGCCGGGCCGGCGTGCCGCGGCGCTATTACCGTTACTACGATCGACACAGTGGCCTGCTGCGATTCGACGAAATGCTCGCGGATCTGGCCAATGCCCGGGCGGGCGACGTCGTGTTGATCCACGGCTGTTGCCACAATCCTACCGGGGCCGATCTTTCCATTGCGCAATGGCAGCGGTTGGCGGACCTCTGCCTGGAACGTGACCTGGTGCCGTTCGTGGATGTCGCTTACCAGGGTTTCGGTGTGAACGTGGAGCAGGATGTCGCCGGCGTCAGGTTGATGGCGGCCACGGTTCCTGAAATGCTGCTGGCAGTCTCCTCGTCCAAGTCGTTCACCATTTACCGCGAGCGGGTCGGTATGTTGTCGCTGATTCTCAGCAGCGCCACGCGGCGAGAGCATGTCTCACGATGGTTGCGCGATCTGATCCGTGGACTGTATTTCATGCCACCCGACCATGGTGCTGCTGTGGTGGCGGAGGTCCTGCTGGATGCGGAATTCCGGCGTAGCTGGAACAGCGAACTCGATGTGTTCCGTGAGCGCATGATCGCCAGCCGTACCCGGCTGGTCGATGCCCTGAGCACCGCCTTGCCAAGGCTCGATTTCAATTTCATCCTCGGGCAACAAGGCATGTTCTCGGTGTTGCCGCTGGACGCGCAACAGCTGGACCGACTGGTGCGCGATCACGGCATTTACCTGCTGTCCAATGGCCGGTTGAACTTTGCCGCGTTGCCTGAGAAGCATACGCCACGCGTGGCCCAGGCGTTGGCCGCGGTGATGGTCGACCATCCGTCCGAGACCGGGGTCGCCGCCGTCGCGGTATGACATTGATGCGGCAACCGGGCGCCAGGTGCTTTTTGCTACTGCTGATCGCAGTGATGCCATGGCTGGCGGGTGCAGCGAGCAGGCCCGGCACGGACGGGGATTTTGGTTGGGGGCTGATGTTTCTGTATTACATCATGCCCGGCGCTGTACTGATGTTGGTCATCAGCCTGTTGTGCGCGAGCCTCGGCTTGTTTCGCCAGCCCGTTATTGCGCTGGCGTTTTCCGCAGCCACTTTGGTCATCGGCATCAGCAGCGCACTGCTGCTGGTATTCACCGTGCGCGACACGCTGGCGATGATGATCTCGGTGACGGGTGTGGTGGTGGCGACCTGCGTTGTGCTTTATCCACCGGTTCGGCAATACCTGTCCCGCGCCGAGTACGACCCTGATGCACACAAAGCCAGCAGCGTCGAACATCCCCAGTTCGATAATGTGAGGATCGGTCGTTTCGGTCAGCGCGGCTCATCCGGCAAGCAGCGCGCGCGGCGCTGAGAACAGCTGCGCGGTGCCGCACGTCGAACAAGTCCACTCAGCTCTTTTTCAGCGCCTTGGCGAGCGCATCGGCAAACGCGCCCTGCGGCTTTGCCGCGGGACGCGCTTCACGGTGACGATTCTGGTTTGATGTCGTCGGCGCTGCTTTTGGCCGCCCGCCGTTCGCAGCATCCGCCGGATCCGACGTGCGCATGGTCAGCGCAATACGCTTGCGCGCAACATCCACTTCGAGCACCTTCACCTTGACGATATCACCGGCCTTGACCACTTCCCGCGGATCGCGCACGAATCGATCCGCCAGCATCGAGATATGCACCAGGCCATCCTGATGCACGCCGATATCCACGAAGGCGCCGAAATTCGCCACGTTGGTCACCGTACCTTCCAGCAACATGCCGGGCTTCAGGTCGCTGATCGCCTCGACGCCGTCCTTGAAACTGGCAGCCTTGAATTCCGGCCGCGGATCGCGCCCGGGTTTTTCCAGTTCGCTGATGATGTCCTTTACCGTCACTACGCCGAAGGTCTCGTCAGTAAAACGTGCGGGGTCGAGTTTGCGCAGCAGCGCGGCATTACCGATGACCGAGCGTACGTCGTCGTGCAGTTCGCCGACAATGCGCTCAACCACGCCATAGGATTCCGGATGCACGGCCGAAGCGTCCAGCGGATTGTCGCCATTGACGATGCGCAGAAAGCCCGCCGCCTGTTCGAACGTTTTTGCACCCAGCCGCGGGACAGACTTCAACACCTGACGGTTGGCGAAGGCGCCGTGACTATCGCGATAGGCAACAATGTTCTCGGCCAGCGTCTGCGATAAACCGGCCACGCGCGACAGCAACGCCGGTGATGCGGTATTGACGTCAACACCGACCGCGTTGACGCAGTCCTCGACGACCGCATCGAGCTGGCGCGCCAGCCGGCTCTGATTGACGTCGTGTTGATACTGACCAACGCCCACCGATTTCGGCTCGATCTTCACCAGCTCCGCCAGCGGATCCTGCAGGCGTCTGGCGATCGACACGGCGCCACGCAACGTGACATCCAGTTGTGCCAGTTCCTTCGCCGCCAATGCCGACGCCGAATAGACTGACGCGCCAGCTTCAGACACGACGATCTTGATCGGCTTGCGCGCGACCTTGTCCGCCGGCAACAGCTTCAACAGGTCCGCCGCCAGGCGATCGGTCTCGCGCGATGCAGTGCCGTTGCCGATGCCGATGAGTTCGATCTGGTGCTTGATGACCAGGCCTGCCAGCGTGTGCAGGGATCCGTTCCAGTCGCGTTTGGGTTCATGCGGATAGATGGTGGCGGTGTCGAGCACCTTGCCGGTCTGGTCAACGACAGCGACTTTGACACCGGTGCGGATGCCCGGATCCAGCCCCATCGTGACTCGCGGGCCGGCCGGTGCCGCGAGCAATACATCCTTCAGGTTGCGCGCGAAGACATCGATGGCCTCATGCTCAGCCTGCTCACGCAAGGCCAGGAAGAATTCGCTTTCCAGCTGCCATGCCAGTTTGACCTGCCAGGCCCAGCGCACCGTTTGCGTCAGCCAGGCGTCGCCCGGACGGCTGCCCTGGGTGATGTGGTAGTGCGCGGCGATGATCGATTCGCAACTGTTGCCGGTGCGCGTGCTGGTCGTTTCGAGTTCCTCCGGCAGCTTCAACGCCAGCCGCAGGATTTCCTCCTTGCGACCGCGGAACATCGCCAGCGCGCGATGCGAAGGGACGTTGGCGTAGGGTTCGCGGTGATCGAAGTAGTCGCGGAACTTCGCGCCCTCGTTCTCCTTGCCTTCAGCGACGCTGGCGACCACCACTGCGCAGGAGGTGAGATGGGCGCGCAACTTCGCCAGCAGTTCGGCATCTTCAGCGAAACGCTCGGTCAGAATCTGCCGCGCACCTTCCAGGGCCGCCGCTGCATCGGCAACGCCGGGGTTATCGCCATGGTCAGTGGTAAACGGGGCAATGATGTAATCCTGCGCCTGTTGTTCAGGGTCGAGGTCGGGATTTGCCAGCAGTGCATCGGCCAGCGGCTCCAGCCCTGCTTCGCGCGCTATCTGGGCCTTGGTCCTGCGCTTGGGCTTGTACGGCAGGTAGAGATCTTCCAGACGCTGCTTGGTGTCAGCCGCTTCAATGGCGGCTTTCAGCTCGGGCGTCAACTTCTGCTGCTCATCGATGCTTTTGAGAATCACTTCGCGACGCTGCTCAAGCTCGCGCAGATAGGCGAGGCGCTCGTCGATGGTGCGTAGCTGCGTGTCGTCGAGGCCACCGGTGACTTCCTTGCGGTAGCGGGCGATGAACGGCACTGTGGCGCCTTCGTCAATCAAGGCCACGGTGGCGATGATTTGTTGCGGTTTGACGCCGAGTTCGGCGGCGATACGAGATTCTATGGCTGCTGACATTGAGCGTATGTAACTTTGGATTGGCGAAGATAAGGGGCGGCCACTATGCAAAATGCACGTAGCCGCTTCAAGACTTGAAATCAGTGGCAGTTAGTGCTGTGAAAGTGCCGGGAATTCGATCAGGAAAGCTTCAATCCGCGCAGCGCGAGATCCAGCGCTTTCATCACGGCGGTGCCTTTGGCGATGGTTTCATTCCACTCGCTGGCCGGAACGGAATCAGCGACGATGCCGGCGCCGGCCTGCACGTGCAGCCAGCCATCCTTGATGATCGCGGTGCGGATGGCGATGGCGGTATCGATATTGCCGCTCCACGACAGGTAGCCGATGGCGCCACCGTAGTAGCCGCGTTTGACCGGCTCGACTTCGTCGATGATTTCCATCGCGCGCACCTTGGGTGCGCCGCTCAAGGTGCCGGCCGGAAAAGTGGCGCGCAGTACATCGAGCGGCTTGGTGCCTTCGGCCAGCTGGCCGCAGACGTTCGACACGATATGCATGACATGTGAATAGCGCTCGATCACCATGTTCTCGGTGACGCGAACGGTGCCCGGCACGCAGACGCGCGAAATATCGTTGCGACCGAGATCGATCAGCATGAGGTGCTCTGCACGCTCCTTGGCGTCCGCCAGCAATTCGTCAGCGAGCGCCACGTCGGCAGCCGGGGTGGCGCCACGTGGACGGGTGCCGGCGATCGGCCGCACCGTGACTTCGCCATCCTCCAGCCGGACCAGAATCTCCGGCGAAGATCCCACGACATGGGTGTCGCCGAGATTGAGGCAGTAAAGATAAGGCGACGGATTCAGACAGCGTAACGCGCGATACAGGCTGACCGGATCACCGGTGTACGGGGCGGACAAACGCTGTGACGGTACGACCTGCATGCAGTCGCCATCGACGATGTACTGTTTGATGCGCACCACCGCCGCTTCAAAATCCTCGCGCTCAAAGCCGGTCTTGATGGTGGACTGATCGAGTCCGCTACCGGATGCCGGTTGCAGCTGCTGCGCGGAAAGCGGTTGCCGCAATTGCTCCGCCAGTTCGTCCAGGCGGCGTTCGCCCGCGGCGGTGGCGCCTTCATCATCGGCATCGATGTACTTGACGATATAGACCTTGCCCAGGCGGTTGTCGAAGACGACAACTTCCTCTGACAACATCAACAGAATTTCCGGACTGCCGACGGGATCCGGTTGGCGTGCGGGGCCGAGCCTGGGCTCTATGTAGCGGACGGTGTCGTACCCGAAGCAACCGACCAGGCCACCGGTGAATCGGGGCAGGCCGGCCGGTTCGTCGACGGCAAATCGCGCGTGGAAGGCTTCAATCCACGCCAGCGGATCGGTAGCCGTCGCCTGTTCAATGATGTGGCCGTCGCGCTCTACCGTGATGTTGTGGCCGCGTACGCGTAATACCACGCGTGCCGGCAGACCAATGAACGAGTAGCGGCCCCAGCGCTCACCGCCCTGCATCGATTCGAACAGGTAACTGTAGGGTGCGTTGGCAAGCTTGATATAGGCGGACAGCGGCGTATCGAGATCGGCAAGCAGCTCGCGGACAAGGGGGATTCGATGATAGGCGATCACTTCAGGGTTCCAACCGGGCGTCGACCGCGGTGCGCATGGCCGTGATCGTCGCGTGATAATCAGCACTGCCGAATATGGCGGAGCCGGCGACGAAGGTGTCGATGCCGGCCGCTGCGATCTCACCGATATTCTGCGTGTTCACACCGCCATCAATTTCCAACCGGATATCGCGGCCACTCTCATCGATGAGTGCGCGTGCCTGACGCGCCTTGTGCAGCGTTCCGGGAATAAATTTCTGCCCACCGAAGCCGGGATTGACCGACATCAGCAGCACCATGTCAATCTTGTCCAGCACGAACTCCAGGTGGCTCAACGGCGTGGCCGGATTGAACACCAGCCCGGCCTTGCAACCGCCATCGCGAATCAGTCCCAACGTGCGATCGATATGTTCGCTGGCTTCCGGATGGAAGGTGATGTAAGTCGCACCGGCGGCGATGAAATCGCCAATGATGCGATCAACCGGTTTCACCATCAGGTGGACATCAATCGACGCCGTTATCCCGTAGTTGCGCAGCGCCTGGCAGACCAGCGGGACGACCGTCAGGTTGGGGACATAGTGGTTGTCCATCACATCGAAGTGGACGAAATCCGCGCCGGCGTCAGGTACGCTGAAACGTCTTCCCCAGGCAGGCGAAGTCAGGCTGAAAGAATGGACGGGACTATGACGGTTGACTGGCGCATGGAAAACGGTGCTCGACAAGGCGCCAGTATACCGAATTAGGCGCAGCAGTGGCAATGGCGGCGGTGCGGGCCGTGCGACGGTGGCGGATTATGCGCGCGGGTGTCTCGGCTTCGAGCCTGGCCAGGAAGTCAACAACATGTTGATGGGTGTCGCCAATGTCCTCGTACAGGATGCCGTGGCGCTCTGCTTCCACCCAGTACAGCCGCTTTTGTTGGTTGGAACGATCGACAACAGGTTGGCGCTGGCGGGATCCACCACCGGGTCGCCGGTGGACTGATCAACGTCACCGGGCAGGTGATTCTGCTGCTGTCGGCGCAGTGATCGTTGAGTTGGTGGCTCATACAGCGCGCGAATGGGTACGTTCCGGTAGTTGATGTGAGGATGTTCGCTTTCGTTGAAGCGGAACGGAAAAACACCTTCGTAGGATGTCAGCCAGCGGACAATATTCGCACCGTGTACCAGTGGCGCGAATTTCAGGTTCTGGTTGGAATTTCAAGCCGGTGCAAACCGTGCCACCCTGGCCAGCTGCGATGGCGCTTCGGCTGCCAGCAGCAGGCCGAGCGCCGCCGGTGGAAAAACTACCAGCGCGACTTCGTCGGTGATCGCCTGCAACACCTGGTAGCCTTCCCGCACCGAACGCCAGCCAGTCCTCCCAGCGGCGCTCGCGCAAGTCCACGGCAGGTGCCATGGCCTTCAGCCGCGGACCATGACCGTGTAACCCAGCGCATGCAATTTTCACCAATGCCGCGGACCTCGGCCGGCGACGCCAGCAGACCATGTATCAGCAGCACGCCGACGCGTCGTTGACGCGGCGCCACCAGCAGAAACGGATCATGCGACATTGTCGCAGTTTCCTGCTGATTGATTTGTGCATGTCGTGGCCGGCTGAATAATTGCTTGTCCCACGCCAACGCAAGCATCTGATCGTTGAAGCGCAGATCGGCCAGTGCGCGGGGCGTCACCAGTGGCGCCTGATTTATATAAGGCCTCGCGTCGGTGATCAGCGCGCCCAGCGGCTCCACTTCGTTGGCATATACCTCCAGCGGATTTTCCAGTCGAACCTCGTCGAACTCCTGGCCACTGGTGAGCTTGGGCAGGAAGTCGATGGTGTCACCGTTCATCGCCAGCAGTTCCGCCCGGGCAGCGGATTCAAGCAATTGCTGGAGTTGAGGCGTGGTGGCGGCCAGCAGGCGGGCGTAGACCTCCGGATTGCATACAAATCCTGGTGCAGGTGCACCTCGCGGTGTACATGCAGCTTGATGAACAGGTACAACGCCATGCGCAGTTGGGCAGCGGCAGCGAGCGATGGCCATCCTCCCGGTGGTTGAAGATGATATGCGCGGCGAGGTGCGAAAGATTCACCGTCACCGAGCGATACATCTCCTCCATGTAGTCATCGCGCAGCCGTTCGATGCTGCTCTTCAAACCCATGGCGCAGTAACGCAGATCGCGCGGCTGTGACTCTGATGCGTTTCAAAGGCGTGCTCCAGCGATTGCACGCGACGGCTCAGGTGCTCGACCAGCGGCTTTTCCCACCAGCGTGCATCGTGAAACAGCATCAGCGGATCACCGAGGCGGATGTCCATGTCGGTCCGCTTCAACAGCAGGTTGCCTTCTACAATCAGCTCTTCCAGGGCACGTTCGCTGAGGTTGCCTTTGAACAGTTCGACGCCCCGCACCAGCAGGTTTTCCTGAATTCGCAGCGGGTAGAACGTGATATTGGCGGGAATGATGGCCACTGGTCGACGCGCAGCTTCGACCAATGCATACCGCGACTGGAGGCCGGCCGCGTCCGCCCATTGCTGCAGAATCTCACGGTTGCCACGCTGGTCCTGACGCAGCACAGCGCGATGAAATATCTCGAGACCTATCGCCAGCCGCGCAGCGCCGGTGTGATGCTTGCGGCGTACTCGCGCCTTGCGGCTATAGATGCTGTATTCGCCGGCGGAATCGATGACCCGGCGATCCTTGACCATGCCGCCTTCGGGAAACACAACCACTTTGCGACCGCGCAACACATTGGCCGCCAGTAACGCCAGCAGGTGCGGGTGATCATTGGGGACGGCGCCGACATCGATCAACAGCTTCGCCAGCGATTCGTTGCCGTGAAAGAACTGGCCTGCAGCGACCGAGCGGCAGAATGCGCCGCAGGCCTGGTAAATCAGGTACTGCGGAATGAACGTCTCCATCCGCGCAAAGTGATTGAACAGGAATATGTCGCCGGCCTCGACCTGGCCTTTTTCGTGGTGCAGCTTGATGTTGAGGCCCAGCAGATGACGGACGCGTTCGAACCAGCGCGCGAGGCGCTCGTAGACCTGCGGATTCAAATCCAGCTGTGGGTCGTGTGCCGGGACGGTCATGTCATCGCCTGCTGTTGCAGCGCCCATTCCACATGTTCACGCACCATGCTATCCGGAAATTTCACGCGCGACATCAAGGCGTCATGGACGCGCTGGCTGTGCGGCGCATTACCCAGCGCGACCGCGATGTTGCGCAGCCAGCGCAACCAGCCGATCCGGCGAATGGCTGAACCTTCGGTCCGGGTGAGGAATTCGTCTTCGGTCCAGGCGAACAGCGCTACCAGGTCGGGATTGTCCAGTGAGTTGCGTACGCGAAAATCAGGTTCGGCGCTCACCCTGGCGAAGCGGTTCCACGGGCAGACGAGTTGGCAGTCGTCACAGCCATAGATGCGGTTACCGATGAGTGGTCGCAGCTCAACGGGAATGCCGCCCTTCAATTCGATCGTCAGGTAGGAAATACACAAGCGCGCATCAAGCTGGTACGGCGCCACGATGGCCCGGGTCGGGCAGACGTCGATGCAGCGCGTGCAGGTGCCGCAATGCTCCTGCGTGACGGGCGGGTCCGGTGGTAGCGCCAGGTCGGTATAGATTTCACCGAGAAAAAACCACGAACCGGCCTGCCGATGTATCAGGTTGGTATGTTTGCCGATCCAGCCCAGGGCCGCGTTGCGGGCATGGGCTTTCTCCAGGACCGGTGCGCTGTCGCAGAACACGCGGTAGCCGAAAGGCCCGATGATTTTGCCGATGTCGTCGGCGAGGTGCTGTAGCCGTTGGCGAATCAGCTTGTGGTAATCGCGGCCGGTGGCGTAGCGTGAGACGTAGCCTCGCGTGCCGTCAATCAGGACCTGTGCAGGATCAGTGGCATCGGCGGGCCAGTAGTCCATACGCACACTGATGATGGTGCGAGTCCCTTCAACCAACGCCCCCGGCGCCTGACGGAGCGCGGCATGGCGCGCCATCCAGTCCATCTCGCCCTGATAACCGGCCGCGAGCCAGTCGGTCAGATGCGCATTGTCATCGTCCGCCACGCCGCTGCTGAAACCAACCTGGCCAAACCCGTGCAGGCGGCCGAGTTCGCGGATCCGGGCGATGATTTCCGAAGGCACTGCGTCAGATGGCGGGTGGGATGGGTAATGCATCCTGCAGCCGGCGTTGCACCGCATGCCACAGCGCGAGAAAAGCCCGGCCGGCGTCGGTGCCGGCGGCAAACGCATTCACCGGCGCGCGTTGCTCGCCCATGCGTTCGATGTCACTCGCATAGGGGATGTAGCTGCGAATGACTTCCTCGTGCTCGGCAGCGAACTGGGCCACCGTCGCGCGGTGAATATTCTTGCGTCGATCGACCATGGAGAAAAATGGCAGCAAACGCGCGGTGATATTCTGCTGTGTGTGCAGATACTGCCGTATCTGGGTGTAGGCACGCACCGACAGCGGGGTCGGAATGACCGGCACCAGCAACCAATCCACCGCGTGAAACACACTCTCGGACACCAGCGACATGTTGGGCGCGCAATCGATGATCAGCAGGTCGAAATCCTCTTCGACACTCGCCAGCCGTTTGGTCAGGCGGTATTCCGGATTCTTGCGATCGTAGAGATCGATATCGAGGTGACGATAGCTGAAGTCAGCCGGCAACATGCTGAGGTTGGCGTAACTGGTGGTCCGGATCGATTTACGCAGCGCCTTCTTCTTGTCCAGCAGGCGCGCGGCGCCGCCATCGATGCTGGGGTCCACACGCAGATAGAAGCTGGCAGCGCCTTGCGGATCGAGATCCCAGAGCAAGGTGCGAAGCCCTGTGCGGCTGGCTTCATAGGCCAGGTTCACCGCCGCCGCTGTTTTACCCACGCCACCTTTGATGTTGTAGGTCGCGAGCGAAATCATTGGCCGCCACCGCTGGCCGAAGCTTCACGCCCACGTAATAACTTCTTGCAGCGCTTATGGCTTTTCGGCGCCGCTATCTTCTGCAACGCCTTGCACGCCTTGGCCTTGATCGCGGCACGTTCCCGGCGCCGACGCTTTTGCAGCCGGCGCAGCTCGCGCCCTGCGCCACGATGCTTGCGCGGGCTGTGGCGCAATTCGTTGCGCCAGTTCTTCAGCAGTACCACCTGGGCTTCCAGGTCGCAGAACGCGCCCAGCGCATTCTGCAATTTCTTCAGCCGCGCCAGTAACTTTTCTCTGCGTTCAGGATCGTAAGCGTGTGGAAATGCTTCCAACTGGTAACGCAGTTGCTTGCCGAGGATACGTACATCATGGATGCGCCGTGGCGTCGGTTTTCGCAGTGCATTGCGCGCCGCGCGGCGGAAGTCATCATAGCTGGCGCGGATTATCTTGTGGATGAAACGCAGCGCCCGCGGGTCCTGCGGTGCAGGGCTCAGCAGCGCTGCCAGTGACGTCACCCAATGCGAGCGCAGATCGCGATAGACCTCGCTCTCCAGCATGATGCGCACGCGGTGTTGTTCGTCGGCGATATCGCGTGCGAGCAGCGATGACAGCATGGAATAGGTGATGGATTTCTTGAACTCGCCGCGCATCTGCTTGCGCAGCAGGCCCAGCAACACGTCAAGGTCACGTTGGTGGCTGGTGGCGGACTGCAGCCAGCGCATGCCTTGCGCCAGTGGACGCGTCAATTGCTTGCTCAGACTGTGCTTGAGAAATGGCAGCAGCGCACGGGTACGACGGATCGCGATGCGCGCTTCATGCAGCGCGTCTGCGTTCGGGGTTTCCAGCCAGGCGCCGAGTTGCTGGTCGATCTGATAGACCTGCGCCTGCAGGATCGCCGCGGCCAATGATTGCAGCGAAGGCACTGCCGGACGTGGCGTCGGCGGTAGGGTCTGGCTGGAATATGGCAGTTCCTGGCTCATGCGCTTATCGACGTCCGGACGTGCGCGCTACATTAACACGAGAAGCCGCTGTGCTTCACCGCACGCAAATACAATGGCTGATCACGGATTCCGGCGCCGTGACCGGAATTGTCAGAGGTTCGCCGCGGCGAAGTCTGCCAGCGGTGAGCGTTCGCCGCGGGCAAGGATGATGTGGCCGGCGCCGGACCAGGTCTTGAAACGATCCACCACGTAGGTAAGACCCGAGGTGGTGGCGCTGAGATACGGCGTGTCGATCTGCGCGATATTACCCAGACAGACGATCTTGGTGCCGTTGCCGGCACGGGTGATCAGCGTCTTCATCTGCTTGGCGGAGAGATTCTGCGCTTCATCGATGATGACGTAGCGATCGAGAAACGTCCGGCCGCGCATGAAATTCAGCGAGCGGATCTTGATCCGGTGGCTCAACATGTCATTGGTGACGGCGCGGCCCCATTCACCGCCTTCTTCACTGACCGTCAGCACTTCGAGGTTGTCCAGCAGCGCGCCCATCCACGGCGTCATCTTTTCCTCTTCCGAACCGGGCAGAAAACCGATGTCCTCGCCGACCGGGATCGTTTCGCGGGTGACGATGATTTCGCGGTACAGCTTGTGTTCCATGGTCTGCGCCAGCCCTGCGGCCAGCGCCAGCAGCGTCTTGCCGGTACCGGCGGTGCCGAGCAACGTGACGAAGCTGATATCGGGGTCCATCAGCATGTTGAGCGCAAAGTTCTGCTCACGGTTGCGGGCCATGATGCCCCACACCGCGTGCTTGGTGTTGCGATAGTCGGTGACCTGTTGCAACACGAACTTGCGCTTGGGATCTTCCCGCACAATCACTTCAATGCCGCTGTCCTCATCGCCATACAGGCAGAGGTTGGGAAATACCGGCATGTCTTCCGGCAGGTTAGGCAGTGCGTAGAAGGTATGCCCGTTGGCCTGCCACACCTCCAGGTTCGCGCCCTGGCGCTCCCAGACATCCGGCGGCAGCGGCGCGACGCCGGAGTACAACAAATCCACGTCGTCCAGCACCTGGTCGCTGTAATAATCCTCGGCAACCAGGCCCAGCATGCGCGCCTTGATGCGCAGATTGATGTCTTTGGAAACCAGCACGATTTCCTGGTCGGTGTAGTGGCCGACCATGGTCAACGCGATGGCGATGATGGTGTTGTCGGGCACGCTGCCGGGCAGATCCTGCGGCAGCGCGCCGTCGAATAATTCGGTCTGCAGGTACAGTTTGCCGCTGGGGCTGACCAGTCCCGCGCCTTCGCCGGGTGCTGGCAGGGCCAGGCCATCGCGCAGAGCGGTGAGATCCGACTCGCCGATCAGTCCATCGAGAAAGCGGCTGACCTGACGCGCACTGCGCGCCACTTCCGAGGTGCCCTTCTTGGCGTGATCCAGTTCCTCGATGACCGCCATCGGCAGGAAGATATCGTTTTCCTTGAAGCGGAACAGCGCGGTCGGATCGTGCAGCAACACGTTGGTGTCCAGCACGTACATCCGGCGACGTTCGGGGTCGCGCGGCGGATTGTGGGCGGAACGGCCTGCAGGCTGCTCGCCAGCGGTCATTTCACCGGCTCCATAATCGCGTCAAGATTCAGGTGATCGCAGAAATCCATGAATTCTCCGCGCAACGCGGCGATCGAGATATCGGTCGGGATGCTGATGGTCAGATGCAGCGAGAACATCGGCGTTGCGGTATGCGCGGCGGCGTAGGTGCCGGAGATCAGCTCTTCGATATTGATCTCGCGGGCGGTGAAGAACTGGCTGATATCGTGGACGATACCGATCTGGTCCACCGCCACGACTTCCACGGCATAGGGCATGAAATTGCCACTGCGCTTGCGTGCTTCCGAACGGCGGGTCGTGAGCGTCAACCGCAATTGTTCTGCCAGGCGGTTCTGAATGTTTTCGAATTTGGCGATGGAATCCCAGCTGCCGGTCAGCATGATCATCATGCACAACGAGTCGCCCATTACGGCCATGCGGCTGTCTGCCACGCTGCAGCCGCAGTCCTTGATTGCTTTGGTGAACGATTCAACGAGATCCGGACGGTTTTGTCCGATGGCGGTCAGGGCCAGGTAGTTTTGCATCAATCAGTTAGCGGTTCAGGAAGTGGCGACGGCGTGTGGATTGCGCCCATTGTGCACGCTTTGATGGCGGCTCGGCAAGCAACCCGGTGCCCGCGATTCTTGTCTTGGCGCAGGCGCGCGGCTAACATAACTGATTGAAAAAAATTAGGTAATCCTATGTTCCGTGGCAGTATGGTCGCCTTGGTGACGCCAATGACCACTGGCGTTGGCGTACAGACGCCGCTGGATTTCGCCCGCCTCGAGCGGCTGGTGGAATTTCATATCGAGCAGGGGACGGATGCGATCGTCGCGGTGGGCACCACCGGCGAATCGGCGACACTGACGGAAGCCGAACACGTTGAAGTCATACGCCGGACGGTGGAATTCGTCGGCGGTCGCGTGCCGGTAATCGCCGGCACCGGCGCCAACTCGACGCTGGAGGCAATTCTGTGGACACAGCAGGCCCAGGATGCCGGGGCCGACGCGTGTCTGCTGGTGACGCCTTATTACAACAAGCCAACGCAGGAAGGCCTGTACCTCCATCACAAGGCGATCGCGGATGCGGTCGATATCCCGCAGATTCTGTACAATGTGCCCGGCCGCACGGCCTGCGATATGCAGCCGGAAACGGTTGGCCGGCTGGCGGAAGTCGACAACATCATCGGCATCAAGGAAGCCACCGGTGATATCAGTCGCGTCGCGCGTCTGCGCGAACTGTGCGGCGATGATTTCATGCTGTACTCAGGTGATGACGCCACTTCGCTGGCATTCATGGCCGCTGGCGGCCATGGCGTGATATCTGTCACAGCAAATGTGGTTCCGGCGTTGATGCATCAGATGTGCGCGGCGATGCTGGCCGGTGATCGTGCCACCGCCGAGTCTCTGGATGGGCGCATGCAAGCGCTGCATCGGGATCTGTTCGTTGAATCGAACCCGATCCCGGTCAAATGGGCGGTGGCTGAACTCGGCCTGGTCGCCGCCGGCATCAGGTTGCCGTTGACCTGGCTGGCCGAGCCTGCACAACCGGTGGTCCGCAAGGCAATGGCCGCGGCAGGTATCGCGGTTTGACATTTTCATCGCGCATTAAGGGCGCGTTAAGGCTGGCGGGATAGTCTGGCAGGACCTTCCGGCTGGCAATCGCAGAATTCAACAAGGGGTTAGTCATGGTGCGTTCGGTCGTAATGCTGGTGACGTGTTCAGTTGCACTCACCGGGTGTGGTTTATTTGACGGTTTCGACCGTGTACTGCCGGATCGCCGTACGGACTACCAACGGGCGGAATCGCTGCCCGATCTCGAAGTACCCCCTGAACTGACGACCGACGCCATCCAGGACCGGCTGCCGATCCCGGCGGCCGGCAGCTCCAACTTCGCAACATTCCAGGATCGTACGGCGCAGTCCAGCGTATCTGAAGCACCGGGCGGCGCCGCGCAGCCGCCAGCCAATCCCGGCGTGCGCCTGGTGGATGCCGGTGGCGGTCGTACCTTCCTGCGCCTGGATGCCACCGTGGCGGATTCGGTCCAGGCGGTCACCCGCGCGCTGAACCAGGCCGGAGTGAAAATCACCGATACCGATGCCGCGGCCGGTCTGATCGAAGTGAATCAGCCTCCGGCGGGTCAGACCGACGAGAAGAAGGGCGTATTGTCCCGGTTGAAATTCTGGGGCAAGGACAAGGGCACGGATTACCGCATTCATCTGACCGACAACGCAGGCCTGACCGAACTCACGGTGCATGACAGCAACGACGCTTGGGATACCAGCGTCCCCGCACAGCAATTCGTGTCATTGATCCAGCAGAATCTGCGGATTACCCCGCGCGCTTCGTTTGCGGCGCCGGTCGAGGCAGCGCGTCCGATACAGCAGCGGCCCGCGGCGCCGGTCGAACGGCCCGCACCGCCGGTTGAACGGGCAACGACCACGAATGAATCGCAGTTCCGGCTGATGAACGCCGGCAGCGGCCGGGTCTTCGTTCGCCTCGCGCAACCGGTGCCAGCCGCGTTGGCGTCGGTTTCCGCCGCATTGATGCAGGCCGGCGTCGAAGTCACCGAATCCGATCAGTCTGCCGGCGTGCTGGAAGTTCGCTTGCCGCCAGCCGGCGCGGGCGACGAAAAGAAGGGCGTGCTGTCGCGGCTGAAATTCTGGGGCAAGGACAAGGGCACCGAATACCGTATCCATCTGACGGACAACGATGGCGTCACCGAGATGACCGTGCACGATATGGACGACAACTGGGATACCAGCGAGCCGGCCCAGGAATTCGTCAATCTGATTTACCAGAACCTGCAGTAAGCACCCGCTGCAAATCGCCTGTGGAGGGCTTGCCCGCCACAGGCGTTCTCTGCATCGACGGAACCCACCTGACGCATTGGCCAGCCCGGCAGCTTGAGACCTTGTCAGGTAGAGCTCGCCCCGGACCAGGGCGAGCAGGATCTTTGCCCGCCAGACACCGCTACTTCTTGTGAAAGGCCATCATCCGGCGCCGCTTGCGGATCTGCCGCTGGGTCAACTCGTTGCGTCGGCCGGCAAACGGATTTTCACCCTGGCGGAATTCGATGCGGACCGGTGTGCCGGTCAGCTTGAAGGCTTCACGGAAACAACTTTCCAGATACCGGCGGTAGGCCATGGGCACCGATTCAGTCTGGTTGCCGTGAATGATGAAAGTGGGCGGGTTGTTGCCGCCTTGATGCGCATAGCGCAACTTGATTCGGCGGCCACGCACCAGCGGCGGCTGATGGTTGGCCACCGCACGTTCCAGCACGTTGTTCACCTGGCTGGTGGAGGCCTGGTAGAACGCCGCCGCGGCGGCCTTGTCGATCAGCGAAAACAGGTTGCCGACGCCGGAGCCATGTAGCGCGGATATGTAACGCACCGGCGCGTAAGACACGAACCGCAACTTGCGATCGACCTCCTGTTTGACCCGCTCGCGCACGTCATGGGCCAGGCCATCCCACTTGTTCATTGCAATGACCAGCGCCCGCCCGCTGCCCAGGCACATGCCCAGCAGACCGGTATCCTGATCCGTCACCGGCTCGGTGGCGTCCATTACGAAGACGATGACATTGGCGAGATCGATGGACGCCAGTGCGGCGACCACGCTGAATTTTTCCACGGTCTCCTGCACGCGGGCGCGGCGGCGGATCCCCGCGGTATCGATCAGCGTGTATTGTTTGCCGTCGCGCTCGAACGCAATGGCGATGCTGTCGCGCGTGGTGCCGGGAATATCGGAGGTGATGACGCGGTCTTCACCCAGCATGCGGTTGACCAGCGTCGACTTGCCGACATTCGGACGTCCCACCACCGCAATACGCACGCCGCCGCCGCTTGCATCCTCCAGCGGCTCGGCGTTCTCGGGAATTCTCTCGCAGATGAGTTCGCCGATTTCATCCATGCCAAGCCCGCTGCGCGCGGCCACGCCCAGTGGTGCGCCATAGCCCAGTGCGTGGAAATCACTGACGGCGATGGAGGCATCGTTATCGTCGATTTTGTTGACGATGAGAACGGTCTTGTCCTGCCATTTACGCACAGCCTTTGCCAGCTCGAAATCCACCGGCGACGGTCCGCTCTGGGCGTCGACCACGAACAGAATGCAGTCTGCTTCAGCGGCGGCCTGCAGCGCCTGATGGTGTACGAGTTCGCCCAGCTCGGACGAGTCATCGAACAAGCCGCCCGTATCGATCACGATGTAGGGTCGATCGCCGACCTTCCCCACGCCGACCTTGCGGTCACGGGTCATGCCGGGCGTATCGGCCACCAGCGCGTCACGAGTGCGCGTCAGCCGATTGAACAACGTAGACTTGCCGACATTTGGTCGGCCGATGATGGCTACGACGAACGGCATGATGGGCTGGCCCGGCGGATGTGGCGGCCGTTGGGTTGATTCATTCCTGGCATGGTGGCTCAGTTGCGCGGTGACGCTGGCGAAACAGCGGATGGCCGTCAGTTGAGACGGAAACTGGCCAGCCGACCGCCGGAGGTGAAAGCCACCAGGTGGTCGCCCAACGGGATCGGCGCGGTGAAGATCGGATCCTTGCCCAGCCGTTCGCGGGCGACGAAGCTGCCGTCGGCGCCGTTCAACCAATGCAGGTAGCCTTCCATGTCGCCGACGACGACGTTGCCGCCGATCGCCGCGGGCGCGCCAAGTTCGCGATTGAGCAGTGCTTCAGTCCGCCACACCGACGCGCCGGTGAGGCGATCAAGCGCCCATACGCCGCCATCGGTCGCCGCGACATAGACACGCCGGCTGTCGACGGCAAGCCCGGCGTAGGATGACATGTCGCGGGTCCACTCGATGCTGCCATCGGTGATCGAAATGGCGGCGACCTGACCCTGGTAGCTGGCAACGTAGACGGTATCACCGGCCACCATCAGCTCACTGTCGAGATCGACCATGCGTTGCAGGTCGGTACGGCCGGTGGCGACTGCGACTTCCACCGACCAGACTTCGCGACCACTCTGCAATTCCAGCGCGATCAGGCGCCCGCTGTCGAAGCCCAGCAACACGCGGTCGCGGACAATGGCGGGATTGCCATTACCACGCAGTGTCAGCACCGGAATGTCACGGTCATAGATCCACAGGCGCGAGCCACTGCGGACATCCAGGCCGATCACGCGCCCATCAATGCTGCGCGCGACGATGACGCCTTGCGCGGCCTGCGGTGCGGCCAGCACTTCGCTGGAAAGCTGGGTACGCCAGTTTTCGTTGCCGGAGGCCGCGTCCAGCGCGACAACTTCACCGTTCTTGGTGCCGACCAGCACCAGGCCATCGCCAACACCCGGACCACCGGTGATCGTGGTCTTCTTGAGATCATGCGACCAGAGCTTACGCCCGGTATCCTGTTCGAACGCGCCGACTTTGCCGCCGCGCTCGGCGACATACACAACGCCGTCAACGACCACTGGATGCAGCGTGAGGTAGTGCTTGTCGGTGCCCGAGCCCAACGAAGTCGACCATTGCCGATCCACCGCCATCACCGGGGTGAAATCCTCCAGCGGCGTCGGTTTGACTTCGTCCTTGTCGCTGAACAGGTTCTTGATGCTGCTGCAGCCGGACAACATGAGCGCGGCGGCAAGCACGATGAGGGTGCGGCGCACCGGCAGTGTAGCGGGATAATTCAGCATGAATGGCATCACGGCGTGGTGGCGCTGCCGGCATCGGCCAGCGGCAGGTTGTCGCGCTTGAGTTCGATGAACCGCGTATCAAATCCCTGTTCGGTCAGCGCCGTGATGGCCTGGCCGTAGAAATCGTCGGCACTTTGGTAGTTGCCCATGGCTGCGCGGATATCACCTTTCAGCTCGTAGAAGTCCTCGGCATCGGCCGCACCTGATCCGGCAAGCTCACCCCAGGCGCCGGCGGCATCGCCTTCGAACAACATCACCTGGGCGATGCGTGACGAGGCGACCTGCTTCAACGCGGAACTGGTGGCGTGGTCGCGGGCCCAGGCCAGTCTGGCTTTGGCCTCGGTCAGGTTCTGGCGGTCGACTTCCAGTTTCCCCAGCAACAACGCGGCAAGCACGCTGTAGGCTGACTCTTCGAAGTTCGCGATGATGCCATTGCCCAGATCAGCGGCGACTTCATAGTTGCCCTGGCGCAGCGATTCCATCATCAGGTTGTAGGTGACGGAGGCCTGCTCGGCTTTTTCCGCCTTGGCTTCGGTCCAGTAGCGGTAGCCGAACAGCACGGCCAGGCCGATGGTCAAGCCGACTACCAACGCGCTGCCGTTGTCTTTCCACCAGCGCTTGAATGCCTCTAATTGTTCGTTATCGGAATCGTACTGACTCAAGGCGGCAACTCCAAAAATGTAGGTTCAATCCCCGGCCCCGGGCGCCGGCGGCCGCGCGATTATAGCGCAGATGTCTGGCCGAACTCGGCCTGCAGCAGTGCCTGCAGGGCGGTCAGCGGTACGGTCTGCTGCGCGCGATCATCTCGCAGAAAACGTACCGTGACGGTGCGCTCGAGCTGTTCGTCCTCGCCGATCAACAGTCCAATCCGGGCACCGGAGCGGTCGGCACGCTTCATCTGTGCCTTGGCACTACCCCCGCCCAGGTTGCATAACACAGGTAAATCAGGGAAATAGTCACGCAACCGTTCGGTCAGGGCGTTGGCTTCCAGCAGGGTGGTCTCGCCCAATGGCATGACGTAGATTCCGGCGGGCGCGGGCGGCGCCGGCTGGTCTTCCAACATTGCCAGCAGGCGTTCCATGCCCATGGCGAAGCCGATACCCGGCGTGGACTTGCCGCCGAACTGGGCGACCATGCCGTCGTAACGTCCACCGGCGCACACCGTGCCCTGCGCGCCGAGGCGATCGGTCACCCATTCAAATACCGTGTGCGTGTAGTAATCCAGGCCGCGCACCAGCCGCGTGTTGTGTACGAAGCCGATCCCGGCACTTTCCAGCAACGCCTGCATGCCCTGGAAATGCGCCTGCGAATCCGCCCCCAGGTGCTCGGTCAGCCGCGGCGCATTGGCGATCAAGTCCTGCATGGCCGGGTTCTTGCTGTCGAGGATCCGCAACGGGTTGTGTTCCAGTCGCGTGCGGCTGTCCTCATCCAGCTGCTCACTATGCGCGGCGAAATATTTACGCAGCTCGTCGCGGTAGGCTTCGCGCTCGGGCGGTGTGCCCAGCGTGTTGATCTGCAATTCCACATCCTTGATGCCAAGGTCGCGCCACATTCGCGCGGTCATCTGGATCAATTCGGCGTCGATATCCGGCCCGGCAAAGCCGAACGCCTCCACCCCGAACTGGTAGAACTGGCGGTAGCGGCCTTTCTGCGGACGCTCATGACGGAACATCGCGCCCTGGTACCACACCCGTTGGCTGAGCTGATTGATGAGGCCATGTTCGAGCATGGCGCGCACGCAGCCGGCGGTACCTTCCGGCCGCAGGCTCAGCAGCTCACCGTTGCGATCGCTGAAGGTATACATTTCCTTCTGCACGATGTCGGTCAGATCGCCGATGCTGCGGGCGAATACCGCGGTCTGTTCGACAATCGGCAGCCGGACTTCCTGGAAGCCGTACTGCTCGACGATCCGTCGCAGGGTCTTTTCCAGCGCATGCCAGCGCGCACTTTCCGGCGGCAGGATGTCGTTCATCCCGCGGACTGATTGCATTGTCGAACTCACTTTGGAACGAACCTCTTAAAGCAGCGCCGTAACGAGGGTGATTTGCCTGACCGTGGTAACCGGCGACTATTCGGGCAGGTTGAGCCGTGCGACACCTTCCCGCGAATAGCGGTCGAGGTCGACGGGCGAACCCAGGTAGGTCAGGTCAACCGCCTGGGAATTGCCGATCACCAGGCGATACGGTGGTTTGCCGCCGACTTCGATGCGGCGGCCGCGCCGGCCGATGTCGTAGTAGAGGCGCTTGCCTTCGGCGTCGGTGATTTCAACCCAGGCGTCAGCCCGGGTGTTGACCGAAATATCGCCGGGGCCATTGGTGAAAACGGTGGCGTCGCCGTCATTGTCGCTGGCCAATGTTTCAGGTGCTGCGCGCTCGCCGGACGCGGCATCATCCGCTGGCGGCAGCACGGCGAGTTCGTCCGCCGACAACTGCGATGGTTCCGGCTCTACCGCAGCAGATTCAAGATCGAGTGCCTGGGCCTGGAACTGTTCAGTGATCGCGACGGTGAGCGGATCGGTGAGTGAGGGATCAATCACCGCATACTGGCTGTCGGTCACCGTCGACGGCGCCGTGACCGGCGCCGGGGGCGTGAGCGGCACCGTATCGGCGTAACGGGATTGAAAATAATCGACCAGGTTGCTGCCCTGCCAGCCAAGCAGGACAACAATGATGACCAGCAAGGTCACCGACACGGCACGCACCCAATGACTCTGGCTGGTCGGTTGCACCGGCGGTCCGCTGGTGAATGTTGTCAGTGCCGGGTCATTGGATGGCTGTTGGCGGGCGAATGCTGCCAGCAGCGGTGCATCGTCCGTGGCCAAAGCATGGGCAATGCCACGAAGGTAACCGCGCACGAAGGTCGGCGCTGGCAGTGTGGCGAACTCGTTGTTTTCCAGGGCGCTGATCTTTGCGGGATCCAGATTCAGCTGGCGCGCGAGTTCTTCAACCGAAAAGCCGGCGGTTTCGCGGGCGGATCGAATCAATTCCCCGCAGGTTGTCGTTGTCGTCGTCGCCGGCGCCGCTGGCGTTGCCGGCTCGACGTCGATATCCGTACTCTGGTTCACCGTGAATCCTGGCGCAGATCGCGGAAGCGACGCGCTTCCTCGGAATCGGGATAGTTACGATTCAACAGCAGACCATAGGATGCGACCGCATCACGGTTGTTCAGCGCTTGTTCGACACGGATACCCAGCCACAGGGAACTGGCGGTATGCGAAGCGATCTCGAGATAGCGTTGCAGAAAACCGCGCGCGCCGAGGTAGTCCTGATGGTTGTAACTGATGGAAGCCATCTGCAGCAGCGCCGGCGGAATTCGCGGGTTGCGCCGCAGAGCGCGTCGCAGTTGTGATTCGGCGTCATCCTGGCGGCCGGCCTGAAACAGGCAGGTGCCGGCATTGTTCCAGGCGATTTCCGGACTTTCATACAGCGGATTGGCCGCCGCCTTGTCGAACATCCCGATCGCTTCATCGACCTGCTGGCGTTGGCACAGGAACAGACCGAAGTTGTTCAGGGCGGTCGGGTCTTCGGGAGACTCACGCAGCGCACGGCGGAAATGCTGTTCGGCATCGGCATCCTTGCCCAGACGCGCATAGAGCAGACCGAGGCCGACGTGGGCGGGCGCGAAGTCGGGCGCAAGGTCCAGCGCTTCATGCAACCGATCCAGCGCGGTTTCATTGCGGCCTTCACGCAGGTATGCCAGACCGAGATCCGTCTTGATCCGCGCCAGGCGGACCTGGTCGGAATCGTCGCGGGGATTCGAGCGGGTGCCACCGCCGGTGCCGCAGGCTGTCAGCGTGGCGACGGTAAACAACATCAGCAATACACGCACAGTCGCAGGCATCTATCGTTTCCTTCTCGTTCAGAGGGCCGTAACGGCACCTGGCTGTGCACGATGGCGACGGCCGCGTGCCTGTACCTGTCCCACCAGCTGGCCACAGGCCGCGCTGATGTCCTCGCCGCGGGTCTTGCGGGTGATGGTGACGATATCCGCGGCCGCGAGGGTATCGCGGAAACGCAGGATGTCGGCGTGTTCACTGCGCCCATACGCCGCCCCGGGAAACGGGTTGAACGGTATCAGGTTCATCTTGGCGGGCTTGCCACGCAACAGCCGGACCAACTGCCGGGCATGTTCCAGTGAATCGTTGATGCCGGCGAGCATCACGTATTCGAAGGTGATCTGTTCGATCGAGGCCTCTTCGGTATAACGCCAGCAGGCTTCCAGCAATTGCGCGATGGGGTACTTGCGATTGATCGGTACGATTTCATCACGCAAGGCATCGTTGGGCGCATGCAGCGAGACGGCCAGCGCCACCGGACATTCGCGCGCCAGCTTCGCGATGCCCGGCACCACGCCCGCCGTACTCAGGGTCACGCGTTTGCGCCCCAGCCCATAGGCATTGTCGTCAATCATCAGGCGCAAGGCCGGGGCCACGCGTTCAAGATTCAGCAACGGCTCGCCCATGCCCATCAGCACGACATTGGTGATGCGACGGTTGGCGTGCCGCACATGGCCGAGCTCGCGCGCGGCCAGCCATACCTGGCCGATGATTTCCGCGGTGGAAAGATTACGGTTGAAACCCTGCTTGGCGGTGGAACAGAACTGACAATCCAGCGCGCAACCCACCTGCGAGGAGATACACAGCGTGCCGCGATCATCCTCCGGGATGAACACGGTTTCGATGCAATTGCCCGAGTCCACCCGCATCAACCATTTATGGGTGCCGTCAGTGGATTCCTTGTGCAATACGATTTCAGGGAACCGCAGGTGGGCGATTTCCGGCAGCTTTGCCCGCAGGTCGACGCTGAGGTTGGTCATGGCGGAGAAATCCGACACGCCGAGTTCGTGCACCCATTTCTGAATCTGGGTCGCGCGGAACGGGCGCTCTCCGATGCCTTCGAAGAATGCTTTCAGCCCGTTCAGATCGAGATCGAGCAGATTGGTCGGCGTGTCGGTGTGTTGCATACAACGGCTGCGCGGCAATTAACTGCGCGCGCAGATCTCCTCTGGTTTGAAGAAGAATGCGATCTCCTGCGCGGCGGTTTCCGGCGCGTCGGAGCCATGTACCGCATTCTCGGTCATGCTGTGGGCGAAATCTGCACGAATGGTGCCGGGATCGGCTTTCTCGGGATTGGTGGCGCCCATGATTTCGCGGTTTCGCGCGATCGCATTCTCGCCTTCCAGCACCTGCACCATCACCGGGCCCGAGGTCATGAACTCGACGAGCTCGCCGTAAAACGGACGTTCGGCGTGTACGGCGTAGAACTGCTCAGCCTGTTGTTGGCTCAGGTGCAACATCTTCGCGGCGACGATCGTCAGGCCGCCTTTTTCGAAGCGATCGAGTATGCCGCCGATGTCGTTCACCCGTACCGAACTGGGCTTGATGATGGAAAGTGTGCGTTCAATGGCCATGTGGTTTCTTTCTTACTGTCAAATATCCAATGAAATCGGGGGATTATAAGGGGAACGCGAACCCAAGGCGAGGGTGGGGCCGTGCCTTGGGTCGGGTCGGACCAGGGTCGGGATGCGGCCGGTCCGGCGGACCGGTCAGTACATCAGGCCGGTTTCCAGTCGGGCGACGTCGGACATCATGCTCTGGTTCCATGGCGGATCGAACACCAGGTCGACGTCGCAGGCGGTGACGCCGGGGACTTCCAGGGCCTTCTGCCGCACGTCCTCCACCAGGAAGGGGCCCATGCCGCAGCCGGGCGCCGTCAAGGTCATGCGGATGCTGACCCGGTTGCCACCCTCGGCCAGCGGCTCGATATCACACGCATAGATCAGACCCAGTTCGACGATGTTGACCGGAATCTCCGGGTCATAACACGTACGTAACTGATTCCACAGAAGTTCTTCGTCCACCTTACCGTCGGCTGGAGCCACTGCGTCATGCGCCGGCAGCGCCACCGGTTCCATGCCGAGCGCATCCAGATCCTGCCCGGCAACCCGCGCGAGGGAGCCGTTCACGTTGAGGGTGACGCTGCCGCCCAGTGCCTGCGTGACATACACCTCGGTGCCCGCGTTCAACGTGATGCTGACACCTTCAGGAATCAGCACCGCAGGACAATCGCGTTCGACGATTACCGATTCGAAGGGCATGGGCGACCTTTTTTCATATGGCTGGAAGTGGGTGGAAAGTTGATCACAGCAGCATCTCGCGCACCCGCGTCACCGCGCCGGCGAATCGTTCAATTTCCTCGACCGTGTTGTACAGCGCGCAGGAGGCGCGCACGGTGCCGGTGACGCCGAAGCGCTTCAAGGCCGGCATCGCGCAATGGTGGCCGACGCGGACGGCGATGCCGAGACTGTCCAGCAATTTGCCGATGTCCGCCTGGTGCGCGCCCTCGATGACAAACGACACGACGGCGACCTTGTTCGGCGCGGTACCAATGATACGCAGGCCGGGAATGCCGGTGAGGCCGCCAGTCAACGCGGCCAGCAGCGACTGTTCGTGCGCGGCCAATGCCGCCTGGTCCAGTGCGCGGAAGTAGTCCAGGGCGGCGCCCAGGCCGATCGCGCCGGCGATATGCGGCGTACCGGCTTCAAATTTCCACGGCAGGTCGGCGTATTCGGTGTGTTCGAAACTGACCGTGCGGATCATGTCGCCACCGCCTTGCCATGGCGGCATCTCGTCGAGCAGCGCCTCGCGACCGTAAAGGATGCCAATACCGGTCGGTGCGTAAATCTTGTGGCCGGAAAACGCGTAAAAGTCGCAGCCCAGCGCGCTGACATCCACCGGTTCGTGGGCAACGGCTTGCGCGCCATCGACCAGCACCAGGGCGCCAGCGGCTTTGGCTTGCGCAACCATGTCTGCGATCGGATTGATGGTGCCCAGCGCGTTGGAGACGTGAACCAGCGCGGCAAGCCGGGTGCGTGGGCCGAGCAGTTCGGCGAATGCCGCCGGATCCAGCGTGCCGTCTTCCAGCACCGGCGCCACCTTCAGCACAGCGCCGGTCTGCTGGCACAGCAGTTGCCAGGGCACGATGTTGGCGTGATGCTCGAGCGCGGTAATCAGGATTTCATCGCCGGCCTGCAACTGGTTGCGGCCCCAGCTCTGCGCCACCAGATTGATGGCCTCGGTGGTGCCGCGCGTATAAATGATTTCGGCCGTCGATGCGGCATTGAGAAACGCGCGGACTTTTTCGCGCGCGCCTTCATAGGCCGCAGTCGCGCGTTCACTCAAGGTATGTATGCCGCGATGAACGTTGGCATTGTCATACGTGTAGTAATCGGCGATGGCATCGATCACGACCTGCGGCTTCTGCGTGGTGGCGGCGTTGTCCAGGTACACCAGCGGATGGTTGTGCACGCGCTGCGCAAGAATGGGAAAGTCCGCGCGCAATTGCGCAATGGATTTGCCGGGAGCGGCGGTTTGTTGGGCACAGGCGGTCATGTCAGTTCCGGTAGTGGCTCCAGGGCGGCCAGCAGCCCTGCAAGTTCGGTCAATGCCAGCTGGCGCAATTTGCTGTCGGCGATGGCGTCGACGATGTCGCCGACAAAGGCGTGCAACAGCAGTGCGCGGGCGGTGGCCAGCGGTACGCCGCGCGAGCGCAGGTAGAACAATGCGGTTTCATCGAGCTGGCCGACGGTTGCACCGTGTGCGCATTGCACGTCATCGGCGTAAATCTCGAGTTCCGGCTTGGTGTCGATTTCCGCCCGCGCGGACAACAGCAGATTGCGGTTATGCAATTGCGCCGAAATCTGTTGTGCATCCTGGCGCACCAGGATGCGGCCGTTGAACACGCCACGCCCCTCGTCGTCGATGACACCTTTGTAGCGCACGGTGCTGCGGGTCCGCGGGGCGGCGTGATCAATATTCAGGTGGCAGTCGCAATGACGTTTGCCATCGACGAACATCAAGCCATCGAGGCCGACGACCGAACCTTCACTGTGTTGTTCGATGTTGATGTCCGTGCGCGAAAGTCCCGCGCCGATATCGAAATGCGTCGCCTGGTAGGTGGCGTCGCGCGCCAGATCCACATAGGTCCGGCCGATGTGATACGACGCCGGGCTTTCCGCCTGGATCCGGCAATGGGTGACGGTTGCGGTCTGGCCGATGACGATATCGGTCACCACATTGGTCAGCGCCTGCGCGCCCGCCAGATCGACATAGCGTTCCAGCACAGTCACGCTGGCGCCGGCGCCGATATCCAGCCGCAGACGCGGGTGGCACATGGCGGGCTCATCCGTTGCCGTGCGCAGGCAGATGATTTCCAGAGGTTGGTCGATGGCGATGCCGGCATCGATGTTCACATGCAGACCGGCGCCGAGAAACGCATCGTTCAACCATTGGAACGCGTCGTCTACCGGTGCACGGCTCTGCATCAGCGCGGTAAGGTGCTGGTCCAGACCGCTGAGTGAAACTCCGGTTGGCAGTGCGTCGAGATCAGTCAATACCGGGTCCAGCCAGCCGTTCACCAGTACGATGGGGTGCGCAGTCAGGGCCGGCAGCTGTTGCCTGGTCAGCGCAGTGGCCGATGGGCCGGTAAAGCGGAACCGGTTGCCGGCGAGGGACTTCAGATCAGTGTATTTCCACGCCTCGTCGCGGGTGACCGGCAGGCCGCGGGCGCGCAAGCGATCGACAGCGGCAGTGCGATGATTTGCCACGCTGCGCTGGTCGGCGGCAGGGAGCGTCGCCGCGACACGCTCAAATTCGCCGGCCAGCGAATCCAGCGCCTGATTCAATGCCGCCGTCATCACGCTGCCTGCCCGACCACCCAGTCGTAGCCGCGCTGTTCAAGTTCCAGCGCCAGTTCCTTGGGTCCGCTCTTGACGATGCGGCCGCCGGCAAGCACGTGCACGACATCGGGCACGATGTAATCGAGCAGCCGCTGGTAATGGGTGACGACGACGAATGAACGTTCGCCGTCGCGCAGCTGGTTAACGCCATTGGCGACGATGCGCAGCGCGTCGATATCCAGTCCCGAGTCGGTTTCATCCAGCACCGCGAGCTTCGGTTCCAGAACAGCCATCTGGAAGATCTCGTTGCGCTTCTTCTCGCCGCCGGAAAAGCCTTCGTTCACCGGCCGGTTCAGCAGCGATTCCTTCAGTTCCACCAGCCTGGTCTTCTGTTTGACAAGGTTAAGGAACTTGACGGCATCCAGCTCGCTTTCGCCACGGTACTTTCTGATGCCGTTCAACGCGGCTTTGAGCATGTACACGTTGTTCACGCCGGGAATCTCGACCGGATACTGGAAGGCGAGAAAAATGCCTTCGCCCGCACGTTCTTCGGGCGCCAGTTCCAGCAGCGGTTTGCCGTTGAAGATGACTTCACCCGCGGTGACCTCGTATCCGTCGCGGCCGGCGATGACATTCGCCAGCGTGCTTTTGCCCGAGCCGTTCGGGCCCATGATGGCGTGGACTTCACCGGGTTTCACTTCGAGATTCAGGCCGCGCAGAATTTCCTTGCCGGCGACGGATGCGTGCAGATTATTGATGCTGAGCATGGTTGAAAAATCCGACTTGTAATTTCAGCCCACGGCGCCTTCAAGGCTGACCGCGAGCAGTTTGTTGGCCTCGACGGCGAACTCCATGGGCAGTTCCTTGAACACGTCCTTGCAGAAGCCGTTGACGATCATGTTCACCGCGTCTTCCTGTGGAATGCCGCGGCTGCGCAGGTAGAACAACTGGTCCTCGCTGATGCGTGAGGTGGACGCCTCATGTTCGACCTTGGCGCTCGGGTTGCGCACTTCGATATACGGAAAGGTATGCGCGCCGCAGCGGTCGCCAAGCAACAGCGAATCACACTGGGTGTAATTCCGGGCGCCCTCCGCGCCGGGCAGAATCCTGACCAGCCCGCGGTAGGCGTTCTGCGCCTGGCGTGCGGAGATGCCCTTGGAAACGATGGTGCTGCGGGTGTTGCGGCCGATGTGGACCATCTTGGTGCCGGTATCAGCCTGCTGATAGTTGTTGGTCAGCGCCACCGAATAGAATTCACCCACCGAATTCTCCCCGCGCAGTATGCAGCTGGGATATTTCCAGGTGATGGCTGATCCGGTTTCAACCTGGGTCCACGAGATCTTCGCATTCGCGCCGCGGCAGTCGCCGCGCTTGGTGACGAAGTTATAAATGCCACCACGGCCCTGTTCATCGCCCGGGTACCAGTTCTGCACCGTGGAGTACTTGATGTTGGCATCACGCAGCGCCACCAGCTCGACGACCGCGGCATGCAACTGGTTCTCGTCGCGCATCGGCGCCGTACAGCCTTCCAGGTAACTCACGGTGCTGCCTTCGTCGGCGACGATCAGCGTGCGTTCGAACTGCCCGGTGTTCATCGCGTTGATGCGGAAATAGGTCGACAGCTCCATCGGGCAGCGCGTGTTTTTCGGGATGTAGACGAACGATCCATCCGAGAACACCGCCGCATTCAACGCTGCAAAGTAGTTATCGCCGGCGGGAACCACCGAGCCGAGGTATTTGCGCACCAGTTCGGGGTGTTCGCGTACGGCTTCGGAGAACGAACAGAAGATGACGCCGGCTTCAGCCAGCTTGCCTTTGAAGGTCGTCGCCACGGACACGCTGTCGAACACGGCGTCGACCGCCACACCGGCCAGCATCTTCTGCTCGTGCAGCGGGATGCCGAGTTTTTCATAGGTCTCCAGCAGTTTCGGGTCGACCTCGTCCAGCGACTTCGGGCCATCTTCCTTGCGCTTGGGCGCGGCGTAATAGCTGATGGATTGTAAATCGATCGGCGGGTAATGCAGGTGCGCCCAGTCCGGCTCGCTCATCCGCTGGAACTGCGCAAACGCCGCCAGGCGGGCGTCGAGCAGCCATTGCGGTTCGTTCTTCTTGGCCGAAATCAGCGCGATGATGTCTTCGTTCAGACCCGGCGGCGCGCGGTCCTGCTCGATATCGGTATAAAAGCCTGCCGCGTAGTCCTGTTTGACCAGGCGGGTGACGTCTTCATTTCGGGTGGACATGGTGCGTGGTCATCCCGTCAGAGGCTGAAGCTCTCGCCACACCCACACGTCTCCTTGACGTTCGGATTGACGAATTTCAGGCCGGCGTTCAGGCCTTCGCGGGTGAAATCGATTTCGGTGCCGTCGAGGTATTTCAGGCTCTGGTCGTCGACCACGATCCGGATGCCTTCCGATTCAAAGACATGGTCGTGGCCACGCACTTCCGCGGCAGGTTCGACGACGTATTTGAACCCCGAGCACCCGGTGGGTTTGACGGCGACCCGCATCATGGGTCCGCTCGCCCCCTGGCGGGCAAGAATGCCCTGTACATGGCGGGCGGCGTTGGCGGTAAGTGTTACAGACATAACTGTGAATCCTGGTTCGGGTGGCCGTTCAACCGGCAGCGGACGGCCGCATGTCCTTGATCGTCTGGGTCTTGGTCGCGGCATTGCGCAGCGCGTGACGGCGCGCCAGTTCACCCAGGGTGATATCACTCAAAAAGTCCCGGATGTTGGCGCTCAAGCCTTCCCACAAATCGTGGGTCAGGCAGGCCTGGTCGCCGCGACAATTCTGATTGCCACCGCAGCGGGTGGCATCCACTGATTCGTCAACTGCGTCGATTACAGCGGCAATCGAAATCGCGTCGTCCGCCCGTGCCAGGCGATACCCGCCGCCCGGACCGCGCACGCTGTCGACCAGGCCGGCCTTGCGCAGACCGCCAAACAACTGCTCGAGGTAGGCGAGCGAAATGTCTTCACGTGCCGAGATGTCGCCCAGGCTGACCGGGTTGGTCGAGCCATGGATCGTCAAATCCAGCATGGCAGTCACCGCGTAGCGGCCGCGCGTTGTTAATTTCATATAAAAATCAGTCCGTTGCGAATCGCCCGGGATTACCAGACTAAATTGCTCGGGAATTATGGGGAGATGGCGGAATGCAGTCAAGCCGCGCGGCATTGGACCCACGGGCGGTAAGTGTGCGAGAGCTGCCGCCGGCCGCTCAGGCGGCGGAGTGGTTGGTGTGCAGTTCGGCGTTCTTCGCCAGCAGCTCAGCCAGGGCGACCGCGCCTACCGGCTTACTGAAGTAGTAACCCTGCATCTGGTCGCAATCCTTGGCGCGAAGGAATTCAACCTGCTCGAGGGTTTCCACACCTTCGGCCACGACGACCATGGACATGGTCTTGCCCATGGCGATGATGGCTTCGGTGATCGCACGGTCTTCAGTCACTGCAGGCACTTCGCGGATGAATGAGCGGTCGATCTTCAGCGTATCGATAGGGAAGTTCTTCAACTGGCCCAGCGAGGAATAGCCGGTGCCGAAGTCGTCGATGGCGAGCTTGACGCCCTTGGCCTTGATGGCGTTGAGCTGTTCCAGCGCCCGCTCCGGATTCTGGATAACCATGCCTTCGGTGATTTCCAGTTCCAGCAGTTCGGGCTGGATACCGGTCGCGGCAATGATGGCGGAAATGTCGGTAAGAAAACTCTTGTCGTTGAACTGGCGTGCGGACAGGTTGACCGCCATGCAGATCGGCGGCAGCCCCTGCCGTTGCCAGGCAACGTTCTGCATACAGGCTTCGCGCAGCACCCATTTGCCGATTTCCACGATCTCACCGATCTCCTCGGCGATCGGGATGAAGCGCACGGGGGAAACGACGCCCAGCTCGGCGTTGTCCCAGCGGATCAGCGCCTCCACGCCCATGATGCGATTGGTCGCAATCTCCACCTTGGGCTGATACGACAGCGTGAATTCGTTTTGCGCCAGTGCGCACCGCAGGTTCGATTCGATGCGCAGCCGTTCGATCGACTGGCTGCGGATACCTGGTGCATAGAACTGGACATTGTTCTTGCCTTCTTCCTTGGCAAGATACATCGCGATGTCAGCGTTCTTGGTCAACGCCTGCTCATCGGCGGCATCCTGCGGATACAGACAGACCCCGATGCTGGCGGTGATCCGGAATTCGTGACTGTTGATGGTCATCGGCTCGGTCGCCGCCATCAACAGCTTGCGGGCCACGGTGTTGGCGCTGTCGCGGTCGCCGGTTTCCGGCAGTATCACCACGAATTCGTCGCCGCCCAGACGGGCGATTACATCACCTCCGCGCAGCACCTCGCGGAACCGGCGGGCCATTTCCTGCAACAGCGCATCACCGGCATCGTGGCCAAGTGAGTCGTTGATCAGCTTGAAGCGATCCAGATCGATGAACAGCACGGCGAAGCGACGATCGTAGCGTTTCGCAGTCTCGATGGTCTGGCCGAGGATCTGGTTGAACATGGCCCGATTCGGCAGACCCGTGAGCCCATCGTGCGTAGCGAGGTAGTGGATGCGTTCGGCCGATTGCATGCGGTCGGTGATATCGCGGCCGACACCCCGGTAACCGATGAAATGGCCTTGATGATCATGCATCGGTTCACCCGAAACGCTGATGTAGGCCCGTTGGCCATCCGCGCAGCGCCGGAATAAAACGATATCGCGGAAGGGCCGGCGTGATCGCAACGCGGTGCGGAATGACTCCCAATCGGTGGTGGGATCGATTTCCAGGCCATCGGTGGCATCCCAACCCGCGCGGCCCAGCCGGTTGCGGATGAACTGGTCCCAACCCTGGCCGTGCTGCGGGCACTCGATGCGGGAGAACCGCAGTTGCTCATCCAGTTCCCAATACCAGTCCGATGACATCTCGGTCAGGCTGCGGAAGCGTTCCTCGCTGTCGCGCAAGGCGCGCTCGGCGCGTGCCCGTTCGGCATCGCGCTCGAAATTATCCAGTTCGTAGGCGAGGTTCGCGACCATGCGCTGCAGCAGGTTGATGATTTCCTTGTCGAACGAATGCACCTCGCGGTGGCATAACACCAGCGCACCGACGCATCTTTCGTCGCGCACCAGTGGCACCGCGGCGCCGGAACCGATGCCAATCGTCGCTGCCGCCTTGTGCCACGGCTCAAGCCGCGGGTCGTCGCGGAACTCGTTGCTGATGATGCTCTGTTCGAGTTGATAGGCGATTTCGCCCAGTCCCCAACCATGCAGCGCCGCGGTATCCCCATGCAGCGATCGTGGATTCGAGTGCGATAATCCGTGGTGGAGTGCGGCGACGTACAGCTTGCCGGAAGCATCCGTCAGCAGCAGCGTCGCAACCAGGAAGCCGCCGGCTTCACAGGCGGCGTTGCAGATGCCGTCATAGAGTTCATGCGGGGATTCGGCGCGCAGCAGAATTTCGTTGGTGGCGCTCAGTGCGGCGAACATGTGGCTGACGCGTGAGGCCGCTGCGGCCACCTGCTTGCGGGCGGTGATGTCTTCCGCCACGGAGATGTCGTATTCGGGTTCGCCGCGGGCGTTGCGCTTGACTGCGATCGACAGGCTGACCCAGACCGTGGTGCCATCCTTGCGCAGGTAACGCTTCTCGCACTTGATGTGGTCCAGCTTGCCAGCCACGAGTTTCGCATGGGGCTCGGCGGTGACGTGAATGTCGTCGGGGTGCGTGATCTGGGAGACGTTCTTCTGCAGCAATTCTTCAGCGCTGTAGCCGAGAATTTCGCACATACCGCGATTGACGTGCAGATAGCGGCCATCCAACCCGACATGGGCGATACCGACGGCGGCCAGGCGCACCGTATTCTGGTAGAGCTCACGGCTATCGCGCAGATCGACTTCCGATTGACGTTGATGCGAGAAATGACTGATCTGGTCGGCGACAAACTGTAACGTTGTAAGAAGTTCGGCATCCGGTTGGGGAATGACCGGTGCGAAGAATTCAAGTACGCCGAGATTGTGCGCAAAGCCGGGCAGAGGAATCGCCAGCGCGCTATGAATGCCGGCGGTTGCGACCTGTAAGTCACGACCTGGCATGTCGTCAGGCCCTATGTCAGCCACCCAGACCGGTTCGAGATCGGCCCAGGTCCGCACGACCAGGCTGGTCGCCTCCGGCGTGGTCTGCCGCCAGGCGTTGTCGCTGCCATTGAGCGCCAGGGTGGCACTTTCGTCAGCGCCGTATACGATGGCGCATGTCAGTCGATCGGCCTGCGCTGAATAATGCCAGTACGTTGCCGCCGACCACTCCATTGCCGTGCATACCAGCTTCAGCACAGAAGCCGCGGCTTCTTCGATACCTTGCGCGGTTGAAAGTACATCGATGCAACCGTGCTCGATGGTCAGCCGCTGGCGGGTGCGGATGTGTTCAGTGACGTCGGTAGCGACGCCGCGATAGCCATCGAAGCGGCCTTGCGCATCGAACACCGGTTGACCGCTGACGTTGAAGTAGCGCCGGCCAATGGTCGGGTCCTGCCACTGGAATGTCAGGTCACGGAAAGATTGATGGGATTGCACGATTGCGCGATAGCGCGCAGCGTCAACGTCGGCGAGGAAATGGCCGGGCAGTTCCCAGGGCGCACGACCGAGCACCAGCGCTTGCGCTGGTGGATCGATGGCCTCGTTGAGCATCTGGAGCAGCGTGATTCGGTGAAAGCGATCCTGTTCCCAATAGGCATCCGCCGCCATCAGCAGCAGATCCCGTTGAGAGGCGGGGAGCTTCGAATCCTTACCCTTGACTTCCGTGTCGGAGAGGCAGCGATCTTGCGCGACAACTTCGAACGTCAAGCGGCCTCCCCGGTTGATGGTATTCAGTTGTGCGCATCGTTTCGCAGTTGTGGATACCACGCCCGATGCGCCCTTACGGTAAAAATTACATTCCGTGACCGCGGTTTATCGCGGATTTTACCGTCGGGGATATATCGACCTTGAAGGCGGTTTCTTAAAACGCAGGAATGTCCCGGGCGGGTGGCGGCGGGGAGGGCGAATTCAGGGATTTTTGTCAGGTGGCGCAGGCGGCTGCCCGGTGGCATCGTCCAGGTCCGGCGGTATGAGACGTTCGCCGTTGCAGTCCACGCCTTGTTCGCGCAGCACGGCGACAATCCGTTCTATGCGCTGTTCCACACTCTGGGTCTGGTCGAGCAGGGCGTCGACGGCATTGGCCAGCGGATCCGGCATGTCGCCAGAAGTGCCGTACGGTGCAAAAGCAGTGCCCTTGGAATCTTCCGAGTCCTGTTGTTCGTCATTACTGCCGACAACGCGGCCCGGAATGCCCACCACGGTGGCACCTTCCGGCACGTCCTTGACCACCACGGCATTGGATCCGACGCGGGCGCCCGCACCGAGCACAATGGGACCCAGCACTTTGGCGCCAGCGCCCACAACGACACCGTCATGCAGCGTCGGGTGGCGTTTGCCCTTCTTCCAGGATGTGCCGCCCAGCGTCACCCCGTGGTACAGCGTGCAATCATCCCCCACCTCGGCAGTCTCGCCAATCACCACGCCCATGCCGTGGTCGATGAAGAAACGCCGGCCCAGTGTGGCGCCGGGATGGATCTCGATGCCGGTCAGGAAACGGCCGATATGGGCCAGCATCCTGGCGGCCCACTTGAAGCCGGCGCGCCACAGCTGGTGGCTGAGCCGGTGAATCAGGATCGCATGAACGCCGGGGTACGTCGTCAGGATTTCGAACGCATTGCGCGCGGCCGGATCCCGGTCGTAAACGGAATTGATGTCTTCGCGCAGGCGTTCAAACATGGCGTCAGGTCAATTGCTCAATTCGCGCGCGCTGCTGTTCCAGCCGCGCCAGTGCGGTTTCGATTTCCACCAGCTTGTCGCGTTCCTTCCGGACCACTTCTGCCGGGGCCTTGGCGACAAAGCTCTCGTTGCCCAGTTTGCCATCAATACGTTTGTGTTCGCCGCGCAGACGCTCGAGTTCCTTGTCCAGCCGTTTCAATTCGGCCACCGGATCGATCAAGTCCGCCAGCGGGATCAGGAAGGTGGTGTTGCCGGCCAACGCGGTCGCGGATTCGGGCGCCGCGTCAGCGGAGACCGGCTCCAGCGTCTCCAGGCGGCCCAATGACTTCAGGTAGCGATCGTTGGCGTGCAGCCAGGCGCGCTCACGCTCGTCGCCGCCGGAGAACAGCGCGGTGATCTGTCGCTTCGGTTCGATATTCATTTCCGAGCGGATCCGCCGGATCCCCAGGATTGCCTGTTGTACCCACTGCAGCGCGGCTTCGGCATTGGCGTCGATCAGTGTCTCGTCGGCCACCGGATAGGGTTGCAACATGATTGTCGGCCCGGAACGGCCGGCGACCGGCGCAACGCGCTGCCAGGTCTCCTCGGTGATGAACGGCATGATCGGGTGCAGCAGCCGGAGCGCGGATTCCAGCACTTCCAGCAGGGTCCGACGCGTGCCCCGCTGCAGCGAAGGATTGCGCTGGCGATCATTCAAGTCGACCTTGGCCAGTTCCAGATACCAGTCGCAGAAGTCGTCCCAGACGAATTCGTAGAGGGTCTGGGCGGCAAGGTCGAAACGGTAGGCTTCGAAGTTGTCGCGGACAATGGTGATGACCCGCTGCAACCGGGTACGGATCCAGCGCTCCGGCAGACCCAGGGCCGCTTCGCCCTGACGGGACTGGTCCGCATTCGATTCGGTCATCAGCAGCACGAAGCGGGTGGCATTCCACAGCTTGTTGCAGAAGTTGCGATAGCCGTCGATGCGACCAAGGTCGAATTTGATGTCACGGCCCTGGGTCGCCAGCGCGGCGAAGGTGAAGCGCAGAGCGTCGGTGCCGAATGGCGGAATGCCGTCCGGAAACTGCCGTCGCGTCGCCGCTTCAATGCGCGGCGCATCTTCCGGCCGCATCAGGTTTGATGTGCGTTTGCGGACCAGTGATTCAAGGTCGATGCCGTCGATGAGATCCAGCGGATCCAGCACGTTGCCGCGCGACTTGGACATCTTCTGCCCTTCGGCGTCGCGCACCAGGCCGTGGATGTAGACCTCGCGGAACGGCACGTCGCCGGCGAACTTCAGCCCCATCATGATCATCCGCGCGACCCAGAAGAAGATGATGTCGAAGCCGGTCACCAGCACCGAGGTCGGGTAGAACGTGCGTAATTCAGGCGTCTGCTCGGGCCAACCCAGCGTGGAAAACGGCCACAGCGCGGAGGAGAACCAGGTGTCGAGAACGTCCGGGTCCCGGGTCAGCACGACGTCATCGGCGACCCCGCCGCGCGCTCGCGCGTCATCCTCGTCCACGCCCACGTACACCTGCCCGGCGGCGTCATACCAGGCCGGGATACGATGGCCCCACCAGAGTTGGCGGCTGATGCACCAGTCCTGAATGTTGCGCATCCACTCGTAATAGGTCTTGCTCCAGTTGTCCGGTACGAACCGGATGCGTCCGGTTTCCACCGCATGGATCGCGGGTTCGGCCAGCGGCGCAATCTTCACGTACCACTGATCGGTGAGGAACGGTTCGACCACGGCCTGCGAACGTTCGCAGCGCGGCACCATCAGCTTGTGGTCATCGATGCGGACCAGGAACCCTTGTTCCTGCAAATCAGCCACGACACGTTTGCGCGCGTCATACCGATCCATGCCGCGATAAGCTGCCGGCGCGTTGTCGCTGATCCTGGCTTCCTTGGTAAAGATATTGATCATCGGCAGGTCGTGGCGCTGACCGACTTCGTAGTCGTTGAAGTCGTGCGCCGGCGTGATTTTCACGCAGCCGGAGCCGAACTCGGGATCGACATAGTCATCGGCGATCACCGGGATAAGACGGTCGCACAAGGGCAGCCGAACCTGTTTGCCGATAACGCGCTGGTAGCGCGGATCTTCGGGATGCACGGCCACCGCCGTGTCGCCCAACATGGTTTCAGGGCGGGTTGTCGCCACCACGACTTCGCCGCTGCCGTCTGCCAACGGATAGCGGAAATGCCACATGTGGCCCTGTTCTTCCTGCGATTCGACCTCGATGTCGGAAATCGCCGTGCCCAGCACCGGATCCCAGTTGACCAGGCGCTGACCGCGATAAATCAGCCCTTCATGGTAGAGCTGCACAAATACGTCGCGGACCGCGCGTGACAGGCCGTCATCCAGCGTGAAGCGCTCACGCGACCAGTCCATCGACGCGCCCATGCGTCGCAGCTGGCCGGTGATGGTGCCACCGGATTCGGCTTTCCATTCCCATACCGCTTGTTCGAATTTCTCGCGGCCGAGTTCCTCACGCTTGATGCCTTTGAGCGCCAGGTTGCGTTCGACGACCATCTGCGTCGCGATCCCGGCGTGGTCGGTCCCGGTCTGCCACAAGGTATTGCGCCCGTCCATGCGCTGGAAACGGATGAGCGCGTCCATCAACGTGTCCTGAAAGGCATGGCCCATGTGCAGGCTGCCGGTGACATTCGGCGGCGGTAGCGCAATCGCATACGGTTCGCCGGCGCCGCCTGGCGCGAAGTACCCGGCACTCTGCCAGGTTTGATACCACCGCGTTTCCAGGCCGGCGGGTTCGTACGCCTTGGGCAACGGCTCCGGCGGCTGTACGGTCTCCGCAACCTGCTCAGACGATTCATTGGCGGTCGCCATCATCGCGGCGTCGGTCGGGGGAGGGTTCTGTTTCTGCATTGCGTCCTTAACTTCGGCAACGATACTGGTTTTGATGTATTCGACGGCGTTGCGCAACTCCGCATCGACCACGGCCTTGATCCGTCGTTCGAGATCCGGCCCGCTGGCCGGCGCGCGGATGTTGGCGGCAGGGTTGACCGGCAACCGGTTGAAGCGTTCCAGATCGACATCGGTGACCTGCTCGTTAAGCGTCGGGATCGCGGCGGTGTCGTCGTCGGATTGCGTTGGTTCTGTCATTGCTGTGTCATCGTTGAACCGTGGGCACGCCCGACGGTGTCATGAAATCAGTCGCCCGTGGTCAGTTTCGGTCTGACGCATTGACCCGCTGGGTACCCGGATTGATGCCGGCCTGTTGCCAATCGCGAAAGCGCTGGCGGGCTGCGTTGCGGCTGACGGCATCATAGCCGGCACTCTCGACGACGCGGTCATAGCCCTGGCAATCAGCCAGTGGAAGATTGCCGAGGTTAACCAGTACGTCCGCCGGTGCGAATCGCGACCCGTGACCGATCAAAATCGGCACGTCCGCGTTGCCATCGGCGCCCGCCAACACCGAGTGCGGGACGAAGCTGACGTCCTGGAAAGTCCACAACAGACTGTCCAGCTCGCCGGCCCGTTCCGCGTCTTCGACGTACAGCAAGACCCGCAGTCCACGCTGCCATATTTTGTTGATCAGCCGGCAGATTACAACATCGTGCGCACGCTTGTCGGCGTCTTCGACAACGTAGAAATCTACTTGCGGCATCGATGCTCAACCGGGCTCAAACCGCCGCCCGCTGCCTGAGATATTCCAGCAGCAGTGGCACCGGACGACCTGTCGCGCCTTTATCCTTGCCGCTGATCCAGGCCGATCCGGCGATGTCCAGATGGGCCCAGCGCAGGTCGGTGGTGAAGCGGGCGAGGAAGCAGGCCGCGGTAATGGCACCGCCATGGCGGCTGCCCACGTTCGCCATATCAGCGAAGTTGCTGTCCAACTCCTTCTGGTAGTCGTCCCACAGCGGCAGCCGCCAGGCACGATCGAAGGTGGCGTTGCCGGCGGCGAGCAGTGCGTTGGCCAGCGCATCGTCGGCACACATCAGGCCGCTGGCATGATGTCCCAGGGCAACGACGCAGGCGCCGGTCAGGGTGGCGATGTCAATCACCACGTCAGGGTTGAATTCGCGGCAGTAGGTCAGCGCATCGCAGAGGATCAGCCGGCCCTCGGCATCGGTATTGAGAATCTCCACGGTTTTGCCGGACATCGTCTGCACGACATCGCCGGGCTTGGTGGCGTTGCCATCCGGCAGGTTCTCGGTGGCCGGCACAACGCCGACAACATTGATGGGCAACGCCAATTCAACCAAAGCCTGCATCACGCCAAATACACTGGCCGCACCACACATATCGAACTTCATTTCATCCATGGCCGCGGCCGGCTTGATCGATATTCCGCCGGAATCGAACGTGACGCCTTTACCGACCAGCGCAATCGGCGCCTGCTTGGCATCGGCACCGTGATATTGCATGACGATGAGTTTTGGCGGCTGACGGCTGCCACGGGCGACGCTGAGCAGCGCGCCCATGCCAAGTTTTTCCATCTGTGCCTGGTCCAGTACCTTCACCTTGAGGCTGTTGTGTTGTTTGCCCATTTCCAGGGCGCACTCGGCAAGGTAGGTGGGTGTACAGTGATTGGCGGGCCGGTTGCCGAGGTCACGTGCGAAACGTATGCCCCCGGCGATGGCCTTGCCAACCTTGATCGCGTCGCGCACGGCGTCGACGGCGGTCTTGTCGGCATTGATCGTCACCCGACGGATGACGGAGGCATTGCTTCCGCGACCGGCCTTGAACTCGCCGAAGCGGTAGCTCCCGCGGTCAAAGCCGATGACTTGCAGCTCGATATTTTCAGCCAGGTCGGCCCCGGCAATTTCAACCTCGGCCAGCGCGCTGACCACGTTGGTGGACGCCGAAGCGTTGATCGTGCGGGCGGCGGCAGCGATTGCACGCTGGAAATCAGGCGCCGCGACTTCGGTATGCCCGCCAAGGCCGACCAGCAGAATGCGTTCCGCGGCAATTCCCGGAGGACTTTGCAGCACCAGTGTCTGTCCGACGTTGCCCTTGATGTCGCCGTTGTGCAGCACCCGTTTGATCAGGCCGCGCGTCTTGCGGTCAATCCTGGCGGCCGCCGCGGACAACCGGCGGTTGGTGAATACCCCGACCGCAAGGCAGTGAGTCTTGCTGGTTGTGAGGTCATCTGACTTGGCGACGAATTCCATGACGTTCCTTTTTTTTTGCGTGGATGAGGCGGTATGGCGGGCGCCAGTTTATTACATGCAGTCTGAAATTTCGTAACGCGCTTTTCTCGGTGGCCGGGCGACCAAACCGCTTGACCGGATTGCGTCCGCCAGTGGTGCATGGGCGGGGCGCCGGAGCGTGCCGCTGCGGTGGCACCGGGTGCGGTTTACAATGGGCGGAATGCGTTATTTCACCCTCCTGGACTGGTATCTCAATCGGGCGATTCTCGGCAGCGTTGCGCTGGTCATGGCGGTGTTGCTGGGGTTGTTCACGCTGTTCGAATTGATCGCGCAGCTGGATAACCTGGGGCCGGGCGATTACGACGCCCCCGCCGCACTGGTCTACGTGGCGCTGCGCATCCCGCGGTTGTGCTACGAACTGTTCCCCTCGGCGGCGATGATCGGCGTGCTGCTGGGGTTGAGCAGTCTTGCGCGTACCGGCGAACTTGCAGTGATCCGATTCGCCGGCCGGTCCCGTCTGGGACTGCTCGGATCAGTGATGAAAGGTGGCAGCCTGCTCATCATCGCCGTGATAGTGCTGGGCGAATTCGTGGCGCCCCCGCTGGACATGCGGGCGGATCAATACCGTTCGACCAAGCGCGTCGGCCGGATATCGCTGGGAACATTGACCGGCATATGGGTGCGGGATGGCACCACCTACATCAATATCCGTGGCGTCATGACGGCCGAATCGCTGCGCGATGTCTACATCTACGAGTTCGACCACGACGAGCATCTGCGCAGCAGTACCTATGCGGCCGAGGCCGACTACGACAATGGCGGCTGGCGCTTGTCCAACGTCGTACAGACCCGCCTGGACGGTGCCCGCGCCCAACGCGTTGCATTCCGCGAAGCCGGCTGGCAGTCATTGGTGGACCCGGCACTGGTCGACGTGCTGACGGCGGCATCAGAGCAACTTTCCATCAAGTCGCTGCAACGGTATATCGCCTACCTGAAAAGTAACGGTCTGCGCACGGAAACCTACGAGTACGCCTTGTGGTTGAAGTTGATGTATCCGGTGGCCACCGCGGTGATGATCCTGCTGGGCGTGCCCATGGTTCTGGGGCGGCTGACGCGTACCGTTGCCATGGGCCAGGGCGTATTGCAGGGAACGTTGATCGGCGTGAGCTTCCATCTGGTCAACCAGACCATAGGCCACCTCGCGGTGGTCGCTGAAGTTGCGCCGATGGTCAGCGCCGCGGTGCCAACGCTGGTGGTGCTGGTGATTGGACTGTACCTGTTGAACCGCGTGCGCTGACAGAGCACACCGGCGCCTTCAGGGCTTGTTCACCACCAATCTCGTATCGCTGAAGTGGTCATGCCAGCACAGATGCTGCTGATGAAAAACGCTGCTGATGAATCCCAGGCCAAGAATCGCCCATGACAGGATGGCAATGGCGAAACGCAACGTGGCTTGTCTGAATGTGGGTGGCTGGCCGTCCAGCGTGACCACGTGCAGATGCCAGCTCTTCATGCCCAGCGTGCGCCGGCCGCCGGTCCAGAAGTAAGTGAAATAGCCAAAGACGACCAACACCAGGTAGGCGGTGAACAGCGCGTTCTGCGGTCGAATCGCCTGGCCCCCGGCCAGCACCACCAGTGGAATGGTGGCCAGGAACAACACGCCGAACAGCAGCAGGCTGTCGTAGACGATGGCGGCGAGACGCCGCGCCAGGCCGGAGTTCATCGGGAAGGTGTGACCTGCGATTGTGAAAGGCGCTGAATCATACAAGCGGCCGCGCGTATCGTAAAACCGGAAACTCGCTGGCGGTCGACGAGGTCATGCCGGGTCCGTTCGTCTAGAATGCGGCGCACGGCGGTCACCGCCAACCACCGGATGAAGCGTCACGATGCGTATCACCTTGCTGCAACACGTCCCGTTCGAAGGACCGGGCAGTATCGACCCATGGTGCCGGCAGGAACGGCTGGAACTGAATATCGCGCACCTGTATCGCGGCGACGCCGTACCCCAGGTGCAGGATTTTGACGGCCTGGTGGTAATGGGCGGCCCCATGAGTGTGCACGATGACGCCCAACACGCCTGGTTGGCCAACGAGCGCGCATTGATTGAGGCGGCGGCGGGCGCCGGCAAACCAGTACTGGGAATCTGCCTGGGCGCCCAGCAGATCGCCGCCGCGCTGGGCGCTTCGGTATCGCGGAATCCGCAGCCGGAAATCGGCTGGTTTCCGGTGCAGGCGACCGGCGGAATCGCGGGGTTTTCGCTACCATCGTCGCTGACGGTATTCCATTGGCATGGCGAAACATTCAGCCTGCCCCCCGGGGCGACTCACCTGGCCAGCAGCAACATATGCGAAAACCAGGCATTCGCCTGCTCACGCAACGTGCTGGCATTGCAGTTTCATCTGGAAACGACGCCGGAAGGCATAGGCGCACTGATTGCGAATTGCGCGGATGAATTGATTGACGCGCCTTACGTGCAATCAGCAGCAGCGATGACAGCGGCAGCGCCGGCTGCCTGCCGCGGGCTCACGACGTCGATGAATGACGTGTTGCGCTATCTGTTTGCTTGAGATTCAGCTCGAAGCCTGCGGCACGGCGGTTGTCGAGATTGACCAGCCAGTCGGCAACGTCAGTGGCCGGCATCGCTGCACCGAACAGGAATCCCTGCAGTTCATCGCAATCATGGCTACGCAGAAACTTCATCTGCGCGGTGGTTTCCACGCCTTCTGCGACAACGCTCAGGCGCAGGCTGCGGGCCATACTGATGATGGTCTTGACGATCACCGGGTCGTCGCGATCGCCGGTGATGTCCTGCACGAACGCCTGATCGATTTTCAGTACATCCAACGGCAGTCGCTGCAGGTAGCTCAACGACGAATATCCCGTACCGAAATCGTCGATGGCGATACCGAAACCATGTGATTTCAATTCGTTGATGATGCGAACCGCCGCATCGCAGTCCTGCATCAGGATGCTTTCGGTGATCTCCAGTTCAATCTGCGTCGCCGGTGTGCCATTTGCCGCGACGATACCGGCCAGGCGTTGATGCAGCGAAGGGCTCTTGAACTGGGCGCTGGACAGGTTGACGGCGCAATGGAAATCACCAATGCCCTGGTCACGCCAAAGCCGCAGTTGCTCTGCCACCCGCGCCAGTACCCACTCGCTGATCGGTACGATGAGCCCGGTTTCCTCGGCGATGGGAATGAACTTGGATGGTGGCACCTGCTTGAGGTCCGGATGGTACCAGCGCAGCAGGGCTTCAAACCCGGCAATCGTGAGATCGGCGCCGCGTAACTTCGGCTGGAAGCAGACCATGAACTGGTCGCGTTCGAGTGCCCGGCGCAGATTCATTTCCATGGTCAGGCGCTGTACGGCGCGCAGGTTCATGGTCTTGGTGTAATAACGCTCGGTGTCATCATCTTCACTGCGTGCCTGGCCGGCAGCGGCGTTGGCGGCGCGGATCAGACTGTCGGCGTCATTGCCGTCAGCGGGCGACACGCTGATACCGACTGACGCGCGGATGAATATCTCCTGCTCGTCCACCGTCAGCGGCGCGTCCAGCGCTGCGCGCAGTTTCCGCGCGATGTCACCGGCGTGTTCCACTGCGTCGTCGATCGCCAGCAGTACCAGAAACTCACCGCCGTTGCCGCGCCCCAATTCAGCCTGCGTGGTGACGCCCCCCTGCAAGATGTCGCGCAGTCGTTGGCCGACGATGCGCAACACTTCATTGCCATGCCGGAACCCGAGCGTATCGTTGATGCGGCGGAATTCGTTCAACTCCACCGCCAGCACCGCAACCGGGCGCCCGCCCTGCTCTCCGGCCTGCAGGAGTTGCTTGAGTTGTTGGTGTATCGAAGCGCGATTGGGCAGACCGGTCACCCCATCGTAGTGTTCCAGCTGGTGCAACTGGTGCTCGAAACTTCGGCGTTCGGTGACGTCCTGCACCGTGCCGATCAGACGGCATTCGCCGGCGCTGTTGCGGTCAGCAATGCCGACCAGGTCCAGTATCCGACCGTCGCGCGCAGGATCGCCCACGCATATTTCGAGATTGAATGAACTGCCGTCATCCAGGCTTTGCTCAAATGCCGCACTGATGGCGTCACGCTGACGGGTGTTGATGGCCGCGCCAAGGGTCCGGTAGTCATTGACGTGAATGTTTTCGTTGAGACCGAACAGGCGCTGAACCTCGGGCGTCCAGATCGTGAAATTGCCGGTGGTATCGGTTTCCCAATGCCCCAGCTTGGCGATGCGCTGGGCCTGGGCCAGACGTTGCTCACTGGCCCGCAATGCATCCGCGGTGGCCTTGGCCCGCAACAGGTAGCGCACCCGGTGGCTCAGCAGGTCGAAGTTGATGGGTTTGGTGATGAAATCGGTCGCACCGACTTCGTAGGCACGGTTGATTGAGCCGACGTCATCAAGGCCGGTCATCATCATGATCGGGATGTGCCGCCATTGCGCGGCTTCGCGCAGACTGGCGCAGGCCTGGAAACCGTCGATGTCGGGCATCATCACATCGAGCAGAATCAAGTCGGGCTGCCAGGCATCAAGCCGGGCCAGCAGGTCGGCCGCGGTATGGGTGTCAATGACGGTGAATCCCGAATTCTCCAGTTCCGCCCGGGTAAGCACGCACAGCATCTCGTCGTCGTCGACAACGAGAATGACCGGTACTGTGACTTCTTCTATGGGTGCACTAGGCGTCATCGCAGGTCCGCAAGGCGTCGGCTGGCCGCGGAATGGTTTCCGCTTTTAAGGCGCCAGCGATGTGTTATCGGCACTGGAACGGCTTGTCTGGAGGGCTGACAGTCACCGGCAACACAGTCGCCGGCGACTCAGTAAGAATTTGATCGGGAAAGATTTTAAGTAATTTACAACAGCGCAATCAGGGCGCGGTCGGGGCAATCCGGAGTAGCGCGCCGTCGTCTTCATCGGTGACGACATACAGCAGTTCGTCCGGCCCCTGGCGCACATCGCGGATGCGCTGGTGCAGGTCCGTCAGCAGGGTTTCGCGGCGCAGTTCGCCGAGGTCGTCATTGAATGCAACGCGCTCCAGCCCGCCGGTGCGCGGCACCTCGCCGCGGCGGGAACTGCCGATGAACAGATTGCCACGCCATGCGGCCAGTTTGCTGCCGGTATAGAAACTCAGGCCGGTCGGGCCGATGGAAGGTACCCACAGCAGCAGCGGCGCACTGACGCCGTCGGGCAGCGGGTCATCGGTGATCTGCGTGCCATCGTAGTTACGGCCGAAGCTGGCGCGCGGCCAGCCATAGTTCTGGCCTGGCAGGATTCGATTGACCTCGTCGCCACCATTGGGCCCATGTTCGGCCGCCAATACGGCGCCGCTGGCGGGATCCACCGTGAGACCGAGTTGGTCACGGTGTCCCACCGATACCACAGCGGGATGTCCCCCACGGCCGTCGGCAAACGGGTTGTCTGCGGGAATGCTGCCATCGGCATTGATGCGTAACACCTTGCCGTAGATGTTGGCGGGGTTCTGGGCGTCGTCACTGAATGGCGCACCGGTGGTGATGTAAAGGGTTCCATCTTTGGCGAACGCAAGGCGCGAGCCGCTGGCGCCCGGCGTCTGCGGGCCGCTCAGCAGTTCCTCGACCTGGGCGAGTGAGCCGTTTTCGAAGCGTCCACGGGCGACGACCAGCGAACTCGGTCGGCGGCGGGAATCCGCGCCGGCTTCGCCGAGCCGGTTGAAACTGAAGTAAACGAGGTGGTTGGTGGCGTAGTCGGGATGTGGCACGACGTCATGCAGGCCGCCGCCGCGCGATTGTGCTGGCGCCGGAGCGCCGGTGACGGGCTGTGTGACCAGCTCCGGGCTGGCGCCGGTGGCGCCACGAACCCAGCGCAGGTTACCGCCACGTTCGCTGATCAGTGCATCACCGTCCGGCAGCATCGCCAATGCGAAGGGGTGGTTGATGCCACGGATCAGTACCGATACCTCGATACCGTGCTGCTCGGCGGTATCGAACCGGTAAACCGGCGCTGACAGTGTGACCGGAGCAATGCCGATGTCAGGTTGCTGGGCACATGCCAGGCCGCCGGTCAGCGTGAACAGTGCGGCGGCAGCGCTCGCCCTCAATGCGTGGTTCATGGTTCGCTCCCCCTGTCATTTGTATCGCCGGCACGTTGACCGGCTGCCACGATCATGTTGTGACCGACACCCGAACCGCCAGTTCGTGCTCGCCGCTGCCAAGCACGACGCCGCGCAAGGGTGTGACGTCGGCGAAATCCCGGCCCCAGCCGACGGTGATGAACTCCAGGTTGGCGCGTTTGCCGTTGGTCGGATCGAAACCCACCCAGCCAAGACCAGGCATGTAGCTTTCCAGCCAGGCGTGTGAGGCGTCGGCGCCGACCAGTTTCTCCTTGCCCGGTGGCGGCTGATTCAGGATATAGCCGCTGACGTATCGCGCGGGCAGCTTCATTGAGCGCAGGCAGCTCAGCATCAGGTGGGCGAAGTCCTGGCAAACGCCGCGCCGGTGCGCGAGGACCTCGCTGACCGGTGTTGAAATGGAAGTGGCTTCAGGGTCGTAGGCGAACTCGGTGCGGATCCGTAAAGTCAGATCAAGCATGGCTTCCAGCCAGGGTCGACCCGGTGGAAAGCTTTTCCGGCCATAACCGAGAGCGTCTGGCAAGCGGGGAGCAAGGCTCGAACCCAGGCGCGCTTCGGTCACTTCCAGCGGCTCGCCTGTTGCGCCGACTGGCGTCGACGGCAGCGCGGTTTCCCAGCGCAGGCCGCTGATGTCATCCGGCAGCGCCTGGTCAGTCACCTTCACCGTGGAGCGGGCCGTCACGTTCAGCATTTCATGCGGGCGATCGATGATGAATGCGCAGGTCTCGTTGCCGAAATAGTCCGGTCGGGAAATCATTTCAGTCGGTTCGGGTTCGATCTCCAACGCGTACGTGAGAACTTCCTGCCAGGGTGTGGTCCGCGGCCGCAGGTGGGCAAGGTGGTGACCGTTGCCCGCCGGCGCCGAGTAGGCGTACTCGGTTTCGTGGATGACCTCATAGGTCCGCACGTTGTCGCTCATGGCCGGCTCAGGCGCCACGTGGATGCCACTTGCTGGCGCGCGGCTGGTTGAAGAACCGGTCGGTCAGAAACTCGCTGACCCCATAGGCTGCACTGTTCAAAGCGGCGACCGTGAGGCGCAGTCGTCCGCTGGCGGGGTCAAAGTCGCGGGCAAGATCCAGCCCGCGAATTGCGTCCACTGCTTCACCCAGTTCTTCGCGTCCGCATGGGCCCAGGGTCTGTTCCAGCTTGCCGAGGAAGTCGAACATGCCCTTGGCCTGGAACATCACCGAGCGCGGATTGCTTTCATCGCGTAATACGAGATCCAGTACCGGCAGCCACTCGGGTTGCGCCATATAGCGTGTGCGGTAGGTGATGACGGAGTCGGCCAGTTCCAGCAACCACGTCAGACCGCAGTCGGCGCCGTTTTCGAACGCCGTAGACAGCGCCAATGTCATGAACGACAGCCGCTCCAGACGACGGCCTATGGAGACAAAGCGGTAACCTGTATCGCGCGTCATGCTGTCCAGCGTGTAGCCGGCGGTCGTGGTCATGTGGGTAATCGTGCGGTCGAGCATCGCCAGCGTCTGCGCCAGCGTGGCCGGCTTGTTGAACACCGGATCACGAATGAGGTGGGTGATGGTGCGCCAGTGGTCCATCGACAGCCGGTCACGCAACTGGAACGCAATCCGGTTGAGGTGGCTCAAGTTGGCGGCGAGACCGGATCCGACCGACTCCAGGGTGGCTGCATCACTCAGTGTTTTGCTGAGGTCGTCACCGTACAGTTCGATGCCTGCCGATTCCACGAGTTCGAAAACCGGCCGCGCTTCGCCATCTTCCGATTCCTGCAACACGCTGTTCAGCGCGACGCGCAGCAAACGGGCGACATCTTCCGAGCGCTCGGCGTAGCGACCGAACCAGAACAGATTCTCCGCGACACGCGATGACAAGCCGCCGGCGTTGCGCACCAGATCAGCCGGGGTGACGGTGGAACGCAACAAGGTGAACTGGGTGTCGACCGGACCGTCCGCCAGTACCCAGGTATCCTTGGAGCTGCCACCCCGTTGCATGGAGACCACGCGCGGATCGGCGTCGGCGGCCACCCGGGTCAAGCCACCCGGCATGACGGCATAACCGCCGGCAGCGGTCGTAGCGAATACCCGCAGCCCTATTCCGCGGGCGGCCAGTTTCTTGGATTTATACCGGTGCATTACCGGTCCCTGGGATACCCGCACCAGTTCCTGGGCCACGAAGCGTTCCGGCTGGGAGGCAATCTGCCGCCGCAGACGGCTGAATGAACGCTGCGTGAGGTCGTGGCCGAATACCGGCTCGAAGCGATAAATCGGGTCAGCCGGCTTGAACACGAGATGCTCGAATTGGCCCAATGCGTCCGCCAGTGCGGCCGGCTCGCCGCACCACCAGGTCGCGATTGACGGCAGCATCAGCTGTTCGTCCAGCAACTCTTCGCAGAGGCGGGGCAGGAAGCCGAGCAGCGCGCCGGATTCCAGTACGCCGGTACCCAGCGGGTTGGCCATCAACACGCTGCCACGGCGTACGCAATCGGTAATGCCCGGGACGCCCAGCGCGGAGTCTGCACGGAGTTCCAACGGATCGCAGAAGTCGTCATCCTGCCGCCGGACGATGGCATGGATGCGGCGGCGGCCTTCCACGGTTTTCAACCACACCTTGCCGTCGCGCACCACCAGGTCGCTGCCTTCCACCAGGCGGAATCCGAGATAGCGGGCAATCAAGGCGTGCTCGAAATAGGTTTCGTTATAGGGGCCGGGGGTCCAGACAACCGCCGTGGTCGGGCCATCGCCCTTGGGTGCGTGGTGCATCAACGTGTCACGCAGCGTGGCGAAGAACTGGGCAAGGTGGCGCACTTTCTGACTGCGGAACAGGTCGGAAAATACCTGCGACACGATCAAGCGGTTTTCCAGCGCATAGCCCGCGCCGGAAGGCGCCTGGGTGCGGTCGGTCAGCACCCACCACTGGCCGTCGGGTGAGCGCGCGAGATCGGCCGCATACAGATGCAGAAAGATATCGCCCGGCGGTTTCGCACCGACGACATTGCGCACGAAGCCGCTGTGCCCAAGGACCAGTGCCGGTGGAATGAGGCCTTCGCGCAGTAACTTCTGCGGACCGTAGAGATCGGCAAGGATGCGATCCAGCAGCCTTGCACGCTGGGCGACACCGGCCTCGATCGTGCGCCATTCGCTGGCGGGGATGACCATGGGAACAACGTCCAGCTCCCAGGGACGGTCAAGGCCTTCGGGATCGGCGTAGACGTTGTAGGTGACGCCACTGTCGCGGATCTGCCGCTCGGCGGCGTCGATCCGGTTGGCCAGGACGCCGGCGTCGGTGTTCAGTATCTCCTGGCACAGTGCCCGCCAATGCGTGCGCGGCTTGCGATCCGACGACAACAGCTCGTCGAACCGATCGAGCGATGACGTGTAATCCGTCAGCAATAGATCAGACATCGCGGTGGTCACGTCGGGCGGCGCATGCGGGCTCGTGGGTTCAGGCTGCTATCGTTATCGGCAACGCAGCGCCCGGATTGCTCACGGCGACGCCTCGAAATCGATTATGCGCAGTTGCCACCGGCGACTCAACGGCGCATGTCCAGCGTGAACGGGTAATTCGGATTACGCGGCTCGTCTTCCACCACGACCGTGCCCGGCGTGTGGCCCATGCGGAAGAACCGGGCCAGTCGGCGGGCCTCGGCCTCGTAGGCATTGACCGGGAACGTCGAGTAGTTGCGGCCACCGGGATGGGCGACATGGTACTGGCAACCCCCCATGGACCGGTCCATCCAGCTGTCCACCAGGTCGAACGTCAGTGGCGCGTGCAGCGGTACGGTGGGATGCAGACAGGCCGCCGGCCACCATGCGCGGTAGCGCACGCCGGCGACAAATTCACCAACGTTGCCCGTGGGTTGCAGCGGAACCCGACGCCCGTTGCAGGCCAGTTCATGGCGGTCATCGACCAGACCCCGAACCTTCACCTGCAGCCGTTCCAGCGACGAATCCACATACCGCACGGTGCCGCCGGTCGTGCCTTCCTCGCCCAGCACGTGCCAGGGTTCCAGTGCCATGCGCAGTTCGACGTCAACATTCCGGGTGGCAAATTCGCCGACCTTGGGAAAGCGGAATTCGAAATGCGGCGCAAACCAGGAAGGGTCCAGCGGGTAACCGAAATCGGTCATTTCCGCGGCGACGTCGCTGAAATCATCCCAGACGAAATGCGGCAGCAGGAAGCGGTCATGCAGTTCGGTGCCCCACCGCTTCAGGCGGCGCGGCTCATACGGGTGCTGCCAGAAGCGCGAGATCAAGCCGCGCAACAGCAGCTGCTGGGCAAGACTCATCTTCGCGTGCGGCGGCATTTCGAATGCACGTAACTCCAGCAGGCCCAGTCGGCCGGTCGATGAATCCGGTGAGTAAAGCTTGTCAATACAAAATTCGGCGCGATGGGTATTGCCCGTCACGTCGATCAACAGATTGCGCAGCACGCGATCAACCTGCCACGGCGGCACTGACATGCCCGTGGCTGCCAGCCGCTTCAATTCCTTGAAGGCGATTTCCAGCTCATAGACGGCTTCGTCGCGACCTTCATCCACGCGCGGCGCCTGGCTGGTCGGCCCCAGGAACATGCCGGAGAACAGGTAGGACAGAGAGGGATGGTTATGCCAGTAGGAAATCATGCTGGCGAGCAGGTCTGGCCGACGCAGGAACGGCGAATCGCCCGGGGTCGCCCCGCCGAGAACGAAATGGTTGCCACCGCCGGTACCCGAATGACGTCCATCCAGCATGAATTTCTCGGTCGACAGCCGGCTCTCGTGCGCGGCGTCGTAGAGGAATGACGTCTGTTCGACCAGGTCGTCCCAGGAATCACTGGGTTGGACGTTGACTTCGATGACACCCGGGTCAGGCGTCACCCGCAGATGGATCAGCCGTGGGTCGCGCGGCGGTTCGTAGCCTTCAAGAATCACCGGCAGGTCCACTGCGGCAGCGGTGTCTTCAATCGCCGCGGCCAGTTCAAGATAGGCCTCGGCGCTGTCCAGCGGCGGCATGAACACGTACAGCCGCCCGTCGCGCGGTTCAGCGCTGATTGCCGTTCGGGTCAGCCAGTGCGCGGATTCATGCGTACCCGGAACACGCGTGGTGTCCGGCGGCAGCCGCCGGCGCCGGCGGGCGCGCGCATTGCCGTCCTCGCCCGCCGTGGCATACGGATCATCGCGGCGGGCCATCCATTGCGCCCCTTCCTCGGTACGGCCATGCGGGAACAGTTGGCGAATGGCCTGGTAGGTGGGCAGCGGTGCACGCTGGACGGACATATCCAGCGGATTCAGATAGGGAAAGTCCGTTTCCGAGACCCAGGGCTGGGAATCCAGGGGCAGGCGGTAGCCCAGCGGTGAATCGCCCGGCACCAGGTAGCAGCGTTCGTCGCGCAGGAACCAAGGGCCAGTGGCCCAGCGACCGCTGACATCCGGTTCATAGCGCAGCGGGAAAACGTAGCCGACCACCTTGTCCAGGCCCTGGTTGAACACCTTGCGCAGGCGGTCACGTTCCATCGGGTCGCTGAGGCGGGCGTCGAACGGATCGACGTTGATCGGCAGCCGGCGCTCGCGCCAGAGGTAGTACCAGACGTCCTCGAACGCGGGAAACACGAAATCCTGTTGCAGACCCAGACGTTCAGCCAGGGTACGCAGGAAGGTCTGCGCCTCCACATCAGTGACGCCGTAATCCTGTGTTTCCCTGGCGAACAACGCCGGGTCGGACCAGATGGGTTCGCCGTCCCGTCGCCAGATCGCGTTCAGCGACCAGCGTGGCAGTTGTTCGCCCGGGTACCACTTGCCCTGGCCATAGTGCAGCAGCCCCTTGGGCGCGTAGTGATGCTTCAGCTTGTCCAGCAACGAACCGGCCAGCTGGCGCTTGCGTTCGCCCAGCGCGGTCGTATTCCATTCGGCGCCGTCGCGGTCATCAATGGAGACGAAGGTGGGTTCGCCACCCTGGGTCAGCCTGACGTCGTTGCGGCGCAGGTCGGCATCGATGTGTTTGCCCAGCGCGTCGATCGCCACCCACTGTTCGTCGGTGTAAGGCTTGGTGACACGGGGGGCTTCCCAGACGCGGGTGACCTGCATGTGGTGGCTGAATTCCACCTCGCACTCGTCGACGGCGCCGGTAATCGGTGATGCCGAGGTCGGTTCAGGTGAACAAGCCAGCGGGATATGGCCTTCGCCGGCCAGCAGGCCGGACGTCGGGTCCAGCCCGACCCAGCCCGCGCCCGGCAGGTAGACCTCGCACCAGGCATGCAGATCGGTGAAGTCTTCGGTGGGCCCGGAAGGACCGTCCAGCGCTTTGACATCCGGCGTGAGCTGGATGAGATAGCCGGACACGAAGCGTGCGGCGAGCCCGAGGTGACGAAATAATTGCACCAGCAGCCAGGCCGAATCACGGCAAGACCCCGACTTCTTTTCCAGCGTCTGTTCCGGTGTCTGGACGCCCGGTTCCATGCGGATCAGGTAAGCGATGTCCTGGTGGACGCGGCGGTTGATCTCCACCAGAAAATCTATCGTGCGGCACTTTTCTCGCGGTACTGCCGCAAGATAGCGCTCGAACAACGGCGTCAACGGCTGCTTGATAAGGTACGGGACGATTTCGTGCAGCTGATCCTGTGAATAGCTGAACGGGAATTCCTCCACCGCGGGTTCGAGGAAGAAATCGAATGGGTTGTAGACGGACATTTCCGCGACCAGATCGATCTCGACGCGGAATTCACGCGTCGGCTCCGGGAACACCAGCCGAGCCAGGTAGTTCGAGAGCGGGTCCTGCTGCCAGTTGATGAAATGGTCCGCCGGCGTGACCACCATTGAATAACCGAGAATGCGAGTCCGGCAATGTGGCGCCGGGCGCAGCCGGACGACCTGCGGGCTCAGTGTCACCAGCCGGTCGTACTTGTACTGGGTAACGTGATTGAGTGCGACATGGATGGACACGTGAACTACTCCCGGAATTCCCGAATTTATGGTGACTTTACCGAACTGTCGCGGTGCGGAATAGCCCGCGGAGAGTAATGGAAAGACTTATTTTCCCGCACTACCCAAACTGGTGCAGCCAGCCATGATTGCCGCGGCCGGCGCATGTGTTTTGGTGCAGGCGAACGGAGGTTGAATGGCCAGGTTGCCAGCGCATCACCACAGGTGCAGTGGCCAACGGCTGCGGCGAGCCGGCAGGCGGAATGACCGGACATCTGGCGCTCCCTAGGGGACTCGAACCCCTGTTTTCGCCGTGAGAGGGCGACGTCCTGGGCCACTAGACGAAGGGAGCGGGGCGGACAGCAACTTCAAGATCGCGCCAATCACGATGGGGGTGGCTGACGGGTCAGGCGGTGTATTATACGGGTTTGCCGACGGACCGCGCACCAGGGTGTGCGATCACAACGCCAGTATGAAGTCCGCGACGCCTGTCTGAGGCCGCGCGGTCGACGTGGCGCCGGGTCCTGCGGCCGTTAACGGACTTGCCACTGAACCGATGACCGAGATTTCAGCAAGCGCGGCTGGCAGCCAGACTCCGGCGCCGCACGCTCCGGACAAAGCTTTGCACGCAAAACCCCGAATCATTCCCCGCTCCGACCACCCGATTTCACGCAAGGACATCTCCGAGCAGGCACTGAAGGTGCTCTACCGGCTGGACAAGGCGGGATATCAGGCCTACCTCGTCGGTGGGGGCGTCCGCGACCTGCTGCTGGGCAGGATGCCCAAGGATTTCGACGTCGCGACAGATGCGCTGCCGGAACAGGTGCGGGAACTGTTCCGCAATTGCCGCCTGATTGGCCGGCGGTTCCGCCTGGCGCATGTGCATTTCGGCCGCGACGTCATTGAAGTCGCGACCTTCCGCGCCTCCGGTACCGAGGAAGCCGAGGACCAGGATGCCCAACGGGTAGTGGAAAGCGGGCGTATCATTCGCGACAACGTCTACGGCCAACTCGATGACGACGTCTGGCGGCGCGATTTCACCGTCAATGCGTTGTACTACAACATCCGTGATTTCTCGGTGGTGGATTACGTTGGCGGTACCGAAGACATCGCCGCCGGCCGCTTGCGTCTGATTGGCGATCCCGATACCCGGTTGCGGGAAGATCCGGTCCGCATGCTGCGCGCCGTCCGCTTTGCGGCCAAGCTCGGGTTCGAGATCGACCCGGCCACTGCGGCGCCGTTTGCCGAACTTGCGCCCTTGTTGGGCGAGATATCCCCGGCACGGCTGTTCGACGAAGCGTTGAAACTGTTTCACGGTGGCGCGGCGCTGGCGACATTCGAGGCACTCGGCCATTACGGCCTGCTGCGCCAACTCTTTCCACAGACCGATGCCACCCTCGCCGACCCCGCAGCGGAAGTTGCACGGCGTATGCTGCCGTTGGCGATGGCCAACACCGATGAGCGCGTAGCCGCCGGCAAGCCGGTGAACCCGGCTTTCCTGCTGGCCGTGTTGTTATGGCAGCCAATGCGTACGCGCATGCAGACGTTGATCGAAGAAGGCGTGGCAGCTTATGACGCGGAACGGCAGGCGGCCGACGAAGTGATCGCAAGACAACTGGAACGGGTCGCCGTGCCGCGCCGATTCACCCAGATCAGCCGCGATATCTGGAGTATGCAGTCCCGCCTGGAGCGGCCCATGCGCCGCCATGTCCAGCGCATGGCATCGCATGAGAAATTCCGCGCGGCGTATGATTTCCTGTTGTTGCGCGCCGCGGCCGGCGATGACGTTGAAGACGCCGCCAATTGGTGGCGCGAATTCGAGCAGACTGATGATGACGGCCGGGCGGCACTGGTCGATCGGCTGGCGAACAAACGCCGCGCCCCGCGACGGCGGCGGCGCAAGCCGGCAGGTGGCAGCGCGAACGCGTGACCCGCGCCTTCATCGGTATCGGCAGCAACCTTGAATCCCCTGCCCACCAGGTGTTGAGGGCGGTGTCGGCGCTCGCCGCCATACCCGGCCTGCAATTGCTTGCGCGCTCCTCGCTGTATGCCAGCGCGGCGCTGGACCACACCGAACAACCCGATTACATCAACGCGGTGGCGCAGGTTCAATGGCAGGCCAGCGCGCAACAACTGCTGCTCGAACTCCAGCGACTGGAGAACGACTTCGGTCGCGTCAGAACGATTCGCTGGGGGCCGCGAATCATCGATCTGGATATCCTGCTGTTCGGCGATGAATCGATCACCTCAGAGGCTCTGACGGTGCCGCACGCCGGTTTGGCCCAGCGCGCTTTCGTATTGTTGCCATTGGCGGAAATCGCACCGGAACTCGTTGTGCCGGGTCTGCCGCCCCTGGCAGCGATGATCGCGGATTGTCCGGCGCCCGCGGCTCAGCGCATTGTCGGCAGTCAGGCAGCTGCCAATGTGACCAGTACAACTCTTGCCCGGCCGGAGCCATGACCTTGCAGCAGGACCATCGCAATCGTATGTTTGTTCGTCATAACCCGTCACAGGGCGATTGCGGAGCATCGCGACAGGGAGTGCCACTATGACCGGAAGCGGCGAGGCCTGGCGGCCACGATTCATAGTCATTGAAGGACCTATCGGCGTCGGCAAATCCACGCTGGCGCGACGTCTGGCGCAGACCTACAAGAGCGATCTTGTTTTGCAGTCGCCCGAGCAGAATCCGTTTCTGGCACAGTTCTACAGCGATCCCGCGCGTTACGCGTTATCCAGCCAGTTGTCGTTCCTGTTTCAGCATGTGGAACAGATCAAAGGTATCTCGCAGTCGGATCTGTTCCGGCCGGTGCACGTGGCCGATTACATGTTGCCGGTCGATCGGTTGTACGCCCAGGTGAACCTCGGTGCTGATGAACTGCGCCTTTACGATTTGATTTATCACCAGTTGGTGCACAGTCTGCCGCGCCCCGATCTGGTCATTTATCTGCAGGCGCCGCCGGCGGTTCTCATCAACCGGATCAATCGCCGCGGCATCAACTACGAACGCAATATCACGGCCGACTATCTCGAACGATTGAGCACGGCATACGTCGAATTCTTCCATCAATATGCGGAGTCGCCACTGCTGATCGTCAACGCGGCCAAGATTGACTTGGCTTCGAATGATGCGGATTATGAACTGCTCATCGAGCATATCGGCCGCGGACTCAGTGGCCGCCATTACTTCAATCCGACAGGCAGATGAAACGGCTGACCAGCAATCAATTGCAGGACTTCAAGGTACGCGGTGAGAAGATCGCGTGCGTTACCTGTTACGACGCCAGTTTTGCCCGGGTGATGGATGCTGCCGGTATGGATGTGTTGCTGGTGGGCGATTCGCTGGGCAACGTCCTGCATGGTGCGGAAACCACGCTCGGGGTGACCATCGATGATATGGTTTACCACGCACGTTGGGTGAGCCGCGGTTCTACACGGGCACATGTCATGGTCGACATGCCGTTTCTCAGCTATTCGAGCGATGCCGACGCCTGCCGCAATGCCGGTCGATTGCTGGGCGAGGGCGGCGCGCAGATGGTCAAAATCGAGGGCGGTGGCTGGGTCATCGACATCGTCGCCGGGTTGACCATGCGCGGGGTGCCGGTCTGCGCGCATCTCGGTCTGACGCCGCAGTTCATTCATCAGATTGGCGGCTACCGGGTGCAGGGGCGCGAGCCTGTGGTGGCGGAAGCCATGGTCAATGACGCCAGGGCACTGGCCGATGCCGGCGCGACCATGTTGGTGCTCGAGCAGGTACCGTCGGCGCTGGCAAAACGCATCACCGACAGCATCGAGATTCCGGTGATTGGCATCGGCGCAGGCGTCGATTGTGACGGGCAGGTGCTGGTCATGCACGATCTGATAGGCGCGTCCGACCGTGTTCCAAAGATGGCGCGGGATTTCCTCGCAGACAACAGCAGTATCGCGGCCGCGGTCGGGGCCTACGTCGCGGCAGTGAAAGCCGGTACGTTCCCGGGTCCTGAAAATTCATTCGACTGATACCCGGCTGCACCCGTTCGACCGCCGCCGCAATCCCTGCCTCATGTCATAATCGGCCCGTACGCTGACAGCGTTGCCCGGCAATCCATATAGAAAAAGAAAATCTTCCGATGGAAACCGTATTTGATCTGCAGCAGCTGCGCGAGAAGGTCCGTCAGTGGCGTCGTGAAGGTTTGACGATCGCCCTGGTCCCCACCATGGGCAACCTGCACGCCGGCCATATTTCGTTACTCGAGCGTGCGCGTGAAATCGCGGATCGCACAGTCGTCAGCATTTTCGTCAATCCGATTCAGTTCGGACGCGGCGAGGACTACGAGCGTTACCCCAGTACGCTGGAGGCGGATAGTGAAAAGCTGTCGGCGGCGGGGCTGCATTTGTTGTTTGCGCCCAATCTGGGCCAGCTATATCCGGGCGGGATGGAGGACGATACGCGGGTCACCGTACCGCAGCTGTCCAATATTCTGTGCGGCGCGTTCCGACCCGGGCATTTCTCCGGTGTCGCCACCGTTGTTACCAAGCTGTTCATCAACGTGGCGCCGGACAAAGCCTTGTTCGGGGAAAAGGATTACCAGCAGCTGCTCGTGATCCGGCGGTTGACCGCCGACCTGTGTTTCCCGATAGAGATTATCGGCATGCCCATCATCCGCGAGGCCGACGGGTTGGCGATGAGTTCCCGTAATGGCTACCTCAGTGAAGAAGAGCGCTCACGTGCGCCGCTTATCAACCAGTCGCTACGGAGTGCAGCCGAAGCCTTGAAGGCCGGTGGCGCGATCACTGATATCGAACGCGAACATACCGACAAGCTGGCGGCAGCCGGGTTTCGACCTGAGTATTTCAGCATCCGCCGGTTGGACGACCTGGCGTTACCCGGGCCGGCGGACAAGCGGTTCGCGATACTGGTCGCGGCGTGGCTGGGTTCGGCACGCCTGATCGACAACATCCACGTGGACCTGGGCGGATGAGGCAAGCATGAGTCAACCAGCATTCACGGCGGGCCTGGTCATCATCGGCAATGAAATCCTGTCCGGACGGACGCAGGATGCAAACATCAAGTTCCTGGCGTCACGGCTGTCGGAACTTGGCATTGCCCTGTCTGAAGTGCGTGTCGTACCGGACATCCCGGTGGAAATCATCTCGGCCGTCAACGCCATGCGTGCACGGTATACCTATCTGTTCACCACTGGCGGAATCGGCCCGACGCATGATGACATCACCACCGATTGCATCGCCGAGGCATTCGGTGTGCCGGTGGAGCGGAATCCGGAAGCTGTCGCGCGGCTGCAGTCCTACTATCGTGGCGAATTGACCGATGCACGCCTGCGCATGGCCAATATTCCGCAGGGCGCGACGCTGATCGATAACCCGGTCAGTGGCGCGCCGGGCTACCGGCTGGAAAACGTCCATGTATTCGCCGGGGTGCCGCGGATCATGCAGGCGATGTTTGATGGCATGGCGCACGAGCTCGATGGCGGCGCGCCGATTCGCTCCTATGCCGTGTCGATCCGACTGCCGGAATCCAGGATCGCCGATCAGCTGCTGGTGCTGCAGGACCGCTTCCCGGAAGTGCCACTGGGCAGTTATCCGTTCGCACGCAACGATGTCATCGGGACCACGCTGGTCGCCCGCAGTGCGGACGCGGCCGCGCTGGCCAGTGTGGCTGCGGCGCTGGACGCGCTGGTGGCCGGACTTGGTGTGGAGCGGTTACCCGATCCGGTATGAAAATCGCGCGTTACCCGGGGTCTGGGGGTCAGTGGCGACGATGCACCGGTGACGATATCAAAATTCGTAAACACCGCCGGGTCGTGTCGCCGGGCCGGCCGCAGGTGGCCCACAACGTGTAAAATGCGCGCTCCGTCGCGTCAGGCGACCAGCAACTCCGCGTTTTACGATTCCCCAGGTCACTTGTAGAATTTCCGCATGAGCAAGAAGGTATACATTTACACCTACGGGTGTCAGATGAACGAGTACGATTCCGGCAAGATTGCCGACCTGCTGGCGGACTCGCATGGCATGGAGTTGACGGCCAGCCCGGACGACGCCGATGTTGTCCTGCTCAATACCTGCTCGATCCGTGAAAAGGCCTCGGAAAAGGTATTTTCCGAACTTGGTCGTCTGCGGGCGCGTAAATCACGTAAACCCGACATGATCATCGGCGTCGGCGGCTGCGTGGCCAGCCAGGAAGGCGCATCGATGTGGGAACGTGCGCCTTACGTTGACGTGATCTTCGGGCCACAGACGTTGCACCGTCTGCCTGAGCTGATCTCAGAAGTACAGGGCGGCGCGCGCAGAGCGATTGATATTTCGTTTCCGGAAATTGAAAAATTCGACCGCTTGCCGGCACCCCGCGCGGACGGCTGTACGGCGTTCGTTTCCATCATGGAAGGCTGCAGCAAATACTGCAGCTACTGCGTCGTACCGTATACCCGCGGCGAAGAGTTTTCGCGGCCGTTTGATGATGTGATTGCCGAAGTCGTTCAACTGGCCGACCAGGGCGTCCGTGAAGTCACCTTGCTGGGACAGAACGTCAACGCCTACCGCGGGCCGACCCACGATGGTCGCCTGGTGGATCTCGCCGCGCTGATTCGCTTCATCGCCGCGATCGACGGCATTGAACGTATCCGCTTCACAACCTCACATCCGGTTGAATTCAGTGATCGACTGATCCAGACATACGCCGATGAACCCAGGCTGGTCGGCCAGTTGCATCTGCCGGTACAGGCCGGCTCTGACCGCGTGCTGGCGGCGATGAAGCGCGGCCATACCGTGCTCGAATACCTGTCGAAGATCCGCCGGCTGCGCCAGGCGCGGCCTGATATTTCCATTTCCACGGATATCATCGTCGGTTTTCCCGGCGAGACGGATGCAGACTTCCAGGCGACGATGGACCTGGTCAACCGGGTCGAATACGACGGCGCGTTCACCTTCATCTACAGTCCGCGCCCCGGCACGCCGGCCGCCGGTCTGGCCGACGATGTACCACACGAGGTGAAAATCGCCCGTCTGACCGAATTGAACGAACGTATCCAGGCGCTGGCGCTGGGCTACAGCCAACGCATGGTCGGCACCACCCAGCGGGTGCTGGTGACCTCGCACGCCCGACGTGATGAGCGCGAGATCTGCGCGCGCACGGAAAACAACCGGGTGGTTAATTTTGCCGGCCCGGCTGAGCTGATCGGCGAATACGTTGATGTCAAAATCATCCACGCCAACACCAATACGCTGCGTGGCGAACTGATTGCCCAAGTTGAACACTCCGCATAACCCCCCGCTGTCCGCCATCGATTGCTTGCTTGAACCGCCGGATAACGAGCGGCTGGCGAATCTTTGCGGCCAGTTTGATCAGCATCTGCGTATGCTCGAGCGGGGCCTGGGCATAGAAATCGCCAATCGTGGCCATGAGTTTCATCTGGTCGGCGCCCCGGAACAATTGCCGGCGGCCGAGCGCATTCTGCGCTCTTTGTACAAGACCACCGAGACGACTGAACTGAAGCCCGAAGACATCCACTTGTCGTTGCAGTCGGCGGGCATTGAGGAAGCCCGTCTGGATGAGATGCCGGGCATGCTCAGCATCCGCACCAAGCGGACCGTCGTGCGCGCTCGCGGTCAGAACCAGCGGACGTACATCGAAGCCATCCGCAGCCGTGACATCAACTTCGGTGTGGGCCCGGCAGGCACCGGCAAAACCTATCTCGCCGTGGCATGTGCGGTAGAGGCGCTGGAACGCGATGCCGTCCGGCGCGTCTGCCTGGTCCGGCCGGCGGTGGAAGCCGGTGAGCGCCTCGGCTTCCTGCCGGGCGACATGGCGCAAAAGATCGATCCCTACCTGCGCCCGCTGTATGACGCGTTATACGAAATGCTCGGCTTTGAGCGCGTGGCGCGGCTGGTGGAACGGAATGTGATTGAGGTCGCGCCACTGGCCTTCATGCGCGGCCGTACCCTCAACGAATCGTTCATCATCCTGGATGAAGCGCAGAACACCACCATCGAACAGATGAAGATGTTCCTGACCCGTATCGGTTTCGGCTCCACCGCGGTGATCACCGGCGACGTGACCCAGGTCGATCTGCCGCGCGGCAAGATGTCGGGCCTGCGGCATGTCATCGACGTGCTCAAGGATGTCGACGACATCAGCTTCACCTTCTTCAAGTCCAAGGATGTCGTTCGCCACAAGTTGGTGGCTCGAATCCTGGATGCCTACGAAGCTTACGAACGCCACGCGCCGCCCGCTGCCGATGCTTGATTCATGACGATGTCCGCCGTGGCCGCCGACACCGGCGCGCCTCCGCCAGCGCTGCGCTTGACCTTGCAGAACGAATCCCTGGCTGACGGCCTGCCGTCCCGGGCGTTATTCCGCCGCTGGGCTGCTGCGGCCATCCGGGCGGAGCGCGAGCGTGCCGGTGAGCTGCCCGTCGCCTTATGCCTGCGGCTGGTGGATGGAGTTGAAGGCCGGGCCTTGAACCGCCGCTATCGCAACAAGGATTACGCGACCAACGTGTTGTCGTTCGCGAGTGAGCACTTACCGTTCATGAAACTCAAACAATTAGGGGATATTGTGCTGTGCGTCCCCGTTGTCCGCCGCGAAGCCAAGGCGCAAGGCAAATCGATACAGGCGCATCTCGCGCACCTGACCATCCACGGCATCCTGCACCTTCTGGGGTATGCCCACGAACGGCCAGGCCCGGCCCGCGCGATGGAGCGGCGCGAGGTCACTATCCTGGCGAGCCTGGGTTATGCTGATCCCTACCAATAGCAAGTGTGGCAATGACTGACGAACCTCCCAAACGTGGCGACCTGCTCGAAGCCTGGCGCCGACAACTGAAGAAGCTGTTTGGCCGCAAGTTGAGCGACCGGCAATTGCTGATCGAGCAGGTCCACCTGGCGGAACAACGGAATGTCATCGACACCGATACAGCGGCGATGATGGAAGGCGCCTTGCTGGTCTGTGAGACCAAGGTACGCGACATCATGGTGCCGCGGGCCGAAGTCGATTTCCTGGTGGAAGGCCAGTCATTGCGCGAGTACCTGCCGGCGCTGATTGAATCGGGCCACTCCCGTCTGCCCATGCTCGACGACAAACGCGAAAAGGTCATCGGCGTACTGCTGGCCAAGGACGTGTTGCCGGTGGTGGCCGAGGAAGGTGACGAGGCAGGAATCGCAGTGCGCGACGTGCTGCGACCGGCGATTTTCGTACCCGAGAGCAAGCGTCTCAATATTCTGTTGCGGGAGTTCCGTAACAATCGCAATCATCTGGCAATCGTGGTTGACGAATACGGCGCGGTGGCCGGAATCGTCAGCATTGAAGACGTGATCGAGCAAATCGTCGGCGACATCGGCGATGAACACGATGTCGATGACGAAATGCCTATCCGGCGGCACCGGAATAACCGCTATACCGTTCGCGGAAGAACCACGATCGAGGAATTCAACGAATACTTCGAGAGCGACCTCAGCGACGAGGAATATGACACTGTCGGTGGCCTGGTCGTCAGCGGTTTCGGTTACCTGCCGATCCGGGGCGAGGAAATCGCAGTGCATGGTTTCAACTTCCGTGTGCTGCGAGCGGACAAGCGCCGCGTGCATTTACTGCGTGTACTGCGCGGGGACGAGGGCGCCGTCGCCGGAGGCACCGACGATCCGGACCTGCTGCACGACTGACCTTGTCCGCACCAGCAGAGAATTCGAAGCATTCCGCACGCCTGCCGCGCCTGACCCGGCGCTGGCAATATTTGGCCGTGGTCGCTGCAGGCGGCTTGTTCGCCTGCGGCTTTGCGCCCGTCGGCCTGCCGTTGGTGAGCTGTCTCAGCCTCGCCGTGCTCTACCTGTTCCTGCGCCAGGCGCCGGTACGGCAGGGGATTCTCACTGCCTACCTTTTCGGTCTGGGGATGCTCGGTGCGGGCGTTTCGTGGGTGCAGGTCAGCGTTCACCAGTTCGGCCTGCCTTATTACAGCTTCTCGGTCTCGGTGACCGCGCTGATGATCGCCTTGCTGGCCGTCTTCACCGCGCTGGTCGGCTGGGTAATGGGACGCTGGGCGCCAGCTAGCGGGCCATGGCGAGTGGTGGCGTTTGCCGCGGCATGGACTTTGTCGGAATGGGTCCGCGGCTGGGCATTCAGTGGCTTTCCGTGGCTGTATGCGGGTTACGCCATGATCGATACGCCGCTGGTGGGCTTCGCGCCAGTGGCCGGCGTGCTTTCCATGACCTTTCTGTGTGCGCTTGTCAGCGCCGCATTCGCAGAGGCGATTCGCGCGGTATCGGTACTGCGCGCCATGGTCGCGGCGGTTGTGGCCACCGGCTTGATCCAACTTGCCGGATTTACGCTCAAGCATCATTCCTGGACATCACCGGCAGGTATCGAGCGCTCGGCAACGCTGGTCCAGGGCAATATCGAGCAGGCTCGCAAATGGGACCCCGAGCAACTCGGGCCGACCATGGACTTGTATCGCACGTTGACCGAGCCGCACCTGGGGGACGCGCTGGTTATCTGGCCGGAAACCGCGATTCCTGCGCTGGCGCACGTTTTGCGCGACTACCTGACGGCGATGGACGGACTGGCACGCGACCGCGGGACGACGTTACTGCTGGGTATTCCGATCTACAGCGCGGAAGATGGCTTCCGCAACAGCGTCATCGCATTGGGCGCCGCCAATGGCCGCTACGACAAGCGACACCTGGTGCCGTTTGGCGAGTACATGCCATTCCGGGACCTGCTGGGGCCACTACTTCGGGCGTTGAAGATTCCGATGTCGGACTTTCGTCCGGGCCCTTCTGAACAGGTTGCGATCACCGCCAATGGTTTCGGTATTGGCGTATCGATCTGTTATGAGGATGCGTTCAGCCGCGAAATCCGCAAGTCGATGCCCGATGCCGCGGTATTGGTCAACGTCTCCAACGATGCATGGTTTGGTGATTCGCTGGCGCCACACCAACACCTTGAGATTGCCAGGATGCGGGCGGTTGAATTTCAGCGCTACCTGCTAAGGGCCACCAATACCGGCATCTCGGCGATTATCGCCCCGGATGGCACCGTCACCGCGACGCTGCCCCAGTTTCAGGCCGGCGCGGTCAGTGGACGTTATATGCCGATGACGGGCGTCACTCCTTTTGCAAAATTCGGGAATCTGCCACTTCTGGCCGGATTGGTGCTGCTTGTCATCGGTTCTGGCTGGTATCGTCACAAAACCAAGTAATGATTGAACCAAGCAGGAGTCATCCGATGAATCGTAGCAACCGATTGCACCTCGTTATCATCCTTGCTGTCGCAGGCAGCGTCAGCGCGCAGGAGATGCCTGACATGAAAATCTTCGGCGGCAAGTCCATGCAGCAAGGCAAATGGCGAGTGGAGCCGTTGGAATCCAGCATGCCGCAGATGATCGAAATGATGGGCAAAGGTATGACGGTGTGCAGCGACGGCGCCTTCAAGCTGGGCCGGCAGGAGCAGGCCGGCGCCGCGTGTGCGTTCAACGTTGTCGAAGACACCAGTGCCAGGGCTGTGCTTGACGTCACCTGCGACGGTCAGACCTCGCGCAGCACGATCACCCGCGAGAGTGCATCGGAATATCTGGTCGACGTAAATGCAAGCTATGAAAATCGACCCTTCCATATGAAGGCACGCTACCACTACGAAGGCACATGCGATGCAAAGACGGCGCCTGCGGTACAGATGGACAGCAACAGTCCGGCCTGTCAGCAATTAAACGCAATGCGGAGCATGCTGGATCCGGCACGTATATGTGGCGCAATGGGCGGCACCGAACGCCAGGTTTGCGAAGAGCGACTGGGTGGCCAGTTGAAACAGGCCGAACAGATGTGCGGCGCGCAGTAGTCCACCACCCAATACGAATTTCCCGCCGTCGACTCCGGGCAGAACAGCGCCCGGAGTAATCCCTTTGCCTAACCCCGTTGCCGGCGAATCCGGTAATTTTTCGCAGATCCCCGGAGACTCAGCCAAAACCATCTCTGTCGGCGCAGGTCGCCGCATGTGTCCGTTAAAGAGGTCAATTAAGCGTGCCGCTACAACGGCTTACTAAAATAAAGAAATCCCCATGTCTACCGCCGACGGACCGACACTGAAGCTCGCGCGCTTCGAAGTGACAAAGATGCTGGGCAAAGGCATGCAGGGCGCTGTCTACCTTGCACGCGATCCCGAGTTAGGCCGTCTGGTGGCGCTGAAAGCGCTTACACCAGCGAAAGACGATGCTGACTTCGCGGAACAGTTGATCTCCGAGGCACGCATAGCTGCCCGCATTGCGCATCCGAACGTGGTGCCGGTGTACGAAGTGATCAAACACAAGGACGTGCCGGTCGTGGTGTTTGAATATGTCGAAGGCCAATCCCTCAAACAATGGCTGGCCACCAACGGCCCGTGCCAGGAGGATGCCGCGCTGTCATTGATGGTGCGTATCGCTGTGGGTCTGCGGGCCGCCCACGATCAGGAAATCGTGCATCTGGACCTTACGCCGAACAACATCATGATCGACCGGGATGGCCGGCCGCGGATTATGGATTTCGGACTCGCGCGCATGATGCGCAGCGAAGGGCTGCGCGACAAGAATGTGATTACCGGTACACCGCGATACATGACGCCGGAACATATCCGTAACGCGCCATTGTCGGCCGCGACTGATATTTTTGCCGCGGGTCTGATCTTCTATGAGTTGCTGGCCGGGACACAGGCGATAAGCCATGACTCGCTGGTGACGATCTTCAAGGCAATCCAGGCAGCCAGGATTGACTGGAAACGACTGCGGGTCGCGCAGATTTCCCCGGAACTCATCGCTCTGCTACGCGATATGCTGCAGGTCGACAGCACGCAGCGCATTCAAAACGCGATGGAGCTGGTCGATGCATTGGATGAAATCATCGCGCTGAAAAAGTCCAATCCGGAAAGCGGCCTGGCATTGCAGTTCCTGTTGCGCCGGTTGCAGCGGCGACCTGAGTTCCCGGCTTTCTCCGCCAGTATCGCTGAAATAAACAAAATGACCGACGAACACTCCAACGCGAGTTTCGATAAGGTCGGTGCGGTGGTGTTGCGCGATTACAGCCTTACCAATCGCGTGATGAAGATTGCCAACTCAGCATTCTTTGATCGCGGCGCAGGCAGCGTGACGACGATTTCCGGCGCGATTGGCCGACTCGGACTGCGGACCATCCGTATGTTGTGCAACGGATTGATGATGTTTGATCAGTTCGGATCACGCAGCGAGGACTTGAAGGATGCGATGGTCCGTTCCTATTTCGCCGGTCTGCTGGCGCGCGAAGTTGCACGGGAAACGCACCGCCGACTGGCAGAGGAAGCCTTTGTCTGCGGCCTGTTCCATCGTCTCGGCAGCAACCTGCTGATGTACTACTTGTTCGATGAGTATTCCGACATACAAAGTCAACGCGCCAAGGGCGTACGCGAAGCCGACGCCGAGCGCGCCGTCATTGCAACAACGTCTTCCGCAGTCGGAATGGCAATCGCGGCGAAGTGGCGGTTCTCCGAGGCTATCGTCGACAGCATGCGGCGCCTGGACGATGGTCGTATCCCGGAATTCAACGATGCGAGCGCCTTGCGCTACTTCGCGAACTTCGGCAACGACGTTTGTGAAGTTCTCAGTACCGCAACTGAGGCACAGTCGCTGCAAGTGCAGTTGCAGGACGTGCTGTTGCGATTTGTTCAACTCGATCTGGTTGACTTGAAGTCACTGGCCACCTTGATCGAGGCCGCAATCGAACAGTTCGAGTCACTCAGCGCCAGCCTGGGCGTGGATGCGAGCCGCACGACCTTCATCAATACAGCGAGAACCGTACTACCTGATGTGATCGCGCGCGAGACGTCTGTCGATACCACCGACGCGTTGGCCGCTGAAGAGCACCTGGCCACCTCATGCTGAGATAGACACGGCATCTGGCACCCATGCGTGGCCTCACTCCAGACTGGATAACTATTCCGTCAGACGACATGTTCGCAGTTCTGGCAGGTTCGCTTGTCACTGAAATGCCTGTGGACGTCAACGGCGCCGCGAGCGTCTCAGCCATGCGTTCACCGCTTTCCGGGCCTGATTCCACTGCCGGACAAGTGGAACCAGGCGCCAGGCCGTGAAGCCATCCATGCCGGGTACCGGCGCAAGGTTGGTCAGAGCAATTGCGATGTTGATGTACCCCATTACCACAATCACAGGCCCTGCATAGCCGAACTTCTCTCCCGGCCAGGCCCATGCTGCAATCAATACAGTAATTGCTATTGCCAGCTGCGCCGCGACACCGCCCCAGCTGATTAATATGTCATGCCATTCATCAGCAGGTGCCTCGAAGTAACATCGGCCGTGCAACCATCCCAGGTCGATACGCTCCACCTCGAGTCCGCAGCGGCTTGCAACGATGGCATGACCGGTTTCATGAATTACGATGACCGCCAGGTAAGCACACACGAATACAGCCGCATGCACAGGTTGTTGCCATCCCAGGACGGCAATCAACAGGGCTGCAACCGGTACCGTCCAATGCACGTATACAGGGGCACGGACGATGCGCACACGATGCAGCCTGTAATAGCGTTTCATGTGAGGCATTGCCCCTTTGCGTCGGCGCTGTTCAGTCCGTCCGTTGCGGTCGTAGATGTTCCACGACAATCGGCAGCAGCGACAGCACCACGATGCCGATGATCACCGCGCCGAGGTTTTCCCGGACCACCGGCAGGTTGCCAAAGAAATACCCGGCATACAGCAGCAGTCCGATCCACGAGAGCGCGCCGACCAGGTTGTAGCCGATGAATCGCGGGTAAGGCATCTGTGAAAGACCGGCGACAAAGGGTGCGTAGGTGCGGACAATCGGAATGAAGCGCGACATCACGATGGTCTTGCCCCCATGGCGGGCGAAGAAAGCGCGAGTGCGATCCAGGTATTCGCGTTTGAGCAGGCGGGACTGGCTGCCGTCACGAAAAACCTTCGGTCCCAGCCAACGGCCGATTTGGAAATTCAACTGGTTGCCACTGAATGCGGCAATGAACAGCAACAGAGCCAGCAGGTGGATGTTCATGTCGCCCGCGGCAGCGAGCGTGCCGGCGACGAACAACAGTGAATCGCCCGGCAGAAACGGCGTTACCACGAAACCCGTTTCAGAGAAGATGATCGCAAACAGCAACGCATAGACCCAGATGCCGTATTGGGCGATGAAGGCAGCGAGGTGTGTATCAAGATGGAGGACGAACTCCACCAGCATCGTGAGCGTTGCGACGATATCCAAGCACCGGATCCTGTGTCATTCAATGAACGCCGGCCAGCGTGGGCGGCCGGGCGAATAAAGGATTGCAGCATACTATAATGCGGCGCACAATTGGCCCGCTGCACTCCACTTCGTAACACCTGGTGACGATGACTGATTCCCAAGACCAGAGCGCCACAGAGCCGACCGCGCACGATCACTCCCCGACTGCTCCACTGCCGCTGTTGGCCATCGGCGCCATCGGCGTGGTGTTCGGCGACATCGGCACCAGCCCGCTGTACGCGCTGCGCGAGTTGTTCAATCCGATTTACAACCTTCCGGCGACGCCTGCCAACGTACTGGGTGCACTGTCACTGATCCTCTGGTCACTGTTGTTGATGGTCAGCCTCAAGTATGTCCTGTTGATGATGCGGGCTGATAACAACGGTGAAGGTGGCATCATGGCGCTGCTGTCGCTGACCCGCAGAGTGATAGTGAACAAGCGCGGGCGGCGCCTGCTCGCCGCGCTCGGTCTCCTCGGTGCAGCGATGTTCTATGGCGACAGCATGATCACGCCTGCGATATCAGTGCTGTCGGCGGTAGAAGGGCTGGAAGTGGTCACGCCTGCATTGAGTCATTACGTGATTCCGGTGGCGTTGCTGATGCTGATGATATTGTTCTTCGCCCAGCGCCAGGGTACCGAGAATGTATCACGCTATTTCGGCCCGGTGATGTGCGTGTGGTTTGCGGTGCTGGCGGTACTCGGAATAACCAAGATCATCGAACATCCCACGGTGCTGGCGGCGGTGTCGCCGTTGTATGCCGTCGATTTCATTGCGCATCACGGCATCACCGGGTTGTTGGTGCTGGGCGCCGTGGTGCTGGTGATCACCGGTGGCGAAGCCTTGTATGCGGACATGGGCCACTTCGGCAAGCGCGCCATCAGGATGGCGTGGTTCTGCTACGTTCTGCCCGCGTTACTGCTGAACTACTTTGGCCAGGGGGCGCTGATCATCAGCGAACCGGAGGCGATATCCAACCCGTTCTACCTGTTGTTTCCCGACTGGTTGTTGTGGCCGATTATCCTGCTCGCGACCGCGGCGACAATCATTGCATCGCAGGCCGTGATCTCTGGCGCTTTCTCCCTGACCAGGCAGGCGATGCAGATTGATTTCTGTCCGCGCGTCGATGTCGTTTACACGTCCGATCGTACCCAGGGGCAGATTTACGTGCCTGTCGTCAACTGGATGTTGTTCACTGCGGTGGTCTGCCTGGTCATCATGTTCGGAGAATCCAGCGAACTGGCATCGGCCTACGGTTTGGCGGTCACGATCACGATGCTGATCGATACGCTGCTGTTCATTATCGTCATGCGGCGGATATGGCGCGTGTCGCTGCCGTTGGTCGTCGTGTTCAGCGTGATTCAGCTCGCGCTGGACAGCGCGTTCCTGGCTGCGACCAGCGCCAAGATAGAAGAAGGCGGTTGGTTCCCGCTGCTGGTCGGCGGCCTGCTGTTTCTGCTGCTGTCCACCTGGCAACGGGGCCGTGCATTGCTGCGTCGGCAACGTGCCGCGGAAGCGCTTGATCTGGACCCCATGCTCGACGCAATTGCCGGCGAGGTCACCCGCGTGCCAGGCACTGCGGTGTTCTTCACGACCAGCACGGACAAGGTGCCGCGTTCGTTGATGCACAACCTCAAGCACAACAAGGTGCTGCATGAACGTGTGTTGCTGTTGACCTTGTACCCGCTGGATACGCCGTATTGCTCCGACGAAGAACGCGTCAAGGTCACGCCGTTGCGGCATAACTTCTATCGCATAGAAGTCAGTTTCGGTTACATGGATTTCACGGATCTGCCAGTGATTCTGCAAGAGTGCGCGCGGTTCGGACTCAAGCTCGATCAGGCCACCACTTCCTACTTCATCAGCCGCGAGACCATTATCGTTCGTGGATCGCCGGAGATGGGAACCTGGCGGCAGCGTATCTTCGCGCTGCTGTCGCGGGTGGCGACACCGTCGGTGCGAACGTTGCGGCTACCGAGCAACCAGGTGCTGGAACTCGGCGCGCAAATCCGTCTTTAGTCGGAACGCTGCGGGAATTTCGAAGGGCCGGATCAGGTGCTGGCGTGGTATTGCCGGCTGCAGCGGTGAACCGCATCCACCAGCGCTTTGACATTATCGGGTTCTATGTCCGGCGTGACGCCGTGACCGAGATTGAATATGTGGCCGCTGCCTTGGCCAAAGCTGCTGAGAATCGCGGCAGCTTCACGTTCAACGGCGGTGGGGGAAGCGCGCAGAATCGCCGGGTCCATATTGCCTTGCAGGCAGACCCGGTTACCGATACGGGCGCGGGCGGCGCCGATGTCGGTATGCCAGTCCAGACCTACGCCCTGACAACCGGTGGCCGCGATCTTTTCCAGCCACAAACCACCGCCCTTGGTGAACAGGATGATCGGGACTGATACGCCGGCGGCCTTGAGGCCATCAACGATAAGCTGCATATAGCGCAGCGAGAACTCGTCGTAGGCAGCTGCTGACAGTGCACCACCCCAGCTATCAAATACCATGACTGCGTCGGCACCGGCAGCCACCTGCGCTTTGAGATACAGCGTGACCGCGCGCGCGAACTTATCCAGCAATGCATGGGCGTCGGCCGGCGCGTCGTACAACATTTTCTTTGCCAGTTTGTAATCGCTGGAGCTGCCGCCCTCGATGGCATAGGTAGCCAGCGTCCAAGGGCTGCCGGCAAATCCGATCAACGGCACCCGATCGCGCAAGGCGGACTTGATGGTGCGGACGGCGTCCATCACGTACCGCAGATCGGATTCCGGATCCGGAATGCCAATGCGGGCGATGTCGGCAGCGCTGCGCACCGGGTTGGAGAACCGTGGACCCACGCCTTCCTCCAGCGTCAATCCCAGGCCCATTGCGTCGGGAATCGTCAGAATGTCGGAAAACAGGATGGCGGCATCGAGTTCAAATCGCTCAAGCGGCTGCAGCGTGACTTCGCAGGCGAGCTCCGGGGTTTTACAAAGCGTGAGAAAGTCACCGGCGCGCTGCCGCGTCGCCCGATACTCCGGCAGGTAACGTCCGGCCTGGCGCATGATCCATACGGGCGTGCAATCCACCGGTTCACGGTGAAGCGCGCGGAGGAATCTATCGTTTTTCAATGCCATGAATTTAGCCGGACTGTGAATGTGAATCGGGCGCCGTCCGGCGCCCGATTGTAATTGCTTCAGGGAAGGGAGGCGGGCAGATCGGAGCTGCCCATCAGGAACTTGTCGACTGCCCGTGCCGCGGAGCGTCCTTCGGCAATCGCCCAGACGATCAATGACTGACCGCGTTGCATATCGCCGGCGGTGAAAACGCCGCTGACCGAAGTCATCCAGTTGTCATCACATTTGACGTTACCGCGCGCGGTCAACTCGACACCGAGTTCGGCCAGCAGGCCGGGCTTCTCCGGCCCTACGAAACCCAGCGCCAGCAAGGCGAGGTCGCAAGGTATCTCGTGACGGGTTTCGGGTTTGTCATGAATCTTCAATCCGGTCGGGCCGACGCTGACGTCGACTTCCACCAGTTCCAATGCTCTTACCGTGCCTTCGTCGTTGCCGACAAAACGCTTGGTGTTGACTGCGTACAGGCGCTCGCCGCCTTCCTCGTGCGCCGACGCGACACGGTAGATGCGCGGCCATTCCGGCCATGGATTGTCGCTGGCGCGCATTTCCGGCGGTCGCGGCATGATTTCGAGGTTGTAGACGTGCTTGGCGCCCTGGCGATGTGCCGTACCCAGGCAGTCGGCGCCGGTATCACCGCCGCCGATCACAACGACATACTTGTCCTTGGCGGTGATTTCGGCGCTGGCTGAAATTGCATCACCCTCGCAGCGGCGATTCTGCTGCGTGAGATATTCCATCGCGTAATGAACACCGTTGAGTTCGCGGCCTTCGACCTTGAGATCGCGCCCTTCGGTGGCGCCTCCCGTCAGCAACACCGCATCGAATTTGCGGCGCAATTCCTTGCCGGTGATGTCGACACCGACATTCACGCCCGGACGGAACTCCACCCCTTCGGCGGTCATCTGCGCGAGCCGGCGATCCAGCACGCGTTTTTCCATCTTGAACTCCGGAATGCCATAGCGCATCAATCCACCGATGCGGTCATCCCTTTCGTATACGGTGACCTTGTGGCCGGCGCGACGCAGTTGCTGGGCCGCTGCCAGACCCGCCGGGCCCGAGCCGACCACGGCAATCCGTTTGCCGGTTTCCACTGCGGGCGGTTGTGGTTGTACCCAACCTTCGGCAAACGCCCGATCAATGATCGCCAGTTCGACGGATTTAATGGTCACGGCCAGGTCATTGATGCCAAGTACACACGAACCTTCACACGGCGCCGGGCACAACGTGCCGGTGAATTCCGGGAAGTTATTGGTGGCATGCAGTCGCTCAATCGCATCCTGCCAGCGCTCGCGGTAGACGAGGTCGTTCCAGTCCGGAATGAGATTGCCCAGCGGGCAGCCCTGATGACAGAACGGAATGCCGCAGTCCATGCAACGCGCGGCCTGCTTGTTCAGCTCTTCCGGCGCATAGCTGTCCATGACCTGACGCCAGTCGGTCAGGCGCTCGGCGACCGGGCGGTAGGGATGTTTGCTGCGGCGGAACTCCAGAAATCCAGTCGGCTTAGCCATTGGTTGTATCCATCAATGCTTGGTCTTCCGGAATGCCGAGCTGACGAGCGCGTGCCACTGCTTCCAGTACACGCTTGTATTCGCGCGGCATCACCTTGATGAACTTGTCCTGGCTTTGCGGCCAGGTTTTGAGCAATTCCGCAGCGACCGTGCTTTGGGTCAGTTGCTTGTGCGTTTCCAGCATGGATTTCAACCTGACCACGTCGGTACCTTCGTCCAGCGCTTCCAGTTCGACCATTTCCGTATTGCAACGCTCGGCAAAACTGCCGTCTTCATCCAGTATGTAAGCGACACCGCCAGACATGCCGGCGCCGAAGTTGCGCCCGGTGGGCCCGATGATAACGACGCAGCCACCGGTCATGTATTCGCAGCCGTGATCGCCAACGCCTTCCACAACGGTTGTGGCGCCGGAGTTGCGAACACAGAAGCGCTCGCCGGCGATGCCACGGAAGTAGGCTTCACCTTCGGTGGCGCCATACAGCGTGACGTTACCGATGAGAATGTTGTCTTCGGCTGTGAAGGTCGCATTACGCGGTGGATACACGATGATCTTGCCACCGGACAGGCCTTTGCCGACGTAGTCGTTGGCATCACCTTCCAGGGTCATGGTCACGCCTTTGGGAACGAAGGCACCGAAACTCTGGCCGGCGGTGCCGGTGAAGTGCAGTTTGATCGTTCCTGCCGGCAGACCTGCGCCACCGTAACGTTTGGTGATCTCGTGGCCGAGAATCGTGCCGACCGTACGATTGACGTTCTTGATCGAGACCTGGGCCTCAACCGGTTTGCCGTCTTCCAGCGCCGGCCGGCACAGCGGCACCAGCGTGGTCATATCCAGGGACTTGTCCAGCCCATGGTCCTGATCGCGCACGCGACGGATGGCCACGCCGGGTTCGGTCTTGGGTTGGTACAGGATCTGCGTGAAATCGAGGCCTTGCGCCTTCCAGTGGTTGACCGCCTTGGCGACATCGATCACATCCACACGGCCAATCATTTCCTCAATGGTGCGGAAGCCCAGTGCAGCCATGTATTCGCGCACTTCCTCGGCGATGAAGCGGAAGAAGTTTTCGACGAACTCAGGTTTGCCACTGAATTTCTTGCGCAGCTCGGGATTCTGCGTGGCGACGCCGACCGGACAGGTATCGAGATGACATACGCGCATCATCACGCAGCCCATTACGACCAGCGGCGCGGTGGAGAAACCGAATTCCTCGGCGCCCAGCAGCGCGGCGATGATGACGTCGCGGCCGGTTTTCATCTGGCCATCGACCTGCACCACGATGCGGTCACGCAGCCGGTTTTCCACCAGCACCTGCTGGGTCTCGGCCAGGCCGAGTTCCCACGGTGCACCGGCATGTTTCAACGAAGTGAGCGGCGAGGCGCCGGTGCCGCCGTCGAAACCCGAAATCAGTACGACATCAGAGTGGGCCTTGGCGACACCTGCGGCAACCGTACCGACACCGACTTCCGCGACCAGTTTGACGTGGATACGCGCTGCCGGATTGGCGTTCTTCAAGTCGTGAATCAGCTGCGCCAGATCTTCAATCGAGTAAATATCATGGTGCGGCGGCGGCGAGATGAGCCCGACACCGGGCGTGGAATGACGCACCTCGGCAATCCACGGGTACACCTTCTTGCCGGGCAGCTGACCGCCTTCACCAGGCTTGGCGCCCTGCGCCATCTTGATCTGGATGTCGTCGGCATTGGTCAGGTATTCCGCGGTGACGCCAAACCGGCCAGACGCGACCTGTTTGATCGAGCTGCGCTTGGAATCGCCATTGGGCATTGGTTTGAATCGATCGGGGTGTTCGCCACCTTCGCCGGTGTTGGAACGACCCCCGATACGGTTCATCGCGATTGCGAGCGTTTCGTGCGCTTCGCCGCTGATCGAACCGTATGACATTGCACCGGTATGGAAGCGCGCCAGAATCGACTCAATCGATTCGACTTCATCCAACGGGATTGCATTGCGGAACTTGAAAGTGAACAGGCCGCGCAGCGTCGCGCGATTCACATTCTGGTCGTCCACTGCGCGGGTGTATTGCTTGAAGACCTGGTATTGGCCGCTGCGCGTGGCGTGCTGGAGCTTGAACACCGTTTCAGGGTTGAACAGGTGATACTCACCTTCGCGACGCCACTGGTATTCGCCGCCCCATTCCAGGTCCGGCTTTTTCACCGGGCGCTTGGGATAGGCATTGTGGTGGCGGATGCTCACTTCCTTCTCGACCACGTCGAGGCCGATTCCGCCGATGCGGGTCGCGGTCCAGGTGAAATACTGGTCAACGAATTCGCGGTTCAAGCCGATGGCTTCGAAGATCTGCGCGCCACGGTAGGACTGCACCGAGGAAATGCCCATCTTGGACATCACCTTCAATACACCCTTGCTGGCACCCTTGATGTAGTTGCGGACCGCGGCATCATGTTCGGTCTCACCGGCGTAGCGATCCTTGGGCGCAATCTGCAACACGTTCTCGCGGATCATGTCGTCCAGGGTTTCAAATGCCAGGTACGGGTTGATCGCGCCGGCACCGTAGCCCAGCAGGACACAGAAATGATGTACTTCGCGCGGTTCGCCGGATTCAACCACCAGGCCGACGCGCGTGCGCGAACCTTTGCGCACGAGGTGATGATGAACACCGGCGCACGCCAGCAGGGCCGGAATCGGCGCATGCTGTGCATCCACTTCGCGGTCGGACAGGATGATGTAGGAGAACCCCTGCTCCACGGCGGCGTCGGCCGCGGCACAGACTTCCTCCAGCGCGCTCTTCAACCCGGCAGCACCGTTGGCGACCGGATACACGGTCGACAGCGTGGTCGCGCGCAGGCCCTGGTGATTGATGTGACGGATCCGCTCGAGGTTGTCGTTATCAATAATCGGCGAATCAAGCTTGATCATGCGGCAACTGGCCGCCGATGGCTTCAACATGTTCATTTCCGGCCCCAGCGGGGTGGAAATCTGCGTCACCAGTTCTTCTCGGATGCCATCCAGCGGTGGGTTGGTCACCTGTGCGAAAAGCTGTTTGAAGTAGTCGTAAAGCAGGCGCGAACGGTTGGAAAGCACTGCCAGGGCCGTGTCCGTCCCCATCGAACCGATTGCCTCGGCGCCATCGCGGGCCATCGGCAGCATCAGCACACGCAGGTCTTCATGCGTATAGCCAAACGCCTGTTGCCGCTGCAGAACAGTGGCGTGATCCGGCTCGTGGACGTGTGGCGGTTCCGGCAGATTGCCAATAGGCGTGTAATGCTCGTTCAGCCACTGCTGGTACGGGTGCTCGTCGATGTACTGCTGCTTGAGTTCGTTGTCATCGATGATGCGACCCTGCTCGGTATCGACCAGGAATATGCGGCCGGGATGCAGGCGTTCCTTGATCAGTATGTCTTCCGGCGGGATGTCCAGCACGCCGACTTCGGAAGCCATGACCACCAGGCCGTCCTTGGTGACGTAATAGCGTGAGGGACGCAGGCCATTGCGGTCGAGCACTGCACCGATGACCGTGCCATCGGTGAAAGCGATGGAGGCCGGGCCATCCCATGGCTCCATCAGGCAGCCGTGATATTCGTAGAACGCCTTGCGCGCCGAATCCATGGTGTCATGGCCGGACCAGGCCTCGGGAATCATCATCAGCACCGCCAGCGGCAACGGCCGGCCACCCATGTGCAGGAATTCCAGGACGTTGTCGAACGCCGCCGAATCCGATCCGTCCTCGATGCAGATCGGGAAGACCTTGCGCAAATCGTCGCCGAAAAGATCTGATTCGCACAGCGCTTCGCGGGCCCGCATCCAGTTGGTATTGCCGCGCAACGTATTGATCTCACCGTTGTGCGCGATGTAGCGGAACGGGTGAGCAAGCGGCCAGGACGGGAAGGTATTGGTGGAAAAGCGCTGATGGACCAGCCCCAGTGCGGACTCGAAATCCGGATCCGTCAGATCCGGGAACAACGGTTCCAACTGGTTTCCGATCAACATGCCCTTGTACACGATGGTGCGCGAGGACAGGCTCGGTATGTAGAACAGGTGGCGTTCGCCCAGACGCGAATTCCAGATTTCGTGCTCGATCCGCTTGCGGATGACGAACAGCTTGCGTTCAAACGCTTCGACATTCGCAATCTGGGCGCCGCGGCCGACAAAGATCTGGGCGAATTTCGGTTCGCCAGAGCGCGCGGTGGGGCCTAACAAGCCATCGTCGAATGGGACCTCGCGCCAACCCAGCACAACCTGGCCCTCTTCCCCGATGATGCGTTCCAGGGCCTCGCGGCAAGCGCGCGACTGAATCGGTTCAACCGGCAGGAAGGCCATGCCGACACCGTAGTGGCCAGCGGCAGGCAGATTGATGCCTGCGTCGCCGCAGACCCGGCTGAAAAACTTGTGCGGGATCTGGGTCAGAATGCCCGCGCCGTCGCCGGTGTTCTCTTCCGCGCCGACCGCTCCACGGTGCAGCAGGTTGCGCAGAATGGTTACCGCCTGTTGGACGATCGTGTGCGATTTCCGGCCATGCATGTCGACCACAAAGCCGACACCACAGGCATCATGTTCATATTTCGCGTCGTAAAGACCGTCTGCCGGACGTCCAGCGAGCGGCAAAACGGTTGGGTTGACTGGCATTTACCCGCTGCCTCCACTCCAGTTGATGCAAAAGATTGCCGCGGTGGGCAAAAGGACGGGAATTATACCGACGTGTTAATGACGGTGTCATCCTGTGCAATGCACGGTGCGTGCCGTTTCGGCAGGAAGCCCGACGGCGGCCCGATTGCCTAGGGCAAATTGCCCAGATTCGCGTCCTTCAGACTGCCCACCGGCCGTGCCCAAGGCGTGGATTGTTGGCGGAATTCCCGCGGTAATGTCTCAATAGCCGCCAATGCTGCTGCCCTGTTGGGATAGCTGCCCAGGAATATGACGTACCACGGTTGGCCTTGGAACGTGGTCTGGGCGCCGACCGCGTCTTTCAGTGCACTCTGAGCCAACATGGTGCGAACAGCCGCCAGATTATGGGCAGCAAACAGCTGAATTGTGTAGTTATCCGTGGGCTGGCCCAGAAGCCAGCTTAAATCGTGCTTTGGCACCGACCTGGCGGTTGCGGACGCCACCACCGGCCTGGTCGGAGGATTCGGGGCAGTCTGTTCAGGTGTTTCGGCCTTCGGCTGTATGTTTCGGGTAGTGGCCGGGGCCGCTTCGCCAAGGTGTGTGCCGGACGCGGCCGGTTCCGGCAGGGGCGGCGCCGTCTCAGCGGTGTCCGTGGCAACCGGCGGTGGCGGTGAGGCGGCTGGCTCGGGGGCTGGACCGGGTTCCGGCAGTGAGCGCCGGGCGGGTTCCTCGCGCGTGACCGGTGGGGGCTTCGGGGCGAGGTCCGATGCCGAAACGATAGTGACGCTCCCGGTTGTCTGGCTGGCCGCCGTTGCCGATTCCGGCGCCGTCGTTGGCGGCAGGGTCAATGTCACGGAATCCCCCCGGCTCTGTTCTGAGTCCCGATACAGCCATACCGTGAGACCAGCGGCGATCAGAAGGGGCGGCACAGTCAATACCAGCGCCTGGCGGTTCAGCCTTGGCAATTTGCCGAGGTCAGTTGGGATTTTATCCCGAAACCGTGCAGCTATCTCGGACCAATTCGGCATAGCAGGAAATTTCAGTGGCGCTTTCGGCGGCCGAACCTGGGAAATCGCTTGCAGCAGTGGCCCCGGCCAGCCTCCGGATTCGGCGAAGAGCCGATCTATCACGGTGGTCGCAGTGAGTAATTCGGCGGCTTTGCCCTGGACGCGACCGGCCAGAAAGGCTCCGGCCTGGCTGCGGGTCAGCGGGGGCATATCGATTGCGTGGAGATCCAACCCGGGCAAATGTGGCGCCAGGGATTCGCGTGGGATATCCGCGACCAGCACCAGCCGCAATACCGATTGAAGCCCGAAATCCCGGGAGAACCCGGCGACCTGCTGCAGTATCCCGGCCTCCATGGATTGCGCATTATCGATCGTGACAACCAGCAAGGCCCCGCCCTGCTGCAACAGACGGAGTCTGTCGGCAAGAAACTGGGCCTGACGGTTGGTGTCAGCGCCGGCGGGAAACTCGGTGCCGGCGGTAGATGCGATCCGGGTCAGCACTTGGGCGAAATCGTTGCCCGCCAATGCATCCAGTTTCAATAACCGCCACAAGCCGCCGGCACGCCGCTCAATCTGCTCGAGAAGCCGGGATTTGCCGCTTCCCTGCGGGCCACTGATGACCACGACGTTGCGACCGAATTCGATCAGGTGAAGCGCGAGGTCGATCCGCTGCTGCAGGGGCGGCGTGACGAAATAGTCGCCACCTGGACGCGCTGTCGACAGGTTGGCGGCGGGCGGCATTGCTGGTGTCGGAGGTGTGGTCAAGGTTCGTGTCCGAAACGGCGCTGGAATTCGTGGATCGCGTACCTGTCAGTCATCCCGGCGATATGGTCGGCCACCCCACGTGCGATCTCGCTGGCGCTGCCGGCAGCCGCGGAGGAGTGCGCCTCCTCGGTCAGGCTGGCAAACAACTGTTTGACGATATGCGCTGCGCGACGGGACATGGCCGCGACCTTCTCATGCCGGTAGAGATGTTCGAACAGGAACTGTTTCAGCAAAACATGTTGTTCGGCCACGATGTCGCTGAATCCCACCAACGGGTCCGTTTGCTCCCGGATGTCATCTATAGATGATGGCGCACAGCTCGCAATGCGGTCTGCCGTGGCACGCATCAGGTCCATCGCAAACATATTCAGCATCTGCCGGATAGCAGTGTACTGATGCCGTTTCCGATCGACGGCCGGCCAACGTCTGGCAACCTCGCGGAAATGGTTCGCGAACAAATCCAGTTGCTGGACCTGCTCTATCGTGAGCAGTCCGGAACGCAGGCCGTCGTCAATATCGTGGTGATTGTAGGCGATTTCGTCGGCCTGGTTCGCAATTTGTGCTTCCAGCGACGGCTGGCCACCGGTAATGAAGCGGCTGGCGACCGGGCCGAGCTCCTCGGCAGACTCCGGGCGGCAATGCTTGATGATTCCTTCGCGGGTCTCGAAGGTCAGATTCAGGCCCGGAAAATCCGGATAGCGTGATTCGAGCTCATCGACCACCCGTAGCGATTGCCGATTGTGTTCGAAGCCACCGAAGTCACGCATGCACTCGTTCAAGGAATCCTGCCCGGCATGGCCGAAGGGCGTGTGGCCGAGATCATGCGCCAGCGCGATGGCTTCGGTCAGATCCTCATTGGCGTTCATTGCACGGGCGATGGTTCTGGCAATCTGGGCCACCTCCAGCGAATGGGTCAGCCGGGTGCGGAACATATCGCCTTCATGGTTCACGAAGACCTGTGTCTTGTATTCCAGTCGACGAAAACTGGATGCGTGGATGACGCGATCACGATCACGCTGATATGCAGAGCGCAACTCGTGTTCCGGTTCAGCATGACGGCGGCCGCGACTGCGGCGTTCGGACGCAGCATAGGGCGCGAGACCCCAGGGCTCGACGACCCGTGTCCTCGCCTGCTGATCGAGGTCGATCACGATCAGCGACAGGCCTGCAAGGCCGCGGACAAGTCCGCGGGTTGATAATCACTCGTCACCACTGCGCGACCGATTGCCGACAACAGGACCAGACGCAATTGACCCTGGCGCACCTTCTTGTCCACTGCCATGTACTTGAGCATGGCCCGTTCGTCCAGGTCCGCCGGGATGGTGGTCGGCAAACCACACGCAGCCACCAGCGCGTTCAAGCCGGTGACGTCCTCGCCATCCAACCAGCCGAGTTGGTGTGACATGTGGGCCGCTGCGCACATGCCGGCAGCGACAGCCTCGCCGTGCAGCCAGGTACCGTATCCGAGACCGGCTTCAATCGCATGGCCGAAGGTATGTCCGAGATTCAGGATCGCCCGCAGTCCGTTCTCGCGCTCGTCCTGACCGACGACCTCGGCTTTTATCTCGCAAGAGCGACGGATGGCGTGGGTCAGAGCCGCAGGTTCGCGCGCCAGCAGCGCTGCCATGTTTTGCTGCAACCAGAGATAAAACGTCTGGTCGTAAATCAATCCATACTTGATGACTTCCGCCAACCCGGCGCGATATTCACGCGGCGCCAGCGTATCCACCGTCTGCAAATCAGAGATGACCGCCAACGGCTGGTGAAAAGCCCCCACCATGTTTTTGCCCAACGGATGATTGACGGCGGTCTTGCCGCCGACCGAGGAATCAACCTGGGCAAGCAGGGTAGTCGGAATCTGGATGAAATCCATACCGCGCTGGTATATCGCGGCGGCGAAGCCGGCGATGTCACCCACCACGCCGCCACCCAGCGCGACGATCATGGCGTCACGCGCAAACCGATGCTCCAGCAGCGATGTCAGGATGGCTTGCAGATACTCCATCGTTTTGTACTGTTCACCGTCCGGCAGTACATGGGTGACAACGTCACGCCCGGCGAACGCGGCAGCGACACGCGCTTGATACAGCGGCGCGATGGTCTCGTTGGTGACAATCATGATCTGGCGCGCCGGTGCACTTGCTGCCAGCAGTTCGTGGTTGTCCAGCAAGCCAGGGCCGATATGGATCGCGTAGGAACGATCCGCGAGATTGACGGTAACGGAAGTCATGTGGAGGTTTGATTGCGGAGCAGGTTGACGATCTGGCGTACTGTATGATTGTCGGTCTCGATGATCAAATCAGCGGTCTCGCGATAGAGCGGCTCCCGTTCCCTGACAATCCGGGTCAACCGGGCGCGCGGGTTGTCTCCCTGCAGTAAAGGCCGGGATTTGTCCAGGCGGGTCCGCGCATACAGCTTTTCCAATGGTGCGCGCAGATAAACGACCAGGCCCCGCTCGGCGAGCAATCGGCGATTGGTCTCATTCAGGACTGCGCCGCCGCCGGTCGCCAGAACGATATCGGGCAACCCGGTCAATTCGTCGATGACGTCCGCTTCGCGGGCACGAAAACCTTCTTCACCTTCCACTTCGAAAATCAGACTGATGCTGGCGCCGGTACGACGCTCAATCTCCTTGTCGGAATCGTAAAAAGTTCGTCCGAGCGCCTTGGCGACCTGCCGACCAACTGTGGATTTGCCTGCCCCCATCGGGCCAATCAGGAAAATGCTGGATTTGCCATTCATGGCGCGAGTGTGCCGCAAATCGACCCGCAGTGGCAGGGGCGGATTCGGCTGGTCAGATAGGCAGAGTGACGGGGTGTGGAAAATGAACGGGGCCCTGCGGGCCCCGTCGGTAATGCTATGAGCGTACGAACATCAGTTCAGTGTCAACGTATCCTTCAGGATCTTCGGCGTGACGAACACCAGCAGTTCCTGCTTGTTGCGTTCCACTTCACTGCGGCGGAACAGCGTGCCGAGATACGGAATGTCGCTGAAGAACGGCACCCGGGTGAGGTCGTCGCGGTCGGTCGATTCGTAGATGCCGCCAAGTACCACGGTCTCGCCGTTATCCACCAGCACCTGGGTCTGCAACTCGTTGGTGTCGATACTCGGCACCGTGGCGAACACCTGACCGACGGCATCACGATTGACTGCCAGATCCATGATGATGCGGTCGTCCGGGGTGATTTGCGGGGTTACCCGCAGACTCAGCACGGCCTTCTTGAACTCGACACTGGTTGCGCCGCTGGAGGTCGCTTCCTGGTACGGGATTTCAGTACCCGACTCAATGAAAGCTTCCTTCTGATTCGCGGTAATCACCCGTGGCGCGGAAATCACTTCGCCGCGACCTTCAACCTGCAATGCCGACAACTCCAGTTGCAGCAGGTAGCTGCCAATCCGGCCTACGGCCAGACCGATGGCGCCAGCGGGTGAGCTGACCGGGAGGTCGACGATATAGTTTTCGTTCTCGGTATCAGGGTCGACAAATGCAGTGCCGCCGCCGTAATTCACCCGGCCCGGCCGCGTGCCACCTATGATGAAGTCGGTGTCGGCGTTGCCATTGCCCTGCAGACCCACGTTGTTCTTGCTGTAACCGAAGCTGACGCCAAGGTCCTTGCTGAAGTCCTGGTTCGCGATCACGATGCGCGATTCGATCAATACCTGCCGGACCGGAATGTCCAGCGTGGTGACCAGCCGGCGGATTTCAGAAATCTTTTCCGCGGTGTCCTGCAGCAGCAGCGTGTTGGTCCGCTCGTCCACCGAAACGTTACCGCGTTCGGACAACAGGTTGTTTGCTTCGGCCTTCACCAGAGCAGCAATGTCGGATGCCTTGGCATAGTTGACCTGTACGAACTCCGTGCGCAGCGGTGCCAGTTCGCGCAGCGCCTGCTCGGCTTCAAGCTCCAGTTTTTCACGGGCTGCGATTTCCTCCTGCGGCGCGACCATGATGACATTGCCGTTGTCACGCATGCCAAGTCCCTTGGACTTCAGAATGATGTCCAATGCCTGATCCCAGGGTACGTTGCGTAAACGCAAGGTGACGTTGCCGGTGACCGTATCCGAAGCCACCAGGTTCTTGCCGGTGAAGTCGGCGATGAGCTGCAGGACTGCGCGGACTTCGATGTCCTGGAAATTCAGCGACAGGCGTTCGCCGGTGTAGCCGAACTTGTCGCGGGCAAGTTGTTCCTGTTCCTGCGGGGTGAGCGGGCGCAGCTCCAACGTGAACAAATCGTCTGACTGATAGGCGAGATGTTCATATAACCCGGTGGGCTTGATGACCATGCGGGTACCATTGCCGAAACTGAAGGTGTCGATTTCCTGTGCCGGGGTGGCGAAGTCCAGCACGTCCAGAGTGCGGTCCAGTTCGTCCGGCAGACGGGTGTTGGCGAAATCGACGACGATGTTGTTGCCCTGATCATTGATATTGACGCCGACGGACGGGTCGCTCAAGGCAACGATAATTTGTGCCTCGCCGTTGGGGCCGCGCCGGAAGTCGATATCATCGATCGCTGAACCGCCACTGGTGACTGCACTGCGCGAGGGACCCGCCGAAGTCCGTTCGGTCACCAGCGACGCTGCACTGCCTTCCAACGTCACCATTACTGCGTTGCCTTCGGAGCGAACTTCGTACGGCACCAGTTGGGCCAGGTTGACCACGACGCGGGTGCGGCCGCCGGCTTCGACCGCGGTGACGCTTTCTGCGTTGCCGATGCCGATGGACTGCGATCGCCGATTCACGTCAAGCGTCGTATCCGGGAAATCCAGTGCGATGCGGGCGGGATTATCGATGGTGAAGCTGATGGGTTCGGCGGGCGCGCTTTCGTCCATGACGATTCGAACCAGCACCCGGTCGCCAGGCAGCGATGTGTACGTAATGTCTTCGACGGTCGCCGCCAGGCTGAGCTGTGATGCCGCCAGCAACGCGAATCCGGTGGCCAGCGAGAGCCGGTTGCGCGGTGTCCTGGTGACGCCGCAGGAGCAGGTGGTCATCATATTTGCGATCCCATGCCACATGTTAGTAATTCCCATAATTTGCCCCTCTCGGCGCACTTATTCTTCGGACAATGCAATGTCAGCCACGCGCTCTTCCCAGCGCCCCTGGGCATCCTGGATGATTTCGCGCAGCGAGATCTCGGCCTCGGTGATCGTTTGAATCCGGCCGTAGTTGTTGCCCATGTAATTGCCGACCTGCACCCGGTGCACGGTGCCACTGGGGTCCTTGATGATGCCCCAGCGCTCGTTATCCCGTTCCATGATGCCAACCATGCGCAGCGAATCGAGCGGGAAGTTCTCCAGCTCTTCGGCGACATGGGTCAGAATTTCGTCAGTGAACTGTCGTTGCGATGTATCCGCGGCCTCGGCGGCTGCGACCTGTTCGCGGCGCGTCTGCATGAAGCTGAGGAACGGGTCGCGCTCGCCTCGCTCCGCCGATTGGTAGAGGTAGGGTTCATACGGCTTGATGGGTGGCAGTGGGTCGATCCGGCCACCCTCGCGCGCCATCACGCTGGCCACGTGCTGTTCCAGATCGGTCATATCGTTCGACACGCAGCCGGCCAGCAACAGCCCGGATGCGACCACGATGCAGGATTTGCGTAACGTACCGCTCATCGCGCGCTGGCCTCCTCATCCTCATCCATATAGCGGTAGGTCTTGGCCGTCATGTCCATGCTCAGACGTCCGTCCGCTGCCGGACGGATTTTAATGTCATGGCTGGTGACGATGCGTGGCAGATCCGAAACACCGCTGATGAACGTGCCGAATTCATGGTAGGTCCCGAGAACCTGAATCTGAATCGGCAGCTCGACGTAAAAGTCTGCAGGTTGTTCGTTGCCTGGTTTGAACAACTCGAATTCCAGTCCGGCCGCCAGACCCTGTTGGGAAACATCAACAATGAGTTCGGCGACTTCGGTCCGGCTTGGCAGACGCTTCAGCAGGTCGCCAAAGGTTTCCTGGATATCGGCCAATTGCTGCTTGAGGGCGTCCAGATTGGCCGCCTGACGTTGCTTGCGTTCAAGTTCGGCGATCTTGTCCTGCTCGGTTTGCTGAACCTTGGCCAGCTCCTCGGTCTTGCCTTCGATCGAGCCGTACCAGCCAGCGATGAGGATTGCAGCAAAGACCAGGACGCCGCCGACGATCTTGACGGGTATCGGCCAGGTGCCGATGTTGTCGAGCGTCAGGTTGTTGAGGTCAGACATTTTCATCCGGCATCCCCTCCGTCAGCCTCGTCTGTCTGTTGCGACGCCTGTTCCAGCACCAGTGTGAAATCGGCAATACGCTGGCCGTCTTCAGTGGTCGCCTGGATAACGTTCAGCTTCGGCTTGGTCACCCACTGCGACGCTTCAACGTTACGCATCAACGACGAGACGCGCGCATTGGACTGGGCGATACCCCGGATGGTGACCTGACGTCCAGACTGTGTGATCTCCTTCAGATACACACCGTCCGGCAGCGTCATCACCAGCTCGTCAAACAGGCGGACGATCAGGGGGCGGCTGGTCTGCAACGACTCAATCGCCTGCATACGGGCGATCAAGCGCTCTTTCTGCCGTTCCAGTTCGCGTATTTCAGCAATCTTGCGGTCGAGTCCCTGGATTTGTGTCGTCAGGTAGTCGTTACGGCTGTTCTGGTAGGAGATCATCTCGTTGTACTGCAGATGAACACCACCCCAGACCGCGGCGGCGACCGCGGCCGTAATGCCGAGAATTGTCAGGTACTCGGAGCGTTGCTGCTTGCGCAGCTCTTCGCGCCAGGGGAGTAGATTGATATGAGCCATTAATCAAAGCTCCTCAGCGCCAGCCCGCACGAGATCATCATTGCCGGCGCGTCATTGGCAAGCGAATCGGTGCGCACGCGCGATGCCACCGACATACTCGAGAAGGGATTGGCCTTGGACACTGACGTGCCTATTTTCGCCTGAATCATTTCGTCGATTCCGGCCACCGACGCACAGCCACCGGCAACGATCAGATGATCGACGGCGCCGACCTGACTGGAGGAATAGAAGAATTGCAGGGCCCGGTGGATCTCCTGGACCATCGCTTCCTTGAACGGTTGCAGCACTTCGGGCTCGTAATTGTCCGGCAGTCCGCCTTGCCGTTTCGCAAGACCCGCTTCCTCGTATGACAACCCGTAGCGCCGCTGGATATCGTCAGTCAGCTGGCGACCACCGAACAGTTGTTCGCGGGTATAGATGATTTTGCCGTTTTCGAGCACGCTGAGCGTCGAAGTGGTGGCGCCGACGTCCATGACGGCCAGGATGCCCGCTTCGGAAACCGGGCCGCCTTGCGACATGATGAGCGAGACAGCGTTTTCCAGCGCGAAGGCCTCAACGTCGACCACTTTGGTCTGCAGCCCCGCAACTTCCATGGCCGCCACCCTGACATCGACGTTGTCCGCACGCGATGCCGCCAGCAGCACGTCCATTCGGTCCGGTTCCTTCTCGGAAGGGCCCAGCACTTCGAAATCGAGATTGATTTCCTCCAGTGGATACGGAATGTACTGGTCCGCTTCCAACTGCAGCTGGCTTTCCATGTCCTGGTCACTGAGGTTGGCCGGCATGGTGATGATTTTGGTGATGACCGCCGAGCCGGCGACCGCGCAGGCGGCCGTACGCGTCCGCGTGCCGGATTTCTTCACGGCGCGACCGATGGCCTCGCCGACCACGGTTGCATCGGATATATTCTTTTCCACCACTGAATTGGGCGGTAGAGGCTCAACCGCGTAGCTTTCTACCCGGTACCGAGAGCCTGAGCGCGACAATTCCAACAGTTTGATGGATGTCGAACTTATGTCTATGCCAAGCAAAGGCTGCTTTTTTCGTCCGAACAGTCCCACATTAATTCCTTTGCAATCAAAAGGTTATATCCAATATATACTTAATAACCTTAAAATCTCTGGCTAAATATAGTCAATCGAAATCAAAAAAACAATCAATTTTTCCCGGGAAAATTAATTAAAAACCGATGGTTACGAATAATAATTCAAGAAAAGTCACACTATATCTGGGGCTGCAAAGTCGAGCGTAGGCACAATATGTTGCGATTCCTGTTCTACTCACTATTGCTTTTTGTCGCTCTCGGGCTGGGTGCCGCCGGCGCCGTTTACTGGTGGGTCGCCCCCCAATTGCCCAGTGACGATGAAATTCGCGACGTCCGCTTCCAGACTCCGCTGAAGATCTTTTCCCGCGACGGCAAGTTGATTGCCGAGTTTGGTGAGAAGCGCCGGCTGCCAGTCGGCTACTCCCAGATCCCCCCCCAAATGACTCAAGCCTTCTTAGCGGCAGAGGACGACCGTTTTTTCAGTCATCCCGGTGTTGATTGGACTGCAATTGCGCGCGCTGCTTGGGAATTGCTGCAAACCGGCGAGAAAACCCAGGGTGGCAGCACGATCACGATGCAGGTCGCGCGCAACTTCTTTCTATCAAGTGAAAAGACCTACACGCGCAAGATCAAGGAAATCGTGCTCGCTTTGCGTATTGAGCAGGCGTTCGACAAGGAGCGCATTCTCGAACTCTATCTCAATCGCATCTTTCTCGGTCACCGTGCCTACGGTGTAGGCGCTGCGGCCCAGGTGTATTACGGCAAGAAACTTGAAGAGCTCAGCCTGGCGGAAATCGCAATGATCGCGGCATTGCCCAAGGCGCCTTCAACCCTGAATCCCGTTTCCAACCCGACACGCGCCATGGAGCGCCGGACATACGTGCTGAACCGCATGCGTGCATTGGGATTTGTTTCAGATGCCCAGTACCGGGATGCGCTGGACGCACCAAACACCGCACGCCTGCACGGCCAGCAGACGGATCTCGAGGCCGCATACATTGCCGAAATGGCGCGCGCCTACATGCAGGAGAAATTCGGCGATCTCGCGCAATCCGAAGGTTTCAGCGTCTATACCACTGTCGATTCCCGGCTGCAGCACGCGGCCACGCAGGCTGCGCGCGGCGCTATCATCGCCTACGACGAGCGCCACGGTTACCGCGGCCCGGAAGATCATGTGGCGCTGGCCGACGATGCAGGGCCTGATCAGTTCGCGACGCTGCTGGACAACGTGATCGAACTCGGAGAACTGGTCCCGGCATTGGTGACGGGCGTGCAACCGAAAGCAGTGGATGTCTACATCCGTAATGTCGGCGCAGCCACAATTCCCTGGCAGGGATTGAGCTGGGCAAGGAAGTATCTGGGCACCGACCGCTACGGCGTCGCGCCGGAATCCGCCGAGCAGATTGCTGCAGTCGGTGACATCATCCGCGTGCGGGCGGTGGCGGGTAATGCACCCGCGAAAGTGGCTGCGGACGATGAATCCGCGGCCAATGATGAAAGCATGACGCCGGTCGCCGAAAAGGACACCGCTGCCGCCGAACAGTGGCGGCTCGCGCAATTGCCTCAGGTGGAGGCTGCCCTCGTTTCGCTGGATCCCAATGATGGTGCGATCGTTGCTCTCGTGGGTGGCTTCGATTTCAACAAGAGCAAGTTCAATCGCGCGGTGCAGGCGAAACGGCAACCAGGTTCAAATTTCAAGCCGTTCATCTATTCCGCAGCACTGGAAAACGGTTACACACCGGCCAGCTTCATCAACGACGCGCCGATCGTGTTTGATGCGCCGGGCCTGGAAGCGACGTGGCGGCCGGAGAATTACAGCGGACGCTATTACGGCCCGACGCGGCTGCGGGAGGCGTTGGCCAATTCGCGCAATCTCGTGTCGATTCGTTTACTGAAATCGCTGGGCGTGCAACCGACCATCGATTATGTCACCCGCTTTGGTTTTGATTCGGCGCGTTTGCCACCCAATCTTTCGTTGTCGCTGGGCAGCGCTGAATTGACGCCATTGGAATTGGTGAGTGGCTACGCGGTATTCGCCAACGGCGGTTACCGGGTCGAACCGTATTTCGTTGATCGAATCGTGCGGGATAATGGCGAGGTCGCCTTTGAAAACCAACCGCTGGCGGTATGCCGGGAGTGTCCGCAACCGTTACCGCAGGTCGAAGCCGGCGCAGTCGAGCAAGATGCAGACGCGCTGACGGCGGCCGATGGCGACTCCGCGGAGATCGAACTTGCGGCAGAAGTCGACCAGGGTGAACAGGGCAATGCGAATCCGGATCACGTCGCTCCGCTGGTGATAGACCCGGTGAATGCCTGGATCATGACCTCGATGATGCAGGACGTCATCAAGCACGGTACGGGACGGCGGGCGCTGGTACTCAAACGCGGCGACATCGCCGGCAAGACTGGCACCACCAACGATCAGAAGGATGCATGGTTTTCCGGTTTCAACGCCGCGCTGGTGACCTCGGTGTGGCTGGGTTTCGATCAAAGCGTACCGCTGGGACGCAACGAAACCGGTAGTGTCGCCGCGTTACCCATGTGGATCGACTATATGAAGGTTGCCTTGGCAGACACGCCGGAAGCGATATTGCAGCGTCCGCCCGGGCTGGTGACAGTACGCATCGATCCCAACACAGGTCTGATGGCAACGCCCAATACGCCGAACGCGATCTATGAATCGTTCCGCGCTGCTGATGTGCCGGCGTCGCCATCGTCGCAGACCGCACCCGGTCTGACGACTTCCAGCGGCGGGCAGTCGTCCGCGCAATTGTTCTGAGACAGCGTGGGGCGCCGACAGGTTGATTCGCGTGAATTGCGGGCAGAGCTCGCCCACCTGTCCGCACGCCTGCTCGCCGAGGGGGGCGCCGCCGATTTTCAGTCAGCGAAACGCAAGGCCGCCGAACAGTTGGGCGTTGGTTCGCCGCGCGCGTGGCCGGAGAATCTGGAAGTTCAGCAGGCGTTGATGGAGTACCAGCAGCTGTTCGAACCTGAAGCTTTGCAGTTGAGGCTCCGGCGCATGCGCGAATGCGCACTCGTTGTCATGGATCGATTGGTGCAGTTCGAGCCCTGTCTGGTCGGACCTGCCCTGTACGGGACTGCCTGCGAAGATACGCCGGTGACGTTGCATATCTTCAGCGACGAGCCCGAAGCGGTAGTCCGTGCATTGATCGACCAGCGTATTCCGTTCGATGAGGACGAGCGCCGGTTGCGGGTCGCTGGCAGCCAATCTCAATCGTTCCCCATGTTCAGCTTTGCCGTCGACACGCAGGAGGTCGAGCTGGTGGTCTTTCCGTCCCACCAGGGTCGGGATCGTCCACTCAGTCCATTGGACGGCAAACCCATGCAGCGCGCCGATCGAGCAAAAGTCGAGGCGTTGCTGAACGCCGCTGACGTCGCCTGAGCGCGGCAGATGTTGGTCCGCGTTGCGGTTTTCGCGCCCGTATCCGGCACATTTGACTACCGGGTGAACGCCGCCCGACTGCCCGCCATAGGCGCGCGGGTGTTGGTGCCGTTTGGACGTGCCCGCAAGATGGGCGTGGTGCTTGAACACCTGCCCCATAGTGCTGTGGCAAGGGAAAAGCTGAAATCGGTCGTCGAGGTCGTAGATGAGTCGCCTGTCGCAGGCCCGGCGGTGCTGGCATTGGCGAGGCGGGCGGCGGCGTACTATCGCTATCCTCTGGGTGAGGTCCTCGCGCTGGCTATGCCGGCTTCGTTGCGCAAAGCCACAGCGCAGGGACCTGCCACCGAAACCAACTATCGCATCTCTGAAGCCGGACGTGCCGCACTGGGCACTACGACTTTGCGTGCTCCCAGGCAGCGGGAAGTTCTGGCGCTGGTTGCGAGCGGCGACTTCAGTGAGCAGCAACGGTCCGCACTGGCATTCGATTGGCGACGGCCGCTGCGCGATCTGCGCGAACGTGGCTGGGTGGAAGAGCTGCAAACGCAAGCGGCCTACTCCCCGGTGGTACCGTCAGCGGCGACGCCCTCGCCACTGCAATTGAATGGCGCCCAGGCAGAGGCGGTGTCATCGATCAGTGAGGGGTGCGATGCCTTCGTGGTGTGGCTGCTGCAGGGGGTGACCGGCAGCGGCAAAACGGAAGTCTATCTGCGGGCGGCGCAACAGGTGCTGGAACAGGGTCGCCAGCTGCTTATCCTGGTTCCTGAGATAGCGCTGACCGAGCATTTTGTCAGTCGCGTATCAGCAGCCACCGGCCAGCCTCCTGCGTTGTACCATTCCGGGCTGACAGAGAGTGAGCGCGCACTGACCTGGCAGGCCTCGGCAGATGGTCGGGCCAGAGTCGTCATAGGAACCCGGTCGGCGATATGGCTGCCGTGTCGGCGGTTGGGCCTGGTTGTAGTCGACGAGGAACATGACGGCTCGTACAAGCAGGCCGAAGGGATGCGGTATTCGGCACGGGACGTGGCAGTGATGCGGGCGAGCCTGGAGTCGGTGCCGGTGATTCTCGGTTCGGCGACGCCATCGATGGAATCCCTGGTCAATGTCGAACGCGGCAAGTATCGAGCACTGTTGTTGCCGGGACGGGCTGGTGCGGCAAAGCCACCTGCCATGCAGGTTGTCGACCTGCGGGGCCGTAAGCTGGAGACGTCGATATCGCCCGAACTGCTCGACGCCATAACCCGGCGCCTGGCCCGCGGCGAGCAAAGCCTGTTGTTTCTGAACCGGCGCGGTTATGCGCCGACGCTGATGTGTCACCAGTGCGGGGAAGCCGCGCAGTGCAACAGATGTCATGCCCGGCTCGTGTACCACAAGTGGCGTTCAAAGCTGGTCTGCCATCACTGTGGCGGCGAGCAGCCATGGCGGGGAAGGCTTGACTGTTGCGATCAGCCGGAGCCGATTGCGGTCGGGGCCGGCACCGAGCGGCTGGAGGAAACGATGCGTGCGTTGTTGCCCAATGCCCGCATCGCCCGGATTGATCGTGATTCGACGCGCAGCAAGGGCAGCCGCACACGCCTGTTGAAAGCGGTCCTGGCGCAGGAAGTGGATGTGCTGATCGGCACCCAGATGATCGCCAAGGGCCATCATTTCCCGGCGGTGACGCTGGTGGGTATCGTCGACGCCGACCAGTTGCTCTACAGCGCGGATTTCCGTGCCGGTGAACGCTTCGTACAGCAGACCTTGCAGGTTGCAGGTCGCGCAGGCCGCGCCGAAAAACCGGGCGAGGTCTTGATCCAGACGCATTTGCCGACGCATCCGCTGCTACGCCTTCTGCTGGGTGAAGGTTACCAGGCCTGCGCGGACCATATCCTTGCGGAACGTCGACTTGGTGCTTTCCCACCGTATTCGGCAATGGCGTTGATACGAGCCGAAGCAAACCATGTCGACCAGGCAACGGCCTTCCTGCGTCGCTGTGCCGACGTGCTGGCGCAGGCCGGAATCCGTGACGTCAGCTGGATGGGGCCGGTGCCGGCGCCAATGGAGAAGCGCGCCGGCATGTTCCGCTGGCAGCTGTTACTCAACGCATCTGCCAGGCCCAGGCTCGGACAGGCACTGGATGTGCTGATCGATGCCCTGCCGTCCCTGCGGGAGTCCGGCCGGGTGCGATGGTCGTTGGATGTGGATCCGCTGGAGCTCTTTTGACGGTAGACCAGTGACGGTCATCGCGGCTGCCGCGATGGGGCCGCGCAGAACTTACACGTGAATTTTTCTTTATCTGGCGCTAGACTAGCTCGGATTGTTACGGTCTTACTTTACTTTCCGGAGCCGGCTTCAAAGCACTATGCCTCGCGACTACAAGCATTCAATTGCGCGCAAGCGGCGCCCGGAGCGGACGCCATTCGGGAGCTGGACGTCGTTCACTTCAGGACTGCTGCTGGGACTGTTCGTCGCCTTCCTGACCTACCTGTTTGCGGACGAGATTCACCGGTTCGTTGAGCAGGGCAAGAGTGGCGCAACCATAAGCGACGCCAGCCCTGTGATCGAGTTCGATGCGACGCCCGAGCCGGCAGACGCTGCAGCCGATACCGACTTCGATTTCTACACCATATTGCCGCAGATGGAAGTGCCGGTGTCCGAATGGGAAGTGGACGAACCGCGACGAAATGCCGCGGCCCGCAGCGAGCCCGTCGCCGACAAGCCTGCGGTTACCGCGACCACCGAGACAGCCAGGCCCGGCCGCAAGATTGCCTACGTATTGCAGGTGGGGGCATATCAGAATGACGGTGACGCAGAGCGGGCCAGGGCAAACCTTGCGTTGCTGGGCATCAGTGCCAGTGTGCAGCGGGTGGTGATTAACGGCCAGGAAACCTGGAACCGGGTTCACGTTGGCCCGTTCACCGATCTCGATATGCTGAATTCAATGGTCAACCGCCTCAAGCGCAACGAGATCGACTACATCATGTTGCGGATAGGCGATACCTCGGTTACCGCGCGCTGACCGCGTCGGACTGACGGATTCCGCGCCTTATGCGCCCGCCGGCTCAGTGGCTTTCAACAAGCGTTCGAGGTTGGTACGGACGGCGGAATGGAATTTCGATTCGCCCGCGTCGTTGAGGTAGTAGCTGGTCAGACGGATTTCCTGGCTCAGGTAGAACCGTAGCGTGCGTTCCACGCCGCGCACCCAGTCCCCCCACGGCGTCTGCTTCCCGCTGAGCAGTTCCGCTTCTTCGCGCAATGCCAGGGCCTTGGCGAAGAACGTATCGAAAGGTGCCGCCAGACCGGATAAATCAGCGGCACGCACAGCCTTTTGTTCGGTAGTGGTGAAGCTGCCATCGCGACCGGTCGCCATGATGGCATCGACGACCTTGCCCACTTTGCCGGCGAAACGTTCATGGCGTGGCAGGATCTCTTCAGCCAATGCTGCGGAATAGGCTTCCTTGCAATCAAACCCCAGTGCCGCATGGTCACGGTGAAAGCCGGCGTCATGGAACAGGCTGGCGGCATAGACGATGTCCGAATCAATCCGGACCCCCTCCTGCTCGCAGCGGTGGATGATGTCCTCGCCCGCGGCGACGACGTCCAAGGCATGGGCGAAATTGTGGTACGGCAGACGTTCGTCGTACAGGTCGGCCACTTCTGCTTCCAACTCTGAGTCTCGCATCCTGTCGTCTCGCTTGGCGCTGGCCGGTTCGAGGCCATGCATGGGCGTCTGCCGTGTTTTTATTATTGTGGAGCGGGTGATGGGAATCGAACCCACACTCTCAGCTTGGGAAGCTGATGTTCTACCATTGAACTACACCCGCGGCCCGCCCAATTTTAGACACTTGGCAAACCGTGGCAAGGGTAGCGGTTGGCGATTCGGGTTGCCGCCATGGGTGCGAATTGTTCAATGCGCGTTGCAGCGTCCTGCCAACGCCGACCTAAAGATATCCATCTGCGTTCCGCTGATTGAGCGGCAATACCAGGCGTTGTTGCACATGGTAATGTTGGAGCGATATCGTTATCATTTCAGGCGCTTACCAAGGGATACCCGGCGTTGACAGGCACCAACCACAGCAGCCCAACGGTGATGATCGTTGATGACAGCCCGTCCGTACGGTTGTTCTTCGAGCGGAGCCTGGAGGGGTTTGACCTCAACCTGGTCAGCTGTGAATCCGCGGAGCAGGCGTTGGAGCGTCTGGTCGATACCACGCCGGCACTGGTGTTTCTCGATATCATCATGCCGGACAAGGATGGACTGACCTTCCTGCAGGAGATGCGAAGATTGCCCGGTCACGCCGAAACGCCGGTGATTGTTGTGAGTTCCAAGGACTATGCGCAGGACAAGATGACCGCCAAACAACTGGGCGCGAGGGAGTTTGTAATCAAGCCGATGAGCACACGGACGATTCAGGATATCGTTACCCAGTACACCGCTTGCGGTGCCCCTACCTGAGCCAGCGCACCGGGCATGTCAAACAGCGACGCATACCTTCGGTTCTGGGGGGTCAGAGGTTCTTACGCCGCGCCGCATAAGACGCATCTGGGCGTCGGCGGAAATACTTCCTGTGTTGAATTGCGGGTCGATGACTACCTGCTGGTATTCGACGGCGGCACCGGCATCATTTCCCTGGGCGAGGAACTCGTTGCGCAGGGCAAGGTGCACGACATGCTGGTGTTGTTCACGCATTATCATTGGGACCATATCTGCGGCCTGCCATTTTTTGTCCCGGCCTTTCTGCCGAACTGGCAGATCAAGTTCTTCGGGCCCGGCGAGAACTCTGCGGATATCGAGCGCCGCCTGTCCGATCAAATGAAGGCGCCATATTTCCCGGTCGAAACTGAAACCTGGCAGGCGGAAATCGACTACCTGGATCCGAAGCGTGAAGGCCTGGTCCACGGGCCGTTCCATATTTCACACCACAACGTGCATCACCCGGGTGTCACCTATGGTTACCGGGTACAGGTCCGTGGCAAGAGTATCGTCTACGTGTCCGACAACGAAATCCTGTTTCTGCGGCGCTCGATCGATCAACGGTCGGCGGAGTTCAATGCCGAGGAACATGCATTGTTGAACGACATCGAGAACGAAGAGCGGGCTCTTGAACTGGATGCCATTCGCGGCGCGGATATCCTGATTCACGATGCCCAGTACACGCCGCACGATTACGGCAAGAAGCGTGGATGGGGACACTCCTGCTACATCGATACGGTGACCAGCGCCATCGACGCCGGGGTGAAGACGCTGTACCTCTATCATCATGATCCGACCTACGATGATCGTGCTGTGCAGTCGATCTACCAGCATTGCCTGGAAATCATCGCCGAACGGGGTTCGGACCTGCGCTGTCACATCGCCATTGAAGGTCTGGTCGTCGACATTTAGGCGCATTCGCTTCAATGCCCCCACGGCAGGCGTGTACACTGCGCCACCGGCAATGCACGACTGTTCCGGCGGCTCCCGCATCCCCGTCATTCTTGTCGTCACAACATGAACCAGGACCTCGTGGAAACCGATCAATACCGATTGCGGACCGTACGCAGTTTCGTGCGTCGTGAAGGCCGTATCACCGATGCCCAGGAGCGCGCACTGGCCGATCACTGGCCAGCATACGGTGTGGATGATTTCCAGCGGTTGACCGACCTCGATGCACTGTTCGGGCGCCGTGCGCCGCGGGTGCTGGAAATCGGTTACGGCACCGGCGACAACCTGGCGGCCATGGCCCGCGCGTACCCGGCGACAGATTTCCTCGGCGCGGAGGTCTATCGACCAGGGGTGGGTAAGGCGCTGGCGACACTTGTTGCGCAGCGTAGTGCCAATGTCCGGCTGGTCATGCGCGACGCGGTTGAATTGATGGCGACACTACCTGATGCGTCACTGGATGCAGTGTACGTCTTGTTTCCCGACCCCTGGCCCAAGTTACGCCACCACAAGCGGCGCCTGGTCTCTGCCGTGTTTGCGGACGACATTGTACGGGTGCTCAAACGGGGCGGACGGTGGTATCTCGCCACGGATGATGAGAACTATGCCCATCACATGGCTGAGATTTGCAGCAACGAACCGCGATTGAGTAATCTCACCCCGGCAGCCATGTGGAGTCTCCGGCCGCACATCCGGCCGCTGACCAGGTTCGAATCGCGCGGGTTGCGGGCCGGTCACGTCGTCAGGGACCTGTGCTTCGTCAACTTAGGTTGACCTTCGCACCGCTCAGGACTGTTGTCATGACCGGCATCGGCAACATTGACTGCCACCAGGAAGGTAAGCCAGGAACGGCTATGGCCACACAAAAAATCAATAATTTCCTAAAGTTGAGGCGTTCCAGTGCCGATGCAATCCGCATGGCCGGAAACCCGCAAACCGATCGTGGCTGACCTCAATCCTGAACGACCCGCGCTCCCCCACGATGCCGGGAATCGCATCCTGGTCCGTGAGCACAGTTCCGAAATCGATGGCATTGGTTCCAGCCTGACCGAGGTCGCGCAGGCCAAGGTCCGCATCATGTCCGAAATGCTGGTCATGGTGATTGCCGCTTACGCAGTCAGCGAAAAGGCGATCGCGCTGCCGCTGGTTGTGGGCACCTTCACCGTCAGCTATTCCTTCGCTGCGATTCTGTACTTCTGGGCCAAGCGTGTCCTGCATCTGGCTGAGAATTCCCGTGAACGACGGATGCAGCGAATCGCAGCCATTTCCGCGGACATCGTGTTTGCCGCCTGGTGTATGCACATCGGCGGACCATGGCTTTCCGTGTGTGTGGGTGGATACCTGCAAGTCATCTTCGCCAACGGCTTCCGCTTCGGCTATCGATATCTGGTTTTTGCCACGGTGCTCAGCCTGGTCAGTTTCCTGCTCGTCGCGCTGACCACGCCCTTCTGGGCGGAGTTGCCGTTGTTGACCACAGGCTTGATGATGTCGATAGCGTTTCTGCCGGTCTACTTCGCGCGCCTGTTGAAGAAACTCGATCAGGCGCTGGTCGCGGCCGAAGCCGCCTATGCGGCCAAGAGCACATTCCTGTCCAAGATGAGCCACGAGTTGCGTACCCCGCTGCATGGCATCATCGCGACCGCTGATCTGCTGGTGAATTCCGAACTGGATCGACGCGAGCACGAGATGGCCCGCATCATCTCGGTGTCTTCGTCGACACTGCTTGACCTGATTAACCGCGTCCTGGATCTGGCCAAGCTTGATGCCGGTGCACGGACCCTCAAACGCAGCGACCGCTTCAATTTCCACAATGTACTGAACGACACCTATAACGTGCTGCTGCCACAGGCCAGGCGCAAGAATCTGCAGCTCGCCGCGTATATTGATCCTGAAATCGAGCTTTACGTCCGTGGTTACCCCGAAGAGTTGAAGGAAGTCCTGATCAACATCGCCGGTAACGCGGTGAAGTTCACCAGCGAGGGAAGCGTCCACATCTCCGCGGTATCGGTGCAGGCGCCGGTGCAAGGCAGGCGCAAGGTGCGCATGGAAGTGCACGATACCGGCCCCGGTATCGCGGCTGACAAGCTCAAGGAAATCTTCAATCCGTTTTACCAGGTCGATAACTCCGCAACCCGCACTCACGGTGGTACCGGGCTCGGCATGTCGATATCGCGTGAAATCGTCCGTCTGATGGGCAGTGACATCCAGATTGAGAGCGTCGAGGGTATCGGCACACGCATGTGGTTCGATATCGAACTTGAAACAGCCACCGGCGAGGACATCACTCATATCTATCCTGCTCGTATTGCCACGGTCGGTTTCGGCGCTGATGATGAGCCGTTGTTGCGCGAACTGGCTCGATTTGGCGCTACGATTGTCGGCCGGTGCGATGCTACGCTCAACGGCTTGCGCGGCATGCAGGAGACCTTGTCGCAAACCGAAGCAATGCTGATCAATCTCGATGTCTGCAACGGCGCCGCCGACGTTCTGGACTATATCGATGAAATCCGTGCGACTTCCGAAATGGACATTACGGTCATCTCAACCGGCTCGTCGGCGCTGATCCCGATAGCGCGCCGACGCGGGTATGCGATCCATATTCCACTGCGGGGCGATGTCATTTCAGTCAGGGCGGCACTGAACCTGCTGACCTCTCGCCGGCGCGTATATACCACCGACGCCAAGCGTTATGCAGCGACCCAGCCATACCGCATTCTGGTCGCCGAAGACAATCCCACCAATCAACGCATCATCAAGATGATCCTGGCCGAAGCAGGTTACCAGGTATCCATCGTGGAGGATGGCGAAGCTGCGCTGGACGAACTGACTTCCAGCCATTACGACCTCGCTATCCTTGATTGGCATATGCCGGTTTACAGTGGCGTTGAAGTCGCCAGGCTGTACAGATTTGCGCATCGCGAATCCGCCGTCCCACTAATCATGATGACGGCGGATGCAAGTACGGAAGCACGCGAGTCTGCCGAAGCAGCCGGCATTGATCGGTTTCTGACCAAGCCGATGCGCGCAACCGACGTGTTGGCTGAAGTGTATAAATCGCTCGCTGCCGCCAATCCGGTAGCGGTCAAGCCGGCCGAAAAGGAGCTGCCGGCGGAACCCGTGCGCAGCGATGTCACAGCGACGATACCGGTTTCGGCGAAGGTCACGCCGTACAAGCCACGGGCTGTCAAACCAGTCAGGGACGACGCGCTGATTGACCAGGCCATCATTGACGAGCTGTGCGGCTACCTCGAAACCACCGAGATGCGCGCGAGCTTCGTTGAGGAATTTCTGGAAGATGCGACCCGGACTATCGCCACGCTGGAGGCGTTCGATGGTGACGAAACCCAATGGCCGCGGATGACAGGTGAAGTTCACGCCTTGTGCGGCAGCTCGCGCTGCATCGGCGCGAAAATGCTGTCGGAACATGCCAAACGCGTGGAACTGATGAAATACGCCGAGTATGTCGCGACTCGCGACAAGCAGCTGGCCGAAATGCATCGCCTGCTTGATGCCTCGGAGGTCCAGTTGCGGCGCCACTACGGTCTTGATCGACAGCAGGCCTGATTACATCTGCCGCCTGCCGCTTCAGTCGAAGCGGCGCATCGCCAGTACCGCGTTATGTCCTCCGAAACCATAGTTCGCACTGAGTGCGTGGCGGAAATCACCACTGGTCACGCCGCGGGCGAAATTAAGGTCGGCAATCGGTTCCTCCAGATTGACGCAGGGGTGGGCAAGGCCTTCGCGCAGCGTCCGGATCGTTATTACCGCTTCCAGTGCCCCGCATGCGCCAATTGTGTGGCCAAGCAGGGATTTGGTTGAATTGATCACCGGGCGCTGGCCGAACAGTTCACTCAGCAAACGAGTTTCCGTGTTGTCGTTACCGGCGGTGCCCGTGCCGTGGGCGTTGATGTAGTCGATATCGGCCGCCACGAGACCTGCTTCGTCCAGCGCCTGCTGGTAGGCATGACGGGTCATCAGATTATCGTCACGCATCGCCACCATCGAATAGGCATCGCAGGTTTCGCCGTAACCCACGATTTCCGCCAACGGCGTGGCGCCGCGCGCCAGCGCATTCTCCAGGCTTTCCACGACCAGCACTGCGGCGCCACCTTCGCTGTACAAGAAGCCGCTGTGCCTGCGGTCGAACGGCCGGTTGATCTGATCACCCGGAAGATCACCGTTGGCCAGCGTCGACAGGCGGTCAAAGCCCATGAAGTAGGCCCCCGCATGGTCGCCCATATGTTCGGCGCCGCCGGCGAGCACCATGTCGAGTCTGCCGGCGCGAATCATCTGAAATGCGTAGCCCAGCGACGCTGTGCTGGAGGCGCAGGCGATACCGATTGCCTGCGACGGCCCTTGCAGCCCGAAACGCAGCGACAGCGCGGCGGGGATGGCATTGGGCATCGCCTGTGGCGCCACCAGCGGCGACACGCGAGGAAACCTGGCCAGTGCGCGCGCGATTTCCGCGGCATGACCCGCTTCGGATTGCGCCGCGAGGGCGGCAATTTCATCCTTCAAGCCATTTAACAGGTGTGGAATATGGTTATCCATCGGGCTGCAGACGCCGCCCAGCGTCGTGCCGACGAACACCCCGGCACGCGGGCCATTGACGCCTTCCAGTGAATAACGTGAGTTCTTGATATCCACCGGCAGCAGTGAGAATCCTGCGGATATCAGCGCCTGATGGGCGGCCACGATCGCAATCAGCACGACCGTGTCGTAGTGAATGAGATCTGCGCGCTTGATGTCCCAGGCACCATAATCGACGGTGCCCAGCGGCGCCCACCAACGGCTCTTCCCGGCATGATAGGAACGCCATTGCGGCGGGATCTCGGTCACGTTGCAATGGCCTGCCAGCGCTGACTGCCAGAAGCTGTCAACGGAATGACCTACGCTCGTCACCGCACCGGTGCCGGTAATCACGACACGTCGTCCAGTCATCGTCGAGCTACTCGAGCGATGTCAGATGGCGTGCGTATCCGGTCAGGTAGCTCCTTGCGCCTGAAACGTTTCGTAGATGTAGCCAACGATATCTCCGATCGTGGTCAGCTGCGGCAGACGTGATTCATCGAACTGCATATCGAAGACCGAATCGAGTTCGATTGTCAGAGTCAGCACCGCCATCGAGTCTGCATGCAGGTCTCGGCGGATATCGGTTTCCGGGGTTAAACCCGTTCGCTCTACTTGCATGATATCGGAAATGATATCAATGACTTGTGCTTGTATACCCTCGTGTGTCAGCGCCATTTCTTTGGTCTTATAGTAGTTGGTCGGTGCCGCCAAGCCTGCAGGTTGAACTACATCAACCGTGACTCTTGGAATGCTGCATCCGCCTTGACTTGGCGACAGGCGGCTAAGCATACTACAAATGCGTGAACCGTAAAGATTGCGAAAAATAATCGCAGCACACGCGAAAAATAAATGGTGCAACAAAAATAACAAAGCACCTTCAGGACCAGCGCGCGACAGCGCGATGTGAGGAGGGTAACGGATGTTAGGCGATACTGCGCCAGGCGGCGCGGCGGGCGGCCTTGTTGCGCCGTCTTCTCGGCAGACTGATCCGGATCCGGGTTGGCTGCAACTCAATATCGATTCCGAATTACAAGCCATATTTCTCGAGCTGACGGCAGCAGCACCGGAATACATGTCCGATGCATTGCTGGATGAACTGATCGATGCGGACGCGAGGATCCGTCGACTTGCAGCCATCGGTCGTGTCACTCGTCGGCGTGAACTCGCCTACATGGTGATGTCCGCGCAACGTGACTCGACGTTCAGTCTCGGTGGTGATCTCAAGCTGTTTCGCGATTGCGTCAGCACTGGAAATTATGATGCCCTGACCAGTTATGCGCGGCGTGCCTGCGACCTGATCTGGTCAATGGTGACGGGTGTCGGCGGCGCCAGGCTCACCACGATCGGCCTGGTTCGTGGCGAGGCGTTCGGTGGCGGATTCGAGGCAGCGCTCGCTACCCATCTGCTGGTGGCGGAACGGGGCGCAACGTTCGCATTCCCGGAATCCCTGTTCGGCTTGTATCCAGGCATGGGCGCCGAGCACCTCATTACTTGCCGGACCAATGCAGCGCTGGCTGCCCAGATGATCACGGATTCGCGAATCTGGACGGCGGAACAGCTGTTTGAGCGCGGCATCGTTGATGTTGTCGTGCCCACCGGTGAGGGACGGGCGTACGTTGAAAACTGGATGACGACGTCCACCAGCCGCGAGCACGGCCGGCTGCGAGAGAGATTCGCCAGCGTAACCCTGCGTTCGCTGTACGACACTGTGGATCGATGGGTTGAGCAGGCGATGACGTTGGATCGCAAGCATGTGCGGGCGATGAGTTACATCATTCAAGCGCAGGACCGCAGATCGGCGGTCACTGCGACGGCCCATGGCAACACGCTGGCAAAAGTTCGCGTACCGGCAATTGCCGGACGTGAGTGACGCGCGGCAATTGCCGGTGAGCGCTACCGCTGCCCACCAGATCACGCCGCGCCGCCAGCGCTTTGCGTTCTGTGCATCGACGCCTGTCGACTGGTTTCGCGAGAGCCGGTTGCTCACGGCCGTCCTCAATGCCTACAGCCTGCTGGTGCCCGATAACGAGCGCTATTACATCCGCATCCTGCAGCAGCATCTACACCTGATCGACGATCCTGAGTTGCGCGGCAGTATCACCGCGTTCATCCGCCAGGAAGCGCAACATGGCATTGGCCACGAGGCACACTGGGCGCTGTTGCGTACCCAGGGCGTGGACGTTGACAGTTTCACGCGCGTAGCCAACCGGGTGCTGTACAAGATCATCGAGCCAATCATTCCGTTGCCAGTGCATCTATCCATCGTGGCCGCCATCGAGCATATCAATGCGAGTTTCGGTCAGGTATTTCTTTCACGCAATCTGATGGCCGATGCAGCACCCGCCATCGGTGCGCTGTTCGATTGGCATTTCGCGGAAGAGATAGAGCACAAGGCCGTGGCCTTCGATGTTCTCAAAGCTTGTCATCGAAGCTATTTCATTCGCCTCGCTGGCGCGCTGCTCGCGTTTCCGATGTTCGCCACTTGTATTTCAGTGGGCTCGCTCTGGCTGTTGGCCAGGGACCGGCGACCAATGTCATGGCGCAAGGAATTGCGTACCGCGTGGCGATTCTGGATCAGCGAACGTGTACTGCCTGATCTGTTCGGCCAGCTGCTGCTGCATCTCAAGCCCGGTTTCCATCCCTGGGACGACGACAATTCGAATCTCGCGCGCGCCATCCTCGAGCCGATCGATGCTGCGCTCCCGGCGGAAATCGGCATCTCCACCACGAGTGAAATTGTTGACAACGCACAAGGCGGGAGCAGAGCTGCCTGACGCGGATTTCAATGCCGGAGCCGCACGCCTCAGGGCGGTATCTGCCGGATGAATTCAATAATCCGACTCGCGACGACTTCGGTGGTGTGAGGTGACAGGATGTCTCCGGCCAGGACATGCGCCTGCGGATCGGTGGTGTTGTCCAGCCACTCAAACTGCTTGTAACGACTGCTCGCCTGCTCAAAGAACTTCGAACTGACGGCAGGATCAACGAGCCGATCACCGGCATTGGCGAGCATCATGAAAGGCGCATCGAATCGGCGCCAATCCTGAGCGTTAACGTGGTTCACCAGTCGGTACATCTCGATCAACGCCTGGGACGGATAGGACGTGGTCCAGAATCTGCCATGGCGTTCGTTGACCGGCGGGAACGAATAGGTTTTCCCGACGACAAGCCGGACAAGCAGCGGCGCCAGCGATGTTCGCAGCAGGCTGCTGGCCCGGTGTTTGAGCGCGAGATTGGGTGACAGCAGAACAAATGCAGCGACATCGGCTGCAGTACCGGCGAACCAGCGATGCAATGCCAGTGACGCGCCGGTGGAAGTCGCCATCACAATGGTCCGCTGTCCGATCAGCCGTCCAATAGCCAATGCCTCGTCTGCATCGTCAGACCACTGCGCGCAATTGGCTTCCAGCAGGGCATCGCCGCCAATGCCGTGGCCCGACAGTCGTGTATAGAACACGTTGGCGGAGATGGCTTCGGCAACAATCTCGGCCAATGGCGAGGTTTCCTGGCGAGAGGCCGAGAAGCCATGGATATAGACCAGTGCTGTTTGCGCCCGTGACGGCGTACCGGGCGCGCGCCAGCGGACAATTTTTTCGGTTCCGGCTTTGACACCGGCTACCCCGGCCTCTTTCTGCGTCAGCCAGGCTTCCAGCGATTCGATGGCGATGTCGGGTGGTAGTGCCATGATTTCAGTAAATTGTCAGTCAAATCCCTCCCTGGTACTGGCCGTGTGAAAATGACATGGGCCGGGAGAAACCGCGTATTATCACCGCATCTTAACAAAGGTCCATCGGCAGATGGCACACAGGCAAGGCCGGTAATCATGGGACAGGAACAGAAGAACTATATTGTGCGCGCGGAGCGATCCGAGGAATTTCGCGATACCGTAACCTATCCGTGGAACCCCGATAGCGTAGTTGCCGGTACCAAGCTCAGCGTGCTGGCGGGGCTGCAGCGCCTGCGCGTGTCGGTCGTCCGTGTACCACCCGGTGGCGCGGCGACTGCCTATCATTCTCAGCTCAGCGAAGAGGAGTGGTGGTATGTGCTGTCCGGCAAAGGGGTGATTGAGATCGACGACCAGGAAGACTTTCTTTCGCCAGGCGACTTCGTCGGCATCGGCGTGGCCGAAGCCGCCCACCAGCTGCGCAACCCGTTTCGTGAACCGTTGATCTGCCTGCACGGCGGTGAATACACCGATGTCAGCGTCAGTGATTACCCACGCCTGGGCAAGCGCATGTTCCGCTATGGTGAAACGATGGAAATATACGATACCAGCGACGTCGAGGAAATCGGCCCGGCTGATCTGGATGAGGTTGTACGTACCAGCTGGCGCCGTTCACTCAGGCGCAGCTGAAATCTGCGGTTCGGTCAGTCCGCTTCAGGGAGAAACGCTTCCAGATCGTAGTCGTCGCTGTCGACAACCTCGACCGTGACCAATGTGCCCGGCCTTACGCTGGCGTCGGCTTCGAAGCGAACGACCCCGTCAATTTCCGGCGCATCGCCGCGACTGCGGGCAATGGCGATTCCGTCTGCGACTTCGTCGACCATCACCTCGATTTCGCGGCCGACATAGCGGCTGAGCCGCCGGGCGCTGACATCGCGCGCCAATTCCATCACCGCGTTGAAGCGTTCCTGTTTCAGTTCTTCGGGCACATGGTCCGGCAGCGCATTGGAGACCGCGCCTTCCACCGCTGAATAGGTGAAACACCCCACGCGGTCGATTTGCGCTTCGTCCAGCCAATCGAGCAGGTATTCAAAGTCTTCTTCGGTCTCACCCGGGAAACCGACGACGAATGAGCTGCGCAGCGTCAGATCAGGACAGATTTCGCGCCAGCGTTCGATGCGACGCAAGGTGTCTTCGGCAAATGCCGGGCGGCGCATGCGCTTGAGCACGGCGGGGCTGGCATGCTGAAAGGGAATGTCGAGGTACGGCAGGATGCGCCCTTCCGCCATCAACGGAATGATGTCGTTGACATGCGGATACGGATAGACGTAATGCAGACGTACCCAGATACCGAGCTCGCCCAGCGCGCGACAGAGATCGATCAACCGGGTTTGATAGTCAGCGTCACGCCAGCGCCCCGAACGGTACTTGATGTCACTGCCGTAAGCGCTCGTATCCTGTGAGATCACCAGCAGTTCACGGACGCCGGCCGCCGCCAGCTGCTCGGCCTCGCGCAGCACTTCATCTATTGGCCGGCTGACCAGTTTGCCGCGCAGGTTCGGAATGATGCAGAAGCTGCAGCTGTTGTTGCAGCCTTCACTGATCTTCAGGTAAGCGTAGTGCCGAGGCGTCAATTTGATGCCGTGTGGCGGAATGAGATCGGTGTAAGGGTCATGGCGTGGTGGCAGATGGGTATGTACCGCGGCCATCACGTCCTCGTACGCCTGCGGCCCGGTCACCCCCAGCACTGAAGGATGCGCCTGGATAATCCGTTCCGGATTGCGCCCCATGCATCCTGTCACGATGACCTTGCCATTTTCCGCCAACGCTTCGCCGATGGTGTTCATGGACTCTTCAATCGCCGAATCGATGAAACCACAGGTATTGACGATGACCAGATCCGCACCCTTGAAATCGGGCGCCAGCTGGTAGCCTTCGGCCCGCAGGCGGGTGATGATGCGTTCGGAATCCACCAGCGCCTTGGGGCAGCCGAGACTGACGAAACCGACGGTGGGTGTTGAATCTGCCATGGATATGGTCGGGCCGATGAAAACGGTTGAATTGAGTAACGCCGGGTCGATGCCAGGCCCGGATTTCGTATAACGCCACGTGGCCGGATTTTTCGTGCGGCAACCGGCGCAGTGCCGCTGTCAGGCGCGCTGCGCAACTGCGGCATCGACTGACTCAACCCGGGGGCTGCAGGGCCGGCGAATTATGCAGGAAATCAGGCGCCCATGACACAACGCAGCGACGGCGGCCAGCGTGTCAGCGCTGGTTTGATCAGGAAAGCGCCAGCCCCCCGCGGTAATTCCCGCCGAGAGTGATGATTTTCTGCAACAGCGCTTCGTAACTGAGATCCTCGGCTTCGGCCGCCAGCGCGAATTCGCCATCGCGGGAGATATCGGGGTTGGGATTGGCTTCGAGCACGAAGATTTCGTTGTCCTCGGTAAGGCGGACGTCGATGCGGGCATAGCCGCTCAGCCCCAGCGCGCGATAGATGCGTTTGCCGACATGCATCAACTGGCGCTCCAGCGCTTCGTCAAGATTCCACGCGTTGCTGATGGATACGTTACGGTCGCTCTGGTACTTGGCGTCCCACTTCAGGCGCGAGGTCGCGATTCGCGCCGTGCCGGGGGCGACATCGCCGAAATGCAATTCGATGATAGGCATGACATGCAGCCGCGTGTTCCCGAGAATGGGAATGTACAGCTCGCGACCTTCTATATATTCCTCGACAATCACCGGCGTGTTCAGCTTGTTGCGCACATACCCCACACGCTCGCGCAGCTTGTCCTCGTTGCGGACGATGGAGGCCTGCGAAATACCGTAAGACCCTTCTTCGATCTGCGATTTGACGATCAACGGAAAGCTCAGCCGATGCAGGGCGCGCGCCTGGTAGCCATGCGGCAGAACCGCGAACCGTGGCACGCGGATGCGGTGAAAACTCAGGATCTTCTTGGTCAGCGCCTTGTCATGCGACAACATCAGGCCGCGCGGATTGCACCCGGTGTAAGGTTGTTTCATCAACTCCAGGAAGCTCGCCACGTGATGGTCGAACAGCGAGTTGCCGTGAAATTCCTCGAGCAGATTGAACGTGATGTGCGGCTTGAACTCGCGCATCGCCTGGCGGATGCGGCCGAGGTCGTCATAGACGCCGACCACCATGACTTCGTGGCCGATGGCGCGCAGCGTCGAGACCACGTCATACTCGGTCTGCCACTGCGAAATCTCGGCCTCGGTATAGCCATCCAGCGAATCCGGCGGCACCAGATCCTCGTGCACCAGTACCAGTACCCGACGTGCTTTCATACCGGCACCCGGTGCTGGGTCTGGTTGATGTGATTGAGCATATGAACAATCAGAAATGCCACCACTCCGAGGCGCGTCTGCTCTTCGGTTTCGGACAGATGCAACTTCAATTCACGGCAGCGGATAATCATCTCCTGCAGAATCTGCGCAAAGACATAGGGGTACTCGCCGGTGCTGCGCGCGCAGACATCGCATAACAGCCCGGCATTCCGGCGCAGAAATGCCGCCGCGGTACGACGGCTGCCGTTGCCATCCCAATCGTGGGTGAACAGGCGGCACAGCTCCGTATCGTAGAACTGCGGCAATTGAATGGCATAGTGTTTGCGCTTCTCCGCGTAATGTTCGCCCAGTGTGCGGTTGTTCTGTGACAACGGCTCGATATGCACGCGCTTGCGGACGAGCGGGCTGCGATCGGTCAGGGACGCCATCAGTTCGTCAACGTATTGCAGCTTCTTCAGTGCGCCCCAGCCCGCATATTCGCGTTGCCAGCGGCTGCCAGGCGCCAACCACACCGCGAAGGTTTCGGCGAAGTCCTCCGCCGGATGGCTTTGGGCGTACCACCAGTCCAGATGCAATACGAAGTTCTTGCTCTGTGGTCGCGGCGAATAGTAATCGGGGTAAGGCTTCTGGAAGCGTCCGAACATCTGCTGCCAGCGTTGCCGCCGATGCAGGCCATACGCGGTGTCAATCGCGTGACCGGCTTCGTGGCGCAGCAACTGCATGCAGAATTTGTCGGTGCCGCCTTCCACGCCGAACATCTGGCGGTTTTCAAGTTGGCTCAGGCGGCGATGGGCGAGGTAGAACGGGATGGCGATTCCCGGAACACCATCGGGGGAAAACCATTCCTCCGCCAGCCAGCAATGCGGCTTGAATTTGATGCCGCGCTGGCCGAGTTCGCCGTACAGGCGATCGATGCGCGGCTGGACCGTCGTGCGGCTCAACACCAGCTTGAGATCCCGGAACCGCATGCTCAGCAGTTCTTCGTCCGAGGCGGTCGCCCAGCGATATTTCCGCGCAGCCATACGGTATTGTTGCCCGCTCACCGCGTTGCTGCAAGCTTGCATACTGAACAAGCGTTTTGTACCCCCGGCGCAGGGCGGGCGCGTGATGCGCCATGCAGGCGGTGTGGGAATCGCCTGCAGAAAGCCGTGATAAGCTCAGTGCGGGAACCGAGGGTCGCGCGCAGGGACCAACCCACCAATCAAGTTCATCGCGATTGCAGCCCGGGCCGATCACGCGCGGCCAGGCTTGACGCCACCCGCGGGCAGGTCAATTGGAACGTCGGAAATCAAGTATGGAACAAGCTGCCCACAGCGCTGATAACGAACCGCTGGACGACGCAACGCCAGCGCGCCTGCAGGCACTGGGCGAGCAGTTGCTGGCCAGCCCGGCATTGGGCCGTACGCGCAGCTATCGCGAGCTGTTCGCGTACCTGCTGCGCCACTCGGTGGCCGGCCATACACCCAAGGAACTCGAGATCGCGATCGACGTATTCGGCAAGCGCGGGAATTTCGATGTCGCCAAGGATGCATTCGTCCGCGTATACATCCACAAGTTACGGCAGAAGCTGCATGCCTTCTACCAGGCTAACCCGGCGTTCTCGGATTACCGGCTGACCATACCCAAAGGGCAGTACCGGATAGTGATTGAATCCACGGAAACCAATGTCATTGACAGCGGCGGCGAGGATGACGAGGCACTGGTGGATGAATCCGCGGGCAGCAACGCGGCGTCAGCGTGGCCACAGCGTGCACTGCTTACGCTGACACTGCTGCTGGCGCTGGTGGCGATCGCGGGCTGGTGGCGGCCGACGGCGCAACCCACACTGCAGGATATTGCCGCAAAGGATCCGATCTGGCAGCCATTGCTCGCCCACGATATGCCGCTGCTGGTGGTGCTGGGCGACTACTACATCTTTGGAGAAACCGACGGCAACGGTGGCATCCGCCGTCTGGTGCGCGAATTTTCCATCAATTCGCCGGCTGATTTTGACAGCCATCTGCTGGCCAATCCGGAGCAGGCCGCCAATTACCGCAACCTCGATTTGAACTATCTGCCCGTGGGCGTCGCCTATGCCTTGCGCGACGTGATGCCGGTGCTTGCCGCGGCCGGGCGTCGGGCGGAACTGATGCCTGCGTCTGAACTGCGGGTCGCCGATATCCGGGCGCGCGACATTCTGTACCTCGGTTATATCAGCGCGCTCGGGCCTCTGAACGAGTTCACCTTTGCCTCGTCCGGCCTGACGACGGGCGAGAGCTTTGACGTCATCATCGATATCGATTCCGGTGCGCGCTTTGTCAGCGAGGCGGCTGAGGGTGTCGACCGCCAGTCTTCGTATCGGGATTACGGCCTGCTGAGCGTGTTTCCCGGTCCCGCGGGCAACCGGATCATGGTCGTTGCCGGTACCCGTGATCCGGGCCTGATGGAAGTCTCCGAACTGCTTTCCCTGCCGGAAGGCCTGGCGCGCATCCGCCAGGCGCTGGGCGAAGCCGGGGTCGCAAACGACGGGGGTTATGAGACGCTATTCGAGGTCACCGGCTCCGGTAAGGTCAACCTCGACGCCATGCTGGTCCATACCGGGCCACTCAATGCCCGCCAGATATGGGGTGGCGAACCGTTGGCCACGCCATGACCGTGATCAACGCGTAATCTTTACCAGGCAGCAACCAATACCCCGTCTTGCGGAACCAGGCGGTAGCGCCTGCGCGGCATTCCCACTATTTTTATGATTCACCTGTTATAAAACGTCGGTGTTTGCCCTATGATCCGCTGCCCCCGAAATCGGGTGAAACTCGGTTATAGCCAGATGGTTATTTCATTCGTCCGCCAGGCGCTGATTTGCGCTCGAAACGGCCTGCTGATACGCCCGCCATTCCGCGCAGTATTGCTGGCGGCACTGGCGCTGACGGGGGTTCCGGCCCAGGCCGCCGACGAGGTTCCGACCGTCAAACCCAGGCGGCAGATTCTGGGCTGGCTGGAATCTGTCAGATTGATGCCATGGGACGAGCGCGTGCGCGCCAAGCTCGACACGGGCGCCAAATCGAATTCGATTCACGCCATCGATATCGAGCGTTTCGAACGCGACGGCAAGGAGATGGTCCGCTTCAAACTCGGGTTTTCCCACGGCAGTGACGATAATCCCACGGTCTCGGTCGAACGCCCATTGGTGCGCGAGGTCGCGATCAAGATGCGGCCGGGCGACGCGGCGGACGAAGGCGAGGGCGTGGACGAGCGTCCCGCGGTCAAGTTGTCCTTTTGCATGGCGGGGCGCCGCTACCAGGAAGTGTTCACGCTGGCCGACCGCAGCAACTTCAATTACTCCGTACTGCTCGGGCGGGATTTCCTGGCTGAGAAGATTCTCGTCGACCCAGGTCGCACGTTTACCCGCAAAGCCAGTTGCCCGGTGGCCAAGAAATGAGTCGGAACGTCTTCAGCCGGTTGTCGCCTCTGCTCACACTTGCATTGGTATTGGTCGTTACCGGCGTCAGCATCTGTTACCTGAAAGTCACCCGGCTGCATATGCCGTTGGAACCGGCCGCACAGTCGGATATCTGGATGGTCGAAGCGCGGCTCGCATTCACCGGCCGCAGCGGTCCGGTCAATGTCAGCATGGCGCTGCCATCGGATCCCCGCGGCTTCACCATCATCGATGAGCAATTCGTCTCAGGCGATTTCGGCCGGACCTTGACCGAGGAAACCTCACGTGGTCGGCGTGTCGTCTGGACCCGGCGCCGCTCGCAAGGTGATCAGGCACTGTACTACCGCATCAATGTCTACCAGAGCGCACGGGATTCGAGGTTCCCTGGCGATCGCGTGGCGACCACCACCGCACCGGTGACGCCGGACTATCCCGAACCGCTGGCGACTGCGATCGAAACCGTACTGGATCAGGCGCGCGCCGAGTCGGCCGATATCTTCACCTTCACCAACCGACTGCTGACGATCCTGAACGATACCAGCGACGAGAACGTCAAGGTGATACGAACTGCGCGCCGCGCGGGCGAATGGGTGAACCTGGTCGCCGAGATCCTGGCCGGCGCCCGCATCCCCGCCCGCGCCGTGTATGGCATTTCACTGACCAGTGATTTCGTTGATCGCGGGCTGGTGCCCTGGCTGGAGGTCAACAACTTCGAACGCTGGCGCGGTTTCAATCCGCAGACTGGCGAGGCCGGTTACCCGGCAAATTTCCTCATCTGGACCGACGGCAGTCGGCCGGTGGTTGAGGCTTCCGGTATCCGTAATGATGAGCTGCGCTTTTCTGTCACGCGCTCCGGCATCTCGCAGATTGAATTGGCCGGCGAGCTTGAAAAGCGCCTGGATACCGGCTTGATGAACTTCACCTTGTTCAACCTGCCCATCCCCACCCAGGAAGTCTACAAGGTGTTGTTGATGGTGCCGATCGGTGCGTTGATCATCGCCTTCATGCGCGTCGTGGTCGGCATTCCGACCTTCGGTACGTTCACTCCGATTCTGATCGCGCTGGCGTTCCGCGAAACACGGTTGGCGTGGGGCGTGTCGTTGTTCGTCAGTATCGTTTTCGTCGGCTTCCTGTTGCGCATCGCGCTGGCCAACCTGCGATTGCTGCTCGTTCCGCGGTTGGCGGGCATGTTGGTCATCGTTGTGATACTGATGCTGATCATGAGCCAGTTCAGCGCCAAGCTCGGGCTGGAACAGGGGCTGTCGGTCGCGTTGTTCCCGATGGTGATTCTGACCATGACCATTGAACGCATGTCGATCGTCTGGGAAGAACGCGGTCTTGGTGAAACCGTGAAGGAAACGGTAGGCAGCCTGGTCGTCGCGGTGACCGGCTATTACGCCATGAATCATCCCTACCTGATGCATCTGATGTTCAACTTCCCTGAACTGCTGCTGGTGGTGCTCGCGGGCTGCCTGCTGCTGGGGGCGTACACCGGGTATCGCATCAGCGAAGTCCTGCGCTTCAGAGACCTGACGCGCGGCTAGGCGGAAGCGACTCAATCGGAATGATATCCACCTGGCTCAAATTGCGAAAAAAAGGCGTGCTTGGTCTCAACGCGCGCAACCGCGAGTTCGTCATGAAGCACAACCCGCGGCACAGTTATCCGCTGGTGGATGACAAGCTGCGTACCAAGAAACTCGCGCTGGCCGCGGGTATCGCTGTACCGGAACTGTACGGCACGGTGACCACGCCGCACGATCTTGCCCGACTGGAAAACATCCTTGCCGGTCGCAGCAGTTTCGTCATGAAGCCGGCGCACGGCAGTGGCGGTGAAGGGGTACTGGTCATCGACAGCCGGCGGCGCGATCTCTACGTCAAGACCGATGGCCGGGCGTTGTCACTGGAAGACATCGAATACCACGCGTCCAACATCATGAGCGGCATCTATTCGCTCGGCGGGGTATCGGACACGGCCATGATTGAATACCGCGTCTGCGTGGACCCGGTGCTGGAACCCATGAGTTATCGTGGCGTACCGGACATCCGCGTACTGGTCTACCGCGGTGTGCCCTCGCTGGCGATGATCCGGCTGCCTACGCGCAATTCCGATGGCAAAGCCAACCTGCACCAGGGCGCTGTTGGCGTCGGTATCGAAATTGCCACCGGTATCACCACCGACGGCGTCTGGCTGAACCGGCGGGTCAACGAGCATCCGGATTTCGGCATGCCGCTGGCGGGCTTGCAGATTCCGAACTGGCCGTCATTGCTGGAACTGGCCGCAAGATCCTATGAACTCACCCACCTGGGCTATCTCGGCGTGGACATCGTGCTCGACCGCGATTACGGCCCACTGATCCTTGAATTGAACGCGCGGCCCGGCCTGGCAATCCAGATCGCCAACCAATGCGGGCTGGCGCTGCGATTGGCGAAAGTCGATGCATTGGACATCATCCCCACGGCAGCTCGGGACCGCGTTGATCAGACCTGCAGGTTGTTCGGAACCAACGGAGCAGACGCCCTCACTGCAGCGCCCGCTGCCACGGACGGGTCTGCGCCGCTGGCTACCGAAGTCTGACAGAGCCGCCTACCAGGGGATCTTGTTGCCCTTGTAGTCCAGGTGGCTGCCATCGTAACTGCTATCCACCCCGGCGATGACTTCCACCATGGCGCTGACGCTCTGATCAACGGTCTGCGTGTTCATCTGTGAGACGCGGTCGCCGAAGGCTTCGCGCACCATATCCGTCATTACACCGCCCGGTGACAGCAGGATGACGAGGACGCCTTTCGCTGCGAGTTCGCCCTGGATGCCGCGCATGGCCTTGTTCACCGCGGCCTTGCTGATGCTGTAGAACTGCAACGCATTCGGGCGCGAGGCGCCGGTGATGATCGCCGCGCTGCTGGTGATGGTGACGATCTTGCGATGCTTGCTGGCGGCGACCTGGTCGGCAAACGCTTCGCTCATCTTCATCGGGCCGAAAACGTTGACTGCCATCACCTGTTGAAAGACGTCCGCGTCATAGTCACCGAAACGCTGCGCTTCCAGGTCTCCCAGCACACCGGCGTTGTTGATCAATAGGTCTATCGGCTTGCCCTGATAGCGTGCACTGAGCGCTGCGATGGCGTTGCCATCGGTGACATCAAGCGCTTCGACGACGACATTCGGATATTGCCCGGCCAGCGACTGCAACTCCTGGGCGCCACCCGGACTACGCGCGGTCGCTATCACGTTCCAACCCGCTGCGGCGTAGTGCTGCGCGAAACCCAGGCCGATGCCGCGGTTGGCGCCGGTGATCAACACCGTGTCCTTGCCGGCGGCCAGTTCGTTGGCGTTGCCCGTGATGGCAATGAACAACGCTGTGACCGCCAACGCAGCGCGCGTCAGCGCGGTGAATGTACTACGCATGGTCGTTCTCCTCCCGCCAGGTGGCCGGGAACCGGCCGGAACACGCTGTGACCGGGTCCGGCGTCACAAATTCCCGTTCAGTCACCCAGACGGTGGCGGGTGGAGACGTAGGTGTAAGGCGTCTGGTAGAACTTGAAGAAGGTCGACAGCCGCGGCAGGCTCGCCGATTCGGCCAGTTCAGACAGGTTGAGGCCGATGCCGACGTAAAGCTGGCGCCGTTCGTTGGCGGCGATCCGGTCGTCGTAGCCGCGGGCATAGTAGCCGCCGTGCAATTCCAGGAATCGCAGCGGTGTGTCCTTGATCCGATCCACGCCACTGAATTTGAACGCCAGCAGGTATTTGTGGTGTTCGTAATCCGTGAACACGTCGCCGTTTTCGAAGGTCGGCGCGTACTCGATGCGAAAATCGACTTTCTCCGCCAGCGCCGGGTAACGCCAGTAGTAGTACCCGTACAGCGCGCCTACGCCATTGGCAATGAAATCTTCATAGGAGAAACCGTATTTACCACTGAATGAATCACCGACTTCCATGAAGGCCTGCACACCGAAGGCGGACAGCGCACCATACAGCCCGGCCTGATCGGTTTCGTAACCCCACTTGTGGTATTTCGATGCGAGGATATTAGTCAGCAGGTGGCTGGTGTAGGCATGGCCGAGTTTGTCGGCGCCGCCTTCACTGGTGTCCTGGCCGAACCAACCTTCCGATGAGGTCTTGGGTGAACTCTGGAAGTAATCCCATTGCGTGACACCCCACAGCGTGATGAATGCCGCCATACCGGCATTGGTGTACAGCAGTTTGCGTTCCTTGGGCAGCGCATCCCATTGCTCACCCCAACTGCCGGCGGCGGCCGGCAAAGCCAGGGTCAGCAGCAGCGGGGCGATCAGCAGTCGGCGCAGCATCGGCAGGCTCACTTGAATTTGAAACCGACGCCGAACGTCAGCACGTGGTTGGCGTCCTGGAAGTCGGTGGTTTCCTCGCCCGCATCAAGATTGTCGAAATAGACTTCAACGCGGTATTGCGTGGTGAAGTAGACGTCATCGCGGAAGTAGTATTTGAAGCCTATCGCCGGACCCGCGGTGCCGGTGATGTCGACATCGCTGTATGCGGCGCCGGCAAACAGGCCGACATAGGTGCGCCACTTGCTTTCACTGTTGGCTGACCACGGGTAGTAATTGACGAAACCGGTGGTACTGCCCGTCCAGACATCTTCCTGCGGATCATTGATGGAATAGCTGACGAGCTGGCGGCCGCCGTATTCCAGCGTCTCCGAAGCATACAAGCTGTAGGTCAGGTCACCTTGCGCGGTGCCCGTCCACGCATCGCCATGCGAAAGGAAAAAACCGCCGGTGATCTGAAATTCGCGATCGCCTGCGGCGGGTTGCGCGCTGGCAACCGTGGTGAATGACAACATGGCGGTGGCAGTCAGTGCCACGACAAACCGGCAACAATGCATCGTATACATCCTCTCACCGAAGTGTTCGGGGAGGCATATTGTAGCGCCTATCCGTGGCGATGGATTAAGTGTGCCCGGCTTCTGGTGGTACCTCCAGCGCCACGCACCGTATCGGCGCGAACTGCCACTACATCGGCAATCTGTTACGGCAAGGCGAAGGTGATGATCGCATCGCTGGTCACCGGACTGTTGATGAAGCTGCCACCGGTTGCGATCACTGTAACGTACTGCCTGCCGTCCGCGCCCCGGTAAGTGATCGGTGTGGCATGCGCCGATGCCGGCAGATCGACGGTCCAGAGTTCGGCACCGGTCCGCGAATCAAACGCGCGAAATCGACTGTCGTCAGTAGCACCGATGAAGACCAGGCCACCGGCCGTGGCTATCGGTCCGCCGACATTGGGTCGACCGGTGCCTCGGATGTCCTCCGGCAGCGCATCACTGACACCAAGCGTGGTTTGCCAGGCCACCTTGCCAGTTGCGGTATCCACTGCGCTCAATTGTCCCCATGGGGGTTGCTGGCATGGCAGGCGTGTATCGGGCTGCTGGAAACGCGCGTTGACCGGTCCGAGCGTGACCGGCAACGGCCCGTCGCCGGTTGCGGCGACGAGGGATATGACCTGGCCAAGGTCTGATGTGTTGATGAACAGGTATCCAAGCCCTGGATCGAGTGCGGCGCCACCCCAGTTGTTGCCACCCTGGAAGCCGGGAAAGGCAATCGTCGTACGGTTGAAGCCGAACGGGACATACAGGCCCCCCGCCCGCATTTCGTTTTGCATGATCCAGTCGCGGCACCATTGCGTATGTTCAACAGTCAGCGTCGCGAGATCACGCTGCAGGTCGAAACCGGTGCGGGCCAGGGGCGGCGTCGCCACCGGGAACGGTTGTGTCGGCGAAGTGACTTCTCCCGGCACGTCGCTTGTTGGTACAACGCGTTCCTCGATCGGATGCAACGGTTTGCCGGTGATCCGATCGAGTACGAAGACGAGGCTGTTCTTTGACGTGACGGCGACGGCGGGCACCGCGCTGCCATCGACTTCCATGTCGAACAACAAGGGTGGCGCCTGCAAATCGTTATCCCAGATGTCGTGATGGACGACCTGGAAGTGCCAGCGGTAGGCACCGGTCGCGGCATCCACTGCAACGAGCGAGGTGCCGTACAGATTGTCACCCTTGCGGTCGCCGCCGTAGCGATCATAGGCAGGCGCGCCGAATGGCAGGTACGCGATTCCGCGCTCGTCATCGACGGTGATGAACCCCCAGACGTTGACACCCGAGCGGCGGTCCGCGCTACCGCTTTCCCAAGTATCGTAGCCCGGTTCGCCCGGGCGCGGAACGCTGTGAAACGTCCAGCGCAGTTCGCCGGTGCGGATATCCCAGGCGCGGACATCACCAGGATTGCCGAGTGGCGGGTACTCCTGGGTGGCTGAGCCGGTGATGACCAGGTCGCGCCAGACGACGGGCGGCGAAGTCATGCCGAACGGCGGACCGCGATCCTGCGCTGTGCCCGGATAAGTCATATCGACTACCCCGTTGTCCCCGAATCCCGCTGCCGGAACGCCCGTTCCGGCATCCAGGGCAATCAGGCGACCGTCGCGCGTGCCAAACACGATGCGGGCAGCTGCGCTGCCGTCGCCCGGCCAGTATTCAACCCCGCGCAGTGAAGGGCGGCCACTCTCAGGAACCGTGTAGGCCCAGAGTTTCTCGCCGGTGACGGGGTCCAGTGCCACCACCTGTGAATATGGCGTCGAAACGTACATGCGGCCATCCACGACCAGCGGTGTCGCCTGGCCGGCGAGAAATCGCGCCGCGCGCCGTGCCGCCATGGGGGTGGCGGCTGCCGGAACTTCCGGTCGCATGTGGTAGGTCCAGGCAACCTCAAGGTTGGTGACGTTGGCCGCAGTGATGTCGGCGAGCGTGGAAAACCTCATGCCACCTTTGTCATGACCGTAGGTCGGCCAGTCGCCGGTAGCGCCGAAAGCGATTCCTGTGGTCAACAAGGTGGTGGTGAGGAACAGCTGGTAGCGTGCCATCGATGTTCTCCGACATTGATTCGACGTATAATGTACGAACTAGTCCGTTTAACACAAGGGACGGCGCTGTGCCATCGAGGCAGCCGTTGTTGCGACGATGAGCGCTCCCTGTCGACATCAGGAATAACCAATGACACCGACACTATTCGTGCTCAACGGTCCGAATCTCGAATGGCTGGGTCAGCGCGAACCGGAAATCTACGGTCGAGACACGCTGGCTGACGTGGAACAGGCGTGCCACCGGGCCGCTGAAAAAGCCGGATTCGCTTTGCGGTTCCACCAGACAAACGCCGAACATGAAATGCTCGCACTGATCCACGAAGCACGCCTGGGCGGAAACGGTTTGGTCATCAACCCGGCCGGTTTCAGCTATGCGGCGTACCCCGTTCTCGATGCGCTGCGTATGTGCAAGATTCCCGTGATCGAAGTGCATATCAGCAACCTCCACCGGCGTGAAACCGAATGGCGCTCGCGTTCAATCATGACCCAGGTTGTGACCGGCATGATCACCGGGCTGGGTACGCACGGTTATGTATTGGCGATAGAACATGTGGCGCACCTGTGCCGCGTCAGCGATCAATTGGGTTCATGAGTTCGTCCGTTGACGTTGAAGCCGGTGCCGCACCGGGGGTCCACCTCGCGGCAGCCGTGAGCGAGGCGAATTTACCCCGTGAATGATTCGCCTCCCGCCGCCCGGGGCACCGGGTGTGCTGGCCGAACCATGAGGAGAAATGTGATGCAGATCGGAATTTCGGGTGTCGGACTGGTCCTGGCGCTTGGATTGTTGTCCGCGGTACAGGCCGCAACGCCTGCCGGTGGTGGCGCTCGCCAATTGCGCGATCCCTATGCCGGAAGGCACAAAGTGTTGATCATCGGCGACCTGCATACCGGTAACCAGATTGCGCACGACGCTGTCAGCCATGCGCTGGCGAGGCTGGAGCAGCTCGGCCGTCGCGACGGTGACTACGTCGCATTCATCCGCACCGATACGGACCTCGTGACCAAGAGTGAAGTGTGGGGCATGGGAGACTATGCCAAAGGCGGGTCCAGGCAGGCGCCGGGACGCAATCTCGACTATTTCGATGCTGTCGTGCTGTACACCAACGGTGAGACCGAAATGACGGCTGCGCAGAAGGAGGACCTGCGCCGATTCGTGGCCGAGGATGGCAAGGGCTTGGTGGCTGTCCATACCGCTGCGGCGTCGATGTACGGTTGGCCGGAATTCGGCAACATGATTGGTGGGTACTTTGACGACCATCCCTGGAATGTGTTCGACGCACCGGTTCGGGTCGAGCGGCCGGATTCGTCGATCGTGCAGCATCTTCCGCCAGAAATGATCATGCGCGACGAGATGTATCAGTACCGTGCGCCGTATGCACGCGAGGATGTCGATGTGCTGCTCAGCCTGGAACCGTCCCGCCTGGATCTCGCCAGTTCACGGGTTCACCGGCGCGATGCCGATTTTCCGATCGCGTGGACCAAACGTTATGGCAAGGGTCGCGTGTTTTCGTCATCGCTCGGCCATACCGACGAAGCCTGGGACGATCCACGTGTACAGACAATGTATCTGGAGGCGATCAAGTGGGTGCTCGGCGTGACCGACGACGAGGTTCAGCCGCACGCCGCTCCGCCGCCTGTCGGTCCCGCCTACGTGCCGGCCTCGGTCGCGCAGGGGAGTGGCCCTTACAAGGCGGTGATGGTGGTGGAACCTTCGCTGCCGACCCACACGGTCTACCGTCCGCAGACATTGCCGGAAGCTGCCGAAGGCGCATTGCCGATTGTGGCCTGGGCCAACGGTGCCTGCGTCAATTACGGCAACCGGTTTCGCTACTTCCTTACCGAAATTGCCTCGCACGGCTATCTCGCGGTGGCGATTGGTCCGCCAGGTTCACCGGCGCTGGAGTCGACGCCCGCGCTGCCGCCGGTCATCGGCCAGTCGGCGGATCCGGCCGAGCGGACGCCGCCGACCCACGCAGTTCAACTCATCGATGCCATCGACTGGGCGATTGCCCAGAACAGCGAGCCGGGGAGTCCGTATTTTCGCCGGCTGGATACGAGCAAAATCGCCGTGATGGGGCAGTCTTGCGGTGGCCTGCAGGCGATAGTCGCGGCGGCCGATCCGCGCGTGACGACAACCATGATCTGGAATAGCGGTACCTTCGAAGGACGTGATGGCCTGCCCGGCGCCCCGGCAACGCGTGCCAGTCTTGCAGGGTTTCATGGGCCGGTCGCCTACATTTCCGGCGACGAGTCGGACGTCGCGTTCAAGAATTCCGAGGCCGACTTCGAACTGATAGATCAGGTACCGGTGTTCCGGGCGTGGAAAAACGGCGTCGGTCATTCCGGGACCTACCGCGAAGCCGCTGGTGGCGCATTCGCACCGGTCGCCATCGCCTGGCTCGATTGGCATCTGAAAGGCCGCCTGCAACAGGCAGCGATGTTTGTCGGGCGCGAGTGCGCACTGTGCACAATGCCTCAGTGGCAGGTGAAAACCAGAGGATTCGAAGTATTCGAAGGCCTCGGGTCGGCCCGTTGATCATGGCCGGGCGTTGCCGCTGGATCCCGGTCATGCGTGGAAGCGGCAGTGGCGGACTTCTTCGCGAGGCCGTCAGCCACGCGGGCCGGGTTGCAGCATTGCTCTGTATGCTGCAAGCCACCACGGTGTGGCCGGCCGGGATCGCATACAGTGCCGAAATGCCGCAGGCAGCTGCCGGCGGGGCTGACACGCCCGGTCCGGCAGCGGACGATGACCTGGAACTTGTCGTGCGCGCCTGCGCGGTGTGTCATCCGATCGAACTTGTCATCAGCCAGCCGCGTACCGATGACGAATGGGACGAACTCATCCTGCGAATGGTCGATCACGGCGCCGTCGCCAACGACGACGAGCAGTGGCGAATTCTCGAATACTTTCTGCGGCATTACGCCAGGGACAATGACTGATACTGCAGCGGCCGAGCCGAGAGTTCGCGGGTCGGTGGTTGTGGGCGGCGGGCAATACAATCGACGATGGGGCAACCGTGGTTGCCCGATCACTGGCAGCGCACGTATAAGTAGTCCCGCACGCAAGCGCCCCGGCCAGAGCCGGGGCGCAGCATTACATCAACGCACTAACGCAAACCTAGAACTTGGTGCGTAAGCCGACTGAAACCACCCGCCCGATCGGGCTGGCGTTGAAGCTGTCGTAGCCGCTGTAGCCGGCGAAATTCGCATTTACGAACGGCGGGTCTTCGTCCAGCAGGTTGGAGACGTCGACGTAGACCTTGGCCTCGCCGAAACCGAACAGATCCTCGAACGTGTATGCCACGTTCAGATCGACCGTGGTGAACGACGATACCGGGCGACCCCCACTGATCGGTATGCCAAGCGAATTGCGCTCGACCGGATAGCCGGTGTTATCGGTACCGAACAGGCCACGGTTTTCATAGCCGTCGGTGTAGTTCACGTACAGGTGGGAGTTGAAGTTGCGGTAGTCCCAACCGAGATGGCCACGCGCTTCGAGCTTGATCGACTGGAAGGTCGTGAACACACCGGCGGTACCCAGCGCATCAAACACTTCGCCGCCCGCGCCATTGAACCCGTCGAACTTGAGCTTGCGGGTAAACGCGCCGCCGATGGTGAAGCTGCCGGCGCGTTCGGTATCGAACGTGTAGTTCATATCAAAATCGATACCGGCCACATCGAGATTGACGACATTGCCCTGACGGAAATCGAAGATGAAGTAGATCGGCGTGGTCGGCAGCGGCGAATTCTGCGGCAACGTACCTACCGCAGCGGCGATCTCGGCCGGGGTGGCGCCGTTTGGATACACCTGCAGCCGGGACGCCAGGTCAGGCGCCGACAGCACCAGACCGGTGCTCGGCGCAGTGACGCCGCCACGCAGATTGTTGTCCCAGTAAGTCACGCTGATCCGCAGGCCCGGGGCGAACTCCGGCGTGAAATCCGCGCCGATGCTCCAGGATTCACCGGTCTGTGCCGTCAGGCCGGCAAAGCCGCCGTTGACCTGCACCCCGGCGACATTGTTGACGCCACCGGCATTGAACGCGCAGCTCGAAGCCGTGGGATTGCAGTTCGGGATTTGTGCCGCCAGCGGATAAGTGCTGTAAGGCACGTCGAACGCGGCGCCGCCAGCACCGCCAAACGTCGATTCGGCGGTCTGACCGAACTCGTTGGCACCGGTACTGGTGAGCGCCGGCGCAACGAACGACTTGCCCCAGTTGCCCCGAAATCGCAATCCATCCATCACTTCCCAGTTCAGCGCGATTTTCGGATTCGTGGTGGAGCCGAAGTCGCTGTAGTCATCGACGCGGCCGGCGATATTCATTTCGAGCTTGTAGACGCCAGGCACATTCATATCCGGCGATACCAGCGGTACGAACAACTCCGCGTAAGCGGATTTGACGTCACGTGCATAGTCGAGATGCAGGAAAGCCGAATTGGCGCTGTGGGGGCCAAGTTGGGTGGGCGACACCTTGTCCTGGCTGATGCCGTAGTCGATGTATTCACCCCCGACTGCAATCTTGACCACACCTGCAGGTAATTCGAACACATCGCCATCAACCTTGGCATAGACATTGGTCATCCGCTGTATCGCTTGCGTGAACTCGCGCGAATCAGTCAGGAATGCCTTGGTCGCCGCTGACGTGCCGTTGCCGAATGGATCGATTGCATTGTCAGGGGTCAGCACCATCGTGACAGTGGTCGGGACGCCGTTGACGTTTGCGCTGGTCCGGCCATTCATCGCCAGATTCAGGCACGACCCGCACAGGTAATCGATGTTCTCCACCCGCGATCGGTCGCGGCCATGAATCGCGCCAATGTTGAACGACCAGGCATCTGAGAGCTGGTACTCGGCGTCGCCACGGAAATACAGCGTTTCCGCCGTACCGTCCTGGTGGGCGCCTGAGCCGAGCACACCGTCAGCCAGGAAATTGAGGCGCCCGCTGGTGGCGCCGGTGCCCGCCGGTGCAACGAAGAACGGGTTATTGGAAAACCCGGCCGGCGCACCCGAACCGTAGATGGTGATGTTTGAGCCGCTGCCACGTTGCACGTTGCGGCTGGTCTCGCGATTGGAATAAATGACATCGCCGGTCAGGCGCAGCCGGTCACTGAGATCCTGCTGTGCAGACACCAGAACGTTGTGCCGCAGTTCGGACGGCACGATGTCATAGGTGTCACGGCTGTCACAGTCCGCCGTGCTGGCGGCAAAGTCCCGCGCGGCGGCACTGGACAGGCCCGCGCCACTGTACGGTGAGAAATACGTCAGGCCGGTGGCGGTGTCGGTGAACGCCGGCGTCCGGCATTGGTTGCTGTTGGCCTGGTTGGTGCCGCCCAGGGCGGTGTGATCCCAGTTGGTGTAGTCACGGTCGCTGGCACGCAGGTTTGATCGGTCGGAATAGTTGTAGCTGATCAGTGCCGAGCCGTTATCCCAGGCCTTGCCGAACAGCACACCGGCGGTGAACGTATCGTAGCCGTCGCCAAAGCCCTTTTGCGCGGTGAACTCCACGCCATCGACATTGCGCCGGGTGATGAAGTTGATTACGCCCGCGACCGCATCCGAGCCATACACTGACGACGCACCATCCGCCAGTACCTCTACACGCTCCAATGCGAGCGGCGCAACGATGTTCGGATCCCCAAGTACGTGATTCACACCGCCGACCGGCAGACGGTGCCCGTTCAGCAGAATCAGGGTCGAGTTCGATGCCGACGCTCCCAGGCTGTGAATGGTCGGTGCGTTGGTTGCCGAGCCGTCGAAACTGCCAAACCCACCCTGTCCCGCGGTGTTGTTGCCAACCACCGCCGGTACTGTTTTCAGTACCTGTTGCACGGTTTGGGCGCCAATGGATTCGAGCTCATCGCGACCGACGGTCATGATGGTGGCGCCGACCGGCGCGACGCCTTTCAAGCTGGTGCCGGTAATGATGATTTCTTCCGGTATCGATCCGGAATCCGCTTGCGCAAATGCCCCGAAGCTGCTGCCAACGGCCAACGCAGCGACCGATGTGCGCAAAGCACTACGATTCAGATTTCGCATGATGATCCCCACCTTCCTTTCGCCATGAATAACTGCGCCGGATTGCGACCATCCGTGTACCAATTGGTACACGGATTTTCCAAAAGCGGCGATTTCCCCTGAAAATTGACTGACAGACTGCAATACTGAAGTAACCGGATAGTACATTTTGCGGATTTTTGTGTAAAGCCGGTGACGCGGCCCGGCTGGATGCTGGACGGTGAAGAACCGGGGCGCCCGCGACTACGGCGGGACGCGTGGTCGCGGGCAGGGGGTAGGTTCCGGAGCGCCGGCGCGAGCAGCGCTCCGGTTGGGTCAGTCGCGTGGTCCGACAGGGCGGGGTGGCAGCGCAACGGCGGCAGCGGGGTGCGTCTGCAACCAGTCGAGCTGCCGTGACGGCATGGTCACCGTGCTGGCGGTCTGACCGATTTCCAACCGCTGCTCGCGATTAGCATTCCAGGCGGGCCAGGCAAGTTGCTCGGTGGCAGGATTGCCGGTGGCCGCGAAGTTCAACAAAGAATTCACCATGACATCCGTCAGCGTCCGATCCGCTGCCGTCCAGTTGCGCGTCGGACGCAACGAGTTATACGCATCCAGAGTGTCGAACCAGAACGGAATGTCGGCTGTGTGGTAGGCGCCGACGGTCGCCGGATCCTGATCAGCGAGCTTCACGCCTGGTACATAGGGATGCTTGTGCGCATAGCGATACAGATACGCCGGTTGCCCGGTAACGCTTTCCTGATACCGGGCGCAGGTGCGCGCGTTCAACTCAAAGCCTGCCAGCAGCGCGACGGCTTTGGCCGTATCGCGCGCCTGCGCTTGCGATTGCAGCGGAAACAGCCGCAGGAACTCGTTCGCGTCACCGCCATACATCTGCTGTGCAAGTGAACGGTATTGCTCGCCCGTGCTCGCCTGGCTGAGCGGATTGTTGAACGCGATGTCATCGCTGTTGTAACCGGCGATGATTGGAACGGCGTTCAATGCGCCGCGGGCGAGCAGTTCGGCGTGGGGCGCAGGGTAGAGGTAGCCATCGATGATCGGTCCGCCGAAACGCAGCCCCTGGGTAGTGAGGCCAAGCTGACTCTCGGCCTGCTGGGCAAGAATGCGATCGGCTGGCACATTCCTCATCGCGGCCAGTGAATCGCTGCCCAGCGCCTGCTGCATCTTCAATCCCAGGGCTTCGGCATCGGCCAGCGTCATGCCGTCGCCGGTGAAATTGCAGCCGCTGGACATGACTGCGCCGCGGAACAGACCTTTGGCCATGGGATTGAACATCTGCGCCGCGACCGAGCCGGCGCCGGCCGACTGGCCCATGATGATGACCTTGGCGGGATCGCCGCCGAAGCGGGCGATGTTGTCGCGCACCCATTCAAGCGCGAGCTGCTGGTCCATCAGGCCATAGTTGCCGGAATGGCCGCCTTGCGCGCGCGTCAGCTCGGGGTGGGCCATGAAACCCATTGCCCCGACGCGATAATTGAAATTGACGAACACCGCGCCCCGGCGCGCCACGTTCTCCCCGCCGTAATTGGCCAGCCCTGAAGAGCCAATCGTGTAGCCGCCGCCGTAGATGAACACGACCACCGGCAGGCCGGCCCCGGGCCTGGCATCGCCCGGTGTCCAGATGTTCATGTACAGGCAGTCCTCGGACGTGGGTTCCTCGCCGAAGTAGTGATTGATGTCGTGCGGCCGCAGAACCTGCATGCAGGCCGGACCCTTACGGTCGGCATTGAAGACGCCGTCCCAGCGAATTGGCTGTGGTGGCGCCCAGCGCCTGTCGCCGGTCGGCGGCGCAGCAAATGGCACGCCAAGGTATGCGTTCACACCGTTGGCAAGGCGGGTGCCCGCCAGCTGGCCACCGGTGGTGGCGATCGGGTCGCCGGCAATCGGCACCATCGCGGCACTGCCCAGCCCTGGCAATGCACTGATCAACAGGGCCGGCAACATCTGTCGCCATCCCCTCCGCGTCGCTTTTTGCAGCATGATTTACTCCCCCGGTTGACTCTGCAGAAGTCGCTGGAGTGTACGTACCAGTTCGTTATTGAGCAAGGTTGATGGCTTCCAGGAATCGGACCTGACAGCTGTGGCTGGCGGTAAGAGGTGCGCCGCCCAGGTTGATTTCGGGACTGATTTGTCCATGCCGGGAGCCTTGGCTTGCCCATAAATACGTGAGTCATATCAAAGGAATATGCGCGACCGTGGCGTTGGCCAGGGTGCGCGTGGTCGCGGCTGTCGACGTCTGCATCTGGCATTGGCCGGGTGATCCGGTAACGAAAGGCGCGGACCGCCAGCGTGATCGCAGGGTTGCCAATTAAGTAACTAACTAGTACGGTTACAACACTTCCGACCGACCAATGCCAGCGGCATTGGCGCGGGTCACCGGCAGCCCGGACATGCAGTGCGGTACCGCCTGCGGTCCGGCGAGGGGGCCGGAGTGAGGATTTCATAACCATCTACCGCCACGTGGGCCGGTAGCGTCTAAACGGTTGAGGGGAACCCAATGAGCACATTAAACACACGTCGATCAGCATTGACGCCGACGTTGCTGGCGGTGTCCGTGGCAGCTGCACTGGCACCTTATTCGATGAGCAGCCAGGCGCAGGGCGCCGCCGGTGCCGAAGAAATCTTCGTGACGGGATCACGCATCGTGCGTCGTGATTACGAGTCACCGAGTCCGATCATGACCGTCGAGAGCGAAGCCATTCAGAATTCGGGTTTCGTCACCATCGAGCGTACGTTGAACGAACTGCCGCAGTTCACCCGTGACGCCAGCGGCGGTCAGGGTACCGGCGGCCGGGCACTGCTCGACCTGCGTGGCCTCGGCGCCAACCGCAATCTGTTGCTGCTCGACGGACGCCGCCTGCCGATTTCAAGTTCGCTGGGTCAGGTCGACTCCAATATTCTCCCGACCGGCATCATCGGTAACATCGAAACCATCACCGGCGGTGCTTCCGCGGTGTACGGTTCGGACGCGATGTCCGGCGTCATCAACTTCCTCACCCCGCGCAACTTCGAGGGCGTCAAGGTCGACGTGCAGTACGGCGATACTTTCGATTCCGCCCAGTCCCGTTTCCAGGGGACGGCCACGCTTGGCGGGCACTTCGATGAGGACCGTGGTTACGCGCTGCTATCTGTCAGCCGGACCGACCAGGACCCGCTGTGGGGTGTGGATCGCGCAGACTTCTTCGCACTGGGGATCCCGTCTTCGTTCATCGGCCAGGGCACCTACGTTCCTTCTGCCAACAACCGGCCGGACCAGGCGGCGGTTAACGCATTGTTCGGCGGCTACGGCGCCACCGCGCCCCTGAACAACAACAACTTCGGATTCAACGACGACGGAACGCTGTTCGGGCAGAATGGCGCCTCGAATTACCGCGGTCCGATTGACCTCGGCTACCAGATCATCGGCGGCAACGTTCGTATGCCGGTGTTGATCCAGGGTACGCAGCGCCCCTCCATCGAGCGAACCTCCGTCTACGCCAAGGGCGAATACACCTTCAGCGATGCGCTGACCGGCTATGTCCAGGTGCTCTACACGGATCACACCGCCAATACCAACAGCGGTGGCACGTTGACGCAGTTCGGCACCCCGACGATCCCCGTCACCAACCCGTTCATTCCGGTCGACCTGGCAACGCTGCTGGCGGCGCGTCCCGATCCGACCGCTTCGTTCGGCTACAACTCGCGCTACGTGATGGTGCCGGCCAAGAACTGGGACGAGAATTACATTACCCAGCAGTACATCGGCGGGTTCAAGGGCGACCTCTCGTTCAAGGACTGGAGCTACGACGTCTACGTCGCGTTCGACGATACCCGACACAACCAGACTCAGAACTACGCGGTGTTCCTGTCGCGTGTGCAGACCTTGTTCAACGCTCCCGATGGCGGTGATTCGATTTGCGACGGCGGTTACAACCCGTTCGGCCTGGCCAATGTGCTGACCATGTCGCAGGAATGCCAGGACTACATCGCCGGTGAAACCCATAGCGTGGAAAAGCTGACCCGGACGATGGTGGAAGGCTCGTTGCAGGGCACGTTGATGGAATTGCCCGCCGGCCCGCTGCAGTTCTCAGCGTCCGTCAACTACCGCAAGGACAATTTCAGCTTCAGCCCGGACAGCCGGCTGGCCGAGCAGGATGTTCAGGCGGTCATCGCAGCCTCCGGTTCCGAAGGCTCGATCAACGTCAAGGAATTCGGCATCGAAACCGCGATCCCGGTGTTGCGTGATTCGGCATTGGGCCAATCGCTGACACTGAATGCGGCGTTCCGCTATTCCGATTACAACCTTTCAGGTGGCACCGAGACCTACAAACTGGACGCGCTGTGGAACCCGGTCGACAGCGTGCTGGTACGTGGTGGATATCAGCGCGCGATTCGTGCGCCGAATATCGGCGAACTGTACAGCGCTGCAACCGGTGGCCAGGTCGGCTTCGGCAATCCGCCGGCCGGTGGCGAACCCTGTGACATCCGTACCGCGGCGCGCGCCAACGACACCAGCGGCAACCTGCGCCAGTTGTGTATCGATATGGGCGTACCGGCTGGCGTGGTCGATGCATACATCTTCCCGACCACCGCAACGGCTTCGCTGAGTTCGGGCAACCTCGGGCTGAAGCCGGAGAAAGCGGACACATTCACCGGTGGTTTCGTCTTCACGCCGGAATTCTCCGCCGAACTGCTGTCCGACGTGTCGATCTCCATCGACTACTTCCATATCAAGATCAAGGATGTCATTTCAGTCATCCCGGGTCTGACCGCTTTGAACAAGTGTCACAACCTCGACGGCTCTAATCCGGGTTACGACACCAACAATACTTACTGCCAGTTGATCACACGCGACGCCAACGGCTTCCTCGATTTGATCCGGACGCCGTACCTGAACCTCGGCAAACTCAAGACGGATGGTGTGGATATCCAGGTCGGTTGGACCTTCGGTCTGGGCGCGCTCGGTATGGATGACAGCTACGGCGACATCTTCGTCAACTCGAATGTCACCTGGGTCAATTCGTTCGAGATCCAGACGCTGCCGGGCGAGTCGACGGTGGACGAGGCCGGCACGATCGGCTTCTTCGCAACCCCGCGGCCGGAAATCCGCGCGCTGACCACGTTCGGCTGGCGCCGCGGACCGCTGACGTTGTCGATGCGCTGGCAGCATATCGACTCGATGACCGATCGCAGCCTGTTGACCAACCCGAACAGCACCACGCCGGGCGTCTCCAGCTACGACAAGTTCGACCTGAATGGTCGCTACGCATTCTCGGACACCATCGAGCTCCGCGCCGGTATCACCAACCTGTTCGACAAGGACCCGCTGGTGGTCGCCGGCGCGCCGGGCATCACCGATACCCAGAGCTACGATATCGTCGGCCGTTCATTTTATCTGGGCGCGACGTTGAGCTTCTGACCTGAAGTTGACAGTGCATGGATCGAAGGCCCGGTGAGCACCCCCCGCTTGTCGGGCCTTCTTTCTTTGTGCCACGGCAATTCAAGCTAAGGAAACGCGATCGATGACAATACGCAAGTCACCTGTATCCCTGTTCGGTACGGCGATGTTGGCCGCTGTTACATTCACTGCCCACAGCCAGGATCTCTCGTTGGATGACCACGGCACCCTGACGGTCCGGCAGCTCACCGTGCCGCTGCCCGAAATGCTGAGCCCCGGCGGTCGTGAAGTACTGATGCGCACCCGGCCGACCGAAGGACCTGGCGCACCGGTGCCATTGCCCTCGGACATCGAAGACATCGTCGAACTGCGGCGCGTCTACAACGAGAATCTCAAACCCAATGTCGATCATATGCGGGAGGTGTTTCCAGTTGATATCGAGGAAACCACCATCGACGGCATTTCGGCCGCGATCATCACGCCGAAGGGCGGTGTGCCCGAACGTAACCGGAATCGACTGATCCTCAACGGCCCGGGCGGCGGGTTTCGCACCGGTGTTCGAGGCAATGGCCTGTTGATCAGTATCCCGGTGGCAGCGACGTTAGGCGTCAAGGTCGTGTCGATTCTCTATCGCCAGGGCCCGGAATACCGTTTCCCGGCGGCCAGCGAAGACCTGCTGAAGGTCTGGCGCCATTTCACCCAATCCTATCCGGCACAGAACATCGGCATGGTGGGTTGTTCCGCCGGCGGTTCACTGGTGTCGCAGACCACCGCCATGCTGGTCGAAGCCGGTGAAGCCACGCCGGGCGCACTGGGTGTGTATTGTGCGGGACTGGGTGTGACACCCACCGGCGATGCGGCGGTGATGTCCACGCTGGCCATCACCAATGTTGCCGCCGGTGTGTCAACGTCGTCGGCAGCCCGGCCTTCGGTCAACTACTACACCGGCGTCGATACCAATCGATTCATCGCGGCGCCGACACTTGATGTGGCCAAACTCGCAAAGTTTCCGCCGACCATCTTCTTCACCGCCACGCGCGACATGGCGATGAGTGCCTCCGCCTTCAGTCATCGCAAGTTACTGCAGGCGGGCGTGGAGAGTGATTTGCTGATCTTCGAGGGGCTGTATCACGGCTTCATGACCAACCCGGATTTTCCGGAGGCTCAGGAAGGCTATCGGCTGACGGCCGCGTTCTTCGATCAGCATCTCGGCCGTTGAACGGCATTCACCGCCGGCCATCACGGCCGGCGGTACTGTTTTGTGGAGGGCTATTGCTTGCTGAGCGTGGCGTTGAAGAAGTTGACCGTCGCCTCGAGGGCTTCGAGACTGGCCGCCCGGGTCACCTCCGGCGTCGCGCCGATGAAGCTGTGGTTGACCTTCGGAATCAACACCAGTGAGGTTGCGACGCCCGATTGCTCGGCAGCGGCATGGAAGTTCTGCGACTGCGCCACCGGTACAACAGCATCATCAATGCCATGAATCAACAGCATTGGCGGGTCCGCTTTGTCCAGCAGTTGCTGTGCACTCGCCATATGAACGGTGTGCTCGGCGCAGCGTTGCGAGCAATCCAGGTATTGGGTGACCGGCGAGGGCTGGGTGGTGTCTGTGGGCACCATCGGGCTGAAGTCGAACACGCCATACCACGCCACTGCACCCTGGACGCAATCAGACACCGTGGCGTTGTCGGCAACGCCAGGAATGGTCGCGGTTGGTTCGAGTTCACTGACGCCGCAGGAAACCGCGGCCAACGCGGCCAGCTGGCCACCGGCGGAACCGCCCCAGGTCGCGATACGCGTCGGATCGAGGTGGTAGGCGGCGGCATTCGCCCGCATGAACTTGATGGCGGCTTTGACATCCTGGATTGCTGCCGGAAAGGGCGCTTCGCCGCTCAGTCGGTAATTGAGCGAGGCGACGACATAGCCCTCGCTGGCCAACGCAGCAAGGGTTCCGGGCCAGTCGGCGAAAGCACCGGAGTGGCGCGAGTGACCGGAAATCCAGCCGCCACCGTGAATGACCAGGACGCCGGGATGTGGTGCGCCGCTGGCCGGCGGCAGGTAGACGTCGAGCTTCAGCGGCTGGAAGCCGGGTTGCGTGGCGTAGACGACGTCCGCCAGCGAGGTCACGCCATTGGCGAAGCTGACCGTGCGCGCAGGGTAGCGATCGTCGAGCACGGCCTGGCCGGCGGTAGGTACGGCGTCGTAGTCGAACGCGCAGCAGTTTGTCGCACAACTGGCGGCAAGGGTGGTGAGAATCAGCGGTTTCAGGATGTCAGCCACAATCGGATCTCCAGTAGAACAATGGCGCGCGGTATCGCTGTGGATGCGTGCGCATGGTTGACGAACGTTGACAGCGCGGGGGCTTCGCGCCTAATAATGTACTAACTGTTTAGTAATATCCAGCGGTCAACGATGCTTCGGAACAGCGCTCGGTCCGCACCGGCCGGCGACGGGCGAAGTGTCCGCGACAGCCACCATGCAGTAGTCTGGCATTCACTGAAGCCCACGGATACGAAGGGACAAGAATATGGTTGCGGACACCGCCGCCCGCCCCACCCGCGCCCGCGTTGGCGTACTGGGGTTGATCACCCTGGCAACGATGCTCAATTACCTGGATCGCGCGGTGCTCGGCGTGGCCGCGCCGGCGATGACGGACGACCTCAGTCTTGAACCGGCCATGCTGGGCGTCATCTTCTCCGCCTTCTCGTGGACTTACGCCGCGGCCCAGATCCCCGGCGGGCTGTTATTGGACAGGCTGGGTACGCGGCTGACTTACGCGCTGTCGCTGATCTCGTGGTCAGTGTTTACGCTGTTGCACGGACTTGCGACCGGGGTGGCGTCATTGGTGACATTCCGCCTCGGGCTGGGTATCGCCGAAGCACCGTGCTTCCCGACCAACAGTCGCGTGCTGGGCACCTGGTTTCCGCAAGTCGAGCGCGCGCGGGCGAACAGCGTCTACGCGGTTGGACAATACGTCGGCCTCGCATTCTTCAGCCCGGTACTGTTCTGGGTGGTGGCGGTCGCGGGCTGGCGCGGCTTGTTCATCGGCGTCGGAATTCTGGGTGTCATCTATGGTCTGGTCTGGCTGGTGGCCTACAAGGAGCCGCAGCAAAGCAGGGCAAATCAGGCGGAATTGAAACTGATCGCCGATGGCGGCGGCCTCGCTGCGCCGGCAGGCGTCAGCCGGTTTTCGTGGCGGCAGGTCGGACAACTGCTGGGCAAACGCCAGATCCTCGGCGCGTCCATCGGCCAGTTCTGCGGCAATTCGACCCTGGTATTCTTCCTCACCTGGTTTCCGACCTACCTCGCCAACGAACGCCAGATGGATTGGATAAAGAGCGGCGTGTTCGTGGTGTTGCCCTATATTGCCGCGTCGGCGGGCGTGCTGCTGGGCGGCGTGTTGTCCGACCTGCTGATCAAACGCACGGGCTCCGCCAGCATCGGCAGGAAGCTGCCGGTAGTGGCCGGTCTGTTGCTCGCTTCAACGATCGTGTTGGCCAACTATCTCGACAACAACGTACTGGTTATCATCGTGATGTCGATAGCCTTCTTCGGCCAGGGGATGGTGAATCTCGGCTGGACGCTGATTTCCGATGTGGCGCCGTTGTCGCACATCGGGCTGACCGGTGGTGTATTCAATCTATGCGCGAACCTGGCCGGCATCATCACGCCACTGGTCATTGGCGTGGTCCTTCAGATCACCGGTTCGTTCTATGGTGCGCTGGCCTATATCGGGGCGCTGGGGCTGGTCGGCGCGGCGGCTTACGTGTTCATCGTGGGTGACGTCGTACGGGTGACGCTGGACGAGAAATAGGTCCGGGACGGAACGTTTGACTTGGGCGTCGGGGCAACTATAGTGTACGAACTGGTTAATACATATTTCCAGGCGGATCGCGTCACGCAGGTCAGGGTTATCTGCATGCGGTTACCGGAGATATCGCCAAGCATGAACGGAATTGAATGTGTGCAGATGATCGGCCCAGACACCGGTGGATGCGGAGCCGACCGTGACTAAACCGGAATCTCCACCGCTAACGGCTGCGATCGCCGCGACGCGCAAGCCGCGCTATCTCACAGGCCTGATCGGCGCCGGTATTTCAGCCTCACGATCACCGTATCTGCACGAAGGCGAAGCCGATGCGCTTGGCCTGCGCCTGGTCTATTCGCTGTTTGACCTGCCTGGTGCGGCGGCCGGCGACCCCAAGCTGGCCGCATTGCTGGATGCGGCAGAAGTGCTGGGATTCAGCGGGCTGAACATCACCTATCCCTTCAAGCAGGCCGTGCTGCCATTGCTTGACGACCTCAGCGAAGACGCCAGTGCGATTGGCGCGGTCAATACCGTCGCCTTCCGAAACGGTGTACGAATCGGCTACAACACCGACGTGCTGGGATTCGGCACTTCGCTGACGCGTTGTCTGGCAGAGGCTGCATTCGATACGGTGCTGCAAATCGGCGCTGGTGGCGCGGGTGCGGCCACCGCATTCGCGTTGTTGCGCCATGGCGTCGGCCAGCTGCGTCTCTACGATACAGACCCTGCCAAGGCCGCTGCGCTGCAGGCGACGCTTGCCAGACGATTCGGCGCAGCCCGCGTCGCGCTCGTCGACGACATTCCCGGCGGCACCGCCGGCGCCAATGGCATTGTCAACGCGACGCCCATGGGCATGGCCAGCCATCCCGGCACACCGTTACCGACGGGCCTGCTGCGCTCAGACATGTGGGTGGCGGATATCGTCTATTTCCCGCTGGAAACCGAACTGCTGGCGGCCGCCCGGGCGATGGGATGTCCGACCATGGATGGCAGCCGGATGGTGGTCTACCAGGCGGCCGCCGCATTCGAAATCTTCACCGGCATTGCCCCTGACGCAGAGCGTATGTTGGCTGCGTTTGACCGCGACGCCGCGATACGGGCGGCAGGCGGGCGCGCCTGAACTGGCACCAGCCGCGATGGTCAGTCGAATGCCCCCGCTCACAGTCACTTCAATAAACATGGCATTGCGCCCGTGTCGCCGCTCGCGCGGCTACGGTCCGATCTCTAAAATGTTCCCCTCATTCGGCAGCGCCGGCGCCCTGCGCCACGCGCCGCCGTGCGGCACATTTCCAAGAGCACTGGATCCCCGGGGATAGACGACATGGCCAAGACCGCCACCGCACCGACCAAAGACACACCTCGCGTTCGTGATACGGAATTGACCCGGTCAACGATTCTGCGGGTGGCGATGGAGGAATTCGCGGAGAAAGGTCTGAGCGGCGCGCGCATCGACGAGATCGCCGAACGGACGAATTCATCCAAACGGATGATCTACTACTACTTCGGCAGCAAGGAAGGGTTGTACCAGGCGGTACTCGACCAGGCCTACACCGGTATCCGCAACACCGAAGCCACTGATGAACTGAAATCGCTGACGCCGCGTGAAGCGCTGGCCGAGCATGTCGGACTGACCTTTGATTATCACTGCGCGCATCCCGAGTTCGTGCGCCTGGTGATGAATGAAAATATCCACCACGGCGACTACGTGAGTGGCATCGAAAGTATTCGTACACGCAACAGGGTGTTGCTGTCGTTTCTGGCGGAACTGCTCGGCCGCGGCGTCGAATCCGGTGTGTTCCGCAAGGGACTGGATGCCCTGCACCTGCACATGTCGATCAGTGCGTTGTGCTTCCATTATGTGGGTAACCAATACACCTTTTCGCAGATCTTCAATTGCGACATGGCGTCGCCAAAATCCCGCGCGGAGCGGCGCCAGATCATCATCGATACAGTACTGAGGTGGTGTCTCGCCTGAATCGCGTTGCCGCGGACAGCGATTTCCGCTGACCGCGCGACCCGCTCCGGCGACCTGCCAGCAGCTTGGAGGAACAGCCGGTGAGCGTAGACGAAAACAATCCTGAACCCCTGAACCCGTTGGGCATCGCGGGTATCGAATTCATCGAGTACGCGACGTCGCAGCCACAGGCCCTCGGCCATGTGCTGCAGAAGATGGGCTTCATGGCCGTGGCGCGGCATCGCTCGCGCGAAGTCATGCTTTACCGGCAGGGCAGTCTGAACATCATCGTCAATGCCCATCCCGAACCCCTGCCCGGAATGAGCGCACCGGCGGAAGTGCCGGTGCTCAAAGCGATAGCCTTGCGCGTACGCGACGCCGGCGCAGCCTGGACGCGCGCGCTGGCGTTGGGCGCATGGGAAATGCCGATGCGAGCACAGGCCATGGAACTCAACATTCCGGCCATCCGCGGCCCGGGTGAAACGCTGCTGTGTTTTGTTGAAGCACTGCCGGGGCTGACGCTGTACGACGTTGATTTTACCTTGTTGCCGAACGCAACGCGTGACGTGCCCCCGCTGAACGACCTGCACTGGTTCGGCATCGTGCAGACTGTCGCCGCTGATCACAGTGCGGCATGGATCGAGTTCTACCAGCATTTGTTCGCCTTCACCGTCGTGCCTGGCGGACAGTATTTCGGCGTACTCCCCAAGGGCACATTGCTGGAAAGCCCGTGCCATTCCTTCTACCTGCAACTCATCGAACCACCGCCCGGCGCGGATGATGTGGATTGGGACGAGGGGTTTCATCGCGTGGGACTGGGCACGCGCGATGTGCCGGCGATGACCGCTGAGCTGAGGCAGCGTGGCGTCACCTTCATCGATCGCGGTTCAGTGCAGCTGTCGGCAAAGGGCGCCCTGAGTCAGGTTTATCTGGGCGGGGTGACCTTCGAAATCGTCCATAGCCACCTGCAAGATCCGCTGGGTGAACTGTAATGGACGTGCGACATTTCGGCATGGACACGATCACCCTGGCGGGTTCGCTGGATGCCAAGCTGCGGGCAGTGAAAGCGGCTGGGTTTTCGCAAATCATGTTGTCCGCCCGTGACATCGCCGAGTATGCAGCGGGACCCGATGCGGCCGTCGCGGCGGTGCGAGAGAGTGGGTTGAGAGTTACGGGTTTCCAGGTGCTGCGCGACTTTGAGGGGCTTGATGGCCACTTGCGTGACTACAAGACCGACATCGCCAAGGCCATGTTGCAGATGTGTCATCAGGTAGGCTCCAAAGTATTGCTGGTCTGTTCATCGACTTCGGCGCACGCCACCGACAAGCGTGAGCGGCTGGTGCAGGATCTGCAGGCGCTGGCGATGCTGGCGGTGCCTTTGAACATCCGTATTGCCTATGAGGCGTTGTCGTGGGGCCGCTTCGTCAACGAATTACCCCAGGCGTGGGAAATCGTGGTTGCCGCCAATCGCTCCAACCTTGGCATCGGTATAGATTCGTTTCACATACTCGCAACCCAGACTGCGCTGGATGAAGTGGAACTGCTGGACCCGGACCGGATATTTCTGGTGCAGTTGTCCGATTTCATGTGGCAGGAAACGCGTTCGCCCGAGGAGCGGATCACCACCGCGCGCCACTTCCGGGTGTTCCCCGGTGAAGGCGTGCACAGCGAAAACGTCTATGACCTGGTGCGCAGGCTGGAATCCCTCGGCTACCGAGGTGATTACAGTTTCGAAGTGTTCAATGACGATTACGTTCAGTTGCCGCATCACGTCGTCACCCGGCGGGCCTTGCGATCGGCCCAGGGCATGTCAGGCATGCTGAATCGCCGTGGCGTACCGCTGACGCGGACGGCTGCCGCGCATCAGGCCCGTTATCGCTGAATCGGCGAACCGTCCACGGTACTCATCAGGGGGGCGCGGGTATCCGTCCGGTCAATGCCGCCGTTACTGGTGAACAATCTCGAAACAGCGGTGAATGCGCGGGTTGCGTTCAAAGTCCTGTGGAATCGTTGCCGCGCTGATGTCGGTAATGCGGCATCCGGTCAACGCGCCGTTGTCTATCTTGAAGCTGCGCAGGTTGGTGGAAAAAACCAGCGTGCCGTCAGCTGCCAGAAGTTTCATACACTGATTGATTAACGCGACGTGATCACGCTGGATGTCCAGCGTCCCTTCCATGCGCTTGGAGTTGGAAAACGTGGGGGGATCGAGAAAGACCGCATCGAAGCGGCGCGCGTACGGGCTGCGGCTTTGCTCTGTCAGCCATTGCAGACAATCCGCCTGTTCCAGCGTGTGCCGCTGCAGGTCCAGATTGTTCAGCTGGTAATTCCGGCGTGCCCAGTCGAGGTAGGTCGCTGACATGTCGACCGAATGGGTCGTCTTCGCGCCGGCCAGCGCGGCGTGTACGCTGGCGGTGGCGGTGTAGCAGAACAGGTTGAGCAGGGATTTGCCGGCCGCCATCGCGCCGACGCGGGCGCGCGTGATGCGGTGGTCGAGAAACAGGCCCGTATCCAGGTAATCGGTGAAGTTGACCTGAAAGCGGCACGGCCCTTCAGTCACCACATGAAACCTGCCTTGTTCGTCGCTGCGTTGATACTGGCTCGCGCCACGCTGGCGGGCGCGCTGCTTGAGGACGACGTCGTCGCGTGGAATCTCCAGTACCCGCGGGACCGCGTGCAGGATGTCGCGCAGGCGTTGCCGCGCCTGCTGGGTATCGACTGTTTTCGGCGCCTCGTATTCCTGCACCTGCGCAATCGTCCGCTCCGTCTGATAGATATCGATCGCCGCTGCATATTCCGGCATGTCCGCGTCATACAACCTGAAGCAACTGATATTCTCGCGCCGGGCCCAGCGTCGCAGGTGGTTCAGGTTCTTGGTGAGACGGTTGGCGACCATCTGCGCGCCGGCGCTCAGCGGCCGCTCAACATCTGTCTGGCGGTCAGTCGACGGCAGCGCGTCGGCCTGGCTCAAATCGAAGCGCAGCAGCTTGCATTCGATCGCGCCGTTATGAAAGTTCGAAACGCGCCGCGCACGCAATCCCAATGCTTTGCCCAGCGGCGGGTTGCCGGTCAACACGGCGGCCTGCCAGCCCACGTATTTCTCGCGCATGGCCTGGCCGAGTTCAGCGTAAAGCGTTTCCAGCGCAGAGACGTCGCCCAGACGCTCGCCGTACGGTGGGTTGGTCACCAGTAGTCCGGTGGCTGCGGGCGCTGACGGCAGATCGGCCACCGCGCCCTGGTCCACCGAAACGATGTCTTTCAATCCCGCCGCGGCGACATTGGTCCGCGCGGCACGCACCGAGCGTTGATCGATATCGTAGCCATGAATCACCGGCGGATGCGCGGCGCCGGCGTCTGCGCGTTCACGGGCTTCGTCGATCAACTGTCTGCCACAGCGCGGTATCGTGTTTCAGCCACGCCTCAAAGCCGAACCCTTCCGGTAAAGTCCAGGCGCCTGGTCCATGGCCATCCAGGCCGCTTCGATCAGGAAGGTGCCGGAGCCGCACATCGGGTCGACCAGCGCACCGCCGGCGCGGGCGATATCGGGCCAGCCGGCGCGCAGCAGAATGGCCGCTGCGAGGTTCTGTTTCAACGGTGCGGCGACCGTGTCGTCCCGATAGCCGCGTCGATGCAGACTGGGCCCGGACAGATCGAGATACACCGTGGCGACGTCATGCACCAGGAAGACATTAAGACGGATATCCGGGTTCTCCAGGTCCACGTACGGACGCTGGCCGAGGCGTTCGCTGAACTGGTCGACAATCGCATCTTTGGTTTTCTGCGCGATGAAGCGGCTGTGATTCAGCTTCGAGCTGCGCGTATTGGCGTCGATGGCAAGCGTCTTGTCGACGCTGAAATGCGTCGGCCAGTCGATGCGCTGGATACCCCGATAGAGCGCAGCCTCATCGGGCGCTGGAAACTGCGCGAGCTGCAGCAGGATGCGGCTGGCCGTACGTGACCACAGGCAGGCGCGATAACCGGTTTCCAGGCTGCCATTGAAGGCGATACCGGCGACGTATTCCTTGAGGTCGGTGGCGCCTATCGCGCGCAACTCGTCGGCCACGGCGGCGATGACCCCCTTGGCGGCGCTGGCGAAGAATGAACACAGTTCCATGGCTTATTCTACAAGCGGTTGCTTTGGCAGGCGGCGCATTGTCTTCAGTACAACATCACCGAGGCGAGGCCGAGGAAAACGAAGAAGGCCAGGCCGTCGGTCATGAAAGTGACGATGATGCTCGAGCCCAGCACCGGGTCGCGCGCGCCGCGCACGAAACCATAAGGAATATAGACCCCGACCAGTGCGGCAATCATCAGCGTCAGCGCCACCGCGAGCATGGTGACCACGGCCAGTTCAATATCGGAATAGAACAGCAGCACTGCCAGACCGGTGACCGTGCCCCAGATCAAACCGTTGATGAGGCCGATCGACACTTCCTTCAACGCCATGTACTTCAGGCTGCCGGTACTGATCTGGTTCAGCGCCAACGCACGGATGATCAATGCCACCGTCTGGTTGCCGGTGTTGCCGGCGATGTTGGCGACCACCGGCAGCAGTGTCGCCAGGGCCAGTTGTTGCGCGATGATATGTTCGAACAGGCCGATGACGCGCGAGGCGGCGACCGCCAGCACCAGGTTCAACCCCAGCCATGCCCAGCGGTTGCGGCAGCGGCGCCAGATCGGCGCGAACAGGTCCTCCTCTTCGCTCAAGCCTGCGTGCTTGAGCCGCTCGTCATCGATGGATTCCGAAACATAATCCAGGATGTCGGCAATATTGATCACGCCGACCAATTGCCCGTACTGGTTGACCACCGGGGCCGCCACCAGATCGTAGCGCTCGAATGCCTGAACGGCGTCCTGTGCCGGATCGTCGGTATTGAAGGTCAGCGGTTGGGGATGCATCAGCTCGCTGACCTCGGTGTCTGGGTTGTGCGCCAGCAGGTCGGTCACCGCCAGCTTGCCCCGCAGATAGTTGTTGCGATCGACGACGAAGATTTCTGAAAGCTGCTCAGGCAACTCTTTACGCTGACGCAGGTAGCGGAACACTGTGGCCAGATCGATATCCTCGCGCACCCGCACGGCTTCGTATTCCATCAGCGCGCCGACGCTGCCTTCCGGGAATCGCAGCAGCTCACTGACTTCGCTGCGATCACCCACCGGGAGCGAATCCATCAGTTCCTGCACGGCGTCCGGTGGCATATGCGGCACCAGGTCGGCCACTTCGTCCGCATCGAGTTGCTCGACGGCAGTGGCGATGTCGCTGCTGCGCATGGCCCCCATCATGCGTTCTCGCACGGGTTCGGACAGTTCAATCAACACCGCGCCGCGTTGTTCATCCGGCACCAGCGTCCACAGGTATTCGCGGCGCTCCAGCGGCAGCCCTTCGAGCACGAACGCGATATCCGCCGGATGCATGCGGTTGATCACACGGTCCAGCTCCACCAGGTTCTGCTTGGCGACCAACTCCTTGACCAGGTCGTGCCGGGGCTGTTCGGCCTGACGCTCGTCGATGGTGGATAGCAGATCCTGCTTGTCGAGGATGCCGATGATGTCGGCCAGCGCGCGTTCGGGGCGCTGGCGGTAAGCGGTATCTTTATCGGTGCTCATGGTTCACGGCTCCGGCAGCCACGTGGATTCGATTGCCATACGCAAATCGATGTCCGCGCGCACTGCGCGTGGTGTGGAGGACACGTTGTGAGTTGCGGCTGACCGCAGCGGGCAGCCACCAGCGGCACGACGCAGCCTGACGGGCAACGCCGTGTTGACGGCGGGCCGGATCAGCCGATCAGCTGGCTGAGAAGCACCAGTGCTTCGCGCTCTTCCGTTGTGATCTCGTCGTCCACCCGCGCCAGTTGTCCCAGCGCCTGGATGAACAATGCGCGATGCTCCGCCGGAATATCCATGGGATCGACCTCTTCCGGACGCGGCGGTACCTCCAGCCAGCGCCAGACCTGCTTGCGTTCTTCATCGTTGAACGCCAGCTTGCGGATGCAATCGGCAACGAACAGCTTTTCCTCGCCACTGACTTCAAGATCGGACCACGCCATCGCACAGATGAATTTCATCAGGCGCAGGCGTTCTGCGGAATCAAGCTGACTCAGCGGCATGGATGGTTTCTCACGGTGTCGATGAATGCCCCATCTATTGTAAGCCAATCAGCCCCACCAGGCATCCGCACCGAACGCTGGATCAGGCCTCCGGGACCGGCACCGGCAGCCGCCGTGAGCGTTGGCGGAACGGAATGCCGATCACGTCGTGGATGAAATAGCGGGTGACCGGCACGCCCAGCAGCATGCCCCAGAGGCCGAAGGCGTGGTAACCGACATACAGGATGATCAAGGTCAGCACCGGGTTGAGTTTCAGATGCTTGCCGTAAATCAGCGGGTTCAACAGGTAGGCTTCGACAACGTGGATGAAGACGACCAGTCCAATCACCCCCAGCGACAAGCCCAACCCGCCGGCATTCAGCGCCACCAGTACGATCGGCGTGGTGGAAATGAACACGCCCAGCACGGGGATGAAGCTGCAGGCAAAGACGATCACCGACAACATCGCGACCAGCGGAATCTTCATCAGCAACAGGCCGATCAATGTCAGCACGGTATTGATGGTGGCGATCATCGCCTGTGCTTCGATGGCGCGCCCGACCAGCAGACCAAAGCGGAGCACCGGTTGGGCGGCCTCGTCATAGAAGTCTCCGATGCGCGAATCGCGCAGCCTCTGCACGCCGCGCTTGATGCGGCCGAGGTCGGTCAGGACCAGGAAGCTGAACAGCAGCGCCAGCAAGGTCGTCGCGGTTGCGCGGTAGACCATGTTGATCGCAGCGGGCGCGCGTTCCCTGACCTTGGCGAACTGTTCGGTCATCAGCGCATTGACGTGCAGTTGATCCTGGCGGGCGAAATAGCGTTCCACCAGCCCGGTCGGCGGCATTTCCGACTCGATGACCGCCGCAATCTCCTCTTCAGTCACGCCGAGCCGTTCACGCTCGACGGCCAATGCGCGGTCGACTTCCAGATTGATGCTGTCGGTCAGTGCGCTGCGGATGAACCCGTTCAGCGGTTGCCGCAGCGTCGGGTAGCGGGTGACGAGATCGTTCTTGGTTTCGATCAGACGCATCTCAATCTGCGGCAGGTTGCCGATCAAGCGGTTGACCTCGCTGGCGACATTCGGCGCGACAAACCGAACGAAACCCACCAGAGACAGCAGGAACAGGAGATAGAACCGTGGTGAGCGCCAGCCAGTGGGGGAAACCCCAGGCGTCGATGACCGAATTCAACCAGCGGCGTGGCGATGAAGGCGAGGACATAGCTGAGAAAGACCAGACCGAAGAAATCACGCACCAGCCACAACAGCGCAAACAGGATGACCCAGATCACTATCCGGCGGTTGCGCTGGTAAAACTCGTCAAGACTGAAAGTGGACATACCTGCCTGTTCCGGATTGAGCCGGCGATCCGTCGCCATTGAAATTGGCATGCCCGGCCGGGTTCAGGCACCCGTATAACTTACCATCAAGCTGTCGCAAAGTTGGCAAAAACGGTCGGGTGAGTGGCGGTTGGTCGATCGGAAGTGGCGCACAGGATTGCGAAACAGTCGTGTCGGAGCCTTGTGCGAGGTTGTGCGCAGTGTTGGGTAAATTCTGCGGCCAGCCATTCATCGCGCTGGCACTGGCCGGCGCCACGCACGCCGGCCCTTGTCTGCCCGCGATGAATGCGCAAGACTCCAGCGGGTGTCGCCAGGGCGGCGGATTGGGGGATTATCATGGCTGCATCATCGTCGCGCAGAGCGGACGTCGCGCCGCGCCAACTCACACGATTTCTGAAGGCCGTCGCCGCCGAGATTGGCGATGAATGGGTCTTCGATAGCGCGACCGACGTCGCCTCTTACCAGGATGTTTTCGCCCTGGGCGATCCTCGCCTGCACAGCCCGGCTGGCGCCGTCGCGCCGCTGACCGCCGCGCAGGTGCAGACCATCGTGCGCCTGGCGAATCGTTTCAAAGTGCCGTTGTGGACGATTTCGCGGGGCAAGAACTTCGGCTATGGCGGCGCGGCGCCAGTCATGCGCGGCGTTGTGATACTCGATTTGACGCGGATGAAACGCATCATCGATGTCGATGAGAAACTCGCCTATTGCGTGATCGAACCCGGCGTCGGTTTCTATGATCTGCATGCCTACCTGCGCGCCAATGGCATCCGCCTGTGGATGTCCTGCCTCGGCAATTCGCTGGGCAGCGTCATCGGTAACGCGCTGGAGCACGGTACCGGCATCACGCCGTATGCCGACCATGCGATGAACCTGTGCGGGATGGAACTGGTGATGCCCGATGGCGACATCGTGCGCACCGGTATGGGGGCGATGGACGACAACCCGACCTGGCACCTGTCGCGCCACGGTTATGGTCCGGGCTGGGAGCAGATGTTCACGCAATCGAACTTCGGCGTCGTCACCCGCGCCGGTATGTGGCTGATGCCTGAGCCGGAGGGCACGCTGTCGATGACGATGAACGCCGACAAGCCCGAGGACATCCGCTGGATTGTCGATACGCTGGGTGAGTTGCGGACGAAACGCATCATCACCCAGGCCACCACTGTGCGCAACTACATGCGGTGGGCGGCGTTGGATTCGGTGCGCAGCGATTGGTACGACGGTCCCGGCGCGATGCCGGATGAGGTTATCGAACGCATCCGCCAGAAGTATGGCGTCGGCTGGTGGAACATCAATTTCCGCCTGTATGAGCTGCCCGAGGTCAACGATGCGCACGCCCGCTTCATCGAGGAGAAGTTCAAGGCGGTCACCGACAACCGGTTCGAGATCTCGCGCTGGCGCCAGGGCGACCCGCCGGCGCTGTCGGGCGAATCGTTACCCGGTGTCGGTTCCATGCAGATGGTGAACTGGGCCGGTGGCCGCGGTGGCCACGTTGGCTTCTCGCCGGTGCTGCCACTCAATGGTGAACTCGCCTTTGCGCAATTTGATCGCACGCGCGTGCGGATGAAGGAGTTCGGCTTCGATTACTACGGCTCGATGTACCTGTGGGAACGCGCGATCACCGTAATCAGCCAGATCTTCTTTGACCGCGACGACGCGCAGATGCTGGAGCGTGTTCACGGACTGTTCCGCGCGTTGATCGCGGACGCCGCGCAGAATGGTTATGGCGAATATCGCACCCATATCGATTTCATGGACGATGTCGCACGCAGCTTCGCGTTCAACAACCATGCCTTGCTGCGATGGAATGAGAAATTGAAGGATGCCCTGGATCCGAACGGCATCCTGTCGCCGGGCAAACAGGGGATATGGCCGGCGCGTTACCGGGAGGAGGCATGATGCGGAGGATAATGGGAGGTCGAGTACTGTTGGCGATGTTGCCACTGCTGTTCTGGGGTGTGGTGAATGCCGCGGATAACCGTGTCACGGTTGAACCGGGGCAGGCCTATTTCATGTATCACTGTGAGACCTGCCATCTGCCCAATGGCACCGGCACGAAATTGTTGGCGCGGCGGGTCGGTGCTGACAAGTCACTGTTGGTCAGGCGTACCGATCTGGTCGGGGATTATGTGCGTGCCGTGGTGCGCAATGGCGTCGGCGGCATGCCGTGGTTCACACGAGTTGAAGTCACGGATGCGGAGCTTGAGGAAATCGTGAACTACCTGACGCGTAACAATCCGCGCTGAAGCGCCAAGGGATTGCAGCTGCCGCGGGCCATCCAGGCGGCCCGCGGTATGCACTCTTGTATTACTTCTTCTTTTTCAGCTTGAACAGCTTTTCGGCATTGGTCTGGAAGAATTTCTTCTTGGTCGCGGCAGACATCTTCATCGCGTCCAACGCCACGACTTCTTCCGGATCACACTGGTAGGGATAGTCCATCGCATACACCACGCGATCGACGCCGACGGTCGCCTGGGTAAACTTGATCGCCGGTTCCCAGGCCACGCCCGAGTTGGTCATGTAGTAATTCTCGCGCAGATATTCCGACGGCTTGCGCTGCAATGGCAGCATCACGTCGTAGCGCTTGGAACGCACCGTGGCCGCGTGCATGTAGTCGATGCGGTATTGCCAGAACGGCAATGCCTCGCCCATGTGGCCGATGATGATCTGCAGCTTGGGGAAGCGGTCCAGTACACCACGGGTGATGAGGCGCAATGCATGCAGGCTGGTTTCCACGCCGAAGCCGTAAATGGCGCCGTCCAGCCCGGCATCCAGCATCGGTTTTATCATGGCCTTGGGCGGCGTGTTGGGATGAATGTAGATAGGCACGTCCAACGCTTCGGCGGCTTCGAGAATCGGCCAGAATTGCGGTTCATCCAGATAATGGCCGTTGGTATGCGAATTGATGATCACTGAATTGAAGCCGAGCTTGCTCACCCCGCGCTCGATTTCCTTCGCCGCCGCCTTGCCATCCTGCGGCGCGCACGCCGCCATGCCGGCGAAACGATCCGGATACTTGCGACAGGCCTCGGCCAGTTGATCATTGGCAAGCTCCGCCAGCGCCACGGCCTGGTCGCGCTTGAGAATCTGCGTGCCGGGTGAGGTCAGTGCGATGATCTGCTTGTCGATGCCGCGCTCGTCCATGTCCGCGAGGCGTTTCTCGCCCAGGTCCTGCAACGAGTCGAATATGAACTTCGCGCGCGGACTCTTGCTGAAGGCGTAAAAGCCCCAGAGGCTGAGGAATCCGGGGTCCTTGATCTCGCCGTTGCGGATCATCCTGCGGTACATGCGGATCATTTCCGGCGGCGCGAACGCTTCTTCCGTGGCGATGCGCAGATAGCCATGCTGGCCACCGGTGCGCAGCGCCTTGACGTCGTTTTCTATGCTCATGGATTCGGCCTCTTAAACTCAGGAGATAAAAGCGATGTGCGGCAGCAAGCGCTGCCTGGGTGATTGCGGCGGTCATTCTACAAGCCGCGCATGGATTCATGAAATGCGTACCCGCCGCAATGTCGATACGACGTGACGTATGTGGTGTCAGATCAATTGCCGTCGCTTTCCTGCGATGGTTACTTCGGAAGTGGGTTTTCCTTCGCTACCCAGGCCGACGTGAAAAAATCCATGTTCAGCATTGACAGCAGCCGGAGGCGGGCGCAGACTTCGCCCCCTTTTCACAGCCGCGCCACACCGGCGCCGCGGACGACGAACAGTTTCAGAACAATGAACATCTGGTCACTCAACCCGAATAAATCATTCGCCATGACGCGCGAATCGATGTCGCACGTATGTACCGTGCGTATCGACGCGTATCTACGCGATTCTTCGAGGTGGCAGAGCAGATAGTATTTGAACTTCAAGTTCATCAGCGAAACCCCGAAGAGCGCCCCGCCTTCGGGGTTTTTGCTTTTCAGGGCCGCAAACAGGAGTTGGCATCATGGCGGCACAAAATATTCAACGGCGTTTGGCGGCCAATCGTCCGCGGATTCTGGCGCTGGCTTTCTGCCAGACGTTCCTGATTCTGCTGCCGATTATCGTCCCGTTCTTTCAGAGCCGTGGCCTGACCATGCAGCAGGTATTCCTGCTGCAGGCGTTGTACGGTCTGGTGGTGCTGGTGATGGAAGTGCCGTCGGGATATCTGGCGGATGTCTGGGGCCGGCGTCCAACGCTGTTGTTCGGTGCGGTGTGCAATGCCCTGGGACACGCGGCATTGCTCGCCGATGACGGGCCCTGGGGATTGATCGTATTCGAGGTACTGCTCGGCATCGGTGGCAGCATGATTTCAGGCGCCGATCTCGCACTGTTATATGACAGTGAGAAAGCGCTGGCGGCGACGGTCAGCCGGCATGAACAGGCAGTGCAACAGTTGTTCCTTGCGCGAAATCTGGCCGAAGCGGTGGCGTCGGTGATATGCGTGGTGGTGCTGGCGGTCTACCCGATACAGGTGTTGATCGTGTTGCAGGTCGTCGTGGGTGCATTGCCAGTGGTATTCGCCATCGGACTGCATGAACCTCCCGTACGCCGACTGTCGCTGGATCACGGTGAGAATTTCACCCGCATCTTCGCGCACCTGTGGCGCAGTGGTGATGTGTTGCGGCAGATTCTGCTGGCGCTGGCCATCTGGCCACTGTCAACGTTTTACGCCGTCTGGTTGTTGCAGGAGCATTGGCAGAATCAGGGCATAGACCTGATGTGGTTTGGTTTGCTGTGGGCGGGCTTGATGGGGCTGACGGTGCTGGCTGGACGGGTGGCGTTGGCAACGGAACGCAGATTGGGCACGACCGGCTTGCTTTGGTTGATAGGTCTGGCGCCGGTGGGTGGCTTTCTTGGGCTCGCGACCGGTGAACTGATGACAGGACTGGTTGCGGCGTGCTTGTTCTTCGTGGCGCGCGGTCTGGGTCTGGTGGTGTTGCGTGACGCGTTCAATCGTCGCGTACCGGCCGAATTCCGCGCCACCGCGCACTCGTTGACCAACTTCGGTTTCCGCCTCGGCTTTGCTGCCACGGCGCCGGTGATTGGCTGGGTTGTCGACAGCCAGGATGTGACGATGGCTTATCGCGCATTGGCAGCGGCAGCGCTGCTGATATTCATCTGGGTGATCGTGCCGTTGGTGCGCACTGCACGGCGCAGTCAGCAGGCGGCTGGAACACAGGTGGCGGAGGTGGTTGCGGAACCGTAGAGCGGAGATAAAGAAATTGGCTGGCCAGAATGATCTGGCCAGCCGCTGTCACCAGCGTTGGTGAATACGTGGCCGCGAATTGTTTTTGTTGCGGGTGGTATAACCGCCATCGGCAGTCACCAGCGTACCCGTCGGTACGGTCCACATAGATGTGCAGAGCAAGAACCAGGCCGGTTATCGAGTTTGCCAATAAAATCGCTTATATGCGCCTGATATCGTTGGATAAGTAATTTTTTCAGCGGTATTTCGACGACCCGCTGCGCTGTGCTGTCGGGTCCGCATGTAAAAGTGGCTGACACTGCGGGCCGGAAAATTCATCCGGCCCGCAGCCACTGTCGGTCAGCTCTGGTCATGCAGAAAGAAACCTTTCAGGCCATCAAATACGGCATGGGTACCGCGGTGATGATGCAGGCTGAACACGTCTTCCAGCTTTTCCAGCTGTCGTTCCATCTGCTGCAGACGATCATCATCGTTGACCAGCAACCAGATTCGACTGTTCGTCGTACCGGAAACCGGCATGCAGACGATGCCATCGACATTGAATGCGCGCCGGGTGAACAGGCCGCAGACGTGCGACATCACGCCCGGATGATTGCGGACGTTGAGTTCCAGCACGACTTTCCCGGCGTGGGGCACTTCATCGGTTTTCATCAACATGGCTTCAACCTCCTATCATTTCGCGATTGGCGGCGCCGGGCGGCACCATGGGATAGACGAATGCCTCGTGGTCGATCAACGCATGCAGCAAGCCGGGGCCGGGCGTAGCAAGGAATGATTCAATCGTCGCGACAGGATCAGTGCTGGCAGCGAGATCACAGGTTGCCAACCCGTAGCCGCGCGCGATCTGCAGAAAGTCAGGGCTGCGCTGGTAGCGGGAGGCGATCGTCCGTTTACCGTAGAACAGGTTCTGTTGTTGATAGACCAGCCCAAGACTGCGGTTATCGAGCAGCACGATCTTGATGTTCAAATCGTAGTCCGCGAGCGTCGCCAGTTCCTGGATGTTCATCTGCAGACTGCCATCGCCGGTAAACAACAGGACCTGACGCTCCGGCGCCGCAAGCGCTGCGCCAATTGCCGCCGGCAATCCGAAACCCATCGTGCCCAGACCGCCCGAGGTCAGCCATTGGCGGGGTCGCCGCAGCGGATAGGCTTGCGCCACCCACATCTGGTGCTGACCGACGTCGGTGGCGACGATGGCGTCAACGTCCGCAGCTGCGGCAACCGCGCGGATCAGTCCGTAGTGCGAGCGTGCATTGTCGGCGCCGGGCAGGCGCAGTGGCAGAGCTAGCTTCAGCGCCGCGACATCGCTCAACCATTGCAGGCGCGGTTGCGCAGTCACCCTTGGCAGCAAGGCTTGCAGTGCCGACGCGACGTCAGCATGAATCGCCACGTGCGCGTTGCGGATCTTGTTCAGCTCCGCGCCATCGATATCGATATGAATGATGTTGGCGTTCGGGCAGAACTCGGCTGCCTTGCCGATTGCACGATCGTCGAAGCGGGCGCCCACTGCTATCAGCAGGTCCGCCGCTTCCAGTACATGATTGGTGTAGCGCGCGCCGTGCATGCCCAGCATCCCCAGGCACAAGGGATGATCGGCCGGCATTGCACCTAATGCCATCAGCGTCATGGTGGTCGGCAGGCTGGCTTTTTCCGCCAGTTCGACTGCGGCTGCGGCGGCGCCTGCACTGATGACCCCGCCACCCAGATACAACACCGGACGTTGCGCGGCGTTGAGCATGGCCGCGGCCGCGGCGATGGCTGTGTCGTCAGCGACGCGCGGTGTATCGGGCAGCCCTTGCGACGGGAACTCATCCAACCGCAAGCGTGCGGTCTGCACGTCCTTTGGAATATCAACGAGAACGGGCCCCGGCCGGCCCGAAGTCGCAATGCGGAATGCGGCCGGAATGACTTCCAGCAGTTCCTGGGCGCTGCGCACCAGGAAGTTGTGCTTGGTGATGGGCAGCGTGATACCAAAGGTATCCACCTCCTGAAAGGCATCGGTGCCCATCATCGAACCCGGCACCTGGCCGGTGATGGCGATCAAAGGTATGGAGTCCAGGCGCGCATCGGCAATAGCCGTGACCAGGTTGGTGGCGCCGGGGCCCGACGAGGCAATGGTCACCGCCGGCGCACCACTGACGCGGGCCATGCCCTGCGCCATGAAGCCCGCGCCCTGCTCGTGCCGCGCCAGCACATGATGGATGGAGGTACTGCGTGACAGTGCGTCATACAGCGGCAGGGCCGCGCCGCCCGGAATACCGGTGACGATGCGAATTCCCTGTCGTTCCAGCAGGCGGATGACCAGGTCCGCGCCTGTGATTTCCAACATCGAACTGCTCCTTCTCGCGTTGCTCCGCGGTTGGCAATCCGGCGTGGAAAAAAACAAAACCCCCGCCGGTTTGCGCCGGCGGGGGTTTTTTTGATTCTGCCTTGTGGCCTGACCCTTACGCCGTGCGCGCGTTTCTCCATACGCCTGCTACGCGTACGGTGACGACTGCTACCACGGTAAAGAGATTCAGGTTCATGTGTATTCCAGACTTCGTGGGCGCCATCAGACCACGGGTCGGCGGACGGTGCAAGCGCCGATGCGCCGGCCAATGTGTCGAATCGTCACGTTGCACCCCCCGGCGTTGGCGGCAGCGCGGGGTCGTCCCCCAGGCCGAGAGCCTCCAGATTCATACTGGCGGCATGAAATCCGGCCAGCGCGATTTGGTGGTCGAGATGTGCCTGCCAGCGCTTCAATGCTGCTTCGGCGATGCTGCGTTCGCGCTGGTTGAGCAGGAAGAAATCACTCAAGCCGGCCTCGAAGCGGCGGCCCTCGGCGACGGCCAGTGACTGCGCGGCGGCATACTCCTGGCGTGCGACCTGCTCCAGATCGCGCGTTGCCCTGACATTGAGCAGAGCCACTTCCAGATCCACTTCGGCCTGCTCGTAGAGGAACCGGATGCGCTCGCTCAAGCCTTCGATCCGGGCCGCGGCCGCAGCTTCGCGGCCGCGCGCCTGACGCCGTTCCAGCGGCACGCTCAAGCGCAGATCGGCGACGCTGTCGGTGCCGCGCAATGCGGCCGCGCGCTGGCCGAAATCCCGGCTGGCATACAGACTGAGATCCAGCCGCGGCAATGCCTCGTTCTGCGCAAGGTCACGTTCCAGCGTGGCCACCTCGCGTGCCAGGTCGGCGATGGCGATATCAGGGCGTCGTGTAAACGCGCGTTCGAGCAGTTCGCGTAGCGGCAGCATGAGCAGGTCAAGGTCGTCTGCCGGCATCGCCAACGCCGGGTCATAGACCGGGCGCCGTGGTCGTCCGTCGGCATCGCGCAGGTACAGGGACAAGGTCTCTGCAGCCACGCCAGCCTGCCGGGTGGCATCAACCACCAATGCTTTGCGCTGCAGGATAGCTTGTTCGTTCTCGGCCAGCAGAAAGGCGGCGACATCACCGCGATCAACCCGCCGCTGCAGCGCCTGCCCCCGCTGTTCGGCGACCGCGAGCAGTTCGCGGTAGGCTTCGAGCAGCCGCTGGGCGATCAGCCAGCGCGTGTAGGCCACATAGGCCTGTTGCTGAAGGCTGACCAGTTGCGCGCGGAAGGCATGGCGCTGGGATTGTGCTTCGACTTCAGCCCTGGCCAGCGCATACCTTCGATCATCGATCTCGCGATCGCGCAACAAGGACAAGGCCACGCCGATGCGCGCTTCGCCCAGCGTGCCGGTCAATGCGCCGCCGTCGTACACCGGGAACGCGCCGTCACCGAGCCGGTAACTGGCGAATGCTTCCGCATTCATCGCTTTCAGCGGCCGGGTGACAGTGGCGGTCGCGGCTGTGCCACCGTAATAGCCCGATAGCCGGCTGTTGATACCGGCTTCCAGCCGATGATCGAACGCGCCCTGCGCACGCGTGATGTCAGCTTCGCGCTCACGCACCTGCGCTGCGGCGGCATGGACCAGCGGCGAATATGCGCGGGCGCTGCGAAGTACCTCGGCCAGGGTCGTGGGTTCATCATTGGCCGCTGTCGCGGTACTGACAAACAGGAACGCGACCGCCAGGTATATCCATCGACATTTCATCGCGATGCCTCCCCGGCCGGTGCAGCCGGGACATTGACCGGCGGAAAGTTGTTCAACCGGCGCCACAGCTCGAACCCCAGCGGCACCGTTTCCAACTGGATGAAGGCCCGCGCATTGGCGCCCAGGCGGATGAACGATTCCGGTGGCCAGCCGCAGTTGCCGGCAATGCGCAAGCGGTTGGGCAGTTGCTGGTCGTTGCAGGTTGCGCGGTCAGCGGTTTCGGTGACCAGCACGCGGAAACGGCCATCGGCCCGCGCGCTGGGATCGACGAAGGCCACGGTTCCGGAAAAGGTGCCGATCGCGTATTGCGGAACGCCGCTGAACTGGAACGCCGGCCAGCCTTCGAACTGCAGCCGCACCGCGCGCCCCGGATGCACAAGGCCGATGTCGCGCCCATCGATGAAGACTTCCACTGCGCGTTCGGCATCCGCCGGCAGAAAGCTGACGAGGCGCTGGCCGGCATTGATCATGGTGGCCGTGTCGCCGGCGGCCACCTGGACGATGGTGCCATCGCGCGGCGCGACGACCAACTGGCTGCCCTGACGCGACAGGTTGACGTCTGCCTCGTTCACTGCCGCTGCCGCTTCCTGCTCGGTGACCTTGAGTTGTTGCACGCGGATGCGGGCCTGCTCGAAGTCGAGCCTGGAAGCAAGGCCTTCGTCGAACAACGCGCGCTTGCGCTGGTAGTCGAGCTCTGCCGTGGCCACTGCGTCACGCGCTGCTTCGTATTTCCTTTGCGCGGCATCGCGTTGCGCGACCAGCCGATCCACCAGCTGCTGGTCGATATCTTCGATGCGGGCGATGGGTGCGCCGGCAATGACCGGATCGCCATCGCGGACATACCATTGGGCCAGACGGCCACCGACCGTTGCACTGATCTCCTGCAACCGGTCGCGCGGATCCAGTGTGGTGACGCGGCCCAACCCCGACGTTGTCTGTACCCAGGGAATGAAGTACAGCCCCGCGGCAGTCACGATGATGGTCAGCGCCACCAGCGCGGCCAGCAGCCGCAGGAACCGCGGTACCGCAACGCGCGACAGGCTGGTCAAGCCTGTGACCAGCGCGGCGGGGTAGTCATCGCGGAACGAGAATTGCGTTTTGATATCGGCGTGCCGGCTGCGAGTCATGCTGCACCTCCATACGTTTGCAGGGTTTGTGCGGTTGCCGTGAGCGTCAGCCGGTGGCTGAAGCCATTCATGGCCGGGTGTGCCGTGAAGTAGATGACGGTGGCGCCGGCCTCGACCATGCGGCCCAGCGCCGTTGCCATGATTGCCGGGTCCACCAGGTCGAACAGCCGGTCAACGAGCACCATCTGTGGCCGGCTGATCAACGCGCCGGCAAGCTGCAGCCGCAGGCGCTGTTCAAGTGTCAGACAGTGGCTGGCGTCGGCTACGGTCGTCTGCAGGCCCGCGTCGAGGTCGGCAATCACGGTATGCAGTTCCATCAGCCGCAGTGCCTCATGCACATTGGCGCTGCTGGCCGGGGTCTGCTCGGTATCCAGCAGGTCGATGAGCGCAAGCGATGGCGGTGGTGGTTCCCCGTCGAGCACCACCACCCATTCACGAACGATTTGCGGGTCGACGCGATACAGGTCGATGCCAGCGAGCATCAGCGTGCCCGCCGTCGGCCGGAGGCTGGCAGTCAGCAGGTCACGAAACGCCGATTCGACCGCGTAGTTGTCGGCTTCGGCGCGGACGCAGGCGCGGGCCGGCAGCGTGATATCGAACCGGCACGCGGTGCGATTCGCGGTACACCGGGCGTCGACGACCACCAGTTCGCTGCCGCATGGGGCAGTGTCGTCGTGGCTGTGCCGTGCCGTCGATTCCGCCGGGATGGCCGCGATCCGGCTGAGCTCCTCGACCGCGGCAAAGACGTCATAAATCTGCGCCAGATAGCCGGCCAGCGGCTGCAGGCCGGCGAATATCGCCGACATGATGAGTTCCGCGGCGACCAGCTGGCCGAGCGTGAGCTCGCCGCGTATCACCAGCCAGCCACCAATGCCGAGCATGACCGCGCTGGCCAGCGCATACAGCAGCAACAGGCAAAGCAATTGTCGGTAGGTATGGCGGAAATGCCGTTCCTGGCAATCGACATGATGGTGAATGATGGCGTCGGTAGTGGCCAGTGCACGACGGCAACGCGCACTGGCGCGGAAATAGCGGTGATGAATTGCCAGCTGCTGCAACCATTCGGCCACGTCGTACTTGGCCTGGGAGAGCTCACACGAGCTGTGTACTGCGGCCCAGCCCCATATGCGCCAGACAAGCGCCAACGCAAGCACCATCAACAGCGTGAATACCAGGAAATACGAGTGATACAGCGAGACCACGACAAACCCTATCAGTGACTGCAGCAGCAGCGTGAAGCCGCTGGTCAGTACATAGGGAATCGACTTCTTCAGCGTGAGGATGTCGAAGTAGCGATTGAACAGTGACAGCCGCGCCTGTGGATCGAACGATTCGGACTGACCGGCCAGCGCCGACATGGCGATCTCGCCGGAGATGCGAGTAAAGATGCGGCGGTTGAACAACTCCACAGCATAGGCACGCAATGCGTACAACAGGCCGGAGATGAACAGCCCGAGGAACAACACGATCGCGAGCGTCGCCACCGCGCGCGGCAGCGCGGTGTTGGCGACGGAATCGATGAGCATCTGGATCGAGATCGGCAGTGCCAGAGTCAACAGGCTGATCGCAACCGTGTAGGTGACAGTGACACTGAAGTAGGCGCGTTCAGGCGCCAGTACGCGACGCGCCAATGCCAGCAGCGTGGCCGGCGGCAAGGCGTGAGCAATCGGTGATTTCATCGTGGCAATCATTCCTCTGCGTGAAAGAAGGGCGACCTGGGCGCGCCCGCTGCCCATGCGTGACACGACGTTCCGACTGAAATGAAGAAATAATGATTTCGCGAATATTCGATAGGAAAATGCTTTCATGCAGAGACCCCGCCCGGTTTGAAGTCAGAGGTCGTGTTATGTAAATGCTATTGATAATGATTCGTATTCAAGATAGATTCGCCTCAGGGTCGGCGGATCGTCCGCCAGGCCGTTCATCTGTGAGGGCATTGCGTGTCATTTCTCGAATTGGTGCAGGCCGGGGGCGCCATCAACTGGATTCTGTTTGCGATGTCACTGGTGGCAATGACCGTTGCCCTTGCCAAGGGCTGGCAGCTCTATCGCGCGCGCCCGCGGCCGGCGCCCCAAAACATGAACGCGCTGACCGAAAACCTCGCCGGCGCCGACCCGGGTGAGGCATCCAGTATCGCCACCACACCCCGTGGCAGAATCCTGCAACGCTATTCAGAACTGCGCCGTAGTACCGGACTGCAACCGGCCCAGATTCACGACGAACTCATGCGCCTGGCCACCGCCGAGCTGACTCTGCTGTCAGCTCACTTGCGCACCCTGGAAATCATCGCTGCCACCGCGCCGCTGCTCGGGTTGCTCGGCACCGTGCTCGGGATGATCGATGCGTTCCAGGCGATGGAACTCACCGGCGATCGCGCGAATCCCCAGGTGTTGTCAGGCGGCATATGGAAAGCACTGCTGACAACGGCCTGCGGGCTTGCCGTGGCCATCCCCGTTGGCGTCGCCCACCATTACCTCGAACGCGCAGTCGACAGCCAGGGTGACCTCCTCGCCGACGACATTGCGGCGCTGACGACAGCACAATTCGTCGCTGCGGCAAACCATCGATGAACTTGCGCAACCGAATCCAGCAACGAACACGTCGCGTCAGCATGACGCCATTGATCGACGTCGTGTTCATTCTGCTGATGTTCTTCATGCTCAGCAGCACATTCACTCGCGAGACAACGCTCCCTATCGCGGCCGCTGCGGCCTCTGACCATCCGTCGCCCCGGGGCGCAGACGCTCAACTTATCCGATTGCGCGCCAATGGCCGGATGGAACTCGCCGGTCAGATCATCGATGGCCCGGATGACCTGCTGCGTTCGCTGCAGCATGACCTTGGCGCTACGGAACAGGTCATGCTCGTTCCTGATGACGACGTGTCCGTGCAATTGATCATCACGGTCCTGGAACGCATTGCCAATTCCGGCTTGGCCGTCCCACTTGGGGTTCCTTCGCGATGAGCCCGCTGATGTCCAAGCGTTCTGCCGCGCGCAGTCGCCGCCGCAGCATCGACGAAAACGTGACGCCGCTGATAAATATCGTGTTTCTGCTGCTGGTGTTCTTCATCATCGCCGGCAACATCGCCCCACCAGCGACACTTGCCATCGACTTGCCAACAAGCCAATCGCAGCGGCCGACAGAAGGAAATGCCATAACGATAGAGCTGGCAGCCGATGGCGGCATGGCCATGGACGGTGTCGACATAACGCTGGACGAATTGGCCGATGGGTTCATGGGAACCCGAACCACGGCCATCACGTTGAAAGCTGACGCAAACGTCCCGTATGCGACGCTCGCGCCGGTTCTGTCAGCGCTGCGACACGCAGGCGACCTCGTGCTCTCTGCCAGAACGATGCCGCGGCCGTGAACAACGCCAGAACATGGATGACAGCAGCGATATGCGCGGCATCACTGCATGCGGTCGCGCTGGTTGGTTACCGGTTGCCGGAATCAAACGCTGTCGGCGGTACGCCGGCACGCGATGGGATATCGCTGACGTTGACTACACTGCCGGTCATCAACGAACCCGCCGGCGAAGTTGCAACCCCGCAACCACAACCCGTTAATGCGCCCATACCACGGCGCTCCGCGCAGGCATCCAGGTCACAAACAGCGCGTGTCATACCAGAGCCGCCGCCTGCAACGCTGAATACGGAGCCGTCACAGACACTGGCAAAACAGCTCACGGAACTCGAACCAACGGACACAGCGCCATCGGCAGAAGCGGACCAGTCCTCCACTGCGCAAGGCGGAGAGCCGCGGTACGCGGGAGTGAACAACGAACCCGCGAACGCCGATGCAACTGCCGACGCATCCACGGCGAGGTCAACAGACGCAAGCGCCACTGCAAGCGACAAACCCGTCCCGCAACGCCATCTGCGCAAATACATCGCCACCCTCGCTGCATGGATAGACAAGCACAAGCGCTATCCTGGAGAGCTCAAGAAGCAGCATATCCAGGGCGTGGTCACTGTCCGCTTCACCGTCAGGCGCGACGGCAGCCTGCTTCGCAATGAAGTCGACCGCAGTTCTGGGTACGCACAACTCGACGAAGCCGCGCTGGCAACGCTGCGCGCCTGTGACCCCTTCCCGGCTTTCCCCCGCCAGATCGATCGCGACGAGCTGAATATCGCCGTGCCGATCGAGTACGCATTGATCAAGAACCGGTAACCCCAGAAAAGGAACAGCATCATGAAATCATCCCGCTGCAAAGCGCCGCGCAGTCTCCGCGCTGACCGACGCCACGACAATGTTTGCACCATGTCCGTCACGACGCGCGCCCTATCACACGGCGCCCTCGCAATGGCCATGGGGTTTTCGGCCGGCACGGTTCTGGCGCAATCGAGCGATGACGAAACGATCACCCTGGATACGATCTCTATCCGTGACCGTACATTGGATACGAATCCGTACGCCGAAGAAGCCGCACCCTACAAGGCTCGGATATCAGGCGATGTCCGTCATACGCGGCCATTGGCGCAGACGCCGCAAACCATCAACGTGTTGACCCAGACGCAGGTACAGGAATCGGGCAAGACGGATTTGAAAGAAATTCTCGCCGCGCAACCCGGCATCACGCTGGGAACGGGCGAGAACGGCAACGCGTTCGGCGACCGCTACATCATCCGTGGACATGAAGCGCGCAGCGATGTGTTCGTCGACGGCTTGCGGGACCCGGGCATGACCACGCGGGAAGCGTTCGCCACCGAACAGATCGAGGTGACCAAGGGGCCAAGTTCGACCTTTGCCGGCCGTGGCTCCACCGGCGGCGCGGTCAACGGTATCACCAAGCAGGCCAGCACCGACTATGACCTCGTTCAACTGTCCGCCGGACTGGGCACGGATGAGTACCATCGACTTACGATCGACGCCAACAAGGTCATCACGGACGATCTGGCGCTGCGCGCCAATCTGCTGCATGCCTATGAAGAGGTCCCGGAACGGGGGCCTGCGGATCGCGAACGTACGGGCGCCCTGCTGTCAGCGAGCTGGTACGCCAGCGAACAGTTGACGCTGAGTGGTGACTTCTACTGGCTTGATGCATCTGATCTTCCGGACCTCGGGTCATTCTTTGTCCAGGAGACACGGTCACCCTACGACGATATTCCGGTCTATGCCCAGGCTGATGCGGACTTCCTGAATACCGAAGTGCTGGCAGGCACATTCAAGGCGGCTTACCGTCTGGATAATGGCCTGACATTGCGTAATGCCGTGCGCTTCGGCACAACCGATAACGGCTATGTGGTGACCGGGGCCCGCGGTGCGGTGCGCGATGCGACCGATCCTGACGCACCGTACGCGTTCACGATCACGTTGTCCGGGCATCAGGGCTGGCAGGAGGTGGAATACTTTGCCGAGCAGGCCATTGCCCAATTCGCTGCCGGCTTCGGCGCCACCGAACACGAATTCATTTTCGGCGTTGAGTATATCGATGAAAGTGTCACCAACGGCGTCTACGCCATTGCTGATGCGGCGAGCCCGACGTGCATCGTCGTCGGCCGCAACGGTCCCGCACCAGGCGTCTGCGCACTCGATGCCACTGGCGTGACGGTCGCCAATCTCAATGGTGTGCTGGAGCGCAGCGTGACGCGCGGCAGCTTCGATTCAAGCTACGACATCAAAACGGTGTCGGCCTACCTGATGGACACCGTTGACCTTGGTGACAGGTTCACCGCCTTCTTCGGTGTGCGCTTCGACCATTTCGATTACGCCAATGCCGTGCGCGATCGCAGTGGCCTGGTCCAGCAATACGACTATGCCGACAGCTTGTGGAATGGCCACGCCGGCGTTGTCTACCAGCTGACCGATGAAGGCAACCTCTACGCAACTTTCAGCACCTCGTCGAACATCAACGGCGGCGAGTCCGACGTGGGTGGCAGTTGCGGCTACGGCGGCCTCTGCGGATCACCGCAGCAGGTTTCCGACAGCAAACCGGAAAGCGTGCAGAACATCGAGGTGGGTACGAAATGGAATGTGTTGGATGAGCGACTGCTGCTGACCGCGGCGCTGTTCCAGATCACCAAGGACGATGTCATGGAGAGCGTTGGCGATGCTTACAGCACCATCGGCACACTCAACACTGGCCGCAATCGCGTGCGTGGCATCGAACTCGCGGCCACCGGCAACATCTCTGACGCCATGAGTGTGCAGGCTGGCGCCAGCTTCATGACCTCGAAAGTACTGGCGTCCTTCAATGCCGCCGATGTCGGTCGCGCACTCAGCAATTTCGCCAATAACAGTGCATACCTGCAACTGCGTTACAAGGTCACGCCCGAATTCGTGGTGGGAGGCACAGTGACGTACAAGGGGCGGATGTTCGGGGGGCAGCCAGATACGGCAGCCGGTTTCAACACGACACTCAACCAGTACAGCATCGTGGTGCCGTCCTATACAGCGCTTGACCTGTTCGCGAGTTACCAGTTCAACGAACAACTGTCGGCGCGGGTCAACGTCGGCAACGTCACTGACGAAGTCTACTATCTGGCGGCGTACCGTAGCGGCACTTTCATGTATCTCGGTGATCCGCGAAACGCACGGTTGACCGTCAACTACAGCTTCTGAATGCCGTTCCCGAGGTTGAGTAAACCGACATGGCCCGCAACAGCGTCAGTTCGATGATTCCCGCGGATATTCTTTGTGCCGCGGATTACGAACGCTGGGCGATGCAGGCATTGGCGGCCGACACCTTCGCTTACATCGCCGAAGGCGCCGGCGAGGAACGTACGCTGGCGCGCAACAGGGCTGCATTCAGTGAAACAGTCCTGAGCCCCCGGGCGCTGGTGGACTGCGGTCGTGGCTCTACAGCGATCAAGCTGTTAGGTCGCAGGTTGGCCCACCCGATATTGCTTGCGCCGGTAGCGTACCAGCGTCTCGTTCATACCCAGGGAGAAATCGCCGTGGCCGAAGGGGCCGCCGCGGCTGATGCAGTGATGGTGATTTCAACTTTGGCCAGTACGATGCTCGAGTCCGTCGCCGCCGCGGCCTCGGCCGGCGCCTGGTTTCAGCTCTACCTGCAACCGTCACGTGATGACAGTCTGCGCTTGATTCGAAGAGCCGAAGTCGCGGGGTGTGAAGCCATTGTCGTGACGGTTGATGCGCCGGTCACGGCGCTGCGATACCGATCTCAACGTGCCGGCTTTCGGATGCCCGATCAGGTAAGGGCGGTCAACCTTGAACCATCGACTGCACCACCCACGGCATTGACCCCTCACGACAGTGCCGTGTTCCAGGGCGTGATGGCGTCGGCGCCGGGTTGGCAATGCATCGAGTGGTTATGTCGGGCGACTGAATTGCCGGTGCTGGTGAAAGGCGTGCTGGATGCGCGGGATGCGATCATGGCAGTCGAGGCAGGCGCACGAGGCGTCGTGGTTTCCAATCATGGTGGGCGCGCGCTTGATGGCGTCCCTGCATCGCTCAAGGTGCTGCCGCAGATCCGCGCCGCGCTGCCGCCATGGGTGCCGCTCCTGGTTGACAGCGGGATTCGTAGCGGCGGTGACGTATTCAAAGCTCTGGCATCCGGCGCCAGCGCTGTCATGGTCGGCAGGCTGCAAACCTACGCGCTGGCGGCCGCCGGTGCATTGGGTGTCGCGCACATGGTGCGGCTGTTGAAGGAGGAACTGGAAGTCACCATGGCGCTGATGGGATGTCCCGCGCCACAGGACATCACGCCGGATGCGATAAGCCAGTTCAAGCCCGGCTGAATGTTCATGCAGCAAAGGAATATGTCGCCATGCTCGTGACCATCGAAGGTGTGTTGCAGCCGCCGGCTGTTGCACAGCTGCGCGAACGGTTGCAGGCAGCACACTGGGTCGATGGGGCAGTGACAGCCGGCGCACTGGCCGGAGAGGTCAAGCGCAATCGGCAATGCGCCATCGATTCTGAGGAAGCGGTGATTGCAGCTGACATCGTCGAGTCAGCCCTGCGTCGACACCCGGAATTCATCACCGCCGCTCTGCCGCGCCGGATGGTGCGGCCGCGATTCAACGCCTACGGTATTGGTGAATATTACGGCGCGCATGTCGATGCATCGATCATGGAGGATACGCGAGGCGGCGGACCGATCCGCACGGACGTATCGGTCACGTTGTTTCTCAGTGAGCCTGAAGACTACGCGGGCGGTGAACTGGAGATCGAAACGGGCTTCGGTATGCAACAGGTCAAACTCAACGCAGGCGATGCCGTCGTCTATCCAGCCAGCAGCCTGCACCGGGTGGCGCCGGTCACCCGTGGTGAACGCGTGGCATCGTTTCTCTGGGTGGAAAGCCTGGTGTCGTCGGCCGACCAGCGCGCGCTGTTATACGACATGGATTGCAGCATCCGGCGCTTGCGCCAGACAGCGGGGAACGCGGAGTCAGTGCTTGCCTTGAGTGGTGTCTATCACAACCTGATGCGAATGTTTGCTGCAGGGTGATGGGAATCACCGCGGCCATCACAGCGCCGCGGCGGACGATTCAACAAGGTTTCAGCGCACGCGCTTGAACGGCCAGGCGCCGGAGACGTGAACTTCAGACACTGAATTCACTTCACCCTTGGCATCGGTTTCAAATACCCAGCCCAGACCAAAGCTGCTGTCAAACGCATTTTGCGACTGCGGGATCAGGCGTGAAGTATCGTAGTCGGTGTTGCCGCCGGTATCGGAGTAGCGCGGCGTGCGTTTCAGAAACAGCTCGCCATTCTCGATGGTCACCTCGGCCTTGATCATGTTGCCCAGCCAGATGCCTTCGTAGGTGCCGACGTATTTCTTCAGTGTTTCCAGCGGCACTTCGACGATCTTGTTTTCGGCCTGGGTCAGTTCACCACTGTAATGCTTCTGCCCGGTTTCGGATTCATTGCAGACGATTTCCAGCAGGTCGGTATCGGCGCGGAAGCCCAGGGTGACATTCGCTTCCACCGGTTGCTTCAAGGTGCCGGGATCTTCATAGCGGATATTCAAAGTCATGGTGCCGAACGAAGTACGTTGGTAGCGTTCGGTGATACGCAGCTGGTCGGTATGCGGCAATCCCTCACGCGTCAGCCACGTCTTATCGTTGAACCCGTTGCTTTCCACCACCAGCGTATCGCCTTCCCAATGGCCGACCGAATAGCCCAGCCAGGTCGGAATCAACGGCACCTCAAGCAGTTCGCGGCCATCCATGAAAATCTGCCGGTAGGTCATATCCGGGTTGAGTACCGCAATAAAGGTCGGCGTCTGTACGATGCGGCGGTTGCCACCGACCGATGGCCCGGCGATATATGAGGGCGGACCGTCTGGCAGACAGTTGAAGCGGGGATCATTCACATAGAAGGTCCGCTCCTGTTCATCCATGATTTTCAGCGCCCACTCCTGAAAATTCTCGAGCTCGAACAACGAGCCCGAGGCATCAGTGGGCACCCATTGACCCGTCAGATCGGGGTGGCCATCGGTTGCGTGTGGAACAGGGGCGGTGGCGTCCACCCGGCCGTTGGCCAGCCGCGGAATATCCGGTGTTTTCCAATCGAACCACTGGGCCAGTACGGGCGTGGCAGTCATGAGCAGCAGAATGGAAACTACCAGGCGTCGTGGCATGGCTCCTCCGGTAACAATTTGAATCGACGATGGAATCTATACGAGGTTGGACGGTCTGTTGCTAGTCTATATCATGTGCCGGAACTTGGTACATTCAGCACCTCCCGGAGAAATGGTTTATGCGTAACAGGTTGTTGGCTGCAGCAGCAATGGCGATGTTCATGGCTTCAAGTGGCGCCCTCGCGCACCACTCGTTCTCGGCCGAGTTCGACATCGGGCGTCCGGTCGAAATCACCGGAACGCTGACTGAAATCGAATGGACCAATCCGCACGCGTGGCTGCACCTGGAAGTGAAGAACGACAAGGGTGAAGTTGAGGAGTGGTCGGTTGAGATGCTCGGGGTCATCGCATTGGTGCGGGGCGGCATGACGCCGCAGACCGTCAAGCCGGGCGATGCGCTGACAATTACCGGGTTCGGCGCCCGCAATGGCTCGACCACCGCGAATGCATCATCGGTCAAACGTGCCGATACCGGTGAAATGTTGTGGAACAGCGGGCGCGAAGAGCGCAACTGATTTTCGTCGGCGCTTCAGTTCAATGCCGTCGCGGCGTGATTTCCGGCCGCGACGGATACATCACTTCTCCGGAAATACCGAGTCGAAGTCGAAATCCAGATCTTCCTGCGTCACGCCGCCGCGCTTGTACGGCAACAGGTACAACGCGTGGCAGGCATCGCAACTCGCGCGCAGATTCAGACTCCCCTGTCGCATTGCGGCATGGTCCACCGTTTCCGCCAGCATCATCGCGGTTGATGTTGCGGCCTGCGCCATCGTGTAGAACGTCTGGAATTCCTGCCAGATGCGCGGCAATGCCAGAGTGGCGGGCTCACTGTCAGCGGCGTCGTAAAGATTGGTAGTTGGTGGAAACAGGTGCGGGAGGGATTGCATCAGCGCTGCAATCGTCAGCGCATCCGCATTCACATCCTCGGGGTCCTGGTCTGGATCGACGGTGAACGTATCTATCGCCTGCATGTGCTCTTCGATGACGACCATCAGCGCCTGCCGCGCAGCGACGATCTCTGCAGGATGTTCCAGGCCTGTCCAGCCGGGACCGCTGGTATCAACTCCCGCGCCGTCGGCGACAGCGCTTTGCAATCCGAGCAACAACGGTGCGATCAGCAACGTGGAACGACGACTCATTGTGGGTACCTGCTCAGGTGTCCAGCGGAAGCTGCTGCTGCGGATTCTAGGAGAGTTTCGCGCTCGAGGCTTGGGGTCAGATCATGCCGGTGCGGAATTTTCCGCACCGGCAGTTGCGTTGAATGAAGTTTTACAGGTGGCCTTCCCTGATGGCGCTTTCCGGCGAGGGCGCTGACCCGGCGGCCTGCTGCTCGTAGGCACTGCGGGCGACATCAATGACATGGGCGCGGATTTTCTCAACTTCATCGGCTGAGAGAAGGTCGGCCCAGCTCGGCATTCCGCGGGTCTGCAACGCGCCGCTGAGCACCACCGCGGCAAAGGATTCGGGCGCCCCTATCATCGGCGAGCGTCGCAGATCCGGGACCGGCGCACGTTCGGCATTGGCGTGACAGCTCGCACAATTGGCGCCGAACAGCGCGGCGCCGGCGGCAATGTCTTCGGCCGACGCGGTATTTTCCGGCGGCTGAGGAATCGGTGGCACCGGCGGCAGTAACGGCGGTACCGGTGTCGCGCCGCCATCCAGGCGGAAGACCAGGATGCGATTGTCGTTGCCGCGCTCGGCGGCGACATTGCCCGGCATCCAGAAATTCCAGCCGCCGCCACCGCTGCCGGCCAGAATGGCAATGTATTGCACGCCATCGATCATGTAAGTCATCGGCGCGGCGATCAGCGGGCTGCCGGTTTCGATTTCCTTGATGAGTGCGCCGGTTTCATCATTGAACACACGGAACATGCCGTCGATACCGCCCTGTACGACGATGCCGCCGCCGGTCGACAGTACGCCGCCGTGATCCATGAATGAGCTGTTCTGGAATTCCCAGACGACTTTGCGTGCCACCGGATCCCAGGCTTTCAGCGCGGCCGAGGGCACCACGGACGGTTGGGTCTTGAGGAATTCCGGATCGGTGATGGGCGCCATTTCCGGCGGCATGGCTTCGGGCGTCAGCAGCGCGGCGGCGAACGCCACCTGCAGGCCGGTTGCCATACGTTCGGGCGCCCGCTCGGGAATCGGTGTCGTCAGCAATCCCATACCACTGTGCGCGGTCGGAATGTAGACCAACCCGGTACGTTGCGAGAGCGACATCGGGTTGAAATTGTGCCCACCGACCCCCGAGGGGAATGCCACCACCGGTTTACCCGTCGTGTAGTCGGTTTCCGGATTCAGGATCGGACGTCCCGTGGTCAGATCGACGCCGGTGGCCCAATTCACATCGACGAAAGCGTCCGCCGCGAGCAGCGTGCCGCTGGCGCTGTCGAGCACGTAGAAGAAACCGTTCTTCGACGCCTGCATCACCACCTTGCGCGGCGTACCGTGGAGATCGAGGGTCGCCAGCATGATGTGCGGCGTGGCGTCGTAATCCCACATCTCGCCCGGTGTCTGCTGGTAGTGCCAGACGTATTCACCGGTATCGGCCTTGAGCGCAACCAGCGATGCGATGAACAGGTTGTCGCCGCCGGCCGGGCTGCGGTAGGCCGGGTTCCACGGCGCACCGTTGGCGGTACCAAAGATCACGAGGTTGTTGTCCGCGTCATACGCGAAGCCGTCCCAGGCATTGCCACCGCCGCCGCGCGTGACGTCGCGCGCCGGATCCCAGGTTTTGGCGGCCATCTCCATCGCCGGATTTTCATAGGGTTTCGACGGGTCGCCCGGAACGGTGTAGAAGCGCCAGGCCAGCGCGCCGGTGTCGAGATCATAGGCAGAGACGTAGCCGCGCGAATCGAACTCGGCGCCACCATTACCAATGACCACGACCTTGCCCGCAATCAGCGGCGCGCCGGTGACCGAATATGCCCGGTGCTCTTCGACAATGGTATCGGTCTGCCAAAGCACCTTGCCGTCAGCAGCGTCCAGTGCATACAGAATGCCTTCGAACGAACCGACGTAAACCTTGCCCTGCCAGACCGCGACGCCACGATTGACGATGTCGCAGCACGAGCCGCGTGCATTGCGCAATTCCAAAGGTGGTTCGAATTGCCACAGCGTGGCGCCGGTCTTCGCATCCAGTGCGTACACCCGACCGGCGACGCCGGAGGTGTACATCACGCCGTCGACGACAATCGGTGTGGCCTGCATGCCGCGATTGGTGCCGGTTTTCAGCTCCCAGGCAAAGCCGATGCGATCGGCGGTGTCACGGTTGATCTGATCAAGCGGTGAGTAATGCGTCTTGCCGCCATCGCGACCCGTGGTCAGCCACGCACCCGGCTCGGTGGCAACGGCTTGCAGACGCTGGGCATCAATGCGTCCGCGATTGTCCGGGCTGGCGGTGGTCGCCACCTCCGCGGGCGTAGATTCCGCCGAGGCGGGTGCATCCCCTTCCGGCGCCTTGCCACAGGCCGCCAGCAACAGCGTGGCGGTGAGTGGCAGAAAATAGTGGGCTGCAACCGATCTGGACATCATTTCACTCCCGGGATTTGGCCAAGCCGGACGGATGATGCCGTGACCCGGGCGCCGAATGCAATTCGGTGTTGCCGCGGCTTACTGTGATGTATGCACGCGACAGATGTCTCGCCGGCGCCCGATGCCGGACATGGCCGGCGATTAGCGGCGGTTTTCGTGATCAGGGTCGCACACACGGCGCTGCCACCGGTCACGCCTGTGCTAGACCTTTTCCATACGGATCAAGCGTGAATGCGGAAATTCTCATGGAAGCATTACTCGAACATCGAACAACTGGTCGGCCCAAGGCAGCTGTCCAACCGTCGCCCGCGGCGTATGCCTCGAAGCGAGTGCGTGACGAAACCCCTATGCGTTATACGGACCTGCATATCGACGTTGCGCGCTTCGCCACCGACGATTTCAATCCGTTCCATGACCGCAGGCGCTGGCAACAACTGGCGGGAAATCCGTTTGGCGGTCCGATTGTTCTGGGCTTTCAACTCACCACGCGTGCGCTGCATGAAACACTGCTGTCCCATGTTGATCGGGCAACAGAATTCCGTTACGTGAATATCCATGTGACCTTCGCCAATGCCGTCGGACCGGATGAACCGGTAGCGTTCGAGGTCAAGGATGCGAAGGTTTCGGCGGACGGCGCGGTACTCAGTCACCGCATCGCATTGCGTACGCCGCGCGGTCTTGCGCTGACGGGCCACATTCGGTTTGCGCACGCCCCGCCCACGAAATCCGCGCCGCCAGTGATTCCGCTGTCACTCAATCGCTTACGGGATCGCATGTCGGTACCCGGTACGGAGTATTTTCTGAAGCGCAAATACATGTCGACTGCCAACGCCAAGAACTTCCTGCTTGGCTGTGGTATCGAGCCGGCGGTCTATATCGATGAACTGGCGGATCACGTCGATTTCATGCCGATGTTTCCGGCGAGCCTGTTGTCCTGCGCGCTGCTGGAACGGGGCGCGCACCGCGGCGACGATTTCCTGCGCGAACCGATGGTGTATTCGTTTCACGATATATGGCTGGACCGCGCGGCGACCAGCCAGCTGCGCAGCAACGATACGCTGAATATGCTTGTCTCCGGTGGCCATGGCATCGCCAGCGCACATACCACGCGCGCGAAACGGGCGCAGCGCACCCATCATTGCGTGGGCTATACGGGCTGGGGTGCAGAAGTTTTTAACGCGCAAATCGGCCTGGTGCCGCTGTCTGCGCTGGGCGAAGGTGGGTAACCACTACGTGTGCTGGCCACTGGTTTTTGAATGGTGGCCAGGAGCATATAGATCAATAGCGTACACCGACGGAAGGAGGCATCCAGTTCGCTTTTCAACCGGGCTGGGTTCCTGCCTGCGTGGAAATGACCTGGGCAGGATTCACCCGCCTGCCCCAGATCAGGATCGTTGACGCCGGAATGCCCCGGCAATTCCGGCCAGCGCGGTTGCGAACAACCACAGCGCCGGCGGCAGCGGTACCGCGCTCACGGCGGTGAGCCACCCAGTCATCGCCGTTGGGGATATGGCCATAGCTGGTGCCAGAAAAGTCCGTCGGTCAAGCGTCAAGAAACCGTAGTCTGTCGAACATACCCACCACCGAGTCGGCAGTGATGATCCGAAAACCGTCGCCGATGCAGCGAACGGTGACAGCAGGTCCACGATCAGGTCCCGCCGTGGTCGCCGTGCCGGTACGCCCAGCGTATCAACAGGCTGGCGGCGGTTGTCCCGGCAATTTCCATTTCCAGCGCACCCGCGTAAAGCGAAATCGCCATCGATGAACAGATCGCCCGGTGAATCTGCCTGGCGCCAGGTTGCGCCGTCCAGTACGGTGACGCTGCCATGATGCTGCCGCTGCCACCGAGGCGACCGGTGGGCGTCAGCGTGACGCGCGCCGCCGCTGGCGATAACGCTGGCGCCGGTCAGCATCACTGTGCCCGCGAGTTCGAGTCACGATTACCGGGCTGCTCCAACCTGCAGGCTTTCGGTTTCCACGGCGCCGTCCTCGATCAACAGGTCGCCGTTGGATAACCCTGAGCGGGCCGGAATTGACCCAGTGGGTACCGGTACCGGCGACCGCATTCTGAAGCCTTGCGCCCTGGGGCAAGCGGAATGCCCAGCGATGATCTTGTGGATTCGAGCGTGCGCCGCTGTCTATGCTGGATATCGAATTCCTCATCGCTGAGCTGGCATTGAAGGAGGTAGCGCGTACGCGCGAACTCTTCGCCTGAGACCGTCAGTTTGCCCTGCGTATCGTTCAGCTGACGTCAAGGCTGTCTGTGACGTCGAGAAAACCACCGTCTTCCACGTCGGCCCAGCCGCTGGCACTGTTATAGCCGACGACCAGCCAACGCGTGGTCAGCGATGAGCCCGGGTCACGCACCTGCAACCGCGCCTGGAAACCGGTGGTTGTCGCCCTCGCCGACGGCGCGATGTAGGCCCAGTCGGACGACCCGCGAGCCTGTTGAGATTACAGATATTGCCTGCGCCGCCGCCGGTACTGGGCTCTTTCGTCGCTCCTGATATAGATGTTGCCGGTGGTTCCGTTATAAAATGAAATGGACCTTGTCCGCCCGGTTGCGGTCAGGTCAATCACCACGCCGTGGTAATCCATCCGGCAGCGTAATTCCGTTAAACACCAGGTAGCCGCCACTGCCGACCTTGAATTCTCCGCCGCCGGTCCCAACGTATTCTGTCTTGCAGCGTTCCATCGAGGGACCAGGCGACCGCCGCCGCCGACATGGAGGGTGCCGGAGACAAAGTCAAGGTCATGGATGTCCATGATGGCCCCCGTCTGGCGAGACATTGCCCAGGCTTCCATGTGCCGCCCAGCATTTCCTGAATGTTCACATTTTGTGGCCTGGACTGCGTGACCGGTACTCGAACCCCTGCTTGCGCAAGATACGCCGTCACCGCTGATGCTGGCAGTCGCGGTCGCGTTGAAGGTCTGGTTGAACAGCAGGTGCTGCCGCCATCGATCGTGATCGTGGGCCGCCGATACTGCGGCTGTCGGTTTCAGCGTACCGCTGGTGATAAAGGTTCCGCCCACAGCCCCAGTCTGCGAAGTTATGCCGGTCGCGCGGTGCAGCGCGACGGTGGTGCCGCCGAACTTGGTCAGCGTGGCGCCGGCCTGTTCATCGGGCGCATTGCCAATGTCACCGCTGATGGTGGTGTCGACATTGCCGAGCGTCAGGTCCGCCGTGGTGGTGCCCAGGCGCAGCCTGCCGTTGCCGGTGAACGAGTCCAGGCCGAAAAGCCGTTGAGGTCCAGGATCGCACCGGCATCGATCTGGAGGACTGCGATCGATGATAGCGTTGGTGGCCCAGTACTCAGAAGGTCCCTGCTCAACGATGACGTTGCCGGTATGCCCGATGTTCGAGGCCGTCACCAGCAGTTCACTGGCGCCACCCTTTGCGCAGCGTGCCAGACCCGACGCTGGAGCAGCGTCACGTCGCTGGCGGTCAGTGTGAGGTCACCACCGCTGTTCAGCACGATGCCGCCGGTGCCGGTGACCCGTTGCGGGAGTATTGGCACCGCTGATTTCCAGCGTGGTGCCGGCCTGCGCCTTTGATAGTGACATTGTCGAGCACGCTGTCGCTGCCGAGGTTCGAAGGAACCGCCCCGATAACGGTGCCGTCCGCGGTGATTGTCGCCGTCATTCAGCGTCATCCGGCCGCCGCCCGCCTTTGATGAAGGCCCCCAGCACGGCGTCACTGGGCAGGCCCAGCCTGCCAGCGTGACGCCGGTGATGTCACCGCTGAACGCCGTCGCCGTTCGCACCGACGCGCAGGCGGGTGCCAAGCGTCACTGCGCCGTCACCGGCCAGTGCACCGAAGTTCCTGTTTCGGTCAGCGATATTCAGCGTCGCCTCGTGCAGCGTCAGCTGCGTGCTGTCGCTGAGAGGTTGTCGCTGCCGGTCAGATACACAGCGTACCGCCGTGAAGTCGATGTCGCCGTGAAACCGGAATTGTTGCCACTCGAGCCTGTGTGCGCGCTGCCGGTCTTGGTGATGCCAGGCCGCCCGGCAGCGCTGTGGTGTAGAGCGTGCCGTTGACGGTCAGGCCGCGTTGCTGTTCAGGGTGGCAGTCCTGGGGCACCGAAGGCCAGTCCGCGTTGATGGTCTGTTCTCGGTACCGCTGGACGTCGTTGCGGGTCAGCGCCGTCGTTAAGCAGCAGGGTGCCGTGTTCAGCGAGAACGCGGCGGGGGTGTTGATGACAGGTCACTGATGCCCGGATCACGCCCGAGATTGATGTTCGTGCTGGTCACGAAACCCAGCGTAAACGTGGCGTATCGCTGGCGCCGGGGAAGGTTGTCCAGTTCGCATTCGTAACCCACGCGCTCTCGACGGATGGGTTGATACAGCCGCCGATCCAGGTCGTATCGGCTTTCGCCCTCTGGCGGCGGGTGTACACCCTGCCAGCGTCAGTGTCCCGCGCCGTGGCGGCGATACGGGAGCGGGCGAATGGCGCGATTGCCCGGATGGTGCAGGTCGTTTGCGCGGTATGGACGTGGACTCCTGGAGTAATTGTTATTGAGTGATTCGCGCAGCAAAAAACGTACCACTGGAAAATCGCCTGAGAATACCAATAACTTGTTGATAAACAAGAACTTGACGGGTGATTGGCCAGTCGCCGTATAAAGCAAAAAATTGTTGAATTCAACGAGATATACTGCGTGCCCGGAAACTGTAAAACCACGGACAGTCATCCTTGTAATTATGGAAATGAATTCCAGAATTACAAGGATGGCGCAGTTGGCAAAATCGGGATCCCAGGCATGAACGGCTTGGCTTCAACGCCGATACAGAGCCGCGTAATATCCAAAGGAACTTCCGGCGAAATCGCTTATGCCGGGCAAGAAAACCGTCGTACCGAGGCCTCGATCGCAATCAATGCACAGCGGAAATAAACCGAGCGCTCCGCTCAAACACCGAAGCTTCTACGGTCGGAACGATTAATGGTGGCCAGGGGCAGAATCGAACTGCCGACACAAGGATTTTCAATCCTCTGCTCTACCAACTGAGCTACCCGGCCAGGGTCTGGAAATCTATGGTTGGCGCCCGGTGCGTGAGAATCTGAACCGGCGGCGGCCCCTGCTGCAGGCTGGCTGCCGCAGGGAGCGCGTATTAAATCGACGCCGGGTTAAAGAGTCAAGCGCGCCGCGGTAACCGATTGATTCCTATTTGGATGGCGGGACGAAGTCCGCCGGCGTGGACGAACCTTCGCCGAAGAAGTACTTGCCCATTTCCTCTTCCAGAAATTTGCGATGCTTGGGGTCGATCGGGGTCAACCGGTATTCGTTGATCAACATGGTCTGATGCTTCAGCCACTGCTGCCAGGCCGGTTTGGAGACCTGGTCAAAAATCCGCTGGCCCAGTTCGCCGGGGTAGGGAGGGGCGGCGAGTCCTTCTGCTTGGGCGCCGAGTTTGATGCACATGACGGTGCGGGTCATCGTAACTCCAGGGGGATCGATTGTTGTTGTTATCAGTCTGGTCGGGGCGCGGGCGCCAACGTCGCCATCAGTTTCTTGACGGGCGCCGCCAGGCCCACCGCCGGTGGATCGGCGGTGTTATACCAGAGCAGGTCGGTACGGTCCAAGACCGTGGTCGGTGGCCCGGCCAACGCGCAACGAACGGGTGTGATGTCCAGATGGAAATGGGTGAAGCTGTGGCGGAAAGTTGGCAGGACGTTGATTGTCGCAGGTGGTTGCCCCGTCAACCTTGCACACGTCCCGGCTGCTTCGACAGTCGAGTCGATTTGCGGAAAGACCCACAAACCGCCCCACAGGCCGCTGGCAGGGCGTTGTTCGAGTAGCACCTGGCCTTCGTGGGCCAGCAGCAGGAAACAGGTTGAACGGGTCGGATTCGTCCGGCGGGGCTTGGGTGTCGGAAAGGCCGTGGGTTGGCCGCTGGCAAGGCCCAGGCAGCCGTCGCTGACCGGGCAGATGGCGCAGGTCGGCCGCGTGCGGGTACACAGCGTTGCGCCCAGATCCATGATGGCCTGTGTGTAGTCGTCCACGCGCGCATCCGGCAGATGCGTTTCCGCCAGTGCCCAAAGCCTCTTGTCGATTTCCGGGCGACCCGGCCAGCCCTCGATGGCGTGTAACCGCGTCAATACGCGCTTGACGTTGCCATCGAGGATCGGATGACGCTGCCCGCCGCTGAGCGAGAGGATGGCGCCCGCGGTCGACCGCCCGATTCCCGGGAGCAACATCAGCGTTTCGATCTCGCGCGGAAAAACGCCGCCATAGTGGCTGACCACCATGCGCGCGGCTTTGTGCAGGTTGCGCGCACGGGCATAGTAGCCAAGGCCGGTCCACAAGTGCAGAACATCGTCCAGCGGCGCGGCGGCCAGGTCGGCGACGTCCGGGTAGCGCTGCGTAAAGCGCTCGAAGTACGGGATGACGGTTTGCACCTGCGTCTGCTGCAGCATGACTTCCGACAACCAGACGCGGTACGGCGTGCGCTCGCATTGCCACGGCAGATCCTTGCGGCCGTGATCGTCGAACCAGGCCAGCAGAAGGTCACTGAATGGCGGAATTGGCAAGGCGTTCTATGCCCTCGCAGGTTTCGCGAGCTTCGCGCATGAAGGTGGATTTGAGCAGCAGAGGGCCGAGCAATGGCGGAATCCAGAAATCGGGCGCTTGCGAACCGGTGATCGTAAGGCGCACGTGGTTGCCGTCAACCGGGTTCAGCGTCCAGGTGGTGATACCGTCCTTGAAGCTGCTGAGATCGGGCACGATGCGGGTCACCGTGGTATCGGCATCGGGCCGTGTAACGCGTTCCACCAGCCGCAGGTCGAAGCAGAAGAACAATACACACTGCTTGATCAACAACCGGCGCTGGACGCTGCCATCGGCGAACTCGATTTCGATGGCGCTGTCGATGAAGCTGTCATTGAGCCGCGCGAGGCCGGCGTAGTCGTTGATGATGCCGCGGACGGTATCGATGTCGGCAGTCAGGTCCGCAATGACCGTGTAATCGTAACGGCCGTCGTGATAACTGAAATCGCCACGCTCGATTTCCAGCGCCCAGGCCACCGGGCTCGCGCCCCCAATCAACAGGGCGGCGAGTCCCGCGGCGAGCGGACGCTCAGCGACCAAACAATCCTTTCAGCGCTTTACCGACATCCTCACCCTTGATGACATCCTGCACGACATCTTTCACGGTGTTCTGAACCAGGTTCTTGGCGATCTCGGTGGTGTCCGGCAGGCAACTGGCATCCTGCGCCAGACCTTTGCAGCGAATCGGCAGCGAATAGCCACCGAGGTTGTAGTCTTCTGCGTCCTGGGTGATGCGGCGCTTGTCGACGGAGACCACCATGCCGTAATCAATGCGGTCGGTGGCCATATCGATCAACGTACCTTTGCCATCGACGCGGAAGCCGTGGCCGAGCATGACCATGTCATCATTACGCGCCACGCCCTTGTCGATTTGTACGGTGCCGCTCAATTCATCGAACGCGGTATCGCCTTCACTCACCACCTTGCGGAAGCGTTTGCTTTCAATCATCACTTCCAGCTGCGCCAGCACCGACGGGATGTCGACGCCACGATAGATGCCATCCACGACGCTGAAGTTGCCGCTGCCGGACAGGTGTTCGCGCAACGCATCGCCATCAGCGCCACTGCCGGACAGCGCGGCGGAGAAGCTGGCGCGGCCCGCGAGCGGACTCTCCGGTACCGCCATCACATCCTTCAGCATGGGGTCGACATTCACGCCTGCGAGATCGATGTCGACTTTCATCGAGGGCATCGCGCCGCGTGCATCGAGCGCGATGGCGCTCTTGTAGGTACCTTCATACAGCGCGGCCTGCGGATTGACCGTGATAAGGCCATCGCGGGCATCAAGCGCTACGCGCACGTCCTGCAGGCGGGCGCCGGAGATTGTGAGGTCATCGACCGTCAGGGCGCCCTTGGCGCGCAACGCGCGCAACGTGTCCACTGGCAGGTCGGCAGCTTCGGCCACGGCGCCGCCGGGTGCCGGCGCGGCTTCCTCAGCCGCCGCGGGCAGGTAGCGGTCGGCGTTGATGCGGTCAACATTGATGCCGAAGTCCAGCGCGGGTGGATCGAGTTCGGCCAGGCTGACATTACCCGTTACGTGTGATTCGTCGAGTACGAGATCAATCTCTTTCAACGCGAAGCTGGTGGCTGAACCGCTGACTTTGGTTTTCAGACCGACCCGTGTCAGCGCCTTGGCATCCGACATCTCCGGCAGTTCCTGCTTCAGCGATACCATCAGATCGCGCAGGTTGAACGGCTCGACGCTGACATCACCGGTGAAATCGCGGCTGCTGTTGATTTTGCTGGCGGCGATGTTGCCGGAGACATCAAGCCCCATGCCGTTGACCTGAAGATTCTTCAGCGACACCGTCTCGTCGCTGAGGCTGGCGCGTGCTTCACCGGCGGTGATCGTGATGGGCGTGGTGTTATTGCCGCGCTTGACCCCGGCTTCGATGGATACCGGTGAGAGGGCGAGATTATCCGTACTGCCGTTGACCCCGGCGTTGATCTTCAGCGTCTGGATGGATTCGCTCAAACCTTCGTTGCCACTCAATGCCAGCAACGGCCCCGCCGGGTTGCCTTCAACATTCAACTGGCCTTTGACACTGCCGCGCGAACCATTGATGCCACTGGCATCGAAGCTGCCTCTGGCGGTGTAGCCGCCGCCACGCGCGTTGAGTTCGCTGACCTTGACCGCGCCGCTCTTCATGTCGGCGTCGAAATCGATGGCCATGTCGAATGATTTGTCACGGATGCCGTTCAAGGCGCGGGACGCCGCCAGCATGGGTTTGTCGCCGCCTGCCTCGGGGGCGGCCTGGAACTGGCTCAGCACCGCCAGTACCGCCGGCAGATCAGGGCCGTTGGCGTTGAGCTTGCCGGCAACCGCCGGGGTATCGCTGTCGGTATTGCGCGCATTCAATACGCCGGTGACGTTGGCGCCCAGCAGTTTCAGGTTCAGCTCGGGCACAGCGACATCGCCGCTGCCTGCTTGCCGGGTGAAGCGCGTATCCAGCGAAAACGCGCGGTCACGCACGCCCTGCAGCTGGCTGGCGGCCTCGAGTTCGGCGACGCGGAACAACAGCGCGAGATCGTCACCTGCGACATGCAGTTCGCCGGCGGCGCCCGGCATGGTGCGATCCAGTTCGCTGGCTTCGAGCTGGCCGGTCACGCGAGTACCCAGACCGTCCAGGTTCAGACCGCTGATACGCGCCGTGTTGTTATCCAGGTCCAGCTCAACTACCGCACCCATGCGCACTTCCGCACGGCCGCCCGGCAGCCGTTGGCCGCGCAACGCGGTCACCAGTGACAGCGGATCCAGGACAAACTGCTCGTTGTCGAGATCGTAATTCACCGTGCCGTCCAGATTGATGTCGGCATCCAGCGCCGGCACCGTGGACTTTGCCGTGGCCGCCAGCTTGATGGCGATGGGCTCGCCCATGGTCAGTGCACCGGTGGTGAAATTGATCCCGGAGATTTCGACCCGTTGCGGCCTGGGCGTGGATTCGTCGGTATACAACAGGCTGGCATCGGTGATTTCCACCCCACCGATAATGAGGCTGCCGAGATCGATGGCGGCCGGTTCATCTTCCGAGCGCGGCAGATCATCCAGATTGGAAACGCCGTCGGCATTGCGCGCCAGAACGAAGCGGGCGCCGTCGAGCTTGATCGTGTCCATTTCCACCCGGCCCTTGAGCAAGGCGGGCGTCGACACCGAAATCGCGAACGAGCGGGTGGCGAACATGGGGTCGTCGCCAAATCCCGGCGCGTTGCTGAGGCTGACTTCGCCGGTGGTCAGGTAAAGCTTTGGCCAGAAACCAATGTCCAGCTCACCGGGGATCGCCAACGTGCGGCCGGTCTCTTCCCGGACCTGCGAAATGATCCGATCCTTGAAATCGTTGGGGTCAAAAAACGAAATGAAGGCGACGACGACGGCAATCGCCAATACGATCACGACTGCAAGTGAAATTCCCAACCATTTCAACGCTTTCATGCATTCTCCTCCATGCTGCGGGCGGCGCTTGGCGTGGACTGATGCGCGCCGGATGCCGGGTTCCGAGGCGGCGGTACGACCATCAACTGCGCCGGGCCGAGCCGCTTACTTAATCGGCGCCACGGAACCCGTCATGGCGCCTGTTTGCGACCTTCGGCTCCCGCCACGCCAGCCGGGGCTGACAGCAATGGCTGCGCAGAGCTGTTAAGACGGGGAACCGAACTTCGCGTTCAATCTCTCACGTGCACGAATGACCGCGGCCCGGACCTGGTTTGGCGCGGTTCCACCGAAGTGATCGCGCGCGGCCATCGCCTTGTCCACCTTCAGAACATCATAGACGTCCTCGCCAATCAGCGGCGAAAGGCCTTTGAGTTCAGCCAGTTCCAGATCTTCCAGCGCGCAATTGCGACGCAACGCAAGGCGCACCGCGCCACCGACGACGGCGTGCGCATCGCGGAAGGCCACGCCGTTGCGTACCAGATAATCGGCGAGATCGGTGGCGTTGGTGAAGCCCTGGGCGGCGGCGTCGCGCAGACGTTCATGTTCGACTTCCAGCGCTGGCAGCAGGTCGGCAAACGCCCGCAGGCAATCCATCACCGTGTCAGCGGTATCGAACAGCGGTTCCTTGTCTTCCTGATTGTCCTTGTTGTACGCGAGCGGCTGACCCTTCATCAGCGTTATCAAGCTGACCAGGTGGCCGACGACGCGGCCGGATTTACCGCGCACGAGTTCCGGCACATCGGGGTTCTTCTTCTGCGGCATGATTGAACTGCCGGTGCAGAAGGCATCGGGCAGATCAATGAAGCGGAACTGCTGTGAATTCCAGATGATCAGTTCTTCGGAGATGCGTGACAGATGCACCATCAGCGTTGCGGCCGCCGCACAGAACTCGATACCAAAATCGCGATCACTGACCGCATCGAGCGAATTCTCGGCCACTGCCGCGAACCCCAGCAATTCCGCCGTATACGCCCGGTCGATAGGAAATGTCGTGCCCGCCAGCGCCGCGCTGCCCAGCGGCAGGACATTGGTGCGGCCGCGGCAATCAGCGAAACGTTCGCGATCACGGACCAGCATCTCGAACCATGCCAGCACGTGGTGGCCGAATGAGATCGGCTGCGCCGGTTGCAGATGGGTGAAGCCCGGCATGACGGTGTCGGCTTCGCGTTCGGCCAGCGTCAGCAATGCCTGTTGGACGGCAGCCAGCAGCCCATCGACCGCATCGAGGACGTCACGCATATAAAGCCGGATATCGGTCGCCACCTGGTCATTGCGGGAACGCGCGGTGTGCAGTTTCTTGCCGACATCGCCGATACGGGCCACGAGGGCCGACTCGATGTTCATGTGCACGTCTTCGAGTTTGATCGACCAGGTGAAATTGCCGGCGCGGATGTCGGCAAGAATGGATTGCAGTCCGTTCACGATGGCGTCGCGCTCGTCGGCCGTCAGAATGCCGACCTTGGCCAGCATGCTGGCATGGGCGATCGAGCCGCGGATGTCCTGCGCATACAGGCGTTGATCGAACATCACCGAGGCGGTGAAGCGCTCGACGAATTCGTTGGTGGCCTGCTCGAACCGGCCGCCCCAGGGTTTTTCCGCTGATTGGTCCCGGGGTTGCCCGGAGTGTGATGGATTGGACATGCTTGAGCTGTAATCGGTTGGCTGGCGTGACAGTATAACTTAAGGAACCTCAAGGAGTTGCCTCCACATGAAGGGCAAGCACGAACAGGAATCCGAACACCTGTTTCTCCCGGATCTGTGCGGCATGCGCCCGCTGTTCGTGGTGCTGTTGCTGGCGCAATCGCTGGCGATCGTGTTGACGTTGGCCAGCGCTGAGGCGGGAGGCTCCCGGCTGGAAACCTTCGGCATCATTTCGTTGTTCACCCAGCTGACGGCGCTGTCCATCGCCGCCGGCCTGTGTACGTCGCGCGCATGGTTGAACCGATTACCGGAAACCGGCGCTGCTGCGGCGAGTTATGCGGTCATGCTGCTGGTGTCGCTGCTGGCGGCGGAGCTGGCCTGGCGCCTGTACATCGTTCCCGGCGGCACCGCGCTGGATCACGGTAGTCATGCGGGTTACAGCCTGCGCGTACTGTGCATCAGCGCTGTCGTCAGCGCGCTGGCACTACGCTACTTCTATGTGCAGCACCATTGGCGGCTTCGTACCGTGTCCGAGGCGCGGGCGCGGATCCAGGCATTACAGGCGCGCATACGGCCACATTTCTTCTTCAATTGTATGAATACCATCGCCAGCCTGACCCGCAGCGATCCCGTTCTCGCCGAACGCGCAGTGGAGGACCTGGCGGACTTGTTCCGCGCCAGCCTCGGCAATGACAAGGCGCTGGTGCCGGCCGCCGACGAACTTGAACTCGCCCGCCGCTACCTGGCGATAGAATCATTGCGCCTGGGGGACCGGCTCAGCGTTGTTTGGCGGATCGAATCGTTGCCCGCGGATGCGCTGATACCGGCATTGACGCTGCAGCCGTTACTGGAGAATGCCATTTACCATGGCGTGGAACCGGCGCCCGCCGGCGGGACGATTCGCATCGATGCCACCCGAACCGGTGACCGGCTGATGCTGCGCATCGAAAACCCGTTCACCGGTGGACCCAGTGAGCGGCCGGCCGGAAACCGCATCGCGCAGCAGAATGTAGGTGAACGATTGGCCGCATTGTTCGACGGCGCCGCCAGCCTCACGATCCGTCAGGAAGGTGCACATTACACAGTCATCATCGAGTTGCCGTACATTCACAGCCATGCAGATATTGATCGCAGACGATGAGCCGCTGGCCCGCGCGCGCCTGCGCGCGCAGCTCCAGGATCTGAATGCCGGCAGCGTGGTGGCGGAAGCGGCGAACGGCGTCGAAGCCATCGAGCTCACACGGGCGCATCGACCTGATGTCGTCTTCATGGATATCCGTATGCCGGCGATGGACGGCATGGAAGCCGCACGACACCTTGCGCAATTACCCGAACCACCGGCGGTCATCTTCACCACGGCCTACGATCAACACGCGTTGGCGGCATTCGATGCACGCGCGATTGATTACCTCGTCAAACCCATCCGGACGGAGCGCCTGCGCGAGGCGCTGGCGCGGGTCGACGCGTTGGTGGGCGCCCGCCGAAATATCGTTGAGGCCATGCCGGTCGAGGGACAGGCGCGCACGCACCTGAGCGCGCTGGTCAAAGGCGAACTGCGGTTGGTGCCGGTGGCGGAGATCCGCTTTCTGCGTGCCGACCACAAGTATGTGGAAGTGGGTTGGTCAGGAGGCGAGATTCTGATCGAGGATTCACTGCGTACCCTGGAAGAGGAATTCGGCGACCGGTTTCTGCGCATTCATCGCAACGCGCTGGTCGCGGGCAATCACATCATTGCCATCGAACGCGATGATGCTGACAACTTTGTGGTGGTACTCGATGGCACCGGGCGCAAATTGCCCATCAGCCGGCGGTTGCTGGGTCAGGTCCGTCGGCGGGTGCGGAACATCTGAGCGTTACGCCGCTGGCGTGAAATCGCCGAAGCGGCTCTGCAGTACCGACATTGCGACCAGTGCCGCCGTCTCCGTGCGCAGTATGCGCGGGCCCAGAGCCACCGCTGTACATCCAGCCGACTGCAATGCTTGTTGCTCCACCGGTCCGAACCCGCCTTCCGGTCCGATATACAGTGTGACGCCGCCAGTTGGCGCGGGCATCGACGACAGTGCCTGTGACGCTGATGGCTGCAGCATCAACCGGCAGCGCGATGGATCGTCGTGTTCCAACCAGCGGTTCAGGCTGGTGACCTCGTCCAACACCGGGACGGTGGTGCGGCCGCTCTGTTCGCAGGCGCTGATGATGATGGCCTGCCAGTGTTGCAGGCGTTGCGCGGCCCGCCTGGCGTCGAGCTTGACCACGCTGCGGTCGGTTGTCAGCGGGACGATGCGGCGAACACCGAGTTCCACAGCCTTCTGGATCGTGTAGTCCATGCGCTCGGCGCGCGATATCCCTTGCACCAACGTGATATCCAGTGACGACTCGGTGCCCGGCTCGATACAGGTTCCGATTTCGATTTGAACCGAACGGCGATCACTGTCGCGGACCTTGCCTGGATATTCCCCACCCCGGCCATTGAACAGCGTGACCGGTTCGCCGGAACTCTTGCGCAGCACATTGATCAGATGATGGGCGGCAATGCCATCGATGGTGATGACTTCGCCGGTAGTCAGTGCCTGATCGGTATAGATGCGGGTCATGCGCGTCTCCGCTCGCGTAAATTGATGGACATGCGCCGGACTGCAGGCAGATGCGGTATTGTGGTCACGCGCAAGTCACCCGCGTTGTACGGGCTTTACGTTGACTTGTAAACAGATTGAGAAAAGGTTTTCAGCGCCATGCTTGACGCGCTCAAATCGATGTTCGAACAGACATTCGGCAATGCCGGCGAAGATGCCGGTGACCGCACGCATTCGCTGGCTCTTGCCGCAACGGCATTGATGCTGGAAGTGGTTCGTGCGGATCACGAACACGCCGAGGTAGAGACCGCGGCTGTTATCGAGGCCGCCCGCCGTACCTGTAATCTGGACGATGCGGAATTGAACAGCTTGTTGGCCCAGGCGGGCACTGCTGTTGATGGTGCGGTGTCATTGCAGGAATTCACCAGCATTCTGACTGGTCAGCTCGATGCCGCGGCCAGATTTGAACTGGTGGTGGACTTGTGGCGCATCGCCTATGCCGATGGCCGTATTCACAAGTACGAGGACTACGCGATTCGCAAAATCGCTGACCTTCTGTACCTGTCTCACAGTGACTTCATCCGCGCCAAGCACCGGGCGGCACCGCCGCCGGGTACTTGAGCGGCGCAAAGGTCAGGCGCGCAAAGAGGGAAGCGGGAACTCCTCACCAAGCATCGCCAGGATCAGCCGATCCTCGAATTCGATGCGGGCGGTGATTGATTCACCCAACAATGAAAGATCTCTGGCGAAGTCATCGCCGGCGACCGCGGCGTCGCCATTTTCCGCTGCGAGCTTCTCGTATTTTTCGCTGAACGCCACCGCCATATCGGTGGTGCTGGCGATATCGGGGTAGATTTCACGGGCGGTTTCAACCACCGGTTTGCGCCGCTCGGTGCCTTCGGCAATACGGGCATACAAGCCGAAATGGCCGGCGGCGATGTAATCGACCAACACTTCCAGGAACTCTTCCAGCAGATCCGCGGGGGTGATGGCTTCCTGCGCTTGTGCAGTTCGCAGCTTGGTCAGTTCCCAGAACAGCACCAGCATGTGTTTGCGCTGGGCCAGCATGGTTTCAATCAATTTGGTCGTGCGCGGCCGGACGGTGGTCGGGCGCGTGTTGGTGTTCCCCATGGCTTCCATTTTCATCGTTGGCGGAAAGGCGCTAATTTACCTCCGAACGCGGGCAAACGCACGCCATGGCCTATAATCGCTCGATGGAAATCCCGGGTTACGCCATACAAGCCACGATTGGGCAAGGGGGAATGGCGACCGCTTTCCTGGCGATCCAGAAGTCATTGGATCGACAGGTGGTATTGAAGGTACTCAACGCGGATGCTGGTCCGGGTGCGGATATCGCGGCAGCCAGGTTTCTCAACGAGGGCCGCATCGTCGCCGGTCTGTCGCATCCCAATATCATTACAATTTTTGACACAGGTCAGCATGCCGGGCGCGCGTACATATCGATGGAGTACATCGATGGAGGCGATTTACGCGAGCGATTGCAGAAGGGCACCTACAGCGGGGCGGCTGCGCTCGATGTGATAGAACAGGTGGCGCGAGGCCTGGGTGCGGCGCACAAGCACGGTGTCATTCATCGCGACGTCAAGCCCGCGAACATCCTGTTCCGCCGCAACGGAACGCCGATACTGACCGATTTCGGTATCGCCAAACGCCTTGCCGCCGACGGCAATCTCACCATCACCGGCATGTTCATCGGCAGCCCCAACTATATGCCACCCGAGCAGGCCGAGGGTTTGACCGTCGATGGGCGCGCGGATATCTATTCGTTGGGCGTGATCTTCTTCGAGATGATCGCCGGACGTAAACCCTTTGCATCCGATTCAGTGGTCGATGTGATCCATCTGCATCGTTCCGCGCCGATTCCGGCGTTACCTCCGGCCGCTGCCGACTATCAGGAACTGCTGGAGTTGATGCTCGCCAAGCAGAGAGGTGAAAGATTTCGCGACGTCGAGGCGTTGTTGGCTTACATCAGCGAGCTGCGGCAGGCGATAGCGGAAAAGTCCGGCGCAGCGGATGACCGCGCGGTCACGTTACGGCCAGCGAGCGCGCGACGTGGTCTTGCCGGCAGCTTGCTGGCCAACCCCCGCCGTATCGTGCTGCTGGGGCTGCTGGTGGTATCGACGCTGGTCTATACCGGCTTGCAGGTAGCGGTTCATCGACTTAATGCACCCTCGTCATTGCCGCCCGCCGTGGTGGTGGCTGATTTCACCCCGGATCTGACCGGGCAATCGCTGCCGCAATCGATTGCTGACCCCCAACCCGAACATGTGATCGAAGCGCTGCGCTGGCTGGCGCAGCACAGCCTGGATGAAAACCGCTTGCTCGCGCCACCGGGTGACAACGCCTATTACTACTACTCGCGGTTGGCCGGGATGGCGCCGGTCGATGCGCAGGCCGGTATGCAGGCTATTGCCGCGCGGTTTCTGTTTCTCGCCGAACGGGCGTTGGCAGATGGCGATAGCCGCCTGGCCATGGAATATCTGGCTGCCGGGCGCCGTGTCGATCCGGCGAACCAGGAGTTCGCCGCGGTTGAGGCTGTTGCGCGCGGGCGCACCCGTGGTCTGTTCGGCGCGTTGGTTGATCTATTCCGCTGAATCGGTCCCGCTGCCGCTCAACGGTATCGCGCCGCTGATGATCGCGCGAGCCCGTGCCTCTTGCTGGCCATCCCAGGCGCGTACTATCGCCCGCATTCTGGCAACAGTGGCGGCGTCAGTGTCGGTAACGGTAACGCTCTGCACCTGCGGTGACGGCGCAGGGCCGCTGCTTTGCTCCGCGGGCATTTCGCTTGTCGCCGGCGCGACCGGCGCAGCCCCGCCGAAGGCCGCTGCCCGCAACTGCCGCCGTTGTGATTCGTCGACTGCGCGTGCAGTATCGTCAACCAGCTGACCGCGTTCGAATACCAATACCCTAGGACCGGTACCCTCTTCGCGATACCAGACGGGGGCGCGGCCCGACAGCTGCGTGATGCCAGTCTGTGCATCGCGCCATTGATAGAGCCGCGCGGCGCCGCAGGCGGCAGGCGTCAGGGTCAGCAGCAGCATCGCTATAATCGACATACGCATAATGGGTGAAGTATAGCAACGGGTGGAAATGAATCCGCGGCAATCCGGATTACTCAACGCTGGCGGCACTTTGATCGTTGGCAGCGGCTATCAACGTCAGGTGTTTGCCGCTGCCTACGCGCGGCAACGTGAAGCCGCTGGCGCAGCAAGCTGGCTGACCCCGAAAATACTCACGTGGTCCACATGGCAGTCCGAGGTGTTGATCCCTGCGCTCGTCGCCCATGGCGCCCGGCAACCAGTGGTATTGACCGGTCTGCAGCAGCGATACCTTTGGCAGCAGGCAATTCTCGCCAGCGGCCTGGAGGAGATCAGGGCGCGTGATCGCAGCCTGCTGCGCATGATCCAGCGTGGCTGGCAACTGCTGCATGACTGGCGGATTCCGTTGGCGCGGTTGCGCCAGGAAGCAATGACCGATGACACCCGCCTGTTCGCACAATGGTGCGATCACTACGCCGCTTCACTGGCAAAGCAGCAGTGGCTGGACCCGGCGACGTCAGCACAATGGTGTCTGGCGGAATTGTCGGCACGCGCCGTCGATGATGTTGGCGCCGCCGCCCACGTGCTGACGCCCCCCACACCGCTGCAGGCGGCCGTCTTTGAACGGATGAATGTCCGGGGGACTGCGGCTGGCCAGCACGGCAGCGTGGTCGCCTGCCGTTGCCATGACGATATCGAAGAACTGTTCCAGGCAGTGCATTGGGCCTGCGCGACGTATCGTCAGTTTCCCGCCGGCCGGGTTGCCATCGTTTATCCCGATGGCTTCACCCAGCTGGAACTGTTGCGCCAGGTGCTGGGCCGCCAGGCCGTAACCGACGGTGTCGCGCCGGTCACCGATGCGCGCGTCGGGGACCAGGCCTTGCCGCCGCTCGTTGCGATGGCACTCGACGTTCTCGAACTGAAGTTGTTCGACAACGACTGGCAGCTCATCAGCGCATTGCTGACCGATGACTGGCCAGTGCTCGGCGCGCGTGCGGCGCGGGCACGGCTGGACGGTAAATTGCGTGATGCCGGCGCCTTGAATCTCGCTTTGCGTGACGTGCGCAGTCACCCCGACTGTGTCGGCGCGCTGCAACCTGTTCGCACATTGCTCGATGCGCATATCAATGCGCTGGGCGAAATGCCACCACGACAGAGCGCGTTTGCCTGGGTGCAGTCGTTCAGCCGGCTGCTGGATCTCTGGCAATGGCCTGCCCTGGCGCGCGAGCGGGGCGAAAGCCATTTGCTGGCGCAATGGCAAGGCGCGCTGGATCGCTTCGCATCGCTGGGGTTCGTTGCCGGTGCGATGTCCGCTGCCCAAGCGTTGTCCTGGTTGCGTGAGTGTCTGGCCGGCATTTCAAGCGCGACAACGGCCAGTGATACCGGTATCCACCTGGTATCGATGGCCGAGGCGGTGCATACGGGTTATGACGCGATCTGGTTCGTCGGTATGAGCGATACGGCGTGGCCACCGCCGTCTCGTGCTCACCCGCTGCTGCCTGTCCATCTGCAACGGGCCTTCGACATGCCGGAGGCGACGCCCGATATCCGGCAGTCGCACGCAAAGGCGAGGATTGCCGCCGTCATGAGCGGTTGCGACGAAGTGATTGTCAGTTGGGCTGAACGTGCGGGCGAAGCAGAGCAGGCGCCGTCAGCATTCGCCGCGATGTATACCGCGCGCGAACCAGAGGCCGTCCCGCTTACCGCGTGGTCGCAGGCGGGTACTGAATTCGAGTCGATTGATGATTGCGCAGGTACGGGTATCCCGCCCGGGTCACAGGTCAAAGGTGGCGCGGCGTTGCTGGATGATCAATCTGCATGTCCGTTCCGCGCATATGCCCGCTTCCGGTTGTTTGCAGAACCGCTGGAAGAGCCCGGCCCCGGGTTGGATGCCAGCGAGCGCGGCACACTGGTGCATCGTGGTTTGCAGGTGCTATGGCAGAAGCTGGCCGATTTCACCGGGCTGCTGCAAACCACGCCCGACGCGCTGGCGGAGCTTTGTGATCATGCCGCCGGCGAAGCACTTGCCCATCTGGAACGTCGGTCGCGCCGAAGACTTGGCCGCCGGTTTCGTGCGATCGAGCGCCGACGGCTCGGTGGACTGCTGTTGCAGTGGTCGGCGGTGGAACGCAACCGGCAACCCTTTCGCGTTATGAATGTGGAAAAGCGGCAGACAGTGAATATCAGTGGACTCGAGTTGACCACCCAGTTCGACCGCGTTGACCTGCTGGCGGATGACACCAGGCTGATCATCGATTACAAGACCGGGAGGGTGTCGGCCACTGATTGGGATCGGGATCGCAAGCGGTCCTGCCAATTGCCGCTTTACGCAATTGCCGAGCGCGACGTGGCGGGGATCGCGTTTGCCCAGGTCCGCCAGGGCGACCTGAAGTATGTCGGAATCGCACAGGGTGACGAAGGCGCTGGCATCAAGGCGATCGGTGACGAGTGGTCAGCGCGGCTGGACCATTGGCGCGAAACGCTGCCGGCGATTGCGGCATCGTTTGCGGACGGCCAGGCTGCGGTGGATCCGGCGCCACAGGCATGTCAGTACTGTCCGTATCCGGGGTTGTGTCGTATCGACGACGGAGCGGACGAGTGAGCCGGCCCGCGCCGCCTGACGCCGCTGAACGGCTTGCGGCGCTGAACGTCAGCGAATCTTTCATCGTTCGTGCGCCGGCCGGCGCCGGCAAGACAACCTTGCTGACCCAACGTTGCCTGGCGCTGCTGGCGTGCGTGGATGAACCGGAACATATCGTCGCCATCACCTTCACCCGCAAGGCGGCCGCGGAAATGCGCACGCGTATCGTCGGCGCGCTCAATCGTGCGCTGGCCGGTGAACAGGATGCGACCGCGGCGCTGGCGCGCAAGGTGTTGGCGCGCGACGCCGAACGCGGCTGGAAGCTCGTCGAAGATCCGCAGCGTCTGCGGATCGAAACCATCGACGCGTTGTCGTTGCGGATTGCGCAGGCGCGTCCGCTGGAATCCGGCATCGGCCCGGGTATCCGCATCGCCGAGAATGCCGATGACTTCTACCGCCTCGCGGTACGCACATTGTTCGAAGATCTCGAGCAACGCGAACAATGGAGCGAATCGCTGGCGCAACTGCTTGCGGCGCTCGACAACAATGTTGCCCGCATCGAGCAATTGCTGATCACCATGCTGGCCTGCCGCGACCAGTGGCAGCGCCTGATTTCCCATGGCGATTTACGCGGCGTTGTGACCACCAACGTCGAGCGTGCGGTTGGCTCGATGCTGCGCACATTGCGCAATCGGTTACCGGCGCACTGTCACGCCGAATTGATTGGGCTCGCGCGCCAGGCTGGCGCTGAAGTGATCAAGGCCGGCGGTGACAGCCGTATTGCCATGCTGGCGGATATGAACGCCATCCCCGGTATCGCCCTTGCCGATGTGCCGCTGTGGCAAGCGCTGGCGGAGTTGCTGTTGACCCAGAGTAAACAGGGGGGCTGGCGCAAATCGCTGACCGTCAAGCAAGGTTTCCCGGCAGGTAGCGCCAGCAAGGATGCCAAGGAGCGCATGCTGGCCTTGATCGAAACGCTCGCTGAGGTGCCGCAACTCGACGGCTTTCTTAACGCCACGCGCACCGTGCCGGTAATACCGGTCACTGATGATGCCTGGCAGTTGCTCGGGCACTTCATGAAGGTGTTGGTCGCCGCAATCTGGCATCTTGAACCTCACTTCGTCCGCCGCGGTGAAATCGATTTCATCCAGGTCGCAATGGCGGCACAACAAGTGCTTGGCCGACCTGAAGATCCATCCGAACTGGCATTGCTGCTGGATCATCGGGTCTCACACCTGTTGATCGACGAATTCCAGGATACGTCCTTCACGCAGTACGATTTGATCGGGATGCTGACGGCAGGGTGGCAAGGCAACGATGGCCGGACGTTGTTTCTGGTCGGCGACCCATTGCAATCCATCTACCGCTTTCGCGAAGCGAATGTTTCCTTGTTCGAGCGGACATGGCGGGAGCAGCGTTTCGGAAGCGTTCAGCTGACGCCGCTGAGCCTGCAGGCGAACTTCCGATCTCAGGCAGGCCTCATCGAATGGTTGAATCACTGGTTCGATGAACTGGATCTGCCACCACCGGTGACGGGTGTGACCGAGGTGGCCTATACCGCGTGTACTGCGCAGGCCGATCTGCCGGTTTCATCCGCGGTGCATTTCCATCTCGCCGAAGCCGCGGAAGGTGATCACATCGAACGCCTCGCCGACCTGGTACAGACGTTACGCGAAAAGGCCGGTAGCGGCACCATCGCAGTGCTGGCGCGCAGCCGCACGCACGTCGCGGGCCTGGCGAGCGTTTTACGCGCGCGTGGCGTGCAGTGTCAGGCGGAAGGCATCGAGGCACCGGGTCAGCGCGCGGCGATCCGGGATTTGATTATGCTGACCAGGGCCATCCTGCATGGCGCCGACGATATTGCCTGGTTGGCGATCCTGCGGGCGCCGTGGTGTGGCCTGACGTTGCGCGATTTGACGTTGCTGACAGCGGATTCTGAACGCAACACGATTGCCGAGTGCGTTCTTGACCAGCAACGATGGTCGCGGCTGGATCCTGTCGCGGTGCGCCGGTTGGCGCGGGTGGCCGTTGCACTCAAGGCTGCGTTGGTCAGCCGTGAGACTGATTCACTTGCAGGTACGGTGGAGCGTTGCTGGCAAGGCATCGACGGGCCGGCATGCCTGGTGGACGCGGAAGACCACCACCATGTGCTGCAATTCTTTTCGCTGCTCGCCGGGGTGGAACATGAGCGTCGCCGATTGACGCCAACCGGACTTCAGGAACTGGCGCAGCGCTTGCCTGCGATGGGCGGCGAAAATTCAGCCGGTGCAGTCATTCTGACAACGGTGCACAAGGCCAAAGGGCTGGAATACGACTACGTTGTCATCCCTGAATCACAACGCCGAACTCGCGGCGATGATCAATCCCTGTTGCTGTGGTCCGAGCTGGTGTTGGATGAAGGGGAACCTGCACTGGTATTCGCCGCCCTGCCGCATCACGGCGCGACCGACGCCGAAGCGGCCCTGTATCGGTATATCGCCAATCACGAGCAACTGGAAGGCGTGTTCGAACTGCGGCGGTTGCTGTACGTGGCGTTGACGCGCGCCCGCCGGGAGGTACACGTATGCGGCACGCTTTCCCGTGACAAGAACGGTACGGTGCAAACGCCGCCGGCCAACAGCTTGTTGCGATTGCTGTGGCCGATTGTGTCAGCAACAACCACCGTGCCGGCGTCACCCGAGGCGGTTGAAAGCAACGACGTCCGGTCAGTGAAACATCGCATGCTGGCGAGATTGCCCATTGAGGCATTTCCGGTGCGCGCGCTTGCCGACGTGATGGAGACGCCCACGTCAGATCAACCTGCGGCATTGGCCGAGGTCGAATATGACTGGGCAGGGATCGCGGCGCGATACGCAGGTACTGTGGTTCATGAGTGGTTGCACCGCATTGCTATGGAAGGCGTGGAAGCATGGTCGCCCGCCAAACTGACCGCACAGGGCCCGGCGATTGTGAACCGGCTCGCGATGATGGGTGTTACTGCCGATGCGCTGGATGAAGTCGCATCCCGGGTTCACGACGCACTGCTGCGCGCCATCGGGGATGCACGTGGTGCGTGGCTGCTCAGTGGCGGGCATACCGAATCCGCCGCTGAACTTCGCGTGTCCGGAAGGATAGATGGCACGTTGGCGGATGCCATACTGGATCGAACATTCGTGGACGATCAGGGTATTCGCTGGATTGTCGACTACAAGACCAGTCGCCACGTTGGCGGCGGCCTGGAAGCGTTTCTGGATTCCGAGCAGCAGCGCTACGCGCCGCAACTCGAGCGGTATGCGGCACTGATGCGGCCGCTGGATCAGCGCCCAATCATGTTGGGTTTGTATTTTCCATTGCTGTTGGCCTGGCGCAGCTGGCAAGCGCCTGTATGAATCCGGCGGCGCGATAAATCGAGAGGACGCTGCTGCGTCCTCTCGTAATGTGCAGGCTTGACCGGTCAGACGCGGCCCAAGCCGCGAAGCCCGACCAGACCGGCGATACTCGACGTCAACAACACCAGCGCGGCGGGTACCGGCACGGGTTGAGTCATCAGTGCGCCGCTCACTTCGAAGTTATCGACGCGCCAGGTACCACTGGCGCTGGCGGCGCCCAGCCCGGAAAGTACAAAATCCGCGACGCCGCTGATCGAAGGGAGCGTCACCGATTCCAGAATGTGACCGAACGTTGTGGTCGTCGCACCGCTGGCGACGGTGACGCCGTTGATCGCCAACGCCCAGCCGGTCGGTCCACTGGACGACGCCCGCTGGTCAAACGCCACGTCGGAGATCGCCAGCGTGACGCCAGTCGGTAAAGACAGTGAAAACGTCATCGCATTGCCATCATCGAAGCCACGGGCAGAGGCGGCGAGCCCGGGATTGCCGCTGACATTGGACAGGTTGCCATCGGTATCTGACCACAGGCTGCTGCTGATGCCGGGGGCCACCATGTCAGGCATTAATTCAAAGCCGCCTTCAGCAGTGTCGAAGTCGAACGCGACGATGTTTGCGCTGACGCCGGTCGTAGTGAGGAGCGTCGACGCGAGCAGCGTCAATGCGAGGGTGCGCGAACGCGCGGGTGTTCTCGTATACATCCGTGTATCTCCTTGATTTCATCCATGAAATTCCGTCCTTCCCACGGCATCCTGCCGCCGACGACGGTACCGGGGATTGTGCGCTTGTCAGCCTGTCCCCGGCAAGTTCAAATTGCCGGGGAGAATTCACTACATGTGATCTCCGGATTCGGATAACACGTTCAGCCATGGCGCCTGGCCGGCAGGAAACGCAAGTTACACGCGAGCACATGAGTACCGCGGTCAGCCTGATAACGCAGGTTCAAGGCGATCTGCAAATTCCGCGAAGGCTTGTTTGGACTACTTGCCGAAGATCAGACCGGCCGGGCCTCGCGCCAGCTTCAACAGGAGTTCGGTTTGCCGCTTGGTGCCGGTTTTCTGGAAGATGTTCTTGAGATGGGTCCGCGCAGTATTGGCCGCGATCTCCAACTGCGACGCGGCGTTTTCAAGTGTGGTGCCGTTCATCATCAGCGCAACCAGACGGCACTCCGCTTCCGTCAGACGATACTCGCTCATCAACACATCGATCGATATTTGCCGGCTTTGATTTGGATCGAAGAGATAGGCGATGGCGACAGGGGAGCGATCCGGATCGTCGCCGCAGGTTGACGACATGATGGAGATGACCAGAGTGCTGTCGGTCTCCGGATCGTGAATCCGGGCGAGCCCGACCGGCGCCTGACAATGTGCTGGCGTTGTATGCAACGCTTCGTCCAACAGCTTCTGCAGCAGGCGACGCTCGACATCATTGCTGACACGAAGTTTACCGCCTTCGCATGAAATACCCGCGGTGGACACCAGCAGCCGTTGGGCTTCGCGATTGGCGAACAGGACGTGCATCCGCCTGCTGAGAATCAGCACTCCCATTGGCATAGGATCCAGTGCCCGGCCCAATGCGGTGACCCGGTTGCCAAGCTCGGCCCGATCCAGTGGGTGTGCCTGGACAGACAGGCGTAGCGCAATTCCGAAGAACGCCCCATGTGCATCAAACAGTGGCGCCAGTACCGCGTGGCTTGCTTGCGCACCTGAAGTTACCGGAATTGTCCGTTCGTCATGCGCGTTCCTGCATCGGTCCACCAACGCTTCAGCCTGCGCCACGGACAGTCCACACAGGCGTTGAATGATCCCGGACACGGGCGTGCCGGTGACCTCGCGGCGCTTCAGACCGCATTCGCTCTCCGCAGAGCGGTTGACGAAAATCACAATGCCAGTGGCATCGCAGGTGACGACCGGTTCGTTTTCCTGGGTGAAATCGATAACCCGTTTGGGCGCCTGGTTTGGCGGTGGTGTCGTATCACGGTAAAGAGCAAGCTCAATCGCGCTCAGCAGGTCTTTCGTCGTGAAGGGCTTATTGATGAAGCCGGCGGGATTGGTGACGCGGGCGCGAGCGATGACGTCGTGATCGGCGTAAGCCGAGACATAGATAATCGGAATTTCCTTCGTGGCGCAGATACGTTGCGCTGCTTCGATGCCATCGATTCCGTCACCGAGCCGGATGTCCATCAGGACCAGATCCGGGTTCAGTTCCTGCGCTTTTTCGATGGCTTCCAGTCCGTTACTGGCAATCCCCGCAACGCCGTATCCCAGACCACGCAACCGGGTGCGCATAGCCCCCGCTACCGTGCGTTGGTCCTCCACGATAAGAATCTGCTCGCCTGTCATCCGAATTGATTTGGCCGTACCCACACGGGCTTCCGGTGTGCGGGGTCTCGGGACCTTGTAATGTTTTTAAATTCTTATATCGCATATGCGAATGGCAAGCATATACCCCATATGAGGTATAGCTTTGTAAGAATTAATCGTCCCGGAATTGCCGTTGCAAAAGTTCACGCCGTTCCTGAGCATCGATTGTCAGCGTGGCAATCGGCCGTGCTTCCAGCCGGCCAAGACCGATTTCTTCCCCGGTCTCCTCACAGTAGCCGTACGAACCGTCTTCGATTCGTTCAAGTGCCTGCTCGATCTTGCGCAGCAGTTTGCGATACCGATCGCGAGTACGCAGTTCCAGAATGTTGTCGCTCTCACGCGAGGCGCGCTCCGCCTCATCGCCAACGTCACGGGATTCTGTCCGCAGGTGTTCAAGTGTTTCCTGCGATTCCTCGATCAATTCGCTACGCCAGTTCAGCAGCTTGTTACGGAAATAAACGAGGTGCTGGGGGTTCATGTATTCGTCTTTCGGCGAGGGTGTGTAGCCCTCCGGCAGGTCCACGCCTTCCAGGTTCACAAGGCGACGCGGTTTTGTCATAGGTGTTTCTTGCTGCTTTTCCTTGGGTTTCGTAAATACCAGCGCGGCGACTTTCTTATTGGGCGTTGCCGAGACCGGTTGCTGGCTCGCATTTCCGCCTTTGGTTTTTCTGGCTTTCGTTTCCTTGACCGGATTCGCGACAGCGGCCTTTGCTGTGCTGGCCTTGGCGGGTTGCGCACCGGCTGTGGTCGATGCCGGTTTCGCGCTGGCGGTCACGGCTTTGCCGACCTTGGTTTTAGCGGCAGGGGCCGTGGTTTTCTTGGACGTTTTCACAGTCGGCTTCTTGGTGGACTTGGCCGCAGGCGCTTTGGCAGTTGCGGTTGCGGTTTTACGTTTCGCCGCGGGCGCCTTGGCTGCTGGCGTTTTGCTGGCAGAGGGTTTCTTTGCGGCAGTTGATTTTGCTGCGGTTTTCGCCGGCGCTTTCTTCGCTGCCGGTTTTTTCTTTACCGCTTTGCTGGCGGTCTTGGCAGGCGTCTTCTTCGCGACCGCTTTGCTGGCCGATTTCTTTGCAGTTTTCGTGGCGGTTTTAGTGGTTGTCCCACCCGTACGTTTGGCGGCCCGCGCTTTCGGCGCAGTCTTGCTCGCTTTGGCTTTCGCTTTTGCCTTCTTCGTCGCCACGGGATCTACCTCGCTCTTGAAATCGGAGTTGGGATTCGACAACCGCGCCGTCACGCGCCGAGGGCCATGTAATTGTAATTGTCAGCGGGCACGTGTACGGACGGTACAAGTAGCGCGCCAGACGCCGTTTCAGGCCCCGCCGCGCCGCTAAAAAGCGCGCACGATAATCATTTTTGTCTGACAAAGCAATTTCCTTTCCCGGGGCCGCTTGTGGGGGTTGCGGTCGGCCAGATCACTTCCCCTGTTCCCCGCAAAGCAATACAATTCCGCTTCTTCCAAGACGACCCTCTAGGAGCAGTGAATGAAGCGTCTTCCTTTCCGCGCTTTGGCCGTGCTGTTGCTGGGCGCCGTTAACGTCGCTTCTGCGGCCGACGGCGATCCCGCGCGGGGTGCGACCGCGTTCGAGACCTGCCGTGGCTGCCATGCAGTGGCGGGCTATTTCAATGTCTATCCGAGTTATCAGGTCCCGAAGCTGGGTGGCCAGAATGCTGCCTATGTCAGCACGGCACTCAAGGAATACCGCGATGGCGCACGCAAGCACGACACGATGCATGCGAACGCGATGGGGCTGACTGATCAACAGATCGCGGACATCGCGGCCTACGTTTCGCAGTACGAGTAATTCGGGGCAACAATATGAAATTGCAAAAGTTTCTGTTAGGTGTCGGACTGCTGGCAGCAGCAGGATTTGCACAGGCGGCGGAAGAACACGAAGCCGAGACACAGGGTGGCATGACTTTCGATCAGAAGCTGGCGACCTGCGCGGCCTGTCATGGCCCGGAAGGGGACAAGCCGCTGTTGCCGGAATATCCCAAGCTCGCGGGTCAATACGCCAGCTACCTGGAACATGCCCTGAAGTCCTACCGCGAAGGCCGGAGGGAGAACCTCATCATGTCGCAGCAGGTCAAGACACTGAATCTGTCGGACAGTGATATCAAGCGTCTGGCAGCGCATTTCTCAGCCAAGGGCGCGCTGACCCAGATCACCGCGCAGTAACGCGTTTCAATTCTTTGTTCAAAAGTCACCGGGCTTTGCGGCCCGGTGACGCAATTCTCCCGCAAAACCCCGCTTCAGAAGATCTCTTCCAGAAAATCCACAAGCGTCCGCCACGAGCGGCGATCGGCTTTGGCATCGTAGGCGAGTCCGTGGCCCGGGTCGTTGGCTTCGGGATGCGTAAACGCATGCATTGTCCGGCCATAGACGTGCAACTGCCAGTCGGTTCCCGCGTCGGTCATTTCCTGTTTGAACGCGGTGACAGCGTCGACAGGCACCATAGGGTCGTCGTGGCCATGCAGCGCCAGCACTTTGGCGGTGATGTTCGGTTTGCTGATGTTCGGTGGGGGTACGAACAGGCCGTGAATACTGGCGACACCCCGCAAGTCGGCACCGGATCGCGCCAGGTCGAGCACGCACAGGCCGCCAAAGCAGAAACCAATTGCCGCGATTCGCTCCGGATCCACTTCCGGTTGGCTGCGCAGTACCTCCAACGCTTTTTGCAGTCGGGCCTGCAGGTTAGCCCGGTCCTGCAGGAACGGCTGCATCAGACCGGCATTCTGCTCGGCGTTCTGGCCCAGAATACCCTTACCGTAAAGGTCCAATGCGAAACCGCTGTAGCCGAGCGCGGCCAGCGAACGCGCCTTGTCACATTCAAAAGGCGAGCGGCCGGCCCAGGCATGGGCGATAAGGACGGCAGGCCGTTTACCGGCGGCATCCGGGGATGCCATAAACCCCTCCAAATCCACCTGGTTGTGTTGGTAATCCACGAAGCGCTCTGCCATGCCTTGGGTCTCCTCTGTGATTGAAAGCCGGGGTCGGTTGCGAATGATAACCGCTGGTATGTGCGTCACACAGTACCGGTCGTCCCCGGTCCTGAGCCTATTCTTCCGGATAATTCGGTCACAAATCAGTGGCTTCCCTCGGTTCCTTGCGGGCCGGACTTCTATACTCATGGCATCCGCTGCCGATAACGCCCGGTAAGGAGAAGACTTTGTTACCGATGTTGCAATGCACAGAACCGGCTGTTTCGGCCATCGACTCGGCGCTCATTGATGTACCGGGGATGATGCATGCCGCCGTTTCCAACCACCTCAGGCAATGCCATGCGACGATGTTTGGTCGACGCCACGGGCGTTACCTGAACCGTGCAATCGAATTTGCAGCCGTTGCCACGCGTGAGATCGGCCAATCGGATGCGCTGTATCACAATGTCGAGCATACGACCCAGGTGACCCTCGTCGGCGCCGCAATTCTGGTGGGGCGCCACATCGAACGCGCGGATGTGAGTCCGCAGGCGTGGCTGGATTCGATCATCGCCATGTTGTGCCACGACATCGGATATGTCCGCGGCATCTGTCGCGATGACCGTGGCGAAAAATGCGCCACCGGTGTCGGGCGCAACAAGGTGAACATCGACAGCCTCGCGAGCGATGCGGCGCTGATGCCCTACCACGTGGATCGCGGCAAGCGGTTTGTCGCGGAGTACTTCGCCGAAGATAACCTGGTCGACGCGGGCACGGTGCAGACTTACATTGAACGCACACGGTTTCCGGTACCGGCGGATGCCGGCTACAGTGTTGCCGATGATTTTGCCGGGCTGGTGCGCGCGGCTGACCTGATTGGCCAATTGAGTGACCGCCGGTATCTCAACAAGCTGTCAGCGGTTTATTACGAGTTTGAAGAAACTGGTTTCAACGGGGTGGCGGGATATCGCAAACCCGGTGATTTGCTCAAGACCTACCCCGAATTCTTCCGTGCACGCGTGCAACCGTATATCGGTGCGGCATCACGTTACCTCCGCTACAGCACGGCCGGGAGTGATGTGCTGTGGCAACTCGAGGAAAATCTCGCAAGGGCCCGCGGCGGCCGGCGCCGCTAGAGCAGGTTTATCAGCAGGGTCGCGATACCGAGGAAGCTGAAAAAGCCGGCAATATCGGTCACCGTCGTCAGGATAATGGATGACGCCTGAGCCGGATCCTGGCCGAATCTCGTCAACAGCAGCGGAACCGCCGCACCGGCAAGCCCGGCTATCACCATCGACGACACCATGGCCAGCCCGATGATGGTCATCAAACCGGTTGATCTGCTCCATAGAAAGACAGCGGCGCAGGTGGTCAATGCCACGCCCAGACCGTTGACCAGGCTGACGATCAATTCCTTGCGCAATACGCGCGGCCAATGCCAGATGCTGATCTCCCTTAATGCCAGACCACGCATTACCACTGCCAGCGCCTGGGCGCCGGTATTGCCCGACTGGCCAGCGACCACCGGCAGCAGAATGGCGAGTGCGGTATAGCGGGCGATGGTGTCTTCGAACAGGCCGACAACCGCAGCCGCCAGAAACGCGGTGACCAGGTTGATCTGCAGCCAGGGCAGCCGCCGGCTGACGGAAAACATGGGCGGCGACAACGCCTGCTCGGAACGGCTCACACCGAACATGGCCTGGATGTCGCCGACGGCGTCTTCCTTCGCGACTGCGACCAGTTCGTCGTAGCGAACTATGCCAATCAGGCGGCCGTCGTTATCAACCACCGGCAGACTGGATACCCGATGGTCTTCCATGGCTTCAACGATTTCCTCCTTGTCCGCCGCCAGTCCGACCACCGCTGGCACTGGCTGCATGTAGTCGCGCAGACGATCTGCCGGATCGGCCAGCGCCAGGTCCTGGATGGCGACAATACCCTCAATACGGGATTCGTGATCGACCAGCAGCATGATGCGGCGAGATTGGGAGTGCGAGCGCTGGTAGCGCTGCCCGCGTAGCAGCAACAGCGCATCGTTGACCGCCATGTCCGGGCGCAGGAACAACACCCGCGGGTCCATCATTGCTGCCGCGCTGTCTGCCGGGCTGTCCAGGAGCAGGTTGATGTCGTCCTGCGCATTGCGGTCCAGCCGCTGCAGGATGTCTGTTCGCGTTTCGACATCCATGATGCGCAGAATCGTGGCTGCTCGCGGAATCTGCAGACGATTCAGGATTCCTGTGGCCAGTTTTGCGTCCAACAGGCGCAAAATGCCTTCGGACTGCACCGGCGAGACGCGTTCGATAACCGGCGCCAGGGTCGCAGCATCGAATTCCCCCAGCAGAGTCGCCGCTCGTTCCGGTGGCATCGATTCGAGCGTGTTGGCGGCCTCGACCGGGTGCCGCTGCAGAAAATCGCCGTGCAGCGTCTGTTCGGCTGCCGCTGCCATTTCGTCCGTCATTCAGACTCTCCGTCAGGGTGCGCCATGCCAGTGAGCAGATCCGCTCCGGGGCGCCACATCAATTCGGCCAATGATACCAGCGTCGCCGAAAGGCCTTCGTTATCCGCACCGAATCTGGATTCCACCAACAGGAACTGGTAGACGGCGGACTTGGCCAGCATGCCGATGAAAACATGGGTGACATCGGTCACCGGTAGATAGTCCTCGGATAACCACGCACGCAGACGCACCACTGATGAAAGGTCCGCCCGGGCATTCAGTCGAACCGGTGGAATGCGCATGATGTCGACAACATCGGTATCGCCATCGTATTTGAACAGATCGATGGCGCTGAGCAGTCCCTCCACGCGGTTTTCGCCGTCAAGCACGGTGATGACCGGAATCGGCTCGCTTTCATCCGTCGCCAGGGAATGGCGCACGTCACTGAGTGTCGCGCCGACCCGTGTACATGGCGTGGCCGGGATCAGCACGCTGCCGACACTGTCTTCAGGAAACAGCGTTGAATGCATCAACATCTGCCGACGTTGCGAGCGCATCGTCGCCAGCACTTCCTTGTGGCGGTCGCGAGGGACCAGCGCCAGCAGACGGGCGGCGTGGATGTGGGGCAACTCCTCGAGGAGTTCAGCGGCGCGCCCGGCTGACATATGCAGCAGGCAATGGCGGGCCGCATGCGGCAGCAGATTGGCCAGCAGGTGGCTACCGCGCTCGGCCGGCAGTTCGTCCATCAGCGCAGCAACATGCGCCAGAGGTTGTTGTTCCAGGGTACGGGCTGCGTCCTCGGTGAACCGGGCCAGATACTCGTCGGCCAGCTCAGAGATCATTGCCGTCGGTCTCGTCATCCAGCAACAGCGAGGTCCGCGAGGCGAAAACCCGGGCCGGTACCATGGCCCTTCCCGTCACGGTATCGAGCATGACCGCCGTTTGCGCGATTTCGAGAATGACGCCTTCGATTTCACCGACCCTTACCCGCTGGCCAGGGCGGTAGGTCCGCCGCAGATAGTGCGCCGCGACGATATTGTTGACGGTGCCGCCAGCCCCGAGTCCGAAGGCCAGGGCGGCGCCGGCGAACAATACGCCTATCAGGATGGTCACAATCTGCTGTAACAGTACAACGTCGACGCCAAGTTCGTCGGCCGCCACCAGGACAGCAATGGTATTGAGCGTCAGAAACAACGCCCTCGCAAGCTGCGGAATCGGCGCCGCGTCGCGCGCCAGTGAGGCTGCGATAAAGCCAACGATGAGAATGCCGGCGGCAGACACCAGCTTTGGCAGGACCCGCAGCGCGGAATCCACCCACACACTGACGCCGGGGAGCCCCAGTTGCGACGCCGCGCTGGCCAGAAATATAAATATTACAATCCAATACAGGAGATTGCCGAATACCAGGGAAACGGGCCATGGTAGTCTTACAAAGTGTACTTTCTGCCAGAATCCGGCGCGTTGTAAGACGTTGCCCAGTCCGTTGCCGATGCGAAGCACCAGCGCTTTTATCAACCGGGCCAGCAACCAGCCCGCCAGCAGCAACAGCAGCGCCGACGCCAGCGTCGGCAGATACGCGGTGACGAGTTCCAGGACGTCGTCCACCGACAGTAGAAGATGATCCAGCCAGGGTAATGTTTCAGCCATCGGAATTTCCCGCCCAGCCATGACGCCAGGTGACCTTGAAAGAGCAGCTATCATAGCCACTGCCCGCAAGTGGTGGGAGTATGCGGGGCGACGAAAATTTGCTGCCGGGCTGGCGTTGCTGGTCGCCAGCATGGTCGGCCAGCCGGCAGCGCACGCCAAGGGCCGGATTGATATCAACGGCGTCAGTAATTCCCTGGAACAGGCAATCCGGGACAGCCTCACCCTGAGCCAGGAAACCGAGCGGGCCTCGACGCCGCCGGCCCGGGTCAGGTTGTTGTATCGTCGCGCCCGCGAGGAGTTGGATCAGTTACTGCAATCCCGTGGCTACTATCGGGCGCAGATCGATAGTGATTTGAGTTTTCCCGATACCCAGTGGCTTGCCACTTTCAATATCGACCGGGGCCAACGGATTACGCTGAGTAAGGTCGAAGTAACCGCGGGGCCTGCGGAGGATGAAGAGATTGCGGCCGCAGTCGCGTCGTTTCCACTCAAACCGGGCAACCGTCTGGTTCACGCGACATACGAGCGGGGCAAGGAAGACCTGTACCGCACCGCGCTGGCTCGCGGCTTTCTTGATGCCAGTTATGCGGCCCACCAGATCCAGGTCGATCTCAATGAGTATTCGGCGTACCTGGAACTGAATCTCGTCACTGGTGAGCGCTACCGGTTCGGCACAGTCACATTCAGCGACAACCGGTTGAATGACTCGCTGCTGCGCTCGTTGGTGCCGTTCGCCGAGGGCGACTTCTACACCGCAGCCGATGTCCTGGAACTGCAGCGCCGGCTGCAGAATACGGAATACTTCTCTTTGGTCGAGGTTCGCCCCGACCTGTCGCTGGCGGGTACTGGTCAACCGATACCGGTTCAGGTCGACCTCAACATGAACAACCGCAACAAGTACACCATTGGCGCCGGTTTCGGTACCGACAGTGGCCCGCGAGGTACGTTGTCCTGGCAGAATCGTTACCTCAATCGTCGCGGTCACCGTGCCACGGCCGATCTGCACGCGTCGCCGGTGACCTCCGATTTGCTGTTGGGCTATGCGATTCCGTTTTTCCGCAATCCGGAGTCGACCCTGACTTTTAGCACCCGCGTGGCGCACGAGGATACGGATTCCCGTACCAGCGACGCGTTTGAATTGGCCGTCAGGCATTCCACTGTACGCTGGGGCTGGCAGGAAACCGCCGGTCTGTCGTATCTGCTGGAACGTTTCACCGTGGCGGACGAACCACGCACCTCCAGCCAGATGGTGATTCCTTCCATCGGCTGGTCACGGACGCGCGCGGACGACCCGCTGTTCCCGTCACGAGGCTACTCATTGGGATTGGCCGTGCAAGGCGCGTCGAACACGCTGCTGTCATCCACTTCCTTTCTGCAGGTCAAGACACGGGCGAAGTACATCCATTCGTTCGGTGAGAAAGACCGTGTATTGCTCCGCGGCGAGGTCGGCGTTCTCAATACTTCGCAGTTTGATGAACTCCCGGCCAGTTTGCGATTCTTCGCCGGTGGTGATGTCAGCATTCGCGGTTTTGACTACCAGGCATTGGGGCCGCGCGATGATGACAACAAGGTCATCGGTGGCCGCTATCTGACGGTGGGCAGTGTCGAGTATGAACATCGTCTGACCGGTTCATGGGGTGTTGCGTTGTTCAGCGACTTCGGTAATGCCTTCAACAGCTTCAATGACTCGTTCGCGTACAGCGGCGGCGTCGGCGCACGCTGGCGTTCACCGGTTGGCATGATTCGCGTCGATGTCGCGGTGGGCCACCTGAGCGGCGATCGAAGCTATCGCCTGCACATTGGATTTGGACCAGACCTGTGATCAAGCGACTCACTTTATCGTTGTCCATAGTGCTGCTGGCGCTGATCATGGGGCTGGCATGGTTGATGATGACCGATGCAGGTTTCCGGGTGTTGCTCGGCGCCGTCAAGCCACTGCTGCCGGTTGCACTGGAATATCGTGAACTCGAGGGCAACCTGCTGCGCGGCGTGAGTGTGCGCGACCTGGCTGTTGAGCTGCCTGACGGTTCATTCAATGCAGATAGCATTGTCATCGACTGGCAATGGCGTGGCATCACTCAGTTGCACATACGATCGCTGGCAGTGCAACACCCTGTAGTCGATATCACACCGCGGACGGATCAACAGAGCGAACCTGTGCAATTGCCCGCGCTGCCGTTGGCTTTGGTTGTCGATGAAGCGCGGATCGTTGGTCCGCAACTTCGGCTGGCAGGTGAAGCCATCGACCTGCCGCAATCGATTGTCGGCGCGTTGGCCCTGCGACGGGATGTACTGGAGGTGAGCCGGCTGGATGTGACCTGGCCAGAGGCCGCCGTCAGTGGTAAAGCCATTGTCACCCAGCTTGGCCAGGAGCTGACCTTCGAAATTGCTGCCAACGGCAGCATCAGCGACGTGCCAGGTATCGGACCGCTTTCGGCGACGATTTCACTGGAGGGCACGCCGACGTTGATAACGGTCCAGGCGTTGCGTTTGAATCAGGGCGATGTCGGTAGCGCGATCGTAACAGGTCTGGTCAATCTTGCCGGCAGTAGTCCGGGGTTCGATCTGGCAGCACAGATTGAATCGTGGCAGTACCAGGATTCTCCCGAGACATCACTGCGTATCACTGCTGGCGACGTCGCCGTCAATGGAACCGTGGATGAATATGCGCTGACGGCGAACGCCCATTTGCATCGCGACGGCTTGCCGGAGGCCGACATCACCGTCCGCGCGGATGGGAATTCGAACGCCATTGCATTCAGCGAACTGACACTGCGTGGGGAGGGTTTCAACGTCGACGCGCCGGTGCAGGTTTCATGGGCTGGCGGCGTTGCGGCGTCCGGAACTGTCCGCGGAACGGACTTCAACCCGGCACTGCTTGCGCCGGACTGGCCCGGCCGGATCTCATTTGCCGCCGAAGGTGACTTCGCGATGGCAGACGACGGGCCGGCTGTGCAGATTCGTACGTTGTCTGCCAACGGCGAGTTGCGCCAGCGCCCATTGACGCTGCGCGCTTCTCCACTGTCGTATCAGCGAGGCGTTCTGTCCTTTTCGGAAATCGTCGTCAACACCGGGCAGTCGTCGCTGGCGGCAAACGGCAGAGTCGGCGATGACGTCACGATCGATTGGGAATTGAACTCGCCTGACCTTGCCGATCTGCTTCCCGGAGCTGGCGGAACGCTTGATGCGAAGGGCATGTTCCGTCAGGGCGGCGGCGGTGGTGCGCTCGTATTCGATGGCAGTGGAAGTGGCATCGTCTACCAGCAATGGCGGCTGCAAGGTCTTTCAGCCAATGGCGAGTTTGATCTGCGCAGCAAGGTATTCGATGGCAGCGCCAGGTTTGAAGGCGCAGCCAACGACCAGTGGGTCGTCAAGGAAATCAGTTTTCTCGTCAAGGGTTCCCCTGCCAGTCACGAAGCCACGGTGACCGTCAATGATGAACGTGGCAATGCATCGTTAATGGTGAACGGCGCCCTGGTCAACGAACAATGGCAGGGAACCATCACGCAACTGAATATTGAACCCGCAACTGCAGCGCCATGGCGCCTGCGGGCGCCGGCAGCGGTGACGGCCGGCAGCGCGGAGCAACACCTCGCGCCGTTGTGCCTGGACACGGCGAACGGCAATGCGATTTGTCTCCAGGGCGACCATGAAGTTGATGGTTCATGGCAAGCGCAAGGTGATGTCAGTGGCTTTCCGCTGGCCCAGCCCGCGGCTTACGTTTTTGAGTCCTTCGTCAAGGTCGACGGCACGGTTGACGCACACTTCAATGCCAATGGCGCCGGCAGCGTCCTGGAAACGCTGGAAGTGCGCTCGCACGGTGAAGCCATTTCCATGGCGCTGGACGTATTTGACGATCTTCAGCAGGTCCTGGATATCGATTCCTTCGATCTGGTCTCGAATTATGCAGACGGTCAGGCGCAGGTGGATGCAACACTTGTTGCCGAAAAACATGCGCCGGAACCGACCACATTTGCATTGACCATGACCGGAATAAATCCTGCCGCATTGGACACGGCAGCCATTACGACCGCGGGAACGTTGCGTGCGCATTGGAATGACCTCTCTGCGGTCAGCCTGTTCGTGCCGGCAGTGGCGGATATGGCGGGACAACTGAATGTGGCATTGGACGTTGCCGGCACAGTGGCGCAGCCGCGCATCGCAGGTGAGTTTACCTTGCGGGATGGCGTGGTCGAGTTGCCAGCTACCGGGGTGAGGATAGTTGATATGAACCTCACCGCCACCGGCGATCCGTCTGGTGCGATCACCATCACTGGCGGTGCAGTCTCTGGGACAGGAAAAGCGGATTTCGACGGCACGGTCACGTTTGCCGACGGCCTGCACATGACTGGACACATCGGTGGTGACAGATTTGAAATCATGCGAACGACCGCCGCGCGTGTCGCGGTCAGTCCTGACGTCAATCTTCGCATCGATGACCATGCAGTTGCGATTTCCGGCTCACTGACAGTACCGTCAGCGTTGATCGAACCGATGGAGTTGCGTGGGACAACACAGGTCTCGAGTGATGTCGTCATTGTCGGTGACCAGCAGCCAGCAGAGCAGCCTTCACTGTGGCAGGTGGATACTGCAGTGCGCGTCGTGCTGGGTGAAGATGTCAAAGTGCAGTCAAAGCTGTTCGAGTTTGGTGTCACCGGCGACATTCGATTGACCCAGAAGCCGCAGCGGGCGCTGCTGGGCCGCGGGACTTTATTGTTGAACGGGGAAGTGAAAGCCTATGGCGAAAGTCTGCAGGTGGCCGACGGCAAGCTGATGTTCGAAGGCGGTGAGTTGGACGAAGCGCGGATCGATGCCCGCGCAGTACGCGAGATCGCCGATGACAACATTACGGTTGGCGTACTGGTGACCGGGCCGACGACCGCGCCGACAATGACCCTGTTTTCCAGTCCGAGCATGGCCCAGGACAGTATCCTTTCCTATCTTGTACTGGGCCGGCCGTTGAACGAAGTTGGCGAGGGTGAAAGCCCGTCCTTGCTGAGTGCGGCCGCGTCGCTGGGAATCCGCAACAGTGAGCTTGTTACCGGCAGAATCGCCGGCGCGTTTTCACTGGACGAATTGTCGTTGCAAAGTGGTGCGACGCTGGAAGATACGTCGTTCGTCGTCGGCAAGTACATTTCGCCCAGACTGTACATCAGTTACGGCATGGGATTGTTTGATGCGCTGGGGACAGCGAAAGTGCGCTATGACATTACCAATAAATGGTCGGTCCAGGGTGAGCAGGGACGCGAATCGGTCATCGAGATACTGTTCAAACTGGAGCACTGATTCGCGAACTACTGCAGTGTCACGGCGAAGCTTTGGGTTGTGGAGAGTGCGATGAGTGACCGACGACTGTGACCCAGTTGCTGCTCGACGGTTTCCTGCAGCCACGTATCGAGCCCGTCCGAATCACACGCGGCCTGCCAATCCAGTGTCCGGCACCGTTCACTGAGCCGGACCTTCCTGCCACCGTCAAGGAAAGCGAACCGGTCAAACGGGTTGATATCGCGTTCACAAGAGTTGCCACGTTCATCCGGCAGCTGATCAACATATAACCCCATCATGGGCAGCCGCATGTCATGGGCGACACCAATCGCATGTCGCACCCACCGGTTTGCAGCAGTGTCGCCGCCAATCAGAACCAGTACAGCCTGGCAGGTCTTGAGTTCGCTTTCGAGTTCTCCGCCGAACACGTAGTCAGGACGTTGGCCACGGGATCTTTCCCAGTTGGAGCACTGGTGGAATCTTGAAACTTCATAACCTTGACCGAGTAGATATCGGCGCACGCGGTTGGCGCGCGCGCTGTCATTTGCGTCATCAAAGCTCAGATAGATTTTCGCTGTCATAACGTGAATGAGGTTTCCATCAATGTGTGACCGAGCCTAGGTCAGTAGCGGCAGGGCAGCCATCAGAAGTACTCGTGGAGTGCGAGGGCGATCACAGAACCGGTGGGCGGCCGACGAATCTTTTGCAATTGGCACGGCTACCGGGTCGTCCTTTACTGCTGCAAAACCGTTGCCAGCACAACGAAATCACGCGTTCGAAGGCAGAAGTCCGGCCATGCGCAGCCAGTCCCGAGCGTCCTCGGCATCGTGGAGAAACCAGGTCCGCGCGCTGCCCAGCCGGAAGCTGTAGCCCCATTCGTCCATATCCGACAGCATGGCGTCCTCGCCAAAATCCGGGATCTGCCGCGCCAACAGAATGGACAGGTAACATACGCCACATTCCTCAATGGGGTCCCCGCCAGCATCGGTATCCAGCTGGCTCCGGCGCACGTCGTCCATGCAGATTGCATGGCAAGCCTCGTGCAATACGGAATGCGTCGGCGTGTCGCCGCGTAAGTAAACGGTATTCCCGATCAAGCCGGCCTCGGGCGTGCCCCAGTAGCTGCCTGGAATCAGGCAATCGGCGTCGACCCAATGCAACGTGAGGTCGAATCTGGCGAGAATCGCCGTCAGGGTAACGGCCGACGCGGAGTCAGGAGTTGTGAGATAGTGCATGGGCTGTGAGATAGAAGGCGTTACTTGCTCCATGATACTTTGTGTCGGCCTGCAGCGGGAGCGCAAGGCGCACGGCCGGGCCGTGTGCTGGACACCGCCCGCGGTCTCTGGCTTCTACCGGGATCCGGACCGATGAATTTACAGACACGACTAAGCCTGGTCATCCTGGCAATTTTTCTCCTAGTGATGACGATGGCAACCGGGGTGGCGATTCGTTCGGCACAGAGGGCGGTTGCCGCAGATACCGCTGCCACCGGGCGCCTGGTGACAGAAATTATTGCCGCGCTCGCGGGGGGTAATCCGGACGGCGTGGTCTTTGCGTCAGTGTCTGCACAGTTGAGGCAGTTTGCGGAAAGGCATCACCTGGAGCTGGCTGAAGTACCGGTCAGCAGTGCACCGCCGACAGGCGCACAGGTGCAGCAGGTCGCGGTCGCTCCAGGTTGGTTTCGCCGCCTTGTCACACCGGCGGCAAACCAGCAGCGCGCCGTGATTGGCGCGGCGCGGGCTATCGGCGTGACGGTATCGCCGGAGGCGGAGATCAATGAGGCGTGGAGTGAATTCCGGACGTTGCTGAGCGTCATCCTGGTATTCGCCGTCCTGACGACCGCCTTGGTGTTCGGCGGTATTCGCCGTGGCCTGCGCCCACTTGCCGGTATCATCGACGGGCTGGTCGAAATTGGACGTGGCAACTATGCTGCCAGGCTTACCCGGCCCGGGCTGCCCGAGCTGCGGCGTGTCGTTGACCACGTCAACGGTATCGCAACGGATCTGGAACAGGCGCGGCAGCACGCGCTCAGCCTCGCCAGGCGCAATCTGCAGATCCAAGAAGAGGAAAGAAGCTACCTGGCCAGAGAGTTGCACGATGAGCTGGGCCAGTCGTTGAGCGCCATCAAGGCAGTTGCGGTCTATATCGACCAGCGGGCGCGACACGCGGATCTTGAGCTTGCGGCCAGTGCCAGAACAATCGCAGATATTACCAATGACGTATTCGGTATCGTCAGGCGGATGATGCATCGACTGAAGCCGGCGGCACTCAGCAAACATGGCCTGGTACCAGCGCTTGAGCAGTTAGTCGATGATTGGAATGCGCGTCAGTCCGAGGTTTTCTGTTCATTGGAATTGAAGCGTGTGGCCGGCTCGGCGGGCGAATCGACGGCGGTCGCGTTGTATCGTGTTGTGCAGGAAGCCTTGACCAACGTCGTCCGGCATGCAAACGCCCAGCGGGTGACGGTTACTCTGGATATTCCACCGCAAGAGTCGTTGTCGTTGATCATTGAAGACGACGGTTGCGGATTCGATGTCCGCGGCCAGGCAGCAGGCTTCGGACTGGCGGGTATCCGTGAGCGGGTTCTGGCGGCTGGCGGGCGGTGTACGCTCACCACGGCGCCAACCAAAGGCACGCGAATCGAAGTGGTGATTGCACGGCCTGTGCACACAAAGGGAAGCCAAGCGTGACTGAGCGTGGAATTCGCATTCTGCTGGTGGATGACCACGCCGTGGTCCGTGCCGGCTACCGGTTGTTGCTGCAGAACGCGCCGGCGATAACGATTGTCGCCGAAGCCGAAGACGGCGAATCGGCGTACCGCGCGTTCGTGGAATCCCGGCCTGACGTCGTGGTCATGGATCTGACCTTGCCCGGACCGAGCGGCTTGGATGTCATTCGCAGGGTGATCGCCCGCGATCCTCGGGCGCGCATCCTGGTCTTCAGCATGCACGAGGAACCCATCTTTGCCGAGCAGGCACTGGCCGCCGGCGCGCGCGGATACCTGACCAAGGCGTCGGCACCGGACGCACTGGTCGACGCAATTAGGGATATCGCGCGCGGCGGTATCTTCGTTGAAACCGCGATCGCCCAACAACTCGCCGTGCAAAAATGCCGCGGGGAAGCGACGCCATTCCGGGATTTGACTACGCGTGAGTTCGAAATCTGCCGACTGCTGGTCGAGGGCGCTTCGGTTGCTGAAATCGCGCAAAAGGTGGCCTTGAGCGCCAAGACCGTCGCCAACTATTCAACGCAGATAAGGGAAAAGGTCGGCGCAGGCAGTACGGCGGAGCTGACCCGCCTTGCTATCCGCTACGGCATCATTTCCGCTTGATCGACAAGGAGCGGGAACATTTCCTGGAGGTGGCAAGAGTTCCTCCTGCGCCGCGCCGTTGCATGTTCCCATGCGGCGAATGATCCGTCTATGTACCATGCACAGCTTCCAGTACGCTGCCGGTTCAATTCGATGAAAGTTTCGCCGCTCCACCTGAATCACTCCAGAGTCCGACTGGTCATGCTTGGGCTGGTGCTGCTCCCCACGCAACAGTTGCTGGCACAGGAAGAACTGGTGGTCATCGGCGTGACGCCGACGGAAGGACTGGGCGTTCCGTTGAACCAGATTCCAGGGCTCGTGCGGCAGGCGACCAGCGAAAATCTGAAGGCTGCCCAGAGTACTGACATTGCCGATTTTCTCAATCGCAACTCCGGGTCGGTGGCCATCAATTCGGCACAGAATAATCCACTGCAACCGGATGTCCGTTTCCGCGGCTTCACCGCTTCGCCGCTGTTGGGGCTACCGCAGGGCATCGCCGTGTACCAGGATGGCGCACGCTTGAACGAGCCGCTGGGCGATACCGTCAATTGGGATCTCGTTCCACGGTCTGCCATCGCCGGCATCACCTTGCACGGTGGCACCAGCCCGATGTTCGGGCTGAACGCACTGGGCGGCGCGCTGGTCATCGATATGAAGAACGGATTCAACGCCGAGGGCCATTCATTCCAAATCGAGGGCGGGTCATGGGGCCGCTGGCTGGCCAGTGTCGAAAGTGGTGGTAATAACGGAGTCTTCGGCTATTACGCGAACCTCCAGCACTTCAGCGAGGACGGTTGGCGCGACCTGTCGAATTCGCGGGCGACGAATTTCTACGGGGCATTGTCGTGGCAATCGGAACGTACGGATATCGACCTCGGTCTGGGCCTGGCAGATAGCAAGCTCCGCGGGAATGGTCCGGCGCCGGTGGGGCTGGCCGAAATGGATTCAAGCGCAGTGTTCACGGCGCCGGACATCACCGGGAATGCGATGGGGATGGTGAATCTCGAGTTGCAGCACGAGATGACCAGAACTCTGCATTTGTCCGGCTCGGCGTTCTGGCGTCGTAATACCACGGACTCGTTCAACGGCGACGCCTCTGAATACCGGGCCTGCGAACTGGCCGGCGGCATCGCATTGCTCGCCGGCCTGGAAGACGATGCACTGGATGCACTCGGCCTGGACGATGATGACATCTGTGATGGCGCCCAGGCGGACATAAACGCACTTCAGATGTACCTCAACAATCTGGCCGGATCGGCTGAATTTGATCTGGATGACCTGACCGGCGACTTGCGTGGCGGACCGTTGAGTGACACCGACGCCATCGTCAACCAAAGTCGGCGCCGACAGACATCGCGAGGTATCGATCTTCAACTGAACTGGTTGCACGAGTTATTCGGCCGTAAGCAACATCTGCTGGTGGGTGGCGGTTGGTTACGCGGAACATCGAAATTTCATTCGACCGTGGAGCTTGCAACACTGGATCCGATGACCCGCTCAGTCGTGGGTCGTGGCCTTGGCGTGTATCTTGAACAGGCCGAAACCGAACTGTCGTCGACGAGTTCTACGGCGAGTCTGTATTTCATCGAGCACCTTGCGCTTACAGAACAGTTGGCGCTTGGGTTGGGCGGGCGATGGAATCGTACGACGGTAAGATTGCGCGATCTTTCCGGCGAACGGCCCGAACTTGATGGCGACCACAAATTCATTCGCTTCAATCCTGTCGTCGGCCTGACGTTCAACCCTTCAGGGCGCGTTGGCATTTACGCCAGCTACTCGGAATCCACCCGTGCGCCGACGCCGATAGAACTGTCCTGCAACGAGGATACGTTCGAAAAGGCGCGGGCACTGGCCATTGCCGACGGAGAGGATCCGGACAACATTGAATTTGAATGCAGGCTGCCCAACGCATTTCTTGCTGACCCACCGCTGGCGCAAGTGGTGGCGCACAGCCTGGAAGCCGGCGTACGCGGCGGACTGGCCGATGACATTCGATACCACCTCGGCTGGTTTCATACCGACAACCATAACGACATTATCTTCCAGAGCACCGGGCGCAATACCGGGTTGTTTGCCAACGTCGACAAAACCCGCCGCGCTGGCATCGAGTTCGAACTGACTGGTAACCACGAACGGTTTGACTGGTACCTGAATTACAGCCTGACCTCAGCAACGTTCCGCGACGATTTCGCGGTACTCAGCCCGAATCATCCCGACGCAAATGAAGACGGCGAAGTCGCCGTTTCACGGGGTGCATCCATCCCAGGCGTGCCACGGCATACCGCCAAGTTGGGTGGAGACTACGCATTGACTGATCGGGTGTCAGTGGGTGGAAGTGTGATGTACAACTCCGCGCAATATCTGCGGGGAGACGAAGCCAATTCGCTGGAGATGCTCAGCGGCTACACGCTGGTCAACGTGCGCGCGCGCTGGCAGATATCCGACCATGTCGAACTGTTCGGACGGGTCGATAACGTTTTCGGCACGTCGTTTGAAAACTTTGGCCTGCTTGGCGAAGACCCTACCGAAGTGATTCCTGGTCTGGGTAACGACAGCCCGGTATTTGTCGGCGTCGGCGCGCCTCGTGGCGCGTGGTTGGGGATTCGAATAGTGCTATAAGCGATACAGTGCCGAACGCCTGAGATATCGTTGGTTCATATGCGGTAAACCAAGAGTTAAAGCTTGTCAAGAACGATTCCGATATCTGTTCCATAACGGGCGACCCGTCCCGTCAGGCGCAGTGCGCCGGACACGCAGGACAGGGACGCAACAGAAACACTCGGAGCGTGTATGGCACTGTCCATCAATACCAATGTCGGTTCGCTGAACACGACGCGGCACCTGGGAAACAGCCAGGGACTGTTGCAACGGAGTTTGCAGCGATTGTCGTCGGGCCTGCGGGTCAATAATGCGCGTGATGATGCGGCAGGGCTCGCTATCGCTAACCGCATGACGACCCAGGTACGAGGTATGGGCCAGGCGGCGCGCAATGCCAATGATGGCATTTCGATGTTGCAGACCGCCGAAGGTGCGCTGGGCTCAGTGACCGGCAATCTGCAACGTATCCGGGAACTCGCGGTCCAGGCATCCAACTCCTCCTACAGCCTGACGGATCGCGAAGCGCTGCAAAAGGAAGTCAACCAGATGCTGGCGGAAATCCAGCGCGTGGGGCGTGATACCCAGTTCAACGGCCTGAAGGTCTTCAGCTCGACCAACATCAGTGTGGTAGGCGAGGAAACCCAGCTCGCGGTAGTCGACGGGCTGAAGCTCGGATGGTTGCAACAGAGCGAAGACTTGATCAGCCAGTTCTTCGGTCTTGAAGGCGACGGTGCCGATATGAGCATCGAACTGACGACGTTCAGTGATGGCGTGGGCGGAACCGCGGCGCGCGTAGTGTCGTTCGTCGGCAGCAGCGGCAAAGGCACCAATCTGAAGCTGCAGGTCGATATGGCTGATTTCACGCCACCGAACCTGCCCAATGGTGGCAATGCCCCGTTCTATAACGATCGGATCATCGCTCACGAAATGGTCCACGCAGTAATGGCGCGCAGCATGAATTGGGGCGATGTCGTCAATAATTATAAATGGTTCGCCGAAGGTGCCGCAGAATTCATCCACGGCGCCGAGGGCGCGTGCTGGCCGATGGCGGCGCGACCGTCGGCGCGCGGCCAACCTGGTGGCGGAATTCAATAACGGCTTTTCCGGCAGCAGCGCGGATTATTCCTCCAGCTACTCTGCCGTCCGCTTCCTTCATGACAAGATCAAAGCTTCCGGGGGTGAAGGCATCAAGGATGTCATGACCTACCTGACCAACAACCAGTCGGCAACACTCAAGCACGCCATTGCCAGTACCGCCGCCTACAGCAATACCGATGTCGACGCTGCCTACAATGCCTTCGTTTCCGACTTCACTACCAATGGTGCCGCCTTCATCCAGGCGTTTGACTACGCCAATTCGGACACCGGCGCAATCGGAGGTCTGGATGTCGATGGTGGCGCGCTCAAGACCGCCGAGAGTGCGGTGCTCGACTATGGCACGCGCTCTACCGAAGACGTGCTGAGCGGTTTCAACGAGTCCTTCGAGGAACTTAAAGTCGCCAAGGGCGCTGAAACAACGCTGACCTTCCAGGTGGGCGCCAACTTCGGTGAGCGGGTTGACGCAACGGTGGGATCGATGAGCACCCAGGCGATGGGCATCAGCGCGGTCGATCTGGTAGGTGGCGCCCAACGTGCAATCGGTCAGATTGACCGCGCACTCGACTATATCAATACCGAGCGTGCCAAGTTGGGTGCACAACTCGCACGATTCGAAACCACGATTTCGAACCTGCAGACAAGTACGGAAAACGTCACTGCCAGTCGGTCACGCATCGTCGACGCCGACTTCGCCGCTGAAACGGCTGAGCTCACACGCAACTCGATTCTGCAGCAGGCCGGTACAGCCATGCTGGCACAGGCCAACGTGCAACATCAGATAGCTTTGCAGCTGCTGCGCTAGCACCAATTACTTCGAACCAGTGATGCCCCGCCGTGTGTAAGCGCACGCCGCGGGGTTTTTCATTTGCGTTCGCGGTTGCCCGGGCGTAACGAATTGGCAGACGCGTCCATCGGTGTTTTGCATTAGGATCGCTTCGCTATGAATACAAACTTCGTCTGGCACCTCGTGGAGCCAAGTCACCTGCTGGTCTACGGCCTGATGCTGGGTTTGATGGGCTGGCGTTGGGCCTGGGGCAAACGATGTCTGTGGGTGACAGCCGTGGCGCTGATTGCGTGCAGCATATTGCCGATTGGCCAGGTGCTGATCAGACCGTTGGAGCAACGATTCCCCATGCCCGAGGCGCTAGGCAAGGTGGATGGTGTCATCGTGCTGGCGGGCGCGGAAATGGCGGAACTCACCGAGTACTACACAGAACCTCAGCTCAACCAGCACGCCGACCGGTTGACCAGCTTCACGATGCTTGCACATGACTTCCCGTCCGCACGGCTGGTTCACTCAGGTGGCGGTACCGGATCGTACAACCAGTCAGATACTGCCCGTGCGATTCTCATTGGCAGTGGCATCGCCGCTGATCGGATCACGTTCGAGGCAAATCACGCAACACCATCGAAGGCGCGCGCTTTACACGAGAGCAGGTGGCGCCTCGGCCGGGCGAGCGGTGGCTGCTGGTGACATCGGCATTTCATCTGCCGCGCGCCGTCGCCAGCTTTTGTGCCGCCCAGTGGCCAATAGTCCCTTATCCGGCGGATTACAAAACGCTGGACCTCACTCCCTATTTCTCGCTGGTCGAGAACCTTTCGCTGCTGGATCTCGCCGTCCACGAATGGCTTGGTCTGCTGTACTACCGAATGACTAACGCAACGGAAATCCTGTATCCGGATACCACAGCGCCCTGTATTTTTCCGGCCGCATAGCGCCACGCGCCAATCGCTGGCCAGGAGCGTCAGTTGGGGTTCGGGGTGATGTCGCTGGAAGATGGTGGGCCCGGCAGGACTTGAACCTGCGACCAATCGATTATGAGTCGACTGCTCTAACCAACTGAGCTACAGGCCCGTGCTAGAGATACAGCGTTGATTTGAAGCATTGCCGCCCGACCTTGAGGTCGGACGGCATTTTATCGGCTGGTCCGGACTTAATCCAGGAACGTGCGCAGCTGCTCCGAACGGGTGGGATGGCGCAGTTTGCGTAAGGCCTTGGCTTCTATCTGGCGGATGCGCTCGCGGGTGACGTCGAACTGCTTGCCGACTTCCTCCAGCGTGTGGTCGGTATTCATGTCGATGCCGAACCGCATGCGCAACACCTTGGCTTCCCGCGGCGTCAGGCCTTCGAGCACTTCGCGCGTGGCGCGGCACAGGCCTTCAAACGTTGCTGCATCCACCGGTGCATGGGTGTTGGTATCTTCGATGAAGTCACCCAGGTGTGAATCCTCGTCATCACCAATCGGCGTTTCCATGGAGATCGGTTCCTTGGCGATCTTCAACACCTTGCGCACCTTGTCCTCGGGCATGTCCATGCGTACCGCGAGTTCTTCCGGCGTCGGCTCGCGGCCCAGTTCCTGCAGGATCTGACGCGAGATACGGTTCAGTTTATTGATAGTCTCAATCATATGGACCGGGATGCGGATGGTGCGTGCCTGGTCGGCGATCGAACGGGTGATCGCCTGCCGGATCCACCACGTGGCGTAAGTCGAAAACTTGTAGCCGCGACGGTATTCGAATTTGTCCACCGCTTTCATCAAGCCGATGTTGCCTTCCTGAATCAGATCCAGGAACAGCAGGCCGCGGTTGGTGTACTTCTTGGCGATGGAAATCACCAGGCGCAGAGTTGGCCTCGACCATTTCCTTCTTCGCGCGGCGCGCTTTCGCTTCACCAATCGACATGCGCCGGTTGATGTCTTTGATATCGCTGATCGAGATACCGCAGGCGGTTTCAATTTCAACGAAACGCTGCTGGATCGCCTCGATCTCCGGCTGCACGTCCTTCATGGCATTGCCATACGGCTTGGTGCTCTTGGAGAGCGCCTTCACCCAGGACGGGTCGGCTTCCTTATCGACAAATACATTGATGAAATCCTTACGTGGCACTTTGCAGCGCTTGACGCAGATATCCATGATGTACTTTTCATGTTCGCGGATTTCGTCAATCACGCGGCGTACGAAACTCGAAAGTTCTTCAGCGACCGCCGGGACGAGCTTAAATTCGAGAAGGCCTGCTGCAATTCTTCGCGGACCGTAACGGTCTTGGCGTGGCCGCGGCCGTTCTTCTTGCTGGCGGCCTGAACCTTCTTGAACAGCTTCTGGAAATTCTCGAAGCGGTTTTTTACTTCTTCCGGGTCCAGTGCGTTACCCAACGGATCGATATCGTCCGAATCCGATGATTCGCCGTCGTCGTTTTCATCATCGTTATCTGACGAGTTGCTGTTGTCAGAATCGAAATCCGCATCCAGCGGCGCATTGACCGCGATGTCGGCATTGAGATCGATGAAGCCGCTGATGACGTCAGTGATCTTGAGCTCTTCCTTGACCACGCGATCATATTTGTCGATGAACATCTCCGAGACCTGCGGGAAATCGGCCAGCGCAGACGAGACCTGATTCAGGCCTTCTTCAACGCGCTTGGCGATCTTGATTTCACCCTCACGGGTCAGCAAATCGACGGTACCCATTTCACGCATGTACATGCGCACGGGATCGGTGGTGCGGCCGAATTCGGTATCGACGGCGGCCAGCGCCGCGGCGGCTTCCTCGGCAGCGTCTTCATCAGCCACCGACTCGTTCATCAGGATCGAGTCACCATCCGGTGCCGTTTCGTGCACCGTGATGCCCATGTCGTTGATCATGTTGATGATATCTTCGATCTGTTCCGGATCGACGATATCGTCGGGCAGGTGGTCATTGACCTCGTGATAGGTCAGGAAGCCCTGCTCTTTGCCCTTTGCAATCAGCAACTTGAGCTGAGACTGTTCCTCGTTGACATCAACTTCTTCGAGATTTTCCATGATGGTGCGGGCCTGCCTTTGAATTAGGTCTGTAGCTCTTTGTATTTATGTAATAAAAACTTGGTCTTGCGGGCATCCGGGGCGGTACCACCGGGCTCCTGGAAGTCTAGTACATCCGGGAGTGGCCGCCAGTTGAGGATGAGCTTGGGACGAAAGCGCGGAAGTATACGATGAATCAGCGCTTCTTGCCCATATCCCGAAACCGTCTTCGCAACTCCTCTTTGTCTTCCTGGCTTCTGCCGCTGACCGGTTTTCAGGCTCAGGCAGCGGCTGCTTTGAAAGCTGATTCCGTATGAGTTCCAGCCGCCGAGAATTCCGTTTGGGCGCCCTCGGGGCCGAGGTCGATGACATCCGTCAGGAGCGCCGCGAAATGGGGCGCCAGCCGGTGATCTCGATAACGCTCCAACAGGGTACCCGTTGTCAGCGTTGGATTGGACCGAACCAAATCAATGAGTTCCGCGAGAACCAGATGTCCCTGATCACGACTGGCGGTCAGCAAGGCCACGGATTCTGCGCTCGCTTGCAGGGCAACATTAGGATGTTGGAGTAGTTGCGTAATAGCGGCGCGGACATTGGAGGGTCCCTTGCCTGCCGTGGCGCGCGAAGACGGTGGAGGTGTCGAAGTGGTGGCGGCGCGGGTTCCTGCCATTTGCATTCGCCGCATTTCATGCTGTGGCAGCCGTACTAGATTCGCTAGTTGTTCTGCAAGTAACGTCTTGAACGTTCCTTCTGGAATTTGTTCAATCAAGGGCATGGCCTTATCCGTAAGCGAGGCCTTCCCAGTCATAGTGTGAAGATTAATTCCGTCGCTCAGCTGCTCGAACATGACCTCGGACAGCGGTTTGGCATTCGCAGGATCAGTGAAATACGCCGCGCCCTGGGTGCGGACCAGGGTATCCGGGTCCTCGCCTGCCGGCAGAAACATGAAGCTGACATACCGCCGTTCAGTCAGTAGAGGTAGCGCGGATAGCAATGCCCGCCAGGCAGCGCGGCGACCGGCTTCGTCGCCATCGAAGCAGAACACGACTTCCGGGCTCATGCGGAACAACCGTTGCAGGTGGTCGACTGTGGTGGCGGTGCCCAGCGTGGCCACCGCGTTGTCCACGCCGTGCTGCGCCAGTGCCACGACATCCATATAACCTTCCACAACGATCACCCGCAGCTGGTCCCGGATGGCCTTGCGCGCGCGGTGCAAGCCGTACAGTTCCTGCCCCTTGTGAAAGATGGGAGATTCCGGTGAATTCAGATACTTGGGTTCGCCCTGGTCAATGATTCGGCCGCCGAAACCGACCATACGGCCGCGCTGGTCGCGGATGGGAAAGATCACCCGGTCGCGGAAGCGGTCGTAAACCCGGTTACGCTCATTGCGTAACACCAGGCCCAGCTGCAGCAGGCGCTGAACGGCGGGCGGGTCGTTACCGATGGTCGTCAGCAGGCCGTCCCATTCCGGCGGCGCGAAGCCGAGTTCGAAATCGCGGGCGATGGTGCCTGACAATCCACGCTTCTTCAGGTAATCGACGGCACGATCATGCGCGGGATGGTGGCGCAGGGCGTTGGCGAAAAAGCGCGCGACCGCTTCGTTGGTTTCGTAAAGCTCCCGGCTGACGTCCTCACGGGCGTCGTCGGCATTGGATTCGCGCGGCACTTCGACCCCGGCGATACCGGCCAACTCCTCGACCGCCTCGACAAACCCGAGGCCGGAAAACTCCATCAGGAAATTGATGGCTGAACCATGGGCGCCACAGCCGAAGCAGTGATAGAACTGCTTGTCCTGACTGACCGTGAACGAGGGCGATTTTTCCTCGTGAAACGGGCACAAACCCTTGTAGTTGGCGCCGGCCTGACGCAACTGTACGAACCGGTGCACGACATCCACGATGTCTACGCGACCGAGCAAGCCGTCGATGAAGTCTTGGGGGATTCGTCCTGCCATTGGAATCAATCCGGACGGCAAGTATAGGCCGCCCGCGGGGTACTGTCGCCGCACGTCGCGGCGAGCACATCGAAGGGTTTCAGCCGAGGCGTTGCTTCAGCTTGGCGCTGACCGCGGCGAGATCGGCCCGACCCTGCATCCGGGGCCGCAGCTCCGCCATGACCTTACCCATGTCGCGCATGCCGGTCGCGCCGGTGGCGGACAGGGTGGCCTCGATCATCGCGTCGATTTCAGCTTCGGTGAGCGCCTGGGGCAGGAATTCCTGGATCAGCGCCAGTTCAAAGCGCTCGGTCGCGGCCAGATCCTCGCGGCCGGCTGCTTCGTACTGGGAGATGGATTCGCGCCGCTGCTTGGCCTGTTTGTCCAGAATGGCCAGGACGGCGGTATCGTCGAGTTCGATGCGCTGGTCGACTTCCTGTTGCTTCAGCGCGGCCGTGAGCAGACGAAGGGCGGCGACGCGGTCCTTCTGACCAGCTTTCATCGCCACCTTGACCTCGTCGGTCAGGCGTTGTTTCAAAGTGCTCGACATTGGAATGCGGAACCGGTGGCCCGGCAGTGCCGGGCCACCCTCGGGAAACTAGTAGAGGCGAACGCGGCGCAGACCCTGACGGGCGACCTTCTTCTGCCAGCGTTTGACCGCGGCAGCCGCTTTGCGCTTGCGGATCTGCGTCGGTTTTTCATAGAACTCGCGACGATGCACTTCGGCCAGGATTCCGGCCTTTTCGCAGGCGCGCTTGAAGCGGCGCAGCGCGATATCGAAGGGTTCGTTATCTCGTACTTTAACGCTTGGCATACTCTGGTACCGGTTCCTCGAAGTGTTTCCGTATGGCTACGGGGCCGCGTATTCTATGCAGCGGTCAGCCAAAAGTCCAACCTGTTTGTGCCCGCCAAGCCTGCAATTTGCAGGCTACAGCCGAAGGTTGCGGCAAAAAAACCACGAATCTTGAAAGCACGCGGTGTACGTACTCGGAATCGAAACCTCATGTGACGAAACGGCGGTGGCGGTCTACCACCCCGAGCATGGCGTGCTGGGTCATGCTGTCCACAGCCAGATTGATATTCACGTCGCCTATGGCGGGGTGGTGCCGGAGCTTGCCTCGCGCGACCACATCCGCAAGACCGTGCCGATGATCCGCACCACGCTGGCCGACGCCGGGCTCGAACTCGGACAGATCGACGCCATTGCCTACACCGCCGGCCCGGGGCTGATCGGCGCCTTGCTGGTCGGCGCGACACTGTCGCGCAGTCTGGCCTGGTCGCTGGGTATCCCGGCCGTGGCGGTTCACCACATGGAAGGTCATTTGCTGGCGCCACTGCTGGAGGACGACCCGCCGCAGATGCCATTTGTCGCCCTGCTGGTCTCCGGGGGCCATACCTTGCTGGTGGAGGTCACCGAGATCGGCCGCTACCGGCTGCTCGGCGAATCGCTGGATGACGCCGCCGGTGAAGCGTTCGACAAGGTAGCCAAGATGCTGGGTCTGCCGTATCCGGGGGGACCCGCCATCGAACGATTGGCAGCGCAGGGCGACCCTGCGCGATTCCGCTTTCCCCGTCCAATGACCGACCGGCCGGGGCTGGATTTCAGCTTCAGCGGCTTGAAGACCCACGCCATGACCACGCTGCGCACTGCCGGCGACGACGAGCAGACCAAAGCCGATATCGCCCGCGCGTTTCTCGATGCCGTGGTCGATACGTTTACCATCAAGTGTCGGCGGGTGTTCAAGCAGACCGGCTTGAAAACACTGGTCGCGGCCGGCGGCGTCAGTGCAAACCGCCAGCTGCGCGCGGCGCTGGGCGAGCTGGCCGCGAACGTGGGTGGGAGGGTGGCCTTCCCGCGCCCGGCGTTCTGCACCGACAACGGCGCGATGATTGCGTACGCCGGCTATCGGCGGCTGGCGGCGGGTGAAGGGCCGACCGAAAGTGCCGGCGTCCGACCCCGGTGGCCGTTGGTGGAGCTGACGGCCCCGGGCAGCTGATTACACCTGCTTGCGTTGTCCGATGCGGCTTTCCTCGCCGCGTATCAGCCGCGAAATATTGCCGCGGTGCCTGATAAACAGCAGTACCGCCATCAGTACCAAGGCGGCGACCTGTACCGGCGGAAGGTCCAGATACCACGCCAGCAGCGGCGTCAGTGCGGTGGCCGTCAAAGCGGACAGCGAAGATATTCGCGTGATGAGCGCGGTGACCAGCCACAGTCCTAGGAACCCCAGACCCAGCGGCCAGTAAAGTCCCGTCAATACGCCGATGAAGGTAGCTACTCCCTTGCCGCCCCGAAAGCCGAAAAACACCGGGAACAGGTGGCCGAGAAAAGCTGCAACACCGGTCACGGCAATCACTGCGGGATCCGGCGTGAAATGTGGGGCGACGACGACCGGAATGACACCTTTGGCCACATCGCCGGCGAGAGTAAGCGCCGCCGGTAATTTACCGGCACTGCGCAGAACATTCGTGGCGCCGGGGTTGCCCGATCCCGACGACCGGGGATCGGCATGGCCGAACAGCTTGCTGATGATGATCGCCGATGACAGCGAGCCCAGCAGGTAGGCAAATACGATCAAGGCCGCTGCAATCAACATGCGCAGGCTCCGGCAAATAGCGTGGACGGTGGTGCCGCCGGCGTTGCAGCGGGTCGAACATCATGCGGATTGCGCGGACGGCTGAGATTGGTCATCGGGCTTGGTACACTGCGGCAATTCTGGAAGTCAGCGCCGGTCACAATGGATATTGTTTACCTCAATCAGCTTGAAGTCGATACCGTCATCGGCATCTATGCCTGGGAACGTCAGATACGCCAGACGTTATTCATCGATCTGGAAATGGGCTTTGATAATCGCAAGCCCGCCGCCACCGACGCGATCGAAGACACGCTCGACTACAAGGCGGTGGCCAGGCGCGTCACCGCGTTCACCCAGGCCAGCGAATTCCAGCTGGTGGAAACCCTCGCCGAGCGTTTGGCGGCACTGCTGCGGGAGGAATTCGCCCTGCCGTGGGTCCGCATCCGCATCAACAAACGTGGTGCGTTGCGCCAGGCTCGCGATGTCGGCGTCATCATCGAACGTGGGCAGCGCTGAAATGCCGCGCGTCTATGTCGGCATCGGCAGCAACATCGATCGTAGCCGGAACGTTCGCAGCGGCGTGGCCGCCTTGCGCGAAGCGTTCGGTGACGTTGAACTGTCGGAGGTCTATGAAGTGCCGGCGGTGGGTTTCGAAGGCGATCCGTTTTTCAACCTGGTGGCCGCTTTTGATACTGGTCTCGAGGTCGATGACGTCGTCCGTATACTGCGGGGCATCGAGGATGCCCACCAGCGTGTGCGTGGTGGCGAACGTTATGCGCCGCGCACGCTGGATATCGACCTGCTGTTGTACGGTGATCTGGTACTGCGGCGCGAGGACCTCAAGCTGCCGCGTGCCGACGTGGAGAAATTCGATTTCGTATTGCGGCCGTTGGCGGAAATTGCGCCGGAAGGGCGTCATCCCGTGACCGGCCGCACCTTTGCCGAGATGTGGCGGCAGTTTCCGTATGAGAAGCAGCCGGTTTCCATCGTGCCGGCGTTGTTTGTTGCCGGGGAGGCGGAGCCATGAAGCGACATGTTTTGGCGGTTGCAGCGGTTATGTTGGGCGCGCTGCTGGTACTGGGCGGTTGCAACTCGGTGCGTGAAGACCGCAGTCTGCGAGCGCTGGATGAAACCTTGCGGGCCTACGACCGGTTGATCCGCTGGGGACTGTTCGACGAGGCATTGAACTATGTCCGCACGCGCGACGGGCGCGACCTTGAAATCAACCTCGAGAACTACGAAGGCGTGCATGTCACCCGGCTTGACCCGCAGGCGCAGGCGTTGGCCGATGACAATACCGAAGCCAGGCTGCAAAACCGTCTGCAGTACTACCTGGACAACGCCGCGGTGGTCAAAACGACGACAGACAACCAGCTCTGGTGGTACGACGAGGAAGCCAAACGCTGGTTTCTCGATACCGGCCTGCCGGTGTTCGAGCGCTGAACCGGTCGACCTGCCTGTCAGATGTGCAGCATCCGGCCGCCGTCGACGGCCAGCACCTGGCCGGTGACGTAATCCGCCGTCAGCAGGTAGGCCGCCGCCTGGGCGATATCATCAGGGCTGCCGGATCGACGTAATGCCGTCTTGTTCAGAATGGCTGCCGTATGCGCCGCGTCAGCCTGTTCCGGCCACAGCACCGCGCCCGGTGAAATCCCGTTTACTCTGACGTCCGGCGCCAGCTCCAGTGCGAGGCTGCGCGTCATCATGATGAGTCCGGCCTTGGACATGGAATAAACGCTGTGCGCGGGCAGGGGGCGCTCACCGTATATATCGGTCAGATTGATGATGCAGCCCTGGCTCTCCCGCAGGTACGGCGACGCTGCCTGGCTCAACATGAACGGCGCTCTGAGATTGACGGACATGATGGCGTCCCAGTCCTGCCGGGTAATGCCGTCGACCTTCGTGGGATGAAATACCGACGCATTGTTGATCAACGCATCGCAACGACCCCACCTCGCCAGCAGTTGCTCAATCAGTCGCACCGGTGTTTGGTCCGCGGCGAGATCGCCTTCCAGCAATAACGCAGAATCTGCCCGCTCGTGATTGAGACCCTCGGCCAGGGCCAGTGCGTGGGTGTGACTGCTGTTGTAATGCACGCCGACGCGGTACCCCATGGCGTGGAGCCTGGCGACGAGTACCGCCCCGATCCGTTTAGCACCACCGGTGACGAGGGCGACTTTGTCCATTGTGGCCATTAAGATGCGTTCCGATGAATGAATCCGCGCAGAGCCTAACCCTGCCATCCCCGCCACCGGAAGCGCAACAGGCAAGTGCCACGTTGTGCGCGGACATCCGGCGCGCGATCGCGGATGCTGGCGGGGTGTTGCCGTTCGATGAGTATATGCGTCGCTGCCTCTATACCCCCGGCCTGGGCTATTACGCTGGCGGTTCAGTAAAGATTGGCGCCGCGGGCGATTTTGTCACCGCGCCGGAAATGGGGCCTTTGTTCGCGCAAGCCATCGCTGGCCAGATCGCCACCGTGCTGGACGACTTGGGACCGATCCCGGTGCTTGAATTCGGCGGTGGAACCGGGCGGCTGGCTGGCGACCTGCTGGTGGCGCTCGCGGCGTCCGGTTCGCCCATGCCAACGTCCTACGTACTCATCGAGCCCAGTGCGGATTTGAAGCAACGGCAGCAGGCGTTGTTGCGCCAGGAGTACCCGAAGTTCCACGATGTCGTGACCTGGTGGGACGGTTTGCCGGCCTCGCCCCTGCGCGCAGTGGTCATCGCCAACGAGGTTCTGGATGCACTGCCGGTCAAGGTGTTCGAGATCAGTGATGACGGTTGCCGCGAGCTTGGCATCGCCGACGACGCCAATGGTTTTACCTGGCAATCGATGGCGCCCTCATCGGCATTGGCGGCACGCGTTGCGTCCCTGTGCGGTGAATTGCCGTGGTCATTGCCGGTGGGTTACCGGTCGGAACTCGGGTTGTGGCAGAGCTCATGGATCAACACACTTGCCGCCGGGCTGTCCGAGGGTTTGATACTGTTGGCGGACTACGGCTATCCGGCACACGAGTACTACCACCCGGAGCGTGGCCAAGGGACGTTGATGTGCCACTATCGTCACCGCGCGCATGACAACCCGCTGCTATGGCCGGGCTTGCAGGACATCACCGCCAGTGTGGATTTCACGGCGGTGGCGGATGCTGCGCACGAGGCCGGACTCGATGTCATCGGCTATACGACGCAAGCCCACTTCCTGCTGGGCGGCAATCTGGGACCAGCGGGGGGCGCAGCAGCAAGCGCGTTTGCCGACCCTCACAATGCGGGGGCGGCACGCCAGCTGTTGCTGCCGGGTCAGATGGGTGAGCGCTTCAAGCTGATGGCGCTGGGGCGGGGGATCAGGCGACCGTTGCCGGGTTTCGCGCTGTTCGACCAACGGCATCGGCTCTTGCCACCGCTGTCCGGCTGAACACGGCAACGGTAGAACCACGATGCAGCATCCCGTCGCGCGGATCGCAGGCCCGGTCTGGTGACATAGAATGCCCACAGTCAACGCGCATTCAGCGCCGAGGTAGCCGTGATGACTCAACGCCCGCCAGGCGAGGACCGCGTAATCATGTTTGCCGATATCGTCGGCAGTACGCGCGTTTACGAGTCTCTGGGGGACACCGCGGCCAATGCGCTGCTTCGCGAACGATTGGAATTGCTCAAGCGCGTCGCTGCCGAGCAGGGTGGCGAAACCGTCGCCGAGATCGGCGATGAAATCATGTGCATTTTCGAGCGGGCGTCGGGCGCAGCCCATGCGGCTTGCGAAATGCATGCCGAGCTGGCGCGCCTGCCGGAGGATGATCTTCCCGTCGTTCGCCTGCGCATCGGCATGCATCAGGGGCCGCTGGCCGGTTCGTCAGACGACCTGATAGGCGAAACCGCCAAGATTGCGCAGTGGGCCACCCGCCATGCCAAGCCCGAACAGACATTGATCACGCGCAACGTGCACGAGGCCTTGCCTCGGTTGTTCAAGGCAGTATCGCGCTTCGTGGACGACGAGACCTGGGATTCGCTGGAAACGGATCACCTGGAGCTGCATGAACTGATTTGGGACGTCGAAGCGATTACGGTGCACAAGGAAGAAACCATGCCGTCGCCGGCCAATCGTTTCAGCCATGTCGACGTGTTATGCGGTGAACGCCATTTCGTACTCAATACCGTGCATCCAGTGCTCAGCATCGGCCGCCATGCCGCGAACGATATCGTGATTAACCATGAGCTGGTGTCGCGCCAGCATGCGACGCTGCAGTTCAGCCGTGGCCGGTGTACCTTGAGCGACAACAGTACCAACGGCACGTTCATCATCACGTCCAGCCAGACCCGCGTGCCGGTACGGCGCGAGACCTTTCCGCTCGACAAATCCGGCACCATCTACCTCGGTGAGCCGGGGCCGGAGAAGGAACCGTTTGCCCTGACCTTCATCTGCTACCCGGAAACCGGCGACGCCGACGACTGACCGGCGCCGCCTGCCGCTGTCGCCGCCATGGTGTAAACTGCCGGTCCTGCAATGCCCACGCCGGGCCGCGGCGGCAGATCCGCCGGCTCGCGACACGAAGAGAATCTCGTAGAACACGAAAAACGGAGTCAATCAAATGAAGGTTTGCATGATCGGAAACGGTGCTTTTGCCAAGAAGCATCTCAATGGTCTGAAGCGCATCGACGGGGTTGAGGTCGTGACCCTCGCCGGCGGCCGGCCTGAGGGCACGGAGAAAGTCGCGAAGGAATACGGCATTCCCCACTGGACCACCAGTCTGGACGAAGCGCTCGCCCAACCCGGCGTTGAAGCGTGCATCATTACCTCGCCGACCCAGATTCACGCTGAGCAAGCCATCAAGTGCATGCGCGCTGGCAAACATGTCCATATTGAAATTCCGATCTGCGACAAGCTGGAAGACGCCTACGCCATCCAGAAGGTTCAGCAGGAAACCGGCATGATTGCGATGGGCGGTCATACGCGGCGTTTCAATCCCAGTCACCAGTGGATTCACAACAAGATAGTTGCCGGTGAATTGAAACTGCAGCATCTGGTCGTGCAGACGTTCTTCTTCCGCCGCACCAACATGAATGCCGAAGGTCAGGCGCGCAGCTGGGTCGACCATCTGCTGTGGCACCACGCCTGCCATACCGTTGACCTGTTCTCGTACCAGACCGGTGAGCAGCCGGACAAGGTGAATGCGATGGAAGGCCCGCATCATCCCGAGCTTGGTATCGCGATGGATATGAACATTGCCATGCATGTACCGTCCGGTGCCTTGTGCACGCTGGCCTTGTCGTTCAACAACGATGGTCCGCTCGGCACATTCTTCCGCTACATCTGCGACAACGGCACTTACATTGCCCGCTACGATGACCTGGTGGACGGCAAGGAAAATCCAATCGACGTAACCAAGGTGGCGGTATCCACCGATGGCATTGAATTGCAGGATCGTGAGTTCTTCGCCGCCATCCGTGAAGGCCGCGAACCCAACGCCAGCATCAACGAACTGGTGCCGGTGATGGAGACGTTGGACAAGCTGGAAAAATCGCTCAGCGCCTGAGGACGCCGGCAATCGCGGCGAGTCGTCGTTCGCGAATACTTTCGGCAAGTTGCGGACCTGTGTGGCCTTGCGCCGCCAGGTCCGCAATCGTTTGCGCCGCTGCTGCCCGCAGAACCTGTTGCAGCAGCGCGCGTTGCGGATAGGCCGCCGTCTCTGCCGGGTGACCTGCCTGCCAGTTAAGTTCACACACGGCAAATACCGATTCAGCGCGCTCACCGCGGCGGAACCCATCCAAACCCTGCAATAAAACCAGCAGTTCCTCCGGGCTGGCTGACAGCGCACGGTCGCATACTGTCCGGTGCCGGATACATAACACCGACAGGTCACGCCAATCGTTGGGCGCCCGCCAACGGCGGCAGAAGGCCTGTGCGGCATTAACATCCCGGTCGCCGGCGCCGGTATGCAGCAAGAGAAGTGCATAGCGTTGCATCTCGTCGACGCCCAGTGCCGCTGCATGGCAGAGCGAGTGCAGCGTGTGCAAACCGGCATCCGTTTCGGCGTTTTCCAGCAGAATTCCTTTGCCGAACAAGCCATCAATTTCCGGAAACAGCACTGCCAGCGCGTCGCATTCGCATAAAACCTGGAAAAATCGCGCAGGGTAAGGCTCGCCGAGGGCACGCCGTGTTTCGGTGAATACCCGCTCCGGCGTCAGGCTGTCCAGCTCACCGGAGTGCGCCATGGCGCGCATCAATGCCATCGTCTCGTCAACCACGGTGAAGTCGAACCGGGCCGCGAATCTGGCCACACGCAAGACGCGCAACGGGTCCTCGACAAATGCCGGCGACACGTGGCGCAGCAGCCGGTTCGACAGATCTTCCCGACCATCGAACGGATCGATGACCTCACCTTCAGCGGTCTCGGCCATCGCATTGATCGTGAGATCACGTCGCCGCAGGTCGTCCTCCAGCGTCACATCCGGCGCGGCATGGACGATAAAACCCTTGTAGCCCGAGCCCTGCTTACGCTCGGTTCGCGCCAACGCGTATTCCTCGTGCGATTGTGGATGGAGAAACACGGGAAAGTCGGCGCCGACCTGCTTGTAGCCCAGGCGAAGCATTTCTTCCGGCGTGCTGCCGACTACGACGTAGTCGCAATCCTTCGACGTCCGGCCCAGCAAGCGGTCGCGGACGACACCGCCCACGCGGTAAATCTTCATGGTGCGAAACCTGCGGCACGCAAGTGCCACCGACAGCAGCAGCCGAAGCCCACTGCACTGAATTTGCAAACGCTGAACATGGCGCCAGCTTAAATGTGGTGGCGCGGAGTGTGAAGTGGAATCAGGTCAGGCGGGTCAGCAGCTCAGCGCGCCGCCTTGCGGTGTCACCACGGCCATCCGCTCCTTCAGCTTGGTGACCTCCTGTTCCAGTCGCCATTCGTAGATGGCTGCGTAGAACAGCGTTCGCATGATGTAGCCGCGTGTTTCCCTGAACGGCACGGTTTCGATCCATACATCGGCCGGCATACAGGTGTTCTTCGGTCTCCACGCGTAGATGCGTCCTGGCCCCGCGTTGTAGGCGCCTGCCGCCATCGGAAAACTCTGGTCGAAGCGGTCATAAACCTGTTTGAGATAAGCGCTGCCCAGCGTGACATTGGCATCGGCACTCAGCAGCTGGTTGGCGTTCTCGTAGCGGAAGCCAATCCGGTTGGCGGTTTCCTTGGCGGTTGCCGGCATCAGCTGCATCAGGCCCAGCGCGCCGGCGCCGGAACGCGCATCCTGCATGAACGCGCTTTCGGCGCGGATGATGCTGTACAACAGCGCCACCGGCATTCCGCGTTTTTCGGCATAGCGGGTGACGAGATCCAGATGCTCCAGTGGGAAGCGGATTTCCATCGCGTCCAGGGTCTGGCTCTGGCCCAGGGCCATGATCGCGCGGTCATACCATTGCCACTCATGCGCGAGCAGCGCCGCGACCTCTGTCTGCCGAGCCGACAGTCGGGGTAATTCGAAATGCCACTCCCGCCGGGCGTAATAGCGTTCACCCAGGGCGAGCAGCTCCCGGGCGCGGGCGATGCCACCTATCTGCAGGACCGCCGTCTTTTCAGCATCGGTTGCAGTCAGCGGATGATCATTCATCGCGTATGGCAGGCCTACCCGATCTGCCGCCGCAAAGCCGTAATAGTCGCGCTGCAGCGCCAGTTCGGTAAACAACGTGTTGGCGGCGGCGACGTTGCCGGTTTCCTCCAACGCACGGGCATGCCAGTAACGCCAGGCAAGTGGATCGGTCCCGGCGGCAGGCGCAGCCGACGTCCACTTCAGCAGCATCTCCCAGTCCAACGTTTTGAGTGCGTGACGTAGTCGCAGGCTGTCCAGCGTGGCATCACTCTGCGCGGGTGGCACGGCATCCAGCAATTTTGCGGTGTCGGGGTGTTGCTGCCTGAATCCCTGATCGGCAAATGCGTAATCGATGTGAGCGCGTTCTTCCGGCGTGAATGCGTAGCGATCGCGCACTGCATGCCAGGCATTCATGCCCAGATCGAGGTCCCGGGCCGCCAGCCTGTTCACACCGTGCAGTACTACGCTGCGGTTGAGTGCAGAATCGACCACCAGCATTTTCGCCTGCAGGCCCTTGGCGGGATCGTCGTGGACCTTGAGCAGTTGCTGCCCGAGTGCCCGGTAATCAGCCGACTGCAGATTCCGTGCAAGGTAGGCGGCGAGTGATTTCTGGCCTTTACCCAGTGCCAATTGCAGGCGCGACCAGATGCGATCGTCGGTCAATTCATTGTTCTGCTTCAACCAGCTGAATACCTGATCGCACTCATCAGGTTGCGACTTGCCTACCAGCCAAAGCGGCAGCGCGTCGGCGGCAAGGCCATCGGTCAGGTGTTGCCGGATTCGCGCGCCCAGCCAGTGGCATTGCAGCGCGGTGTCCTGTTGCGGGCGGTAATCAGCAATGAAGTCGGCCCAGCGATTTTGCCGGGCCAGGGTTTTCAACCACGCGGTTCGCAAACGGTCGGCAAGCACATCTCCTTCATATTCGGTGAGGAATTTTCGTACCGCGTCGGCCTGGCCGAGATGCAGCCGCCGATTGAGATGTTCGTATTCGAGGTATTGGTACAACGGGTATTGGGTGAGGTCTTCCGCGAGTTTGAGGGCGCGAACCGTGTCGCCCGAACGGGCTGCGGCATATGCTTGCTTGAATCTGGCGCGCTGATCGTTTTCAGCGGCATAGACCGGCAAGGCAATCAGCAACAGGACGGGGGCAACACTTCGCAGGCAGGACATATGACGATTACACCTCTTGGCCACAACGACATCGCATGGCGATGTTCTGTCAGCCTATCACCCGACTGCGGCGTCGACTACAGCTGTGACAGCCTTGGCTGTCACGCAACCGGGTTCGGAGTCATCCGGGAAATCAGCGGCAGAAATGGGCATCAGCACAACGTCGGGATGCGTTCGGCAAGTACGCCGGATAGCGCATCAAGGTGAGCCTCGCAGTCATTGAGTGCCGGTATATAACGTAAGGCGGTTCCGCCAGCGGCCTTGAATGTCTCGCCACCGGTAATCGCGATTTCCTCCAATGTTTCCAGGCAATCCGTGGCAAACCCGGGGCAGATGACATCCACGGTTTTGACGGACTCGCCGGGAAGCGCGCGGATGCGTTCGTCAAAATACGGTTTCACCCATTCCTGAAAACCGAAGCGCGACTGGAACGTCATTTCCCAGGCGTCAGGTGCCAACGATAGTGCGTTGGCAATGGCCTGTGCTGTCGCAGCGCATTGCGCAGGGTAGGGGTCGCCTGCATCCGCGTAAGGTTTCGGGATGCCATGGAATGACATCAGCAGCCGTTCGCCCTTGCCGTGCGCAGCCCAGTGCTGACGAATGGACCGGGCAATCGCTTCGATGTATGTCGGCGCCACATGGTAATCGCTGATGAAGTGGCATTCCGGCACCCAGCGTGACGCCGTCAGGTGTTCGGCCATGGCATCGAATACCGTACCGGCAGACGTTGCGGAATACTGCGGATACAGCGGCAGCACGCATAAACGTTGCACGCCGGCCAGTCGTAACTCATCAATCACATCTCGCAAAGCTGGCTTGCCGTAACGCATGGCATGCTTTACCCGCACATCCTTGCCTGCAAGACGTTGTCCGAGTCCGGCAGCGAGGCGTTCGGTATACACCGCCAGTGGTGAACCTTCAGGCAGCCATATTTTCCGGTAAGCATGCGCAACGCGCGCCGGGCGGACACGCAGGATGATGCCGTGCAGTATCGGCCACCAGGCAAACTTCGGCAGTTCGATGACGCGCTGGTCGATCAGAAATTCGGCGAGAAACTCCCGCACCGCCGCAGGTGTGGGCGCGGCGGGAGTGCCGAGGTTGGTCACAATGATGCCGGTGGTCGCGTTGGATGAAGCCGCGTTGGCCAGAAGTTGCTTGTCGATGGGCATGGCTTGAACCGGAAGGCTCCAGATGAAGTCAGGTGCAGATTGACGCTTTGTGAGTGCTGGATCAAATACCCTGGCGCAACAAGGTGATCGCAGGCTCGCGTAATGCATGGCGCAGCGCCAGGTATCCCCCTGCTGTCACGACAACGATGCTGATCCCCATGCCGATCGGGAACAACAACGGGTTGAGCAGATAATCCATCTGGAACACCTCGCGCGCGAGCACACCGCCGGCGAGTCCGGCCGCGACGGCCGCTACCAGTCCGGCCAGCGCGCCGACGACCGTCAGTTCGGCCAGCGCCGCCGTACGCAGCAGACTGTGGGGCGCGCCGACAGACTTGAAGATGGCAACATCGTAGCGGCGCTCATCCTGCGTTGTCTGTAACGCCGCCCATAACACCAGCAGACCGGCCAATACAGTGAATCCGAAGACAAATTCCAGCGCGAGTGTCACCCGGTCCATGATGCCGCGTACCTGGCGCATCACGGCGTCGACATCGATCAACGTGACGCTGGGAAATGTCGCCAGCAGTTCCGGTAGCCAACTCCGGTTATCCGCAGCGGCATGGAATGCGGTAATAAAGGTGGCGGGTTGACTATCAAAAGTGCCTGGCGAGCCGATGGCGAAAAAATTCACGTTGAAGCTGTCCCAGTCGACGTCGCGCAGATTGGTGATGGTCGAAGTCACCTGCGAATCCGCAATCTGCCAGGTGATCGTGTCGCCGATGGTCAGGCCAAGGTCGCGCGCAATGCCCGACTCCAGTGACAACTCGCCTGCCGGCGGTTGCTCGGTCGGCCACCACTGGCCTTCGGCCAGATGGTTGTCAGCGGCAAGTTCGGCCGCGACGGACAGGTTGAACTCGCGCTCCAGGCGGCGCCGGACGAGCGGGTCGGGGAAGCGGTCAGGATCGACGGCGCCGCCGTTGATGGCGGTGATGCGCCCTCGAATCATTGGAAACAGGCCTGGCTCAGCGACGGAATGATCCACCAGGAACGCACGCAACGCGGTGACGTCGTCCGGCTGGATGTTGATCATGAAGTGGTTCGGCGCATCGTCAGGCAATGAGTCGCGCCAACTGTCGAGCAGATCATTACGAATGACGGCGAGCAGCAACAGGATCATCACACCCAGCCCCAGCGCCGTCGTCTGCACGATACTCGCGCGTGCGTGACGCGCAATCGAAGCCAGGCCATAGCGCCAGGTGATATTCAGCGAATGGCGAACCCGGCGCAGCAACCTGACCATCAACCACGAAAGCAATGCGAGCGCCAGACAGGCAAGGAAGGTGCCGCCGAGCGTGAATGCCGTTACCGTGCTGCTGCCGGTGCGCCACGGCGCGAGTGCGACGATGGCGGCGATCGCCGCCAGGTAGAGCAGTGAATGGCCGCCGACTTCAGGCTTGAGGTCGCGCCGTAACACGCGCAGGGGTGGTACCTGCCACAATGCAACCAATGGCGGCATGGCAAAGCCCAGCACGCCGATTGCACCGGTCAGCAGAGCGCGCCCGAGCGGCGCCCAGCCGGCTGGCGCAAGGGCACTTTGCGGGTTGTCGGCCAGCAACGAGACGATAATCAGATGCGCGCCGTAGCCAAACAGTGCACCGATGATGCTGACCGACAGGCCCAGCATCAACATTTCCAGCGCGAAAACACTGATGATGCCGCGTTGACTGGCGCCAAAGGTTCGCATGATCGCGCAGGTGTCGAGATGGCGGCTGGCGAAACGCTGCGCGGACAAGGCGATGGCGATGCCGGCGACGATCACCGCCGTCAGGGCCGCCAATGCCAGAAACTGCTCCGCGCGTTCCAATGCGCGGTTGACCTCGGGGCGGGCTTCGTCCACCGATTCAACGCGTTCACCTGTTTCCAGTTCGAGGGCGTTGCGGAAGTTGGCGATGGCATCGTCGCTGCCTGCCAGGAGCAGTGCGTGACGGATCCTGCTGCCCGGCAGTACCAACCCGGTCGCGGCTAGATCGCGGTAGTTCATGATGATGCGCGGTGAGATGGCAAATGCCTGGCTGCCACGATCGGGTTCCAGCACGATGACGCCGGCAATGCGGAATATGCTGTTGCCCAGCGTCAGTGAATCGCCGACGGCCAGCGCGAGGGTCTGCAGGATGCGTGGTTCTACCCACACCTGGCGTGAAGCAGGGGCTTTTGCGCTGCTCAGATCGCTGCTGAACTGTGTAGGCGCAATCTGCAATTCACCACGTAGCGGATAGTCGTCTTCTACGACCTTGAGATCCGCGAGTTGGAACTTGTCGCCGGCGCTGGCGACGCTGTTGAATGTCGCCATGCGCACATGCGACAGACCGAAGTCCTGCGCTGACTGTAACGTGGCCTCGCGAATCGGATGTGTCGCCGCAACCACCAGGTCCGCGGCCAGCAGCTGGTGGGTTTCCTGGTTGAGCGTGGTGCGCACGCGCTCGACAAAAAATTCCACCGAGCTCATCGCGGCCACGGCGATCAATAACGCCAGCGCCAGCAGTTTGAGTTCGCCGGCGCGGATATCCCGGCGTAATGCGGTGAAAGCGAGATTGAACGTGGCGATGGGGCTCATACGGGGGCGGATGTAGCCGCAGCGGTGTCTGCCGGAGCATCTTGTTCGATGATATGGCCACCTTTCATGCGCACCACCCGGTCGCAGCGCGCGGCCAGCGTCGTGTCGTGCGTCACCAGCACCAGCGTGGTGCCGCGTTCCTTGTTCAAGGTGAACATCAGGTCTTCCACAGAGGCCGCGGTGCCCGCATCCAGATTGCCGGTAGGCTCATCGGCGAACAGGATTGTCGGCGACGGTGCAAAGGCGCGCGCTAGCGCCACCCGCTGTTGCTCGCCCCCGGAAAGCTGACGCGGATAGTGTTCCATACGCTCGCCCAGACCGACCCGTTGTAACGTGCGGGTTGCCAGTGGCCTGGCGTCAGCAAGGCCGACCATTTCCAGCGGCAGCATGACGTTTTCCAACGCATTCAGGCTGGGTACAAGATGAAAGGCTTGAAATACGAAGCCGACGCGGCGGGCACGCCATTGCGCGCGCGCGTCCTCGTTCATCAAGGTGATGTCGCGCTGGTCGATGAAAATACTGCCTGCGGTTGGTAAATCGAGCCCGGCCAGCAGTCCCAGCAGCGTGGATTTGCCGGAACCGGAGACGCCGAGTATGGCTATGCTTTCGCCTTTGCGCGCGTGGAAATTGATATTATCAAGTATGGTCAGGCGGCCCGCCGGACCGGTGACTGATTTGCTGATGCCTTCCGCCCGAATGACGAAATCTTCCCGCACGTTGTTGTCACTCATTCCGCTGCTTGTCACGTTGCTGTGGTCATTGGCTGGCCGCGCTGCCGAACCGGTTATCCTCATCGTTGGCGACAGCCTGAGCGCCGGTTATGGATTGGCAGCCAACGAAACCTGGGTAAAGCAACTCGAAGACAGGCTTGCCGCGCAAGGGTATCCGCACAAGGTCGTCAATGCCAGTATCAGCGGCGAGACCACCAGTGGTGGCCGTACGCGTCTGCCGGCATTGCTGACACGCCATACGCCGGCCGTTGTCCTGCTTGAGCTGGGCGGTAACGACGGTCTTCGTGGTATCTCCATCGACGAAATGCGGGCAAATTTCGCCCGCATGCTTGAAGCTGCGCAGGGCGCCAATGCTTCCGCGATGTTGGTCGCTATTGAGTTGCCGCCGAATTATGGTCCGGCCTTCCTGGAAAAGTTCCGTACGACTTATCGCGAGCTGGCGGCCGAATATGCTGTGCCGCTGACACCCTTCCTGCTGGAGGGCGTTGCCCTTGAACCGGAATTGATGCAGGACGACGGCATCCACCCGAAAGCTGCGGCGGCGCCACGTATGCTGGAAAATGTCTGGCCGACATTGCTGCCTCTGCTTGGGAAAACCGGCGCACGGACGCAATGAAATTCTGCAGCCAGTGCGGATCGGCGCGCATCGAGCATGTCGTGCCGATGGGCGATTCACGGCCCCGGCATGTCTGCCCTGAGTGCGCCACCATCTATTATCAGAACCCGAAGATTGTCGCGGGCTGCCTGCCGGTTTATGGCGACCGGGTACTGCTCTGCAGACGCGCGATAGAGCCGCGCCACGGTTTCTGGACATTGCCTGCCGGGTTCATGGAGAACGAAGAGACGACAGTGGAAGCGGCAATGCGCGAAACGCGCGAGGAAGCCAACGCGAACGTCGAAATCGAACAACTCTACACGTTGATCAACCTGCCACACGTCAGCCAGGTGTACATGATGTACCGGGCGAAGCTGCTGGACCTCGATTTCCACCCCGGTGCCGAAAGTCTCGAGGTGGCGTTGTTTACCGAGGACACGCTGCCGTGGAATGCCCTGGCATTTCCAACCGTCGCACAGACGTTGCGGTTTTACTTCGAGGACCGGCAGCGCCAGGATTTCCTGTTTCGTGCGGGGGATATCGTTCGCGTCGACGGTCAACCCATCTATCTGGAGCGCCGCCCATCGCCCTGATGGTGCAGCCATCGGACCCCGGAGTGAGACGAAGTTGGCGTTGTTCCGGGGTGAATGTGAAATCGAGATACTTCCCCTTGGCTATTGTCAGGCTCTCCCTTAAAGTGGCCGGTCTTGACAAGCGGGCGTTGTCTGACCTGCTTGCTTCCGCCCCCCCAAATCCAGTGCTCATGGTATTAGGAGATACCCCCAGATGATCGAACCACATGGCTCCACCGAGCTTTCGCCCAGATACGTTTCCGATGCCGCCCGTCGTGCCGAATTGGCCGCCGAAGCGAAAAATCTGCCGTCGTTGTTGGTGAACTCCGCCGCGGCGGCCAATGCCGTCATGCTTGGCGCCGGCTATTTCAACCCGCTGACCGGCTTCCAGGACCTTGCCGATGCCATCAGCATTGCGGAAAAAATGCACACTGCGGACGGCCTGTTCTGGCCGGTGCCGGTCTTGAATCTGACCAAAGATGCCGCTGGCCTCGAGCCGGGAATGCGGGTCGCGTTGCGCGATCCCAATGTCGAAGGCAATCCGGTCCTCGCCGTGCAGACCATCGAGAAAATCGAGCAGGTGGACGAAGCCACGTTGACCCGGATCGCCGAGAAGGTGTTCGGAACCCTGGATCCCAAGCATCCTGGGGTGGCGACGTTCATGTCGCTGGGAAATGTGCTGCTGTCCGGTCCGATCGACGTGTTGAACTACAGCTACTTCGAGCAGGAGTTTCCGGATACCTTCCGGACGGCGACGCAGATTCGCGAAGACATGGGGAGCCGTAATTGGGAGACCGTGGTCGCATTCCAGACCCGTAACCCCATGCACCGGGCGCACGAAGAGCTGTGCCGCATGGCCAAGGATACGCTCAACGCCGACGGTATCCTGATCCACATGCTGCTGGGCAAACTGAAAGCAGGTGATATTCCTGCTGCCGTACGCGATGCATCCATCCGCAAGATGGCCGAAGTCTATTTCGAACCGAATACCGTTCTCATTACCGGTTACGGCTTCGACATGCTCTACGCCGGTCCGCGCGAAGCCGTCCTGCACGCGGTGTTCCGTCAGAATGCAGGCTGTACGCATCTCATCGTTGGTCGCGATCATGCCGGTGTCGGCAGCTACTACGGTCCGTTCGATGCGCAGACCATCTTCCATGACGAGGTACCCGAAGGTGCATTGAAGATCAAAATCTTCGAGGCCGATCACACCGCCTATTCGAAGAAGCTCAATCGTGTCGTAATGATGCGCGATGTGCCAGACCATACGCCGGAAGATTTCGTCATGCTGTCGGGTACCAAGGTACGCGAAATGCTGGCAGCGGGGCAGGATCTGCCTCCGGAGTTCGCACGGCCCGAAGTGGCGCGCATCCTGATGAAGTTCTACCAGGAGGAAGCCGCGGCCGGCCGCTGAGCGGTCGTTACCGGCGACATACATGGGCGGGAAAACGTTGTTCAGCAAGATCATCGATCGTGAAATACCGGCCGATATCGTTTATGAAGATGACGAATGCCTGGCGTTCCGCGATATCAATCCGCAAGCGCCGACCCATGTGCTGCTGATCCCGAAAAAGCCCATCGCAATGGTGTCCGAGGCAACTGTCGCGGACACCGCTTTGCTGGGAATGCTGTTATTGAAAGCCGGTGACGTCGCGCGGCAGTTGGGCTGCGAAGAAGCATTCAGGCTTGTCGTCAACAATGGCGCGGGGGCAGGGCAGACCGTTTTTCATCTGCACATTCATATACTGGCGGGCAGGCCATTGGGTTGGCCGCCGGGTTGAGTCAGTCGGGCGGATAACGCCAGCCTGTTGCTGGCGATTACTTAAAAAAAACGGCGCGCCGGAAACCCCCGGCGCGCCGTTTTCGTTTACTACCGTGTTCGATCAGCGCTTCATTGAATCGAAGAACTCGGCGTTGTTCTTGGTGTTTTTCAGTCGTTCCAGCAGGAATTCCATTGCGTCCAGTTCGTCCATGGGATGGAGCAGCTTGCGCAGAATCCATACTTTCTGCAGTTCGTCCGGTGGCATCAGCAATTCCTCGCGGCGGGTGCCGGAACGATTGATGTTGATCGCCGGGAACACACGTTTCTCGCCGATTTTTCGGTCGAGATGAATTTCCATGTTGCCGGTGCCTTTGAATTCCTCGTAAATCACGTCGTCCATGCGGGAACCGGTTTCCACCAGCGCAGTGGCAATAATCGTCAGGCTACCGCCTTCCTCGATATTTCTCGCCGCGCCGAAGAAGCGCTTTGGTCGCTGTAATGCATTGGCGTCGACACCGCCCGTCAGGACTTTGCCCGATGCCGGGACGACCGTGTTGTAGGCGCGCGCCAGGCGCGTGATGGAGTCAAGCAGAATCACCACGTCACGTTTGTGCTCGACCAGTCGCTTGGCTTTTTCAATCACCATTTCGGCCACCTGCACATGGCGTGCGGCCGGCTCGTCGAACGTGCTCGAAATGACTTCGCCCTTGACCGAGCGCTGCATTTCCGTGACTTCTTCCGGACGTTCATCAATCAGCAATACGATCAGGTAGCAATCCGGATGGTTGTGTTCGACCGAGTGGGCAATGCTTTGCAGCATCATGGTTTTACCGGCTTTCGGCGGTGAAACGATCAGGCCGCGCTGGCCTTTGCCGATGGGTGCTACAAGATTGATGACGCGGGGCGTCAGGTCTTCGGTGCTGCCGTTACCCAGTTCCAGATTCAACCGTTCCTGCGCGAACAGCGGCGTCAGGTTTTCAAACAGTACTTTGTGCTTGGTGTTTTCCGGCGGTTCGTAATTGATTTCGCTGACCTTCAGCAGCGCGAAGTATCGCTCGCCGTCCTTCGGCGGTCTGATCTTGCCGGAGATGGTATCGCCCGTACGCAGATTGAAGCGTCGGATCTGGCTGGGTGAGACATAGATGTCGTCGGGGCCGGCCAGGTAGGAGCAATCACCGGATCGCAGGAAGCCGAAACCATCCTGCAGGATTTCCAGCACGCCATCACCGGAAATATCTTCGCCCTTCTTGGCGTGCGCTTTCAGGATGCCGAAGATGACGTCCTGTTTGCGCGAGCGGGCCATACCTTCCAAGCCCATGCCTTCTGCGATTTCGACCAATTCCGATGCGGGTTTTTGTTTGAGTTCTGTCAGGTTCATCGTGTGGAGAGTGATTGAGTGAAGGTGAATTGAAGGACACTGTGACGGCGCCTTCGCGATGTGCGAGGCGGCGGTTATGAATCTAAGTATTGGGCACTGGGGAGGCGCGCCAAAACGTCGGCGGCAGAAACCTACTGGCGAAAAATAGCACGCATCCCCTTAAAGGTCTAGCCTGCTCCCGCAGGGTTGATGTCGGGTTCGTCGGGTGATGGCCGAAGGGCCGCATAATCCATGCGGGGCAGCGGCAATACCTGAAATAGCGTGCGATGACCCCGGCGACTTTAGGGCTGATTTGGCATTGGTACGGTTACTGCCCCAAGGCCGCTGCGAAACAGGTTGCATACCGGCAAGCGGATTTTGCTGGCAAGGGCCGGTGCCGACGGGCACGGCCCTGCGTCCACCGGATTCAGATATTGCTGTCGATGAACGCGGTCAACTGGGACTTGGACAAGGCGCCAACATGCGTGGCAACCACGTTACCTTCCTTGAACAGCATCAGCGTGGGGACACCGCGAATTCCGTATTTCATCGAGGTCGACTGATTCTGGTCGACGTCCAGTTTGGCAACCTTGACCTTCCCTTCGTATGACGCTGAAACCTCGTCGAGAATCGGCGCGATCATCTTGCACGGGCCGCACCAGGTCGCCCAGTAATCTACGAGCACGGGTTGATCAGATTTGAGGACGTCAGACTCGAAAGAGTCGTCGGAGACGTGGACTATGGTTGTCATGCTTGGGTGAACCCACAGGCTGTTGATACAGCTGCATTTTTGAACGAATGCGCGGGCTATTGCAAGCGAATTGAGCTATCCTGTCGCGCTCTATGGAAAATTCACTCTCTGACGTCGCGTTTGCAACACTGCCGCTGCATCCAGATTTGCAACGCGGTCTCGCAGACGCCGGCTACGCTTTCTGCACCCCAATCCAGGCACAGACGCTGCCGGAATCGCTGGCCGGCCACGATGTCATGGGCCAGGCCCAGACCGGGACCGGCAAGACGGCTGCATTTCTGTTGGCGGTCATGGACAGACTGTTGCGCCAGCCTGCGCTTGCCGGGCGGGGTGACGCAGACCCGAGGGCGTTGATCGTGGCGCCGACGCGCGAACTCGCGATTCAGATTCACAAGGACGCCTTGGTCCTGGGCGGGCATTGCGGTCTGCGTTTCGGATTGGCGTATGGCGGAGTGGATTATGACAAGCAGCGCAAGGCGCTGGTGGATGGCGTGGATGTGCTGATTGGTACGCCGGGTCGCCTCATTGATTACCACAAGCAACATGTGTTCACGCTCAAGTATGCCCAGGCCGCGGTGCTCGACGAAGCCGACCGCATGTTCGATCTTGGATTCATCAAGGACGTACGTTACCTCTTCCGCCGCATGCCGCCGCCCGAACAGCGGTTGAGTATGTTGTTCTCAGCGACCTTGTCCCTGCGCGTCAGCGAGCTGGCCTACGAACATATGAACAATCCGGTGACCGTGGAAATCGCCCCGGATCGCCGTACTGCCGACAAGGTGACGCAGGTGTTGTACCACGTGGCAAGCGAAGAAAAGCTGCCATTGCTGCTGGGCTTGCTGAAGCGTGACGATCCGGCGAGAACGCTGGTGTTCGTCAATACCAAAGCCGCCGCGGCACGGGTTGAATCAACGCTGCGCGCCAACGACATCAATGCCAGTGCTTTGTCCGGTGATGTTCCACAGAAAAAGCGTCAGCGCTTGATGACGGATTTTGCCGAGGGCAACATCGCAGTGCTGGTAGCCACCGACGTCGCCGCCCGCGGATTGCATATTCCGGATGTCAGCCACGTGGTGAATTACGATCTGCCGCAGAATGCAGAGGACTATGTCCATCGCATCGGCCGTACGGCGCGGGCGGGTGCTTCCGGCGATGCTATCTCACTGGCGTGTGAGGAATACGTATTTTCGCTACCGGAAATCGAGCATTACATCGGGCACGCGGTGCCTACCTCCGGTTATGACGAATCGATGCTTGCGGACATTAAAATCCCCGAAGGTGAAGGTCGGCGTCGGGGCAACCGGCCGCACCGTGCCCGCCGCAGTGGGCGACCGCGCCAGCGGGCCTGAATTCAACGTACATACAAGTTTTTTCAGGATGACGATTGCGCTATGAACCGTCCACGTTATTTGTTGTGGATTTTGTTGCCGATTGCGCTGGTGGTATCACTGCTCGGAGGATGTGGCCAGAAGGGCGATCTATATCTGCCCGATGAGCCCCGCGACCAATCCGCGGTCGGCATCGAAACCGCTGAACGACCGGCCTGAATCCGTGAGTTTCTTCAATTATCAGAACGGGCAGCTTTACCTGGAGCAGGTTCAACTGAACGATGTTGTCGCCCGGTTCGGTACCCCTTGCTACGTCTACTCCAAGGCGTGCATCGAAGCGAATTTCGCCCAGTACCGCACGGCACTTGCCCATCGTAACCATAAAATCCTCTACGCGGTAAAGGCCAATTCCAACCTGGCCATCCTGCAACTATTGGCGAAAGCAGGCGCCGGGTTTGACATCGTCTCCGGTGGTGAACTGGCGCGTGTGCTGATGGCCGGTGGCAATGCGGCGGATACGGCGTTTGCCGGCGTTGGCAAGACCCGCGCCGAAATCGAATACGCGCTGGCGCAGGGCATAGGATGCTTCAATGTCGAATCGACCAATGAACTGAAGCTGCTGAGCCAGGTTGCCACTGCAATGGGCCGCACCGCGCCGATCGCCATCCGGATCAATCCTGACGTCGATCCCAAGACGCATCCCTATATCGCAACCGGTCTGCGTGAAAACAAGTTCGGCATTCCGATAGATGATGGTCTGGAAGTCTACCGGCTGGCACGTTCCCTGCCGGGGCTGGAAATCACCGGTGTCTGTTGCCATATCGGTTCGCAGTTGACCGACCTCACGCCTTATCTCGATGCCGTTTCGAGGGTCATAAGCCTGGTGGACAGCCTGGCTGCCGACGGCATCCATTTGCATCACCTGGACGTCGGCGGCGGTGTCGGCATCGGTTACGTGGAAGATGCGCCAAAGCTGAGCGTTGGCGAATTCTGCGCGGCCATGGACAAGCTGGTCGACCGCCGGCTGGCCTTGCATATGGAGCCGGGACGATCCATCGTAGGCGCGGCCGGTACACTGTTGACCGAAGTCGTATATCTGAAGCAGGCACCGGAGCGTCGCTTTGCCGTGGTAGACGCGGCGATGAATGACCTGATGCGTCCCGCGCTCTATCAGGCGTGGCACCGCATCGTTCCGTTGACCCAACGCAACGATGACGGCGTCGACTATGACATCGTCGGACCGGTATGCGAGTCTGCGGACGTTCTGGGGCGAAGTCGAAGGCTCGCTATTGCAGAAGGTGACTGCCTGGCGATTCTGGATGCCGGCGCCTACGGATTTGTGATGGCGTCAAACTACAATACCCGGCCGCGTCCGCCTGAGGTATTGGTGGACGGCGGGCGCGCGAACCTGGTGCGACAGCGCGAACAGTTTGATGACTTGGTGCGCGGCGAGCAATTATTGGGCTGATCGCACCAAAATAGTTCTTCTTGTAAGGCATGCGCACCACGGTAGTGCAATTGTCGCTGGCTGGGCGCAGAATGAGTCCCAAGAATCAATGGCTTGCCTGTGGCACATAGCTTGCTTACGGTACGGGACGCAAACGCTTCCCATGGCCCACCAGGCTGAGGCGGTGAGCAGCGAGCTTTCCCGCGAGCAGGTCTTCCGGAAGATGAGCAGTCACGTGGCATCTGTATTCCATGGTGACCTCCGGATCATTTGTCTGCCAGGGAGCAATGGTTGGTTGGCGACGCTTCGGGTCGCAGATTGAATACGATGTGGCGTGGCCGACGGTACATAACAAGGCACGCGGGGATGTTGTTCTGATTGTTTGAATCTATTGCGAGTAATCGCTTCGGAGGAGTGTTAGAGATGTCCAGAGATGATGTTTTCAAGCTGATTAAAGATGAAGACGTGAAGTATGTCGACCTGCGGTTCGCCGATACCAAAGGCAAGGAACAGCACGTCACGATTCCGGCCCGCTACGTCGATGATGAGTTTTTTGACGATGGCAAGATGTTCGATGGTTCGTCGATTTCAGGTTGGAAGGGCATCAACGAATCCGACATGATCCTCATGCCCGATGCGGATACCGCTGTGATGGATCCGTTCTTCGAAGACAGCACCGTCATCATCCGCTGCGATGTTGTCGAGCCGTCAACCGGTCAGGGCTACGAGCGTTGCCCGCGTTCGCTGGCAAAGCGGGCGGAAGCTTACTTGAGCTCAACCGGTATCGGTGACAAGGCCTACTTCGGTCCCGAACCCGAGTTCTTCATTTTCGACGATGTACGCTGGGCCTCATCGGTCAATCAGTCGTTCTACAAGATTGATTCCAGCGAAGGTTCCTGGGCCTCCGAGCGCGTGTTCGAAGACGGCAATATCGGTCACCGTCCGACGATCAAAGGCGGCTATTTCCCGGTTCCGCCGGTGGATTCCCTACAGGACGTGCGTTCTGCGATGTGCGAAATCATGGAGCGCATGGGCGTGCCGGTGGAAGTGCACCACCACGAAGTGGCAACCGCGGGCCAGTGCGAAATCGGCACCGTGTTCGATACGCTGGTCAAGCGCGCCGATGCCGTGCTGACCATGAAATACGTCATTCACAACGTTGCGCATAACTACGGCAAGACGGTTACGTTCATGCCCAAGCCGCTGGTAGGCGACAACGGCAATGGCATGCATGTGCACCAGTCCATCGCGAAGGGCAAAGAAAACCTGTTTGCCGGTGACGAGTACGGCGGCCTGTCGAAAACCGCGCTGTATTACATCGGTGGCATTATCAAGCATGCGCGTTCGCTGAACGCTTTCACCAATCCGTCGACCAACAGCTACAAGCGTCTGGTGCCGGGTTTTGAAGCGCCGGTCATGCTGGCCTATTCGGCGCGCAATCGCTCTGCGTCCATCCGTATTCCATGGGTTTCCAGCCCGAAAGCGCGTCGTATCGAGGTGCGCTTCCCAGATGCGTCATCCAACCCGTATTTCGCATTTGCGGCGATGATGATGGCTGGTCTGGACGGCATCAAGAACAAGATCGACCCGGGCGAAGCCATGGACAAGGACTTGTATGACCTGCCGCCGGAAGAAGAGAAGAAGATCCCGACCGTGTGCCATGCGCTCGACCAGGCGTTAGCCGCGCTGGATGCCGACCGGGCGTACCTGAAAGCCGGCGATGTCTTCTCCGACGATATGATCGATGCCTATATCGATTTGAAGATGCAGGACGTCACCCGTCTGCGCATGACGACGCATCCCGTCGAATTCGACATGTACTACAGCTTGTAAGTCGATACTCGAACGGCATTTCGCAGTCACTCACGGCTGCATGAAACGGAACCCCCGCCGGTTTTACCGACGGGGGTTTTTCTTTATGCGTCGCATTTGCGGTACACGGCTGGCCGCGCGGACTATTGCGATTTGGTGGAACCGGGCTATCCTCGGGGCATGCGAAACATATTCGATCGATTCCACATTGCATTGGCTGCAACATGCCTGGCGGCAGGCGCCGCGACGTTGATACCGTCGCAGGTGGTGGCGGAGGCCTACCGATCCGTCGATGAAAACGGCAATGTCGTCTATTCAGATCGACCGACGCCTGGAGCCGAGCGCATCCCAACGCCATCCGCGCAAACCGTGCCTATGCCGACGCCGGTACCCATGGCCGGGACGAGCCAGGCGGGCAAGACCAAGGCCGCCAGTGCCTACCTCACCTTTGCCGTGATTCAGCCCGCGCCTGAAAAGACCGTGCGCGACAACAACGGCAACGTCGACGTCAGCCTCCTCATTGAACCCTCCCTGGACCGGGACAAGCAGCACCAGATTCGAATCTATCTTGACCGGCGTATCTGGGGTGAGCCGATGACCGACAACGAAGTGACCTTGACGGACATTGATCGGGGTGCGCATCAGGTTGCCGCAATCATCGTCGACGCGGACGGCAAAACCGTTGCTGAGACCGCGCCAATCACCTTCTATCTCCATCGCGGTTCGGTATTGGCACCAGGACGGGCCCGCGCGCCCTGATTGGATACGTCCGCCTCGCTGTATACCGCCACTTTCGGCGATTCCGCACCAACGAGTACTCCGCCGCCCCAGGGCCGATGCACCATGGAACAGCTGGTCTGCTTCTTGCACGTAAACAGGTAGGGTGAAACCCCGGTTTGCATTGAACTGGCGCAAGTTACTGATTTAGCGCAGTTCCTGGCGCGTCGTTCCGTCGAAGCGACAGATTCTCGTGTGCATCTTGCACTATAATTGTGCAAATTGTCGTCGGGTTGGAGATTGTTGGGTAAAAGATGGATCCGGATGTTCTTATCGACCTGCTGAGCACAGCCGTCCTGGTGTTGGACCGCAACGGGAAGGTCGAGCGGATGAACCTGACCGCGGAGACCATGCTGTCCGTCAGCGAGACCCACGCCATCGGAATGCCCCTCGACCAGGTGTTTCCCGGTCTGCCGGCCTTTGTGGCGACGATAACCCGTGCCCTGCGCGAAGGGCAGACCCTGACCGAACGCGATCTGGAGATACGGATGCCAGGTGTTGCCGCCCCCAGGATTGCCGACTGCACCGTTACGCCGCTGCTGACGGCAACGGCCGCTGCCAATGGCGCCATCGTCGAACTGACGGACGTATCGCACCACCAGCGCATCCAGAATGATGAAAACATGACCACCCAGAGCCAGATCACCAACAATCTTCTGCGCGGGCTCGCGCACGAAGTGAAGAATCCTCTGGGTGGCATACGAGGCGCCGCGCAGTTGCTGGAGCGTGCGCTGCCCGGGAACGAGTTCCGCGAGTACACCGAGATCATCATCAGCGAAACGGACCGCCTGCGTTCACTGGTCGATCGAATGCTGGGACCGAGCGAATCGATCAATCTGACGCCACTGAATCCGTACACAGTGATCGAGCGCGTGCGACAACTCGTCGAGGCTGAGACGGGCGGTAACGTCGCGTTGATCCGTGATTACGATCCCAGCCTGCCCGACATCAAGGGCGATCGCGACATGCTGGTCCAGGCCTTGCTGAACATAGTTCGCAACGCCGTCCACGCCGTCTCCGAATCCGGAGGTACGGTAACACTGCGTACACGCGTCCAACGTAAATTCACAATCGGTACCAAAGTGCATCGCCTGGTGGTCCGTGTTGACGTCGTCGACAACGGTCCCGGCGTTCCACCAGATATCGCAAGCAGCATCTTCTTTCCCATGGTATCCGGTCATGCGAGTGGCTCCGGGCTGGGCCTGCCCATCGCCAACACGCTGGTACATCGCCATGGGGGCTTGATTGGATTCAAAAGTGAACCGGGCAATACGGTATTCACCGTGTGGCTGCCGGCGGAGACACGCAAATGAGTGAAAAACCTGAAATATGGATCGTTGACGACGATCGCTCGATACGCTGGGTATTGGAAAAGGCCTTGTCCGAAGCAGACATCGCCACCCGCAGCTTTGAAGACGCCGATTCGGTATTACGCAAGCTGAACAGCAGTGAACCGGATGTCATCATCACCGACATCCGTATGCCGGGTAAGGACGGCCTTGAACTGCTCAACTCGGTAGGCGAGACGCATCCCGAACTGCCGGTGATTGTTATGACGGCATTTGCCGATCTAGATCGCGCGGTGGCCGCATTCAAGGGTGGCGCATTCGAGTATCTGCCAAAACCGTTTGATGTCGATGATGCGGTTTCGCTGGTGGAGCGTGCAGTCGCCGCGCGGCGCAGTTCCAAGCAGACCCAGGCACCGGTGGATACCACCGAGCTGCCGGAAATCATTGGTGGTTCCCCGGCAGTGCAGGAATTGTTTCGCGCGATCGGTCGATTATCCCGCTCTCACATGACGGTGTTGATTACCGGCGAATCCGGCACCGGCAAGGAGCTGATTGCACATGCCTTGCATCGGCACAGCCCGCGCGCGGGGAAGAAATTCATCGCCATCAATACCGCGGCCATCCCACGCGATCTGCTGGAGTCCGAGTTGTTCGGTCACGAACGCGGTGCATTTACCGGCGCGGCTTCTCAGCGCCTGGGTCGCTTCGAACAGGCCGATGGCGGCACGCTGTTTCTTGATGAAATCGGGGATATGCCGGCTGACCTGCAGACCCGCCTGCTGCGCGTTCTGGCGGACGGCGAGTTCTACCGCGTAGGCGGCCACGAACCGGTCCGGGTGGATGTTCGCGTCATCGCAGCGACGCACCAGAATCTGGAAGAACGGGTGAAGCACGATTCCTTCCGTGAAGATCTGTACCACCGTCTGAACGTGATACGCCTGCAACTGCCACCGTTGCGTGATCGACTTGAGGACATTGACGCCTTGGCGAAACACTTCCTCTCTACAAGCGCCAATGAACTCGGAATCGAGCCCAAACATCTGAGTGAGGCAGCCAGAGCGACGCTCAAGCGTTACGCATGGCCAGGAAACGTACGGCAACTGGAAAACATCTGTCGCCGCCTCAGCATCATGGCGCCTGCGAAAGAGATCACCGTTGCTGATCTGCCCAACGAGGTACGCGACGCATCCGGCGCCGCGCCGACGATTGATACCAATACCAACTGGGAGCAGGCGCTCACCCGCTGGGCGGAGTATTACATTCGCCAGGAAGAACGGCCGGTGCTGGATGAAGCGGTGCCGCGCTTCGAGCGCGCGATGATCGAGGTTGCATTGAAGCATTCACACGGCCACCGCCAGGAGGCTTCGCGTCTGCTGGGCTGGGGACGCAACACGTTGACGCGGAAGATCAAGGAACTCAATTTAGACGTCTAGCGGCGTCCTGTGCAAAATACGTCAGGACGCCATCTGCGCCGGCCCGCTTGAACGCCAGTAACGACTCGAGGATTACCCGTTCGCCATCGAGCCAGCCGCGCTCGATGGCGGCCATCAGCATGGCGTATTCGCCACTGACCTGGTAGACAAAGGTCGGTACCGCGAAGGCGTCTTTGACCCTGCGTACGATATCCAGATAAGGCATACCGGGCTTGACCATCACCATGTCCGCGCCTTCCGCGAGATCCATGGCGACTTCGTTCAACGCTTCGTCGGTATTGGCCGGGTCCATCTGGTAGGTTTCCTTGCCACCTTTTCCAAGGTTCGCCGCCGAGCCGACGGCATCACGGAACGGCCCGTAAAAAGCCGAGGCGTACTTCGCGGAATAGGCCAGTATGCGCGTGTTGTAATGACCTTCCGCTTCCAACGCGGCGCGAATCGCACCGATGCGACCATCCATCATGTCTGAAGGTGCGACAACATCGGCGCCTGCGCTTGCCTGCGACAGCGCCTGTTTCACCAGCACTTCCACGGTGGCGTCATTCACGACATAACCCGACGTATCGAGCAAACCATCGTGGCCGTGTGAGGTGAACGGGTCCAGGGCGACATCCGCGATCACGCCCATTTCAGGTAGCGCGTCCTTGATCGCGCGAATCGCGCGTTGGGCAAGGCCATCGGGGTTGAAGGCTTCGCGGCCATCGTCCGTTTTGCATTCAGCCGGCGTCACCGGGAACAAGGCCACCGCGGGAATGCCGAGCGCCGCCAGTTCACGCGCGTGCGTCGCCAACAGGTCGATGCTGAGACGTTCAACACCGGGCATCGATGCAACTGCTTCACGCCGCGACGATCCTTCAAGTACAAACAGCGGGCAGATCAAATCAGCGGGAGTCAGCTGGTTTTCCCGCATCAAACGTCGACTGAAGTCAGCCGCACGCATGCGCCGGGGACGGGTGGCAGGAAAGTGGCGGGAGAAGTATTTGCTCATCACTGTGACTCGCTATCTGCTTGAACGTCCGATCCGTGATGCCCTGCGGGCAACAGCGAACGGCTGGTGGATTCTATCCACGATTCACAACGGCGGGTGATTTCCGCGGCGCTCAGCCCGGTTGAATCGATCGGATCGCCGACGATGACATCGATCATCCCCGCTTGCTTGATGAATGAGCTGCGCGGCCAGCACAACCCTGCATTGTGCGCAACCGGGAACACCTGGCAGCCTGCCGCGACCGCAAGTTGGGCGCCACTGCGCGCGTAGCGTCCGCTTGCGCCGGGGGCCACGCGCGTGCCTTCGGGAAAGATGACCACCCACATGCCGCGTCGAATCCGGTCGACGCCTTGCGTAATCACCTGCCGTAACGCCTTCGACCCCTGACCTCGGGAGATTGCAATCGGGGCCAGCGCGGCAAGTGCCTGTCCGAATGCGGGGACGAAGAAGAGCTCGCGCTTCAGGACCCAGACCTGCGGCGGAAACAAGCCGCACAGTGCAATCGTTTCCCAGGCTGATTGGTGCTTGCACAAAATGACCGCCGGTGGGCCATTCAGCTTTTCCATGCCATGGATGCGCCAATCGACTCCACAGGTCAGTCGTAACCAATACAAGGCAAAGACTGACCAACGCGAAATGATTGGTTGGCGCACACGTAATGGCAATGGCCAGATAATGATGGCGAGCAGCGCAAAGGCGACCGTTGGCACTACCAGCCCAAGGTAAAAGATTGCCGACCGCAGCCCCTGCATCACGATGGTTTCTTGACCGCGTAGTCGACAATCTTTCCCATGTCGGAAACGACCACTGCGTTGCGCGTATCAACGCCCGATGTCGCCCTTCCGGACGGTGCGATGAGAATCGGCAGCGCGCCAATCTCGCGCGCCAGCGACAGCTCGTCGGCGCGGGTGGTGACCAGACCGATTTCGCTGGCAGGCAATTTCAACCGGTCCAGCAACTGCGCCAGTATGCCTTCGGTCGGCGAGTGGCAGTCGCAACCCGCGTCACGTTCGTGCGGGCAATAAATAATGGCTTCCAGCCTGCCGCCGAGTTCACTGACCGCACCCAGCATCGCCAGGTGCAAGGTATTGACCTGTTCAACATCGACACGGTGCGGACGGTGATCAGACAAATGTGCAAAAGCAACGCAACGGACACCTTCACGCGTCGCGGTCGCAATTGCTTCCAGCGAATCCGTAAGCGGCTCGAACTTTTCCTGCCAGTCACCGAAAGGCGTGCCGGAGTTGATCACGCCATCCCGGGCGAGGAGCAGCAGTTTCATCCTGGCAGTCTCGAGATGTCTGCCACCTGACACAGGACGTGGCGAAGCGCAGTCAACAACGCAAGCCGGTTACGCTGAATGTCAGGGTTTTCATCCATAACCAGTACAGTATCAAAGAATTTGTCGACCTGAGGACGGATTTGGGCCAATTGCGCCAGCACCGCAGGGTAGTCTGCCGCGGCGAGCACAGGTTGCAGGCGCTCACTCAAGTCCGTCAGAGCCTGGAATAAATCTCGTTCGGCCGGTTCCATCAGCAGATTCTCACGCACCGGCGGCAGCGATTGGGCTTCGTTCTTGCGCAGGATATTGGCAGCGCGCTTGTTTGCGGCAGCCAGGGCAGCGGCATCAGCTTGTCCGCGGAACGCAGTCACCGCCCGGACGCGGCGGTCAAAATCGAGCGGATCGCAAATATCGAGAGCTTTGACCGATTCAAACGAATCGTGATCGGCGCCGTGGTCGAGGCAATATCCACGCAGGCGTTCGATGGTGAATGCCAGTGCCTCGCGCGCCTTCACGCCATCGATCCGTTCGCCGTACGCCGTGATGCTCTCGTCGATCAATGCCGACAGATTGAGCGAGAGTTGTTTCTCAACCGCGATGCGCAGAATAGCCACCGCATGGCGCCGCAGTGCAAACGGATCCTTGTCGCCGGTCGGTTCCTTGCCAATACCGAAGATTCCGACAATGGTGTCTATGCGATCCGCCAGCGACACACACTGCCCAACCGTGGTTTGCGGTAACTCATCGCCAGCAAACCGAGGCTGGTAGAATTCGGAAATCGCGCGTGCCACTGGCGCAGGTTCACCGCTTGCGGTGGCATAGTAGCCACCCATGGTGCCCTGCAATTCGGGGAATTCACCGACCATGCCCGTTGTCAGATCACAGCGTGAAAGCAGTGCGGCGCGTTCCACCAACTCCGGTTCGGAATCAAACTGGATCGCAAGCCGGACTGCGAGCGCTATCACGCGATCAGTCTTGTCACGCAATGTGCCCAGTTGCTTCTCGAATACCATGTTGGCCAACGAGCCGAGGCGGTCAACCAATGCAATCTTCTGGTCCTGGGTGAAGAAGAATGCTGCATCTGTCAGGCGTGGGCGGATCACGCGCTGGTTACCTTCCACGATGCGTTGCGGCTCGGGACTGTCGATGTTGGCAACGGTGATGAAACGCGCGAGCAACTCGCCTTCACTGTTGATCAACGGAAAATAGCGCTGATGCTCCTGCATCGTGGCTATCAACACTTCCGTTGGCAGTTTCAGGAATTCCTCATCGAATTCACCTGACAGCGGAACAGGCCACTCCGTCAGCGCTGTCACTTCATCCAGCAGGTCAGGATCGATGACTGCCGTGGCGCCGACGGTAGTGGCACATGCAGTTACGCCGCTTTCGATGATTTCGCGGCGCTCGGCGAAGTCGGCAATGACGTGCCCCTCTGTCCTCAGGCGCGCCGCATATTGGGTGGGTGATGCGAGTTCAATCGCCTGGGGTGCAAGAAAACGGTGGCCAAACGTGAGTTTGCCGCTTTCACGACCAAGGATGGTGCCAGGCACGACGTCGCCACCGTAGAGCATGACCAGCCAGTGAACGGGGCGAACAAACTCGATGTCGGAATCCCCCCAGCGCATGCGCTTGGGAATCGGCAACTGGTTCAATGCATCGGCGACGACGTCGGGCAGCAACTGCGCCAGCGGCTTGCCGGTTTCGGTGGCGTTGTGCGCAAGCCACTCGCCCTTGTCGGTCTTGACTGTGCCCAGTGCGGAAAATTCGACACCGCACGACCGGGCAAAGCCGAGCGCCGCTTTGCTGGGTTGGCCATCGGCACCATACGCCGCGGCCAGCGCCGGCCCGCGCTTTTCGATGTTCCGGGTCGGCTGTGCGGCCGCGACATCAGTGATATGTAGTGCAAGCCGGCGTGGCGTGGCGAAGGCTTTGACATCGCCGTGGGCAATTTCAAGCTTGTTCATGCGCTGTTGGACGCCATCGGCAAACGCCTGGCTGATTCTCAACAGGGCCTTGGGCGGCAGTTCCTCAGTGCCGATTTCTATAAGCAGTTCCGCAGTTTGGGTCATCGGCCGGATCCTTCAGGAATTTTCCGCGCACATCGGAAAGCCGAGAGCCGCGCGTGCATCGTAATAAGCCTGGGCAACGGCACGCGCCAGCGTGCGGACGCGAAGGATATAGCTTTGACGTTCAGTCACCGATATCGCGCGCCGGGCGTCCAGCAGGTTGAAGGTGTGGGATGCCTTGAGCATCATCTCATAGGCCGGTAGTGGCAAATTCAGGCCGATCAGCCGGCTGGATTCAGCCTCGCAGGTGTTGAACGAGTCGAACAGGCTGGCCGTATCGGCATGTTCAAAGTTGTATGCCGACATCTCCACCTCGTTCTGATGGTAAACGTCGCCATAGCTCACGCGCCGACCGTTGCTCATGGTCCATAGCAGGTCATAGACGTTGTCCACGTTCTGCAGGTACATGGCGATTCGCTCCAGTCCGTAGGTGAGTTCGCCGGAAACCGGGCGGCAGTCCAGGCCGCCTACCTGCTGAAAGTACGTGAACTGCGATATTTCCATGCCGTTGGCCCAGACTTCCCATCCAAGCCCCCAGGCGCCCAGCGTCGGCGATTCCCAGTTGTCTTCAACGAACCGGATATCGTGAATTTTGGTGTCTATGCCGAGTGCGGTCAGCGAGTCGAGGTACAACTGCTGAATGTCCACCGGCGAAGGCTTGAGAATCACCTGAAACTGATAGAAGTGCTGGAGGCGATTGGGATTTTCGCCATAACGGCCGTCAGTCGGGCGGCGCGATGGTTGGACATAGGCGCAGCGCCAGGGCTCCGGACCTATGGCGCGCAGAAATGTGCCAGGATGAAAAGTACCGGCACCCATTTCCATGTCGTAGGGTTGCGCGATAACGCATCCCCGGTCCGACCAGAATTGTTGCAAGCGAAAAATAAGTTCTTGAAATGTCTTGGGACTCTGCGCCACTTCTTTGACACCCGCAGTGCAATGAGCGCGCCAGTATAGTGGCTTACCTGCGCCCGCGCATCTGCTCGCATGCGGTCAAGATCGCCCCTTCCTGGCCGATAGTCTGGGGTGATTTTTCAGGCGATTCTCAAGATGCAAGACCTTCATACCTCCGACACCCTGGGCTGGCGTGCGTTGATGACCGAAGCGCAGGCGGCAACCGGTATCCTGCTGGCGCCCGAGGTGGAGAGCTATCTGGTCCGTCTGCTGCGCCGTTATGTGGGCGAAGGCGCCTCCGCCGATTCGGTATTCAAGGGGCCGCTGGGAGAATTTCTACGACACCCGGGTACGGCGCCGGCAGAAGCGGATCTGGCGGCGATCGCCGATGGTTGCCTGCTGCTGGCCGGCTTGCTGCCGGATCAGGCCATGCAACGCGCAATCCCACTCGGGTACCTGGTGGAAACCGGGCGCCATGCCTACAGGGAACAGGCCTGGCGCAGCCGCGAGACACTTTTCGATCGTCTGGAAACAGATTTCATCGACATCATCGATCTGCTGCAGACATTGCGTAGTACTGAATTTCCGGAAGCCGAGTTGGACCGTCTCACGGCGTACCAGTTGTGGGCTGACACCGGCAGTCGCTACGCGTTCGTGGTGTTGGTAGGGCCAGGCGCCGCGCTGCCGGCACTAGAGACATCCGTCATGTTGCATTGATGGGTTCCTCCGCACGCTTGGCCGCCAGGCAGGCAGCCGATCCTGATCAGACCCAATCCAGGGACGCGCAATGGCTGTTGACTGCGCAGGTCAAGCTGCTGCTGGGAAATTCTGCCGACTCGATGATGCTTGGCATCGTCAGCGTCGGCGCCGCTACGTTGGTCATGTGGCCCTATCTCGAGCCTCAGTGGCCGCTCTCCTGGTTCGCGTTGATGCTGGCGGCGACCATGATTCGCCAAATTGTCGCGCGGCGATTCGGCCGGGCTGAACTCACCGCCGCGCGCGCCAGGCGATATCGAACTTCGTATCTATTGGGCGTATGGATAACCGCCGCCGGGTGGGGCGTGGCGGGCACTGCGCTGTTGCCGGTGGAGTCCGTCCTGCACCAGATTTTCGCCGCCTTTATTTTTGCTGCGGTCTCCGCCGGCGCAGTGGTGGTTCATTCGGTTTTTCGCAGTGCCGCTACCGGCTACCTGCTGTTGACGCTCGCACCGCTTGCCATCGCCCAACTGCTGCAAGGCGGACAGGATGGTCAGATCATGGCGGGTATGCTGACGATCTGGGGCGCGCTGCTGGCACGAATGTCCGAGCAACAGCACAGAATGATCGTGACGACGCTGGAGTTACGTCACCGCAATGATGATCTCATCGATCGACTGACAGTGGAGAAGGCGCGTGCCGAAGGCGCCAACGCCCAATTGACCGAACAGATTGCCGTTGGCAAGCGGACCTCCAGGGAACTGTTGCGCGCCAAGGAGAAAGCTGAACGCGCGGTCCGGGCCAAGAGCGACTTCCTCGCCACCATGAGCCATGAAATCCGCACGCCCATGAATGGCGTGCTGGGGATGGCCGAACTGCTGCAGAAAACCAATCTCACCACGCAGCAACGACGATTCGTGCAGACCATCACCCGTTCAGGTGCAGCGTTGCTGGCCATCATCAATGACATCCTCGACTACTCAAAAATCGAGGCTGGCAAACTGACGTTGCATTCAACCGTATTCGACCTGCGCGTTCTGGTGGAAGACACGTTGGCGTTCTTCGCCGAGCAGGCCCACCGTAAAGGCGTATCGTTGATCTGCGATTACCCGGCCACCCGCCACAGTGCTTACCGTGGCGATCCGGACCGCGTCAGTCAGATCCTGATGAACCTGATGAGCAACTCGCTGAAGTTCACTGAGCACGGGCAGGTGGCGATCGGCGTATCGACTGTCGAGCAGAACGGGGACACCCTGGTGCGCTTCGAAGTGCGTGATTCCGGAATCGGGATCAAACCGGAGCATCAGGCCCACATCTTCGAGTCGTTCGCGCAGGCGGACGGTTCGACGACGCGCAAGTACGGCGGTACCGGGCTCGGCCTGGCGATCTGCCGCCAGCTGACCACCCTGATGGGCGGCGAAATTGGCGTCACCAGCGAGGTCGGCAAGGGCGCATGCTTCTGGTTCACCAGTGCGCTGGAGGCGGTGGATCAGAAGCTGGTAGGTGCGACGGTGCGCCCACTGCCGGTGTTGCGTGATTCGCGTGTGCTGGTGGTGGATGCCAACAAGGCGAATTGTCAGATCCTGCGTCAGCAGCTGGCGGCATGGGGAATCAAATCGGCGGCAGCCGACACGGCCCACCAGGGCCTGCGCCTGTTGCAGTTGGCGGCGAACCAGGGCAAGCCGTTCCACGCGGTAATCATGGATCGCGAGATGCCCGGCAACGATGGCGCCCGCTTTGCCAGCAGGGTACGGCAGATGCCGGAGCTCGACGGTCTGCGGATCATCATGTTGTGCGACGTCAATCAGCTGGCCGATACCGGCCGGTGGATCGCCGCCGGCATTGATCTTTATCTCAACAAGCCGATTCGCCAACAGGAACTCGTCGAAGGGTTGAACGACGTTCTTGGCCGTGCCCATACCGATGCGGTCGCGGTGGCGGAAGACACAACGGTCGGCGCCGCCACCATGCAGCTGCGTGGACACGTCCTGCTGGTCGAGGATAACGCCGTCAACCGCGAACTTGCCGAAGCCATGTTGGGCGAACTGGGATGTACGGCAACTACCGCGGAGAATGGACGTGACGCCGTCGAGGCCATCTGTGATTTCACGTTCGACACCGTGCAGCGGCCCTACGATCTGGTCCTGATGGACTGCCAGATGCCAGAGATGGACGGTTTTGATGCGACCCGCGCAATCCGCGAATGGGAAAAGCAGCAAGGTCGCACCACGGTGCTCCCGATTGTCGCGCTGACGGCCAATGCCATGCCTGAGGACAAGGAGTTATGTCTGACAGCGGGCATGAGCGATTACCTGGCCAAGCCATTTACCGAGCAACAACTGCGGAACATTCTGCAGCGCTGGTTACCGTTGAATGCCCAGATGGCCAAAGCCGGGCCGCAGCAGGAAACCGTAGTGCCCGTGGTGGCCCAGAGAGCGGTTTCCGCGCAGGCATCGGTTCGGCTGGATTCGGCGGCACTCGACAAAATACGCGCGCTGCAACGTGATGGCGGCGCCGATATTCTTGCCCGAGTGATTGGTATCTTCCTGAAAGATGCGCCGCAGCTGCTCGCAAAGCTTCGCGAATCATCAGTCAATGGCGATGCCAAGGGCGTGCGCATGGCGGCGCACACGCTCAAATCCAGTTCGGCCAATCTCGGCGCCGCAGAGTTATCCGGCCAATGCCGCAAAATCGAGACAGAAGCCGCAGCAGGCAAACTCGATGGGCTGGTGACCTCGCTCGACATACTGGAATTCGAACTCGACGGCGTATGCGATGCATTGCAGGCCGTGCTGGACGAACAACTGGCGGCATGAGAGTGGCGCCACCGGCCTGAACCAGTGGCCGGGGAGAGTGCACGTCAGTCGGTGACCGTGCGTACGTTCAGCGTGTTGGCGCCGGGTTCTTCGGCGGAATTCGAATACGGCGTAATCACCCAGTGAATCTCGGTGGGCGAATGGATGCCCTTCAGGTTGGCCTCGCCACACACAATGGTTTCGACCTTCTCCGCGTCGCCACCGGAATTGAGCGAATCAAGAAAAGCCGCGGAACACAGGATGCGGTCCTGGACCGGAAACGGATGCCGTAGCTCCGGAAACGCGTTGGACTGCACGCCTTCCACGCGGAACGTCACGTTCACATCATGCCCGTGAATATCTTCGCCACCGGACGATATGGCCCAGGTTTCACCGAAATGCAGCGCCAGCCGGTAGTGGATCGGGACGTTGCTGGTGCGCAGGTTGCGCTGCTGGATACGGTTTTCAAGTTCGATGGTCGCCACCAGCGCGGCCTGGCTGTCGCTGAAGGTTGCGAGGAACCCGTCACCGGTACTTTTGAAGAATCGGCGGTTGTGCTCGGCGAGCAGCGGTTCGGCAATCTGGGTCAACCGGCGCTTCAAGTGATAGGCCATGTGGTCGTCTTCGCTGGCCAGCGAGGACGAATGGCATAAGTCGAAGACCAGGATTGCCTCGCGCCTTTGCGCCAGGCTGCCCGCGGGAATGACCACCGACTGGTCCCAAACCTGCTCCTCTTCCACCGGGGCAACCGGTTCAGGGATGGTGTCTGCTTCTATGGCCCAGTCCGGCAACAGCAGAAGTACCGGCGGTATCAGCCCGATTTCGCCTTGCACCCGCAGCCATTTGCCACCCTGACGCAGCAGAACGCCGTTGCGGCTCGAATCTTCCAGGAAGCTGTGACCGTCGCGATTGACCAGCGTGAAGTGCAGACGGGAGACGCGTGGATGATCAATGACGAGATCGCTGGCCGGATCGCGGCCAAAACGTACCTGGCGCTGCGAGAACTCGTGTTCGCTGCGCTGCTTCTGCTCGATATTCTTAAGGACTATCTTCCAGCCCATTCCCGGATCCGTCCGCGTTCGCGAGATTGGAGCACTATAGCCGCGCTACGGCACGGCATACCCGTTCAACGGCGATATTGTAATCCGACCACGCCCAGAATGGGACCGCGATCACATACCCCGGGCCACCCTCAACCCAGTGCTTCGGTCTTGATACGGAAAAGTGCGGAAATGTCATCGTCGCCATGGCCTTGATCCATCAGCCGCTCATAATGTCGCATCGTCATTTCAACCGTTGGTAATGCACTGTGCTGGTCCGATGTCATGTCCCGCGCCATTTCGCGGCATATTCCCAGATCCTTGTGGTGCAGACTGAGTCGGAAACCGGGCGCAAAGCTGTCGCGGACCATGGTGGGACCGCGATGATCGAGGAACCAATTGCCTGCCGCCCCGCCGCTGACAACCTCGATCACCTTCTCCATCGGCAGCCCGGCCGCGCGTCCGAAGGCCAGTGCTTCGCATACGCCCTGGGCGACACCGGCAACGACAATCTGATTGACCGCTTTGGTCATCTGGCCGGCGCCATGCGGGCCCATATGGATTACGTTGGCCGCCAGATGCGTCAGGACGGGGCGGACGCGCTCCAGCACGGCCGGATCGCCCCCCACCATCATTGACAGCTTGCCGTTGCGCGCGCCTTCGACGCCGCCGCTGACCGGGGCATCGAGGAATTCGACGCCAACGGTGGCCAGTCTGGCGGCGGCGGCACGTGCGGTCTGCGCGCTGACGGTGGATGTATCTATCACAACCGTCCCGGGGCGCAGACTATCCAGCATCTGGTCGATGACCGCCAGCACGTCCACGTCGCGGGATACGGAGAGAATAATGACATCCGCCGCGGCGGCGACCGCAGCGGGGCCGTCAGCCAGCGGGAGATCCAGTTCATCGGCCCATGCCTGGATGCGTTCGCGGGTCCGGTTCCAGGCCAGAATCAACAAGCCTGCGGCATGCAGCCGCTGGGCCATGGGCCCTCCCATCCCGCCTAATCCGATTACGCCGCAGTTCTGCATCACTCTCTCCAAGGTCTGGTTTACGTACGCGCGCCACCCGCGATCACAGTCGCACTGTCATCAAACCGACGCCGTATTGCCACTTGCATGTCATCGCATCGCACTAGTCTGCCGCCGACTGACCTGGAGGCTAGGCGATGCAGCAGAAAACGGTCAAGCGGCCACGCAGATTCCGTACGGTTTTCATTTCCGATGTCCACCTCGGTTTCCGCGGTGCAAGTGCGGACGCGTTGCTCGCGTTCCTGACAACCTGCGAATGCGAGACGCTGTACATGGCGGGCGACATCATCGATATCCACGCGTTGCGACGCAAGCGCTACTGGCCACAGGCGCACAACGACGTGCTGCGCGCGGTGCTGGACAAGGCCCGGGCAGGCACGCGCGTGGTCTACATTCCCGGCAACCACGATGAAATGTTGCGCGATTTCGTCGGCCACCGCTTCGGCAACATCGAAATCGCCGAGCAGGTGATTCATGCCACTGCCGATGGCCGCAGGTTGCTCGTGACCCATGGCGATGAGTTCGACACGGTGGTGCGCTCGGCACGCTGGCTGGGCGTACTGGGCGGACACCTTTATGGCGTACTGCTGGCATTGAATCATTGGGTGAATGTGATCCGCCGCCGGTGCGGTGCGCCGCACTGGTCACTGGCGGCGTTTTTGAAATCGCGGGTGAAGAATGCCGTCCAATACATCTCGCGCTACGAGGAGGCAGTGGCATACGCTGCCGTCCGTGCGGGCGTTGATGGCGTGGTGTGTGGCCACATCCACCGCGCCCAGATCACCCGCTTTGAAGACATCGAATACCACAACTGCGGCGACTGGGTGGAAAGCCGTACCGCACTGGTCGAGCACCACGACGGGGCAATCGAGGTCGTGCAATGGGCCGAGCCGCTGGCAGCGGCACTACCGATACTGGCGGCGGCATGAAGGTTGCCATCGTCACGGATGCCTGGCATCCGCAGGTCAACGGCGTCGTCCGGACATTGCAGACCACGGGTGAATGTCTGCGTGCGCGCGGACATGAGGTTCAATTCATCACGCCAACGGGTTTTCGCACGGTGCCGTGCCCGACCTATCCGTCGATACGTCTGGCGGTCATGCCGGGCGCCGGTGTCGCCAGCGCTTTGGCGTCTTTTGCCCCCGCTGCCATTCACATTGCCACGGAAGGCCCGTTGGGCATGGCGGCCAGGGCGTGGTGCCTGCGTCGTGGGCATCCCTTCACCACCTCATTTCATACGCAGTTTGCCGAGTACGTCAGGCTGCGGGCGCCGATTCCGCTCAGCTGGACGTATGCGTGGTTACGGCGCTTTCATGGTGCCGCGGTAAGGACCCTGGTACCGACGCCCGGTCAGCGGGATCGGCTGCTGGCGCGCGGCTTCCGCAACATCGAAGTCTGGGCGCGCGGGGTGGATACATCAGTGTTCCGCCCCCAGACTGACGTCAGTTACCCCTGGCCAGGGCCGGTGGCCTTGTACATGGGGCGGGTCGCGGTCGAGAAAAATATTGAGGCGTTTCTAGAACTGGAGATGGCGGGCAGCAAGGTCGTCATCGGCGATGGTCCGGCGCTGGCATCGCTGCAAAAGCGCTACCCGGGAGTCCACTTCCTGGGCGCGAAGTTCGGCACTGACCTCGCCCGGCATGTTGCCGCGGCGGATGTCATGGTGTTTCCGAGCCGCACCGATACTTTCGGACTCGTATTGCTGGAAGCGATGGCGTGCGGCGTTCCGGTCGCAGCGTACCCGGTGACCGGGCCGATAGATGTCGTAGCGCACGGTCGAAGCGGCTGGATGGACGATGACCTTGGCGCGGCGGTGCAGGGTGCGCTCGGCTTGTCGCGCCAGAACTGTGTCGATTATGCGGCGGGATATTCGTGGCAGCGCTGCACCGAGACCTTCGAGTCCTGCCTGGAACCGGTAGCAGATGCCGCACCGTTGCCTGCCCGGGCCTGATCGCGTAACTTGCCGCGCCCATGAGCGCGTTTCTAGACACTTTGCAGTGGCGCGGCCTGCTGCACCAGACGGCCGGCGCCGACATCGAGCAACATCTGGCCCGGGGCGGCCGGGTGGCTTACTGCGGCTTTGATCCCACGGCGTCCAGCCTGACCGTCGGCAACTTCAATTCCATCAACCTGCTGCGCCATTGGCAGCGCAGTGGCAACAAGCCGATTGTCGTCATGGGCGGTGGTACCGGCTTGATCGGTGACCCGTCAGGCAAGGACAGCGAGCGCCAGTTGCTGACGGCGGACGATGTCGCCGCCAATGTCGAAGGCCAGCGCGGTATCTTCGAACGGATCCTGGATTTCGATCCGGCCAATCCGAATTGCGCGGTCATCGTCAACAATCATGACTGGCTGGGCAAGCTGGGCTATATCGAGATGCTGCGCGACGTCGGCAAGTATTTCTCGGTCAACGCCATGATCCAGAAGGAATCGGTGCGCGAACGGCTGCACAATCGCGACCAGGGAATCTCCTACACCGAATTCTCGTACATGTTGCTGCAGGCCTACGATTTCTATCACCTGCGGGTCACCCACGATTGCACCGTGCAGCTGGCCGGATCCGACCAGTACGGCAACATCGTGGCGGGCATGGATCTGATCCGGCGCCGGTTGGGTTCCGAGCAGGTCGGCGGTTACGGCGTAACTTCACCGCTGGTGACCCGGGCCGACGGCAAGAAATTTGGCAAATCCGAGCAGGGCGCGGTGTGGCTGACGGCCGATCGCACCAGCGCCTATGCGTTCTACCAGTTCTGGCTCAATACCGAAGACGCGATGGTGCTGGATTACCTGCGCCGGTTCACATTGTTGCCGCGTGCGGCGGTGGATGACCTGTCCGCACAGCACGAAGCCGCACCCCATCAGCGCGCGGCACACCGGGCGTTGGCACGTGAGTTGACTGAATTGCTCCACGGCACCGACCAGTTGAGCCATGTCGAACACGCCAGCGAGGTGTTGTTCGGCGGTGGTGATCTGCGATCGGTGGCCCCTGAGCTGTTGCGGGACATGTTCGCCGACGTGCCGCATTCCAGCCACGGGCGCGACCAGCTGGGCGGGGCCGGTGTACCGCTGGCAGATATCCTGGCCCAGACTTCGCTGGCCAGCTCAAAGCGCCAGGCGCGTGAACATCTGGCCAGCGGCGCGGTGGCGGTGAATGGCCAGCGGGTGGATGCTGACTACCAATTGACGGGAGACGACCTGCTGGGCGGGGGCATGATTCTGCTCCGCCGCGGCAAGAAGAGCTGGCACGCCACGCGCTGGGACTGACCTGGCCCGGCAAAACCGGGCTGCCGGCGGATTTTCGCCGGTACATCCGGTATCATCCGGCGCCCGCAGGTCACCGGAGCCGTATCGATGTCCATCCGCAGTTTTGAAGGCAATGCGCCCGAGATAGATTCCACCGCGTTCGTCGATGAGTCTGCGGTCGTCATCGGTCGCGTGAAGCTGGCGGCAGAGGTTTCGATCTGGCCGCTGGTGGTCATTCGCGGTGACGTCAATTTCATCGAGGTTGGTGCACGCAGCAATGTGCAGGATGGCACCATCGTCCACTGCACCAGTCCAACGGCCGATTTGCCCGATGGCTACGCAACGATAATTGGTGACGACGTCACCGTGGGCCATCAGGCCATCATCCACGGCTGCACCATCGGCCACCACTGTTTGATCGGTATGGGCGCGACCCTCATGGACGGTGCGGTCATCGAACCCTATACCATCATCGGCGCCGGCGCGCTGGTGCCGCCGGGCAAGCAGCTGGGAAGTGGACTTTGGGTGGGCGCTCCTGCCAAACGTGTGCGCGATCTGACTGACGACGAGCGATCCATGCTGGGCAGCCACGCCAGACACTACGTAAAATTGCACCATCGCCATTCCGGCCGGACCTGAAACCATGCAGTACCCTGACTTGTTCGATGTCATCGTTGTCGGCGGCGGCCATGCCGGCACCGAAGCCGCGTTGGCGGCGGCACGCATGGGGTGCCGAACATTGCTGCTGACCCAGAGCATGGAAACCCTGGGGCAGATGTCGTGCAACCCGGCCATCGGTGGTATCGGCAAAGGGCACCTGGTGCGCGAAATCGACGCGCTGGGTGGCTTGATGGCGACCGCGGCCGACCACTGTGGAATTCAGTTCCGCCGATTGAACGCGAGCAAGGGCGCAGCAGTGCGCGCGACTCGCGCGCAGATCGATCGAGCCCTGTACCGTGCCTTCGTGCGCGGTACATTGGAAAACACACCGAACCTCACGTTGTTCCAGCAGACCGTGGAGGACTTGATCGTCGAGGGCGATGAAGTACGCGGCGTGGTGACGCAGATGGGGTTGAAATTCAGTGCGCCGACCGTAGTTCTGACGGTGGGTACCTTCCTCGCCGGGCTGGTCCACATCGGCGATGCGCGATACCAGGCGGGACGTGCCGGCGACCCGCCGGCCAATGCACTGGCGGCGCGGATGCGCGAACTGCCGATGCGGGTGGGGCGGTTGAAGACGGGTACACCGCCACGTATCGATGGCCGCAGCATTGATTTCTCGGTGTTGACCGAGCAGCCGGGGGACGCGCCGGTGCCGGTGTTCTCGTTCCTTGGCAATGTCGACCACCATCCCCGCCAGATTCCGTGCCATATCACGCACACCAACGAGCAGACGCATGAATTGATCAGGTCCGGCCTTGATCGTTCGCCCATGTACAACGGCAGTATCGAAGGTACCGGGCCGCGCTACTGCCCCTCGATCGAGGACAAGGTTGTCCGCTTCGCGGACAAGACCTCGCACCAGATTTTTGTTGAACCCGAAGGACTGACGACCCACGAGGTCTATCCGAACGGTATCTCCACCAGTCTGCCGTTCGACATTCAGCTGGCCCTGGTTCGCAGCATCAGGGGCTTCGAAAGTGCGCATATCCTGCGGCCGGGCTATGCCATCGAATACGATTATTTCGATCCGCGCGACATCCATCCCTGGCTGGAGACTCGGTATATCGGCGGGCTGTATTTCGCCGGCCAGATCAACGGCACCACCGGTTACGAGGAAGCCGCCGCGCAAGGTCTGCTGGCAGGGTTGAACGCGGCGCGCCGGGTGCAAGGCCAGACGCCCTGGTATCCGCAGCGGCACGAAGCCTACCTCGGTGTGCTGGTGGACGACCTCGTCACCCGCGGCACCAGCGAACCGTACCGGATGTTCACCAGTCGGGCGGAATATCGCCTGCTGTTGCGTGAAGACAATGCCGATCAGCGTCTGACCCCGGCTGGCCGTGAACTGGGCCTGGTGGATGACGCCCGCTGGCAACGATTCGAGCGGAAGATGTCGGCGCTGGAATCCGAGCGTAGCCGAATGGACCGGGTATACCTGCAGCCCGCGGTCGTCCCTGCGGCCGATGCGCAGCGCGTGCTTGGCCAGCCGCTTGCTCGTGAATACAGCCTGACGTCGCTGCTCAAACGGCCTGAAGTCAGCTACGAGGCATTGATGTCGCTGGCGGGCGCGGGTGTGCCGCTGGCCGATCCGGAAGTCATCGAGCAATTGGAAATCGGCGCCCGTTATGACGGCTATATCGAGCGCCAGCAGCAGGACATCGAGCGTGCGCGGCGGCAGGAGGAAACCCCGCTGCCAGTGGATATCGACTATCGCTCGGTGCGTGGGCTGTCGAACGAAGTGATGCAGAAACTTGCCGATCACCGGCCGGCCACACTTGGCCAGGCCGCGCGCATTTCCGGCATCACGCCGGCGGCCATCTCGCTGCTCGCGGTGCATCTGAAAAAATCGGACAGACAACGCGCTGCAGGTTGATCCGGCATGGGGATCGACCTGAAGTCCGCCGCCGCCTCATCGGGTGTCGACCTGCCAGCGGATGCGGTTGACCGGTTGGAGGCCTACCTCGACCTGATGCTGCGCTGGAACCGGGTCTATAACCTCACCGCCATCACCGCGCGCGACGAAATGCGGGTGAAACACCTGCTCGACAGCCTGGCCTGTCTGCCCTACATCAAAGGCGACCACCTGCTGGATGTCGGCAGTGGCGCTGGTCTGCCGGGCATTGTGTTGGCCATCGCCGCCCCGACGCTCACCTGCACGCTGCTCGATTCCCGGGCCAAGCGCACACGCTTTCTGACCCAGGCACGCATCGAATTGGCGTTACCCAATGTCAGCGTGGTGACCAGTCGATTCGAAGCCCTGCCGGCCCCTTACCCGTATACGACGGTCATCAGCCGCGCATTTACGGATGTGCGGGCAATGCTGCAGGTGACAGCAGACTGGCAGGTGGCGGGCCTGCGCCACCTGGTCATGAAGGGGCAGGTGCCCCGCGAAGAACTTGCAAGCTTGCAGGCAAGCGGGGTGAACTATGTGCTGCATGCGCTTGATGTGCCGCACCTCGGCGAGCCGCGTCACCTGCTGCAAGTCGACCGTTGACCTGTGCAATAATGCCGCTCCAGGAGCGCATCCAGATGGCCCGAATTCACGCAATCACCAATCAGAAGGGCGGGGTCGGTAAAACCACGACCTCGGTCAATCTCGCGGCGTCGCTGGCGGCGACCAGGCGTCGCGTGCTGCTGGTGGACCTGGATCCGCAAGGCAACGCGACCATGGGTTCCGGTGTCGACAAGCGCAACATCGTGCTTTCCAGTTTCGACGTGCTGATGGAAAACGCCACGCTGGCGCAGGCCCGCATCACGCTGCCGGACGTCGGTTACGACCTGCTGCCGGCCAACGCCGATTTGACCGGCGCCGAAGTCGGTCTGCTGGAGGAATACGGACGCGAACTGCGGCTGCGCAATGCGCTGGCGACGGTTGAAGACCAGTACGACTTCATCCTGATCGATTGCCCCCCTTCGCTGAACATGCTGACGGTCAACGCTCTGGTCGCGGCGGAAGCGGTGATCATTCCCACGCAGTGCGAATACTTCGCTCTGGAGGGCCTGAGCGCACTGCTGGAAACCGTTGAAAAGATTAAGAAATATCTGAACCCCGAACTCAAGGTAGAAGGCTTTCTGCGGACCATGTACGACCCGCGCAACAACCTCGCGACGCAGGTCTCGCAACAGCTGATCCAGCATTTCGGGGAGAAGGTCTACCGGACCGTGATTCCGCGCAATGTCCGTCTGGCCGAGGCTCCCAGCCATGGCCTGCCGGCGCTGCTGTATGACAAGGCATCGTCCGGTGCCCTGGCATACCTGGCGTTGGCCGGCGAAATGCTGCGTCGAGCCGAGGCTTCGGCTGCCTGAACGAAAAGCTATCCATGAGCAAAAAACGCGGCCTGGGCCGAGGACTTGATGCATTACTGGGCGTGCAGAGCGCAGAGCCCCCGCGCCCCGCGCCTGCACCCGAACCGGCGCCCATGCCTGCCGCCGCGGCGCCGGAGACCGGCGATCGGCTGCGAACACTGCCTGTCGACGTCATCGAGCGCGGTCGTTACCAGCCACGCGTCGATATGCGGCAGGAGTCACTGCAGGAACTGGCGGATTCGATCAAGGCGCAAGGCGTGGTCCAGCCCATTGTCGTTCGGCCACTGACCAAACCCGGGCGTTTCGAAATCATCGCCGGGGAACGTCGCTGGCGTGCGTCCCAGCTTGCGGGAATGCACGAAATTCCTGCGATAATCAAAGAGATAGCGGACGAGTCCGCGGCCAGCATCGCGCTGATCGAAAACATCATGCGCGAGCAGTTGAACCCCATTGAAGAGGCGCTCGGGTTCGACCGGCTGACCAACGAGTTTGGTATGACCCACCAGGATGTGGCCGAAGCCGTGGGCCGATCGCGCGCCGCGGTGACCAACCTGTTGCGGTTGCTGGATCTCGCACCCGGGGTCCGTGAAATGGTTGAGCAACGGCAGCTTGAGATGGGTCACGCCCGTGCACTGCTCGGTCTGGAAGGCGCGGCGCAGCTGGAAGCGGCGCGTGAAGTGGTCAGCCGTGGAATGTCGGTCCGCGAGACCGAGCAACTGGTCAAACGCCTCAAGGCGGCGGCGGGCAAACCCAAAGCAGTGCGCCAACCCGTGGATCCGAATATTGTCGCCCTGGAGCGGGACCTGTCCGAACGACTGGGCGCCGCGGTGACGATCCAGCACGGCGCACGTGGGCGGGGCCAGATCTCCGTCACCTACCATTCTCTCGAGGAACTGGACGGCATCCTCGCTCACATCAAGTAGCGCGCTGCAATCGCAGTCCCGGATACAAGGAACGCGCGTACCAGCAAATGGGCCGTGCGCGAAAAATCCCCGTGTCAGACACGGATTTTGAAAGTCGCTGCGTTGACGCATTGCGGTACCCTCCCTATAATCGCGGGGCTTTGTGACATGGTCACAAAGCGTTGGGGTTGGTGATGACGATCGACGTATCCGGTCAGCTCGCTTTCTACCGGCAATTCGTTTTTCGAATCGTCGCCGCGCAGGTCGTTTGCGGCCTCGCCATCGTGCTCGGCATGCTGGTATTCAAGGGGGCGCATGCCGCTTATTCGGCACTGGTCGGTGCGGCGATCGGGGTGATCCCGAGTTTCTATCTGGCCCGACGCATGTTTCGTCCGTCAGCGGAGCCTTCGGCACGCGGGGCGGTACGCAACATATACATGGCCGAATCTTTGAAGATTCTTCTGACGGTTGCGCTGTTTGTCATCGCGCTGTTGGCCTTGAAAGTGGATTTCTTGGTGGTCGTGCTGACCTACATCGCCATCATGGCGGTGCACTGGCTGGCACTGCTGTTTCCGGAACACCGGCCGCGGCCGGCAGCAAAATGAAAGTGTTATGGCTGGCGAAAGTCAAAGTCCGTCGGAGTACATCGGGCACCATATTCAGAATCTGACCTTTGGTCGCACCCATGATGGCCACTGGGGCTTCGCGCACGACGCCCGGGAAGCCACCGAAATGGGCTTCATGTCGATCAACGTTGACACCATGCTCTGGTCGCTGGTTCTTGGCGTATTGTTCATCTGGCTGTTCGGCAAGGTCGCCCGGAATTTTTCCGTCGACAAACCTTCGCGCCTGCAGTCGTTCATCGAAGTCATCGTCGAATTCGTCAACGGCGCCATCAAGGACACCTTCCACGGCAAGAACGCGCTGATCGGACCGTTGGCGCTGACCATCTTCGTCTGGATCTTCCTGATGAATCTGATGGACCTGGTGCCGGTCGACCTGCCGGGCGCCATCCTGCAGGGCACCGATATCCATTTCATGAAGATCGTGCCGACCACCGATGTGAACGCCACCCTGGGCATGGCTATCACGGTGTTCCTGCTGATGATTTATTACGGCATCAAGGTCAAGGGCATCGGCGGTTTCCTCGCCGAGTTCGCCTTCCATCCGTTCGGCAAGTGGCTGCTGCCGGTGAACCTCGCACTTGAACTGGTGTCGTTCTTCGCCAAGCCTTTGTCGTTGGCGTTGCGACTCTATGGCAACTTGTTCGCCGGCGAATTGATTTTTGTGTTGATTGCCGCGCTGATACCGATTTACATGCAATGGGTGCTGTCACTGCCCTGGGCGATCTTCCATATTCTGGTCATCATTCTGCAGGCGTACATCTTCATGATGCTGACCATCGTGTACCTGAGCCAGGCGCACGAGTCGCACTGATTTTTTTTAACGTAACCACCGGTTTTCCGAATCCACTTCATAAGGAGACATTCAATGGAGTCCATTATCAGCTTTTCCGCACTGGCCGCCGGCATCATGGTGGGTCTGGGTGCTCTGGGCGCAGGTGTCGGCATCGGCATCCTGGGCAGCAAGTTCCTGGAAGGCGCCGCGCGCCAGCCGGAACTGGTGCCAATGTTGCAGGCACGTATGTTCCTGATGCTTGGTCTGACGGACGCTGTGCCGATTATCGCGATCGCTTTCGCCGCACTGTTGATGTTCGGTAATCCTTTCCTTGGGCAGCTGGGCTAAGCATCAACACCCACCGCGACTTTCAGGGGCAGGCAAATGAATATCAATGTCACGCTAATCGGCCAGATGATCATGTTCTTCATGTTCGTCTTCTTCTGCATGAAGTACGTGTGGCCGCCTATCGTTGGTGCATTGGCGGAACGTGAGCAGAAAATTGCCGAAGGACTCGCTGCGGGCGAAAAAGGTCGGCACGACCTGGAACTTGCCGAACAGCGCGCCACGGAACTGCTGCGTGAAGGCAAGGAAAAAGCGCAGGAGTTCATCGCCAACGCCGAGAAGCGGGCCACCGAGCTGGTCGAGGAAAGCAAGCTGAATGCCAAGGCGGAAGGTGATCGCATGATCGCAGCTGCACGTGTTCAGATTGAACAGGAACGTAACCAGGCGCGGGAAGCCCTGCGCGAACAGGTGGCCGCGCTGGCCATCACCGGCGCCGAGCAGATTCTGGCGCGGGAAGTCGATGTCAACGCACATCACGAACTGTTGCAGCGTCTGAGCGCAGAGATCTGATCCCATGCAGGAACGCACCACGGTAGGCAGACCTTACGCGCAGGCCGCGTTCGATATCGCACGTGAGCAGCAGCAGGTGGCGCAGTGGAGCCAGATGCTGGCAGTGGCTGCCGTCGCGCTGCAGGATCAAACCTTGCGCAGCCTGGTCCATGACCCGCGTATCACGGCCGCGCAGCTTTACGAGATTATCGATACCGTTGCCGGCGGACAGCTATCCACCGGGCAGCAGAATTTTCTCAAGCTGTTGATCGAAGCCGAGCGGGTGGAATATCTGCCGGAAATCGCGGCGGTGTTCCAACGGTTGCGCGACGACGCTGAAAATCGCGTCACAGTCGATGTTGTCTCCGCATTCGACTTGAGCGATGAAGAGCGCACGCGCATCCGCGACATGTTGCACCAACGGGTTGGCCGGGCTGTGGAACTCGAATGCAGCACGGACAAATCATTGATAGGCGGAGCCGTCATCCGCATCAACGATACCGTGATCGATCTCTCCGTACGCGGCAAGCTGCAGGCGCTGGCCAGCGGTCTCTCCTGATACAGGGCGTACCCGGAACCGAAACGAATTCACTTAAGAGAATTGAGCCATGAGCATCAATGCAACGGAAATCAGCGAATTAATCAAAAAGAAGATCCGGGATCTGGATCTCAAGACCGAAGCGCGCACCGAAGGTACCGTGGTCAGCCTGACCGATGGTATTGCGCGCATTCATGGTCTGTCCGACGTCATGCAGGGCGAAATGATCGAATTCCCTGGCGGCGTATACGGCCTTGCATTGAACCTGGAGCAGGATTCGGTCGGCGCCGTGGTGCTGGGCGAATACGAACACATCTCCGAAGGCGACACTGTCCGCTGCACCAAGCGAATTCTTGAAGTGCCGGTCGGTGAAGCGCTGCTGGGTCGTGTGGTCAACTCCCTCGGCGCACCGATTGATGGCAAGGGCGAAATCAACGCCAGCCTGACCTCTCCAATCGAGAAGATTGCCCCTGGCGTTATCGCCCGCCAATCGGTCAGCCAGCCGGTGCAGACGGGGCTGAAGGCGATTGACGCCATGGTGCCCATCGGTCGCGGCCAGCGCGAGCTGATCATCGGTGACCGCCAGACCGGTAAGACGGCGGTCGCGATTGACGCCATCATCAACCAGAAGGGCACCGGCATTAAGTGTATCTACGTGGCGATAGGCCAGAAGGCTTCGTCCATCAACACGGTGGTGCGCAAGCTGGAAGAGCATGGTGCGCTCGACCACACCATCATCGTCGCGGCAACCGCTTCTGACTCGGCGGCCATGCAATACATCGCGCCGTATGCCGGTTGCGCGATGGGCGAATACTTCCGTGACCGTGGCGAAGACGCACTGATTATTTATGATGACCTCACCAAGCAGGCCTGGGCTTACCGCCAGGTGTCGCTGTTGCTGCGTCGTCCGCCAGGCCGTGAAGCGTATCCGGGCGACGTGTTCTACCTCCATTCCCGCCTGTTGGAACGTGCCGCGCGTATCAACGCCGAGTACGTCGAAAAAATAACCAACGGTGAAGTGAAGGGCAAGACCGGTTCGCTGACCGCACTGCCGATTATCGAAACGCAGGCGGGCGACGTTTCGGCGTTCGTTCCCACCAACGTCATTTCGATTACCGACGGTCAGATTTATCTCGAAAGTAACCTGTTCAACTCCGGTATCCGGCCTGCCATCAATGCGGGTCTTTCGGTATCGCGAGTCGGTGGCGCGGCGCAGACCAAGGTCATCCGCAAACTCGGCGGCGGTGTCCGTCTGGCGCTTGCCCAGTATCGTGAGCTGGCGGCTTTCGCCCAGTTTGCATCAGATCTGGACGAAGCCACGCGCAAGCAGCTCGAACGCGGCCAACGCGTCACCGAGTTGATGAAGCAGAAGCAGTATGCACCGCTGACGGTCGCAGAAATGGCCATCAGTCTTTTTGCAGTGGACCGTGGCTATCTCGACGATGTGGAAATCGAGCAGATCGGCAGCTTTGAAGCCGCCCTGCACAGCTATCTGCGCTCGTCGCAGACCGCATTATTCGACAAGTTGAATGCCACCGGTGAGTGGAGCGATGAAGTCGAGGCCGGGCTGAAGTCCGCGGTCGAAGATTTCAAAGCCAATCACACCTGGTAACGGGCTGAGCTTAAATGGCAGCAGCAAAAGAAATCCGCACCAAGATCTCCAGCGTAAAGAACACGCAGAAGATCACCAAGGCGATGGAAATGGTGGCAGCCAGCAAGATGCGCAAGGCGCAGGAGCGTATGCGCGCTGCCCGTCCTTATGCTGACAAGATGCGCAATGTTGTCGCGCATCTGGCCAACGCGAATGCCGAATACCATCACCCGTACCTGATGCCACGTGATGTGAAACGCATCGGCGTGATTGTTGTTTCAACCGACCGCGGCCTTTGCGGCGGCCTGAATTCCAACATGTTCCGCATGCTGCTTCAGCGCATCAAGGAATGGCGCTCGCAGAACATCGAGTTGGATTTCTGCGTCATCGGCAACAAGGGCATCGGCTTCTTCAACCGCATCGGCGGTAACATCCTGGCCCAGGTCAGCCATCTCGGTGACACGCCGCACGTCGCCGACCTGATCGGCACGGTCAAAGTGATGCTGGACGCCTACGAGCAAGGGAAGGTCGACCGGGTCTATCTGGTCTACAGCGATTTCGTCAACTCGATGACGCAGTCCGCGCGGCTGGAACAACTGCTGCCACTGGTTCCCCAGGACAGCAAGGAAATGCAGCATCACTGGGATTACATCTACGAACCCGAAGCCAAGCCGGTCGTCGACCAGTTGATGACGCGTTACATCGAATCGCTGGTGTACCAGGGTGTGGTCGAAAACATCGCCTGCGAGCAGGCTGCGCGCATGGTCGCGATGAAGGCCGCGTCGGATAACGCCGGCAAGCTCATTTCGGAATTGCAGCTGATTTATAACAAAGCCCGCCAGGCCGCGATTACGCAGGAACTGTCGGAAATCGTGAGTGGTGCCGCGGCGGTCTGACGCCTGCAGGCAGGAAAGATTTAAGTTAAGAGGAACCAGTGACATGAGTTCTGGAACAGTTGTGCAGGTTATCGGTGCGGTCGTGGACGTGCGCTACCCGACGGATTCGGTGCCGAAGGTTTACGACGCGTTGAAGATCGACAACAGCGAAATCACGCTTGAAGTGCAGCAGCAGCTCGGTGATGGCATTGTCCGCACCATTGCGCTGGGCTCCACCGATGGTCTGCGTCGCGGCATGGTCGCGCAGAACACCGGCGCGCCGATTTCAGTGCCGGTAGGCCACAAGACGCTTGGTCGTATCATGAACGTATTGGGCGACCCGATTGACGAGCGCGGCCCGATTGGCGCCGACGAAACGATGCCGATTCATCGTGCGGCACCGAAGTTTGTCGAGCTTTCTCCCGCCACCGAACTGCTCGAAACCGGAATCAAGGTCATCGACCTCATCTGCCCGTTTGCCAAGGGCGGCAAGGTCGGCTTGTTCGGCGGTGCCGGCGTCGGCAAGACCGTCAACATGATGGAGCTGATCAACAACATCGCTACCGAGCATTCCGGCCTTTCAGTATTTACCGGTGTCGGCGAACGTACTCGCGAAGGTAACGACTTCTACCACGAAATGCAGGAATCCGGCGTCGTCAACGTCGAAGAGTTCGACAAGTCGAAAGTGGCAATGGTGTACGGCCAGATGAACGAGCCGCCGGGCAACCGTCTGCGCGTGGCGTTGACCGGCCTGACCATGGCCGAGAAGTTCCGTGATGAAGGCCGCGACGTGCTGCTGTTCGTCGACAACATCTACCGTTACACGCTGGCGGGTACCGAAGTGTCCGCGCTGCTCGGCCGTATGCCTTCGGCAGTGGGTTACCAGCCGACGCTGGCTGAAGAAATGGGCCGCCTGCAGGAACGAATCACTTCCACCAAGACCGGGTCGATTACCTCGATTCAGGCCGTTTACGTGCCTGCCGACGACTTGACCGACCCGTCGCCGGCAACGACCTTCGCTCACCTTGACGCCACCGTCGTGTTGTCGCGTCAGATCGCTGAGCTGGGCATTTACCCGGCGGTGGACCCGCTGGATTCCACCAGCCGCCAGCTCGACCCGCTGGTCGTCGGCCAGGAACATTACGACACAGCCCGTGCGGTGCAGAACATTCTGCAGCGTAACAAGGAACTGCGCGACATCATCGCGATTCTCGGTATGGACGAACTGTCCGAGACGGACAAGCAGACCGTCTACCGTGCACGCAAGATCCAGCGCTTCCTGTCGCAGCCGTTCACCGTTGCCGAAGTTTTCACCGGCACCAAGGGCAAATACGTGTCACTGAAGGAAACCATCCGTGGCTTCCAGATGATCGTCAACGGCGAACTCGACCACCTGCCGGAGCAGGCGTTCTACATGGTCGGTACGATTGACGAAGCGATTGCCAAGGGCAAGAAGCAATAAGGGAACCGGGACATGGCAATGACCGTACATGTCGATATCGTCAGCGCGGAACGCGAAATCTTCTCCGGTCTGGTTGAGATGATGTTCGCGCCGGCGGTGATGGGCGAGGTCGGTATCGCACCGGGCCACACGCCGCTGATGACGCCGCTGGGACCGGGCGAAGTCCGCTTGCAGCTTTCGGACGGCAATGAAGAGGCCTACTACATTGACGGCGGGATCCTCGAAGTTCAGCCGAACGTCGTGACCGTTCTGTCCGACACCGCCTTGCGCGCCGCCGACCTCGACGAGGAAGCGGCGCTCAAAGCCAAACAGGCCGCGGAAGAAGCTCTGACGGACCGTAGCGCGGAGCTCGACCTGGCAAAGGCACAGGCCGCATTGGCCGAAGCCGTTGCCCAGTTGCAGGTTATTTCGCGATTGCGGCGTCGCTCAGGTCGGGGTTGAAGCCAGCCCTGGCGCTGCGCAACAGTACAATCAAGGGCCGGGCTGTCATGCAGTCCGGCCTTTTTTTTGGTTCCTCACCCAACGCCGGGAAAATCCGCACGGGCTTCGTCTTACTGCTCCGTCATGCCGGACGCGCCCGCGCAGCGGTGAGCCGGACTCCATGTGGCTTGTAGAGAGGCCCTATGGATCCCGGCTCACCGCTGCCCGGTGTCCGGGATGACGAACCTTTTTTTGGCCACCTTACGACATGGAGGCGACTGCAATTTCAGCCGATAATGCCGATGCAACTCAACTGCCGGCAGCAACAGCCGCTGGATACCCAAGTGCCATCATTTGAACGGGCCATCCCATGGAGGTCAGCTTGAAACTCGTCACCGTGATACTCGCCGCCGGACAAGGCACCCGTATGCGTTCGGGCAAGCCCAAGGTTTTGCACACTCTGGCGGCCAAGCCGATGGTCGAGCACGTGCTGGACACCGCGGCCCGGCTCAGCGATGAACCACCCGTCGTTGTCTACGGCCATGGCGGCGAGCAGATGCAGAAGGCACTCATGCACCGAAGCGTGCGTTGGGCGCATCAGGCCGAGCAGCGTGGCACCGGGCATGCGGTCATGCAGGCCTTACCGGCACTCGAGCAGGCAGATACAGTTCTCATCCTCTACGGCGATGTCCCGCTGCTGGACGCAACGACGTTACAGCGGTTGATCGCACGCGCCGACGACACTGCCCTGGCGCTGCTGACCGTGAAATTGCCGGACCCCACGGGTTACGGGCGCATCGTCCGCGACACCCATGGCGCAATCGTTCGAATCGTCGAACATAAGGATGCTACTGCGGAAGAACGCGGCATCGACGAGATCAATACCGGCATCATGGTCGTGCAAGGCGACGCACTGCGTCGGTGGCTCCCGCTACTCACCACCAACAATGCGCAGGGCGAATACTATCTGACCGACATCATCGCGCTGGCCGTCGCCGATGGCGTTGCCGTTGGCGCGGAGCATCCCGCCGATCCCGTTGAAGTCACCGGCGTCAACGATCGCACGCAGCTCGCCGAGCTCGAGCGACATTTTCAAATGCGTCAGGTTCGTGCGCTGATGGCCGCAGGCGTGGGCTTCCGCGATCCCGCGCGGTTTGACCTGCGCGGAAGCCTGAGCTGCGGTCGTGACGTCGTGTTCGATGTGAATGTAATTGTCGAAGGCAGCGTCACCATTGGCGACGATGTCCGTATCGGGCCGAACACCTATATCCGTGACGCCAACATCGCCAGCGGCACCGAGATTGCACCGAACTGTGTCATTGAAGAGGCCACCATCGGTGGCGCTTCCCGCATAGGACCTTTTGCGCGTATCCGCCCGGGCACGGTCCTGGCCGACGATGTCCACATCGGCAATTTCGTTGAGATCAAGAATTCAAATATCGGCCATGCGAGCAAGGTCAACCATCTCAGTTATGTCGGTGACAGTGAGGTTGGCGCCGACGTCAACGTAGGCGCTGGTACGATCACCTGCAATTACGACGGCGCCAACAAGCACAAGACGATTATCCAAGACAATGTCCACATCGGATCAGACACGCAACTTGTTGCGCCCGTCACAGTGGGACGGGGAGCAACCATCGCTGCCGGGACGACGGTCATGCGCGATGTGAATCCTGATACCCTGGTGTTGAACACCAAGCAGCAACGTGAAATACGCCAGTGGCAGCGGCCGCAGAAGGCGCCGAAGAAAGATTGATGCGATGACACCGAAAGCGTCCAGAGTGAAAGTCGCCTGCGTGCAGAACAGTGCGACGGATGATCAGGACGCGAACATCACGCGGGTCACCGATCTCGTCAGGCAGGCGCATGCACAAGGCGCAGAACTCATCTGTATGCCGGAGTTCTTCGCGTATCTCGCGCGCCGTGATACGGATTACATCACCGGTGGCTATGTAGAAGAAGAGCACCCGGTTCTCAGCCACTTTCAGACCGAAGCAAAAGCGTTGGGCACCTGGATGCTGCTTGGATCGTTAGCAGTCCGGGCAGGAACAGACAAGGTCAATAATCGCTCGTACCTGCTGCGGCCGGATGGAACGATTGCGGCGACCTATAACAAGATCCATCTGTTTGACGTCAACTTGAGCGACCGTGAAAGTTATCGGGAGTCGTCGACCGTAGCACCGGGCGATGCCCTGGGTCTGGCTGAGACGCCGTGGGGCAAAGTCGGCATGACCGTCTGCTACGACGTACGTTTTGCTTATCTCTATCGTGCGCTGGCACAGGCGGGAGCGGGCATCATAACCGTACCCGCGGCGTTCACCCGGAAAACCGGCGAAGCACACTGGCACGTGCTGCTGCGGGCGCGGGCGATTGAGACCGGCTGCTATATCGTCGCCCCCGGTCAATGCGGAATACGCCCATGGGGCCGAGCGACCTTCGGCCATTCACTCATCGTCGATCCCTGGGGCACCATCCTCGCCGACGCCGGTCCAAACGAAGGCATTGCGATAGCTGAGCTCGATCTTGACCGGATAGAAACCGTACGTCAGCAGATTCCAGCTCTGCTTCACGACCGTCCGTTCCGGTAATTCGTCCTGTTTCCAGACCTCAGCGGACTGCCCGGCAGGGGATTCAGCACGGATTCAGCCTGACAGACCTATTCTGGCCCCGCATAACCGCTGCGGAGGAATACGTCATGCGGAACATCAAACGAATTTTAACCACCATTCTTGTAGCCACGGGTATCGGCATCTCGGGCTGCGCGACGGCTGACCATGGTCGTCCGGCTACCCGCGGCTATCGCGACTATGCGCGCGTCACCCAGGTAGACCCGATTCTGCGTACCGAGCGGGTCCCGGTGCAACAGGAGGAATGCTGGGATGAAGAGGTCTACCACGAACGTCGCCGGGGCGGCGGTTCAGCCACCCCGACAATTGTCGGTGGCGTGGTCGGCGCAGTCATCGGCAGCCAGTTCGGAAAAGGTAGTGGCAAGGACTGGGCAACGGTTGCCGGTACGGTTCTGGGGGCATCGATTGGCCACGACATAGGCCGTGATCAGCGCCGTGACCGCTATCGGGATTCGGGCTATACCCAGTTGGAGCGCCGCTGCCGGATCGTTGAAACCTATACGGAACGTCAGGTCGAGGAAGGGTATCGTGTGGCCTACGAATACCACGGCCAGCGCTATGTGACGGAGTTGCCGTACGATCCTGGCAAGCGTATGCCGGTGGAAGTTACGGTCGCACCGCGCTATTAATAGTTGAAATGCAGGACCAAAGACCGTGATGTCTGAATCTGGAAAAGGAATAACGAGTTGGTGCCGCGTTGTGATTGGCGCGGCACTGCTCATCTTTCTGACGGCCGGCCAGGTCACGCCTGCTGGCGCACGCGGCTGGCGCGGTGGATTTGATCAGCGTATCGCCCAGGCCGATCAGTCACGTATTTCATCCGAACAGGCCGCCAGTATCGCTGGCACGACGACCAAAGGGCGTGTACTGGACGTTACCTACGCCAATGGCGTATACAGGGTTCGGGTGTTACAGGATGATGGAAGAGTCCGGACGGTTCGCGTCGACGCGAATACCGGCAGGGTGATCTAGAGCGTGCGAATACTCATCGTCGAAGACGATCTCCGATTGCGGGAACAATTGGCCGAGCGTTTGCGGGCTGAAGGCTACGCAGTCGATCTCGCGGCCAATGGCACCGACGGCGAGTTTCTCGGCAAGGAATACCCGATAGACGTCGCCATCGTCGACCTCGGCCTGCCGGATCGTTCCGGCGGCGACGTCATCAAGCACTGGCGTTCCGCCGGCATCGGCTTCCCCGTATTGATCCTGACGGCACGCGGCCGTTGGGAGGATAAAGTCGCCGGGTTGGAACTTGGCGCCGATGACTTCCTGGTGAAGCCCTTTCATACCGAAGAACTCATTGCCCGCCTGAAGGCGCTGGTGCGCCGCTCCGCCGGCTGGTCAGACCCCAAACTGCGCTGTGATCCCGTGGTACTGGATACTGCCGCACGTGTCGCACTGGTGAACAACGCCGAAATATCGCTGACCGCCCTGGAATACAAGGTGCTTGAATATCTGATGTTGCATACCGGGGCGGTGGTATCGAAGTCCGCGCTGACCGAGCACATCTACGAAGATGAAAGCGATCGGGACAGCAACGTGCTGGAAGTCATCATCGGTCGGCTGCGCCGCAAGCTTGATCCCGACAAGAGTGTTGATCCGATCGACACCGTGCGCGGACAAGGCTATCGCTTCCGTTTGCCACGCAGCGATAATCTCCAGGAAACCGCTGCCAGAAGTTGAGGGCGGATACGCCGCATTGATTTCCTTCCGCCCCCGCTCGCTGCAAACCCGCCTGGTTGTTTCGGCGACGATCAGTCTCGCGTTGTTGTTGGGTCTTGCAGGTTGGGTTTTGGACCAGTTGTTCCGCGATACCGTGGAGCGCGCGGACTATGATCGTCTGCGCAGCCAGATATATATGTTGTTGGGCGCTGTGGAGGAGGACGCAGGGACCGGCGCCTTGAGCCTGCCGGCCGTCCTGCCTGATCCACGCCTGCTTGCGCCGGCATCGGGCCTGTACGCCCAAATGGCAGATTCGTCCGGCAAGGTCATCTGGCGTTCGCAATCCATGCTTGGTCTGGCGATCCCGCCGCCGCACAGCCCCGATGTCGGGGATTTCGATCGCAATCAACTGGATCTGGGCGCCGAGACATCTTTACGCGCGTTGTCGTATAGCGTGCTGTGGGAATTGCCGTCCGGCGCCGAGCAGCGCTACACCGTGCAGGTCTCCGAGGACTTGACCACCTATGGCCGGCAGGTGCGTCGTTTCAGGCGAAGCTTGTTGCGCTGGTTTGGCGGAGTGGTGCTGGTACTGCTGATAGTCCAGTCTGCGATTCTGCGCTGGGGCCTTTCGCCCATCCGTGATGTGGCGGCGGAAATCAATCTGATCGAGGAAGGCGAACAGGATCGCATCAGCGGCAACTATCCCAAGGAGTTACACGTTCTTACGAACAGTCTCAATGCGTTGCTGGAAGCATCGCAGATCCGCTTGACGCGTTACCGTAACGCCTTGGGTGACCTTGCACATAGTCTGAAAACCCCACTTGCCGTGTTGCGAAACACGGTTGATATGGATATCAGTGATCGGGTGGTGATTCACGAGCAACTGGACCAGCTTGACAACAATGTCGACTATCACCTGAAGAAGGCGGCAGCCGTCGGCGGCGGTGTGCTGATGCAGTCGGTTGAAGTTGCCGACATTCTCGAACGGCTTGCCTCATCACTGCGCAAGGTTTATGTCACGCGCGACCTTGATATCAAACTTTCGGTCACGCCGGGTATGCGCTTTTTCGGTGACCAGGGGGATCTCTACGAGATTGCCGGCAATGTGATGGACAATGCCTGCAAGTGGGCGCGACGACGGGTAATCATCGAGGCACGAACAGGTACTGGCGGTAGAGGCCGTCCGCCGTTTCAATTGACGGTCCGGGATGATGGCCCGGGTATTCCGGCAGATGCGATAGACGCCGTGCTGGAGCGGGGAACACGTGCTGACCAGCGGGCGCCGGGCCACGGCATTGGTCTTGCCGTGGTGCGTGAGCTGGTTGAAAACGTCTACCGCGGCCAATTGCGAATCGATTCATCACCGGCTGGAACGACGGTGAAGATTTCGATTCGCTTCAACTGAAGCCGCGGCGGGCGTCAGACACTGATCAGGTTTTGTCGCCCTTGGTATTGATACCCAGTGGCGGATACAGCGGGCAGAAACCGATGGCACTGGTGCCGAGGAACACCACGGCCAATACGCCCAGGACTATCGCCAGTGTTCCGCTGATGACTTTGCCAAAGTAAAGCCCGCCAATGACCAGCGCAACAATGACCCGCAGCATCCGGTCCAACCCACCCATATTCTGTTTCATGCGATTTCTCCCAGGCGCCATCAACCAAAACGCGGGCAACAATCGGAATGCGCAAGACCGGCTGCCGCCCTTCGATTGCAGGTTAATACCTCGCCGCGGTTCAGCGGTTGCCTGGAGTCAAATGTTCGCCGGTCAAGCCAGTGACTTGAATACTTCGCGTGCGGTTTCCACCGTTTGTTCGATGACACCGCCGTCGTGCACGATGGAAACGAAACCGGCCTCGAAGGCGGATGGCGCGAGATAGATCCCTTTGCCAAGCATGGCGTGGAAGAAATTCTTGAAGCGGGCGGTATCACAGGCCATGACGTCGGCGTAACAATTCACGGCATCTGCGTCGGTGAAGAACAGGCCGAACATGCCGGTGACAGCATTGGTGGCCAGTGGAATTCCGCTATCGTTGGCGGCGTCACGCAATCCGGCGACCAGCAGGTCGGTAGACTCTTTCAAGCGCCGATGAAATCCCGGAACCGACAATTGTTCGAGTGTCGCCAGTCCGCAGCTCATCGCCACGGGATTGCCCGATAGCGTTCCCGCCTGATAGACCGGGCCATCGGGTGCGAGCCTGTCCATGATTTCCGCCCGACCGCCGAAAGCACCCACGGGCATGCCGCCGCCAATTACTTTGCCCAACGCGGTCAGATCGGGTTTCACATCGTATAGCTCCTGCGCGCCCCCCGCGGCCACACGAAAACCGGTCATGACCTCGTCGAATATCAGCACCGCGCCATACTCGGTGCAGACTTGCCGCAGACCTTGCAGGAAGCCGGCAACCGGTGGCACGCAGTTCATGTTTCCCGCCACGGGCTCGACGATAACGGCAGCTATGGAATCCGGGTTTGCCTCAAACGCAGCGCGGACCTCCTGCAGATTGTTGTAGCTGACGGTGATTGTCAGCGCGGCCACCGCCTCCGGAACACCAGGCGAACTTGGCACACCCAGCGTCAACGCACCCGAGCCTGCCTTCACCAGCAGGGAATCCGCGTGGCCGTGGTAGCAACCTTCGAATTTCAGAATCTTGTCGCGGCCGGTAAAGCCACGCGCCAGGCGAATCGCGCTCATCGTCGCCTCGGTCCCGGAATTGACCATGCGGACGCGTTCAATGGACGGCACCATCGAACAGATCTTCTCCGCCAGCAGGGTTTCAATTTCCGTTGGGGCACCAAACCCCAGTCCCTTCTTCAGCTGGGCAGTAATGGCATCGATCACGCGGGCGTTGCCGTGCCCGAGAATCATCGGGCCCCATGAGCCGACGTAGTCCACGTACTCTCGGCCATCAACGTCATATATGTAAGGCCCTTGGGCCGCGGCGATGAACAGGGGGTGACCACCGACTCCGCGGAAAGCACGAACGGGCGAATTCACACCGCCGGCAATGCTGCGGCGGGCGCGATTGTAGTTTTCCAAAGAGTGATTCATGGCGGCGTCGGGTATCCTGCGTCAACTGTGAAGGTCCGTGCACTGGATGCGGCATCGGAATGTGCGTCGGCGCCGCCTGGCGCCGTGCAAGGCAAATATTTTCGACGCTATTCACACCGGTGGCAACTGATGGTCAGCGTAAACAGATTCAGTGCGTTGTAGTTACCGGCAGTTTTGCGATGGCTTGTCCGTTGGCAGGCGCGTGGGAGAATGTCGAGGTCTGCCGATTGTCAGGGCTTGGAGAAAAGATTTTGAAGACGTACATGTGCGTTATCTGCGGTTTTATTTACGACGAGGCCGCGGGCTATCCCGCCGACG
>JACKNH010000005.1 GCA_024234975.1 Gammaproteobacteria bacterium
ACCAACGATGCGCTCAACCCGGCGGAATCGGTGGGGAGCTACAACCCGGTGGATGTGCGTCTGGCATACACGGTCAACGAAGGCGGCGCCCTGGATTTGCTCAGCGGCCTGACGCTGGGCGTGGAAGTGCGCAACGTGTTCGATGAAGAGCCGCCGTATGTAAACATCGCGCCGGCGGTCAATGGCAGTGGCGGTTACGACGCGACCGCAACCAATCCGATTGGACGCCTGTTTGCGGTAACTCTGCGCAAGACATGGTGATATGGGTGGAGAAGGACGCCGGCGGAAAACCGTCGGCGTCCCGAATCGGATCACACGTGCAGTTGTTGATTGATTTCAGTGAGTGCCGCAAGGCCCTCGTTGATATGGTCACGCATTGCCTTTTCCGCAAGTTCGGCGTCGCCCTCCAGAATCGCCCGGGTGATGCGCTTGTGACCGACGTTCGCGCTGTCGATACGTTGCGCGTTATAGAAGCGGGTAAACAGCAGCCGGTAAACCGGCACCGAAAGCTGGGCCAGGAAGGTGGCGGCGTAGCTGTTGCCGGAACCTTCGATGATCAGCGCATGCCAGGCATCGTTGAGCCGGGCGAATTGATCGTGATCACCGGTGTGCTCCAGCGCATCCATGCCTTTTTGCAACTTCTGCAGACGTTTTTTAAGCTGAACCTTGTCCGAGGCGGCAAACACGCGCGCGGCCATGCCTTCCAGCGCCATACGGGCCTGATAAATCTGATTGACCTCGTCCATGCCTAATTGCCTGACCGACGCCCCGCGAAACTCCTCGATGCTGACCAGGCCTTCGGCTTCCAGGCGCCGTAGCGCGTCGCGTACCTTGCTGCGGCTGGCGCCGGTGTCCTTGACGATATCCGCCTCCACCAGCCGTTGCCCGGGCACCAGGCGTCCGACGCGGATTTTCTCGCGCAGGAGGTTGACGACATCGCGCGCGGTAATTGATGTCGGTTTACTGGCAGTGGTCGTGGCGGTTCGTGGCATGGAGCGGATTTTAACCGAGCGGCGTATGCAGCGGTTAGTCGGAATAAAGACGAAATGATCGACGATTTGGCGCGCAATAAGCAATCCGGTGCGGCGTCCGACGCGCTGGCGATTGTCCTGACAGGCGACGTCATTCTCGACGTGCCTGAACCTGATCACTGGCTGGGGGGCATTGCCCCGGCCGTGCGCGCCGCCGACATCGCAATCGGTCATCTGGAAGTACCACATACGGCGCGGAGCTTTGAACTGGCAGGGGATGTGCCGGCGCCCGGAGCCGACCCCGCGCACCTCGCGGCGCTGAAACGCGCCGGATTCGCTGCCATGACGCTGGCCGGAAATCACATCGCCGATTGCGGTCCTGCCGGGATTGCCGACACCATCGAGGGTCTGAATGCATTGGGGATTGCCAGCTGCGGCGCCGGCGCCGATCTGGTGACAGCCCGGCGGCCGGTGCTGTTGGAACACGGCAACCGGCGCCTCGCGGTGCTGAGCTATAACTGCGTCGGACCGCAGAACGCCTGGGCCGGGGAGGCCAGCGCGGGTTGCGCCTATCTGCCGGTGGCAACCGCTGACGGAACGCCCATCACACCGCCCAAGACGCTGACCACACCCACTGCTGAAGCGGCACACATCCTGACGCAGGACATTGCCGCCGTGCGCGATCAGGCAGAACTGGTCATCGTCGCCCTGCACAAGGGCATCGTCCACACGCCGGTGACCGTCGCACCTTATGAGCGGCAACTCGCGCACATGGCGATCGACGCCGGCGCCGATGTCGTCATCAGTCACCATGCCCATATCATCCGCGGCATCGAGTTCTATCGTGGCAAGCCGGTGTTTCACGGCCTCGGCAATGGCTGTGTCGTCACCCACGCACTTGATCCCAATCAGTCCCACGCCGGCCGCGCTGATTGGGCGCGCCGTCGCAAGCAACTGTTCGGTTTCGAACCTGATCCTGCGTATCAGCTGGCGCCATTTCATCCGCAAGCCGTCAACGCGTTTCTGGCCCGCCTTGTGTGGCACGCTGATGGTCGGTTGGAGGTGGGCGTATTGCCTGCCTGTGTTGACGCACCGGGGCGGCCGCGGCTGGTGACCGGTGCTGAAGCGGAATCTGTCTGCCAATACCTGGAGCGCATCACGCGCGAGGCCGGACTCGGGCAACTCACCCTGCAACCACGCGACGACATGGTGGTCGTGGGATGAGCACAACGTCGCCACGTGGCCTCTGGTACCGCGTGCTGGTGATTACCGGCGGCACTGCACTGCTGACGGCAATGGTGGTGGATACGCTGGCGGTCATCGGGCGACATACCGGCATTCCACTGCTGGGATCGATCGAACTGGTACAGGCTGTCGTCGCCATCGCCAGCGCGACCGCGATGATCGTGGCAACCCTCAATGGCAGTCATGCGGTCGTGCGCCTCATCACCGACCGCTTGCCCGAACGACAAGCCGCATGGTTCGCTCGGGTGAATGCGTTGCTGGCAGCATTGTTCTTCTGTGCGCTGCTGGCGGGTTCGGTATGGATCACAAGCGATTTATGGTTCGGCTTCGAGGAAACCGAACTCTGGCGGATTCCCTATCGGCCGTTGCGCGTCCTGGTCTGCATCTGTGCATTCTGCGTGGCGTTGATATTCGCCTGGCACGCCCTGCGAGGGCGCAAACGATGATGGCCACGCCCGGTACCGGACTCATCGGCGTCATCGTTCTGTTGTTGCTGCTGTTGCTGGGCATGCCGATCGGTGGGGCACTGGGACTGGTCGGCATCGGCGGGCTGATGCTGGTATTGGGCGCCGAGCCGGCGTTGATCAAGGCCGGCAGCCTGTTGTTCGAGACACTCACCCGCTACGAACTCGGCACTTTGCCACTGTTCCTGCTGATGGCGCATTTGTGTTTCTCTTCTGACGTCAGCCGCGATTTGTTCGACGCCGCCGCGCGCTGGGTGGGACACCGCCGTGGCGGACTCGCGCTGGCGTCGGTCGCCGGCTGCGCGGGATTCGGCGCCATCAACGGTTCCAGCCTGGCGACGGCGGCGACCATTGGCCTGGTCGCGGTGCCGGAAATGCGCCGGCATGGTTACTCGGATGCGTTGGCGACCGGGGCAGTGGCAGCCGGCGGTACGCTCGGGCAGATGATCCCGCCGTCCGGTGCATTGATCGTCTTCGGCATCATCGCGCAGCAATCCATCGGTTCGCTGTTCACCGCGGCCATCGTGCCGGGCATCACGCAGATGCTGTTCTACTTTCTGGTCATCTCGCTGGTGGTCCGCTTCAAACCCGATCTGGCGCCACAGACGGAGCGCGCGAGTTGGGCGGAACGCCGCGCCGCCCTGCGCAAGGTTGCCGACATTCTGGCGCTGATGCTGATCGTAATCGGCGGCATCGTCTTCGGCTGGTTCACGCCTTCGGAAGCGTCATCGGTCGGGGCGACCGGCGCGTTACTGATCTGCCTCTGGCGGCGCCGGTTGAGCTGGGCCGTATTGTACAAGTCGCTGGAAGAGACGCTGAAGACCACCGGCTTGATCTACGCCGTGGTGGTGGGGGCGTTGATCTTCTCGGTGTTCATCAGTGTCACCGGGCTGGCGGATGCCGCCGGTACATTGATCGCCCAACTCGGTGGCGGACGGGTGACCACGGTATTGTTGATGGCACTGTTCCTGCTGTTGCTCGGGTCGGTGCTCGATGGCCTGGCGTTGATGCTGCTGGCGACGCCGATCCTGCTGCCGGTCATCAGCAGCCTGGGACTGTCACCCATCTGGTTCGGCATCTTCGTCGTGCGGGCGACCGAGATTGGTTTCATTCATCCGCCCATGGGCATGAATCTCTACGTGATCCAGGGCGTCGCGCGCGACGTCAGCCTGGGCCGGATTTTCCGCGGCGTATTGCCTTTCCTCGCCGCCGACTTCGTTCACCTGCTGTTGCTGATCGTGTTCCCGGCGATCGCAATGGCCTTACCCGGATGGCTCGCTTGATGGTTGAGACCGCAACAACTCTGGATGCATTGATCACGGCCACACTGGCCGATCCGCTGGCGTCAGCGGGCAATACACAAGGCGCCGTCGGCTACGTCGGCTTCGATCTTCCATTGGACATCATGCTCGCTTCCGAGCGCAGGTTCTGCCATCTGCCATGGCAGATGGGGCGCGCGACCCCACGCGCCGATGGCTGGCTGGAATCGGCATTTCCCGGTTGGGCGCGCTCAATGCTGGAAGACTGGGCGGACGGCGTTTTCGATTGTCTCGAGTTCGTGGTCTTCAGCCGCGGTGACGACGCCGCGCAACGTCTCTATTACTACATCTGTGAGCTGCAACGGCGCGGATTGATTGGCGGGCCGCAGGCGTTGATCTTTGACATCGGTCTGATCCCGCGAGAGACCAGTATCGCGCAGACTGCGCAGGCCATCGGCAAACTGCTGGCGATACTGGGCTTGTCAGCCACGGATCTGGCATCGGGCATCGCACGCGCGAACTTCTCGCGCGATCTGTATGCACAACTCGAATCGTCCCGTGGCAGCGCCGGTCATTGGTACGAAAACCTCGCGCGCGCATGCCTGTTCGCGGATCTGACAGATGAGCTGGCGGCGGCGACGTTGCCTGCGATAGCGACAACCTCCGCGAAGATCCTGTTGGCGGGTTCGGCGCCGCCTGATGACCGGTTGCACCGCGCGGTCGAAGCGGCCGGTGGCAATGTCTGCGGCGAGTTGCATGCACGCGCACTGCTGCGCCACGGCGCGGCAATCGCCAATGACGGTGTGGCAGATGCGGTGGACGCCGTGGCGCGCCAGGTCAACGCCAACGCGTACGGTCCGCGGGCCTTTGGTGATCGCACAAGCCTGCTGCTGAGTGAAGTACGCCGTACACACGCCGAGGCAGTGGTGATGTGGCTGATCGAAGAGGATGAAGCAATGGCCTGGCATGTCGCCCGCCAGCGCACGGCATTGAGTGAGGCCGGTGTTGCCGCCTTGATCCTCACCCGTCAGCGCTGGGACGGCAGCGATGGCGCGGACGCGGGCGTCAGCACGTTCGTCAAGGAGATAGCCGCATGACGCTGCTCACCGGTCACAGGGTCGCTGCGCTATCGATCGCCGCGCACCGTCCCTTGCTGCGCTACCTGCAATCGCTGGGCGCTGAACTTGTTGATCCGCCACGCTCGATCGGCGATCTGAACGGCGTGTCGTTTCTGGTGGACGGTGTCGGTCTGCAGCATCTGGCAGACGCCGGTTGGGCGTATGACCATATCGCCAGCGCGCATCCTTCCCTCATCCATGTGTCGGTTTCAGCCTTCGGCAGTTACGGGCCGCATGCCGGTCTGCACGGTTCGGAACTGGTTGCATCGGCGATGAGCGGCACGTTGCGATTGACTGGCGAACCCGACAGGCCGCCGGTGAAGGAGGCGCTGGATGCGTGTACTTTCCACGCCGAGATGGTTGCGGCCGCTGGCGCCATGGCCGCGCATTTCGAACGCCTGCGCAGTGGTCGTGGCCAGCACGTCGACGTTTCGATCCAGGAAGTTGCGTTCAACCGCAATGTCAGCAGCATCCTCGTCTGGCAATTCGATCAGCGCAAACTGTCGCGTGTGGGCGGTGCGCTGAATTACGGTCGGGCAACGGTGCGCTGTATCTGGCCGCTGGCCGATGGCTGGTGTTTCCATACCTTGATGACCGGACGCTTCGGTGCGCCGGCCAACCAGGGCTTGTCCGACTGGATGGATGCAGCGGGCGTCGATAATCCGCTGCAGGGCGTGGACTGGTTGAGCTACAACCGTTCTACGCTCGACCCGGAGACGCGGCGGCGATGGGAGGTTGCCATCGAAGCCTTCTTCCGCACGCGCACGAAACATGAAATCGCCACTGAAGGTCGTCGCCGTGGCATCAATGCCTGCGTCGTCGCCGAACCGGGCGATGTGCTGGCCGATCCGCATCTGCAGGCGCGAAGCTTCTGGCAACCGCGTGGTGTGTTGTCGGTGCCCGGCAGATTTGCCACGCTCACCGACGGCGCGCCGGCGCCGCGCCGCGTAATACCTGGCGGTAAGCGTCCCGGCCCGCTGTCGGGAGTGCGGGTGCTCGATTTCGCCTGGGCGCTGGTCGGCTCCATCACGACCAAGACACTGGGTGACCTCGGCGCGGAAGTCATCAAGGTTGAAAGCCGCACGCGCCCCTGCCTGTCGCGGCTGGATGTGCAGGTGTCCGCTTCCACCGCGAAAAGCTTCGATGACAAACCGTGGTTCGCGCACTTGAACAGTTCAAAGCGCAGCCTGGCGCTGGACATGAAGCGCCCGGAGGCCATGGAAATCCTCGGGCCGCTGATCGAATGGGCTGACGTGGTGGTTGAGAATTTTTCGCCCGGAACGATGGCGAAACTCGGCCTGGATTACGCCAGCCTGGTGAAACGCAATCCGTCACTGGTGATGGTTTCCGGCAGCGTCTACGGCCAGACCGGCCCGCTGGCACGGGAGTGGGGTGTGGACGGTACCGGCGGTGCGCTGTCAGGTCGCACTTATCTCACCGGTTGGCCCGACCGCGATCCCATCGTGCCGGGTGCGGTGCCCTACGGTGATGTCATCGTGCCGTTCGTGATGGCAGCCACCGTCGCCGCCGCACTGACCCGTCGTAATGAAACCGGCAGCGGCGTGCATATCGATGCCTCGATGTATGAAATCTGTGTCCAGCAGATGTTCGATGCCATCGTCGCAACCCAGAACGACGGGCCGCCACGGCGTCAGGGCAATGATGATCCGCGGGTATTCAAGCAAGGCGTATGGCCGACGGTGGGCGACGAACGCTGGATCGCCATCACCCTGGTCGACCGGGCGCAGTGGTCCACTCTGTGCGCGCTGGCGGGCGGTGAGGATATCGCGGCGTGGACTTCGACCCGTAATGACTACGAGCTGATGGCGGAACTGCAGAACGCCGGCATTGCCGCGGGCGTCGTGCAGGATATCGAGGATGTGTTCTCGCGCGACCAAGGCATGAGCGCGCGTGGTGCATTGGTTGAGCTCGAGCACCCGTTGCTCGGCGCTTTCGGACACGTGCGGACACCGATCGATTTTTCCCGTTCGGATATCGCGCCTTTCCGCGCGCCGGGGTTGGGCGAACACAGCGCCGAAGTGGCTGCCGGCATCGCCGGCATCAGCAGCGAGCGCATCACAGAGTTGAATGACCTGGGAGTTTTCAAATGAGTGCGACGGCCGGACAACGCAGCCGCAAGGATCTGGCCTGTACGGCCGAGGCCACTGCCTATCAGAAGGCGTTCGGCGCCGAGCTGAAGCGTCGCGTGGTGGAAGCCGGTGAGGCGTTCGCGGTGGCGCAGGCGGATACGCCGCATGAAATCTTCCATGTGATGGATATCCCGCTGATCACCAACCAATGGTGGTCGGCATACATCTCCGCCAAGCAGCTTTCAACACGTTATTTCAATACCATGGTCGAGCACGGCTATCCCGACAACAGCTGCAAATACTGTTCGCTGGGTCTGGCCTGCACGTTGGCCAACGACCCCGCCACCGCGCCATGGGGCGGATTGCCAAAGCCGGCGGTACTCGTCGCGCGGCTGACCTGTGACTGCATCCAGCAGGTGTTCTCACAATGGGCCGATGCGCTGAACACCGATTTCTTCCCGATGGAAGCGCCGGCGTGGGACTACAAGGATCCGGAATGGTATGCCCACTCCAACGACGATTGGGAAACCGTCTACCAGCCCGGGCGTATTGCGTTGATGGTGGCCGAACTTGAAGAGTTGATCGAATTGCTGGAACGCAAGACCGGCCGCCGCTTCGATCCCGCAAGGCTGGAAACCTTGATGCACAGGATCAACGAGCAGGAAGGGTACATCGCCGAAGCCGCGCGGATGATCGGCGAGGCCAGGCCGTGCCCGGTATCGATTGCGGACCAGATGCCGAACACGATGATTCCGCAGTGGCATCGCGGTTCGGACTGGGCGGTGGCGCATGCGCGAAAGTTCCGTGATGAAGTTGCGGAGCGCGTGAAGCAGGGCATCGGCGTGGCGGCCAACGAGAAACTACGCCTGATGTGGATCGGCGCCGGCGTCTGGCACGACCCTGGTTTCTATCAGGCGTTGGAACAACGCCTGGGCGCGGTGTTCGTCTGGTCGATGTACATGCCGTTTGCCGGCCCGCAATACATCCGCCAATTGCACGGCAGAACGATGGAAGCACTCGCCAGCCGCATCTGTTCGATGAACGAGGTATTGCATCTGCCGCCGTGGATGAATGGCTGGATGGTCAGCGAGGCCAAGCGCTGCGGCATCGATGCCGCCGTGATGCTGGTCCCGCCCGACAACCGCTTGTCGCAATCGGGTACCCGGCTGACCACGCTGGCGCTGGAGGATGCAGGTGTGCCGGTGCTGGCGCTGGACGCGGACATGGTCGATGCGAAAACCTGGGACCACGCCGCCATGGTGGAAATGGTCGAACGCTTTGTCGTGGACGCGGGCCTGGCGTGAGAGCGCTGCTGCTCATGGTGTTGCTGGCATTGATGGCTTGTGGAGCGCCGCAAGACGATGCCGTGGTCGAACTCGTTTACGCGACACCATACTCACCGAATCACCCGTTCAGCCTTGCCGATCAGCAGTGGATGAAATTCGTGCATGATCGCTCTGGCGGCACGCTGCGCATCAAGCCCAACTGGTCGGGGGCGTTGCTGTCGTCCGAACATTCCATGGTGGAACTGCGGCACGGTGTCGCCGACATCGGGCTGATTACACCGATTTACGTCAAGGGCGGCGCGCATCTCATCCGCCTGCAATCGGGCTTTTACAGTGGCACGACGTCGTTTGAACAGCAGGTGGCGTTGTATCGCTGTATGGCCGCAAGCAGCCCGCAATTCGCGCACGAGTTGCAAGGTCTTAAGATACTCGCGATTCAGGGTGGCCCCCTGCCTGGTATCGTCACCACGCATAAACCGTTGCACTCGCTGGATGACATCCAGGGCATGCGGATCCGCGCGCCAACCGAACTTCTGAACGTATTGAAGCGACTGGGCGCGGACCCGGTCAACATGCCGATGGGCGAGGTCTATTCCGCGCTTGCCAAAGGCGTACTCGACGGTGTCATTGCGCCGATGGATACCTTCCGCTCGCTGCACTTTGCCGAAGTGACGCATTACTACGCCGGCCTCATCGTCCCCCGCGGCGCCTATCCTGCACGCGCCATGAGTGAGCAGCGCTGGTCGCTGTTGAGTCCCGAACACCGCGCTGTGCTGGAAGAAGGCATCGCGGTCTGGGAAGCGGCCCTGGCCAGGCAGACTGAAATTGCGTTGGTCGCCGGCGAGCAGGCAGCGGAAGCAGCGAAGATCGAATTCACCGCGCTGCCCGCGGCTGACCAGACACGCTTCGACGATTTGTATCTCGAACTGGCTCGCGGCAATGCCAGCTCGCTTTCGCGTTACGGCATCGATGGGCTTGCCGTATTTTCTGTCGCCCGTGCCAGCGTCCAGCCGGACGGCACGGTGTCCTGCAGGGGAGGTAGTCACTGAATGCAACCATTGTCCGGAATCCGCGTCGCCGATTTCAGCCATGTCATGGCGGGCCCTTATGCCTCGCACCTGCTGCGGCTGCTGGGCGCGGAAGTCATCAAGATTGAACCACACGGCCGCGGCGATGCCATGCGCACCTACGGCGCCGACCGCCGCTACGATGGCATGGCGCCCGCCTTCATCGCGGTCAATGCAGGGAAGAAATCAATCGCACTCGATTTGAAGAATCCTGCGCAGCTGGAAGTCGCACGCAGGATCGTCGCGCGTAGTGATGTCATGCTGGAAAACTTCCGGCCCGGTGTCGTCGATCGGCTGGGGTTGGGGTATCAGGCGGTCCGCGAACTCAACGAAAACATCATCTACTGCTCGGTCTCGGGTTACGGGCAATCCGGTCCGCTGCGCGACTGGCCGGCGATCGACAACATCGTGCAAGCGACCTGCGGCATGATGAGTCTGGGTGGTGATCCTGGCGACCCGCCAATGCGCGTCGGTTTTCCTGTCGTGGATACGCTCACCGGCCAGACGGCTGCGTTCGCCATCCTCGCGGCATTGCTACGACGGCAACGCGGCGGCGGTGGCGAGTACATCGACGTGGCGATGTTCGATGCCAGCATTGCATTCATGACCTCCGCGGTGGTGCCGTTCCTGGTCACCGGCAAGGCGCTCGCGCGTACCGGTAACATCGGCTATAGCGGCCAACCGACCTCAGCGATGTTCATTGCGCGTGATGGACGGACGGTTTCCCTCGGTGTGGTGCAACAACATCAATTCGTCGCCCTCGCGCGCATGCTGGAACGTACGGACTGGCTGGAAGACCCGCGTTTCTGCGATCCCGAACAGCGGCGCGCCAATGCGCAGGAGATGCATCGCGAGGTCAGCGTTGAACTTGCCAAACGTGATGGTGCGGATTGGGAAAAGCGGATGAGTGATGCCGGCATTCCTTGTGGCATGGTGCGTGAAGTCAGTGAAGCGGCGTCGATGCCGCACCTGCTCGAGCGTAATGCGGTGTTGCCGTTGACCGTGCCCGGGCTGCCTGATACTGAAAATGTACACATCGCCAACGCGGGGTTCCTGATGTCGCAGGACGGGCCGTCCGTTGATGAGCCGCCACCGCGTCTGGGCCAGCATACGCAGGAGATTCTCGAGTCATTGGGTTATCGGCAGGCGGAAATAGCAGCGCTGGATATCGTGCTCGATGCCTGAAGCGGTAGCATCGCTCATGGCATCCGGTCATGCCCGGCCGGCGCGTACTCATGGCATCATGGCCGAGTATTTGAAGCCGAAGCAATTCAACGAGGACACCCGTCGTGACACAACCGTTTCCGAGCAATAACGAATACTCCGGATTCAACGCGCCGATGCGGGTTGAGTGCGATATCGGTGATCTGGTGGTTGAAGGTGCACTGCCAAAGGATATCAACGGCACCTGGTTCCGTTTGACGCCTGATCCCTACTACCCGCCGAAATTCGATCACGACAACTTCTTTGCTTCCGACGGCATGCTCAGCATGTTCCGCTTCCACGATGGCAAGGTCGACTACAAGACCCGCTATGTCATGACTGACAGGTTGAAGGCGGAACGCGCCGCCGGCCGTGCGCTGTTCGGCATTTACCGGAATCCATATACCGATGACTCCAGCGTCAAAGACGTGCCGCGCGGCGTTGCCAACACCACACCGGTGTGGCATGCGGACAGGTTACTGATGCTGAAAGAGGACAGCCTGCCGATGGCCATGGACCCGGCGACGCTGGCCACCCTGGGTTGGTGGAATTTCGACGGCAGGATCAGGAGCGAGACTGTCACTGCGCACCCGCGTATCGATTTTGATACGGGGGAGATGTTTCTGAATGGCTACGAAGCCGGCGGTCTGGCCACGCGTGACATATCGCTGATGGTAGTGAACAAGGATGGCCGACTGGTACGTGAGGAATGGTTCGAAGCACCTTATGTCTCGATGATGCATGACTTCGTCGTCACCAAGGAACATATCGTGTTTCCATTGTTTCCGACCACGGCCGATCTCGATCGCATCAAGGGTGGCGGTCCGCATTGGGTGTACGAGCCGGACAAACCGACCTGGGTCGGTATCATGCCGCGCGACGGTTCGGTCAAGGATCTGCGCTGGTTCCAGGGGCCGGGCGTTTCCGCGTACCACTTCATGAATGGTTATACCGAAGGCAGCAAGGTCTATTTTGATTTCTCCTATACCGGTGGCCACCAGTTCCCGTTCGTGCGCGATGATTCGGGGCAAGTGTTCGAGCCACAGAAGATGATGTGCCCGTATGTGCGCTGGGAGTTTGATCTGGCCAAACCGGGCGACCAGTGGGTTGAGCACGTGTTGTGCCCGGCGGTCGGCGATTTCCCGCGCATTGCCGATCGCGACCATATGAAGGACTACGACGTTGGCTATTACGTCAACTATCAACCGCAGAACGGCCCACCGTTGATGACCGGCATCGCGCATATGGGGTTCAACACAGTGACCCGGCTGGAAGTGAAGTCCGGTCGCGCCACGCACTTCAGCCTGGGGCCAGGCACCACGGTCGCCGAACCGGTACATGTGCCATCAAGGATTTCCGGTCACGAAGGCTACCTGCTGGTGGCCACCGAATTGCACGACCAGTGGTTATCGGATGTCGTGGTCCTCGAGGCCGCGCATATCGAAAAAGGGCCGATTGCACGGATCAAGCTGCCGCTGCGTATGCGGCACCAGTTGCATGGCAGCTGGGTGAATGCGGAGGATCTGCCGCCGGCCGCGCGCGGTTGACGGCACTGAAAAACCGCGGTGGGCGCAGGGCCGGCCGCGGTTCGAGATTTGGTCCAATACCAGTTCGATCAGCCGAGCGCGTGGCGCAGGCTGGCGATCTGCTCTTCGAATTCGATCAGCAATTCCATCAGGTCGTGGGCCGAAACGCCCAGCTTGACCGCGGCCGGCACGTCATCGAGTTGCAGTTCGCCGTCCTCTCCCGCTGTCAGGAAGTGCGCCAGCATGAATGACAGGATCAGAACGTCGGTGAAGTCCGCGCCGTCTTCATGAACCCTGTCGGTCTGCTCGAAATTGGCGACCGCGTAGGACATGTTGTCCGGGAAGTTCCAGGTCTGCAGAATCGCGCTGCCAATGCCGGCATGCCATTCCTGCAGGATCCCTTCCATCGCACCGGGATCGCTGAATAACTCGGGGTGATTCTGCGCCTGGCCCAATATGTACAGTTTGCCGATGCCGTGCATCAGGCCGACCATCAGGGCCTGGTCGCGATTCAATTTTGTATATTTCTTTGCCAGCACGTAGCACAGGGCGGCGACCTGGGTGCTGGTGTGCCACAAATCGTCCAGCAGCACCTGGGATACATCCAGCGTCTGCGATTCGCGCATCTGCTTCATTGCATACGACATCGCGGCGCTCTGCACCATCTGCCGGCCCATGCGATTGACGACGGTATTCAAATCAGTGATCTGATTCGCCCCGCCCATGGCGGCCGAGTTGGCGATCTGAATAAGGCGTGCCGACAGTGCGGGCTCGACCGATAGCAGCTGGACGATTTGCGCGGTGGTCGAATTTTCATCCTCCAGCACCTGGCGCAATCTGAGCACGGCCTTGGGGAATGAAGGGAGTTCAATCGAACCGGCCGACAGGTTTGACGCCAGTGACTGAACGAACGAGAAGTGCAAATCCTGCGCTTGTTGTTGGGGTATCACGAGTCGCGTCCTGATGGTTGTTGTAAGTATCAGCAGGGATTGAGAAATCCAACGTTTGTATCGGCAACCCGCCGATTTCCTTTGATGGCGCCGGGACGGATTCCAGGCTACTGATAAAGAAAGAAAAACGACGCTACAGCAGTACGTTGTCCCGGCTCGCTGCCATACCATCGTGACCTGGACTGGTTGTCTTGGCGAAATCGTGGCTGAAATCCATCACCGTCGCCTTTCGTCTTAGTTGATCGTGTACAGGTTTGCCGGTGATGGCGCGACGCAGGGCTGGCCAGGTGGAATAAGTTGATCGATGATCGCCGAAGCCATCTCAAACCAGATTCAAACAGGTGAAAAGTAATGTTACGGATTAAAACCTCTGTACTGCTGGGGCCGCTGCTGGGAGCGTTCGCATTTGCCGTGCAAGCCGCTGAAGAAGACCACGCTCACGAATTCACTGCCGAGGTGAATGCCTTCCACCAGGTGATGGCGCCGCTGTGGCATGCGCCAAAGGATGCCGAACGAATGGCCGGTACCTGTGCAACACTGCCACAGATGAATGCCTTGGCAGATCGTATCAAGGCAGCCAACGTCGGTTTGCTGAAGGATGCGCTGAAAGGCATGGAGCAGCCGTGTGGCAGCGGCAACGAACGCGCGTTTGAAGCAGCATTTGAACAATTGCACGACGCCTTTCACGCGGTGTCCGAACACCCGTGACCGCAGGTTTCACCCGCCGGGCCGGCCCAACTGGCCCGGCGGGTTGGATAATCACAGCATTTCGCGTTGCAGCCGTTGCAGCAGGACGTAACTCACCAACGCCTGGACCACGACGGCGAGCACCGACACGTACCACACGTGCGTAATCACGTAGTCCGGACGGCTGGCGACGACCATCGCAAGTACCACGAATATCACCAATCGAATGGCAGAGCTGAGCAGGGCCGGACGCGTATTGCCCAGACCCTGAAACATACCTGAACAACTGAACACCACGGCCTGCGCGACGAAGTTCAACGACACGATGCGCAGGAAGCCGGCGCCGTAGGCGATTGCCGCTGCCTCGTCGGTAAAAAATGCCACCAACGGTTCGGGCCGGATTTGAAAGCCCAGCGTTACCACCAGCATCACTGCACAGCTCAGCAACATTCCCTTGGAACCGGTTTCACGAACCCGTTGCTTCATTCCGGCGCCGAAGTTCTGCCCGGCGATGGGCCCGATCGCGAATGCAATCGCCATCGTCGGCATGAAGATCGATTGCATGATGCGGCCACCGATACTGAAGCCGGCTTGCGCGCTGGCGCCGAAATTCTGGATAACCGCGTAAACGACGCCGAAATAGACAAACATCAGCAGCATCTCGCCACCGGCAGGCAGGCCGATGCGCAACATCGCCCGCCAGGTCGGGAGGTCCGGCTGCCACATGGCCGAATCGAAACGCACGTATTTTTCATACTTGTGGAAGTAGTAGCCGAGCATCAGTACGCCCACTGTCAGTGAAACCGTGCTGGCGAGACCGGCGCCGAATACGCCCAACGCGGGTACCGGGCCGACACCGACGATCAGGACTGGCGCCAGCACCGTGTTCAGAATGACCGTGACAACTTGAACCAGCATTGCCGGCTTGACGATGCCCGTGCCTCGCAACGCCGATGCCATGGCCATCATTGCGAACTGCAACGCCATGCCCGGAATGAATGCCTGCAGAAAGCTGACGCCCTGGTCCACGGTCTGCGCATCGGCTGCGATGTACTGCATGTAGTAGCGACTGAGACTGTAGCCGCCCGCCAGCGTGACCAGCGCACACAAGGCGCCCAACACCAGCGACTGGTTGAACACCAGGTTGGCGCTGGTCTGATCCTTGCGGCCCACCGCCTGGGAGATCAGCGCCACCGAGCTGACGCCCAGGACCTGGGTCAGGGCGATGATGGCGAATACAACCGTGCCGGCAGCGCCGACACCGGCGACGGCTGCATCGCCGAGCCGCGCCACGAAGTAGAGATCCACCAACAGGTAGATTGTCTGGAACACCATGCCGGCGGCCACGGGCGCCGCCATTGCAATGATGTTGCCGGTGACTGAACCCTGGGTCAGGTCTTTCATTGTTCTTGATTCCCGTGGCAGTACTTCATCGTGGATTGGAGAGTGCTGTGCGCGCGAGCGACGCTCATTGTGCCGCGAGCGTGGCGATCATCGACAGCAGGCCCGCGGTGCTTGCGGCGCCGCCGGAGATCACGACCTTCAAGCGGTCGACGTCGGGTTGGTAGCGCGTTTCCACCCGCAGGTGATTGCCGTTGTCATCCCTGCCGCGCGTCGTCGACGTCAACATCGTGGTCATGCGGTCAACCGTGGCCCGCGGGACGCCGTCGATCTGGACCACCGTGGTGACGTCCACGCGCGCGCCGGCCATCGGCGGCACTGAGGTCTGTGTGTCCGATTCGCCGCCGCCGGTGAACGCCATCAGGTCCTTGTGGGCAATCCGGTAGCGCTTGCCGAACGGCGTACTTTTCAATCGCCCGGCCAGTACATGATTGCGCACGGTCTTTACATGCAGACCCAGCAGTTCGGCGACTTCATTCGCTGTGTAGAATTCCTTATACATCCCGAAAGTCACTAATATAGAATCGAAACGGAGTATAAAGGAATAAAACGGTATGAAAAAGGGGTGGGAGGGATGGATTGCTTCGGAATCTCGAGGGCTGCGATAGCGGTTCAACCCGCTATGGCGGCGCTGGGCGCTGCCCGATGCCTGTGCTAAAACAGCGCCCTGCCCATCTGCCAGAGAACTTGTTGAGCCGCCATGACCCGATTCCGACCAGGTGCCGTACTTTTGTTTTGCTTCACTGTGTTCAGCGCCGTGAGCGCTGCCCAGACCGCCCACCTGCCAGCCGGCGACCCCGCGTTTGCGTGTAACCGCGAATGTCTGGAAGGCATTCTGCAGCAGTACCTCGACGGTCTTGCCAGCAAGCGCCCCGAACAGGTGCCGTTCGCGCAAGGCATCCGCTATACGGAAAACAATGTAGAGATGCCGATCGGTGAAGGCGTCTGGGGGACCATTGCCGGGCTCGGCGATTATCGACTGACTGTGGCCGATATCGAACAAGGCCAGGTGGGGTTCTATGGTTTGCTGCATGAACCGAAATCGAGTTCGCCGTTCGCGCTCAGACTGAAGGTCGTCAACAAACGCATCACGGAAGCGGAGATCGTTGTCCTGCGCTACCAGGATGAGCCCAAGGGCATTGTCTGGCCCGAGCCGACCCTGGAGTACAAACCACTCTTCCACCAGGACCTGCCGCCAGCCGCGCGACGTGAGCGCGCGCGCCTGATCTCCATTGCCGATGGCTACTTCGATACGCTGCAGCTGAACGACGGGACGTTGTTCACCCAGTTCCATCCTCAGTGCAACCGGATCGAGAACGGCACGCAGACCACCAACAACACCAAGGTTGCGATTACTTCAGTCGGCAGCCTGGGCTGCGAGGAACAGTTCAAGCTCGGCAACTACCGCTATGACGACAGATTGCGCGGGCGCCGGTTTCCGCTGGTGGACGTGGATCGCGGGCTGGTGATGGCGGGCGGTTTCATTGATCACTCCGGCCGCATGGGCCGTTACACGCTGACGGACGGGCGCGAAGTGGATTCACCGATTCGCTATCCGCATTCCTTCTACCTGCTGGAATTGTTCAAGATCGACGATGGCCGGATACGGCAGATCGAAGCCGTGTTCGTCACGGTGCCGTACCTGATGCCTTCGCCTTGGGACAAGCACTAGTCCTCCTTCGGTGATCGCGGCCAAGCACAATGCCTTGCCGCGATAACCGCGTTCCGGCCAGTTGTTATCAGGTCGGAACGTCCAGTCCGGCCCAACCGTAGACTTCCTGCAGTAACGCGTTGGCCAGCTCGGGCCTGTCTTCTCCCGGCAAATCGTTGCTGGGTGTGAAACCATTCAGCGCCAGGCTGTAGCAAAGGTTGCGGTATGACGCGCGATACGGTTTCAACGCGGCGGGATCGATGTTCGGCGTATTGCCAATCACCGCGGGCGTGAATTCATCCCGACGATAAATCGCTTCAAAGCCGAAAATGCGCCAGATGCCATCGCGCTGCTCGGCCCGATAAACCATCAGGCAGTGAGCGGAAAGGATGACGTCCACACCTTCGAGCGCCATCGGAATATCGATGATGGCGGACAGTGTGGCCACCGCGCGCTTGCCGTTGAGCGTCACCAGCACCGGTCCCAGGCGATGCTTCGCGCAGGTTCCGCGCTCAAACATGTCACGCGATCCGGCAACGAAATCGTAGCCGTTGCCCTTGAACCAGCTGATGTTGACCACTGAATCGGGGTGAAAGCAGTCGCGCATGCGGTTCCAGTAACACATGTCGCGACTCTCGCGCTCGCGCAATATGAGCTGACTGACCGCGGTGATATCCGCGGCCGATTCGGGTGTCACGACTTCAGCGCCATCCGGCATTGCTTGACTCCGGCCAGTAGAACCATGGGTTGCGTGCATGCGCGACCGCAGCGGACCGGGTACACGCATCCCGGTCCGTTGGAACCAACCTCAGACTTCTTCCGGCCAGTACAACCGCATCGGGTTGTCGACCAGCATTCTCTGCTGCAACTCGGCGGACACCGCGATATGCGGAATGAAATCGACCAACAGACCGTCGTCGGGCATATGGTTTTTCAGATTCGGATGCGGCCAGTCAGTACCCCACAGCACGCGATCGGGAAACGTTTCAACGATGCGGCGCGCGAACGGCACCACGTCGCGGTAGGCGTTGCGCTCGCCATTCAACGCCGGCGGGCCGGCCACCGTCAACCGTTCCGGACAGCTGACCTTGCTCCATACGTTGGGATACTCGCGCATGAAACGGACGAACAGTTCGAACTCGGGGCCATCGACCGGCTTGGTGACATCGGGTCGTCCCATGTGGTCAACCACGATCGTCGTCGGCAGCGCGGTGAAGAAATCCCATAGCTCAGGCAGGTCCACGGCTTCGAAATAGATCACTACGTGCCACCCTAGTGGCGCAATACGTGAAGCGATTTCCAGCAACTCATCGCGTGGCGTGAAGTCGACCAGCCGTTTGACGAAGTTGAAGCGCACGCCGCGCACGCCGGCCGCATTCAATCGCTCCAGTTCGGCATCAGTGACATCGCGTTTTACCGTCGCGATACCGCGTGCAAGGCCGCCGCTGTTGACCACGGCATCGACCATCGCCCGGTTGTCTGCACCGTGGCAGGTGGCCTGGACGACGACGTTGCGCGAAAAGCCCAGATGGTCGCGCAGCGCGTAAAGCTGGTGCCTGGATGCATCGCACGGCGTGTATTTGCGCTCGGGAGCGAATGGGAATTCGGCGCCGGGACCGAAGACATGGCAGTGCGCGTCAACCGCGCCCGCGGGGAGTTTGAATTGTGGTTTGGTCGGGCCGTCGTACCAATCCAGCCAGCCAGGCGTCTTGGTGAAAGTGGAGGTCGTCTCCGAAGCCATTCGTGTGGGTCCTTGGAACGTTTTTGCAGGAGCGCTGAAGATAAGATTTGCGCTGCAGCGATGCAAGGCGGAGCGGCCCTGAAAATGCGGGCAGCAGGCGGCGACGGGCAGTCGCCCGCCGCCGCCGATACTGCGGAATTACTGGCTGGTGCCTTCGCCCAGGCCATCTGTGCGGCCGAGCGTGCTGCCATCGGCGAGTTCGACGCCGACGTAAAGTCCGCCCTGGCTGCCATCCTTCAACGTGATGGCGTTGCGCAGCGGGTTGATGTAGACCTTGACGGTATCCCCTACCTGGACCGAATTCCGCTTCCAGCCCTGGTTCATGAGGATATTTGGCGCGGTCATTTCAACCGTCCACAGTCCTGCCGGCGCGCCGCCACTGGCGGTACCCTCAACCTTGAAAGACGCGTGCGGATTGATCCAGCGTACCTGGGTGACCTTGCCTGTGACTTCGACGACTTGTTCATTATCGAAAGCAGCCGTGGAATGATGGGCCTGGGCCGGCATCATCGTCGCGACGAGGAGCCCGCAGCTGATGCCGATGGCGACGGTCAGGGATTTGAATGCGATCATGGTGTAGGTCCTTGCTGTTGTTGCCTGGTACATGAGGCCGACGCGCTGTATCAGCGCTCCAGACCGACCTGTCCGGCCTGGGTGCTCGGCAGGTTGTCGTTGAGATCGGGCAGACATTCCACCTCCCCGATATCGGTGTAATCCGTGCGCAACCACTGCTTGGTGCTGCGCCATTCGCCGACCCAGTTATTGGGGTCGGTCATGATGTATTCGAATTCGAGGATCTCGCCGTCTTCGAGCAGACGGATGCGTTCCTGCACACGGAAATCCTCGGAAATCGGTACGCCGGTATCGATGTAGTGGTTGTAGGTTTCGATATACCGCGTATCCACCACCAGCGTATCGCCCTCGAAGTGGCCGATGGACTCGCCGTTATAGGTGAACAACACGTAATCCGGATCGGAAAAATCCCTGCCGTCGATGAATATCTGGCGGAAACTGTTGTTGAAGTTCGACACCATGTAGATGACGGTTGGCATCTGCACCATGGCGATCGGCCACACCCGCGTCATGATCATCGGAATGCCGGCCGGGAAACACTGGCCGATGGCATCGCGATAAGGCTTGCCGGCAGCGCGCATGCGCTGGCCTTCCTCGAAATCCTCCTTGGCCTGACCGATGAACTCCGGGTAGGGCGGGCCGAACATGAAATCGGCGAAGGCGCGGCTCAAATCGACGAACCAGGTACCGGTCAGGTTGAACGGCGGCGCCGGTCGGGGTTTGTTCAGATTTTCCGGCGCCAGTGCACCGAGTTGTCCTTCGTGCTTTGGAATCATCCGCGCCAGTTTCTCGCGTTTTTCGTCGGCGGTCTGAGCCAGCGTCAACGTCGGCAGCGCGGCCACGGCGACCAGCAGTATCGAATTGAGTTTGTTCATCATCTCCCCTGTTCACGGCGTGTACTTGATCGCGGCGTCAGGCAATGGAAGCCGCCCTGAGTCACGCTTCGACCATGTGCTGCCCGAAACATTGCATTGGCAACAAATCCGGCGGGCCCAACGGTACGTTCAGGTACCCGGATATTATTGGCGCCGCCGATTCAACGACGTTGTCGACAGTCAGTTATCAACGTCGGCCGTCGATAGTGGCGGAACTGCCGGCAATGCGTCAACTGTCGCCACGGCGCACGGGTACGGTGAAGATACTCGGCAGTAAATCAACAAGTTGTCAAATCAAGCAGGTGTCGCTGGCCGGACCAGGCGCTCGCGCCAGGTTGCTGCATAGCGGAATACCGGGCAGCCGCGCCCATTGCGCTGCCTGTCGCCGATCAATCTCCCGGCTGACAAGGCCGCTGCGGGCTGCGTTGCGCAGTTCAGATGTGGCGTCGACGTGCCGCTGATATGTGCCGATCGCTGGCCGAAGTATTCAATGGAGGTGGCCTGGTGAAGCGAATGGAAATCGTACCGAGCGGGCGCGAGCGTTCGTTCTCGCAAGACGAACTGATCGTCAGCAAGACCGATCCGCAAGGCAAAATCACTTACGCCAACCGCGTGTTCCTGCGTGTCGCCGGCTACGACGAACGCGAACTGCTGGGTGTTCAACACAACATCATCCGGCACCCCGAAATGCCGCGCTGCGTGTTCAGGTTTCTGTGGGACACCATTGGCGCCAAGCGTGAAATCTTCGCCTACGTTCTGAATCTGTGTAAGAACGGTGATCACTACTGGGTCTTCGCCCATGTCACGCCGAGCTTGAACGACGCGGGCGAAATCATTGGTTACCACTCCAGCCGGCGCGTACCGGAACGCCGCGCCATTGACGCCATCGCCCCGGTGTACAAGTCGCTGCATGCCGAAGAGCGCAAGCACAGCAGTCCGCGCCAGGGGCTGGAAGCTTCCACCGGAATGTTGCTCGACTATCTCGGCCAGCGCGGCGGTGACTACGAACAGTTCGTGTTTTCGTTGTAGAGGTATCCCCCGATGACGACTGCGGTACGTAAATCAAACACCACTGCGTCCTCGTCGGCAGCGCCGGTCGTTGCTGACGGTGCACCCGCCAGGGAAGACCGTGTTGAGGCGTTGGAGCACGAACTGGAACTGTATCGGCGTTGGACAGCCGAGTTCATCCGGGTCTGCAAGCGCGGGCGCGCTGGGGATTTCGAGGCGCGTGTCCTGTTGTGCGATGAACGGCCCGAATTGCGCGAACTGGCAGACTCAATCAACGATTTGCTGGATGTTACCGATGCCTTTGTCCGCGAAGCGGGCGCCGCCCTGATCAGTGCGGCACACGGGCGATTCTCGCGGCGGGTCGTGTTGCGGGGGATGAACGGCGCATTTCGCAGCGCATCGACGCTGATCAACCAGGCCAGCACACAGATGGCAGCGCAGGACAGCGCGATCAAAGGTGCCAGGCAGGAGCGGGTCGGCCTCGCCAACGAGTTTGAAAACGAAGTGATGGGCATGGTCAACACCGTGGCATCGGCGGCGACCGAAATGCGCGCGACAGCGGAAACGTTGGCTTCGGCGGCGCGCATGACTTCCGACCAGGCGGCGGTGGTGGCGGATGTGTCGGATCGAACGCGCGGTAACGTGCACTCCGCGACCGAAGCCACTGACAACCTTGTGCGCGCCGTGGGCGACGTGGAAACCGAAGTCGGGACATCGGCGCGTGCGGCCGAACGGGCTGTTGACGAAGCCGGCGAGACCAATGCGATCATCGCCGGCCTGGTGCAGGATTCCGAACGCATCGGCGGCGTGGTCAAACTGATTTCGCAGGTCGCCGAGCAGACCAACCTGCTGGCATTGAATGCCGCCATCGAGGCGGCCCGGGCCGGTGAGGCGGGCAAGGGATTCGCCGTGGTTGCGTCCGAGGTGAAGAGCCTGGCGCAACAGACCGCGACGGCGACCGAAGACATCACCGCACGTATTGAAGCCATCCAGGACACGACGCACAAAGCCGTTGCCGCCATTACCCGCATTGGCGGCAGTATCGAAAATATGCGCGACCGTGCACACGGTATCGCCGAGACGGTGTCGCAGCAGAAGCAGGCCGCGAACCAGATCCGCAACGAGATGGACGCGGTGGAGCGTGCGGCGGAAGAGGTCGGCAAGAGTATTGCTGGCGTTACTGAAACCGCCCAGGAGACCAATGATTCCGCCGGCCAGGTGCTGGTGGCGGCAGACGAGTTGTCACGCCTGGCGGAATCCCTGCGCGGGGAAGTCGACAAGTTCGTTGGCCACGTGCGCGGGTAGGTCGCACGAATCCTCCATTCGAACGCACGAAAAAAAAGCGCGCCCGAGGGCGCGCTTTTCGTTTGTACCGCAGTGCTTGCGGCTATCAGAAGTTGCGACGTACCGTGAACGCCCACTCCTGCGGACGGCCAGGCTGCGCGCTGACAAAGCCCGAGCGGCCAGAGGCGTCGAACTTGGTCAGGTAGTAGTACTTGTCGAACACGTTGGTCAGCTCGAACGAAGCCACCCAGTCCTCGTCAACACTACGCCAGGTCAACCGCAGGTTGGCCAGGGTGTAGGAATCGATCGCACCCAGCGCGCTGTTGGAGGAGTTGGTGAATACGTCGTCCTGGTAGCTGGCGTCGAAACGCGGCGTCAGCGAGCCCAGATCACCCATATCGATTTCGTACTGGATACCGATGCTCCACTTCCATTCCGGTGTGAACGGCGTGGTGTTGTCCAGCGTGATACCGCCGGCGACCGGGTTGACGTAGGTGTACTCGAAATCCAGGTAGCTGATGGAGGCATCGATCAGCAGTGCTTCGGTGGCATAGACCACGGCTTCGGATTCGAAGCCCCAGACATCGGCGTTACCAGCGTTGACCGGCAACGCGCATGGGAACGTCGCTGAGTTACCCGGGCTGAACTGCGGGCAGGAGTTCGCGGTCAGCTGGATGTCCTTGTAACGGCTGTAGAACACCGCGCTGTTCAGGCGCAGCATGCTGTCGAAGAACTGGCCTTTCATACCGAACTCATACGACGTCAGCTGTTCCTGACCGAAGCCCTGGGCCTGGCTGGCCACGAACGGGCGCGGGTTGACACCGCCGCCCTTGAAGCCGGTGGCGACCTGCAGGTAGGTCATGATGTCGTCATTCCACTGGTACTGACCGGAAACACGCCAGTCAATCTTGTCGCCGGAATAATCACCGACGGCGCCGTCCAGGCCGCCCAGCACAGGATGCGCGCTGCCATCGCGGTTCTTGCGGAGGAACGTGTATTTCTTCGACTCGTCGGTGTAACGCACACCGGCCACCAGGGTCGCGCGATCGGTCACTGCCCAGTTCGCATGGGCGAAGAATGCCAGGCTGTCGGCCGCAACCGGGTCGTTACCCTGGAACTGCGGCAAGGTGCTGTAACGCAGATCCTGGAAGGTTGCATAGGTCGATTCCTGGTCCATGTAGAAACCGCCCAGGGTCCACTCGACCTGGTCGTTGGCGCCAAACGCACCGTTCAAACGCAGTTCCTGGCTGAATGACCAGAAGTCCAGGGTGCCGAAGCCCAACGAGTTGGTCAGCGGCGAAGCGTCGTTGTCGTTGGAGAAGCCGGAATCGTATTCGCGGTAGGCCGTGATCGACTTCAGCGCCAGGCCATCATTGATTTCCCAATCGACGGTCGAGGACAGGCCCCAGCCACGGAAGAACAGGCGGCCATCGGCCTGGACAGCTTCACGGTTGCCATCGGCCGGGTTGGTGAAATTGCCGTAATTCCAGTACTCACCTTCAGGGGTGATGAAACGGCTGTCCAGCGCAAGCGGCACGGAGAACGGATTGGTGTCGATCGAGCCGGTGTCGGTGAAGTTCGCATAAGTCAGCACGTTAGGCGCCGTGGTGCGGTCTTCGTGGGTGTAGTCGGCGATCAGGTTGACGGTCAGTGAACCGCCGTTATCCCAGTTCAGCATCGCGCGGACGGCGTCGGTATCAACTTCACCTTCTTTGGCGAGGATACAGTTCGATTGCGACGGCAACATGGCCGGAATGCCGCTGGTCGGGTTGGCGCAGCCGTAGTCCAGACGCTTCACATAGCCTTCCTGCTTCTTGGAAACACCGGCCAGACGCATGGCCAGTGAATCGGACAGCGCGAAGTCGGCGCTGCCGCGGAAGTCGAGGCGGTTACGAATACCGTAGGTCGCGGCCAGGTAGCCGGTGTTGTCGCCGGTCGGGGTCTTGGAATACAGCTTGACCGAACCACCGATGGAGTTACGGCCGGCCAGCGTACCCTGCGGGCCACGCAGGATTTCAACGCGGTCCAGGTCGAGCAGGTCGAAAATTGAACCGGTCAGCGTGGCGTAGTAGACGTCATCGACGTAAAGGCCGACGCCGGGCTCATAGGCCGGGTTGAAGTCGTACTGGCCAACGCCGCGGATCGAGGCGGCCAGTGACGGACCGAAGGCCGCGCCCTGCGGCTTCAAGGTTACGTTCGGGGCCTGGGCCGAGACTTCGTAGATGCTGGTCTGGCTGCGGGCTTCCATCGTGTCGGCGGTAACGGCCGTGATGGCAATCGGGGTTTCCTGCAGGTTCTGGCTGCGGAACTGGGCGGTCACCACGATTTCTTCGGGTGTGCCTTGGGCGCCAGCGTTGGTCGCGGCAGCAATGGCAACGGCCAGCGCCGACAGGCGCGCGGCGGCCGGCGTGCGGCGTGAGAATCTGGTAAGAGTTGTCTGGGACACTCGGTACTCCTTCACTTTAATTGGAAAATCAGGCACTTATGGCAGAATTGGTTGATCTGCCCACTAAATTGCGCCATCGGATGCGTATTCTATATGGGATTTCACAACACACAAGTGGTATCCCGCGCAAAATTTCGGCTTTATTTGTCAAAACTGTAGTTTTTATTGCACTATTGCAACAACGATAACGCGAAATGTTGCTGCACCTGGCGGAGAATGGCGGGATGAGGCAGTTGCCGGTAGTAATGGCGCGGCAATTGTCGGTCGCTCCGACCTCGGACTTGAGCGGGGTTGTCGTGTCGGCGCGAAAATGGCAGGAAAGGCGAGAAATGTGGCGCCGGACATCGCGGCGGTTCAGGCCCGCCGCGATGTCCGGAAAAAAAGTTCAGCGTACGGACGCGCGCGCCTGTTCCACCACGTAGGCGCGCAGGGCTTCGGCAGCGCCATCGTCCGGCAGCAGATGCGACCAGTTGATCATGCCGCGCGATTCCAGGGCGCCCTGCTGGACGATCGCCTCCCACAGCTCGGCATTGCCCAATGCCGGTGAACGTCGCAGGTCAGGAATGATATTGGCCGACCGCGCGCCAAAGCCGTGGCAGCGGGTGCAGAAACCCACGTACAGCTCCGCACCGCGGGCCACCAGCTCCGGTGCAAAGGTTTCGGTCGGCGGTTCAATCGGCCGCGCCGGTGGTGGTTCGGCCGGCAGCGTGGCGGTGCCGTTCAACTTGAACGCCACCAGGCGGCCGACCTGCGGCATGCGGACATCATCTGATGCGGCGATGATCGAACCGCCGCCGGCGCCGGTGGCGGCCACTACGTACTGTTCGCCATCGAGGCTGTAGGTGACCGGGCCGGTGATGATGGCGTTGGGCGTCGGGTGGGACCAGACCTTCTCGCCGGTGTCCGCGCGGAAGGCCGCCAGTTCACCCATGACCACGTTGCGGCTGAAACCCTGGAATACGAGGTTGCCCGCGGTAGCGAGTACGCCGGCGCCACGACCGTCGGTTTTCCATACCGCTTCCTGTTTGACCGGATCCCAGGCCAGCAGGTAGGTCTGCGGTGTCGGCGGCGGCGGTTCGTTGGGGTCGGGCGCTTCGCCCGGGCCGTGCGAGACGAAGTGCCACAGGCCCATGTAATCCATGCCTTTGACGAACTCGTACGATTCGCGCGGGATATAGCGGGTGCTGGCGTAGGCATTGGCCTGTAGGTACATCAAACCGGTGACCGGACTGAACGCTGTCGGCTGCCAGGAGTGGCCGCCGCCTTCGCCGGGACTCAGGCGCACGGGCTCGTCATCGTAGTAGGCATTTTCCGCCACGGCAGGGCGACCGGTTTCGAGATCCACATGGCTGGCCCAGGTCACGCCGGGAACGTAAGGTTCGGCGGAGAGCAACTTGCCGGTGCCGCGCTCGATGACGTAGAAGAAGCCGTTCTTCGGTGTGTGCATCAACACCTTGCGCGGCTGCCCGTCCAGCGTCAGCTCGGTCAGGATGATGTCGGCAACCGAGTCGTAATCCCAGCTGTCGCCGGGCGTTTCCTGGTAATGCCACTTGTAGCGGCCGGTTCTGGCATCGAGCGCGACGATGGAACTGATGAACAGGTTGTCGCCCTTGTTATCCGAGCGGAACTTGCGCACCCAGGGAAACCCGTTGCCGGTCGCGACGTAGAGCTGATCGTATTCCGGGTCATAGACCATGGAATTCCAGACATTGGCGCCACCACGGTAGTCGGTGTGCGGGCCGAACCAGGTGGGTTGGACGATGCTGTCCATGATCTCGTCCGATGCTGCGCCGTCCGGCACGGCCGGGTCGCCCGGGGTCAGGTAGAAACGCCAGGCCAGTTCTCCGCTATCGACGTTGTAGGCGGAAACAAAGCCGCGGCCGCCGAATTCACCACTGCTGCCGTTGCCGATGAACACCAGCCCGTTGGCGACGCGAGGCGCCCCCGCCACGCTGAACATCGAATCCGGGTCGGTGGTCTGCGCACTCCAGAGCAAAGCGCCGGTCTTCGCATCCAGCGCCAGGAGGCGACCGTCATAGGTACCGGCGAACACCTTGCCCTGGTAGACGGCCGGACCGCGATTGATGACATCGCAACAGCCTTTGAATCCGGCTTTGCCCGGCACCTGCGGGTCGTACTGCCACAGCTGCTCGCCGGTACGTGCGTCGGCGGCGTACACCTTGCTCCAAGCCGTGGTGACATAGACCACGCCGTCAACCACGATGGGGGTCGATTCCTGGCCGCGCATGGTGTCGAAATCCATCGACCAGGCCGGTTTCAGGTCAGCGATCGTATCGAGATTTATCTGGTCCAGTGCCGAGAACCGTTGCGCGAGCTGTGATCCGCCGGTGGCCAGCCAGTTCTCCGGTTCGTTCGGGGCATTGTTCAAACGTGCGTCATCAATCTGGCCGAAACTGGTCGGCCCGCTGGCCGCCGTTGGCGCTTGCGGCGAAGCAGCCGAAGGGCTTTCAGGCTGCGGGCTTTGCGGGTCCGAGCAGGCCGCTAACAGTATGGAAGTGCAGAGCACTATTGCGCCCGGTACTCGCGAAACAGAATGCTGCCCGGATTTGACTTGATGACTCATGTTCCCCCCCTTGGGATCGACTGTGATGGCGGCCGCGGATCAACGCGTGGCGTCGAGGATGATGGAGCTGCGGTGGCAATGAACCGGGCAAGGATATAAGACGCGCCAGCCTCAACCAAGTAGCGCCACGGCGTGAAATCAGCGCAAAAAAAGGTTCCTCACCCAACGCCGGGGAAATCCGCACGGGCTTCGACTTACTGCTCCGTCATTCCGTACGCGCCCGCGAATGGGGCGCGAGCCGGAATCCATGCGGCTTGGAGGCAGGCCCTATGGATCCCGGCTCACCGCTGCGCGGTGTCCGGGATGGCGGAAAAAAAAAGGCCACCTCGGGAGGTGGCCTTGGATGGGTTCCGCTACGAAATCACTTCATGCGCAGAATCACGATGTCATGAATCGTCGGGTCGGTCGCCGCCCGGACATCCGCCACCTGTTGCGCCGACACTGCCGGTTGGTTGTTGCCCCAACCGCTGCGGATGAACGTCAGCACGTCGGCGATCTGCTGGTCATCGAGCAGCAGACGGAAGTACGGCATGCCGTAGACATCGGGGTATTCACCGGAATACACACGCAGCGAGCCGTTGATGGTCAGGTTGATCAGTGAACTGGGATCCGGATCCAGCACGACCGGATTGCCCGCCAGCGGCGGATGCGGCGCGTAACCGTTACCGGTGACAGAATGGCACGACACGCAGAACTGGAAGTAGGTGCGGGCGCCGGTCTTGCCGAACGGGCTCTTCAGGTCCGCCACCGTGGCATCACTGTAGCTGTAGGGCGTGGCGTTTTTCTCATTCACCGCCGGCAGCGATTTCAGGTAGGTAGCCATCGCGGTCAGGTCGTCGGCGGTCATGTGGGCGGTGCTGGTGTTGATCACCTCGACCATGGTGCCGAACGCGGTGCCGTGGCGGTTGATGCCTTTCTGCATGAATTCGGCGATGTCTTCCACGCTCCAGCGGCCAAGGCCGGAATTCACGTCCTGGTTCAGGCTGGGGGCCGACCAGTTGTCCAGCGGCGCGCCCGCAAGGTAAGCGCTGTCACCTTCATCCAGCCCTTTTTCCTGGAAGAACAGCCCGCGAGGCGTGTGGCAGGCACCGCAATGCCCGGGGCCTTGCACCAGATAAGCGCCCCGGTTCCAGGCGGCGCTCTGGTCGTCATCGGCTTCATAGGGATCGTTGTCGACGAACAGCATGTTCCAGATTTTCAGCGGCCAGCGCGGGCTCTTCCAACCCGGAATTTCAGCCGGCAGGTTGGCCTGATTGACGCCCTTGACCTCTTTCATGAAGAAGTCGTAAAGCGCGCTGATGTCGTCGTCGGACATCTTCGCATAGGACGGGTACGGCATCGCGGGATAGAGATTGTGTCCATCCTTGGCGACGCCGCCGCGCACGGCGTTGTCAAAGTCCTCAAGGGTGTAATCACCGATGCCGGTCGCCTTGTCCGGCGTGATGTTGGTCGTATAGATCGCGCCCAGAAATGGCACGTCCATCTTCAGACCACCGGCGAACGGTTCGCCTTCGGGTATCGAATGACAGGCGACACAGTTGGCCAGGCGCGCGACGTATTCGCCTCGTGAAATTCCCGCGTCCTGTGCCGGCGCCGCCTGAACGACAAGCGTCATCAGCGCAGCGATGCTGAACAAAGACCTTTTCATTTGTTATCCCCTGCTGACCTTGCGGTCTGTTCCCCTTGATTGATACCGGATTGTCGGTAACCGGACCGCGGCTGAGACGCCAGTCCAGGCCCGACATGCAGTGCGGTATGAAGCGGATGCTGTTGCACCCGGCCACCGCAACAGACGGGCCAGTATACCGGCGAGCGCGGCGGATGTCTTATCCCGGCGGCGGTCCGCCAAGGCCCGGATGGCGGGATTGGACCCAATGGGCTGCACTGCGTAAACCCGGCGGCCTTGACAGCGGTTGCTCCGCGCAGGCTAACTCTGCGACAGATGTACGCCCCGCCGGACCTCAGCAGGAGAATGCATATGGAACTGGATCGCCGCAGATTTATTGCTGGCCTCGGTGGCGCTGCCGCCGTAGGCCTGATGTCTCACGAAGCACGGGCTGATGCGCTGGAAGGGTTTCTCAATGCGGAACTCAGCGATACCGCATCGTCGGCATCCGGCGGCGGCTTCCCCACCGCGGCCGAGGTTCAAGCACAGATTTCCAGCCGCACCTATCGCAGCGGTATTGGCCAGATGTTCATGCCGGACCGTGGCAACAGCACTGTGGCGCGGCTGGCGGAGATGCCGGAACGCCCGCAGTTGCTGGATTTCTTCGAAATGCGCTTCAACCGCACGCGCAACCACTGCCTGCAGAGTGCCACCAAGGCCGTGCAGCGCGGCGTGGATGAGGAGATTGTGCTGGCCTGCCTGCTGCATGATGTATCACAGGAATTGCTGCGAACCGAGCATGGCTACTGGGGCGCGCAGATGTTCGAACCCTACGTGCCCGAGCGCACGGCGTTCGCCATCCGCTACCACCAGCCGTTGCGGTTCTTCGCCGACGACGAAGCGGGTTACCAGTATCCCGACCTGTACCGAAGAGTCTTCGGCTACGACTACGTACCGGCGCCGCATATCCAGGCCGCCTACGATTTCACCCGCAAACACCGCTGGTACGGTGCGGCCCGCGAAGTGACGGTGAGCGACCTGTATGCATTTGACCCGAACGCCGTCGTCAGCATCGAGCCGTTCGTCGACATCATCGGTCGCCATTTCCGCGCCCCGGCAGAGGGTCTGGGCTTCGACGGCAGCCCGGTGGCCCATATGTGGCGGACGATCAATTTCCCGGACGCGCCGCTGTAATCATGTCGCGGCCTCGCGAACGGCGTTTGCGGTTATCTGTACCGCAAGCGCCGCATTGAACCAAGCGCAGCCAGTGGTCCGACCAGTAACGCGATGCCCGCGGGCAACGGTACCGGCGTCAGGCTGGCTTCAAGGGTCCCCAGATAGTAATCAGTAAACTCCACGCCACCGTTGCCCGGTAGCGATCCACCGGTCAGCAGCAAGGTGTATTGCAGTGAGATGTTGGTGCCGTCAAAGGTGCCTGAAGCATACGCCGCATCGAGAAAATCGCCGCCCGGTGATGGCAGATTGCCCGATTCAACAATCACATCTCCGCTGGCTGACAGCGATGCCGAAATGTCGCCAAAAACGGCGCTACCGCTTTCGCTGACATTCCACGAGCCGTCCGGGTTGATAGTGCCACTCAGTGTGAACGGCGGCGGGTCGATACTGCCGAACACGAAACCGCCCAGGTCCACGGTAATTTCGAACAGGTCACCGGGCAGTACCTCGGTCTGTATCCAGACGGGGCCATTGCTGCCGAACGAGGTATTGGTCCAGTTGCCCGTGTACATTTCGGCGCTGGCGGTGCCAGCGGCCGTCACCAGGGTAAGCGCCAGAGCGCCGGCTGCTGCTGATTTCATCGTTGAATTCCTCCGTTTATCGTTATTGTGAGAGAAATTCTAGCAGCCACTGCCGCCCGCTGCAGGAAGCTTACCTGGGCAATGGCATATCCGGTGGCCGGTTGTCCTTCACCACCTTGGTCGCCAGCGTGATCATCGAAGCGATATCCGACAGGTTGGCTGGAATGACCAGTGTGCTGGAGGCTTCGTTGGCCAGCTGGCCGAATTGCTGCAGGTAGTTTTCCGCCACGCGTAGCTGCATCGCTTGTTCACCGCCGGGCGCATTCAAGGCAATCGCTACCTGCCGCAAGCCCTCGGCCGTGGCCTGGGCGACAGCAAGAATGGCTTGCGCTTCACCTTCGGCTTCGTTGATCTGGCGCTGCTTGGCGGCCTCGGATTCCTTGATCACACTCTGCTTCTGGCCTTCAGCATTGTTGATGCGGGCGTCGCGTTCGCCTTCGGACGTCAGCACCAGCGCGCGCTTTTCGCGCTCGGCGCGCATCTGCTTTTCCATCGCCTGCAGCACGTCATGGGGTGGATTGATGTTCTTGATCTCGTAACGCAGAACCTTGATGCCCCACGGTTCGGAAGCCTTGTCCAGTTCGCTGACGACATTGAGGTTGATCGCGGCGCGTTCCTCGAAGGTCTTGTCCAGATCGATGCGGCCGATTTCGCTGCGCAGCGTGGTCTGCGCGAGTTGCGCGATGGCGAAATGGTAATTGCTGATGCCATAGGACGCCTTGCGTGGATCCAGCACCTGCATGTACAGCACGCCGTCAACGCCGACCTGCACGTTGTCCTTGGTGATGCAGATCTGTTCGGGAATATCCAGCGCATCCTCCTTCAGGTTGTGCCGGTAAGCGATGCGATCCATGAAGGGGACAAGAATATGGAATCCCGCACTCAAGGTGCGACTGTAGCGACCCAGGTTTTCAATGATGTATGCGCTTTGCTGCGGCACCACCGTGGCGGTTTTGAACAGCAGAATGATGACCAGGGCTGCAAACCCGAGGGCGACGGCGACGAGTGGTTCCATGGTGATTTACTCCGGGCTAAGGGTGCGATGAACGGAATTCGATGCAGATGTCAGGGCCGGTCCGGGACCTTGCGCACCTCGATGGTCAGGCCCTCGATGGCGCAAATCTCCGCTTCGGTATCGGCCGCGATTTCGTGCTCACCGACGTTGCGCGCCGTCCAGCTGGTGCCGCTGTAATCCACGCGGCAGCTGCGGCCGGGCGCCAGCGCCTGCGGCATCAACAGCAACTTGCCGGACGTGACGCGTTCTTCGATATCGCGGTCGGGTGGTGGACGAAGCTTGTCATAGAACCGGCGTCGGAAGCCGACCATTGAGACAAGTGCGAGTATGGCAAACGTGATCCATTGCGCGGCAACAGGTAAGTCGATCCCCACCATGCCGACTAACCCGACCACTGCGGCAGCGATGCCGAGGAATACGAGGTAGAACTCCGCATCGATGACGAACATTTCCACGCCGAGCAACACCGCCGCGAAGATCATCCAATACCACCACTGCATCTGCGTCCCCCTTGCAACGGTAGCGGCTATCCGGCCGCGCGTCAGCGTATAGTACAGGATATGTCGCGGCAATGACCGGTTGCGTCGTGGCATGGTCATTGTGGCGAAGCAGGTGTGTATTCATGTCCAGACGCGTGTTCGATTTGCGGGACGTCGGAAATGACGAAGCCGAGGGGGTCCGGCAGGCGTTGGCGACAGCCGGCATTGAATATTATGAAACGCCGGCGCGAATACTGTTCGGCGCGCCAGCGATATTTGTTGCCGACGAGGATTTCGCCGCGGCGCGTCAGGCGGTTGATGCGTATCAACAGCAATGGCGGGAACGTGCAGGCGAGAACACGCAGTCAACACCGATTCTGCGCCGGGTCATCGCGTGCATCGGCCTGGTGGTCATGCTATGGCTGGTCTGGCAATTTTCGCCGGCGACGCTACTCGGTCAATGAACTGAATACTCACCGGTGGGCGCAACATCCAAAGGAGCACGCCATGAAGGACTTCGACGCCGAACTTGATCAGCTGGTGCAACGTTTTCGCAGTGAGCGCGATGAATTGCGGGTCAAGCTGCATCTGGCCAAAGAGGATCTCGCCGACGAGTGGTCGAAGCTCGAGGAGCGAATCGAGCAACTGGAAGTGAATACGCGGGACCTGCGCGCGACCACGCGTGAGGTTTCAAAAGACGTCGGCGCCGCGGCCGGATTGCTGATCGACGAGATCCACCGGGGATTCGACCGTATCCGGCGCAAGATCTGACACCTTGCCGTCAGGCGAGGTTGCGCAGTTCGCGTAACCCGACAGACAGCATCGCCAGGTCCACCGTCCCCGCTGACTGAATCTCCTGCAGCACCTGGCGCGTACGCCCGATGACGCCGGGGTTGGCCTGTTCCCATGCGCCGACCAGCGCGTCCGGCGTTTCCAGGCCCGGATTGCGTTTGAGGACGACCGCAGTCAACGCCCGCAAGCGGTCAGCAAGGTCATCACGCAACGCGGCGCGCGCGAGTAACTGCCAGTGATTGTCGCCTGGCAATTGCCCGATCCGCTCGCGCAGCGCAGGTAACTCCAGCCGCTGGCTCAACGCCAGGTAAACACTGAGCGTTTGCGGGACCGATCGAGTTGTGGCGCGCGCAACCTCGTGGATATCGAGCGCCGCATGTACTTCGGCAGTGACCGCCGTGCTTTGGGCGAGCGTTTCATCCACCCCTTGCTCGACATATTCCCGGGTCCGCTGACCGATGATGTCGGGCGATGCGGCCGGGTGATCCTTCAGCAGTGCAGCGGTGGCCTCGATCGCCGGCGCCAGTTCTTCGATACTGCGCGCGAGGTCGCCGAGATAATTTCTGCGTCGGAGAAACCATCGCGTCCCGCGGCTGAGCAGGCGGCCGACTTCGAGCAGCATACGGGTCTGCAAAGCGTCGGCGACAACATTGTCCTGCTGCTTCAACGCGCGCCACAACGCGCCGACACCGAAACATTCCCGCGTCAGCAGGTAGGCGCGGACGACATCCGCGGGCGAAGCCGCGGTCTCTTCCATCATGTTGAAGACAAACGTGCTGCCGACCCGGTTGACCATGCTTGAGCAGACGTGGGTACAGATAATCTCCCGCCGCAGTGGATGGCGGCGCGTATCGTCGCCGTAGTCCTTGCGCAACGCCGCCGGAAAATAGCCCAGCAGTGCGCTTTCCATGTGCACATCCTCGGGGATATTTGACGCCAGCACTTCATCGAACAGCCACAGCTTGGCATGCGCCAGCAGGACGGCATTTTCCGGCGGCCGCAGTTTGTCACGGGCGGCGCGGCGCTGCGCGAGGGTTTCGTCGTCGGGTAGGGATTCCAGTAGGCGGTTCAGGCGCCCATCGCGCTCCAGAAAACGGATGAAGCGCGCCTGTGCATCCAGCAATTCCGGTCCGGTCGCGTCATCCAGCGCCAATGCCAGCGCCTGGTGATAGTTGTTGCGCAGGACCAGCGCTGCAACTTCATCGGTCATGCTGGCCAGCAGCGCATTACGCGCATCATTGTTGAGCGTGCCGGCGCCAGCCGCCGTATTGAGGAGAATCTTGATATTGACCTCGTGGTCGGAGCAGTCGACGCCGCCGGAGTTATCGATGGCGTCGGTATAGATCAGTCCGCCGCCAGCAGCGAACTCGGCCCGGCCTTTCTGGGTAAAGCCGAGGTTGCCGCCTTCACCAACCACTTTGCAGCGCAGCTCCGCGCCGTTGACGCGCACGGCATCGTTGGCGCGATCACCCACGTCGCTGTTGGATTCAGATTTTGCTTTGACATAGGTGCCGATGCCGCCGTTGTACAGCAGGTCCACCGGCGCCCGCAGGATCGCCCGGATCAGCTCGGCGGGTGGCAACGCCGTGTCATCGATAGCGAGCAGCTGCCGGACTTCCTTCGCTATTTGAATCGACTTCAGTGAGCGCGGGTATACGCCGCCGCCGGCGGAGATCAGCGCCTTGTCATAGTCAGCCCAGCTGGACCGGGGCAACGCGAACAGGCGTTCACGTTCGGCGTAACTGGTGGCGGCATCCGGCTCGGGATCGAGAAAAATATGGCGATGATCGAACGCGGCCACCAGCCGCGTCGCGCGCGACAACAACATGCCGTTGCCGAAGACGTCACCGGACATGTCACCGACTCCGGCAACGGTGAACGGTGTGGTCTGGATATCGCGATCCAATCGTCGGAAATGCTTCTTGACCGATTCCCAGGCGCCGCGCGCGGTGATGCCCATCTTCTTGTGGTCGTAGCCCGCCGATCCGCCGGAAGCAAAGGCGTCGCCCAGCCAGAAGCCGTATTCGATGGCAATGCCGTTGGCGATGTCAGAAAAAGTCGCGGTGCCCTTGTCCGCCGCGACGACGAGGTAATCGTCGTCCTCATCGTGTCGGACCACTTGCGATGGCGCGATGATGTCCTTGCCTTTGCGGTTATCGGTCAGGTCCAGCAGGCCGCGGATGAACGTTGAGTAACAGGCAATGACTTCACGCTGAATCACTTCCCGGTCATCGCTCTCGGGCAGTTGCTTGACGATGAAGCCACCCTTGGCGCCCACCGGCACGATGACGGCGTTCTTTACCATCTGCGCCTTCATCAGGCCCAGCACTTCGGTACGGAAATCTTCCATACGGTCGGACCAGCGCAGCCCGCCACGGGCGACTTTGCCGCCACGCAGGTGAACGCCTTCCATGCGCGGCGAGTAGACGTAGATCTCGAACATCGGTCGCGGCTCGGGCAATACCGGAATAAGCGACGGATCGAATTTGAATGACAGGTAGCCTTTGGCCTGACCACTCAACTGCTGCTGGAAATAATTGGTGCGGGTGACGGCGCCGATCAGCGTCAGCACCAGGCGGAGGATGCGGTCCTCGTCCAGGCTGGTCACTGCATCCAGTGCCGTAATGATTTCTTTGGTCAGTTCAACCCCGCGTGCGGCAGGGGCGAGGTCCAATCTGGGGTCATGGCGCTCAACGAACAGCTCAACCAGTTGGCGTGCGATTGCCGGGTGCGCCGCCAGGGCATTTTCCATATACGTCTGGCTGAACGTCACACCGGCCTGCCGGGCGTAACGCACCAGCGCACGCAACAACGTCACCTGGCGCCAGTTCAGCGCGGCGCGCAACACCAGCTTGTTGAGGTCATCGCTTTCCGCCTCGCCACACCATACCTTGTGAAAGGTTTCCATGAATCCCGTTTGCAGGCGATCGAGATTGAAGCGTTCGCCGGCACCCAGTGTCAGACCGATATCGTGCACCCAGACAGGGGGCAGACCTTCCGGCGTGATCTTCTCCGGCCGCTCATCCAGCACGCGTACCCCCATATGTTCGAGCATGGGCAGGCTCTGCGAGAGCGGTACCGGCTGACCGGTGCGGAACAATTTGAATCGCAGATCGCCGGCGTGGGTATCGACCGGCAGGTAAAGACTCATGCCGATGTCGTCGTCGCCATGTAGCGCACGGATGATGTCGATATCCGCGACAGCGCGGCTGGCCGCGTATTCCGCCTTGTAGCCGGGCGGAAAGGCACGTGCGAACTGTTTTGCCACGTCACGGCCGCGTTCCTCGCCGTGGGCCTGGATCAGCGCGCTCGCAAGCTCGTCCTCCCAGCGTTGCACCAGCCGCGCCAGATCCGCTTCCAGACGGCGTTCATCAATCTCGACTGTGCGTCCGCTGCTGGTATGGATCATGAACAGGATGCGCGCCAGCATCGATTCGGAAATGCTGGTGCTGAATTCGCACGAGCGCCCGGCCAGCGCATCGAGCAGAAACTGCTGCATGCGTTCGCGGGCGTCGGTCGTATAGGCGTCGCGCGGAACGTAAACCATGCAGGTGAAAAAGCGATTGAATGGATCGCGGCGGATGAACAGCCGCGTGCGCTGGCGTTCGTCCAGATGCAGGATGCCGGTCGCAATGCGCAACAGCTCCGCAGGTTCAATCTGGAACAGTTCGTCGCGCGGATAGGTTTCCAGAATCGCCAGCAACGCCTTGCCGAGATGGCTGCCGGGCTGGACGCCGGAGGCGCGCATAACGTCATTCACTTTGACCCGCAGCAGCGGAATGTCCTGCGCGTGGGAACTGTAGGCGCGGGAAGTGAACAGGCCGAGAAACCTGCGCTCACCGACGACATTGCCGGCCGCGTCGAAGCGTTTGACGCCGACATAATCCATGTAGACGGGCCGATGCACCGTCGAGCGGGAATTGGATTTGGTGACGATCAGCAGTTCGCGCACCCGCGCGCGCTCGCGGATTTCCTGCGGCAGTGTCGCGAAGCTGGTGGAGACTTCCTGGCCGGGCATCTCGCGCAGGATGCCGTAGCCGCTGTCGGTGACGATGCGCAGGACGTCGTCACCGTTCTCCTGGACCAGCTCATAGTCACGGCAGCCGAGGAAGGTGAAGTGACCGGCGGTCAGCCATTCCAGGAAGGTGACGCCTTCCGCCAATTCGTCCGCGTCCACCGGCGGTGGCGCCGCATTGATATCGGCAATGACCGCTTGCATGCGGCCCAGCATCGCCTGCCAGTCGTTGACGGCGAAGCTGACATCGCGCAGCGTGGTCTCAATCGAGACCTTCAAATCCGCCAGGACCGGCGCATCAGTCTCACGGCTGATTTCCAGCTGCATGCACGATTCAAGTTGCATGTCGGCCGTGGCTTCGGCCGGTTTGCAGACACCATCGATCACCCCGTTGGCATTGCGTCGTACGGCGACCACGGGGTGAATGATGAGATGCGTCGCCAGACCCATCGCATTCACTGCCATGCGGATCGAGTCGACCAGGAACGGCATGTCGCGCTGAACGATTTCGATGACCGTATGGGGGCTCTGCCAACCATCGGTGTCGGTGGCCGGGTTGATGATGCGAATGGCGGGCGCTGTCGCCGCGCGTTGCCGGGCAAATTGCCACAGCGACAACACGCTGCCGCAAAGGTCATCAACCGGGCGACCGGCCAGATCCTCTGGCGCTACCTGGTGGAAGAAGGCGTCGATGAACGCCGTCAGGTCCTGGTGTTGCGCTTGCGGTGTGCGTGACCTGGCGACGGTGATGATTTCTGTCAGTGGCGGGGTGGCGGACGGCTGCATGGTCGGCTCCTCGATGACTCCGGCGAGCCGGAGTACGGCCGCGCCCGGGTCCGGAAAAGTAGTGAGGGCAGTGTATTACATGCGGCGGGCATTTCCGCAAAGCCGGTCACGACACGATGGTCGGTGCGTGTAGTGCGGCACCGTACGGCTCGATGTCGGGGGAGACTTCCGGGATGGCTGGCACCGGTTGCCGGATGTGGGTGCCCGGCGGCAAGCTTCTTCAGTCGGCGGCTGCTGCTACCGCCAACTGCTGCGTTTGCGCTTTCTGCCGCCGCTTGAGCAACAACACCAATGGCATGGTGCCCAGCGTCATGTACATCATCAGCCGGAAGTCGTTGATATAGGAAATCATCAGCGACTGACGGTTTACTTCGGCGTTGATGACAGTCAACAAGGCACCGTTGTCCATACCGCCGAGGCGGGTGGACAACTCCTGCAGTATCAGGGCACTGTTGCCAGCGGGGAACAAGGCACTGCCAAGTTCTTCATGGTTGACCTGGTAGTTGCGTGCCAGCAGCGCGATCATCATTGAAATGCCGATACTGCTGCCGATGTTGCGGACCAGCCCGAATACCGCGGCGGCTTCGTTACGGAAGTTCGGCGCCAGCGTCGCATAGGCCAGCAGGCTGCTGGGAATGAATACGAAGCCGATGCCAAAACCCTGGATGACGCCGGTGCGAACGATATCCGCAGCCGCAACATCGAGGGTGAACAGACTCATCTCATAGAGCGAATACGCTGTCAGCATCAGCCCGATCAACACCAGCAGGCGTTCATCGACCCGGTTACTCAACTTGCCGACCACCATCATCGCCACCATGGTGCCCATGCCGCGTGGCGCCAGCAGCATCCCGGCATCGACCACCGGGTAGCCGAGCAGCGACTGCAGAAACGTCGGCACCAGCGCCATGTTGGCGAGCAGGAAGACCCCGACGCTGAAAATCACCACCAGACTGGCGGAATAGTTGCGGTCGCGAAAGGCGTGCGGATCCAGAAATGGTTGCTTGGCGGTCAACAGATGAACGATGAACAGGTAGCCGCACATCACCGCCAGCAGCAGTTCGCCAATGATTTCCGGTGATTCCAGCCACAGCTTGGTCTGACCGCGGTCCAGCATCAATTGCAGTGAGCCTACCGCCAGGCTGAGCATGACGAAACCAAACACATCGAAGCGACGGCTGCGATCGCGCTCGGATTCCGGCAGGAAAGCGAACACACCCAGCAACGTCACCACACCGACCGGCACATTGATAAAGAACACCCAGCGCCAGCTGATGTATTCGGTCAACCAGCCACCGAGGGATGGCCCGAGAATCGGCCCGACCATCACGCCCATCCCCCATAACGCCATCGCCTGGCCATGCTTTTCATGCGGATGGGCGTCGAGCAGGATGGCCTGCGAAACCGGCACCAGCGCGGCGCCGAAGATTCCCTGCAACAGCCGGAACAACACCATTTCCGCCAGATTGGTCGCCACCCCGCACAGCGCAGAGGCCAGCGTGAAACCGACAATGCTGATGACAAACAGTTTCTTGCGGCCGAAGCGCGATGCGAGGTAGCCGGTGGGGGCGGTGGCGATGGCCGAGGCCACGATATACGAGGTGATGATCCACGCCGCCTGTTCCTGCGTCGCGTTCAACGCGCCCTGCATATGTGGCAGGGCGACATTGGCAATCGTCATATCGAGCGTCTGCATCACCGTCGCCAGCATGATGCAGATGGTGACCATCCTGGCCTGAAGCGGCGGTAGTTGCATGGCAGCTGTCAGTGGGCCTGAGCGCCCCGCCAGTGCGGATAGCTGCCGGTATCAACCTCGACTGTGGTGCTCATGCCTGATCGCAAAATCACATCGGCAGGCGGATTGACCAGGGCAATGCGCACCGGAATGCGCTGCACGACCTTGACCCAGTTGCCGGTGGCATTCTGGGCCGGCAGCACTGAGAACTCGGCGCCGGTGGCCGGGCTGATCGACTCCACGGTACCGCTGAGTTCAATGTCGGGGTAGGTATCGACCCGGACCGCCACCGGCATCCCGGGCTTGACGTTTTCGAGCTCGGTTTCCTTGAAATTGGCGTCGATCCAGAAATCCGCATCGAGTACCAGGCTGGTTTGCGGTACGCCACCGCGGGCGAAATCTCCCTGGTGGGGCGCATCGCCGATGATGCCGCTGGCGGGCGCGTATACCGTGGTGCGTTCGAGATCGAGCTGGGCGCGTTCCAACTCGGCGCTGGCCGCCATCACCGACGGATGGGCCGCGGTCGACAGCGTAACGTCGCCGGCCAGCGAAGCAAGAATCTTCAGCTGCTCCTCCTGCAGGCTGGCGACTTCCTTCAACGCCGATTCCCGCCGGCGCTGCGCATCGTCGACCCGTGCCTGCGAGACGGCGTTGCGATCCTTCAGCGCCGCCTCCCGTTCGAGATCGCGCTCGGCGAAGGTTACTTCCACCGCTGCGCGTTCGATATCGGCCTGCTTCTGCCGGTATTCCGCGCGCAGTTCCTCGACGCGGGTCTCCGCCAGATGCAATGCGGCGGTGGCGCGTTCCACCTGCAGCTGATAGGTGCTGGTGTCGACTTCGAACAATACGTCGCCGCGGTTGACATGTTGATTGTCATCGACGTGAACTTCACGGATGGCGCCGGTGACTTCCGGCGTCACCATGATCTTCACCGCTTTGACATAGGCATTGTCGGTGGCAATGAAGCGGCCGCTGGTGAGGTAGTACCAGGCGACGATGCCCAGCACCACCACCGGGCCGAGCAGAAGCAACAACTTGCGCATCATGACGCCAGCGCCTCCAGCTCCGGTTTGGACAGGTTTTCCCGTACCAGGCTCATAATGCGTATCGCCGTCTGGCGGTCGGTCTCACCGATGTTGCGGAACGCGTCATCGTGGACGGACTGCGAGATGGCGCGCATGCGTTCGATCATCGGGCGCGCTTTCTCACTGAGAAACACATTGACGGCCCGCCGGTCATCGGGGTCCGGTCGCCGCTCGACCCAGCCGGCACTGACCATACGGTCGACCAGGCGGCCGACACTGATGGGTTGCATCTCCAGCTCGTCGGCGAGTTGCGCCTGGCGTGCGCCGTTGCGTCGGCACAGGCGGGCCAGCAGGATCCACTGCGCCTGGGTCAGGCCCAGCGCCTGGACCTGACGGTTGAAATTCCGCCGCATCAAGCGGGCGACGTCGGCGGCGATCAAGCCGAAAACATCCGGTGGATTGCCGGTCTCGGGCAGTTTTGAGGACATGGGGATGATCGGGGGTGAAATTAAGTATGGATATAATACGCATGCTTACATTTGTGCGCCATGACACCCGAACGTGGCGGCGGCTTGGTCGCCGGTTCGGGACCATCGGCAGCTGACCGGGGACTTTCCGTGCGTCAATTCGCTATCCGCAATGTCGGCCGCATCGCCTTACTTGTCGGCATTTCGGTGCCTTTTCTGATTTATCAATGGGCGGACGACAGCGATGAAATCGTCGCGGAACGCTTTGAACAGGTCCCGGTAGCGGCGATGACGCCGTTTGACCTGCGCCGTGACGGTGCCGTCGTCAGCAGCGCCCGGCTCGAGGTCGTGCTGGCAAACGGACGCACCGCCCGTCTGGTCACCTCGATTGCCCCATTTCCCGCCGCGGGGAGCACAGTCCTGGTGCAGGTATTGACCCAGGCCGACGGCGACGAAGTCGTCACACTCCCCAAACCTTGAACGTTCATGCTCGTCGGCGACGATCCTGCGGCGCCCCGCCGGGGTGAACGCTTTTCGGAAACCCTCCATCCACTAGTACAATCGCACCCATGACTGATACCTCCCCCAGTACCACTTACCTTAAGGATTACGCGCCGCCGGCGTTTGTCATTTCCGACGTCGCACTCGATATCGACGTCCATGACCATCACACGCTGGTGACCACACAGATGACCATCGAGCGGCACGCGCAGTCTCATGCCAACGCACCGCTGGTGCTCGATGGCGATGACCTCGAAACCCTGGAGGTCGCGCTCGACGGCGTGGTGCTGACGCCACAGCGCTACCAGGTCACGGCGGAACAGCTGACGATTGCCGATGTTCCCGACCGCTTCGTGCTGAGGACGCGCGTGCGCATCCATCCAGAGCGCAATACCCAGTTGATGGGCCTGTACAAATCCGGCACCGGTTACTTCACTCAATGCGAAGCGGAAGGCTTCCGCCGCATCACCTGGTTTATCGATCGTCCCGATGTGATGGCCCGTTACACGACGACCATCCACGCCGACCAGGCGACCTGCCCGGTGTTGCTCAGCAACGGCAATCTGATTGAATCGGGTAGCGAAGATGGCGGGCGGCATTTCGCCCGCTGGGAAGACCCGTTTCTTAAACCGTCCTACCTGTTTGCAATGGTGGCGGCGGCGCTGGACAAGCTCGAAATGGATTTCACGACGGCGTCCGGTCGCGACGTGAAGCTGTATGTATTCGTTGAACCCGGCAAGCTGGCGCAATGCGATTTCGCGATGGAATCGTTGACCCACGCGATGCGCTGGGATGAACGCGTATTCGGTCTCGAACTCGATCTCGACCAATACATGATTGTCGCCGTCGGCGATTTCAACATGGGCGCGATGGAGAACAAGGGCCTCAACATCTTTAACACCAAGTACGTGCTGGCCAGCCAGGATACGGCAACCGACATGGATTACATGATGCTGGACCGGGTGGTGGCGCACGAGTATTTCCACAACTGGACCGGCAACCGCGTCACCTGCCGTGACTGGTTCCAGCTCAGCCTGAAGGAAGGGCTGACGGTATTCCGCGATCAACAGTACGGCGGTGACCGCTATTCACACGCCGTGCAGCGGATCCAGGAAGTGCGGTTGTTGCGTACCAGCCAGTTCCCGGAAGATGCGGGGCCCATGGCGCACCCGGTGAGACCGGAGTCGTATATCGAGATCAACAACTTCTATACGGCGACCGTCTACAACAAGGGCGCCGAAGTCGTGCGGATGATTCACACCCTGCTGGGCGTGGAAAATTTCCGCCGCGGTATGGACCTCTATTTCCAACGTCATGATGGTCAGGCGGTGCGCACCGAGGAGTTTGTGGCGGCCATGCAGGATGCCTCAAGCATCGATCTGACGCAGATGCAGCGCTGGTACAGCCAGGCGGGCACACCGGTGGTCAACGTGCGCGGCATCTATGATTCTGAGCAGCAGGCATTCACTCTGGAGTTCGAACAGAGCTGTCCGCCGACACCGGGTCAACCCGACAAGCTCCCCTTCCTGATCCCGGTTGCCACGGCGCTGCTCGATCACGCGGGTAACGGACTGCCCCTGACGCTGGCCGAAGGTGATGACCGGGTCAGTGCCGGTAATGTACTGGCCGTGACCGACCGGCGCGCGAGTTTCCGTTTCGCCGGTGTCCCGTCGCGGCCGGTGCCCTCACTGCTGCGCGGGTTCTCCGCGCCGGTGATTTTGAATTACGACTACACCGATGCCGACCTCGCGCACCTGATGGCGCACGACAGTGATCCGTTCAATCGGTGGGAAGCGGGTCAGCGGCTGGCGATGCGCGTGATACTCGCCGGTATCACCGCGCATCAGCGTGGAACCGCGCCGGAATTCCCACTTGGTTTCTTCCACGCGGTCGAGCGCATACTTGCCGACGCCGAGGCGGATCCGGCGTTCGCCGCCGAGGCGTTGAGCCTGCCCAATGCCGGCTATATCGCCGAGCAGATGGAGGTCGTCGATGCCGACGCCATCCTCGCGGTGCGTACCGGGTTACGCCGTGAAATCGCCACCCGCCTGGAACCGCAGTGGCATGAAACCTATACGAAGTTCGTCACCCAGGGGCCTTATCGTCCGGATCCGGCGCCGGCCGGTCGGCGCAGCCTGCGTAATATCGCGCTGGGCTACCTGATGGAACTGGAAGCCCCGGCGGTCAGGGCGGCGTGCCTGCTGCAATTGCAGACTGCCGACAACATGACCGATGCCAGCGCCGCGCTGGTGGCGCTGGCCAATTCGACCGGCCCTGAGCGGCTGACGGCGTTGGAGTGGTTCTACGACAAATGGAAAAACGAACCTCTGGTGGTCGACAAATGGTTGTCAGCCCAGTCCGGTTCACGGTTGCCGTCGGCGTTGGCGGATGTGCGTGCGTTGATGGCCCATCCCGCCTTCGATCTGCGCAATCCGAACAAGGTGCGGGCACTGATCGGTGTGTTCTGTCACGGTAATCACGTCCGCTTCAATGCCGCGGACGGCAGCGGTTACGCGTTCGCCGCCGATCAGGTGATTGCGCTCGATGCAGTCAACGCCCAGGTCGCCGCACGCCTGGCGCGCGCGTTTGACCGCTGGCGGCGGTTCGATAGCGGCAGGCAGGTGCATGCCAGGTCCGCACTGGAACGCATTGCCGCCACGCAGGGGCTGTCCAGGGATACCTACGAAGTAGTCAGCCGCGCCCTGCAATAGCAGCGGGAGTTGAACGCCCGGAGCACCGAATGAATGTTTTTGAATATCTGGAATCCACCTGGCCGGCGCGTGCGGTGTACGCGTGGGACTGGGGCTTCCCGGCACTTGAGATCGCTCACCTCTGCGGACTGACCGTCGTCTTCGGCGGCATGGTGATTGTCGACGGGCGACTGCTGGGATTGCGGCGGGATATCCCGGTCTCGGTACTCGAGCGACACGTACTGCCGTATGTCTGGGGGGGATTCATTCTCGCCGCGTTGTCCGGTGGCTGGTTGTTCCTCTACGAGGCACAGAAACTGGCGGATGATCCGGCGTTTGTGCTGAAGATGTGCCTGCTGCCCCTGGCCGGACTCAACGCCTTGTTCATGCACAAGGTCGCCATGCGCCGCCTGACTGACTGGGACCGCGGCCGCCCGCCGCTGATGGTCCAGCTGTCGGCGCTGGTGTCGTTGGTGTTGTGGACCTTGATCCTCGCCTGCGGCCGCCTGATCGCCTACTACTACCCCTACGGCTTTTGATTCAGGTACCAGCCAGTGTCCGCCGGTGATGATGCCGGTCGCCATTGCGTGCGACTTCCGCGCTGTTTTGGTTCAAATACCAAATTCCCATCAATGTTTGGTAGCATTACCAAATGAGCCGTACCCAACCCACCAGTGACAACACCTGCGTACGTGCTCGCATCATCGCCGCTGCAGTTGAAGTGCTGCAGGAACAGGGTATGAGCGCGCTGACCCAGGCGCGCGTCAGCGAGATGGCCGGCGTCCGCCAGAGTCACCTGACGTATTACTTCCCGACCCGCAATGATCTGCTGATGCAGGCCGTGGTGAGCGGGACGGCGGCGCTGCTGGAAGAACTGGAGAAACCGGCCGCGGGCACCGATATTTCGTTGGATACGCTGCGTCAGCGGATGGAAGCGCAATTCGCGGATCGGCGTGTCCCACGCATGATGGCGGCGCTGGTGGCCGCCTCCGAGGAGGACCCGGGTCTTAAGCCATGGCTGGCGCAATTTCGCAAAGACATGTTCGACCACACGATGCGCGCCCTGCAGGCGCGCGGTCTGAATCCTTCGCGCGCCACCCTGGAGTTGTTCCAGGCAGCCCTGGTGGGCGCGGTGCATCTCGATCTGGCCGAAGACAGCGCCCAGTCGCGGCGGCGCACCCGCGCCATCATCCGCCGGGCGTTCGATTACCTGGTGGCCGTCAGCCAGAACCCACCGGACACCGTTCACCGCGCCAGGCGCAAACGAATCTGAAATCAGGGCGCCGGCAGTGACCGGCCCGAATTGGAACACGATGAAACAAGCACTCATATACTCCCGCTCCGGCGTTGGCCGGAATGCCAATACGAACAGGCCGGGCAAACGCCGTGCGGCGTCGATGCTGGCGCTCTGTGTGGCCGCGTTCGCGGCACTGACTGCACACGCCGCAGACAAGCCTGCAGCGGCGTTGACAGTGACGACAACGCGCGCAGCCGTTGAGCAATGGCCAGCGGTGGTTCAGGCGTCGGGCGAAATAGCAGCCTGGCAGGAAGCGATCGTGGCCGCCCAGGTCGGTGGTCAGCAACTGGTCAACCTGCTGGTGGAGGTCGGCGACACAGTCGCGGCGGGGCAGGTGCTGGCGCAATTCGACGCGCAGACGCTGCGGACGGAAGTCGCGGAGTTGCGGGCGGCAGTGGCGCAGGCGCAGGCGTCGCTGGCGCAGGCCCAGGCCGATCGTGAACGCGCCGATCAGCTGCGCGAAAAAGGCGCGTTGAGTGCGCAGGACATTCTGAAGTACCTGACCCAGGCCGACATTGCCAAGGCACAACTGGCCTCGGCCCGCGCGCGCCTGCAGGCGCGCGAGTTGCAACTGAAGTACACCGATGTCGTGGCGCCCGACGATGGCGTGATCATCGGCCGGCAGGCAAAGCTGGGCGCGGTCCCGCCACTGGGCGAGGAATTGTTCCGCATGATCCGGCAGGGGCGCCTGGAATGGCGCGGTGAACTGACCGCCGAGCAACTGGCCGACGTCGCGCCGGGCCAGCAGGTCGAGCTTTTGCTACCTGATGGTGGACAAGCCAAAGCGACCATCCGCCAGATCGCCCCGGCGATGCAGTCCGGTTCCCGCCTGGCGCTCGTCTACGCAGACATCGCCGGCGGCAGCCGCGCCCGTGCCGGCATGTATGCCGAGGGCACCATCCTGCAAGCGGCGACCAGGGCACTGGTCATCCCCGCGGTCAGCGTGGTGATTCGGGACGGTCGCAGCATCGTGTTCCTGGCCACAGCGCGCGACGGTGTAATCGTCGTGAGCGCGCGTGAAGTCCGGGTCGGCAGACGCATGGCCTCGCAGATCGAAATTCTGCGTGGCATCGCCGCGAATGAGGAAGTCGTTGCCGACGGTGCGGGTTTTCTCAATGACGGTGATGTGGTTCGCGTCAACAATGCAGCGGTATCACTGAGCACCGCGGACTGACGCACAGGTAACGCAGCAATGAATTTCGCAACCTGGTCCATCCGCAATCCCGTTCCTGCGCTCGTATTGTTCACCATGCTGACGATGGCGGGGCTGTATGGCTACCGCAACCTCGCGGTACAGGATTTCCCCGACATGGACATGCCCACCGTCAACGTAACGTTGACGATGCCGGGCGCTGCGCCGGCGCAGATGGAAACCGAGGTCGCGCGGATCGTCGAGGATTCGCTCGCCACCTTGACCGGTCTCAATCACCTGCGGACCTCCATTTCCGACGGCCTGGTGACCATCGGCGTCGAGTTCGTGCTGGAAAAGCGTCTGTCCGATGCCGTGATCGAAACCAAGGACGCGGTTGACCGCGTACGCGCGGATCTGCCAAGTGCCGTTGAACCGCCGTCGGTGAGTGCGGTGAACGTGGCGGGCCAGGAACCGTTGCTGACGCTGGCCGTGGCAAACCCGGCGCTGGATGAGGAAGCATTGTCCTGGTTTGTCGACGATACCGTCGGCAAGGTGGTGCTCGGTGTCCCGGGTGTAGGCAACTTCGCCCGTGTCGGCGGCGTAACCCGCGAAGTGCGGGTTGAAGTCTCACCGGCGCGGCTGACCGCATTGGGCGTCACTGCCGCCGACGTTTCGCGGGCGTTGCGCCAGGTCCAGCAGGAGGTTTCCGGTGGTCGAGGTCAACTGGGCGGTGCCGAACAAGGTGTCAGAACCATCGCGACCGTGGCGCATGCTGATGACTTGCGGGCGCTGCCTGTCGCCTTGAATGACGGGCGCCACGTGCGTCTCGACCAGGTGGCCACGGTCACCGATAGCTATGCCGAGCGCAGCCAGGCCGCCATGCTTGACGGCAGGCCGGTGGTTGGATTTCAGGTCATGCGCGCCCGCGGCTACGATGAAGTGACCACTGCGGCTCAGGTCGAGCGTGCGCTGGAAACCTTGGTGGCGGCCCATCCCGGACTATCGATAACCAGGGTCGCGGCGACGGTGGATTTCACCGTCGAGCAATACGAAGGCTCGATGCACATGCTGTACGAAGGTGCACTGCTGGCCATCCTGGTGGTGTGGTGGTTCCTGCGCGACTGGCGCGCGACGCTGGTGTCCGCGGCGGCCTTGCCGCTTTCCATCATTCCAACCTTCGCCGCGATGTACTGGCTCAACTACTCATTGAACACAGTGACGCTGTTGGCGCTGGCGGCGATCGTCGGCATCCTGGTCGACGACGCGATCGTTGAAATCGAAAACATCGTGCGCCATCTGCGCACGGGTAAACCCGTGCATCAGGCTGCGGCGGAAGCCGTCACTGAAATCGGTCTCGCGGTCATCGCCACCACGGCGACGTTGGTGGCGGTATTCATGCCGACCGCGTTCATGCCGGGCATCCCCGGGATGATTTTCCGGCAGTTCGGCTGGACCGCGGTGATTGCGGTGCTGGTCTCGCTGCTGGTCGCCCGCATACTGACGCCAATGATGGCGGCCTACATCCTCAAGCCGCACGCACCTGTCAGCGAGGACAACGCGCTGTTGCGGAATTACCTGCGTGCGGTCAACTGGTGTCTCGTCCATCGCAAGACCGCAACGCTGGGTGCGGCCATATTCTTCGTTGCCTCGCTGGCACTGGTGCCGTTGCTGCCGGCCGGACTCATCCCGGCGCAGGACCGCGGTTTCACCAAGGTCAGCGTTGAACTGCCGCCAGGCAGTGCACTGGCGTCCACGCTGGCGACCGCCGAGCGCGCCCGGATGGCGATCGGTGACATTCCCGGAATCGCCGGCATCCTGACCACCGTCGGTGAAGCGCAGCAGACACAGGGTCTTGGCGTAGCGCAGGCCGGCGAAGTTCGTCGCGCCTCACTCACGGTAAACCTGTTGCCGCGTGGGCAACGCGGCTCACAGTTGTCGATAGAGAACGAAATGCGCCGGCGTCTGCTGGATATTCCCGGCGCCCGGTTTGCCATCGGCGCCGGTGGCGCGCCGGGCGAGAAACTGGCGGTGACGCTGGGCAGCGAGAACGCCCCGGCGTTGAAAGCGACCGCGCAGGCGCTGGAACGCGAGCTGCGCGGTATCACTTATTTGAGCAACATCAGCTCGACCGCCAGTCTGGAACGGCCCGAACTGGTCATCCGACCGGATCCGGTGTTGATGGCCGAACGCGGAGTGACCACGGCGGCCGTTGGTGAAACCGTGCGCATCGCCACCAGCGGTGACTTCGATGCCCAGTTGTCCAAGCTGAATCTCGAATCACGCCAGGTGGATATCCGCGTGCGGGTGGCCGATGCCGAGCGCAGTGATATGTCCACGTTCGCCAACCTGCGCGTTGCCGGTCGTGACGGACCCGTGCCGCTGGCGAGTGTCGCCGACATTTCGCTGGGCAGCGGTCCGGTGCAGATCGAACGCTTCGATCGCCAACGTTATGTCACCGTCAACGCCGATCTCGGCGGCGCCCCGCTGGGTGAGGCGTTGGCGGCGGCCCAGGCCCTGCCTGCGCTGGCCAATCGACCCTCCACGGTCGAATTTATCGAAACAGGTGATGCGGAACTGATGGTGCAACTGTTCAGCGGCTTCGGCATGGCGATGGTGACCGGCATCATTTGCGTACTCGCCGTATTGGTATTGTTGTTCAAGGACGTGCTGCAACCGTTCACCATTCTGTCGGCACTGCCGCTGTCGGTAGGCGGTTCGCTGCTGGCGTTGCTGGTCACAGGTTCCAGCCTCACGTTGCCCGCGTTGATTGGCATGGTGATGCTGATGGGCATTGTGACCAAGAACTCCATCCTGCTGGTGGAATACACCATCGTCGGCATGCGTGAGCATGGCCTGGACCGGCATGATGCGTTGATTGACGCCTGCCGCAAGCGGGCACGACCGATTGTCATGACCACGGTGGCCATGATCGCCGGCATGTTGCCGTTGGCGTTGGGGTTTGGTGCGGATGCCAGCTTCCGCCAACCGATGGCCATCACCGTCATCGGCGGCCTCATCACCTCGACAGCCCTCAGCCTGCTGATCGTGCCGGTGGTCTTCATGTATGCCCAGGGCTTCGAAATGAAGGTCAGGCAACTGCTGGGGCGGCCGGAACACCACGGCAACGTGCAGCCACAGGCCTGACGCGCGCCCGGCGGAATCTGCGCCGGGTCAATTCCGGGCACTTATCCGTTGCTCAACCCTGCCGTGACTTGAGCTTTGCCATGGTCGCGACCAAGATGGGCGCGAAATGGTTTCAGCATCGCGAGAAGCAGTGCCGTCGGCTGCGCCGGGCAAGGGCAGAGTGGTATCCGTGCGCGGCAGTGTCGTCGATGCGCACTTCGATGCCGGTCTGCCTTCCCTGCACACTTTGCTCAAGGCCGAGCGCGATGGCGGCATCTGGATCGAAGTGCTCGCGCAACTCGATCGCTACCGGGTCCGCGGCGTCGCGCTGAATCCAACGGAAGGGTTGGCCAAAGGCGATGCACTGTTGAACACCGGGCGCCCGCTGATGGCGCCGGTGGGTCGTTCAATACTTTCGCGCATGTTCGACGTGTTCGGCCAGCCGATAGATCGCGGGGCGCCGCTCAGCGACGTCCAGTGGCGACCGGTCCACGCAGCGCCACCCCCGCTCGCGCGACGCGCCACCCGTTCGGAAGTCTTTGCAACCGGCATCAAGGCGATTGACTTGCTGGCGCCTGTCGAGCGCGGCGGCAAGACCGGTCTGTTCGGCGGCGCCGGCGTCGGCAAGACAGTGTTGCTGACCGAAATGATCCACAACGTCGTCGGGGGCCACCACGGCGTCAGCATTTTCTGTGGTATCGGCGAACGCAGTCGTGAAGGCGAAGAGCTGTATCGCGAGATGGCGCGCAGCGGCGTACTCGATCAGATGGTCATGGTGTTCGGCCAGATGAATGAACCGCCCGGCAGCCGGTTCAGGGTCGGCCACGCGGCGCTGACCATGGCCGAGTACTTTCGCGATGATCAACATCAGGATGTATTGCTGTTGATCGACAACATCTTCCGTTTCATCCAGGCGGGTTCCGAGGTTTCCGGCCTGATGGGCCAGATGCCGTCGCGCATGGGTTACCAGCCGACCATGGAAACCGAGTTATCGGAACTCGAGGAACGCATCGCCAGCACGGACACCGGCGCGATCACCTCGATCCAGGCCGTGTACGTTCCAGCGGATGATTTCACCGATCCGGCGGCGGTTCATGCGTTTTCGCACCTTTCAGCCTCCATCGTTCTGTCGCGCAAGCGCGCCAGCGAAGGACTTTTCCCCGCCATCGACCCGCTGGCCTCGGGCTCGAAACTGCTGACCGCGAGCGTCGTGGGTGAGCGGCACTATCACATCGCGCGTGAAACGCGGCGGACGTTGGCGCAGTACGAGGAGTTGAAGGACATCATTGCCATGCTTGGCGTGCAGCAACTGTCCGCCGGCGATCGGGCGACTGTATACCGAGCACGCCGCCTCGAGCGTTTCCTGACGCAGCCCTTCTACACGACGGGGCAGTTCACCGGTCAGAGTGGTCGGTCAGTCACACTCGAGCTGACGCTGGACGGCTGCGAGCGGATACTCAATGACGAGTTCGCCGATTATCCCGAATCGGCTTTGTACATGATTGGCGCTATCGACGAAGCGCCGGCGCCAACGCCGAAAGCGGACAGCGTCCCGGTCGCCGGGGCCCGGAGCTAGTCATGCACTCGTCGATGACGCTGCGCATCCTGCTCCCGTATACCTGTCTGCTGGAGGTCACCGATGTCCTGCGCGTTGTCTGCGAAACGCCGGGCGGCCATTTCGGCCTGTTGCCCAACCGGCTTGACTGCGCGGCGGAGCTGGTGCCGGGCATTCTGGTTTACCAGACCGTTGTGGGGCCGGAGCAGTATGTGGCGTTGGATTCGGGGGCGCTGACCAAGATGGGCAACGTGGTCAACATTGCGGTCCGCACTGCCGTTGTCGGGGCTGAACTGGGCGCATTGCGACAAACGGTGGCCGACAGGTTCGAAGCCATTGCACAGCGCGAGCAGGAACAGCGGATCTCGATGTTCAAGGTGGAGCGTGAACTGCTGCGCGAAGCACGGCAGGTTGATCATGGCCGCTGAGCGCAATGTACCGCCCAATGCGTCGGACGGCCGCATGGTGCAAGCGGTCGGTGAACGCGAACGCCGTGCGCTGGTGCAGCGGCAAGGTACGACCGCATCGGTATTGTCGGGATTTGCCTTCTTCGGCCGCATCGGCTGGGCCATCGTCGTACCGACATTGCTGGGCGCTGCCGGTGGCCAATGGCTGGACGAGCACTATCCGGCACGCCACAGCTGGACGCTGACACTGTTGATTGGGGGGCTGCTGCTGGGGTGCGTACACATCTGGCGCTGGTTGCAGCGTGAACATCGTTCCATCCGCGATGAACAGGGAGGAGGGCGTGATGAAAGTCATTGAACTGTTGCCGGCGGCATTCGCCGGTCTGCTGGCTGGCGTCGTCTACTTCTCACTGCTCTGGTACCAGGTCCGCGCGTTACATCGCCTGCGCCATCCCGCGTTGGCCATGGCAGCCGGCCTGATGATCCGCCTGGCGCTGGTGGTGGGCGTGCTGTACCTCGTGGGCAGGGAGGCGCCGCAAGCGATGCTGAGCTGCGCCTGCGGCATCATTGTCGGCCGGATGCTGGTGCTGCGAGCGACAAGGAACACCCGTCCTCATCCACCCCAAGGGCAGGCAAGTGAGGCTTAGTCCTGACCAATCGGTATGGGTAAACCTTGGCTGGCTGCAGCTGAATGCCACGGTGGTGACGACCTGGTTGTTGATCGCGTTGATCGCCGTTACCGCAGGGGTGCTGACCCGCCACCTGCGCAGCGATACCGGCATCACTTCCGCGCAGAGCCTGCTGGAATTACTGGTCGGCGGGATCGCCGGCCAGATAGAAGCGGTTGGCCTGAAGGACAGCGGACGCTACCTGCCATTCATCGGTACCTTGTTCATATTCATTGTGGTCGCCAATGTCGCCGCCATCATTCCCGGCTACGAAGCACCGACGGGATCACTTTCAACGACGGCGGCGCTGGCATTGTGCGTGTTTCTCGCAGTGCCGCTCTACGGTATCCGGGCGCGCGGGTTCCGGGCGTACTGCAAGTCCTACCTGCAGCCGACGTTTGCGATGTTGCCGTTCAATATCGTCAGCGAGCTTTCACGTACGCTTGCGCTGGCGGTGCGTCTGTTCGGCAACATCATGAGCGGCGCGCTGGTCATCGGGATCGTGGCGTCATTGGTACCGTTGTTCTTTCCCATCGTGTTCAAGGCCCTGGAATTGATTACGGGCATCGTGCAGGCGTACATCTTCAGTGTATTGGCGACGGTATATATCGCCGCTGCGACCCAGGGCGAAGCCTGAACCTGAGTCCGGACCAGGCAGAGGAGAAGTCATGGATATTCAGTCAACAACCATCATCGTTTCGGTCATCGGCGCCATGCTGTCCACGGCGGTGGGATGTCTGGCGCCCGCGCTCGCGCAAGGGCGCGCGGTTGCCGCGGCATTGACCGCGCTGGCTCAGCAACCCGATGCAGCGGGTACGATCACCCGGACCCTGTTCGTCGGTCTGGCAATGATCGAATCACTGGCGATCTACGCGTTTGTAGTCTCGATGATCCTTTTATTCGCCAATCCGTTCTGGAACCACGTGATCGGTTGAGCTTTTCGCCTGCATCTGAGGAATCGTCATGCCGTTTGACTGGTTCACTGTACTTGCCCAGCTGATCAATTTTCTGCTGCTGGTATGGTTGTTGAAAAAACTGCTTTACCAACCTGTCCTTGCCGTCATCGAACGTCGACGGCGCGAAATTGAGCGGTCGTTGACGGAAGTCTCGACCAGGCACCAGGCGGCAACTGACGCGTTATCAAAGGCCGAGGCGGAACGCGCCGCATTGGCCGATGAGCGTGAGGCGCTATTGCGGGATGCGCGTCAGCAGGCACTGGCGGAACGTGATCGACTGCTGGCGGCCGCTCAGCAGGATTACAGCGCACAGCGTGAACGCTGGCATGCGGCGTTGAACCGCGAGCAATTGAGTCTGCAACAACAGTTGAGCACCCGCGCGCAAACCGAAGTGTTGGCCATCGTCAGGCAGATCCTGGCCGATCTCGCCGACGAAGAACTCGCCGCGCGAATCGTCAGCCACTTCGCCAGGCAACTGAAGGCGCTGCCGACGCAGGAACTCGCCCGGATCCGTGGTGCAATCGCTGCGGGCGGCACCGGTGTCGTTACCGTCAAGAGCGCCTCAGAGATAGGCGAGGACCAACGCCGCGTGCTGCAGCAGGCGGTGGATGAAGCGGTGGGGCAACCATTGACCTATCAGTACGAAACACGGGACGGCTTGATTGCCGGGCTCGAGATTCATCTCGACGGCCACAAGATGGCGTGGTCAATCAGCGACTATATGAGCCAGCTGTCACGCAACGCCGAACGGCTGCTCGAACAGCAACTGCAATCGCAGAGCGACGCGGCAGATGGCTGACGCACTGGACGCGCAGCGTCTGCTGCGAAATCTGGCCGGCGCGCGGGCCGCTACCAGCGCGCGTATCCATGCCACCGAAGTGGGTGTCGTGCACACCGTGTCCGCTGGCGTCGCGCAGGTCTATGGCCTGCCGGGACTTGGCTTCGAAGAAGTCGTGCGCTTCGAGAATGGTGCCTCGGGCATCGCCTTCAACATCGATGAACATGACAGCGGCATCGTATTGCTCTCGGACAGTACCGGCATTGTCAGCGGCGCCGAGGTCGAGCGCACCGGACGGGTGGCCGATGTGCCGGTCGGGCGCGCGGTGCTGGGGCGCATCATCAACCCGCTGGGAATGCCATTGGATGATGGCGAGCCCCTGCGCACAGCCGAGCGTCTGCCTATCGAGCGTCCGGCACCGCACATCATGGATCGCGCACCGGTCACCGAACCATTGCAGACCGGTATCAAGGTGATCGATGCCGTGCTGCCGATAGGCCGCGGCCAACGTGAGTTGATACTCGGCGACAGGCAGACCGGCAAAACCGCCATCGCACTCGATACCATCATCAACCAGGCGGACAAGCACGTCATCTGCGTCTACTGCGCGATCGGCCAGCGCGCGTCGTCGGTGGCCAAGGCGATGGGGGACCTGCGGGCGCACGGCGCGCAAGGCTACACGGTGGCAGTGGTCACTGAAGGCAATGATCCACCGGGGCTGCGCTATATCGCGCCGTATGCGGCCACCAGCATCGCCGAGTACTTCATGGCGCAAGGTGAAGATGTGTTGATCATTTACGATGATCTCACCCACCACGCGCGTGCTTATCGTGAGCTCGCGCTGTTGTTGCGCCGGCCGCCCGGTCGCGAAGCATTTCCGGGCGACATCTTCTACCTCCATGCGCGATTGCTCGAGCGCGCCACCCATCTGCGGGAGGAACTCGGCGGCGGCTCGTTGACGGCATTGCCGATTGTCGAAACCGAAGCCGAAAACATGTCGGACTACATCCCGACCAACCTGATTTCCATCACTGATGGCCAGCTGTACCTTTCACCACGACTGTTCGAACTCGGCCAGTTGCCGGCCATCGACATTGGCAAATCCGTGTCACGCGTGGGCGGCAAGGCGCAGTCGGCGGTGTTACGCAATGTCGCCGGGCCGTTGAAGCTGATGTATTCGCAGTTCGAGGAAATGGAAGCGTTTTCCCGTTTCGGCACGCGCATAGACGACAACACGCGGCGTGTTCTGGAGCGCGGCTATCGCACCCGCCAGGTATTGCAGCAGCCGCAGTTTTCGCCGCTGACCATGGCCGACCAGGTGCTGGTCCTGCTCGCATTGACCGAAGGTCTGCTGGACGATGTTCCGCTGGAGCGCCTGGTGACGGCGCAAAACGCATTGATTGATTGCGCGCGGGAACATTGCGGTGGACTGCTGATGCTGCACGATCTGCGCGAGCCGATCAGCGATGCCGAGCGGGCGCGGTTGCTTGAAATGATCAGTCGCACGTTGCATCCGTTCACGCAATCCACTGCAACGGGGGCGTGAGGCGTGGATTCAGTCAGTACGCTGCGTCGACGCATCGGCAACCTCGATGATCTGCGGCTTGTCGTCAAGACCATGAAAGCCATGGCAGGTGCGGGCATGCACGAATTCGAGCAGACCAGGCAGGCGCTTGAAGCCTACTCGTCCACGGTGGTCGGTGCGTTGTCGGTCGCGTTGAAAACTGCCGGTGGCATGCCGATGCCGGCGCCGCCGCGGACGACCGGGACGGGTGTGATAGTCATCGGAACGGATCTCGGTATGGTGGGCCAGTTCAATGACTACCTCGTCCAGCAGTTGCAAGCTGCAGGTACCACGCTGAAGCCAGCGACTGCAGTATGGGTGGTGGGCGAACGAGCTGCGGAGGCGCTGCGCCAATCGGGTCACGCCATTGCGGCAGTGTATCCCGCACCCCAGTCCGCCTCGGCCATCGCCCCGCTGGTCTCACGGTTGCTGGCGGATATCGATTCGGAGCGTGGTGCCAACGCAACCGTAGCGGTCACCATGGTTTTCAACAAAGTCACCAGTGGCGCAGAGGTTGCGCCTGCGCAGCTTCGGTTACTTCCTGCCAGTGGCTCCTGGCGTGAGGATGCGCGCCGTTGTGCATGGCCGCCGGCCAGCCAGCCGGAAATGTTGCATCTGGACGCCGGGACGCTGAATACGCTGGTGGCGGAATACGTTTTCATCAGGTTATATGAAGCCGTGGTGCAGTCATGCCTGGCGGAGAATACCGCGCGGCTGGCCGCGATGCAGCGCGCCGGAAAGAATATCGATGACCGGGGCCGCGACCTGACGTTGTCATTCAATCGTTTGCGGCAGGGGACAATCGATGCCGAATTGTTTGATCTGATCGGCGGGTTTGCCGCGCTGTCAGATGTGCAGGTGCGGGCTGATTAGTCCGCGGCGACGGTTGTCTCAGACGGAGAATGCGGTCGCAATGCCGGCGGCAATCGCCAGCAGCAGCGGCAGCATCACGCGCAGCCCGAACGCCGCCCGGCCAATCACCAGCGCCATGGTGGATTTGACCAGCGTGTTGACCGATGCGGCGATCAGGATGCCCAGCACGGCGGCACCCACTCCCAGCGATACCTTGCTCATGCGCGCCAGCGAAAGACTGATGGGATCGACGTCCGCAATGCCGGAGACGGCCGCGAGGATGTAAATGCCTTGTTCGCCCAGCAGCTCTTCCACCCATTTTGAAAGCAGGATGACCGCCGCCAGCACGCCGCCAAAAAACAATGCCGGTTTCAATTCCAGCGGGTTGCTGACTTTTTCGACCGCTACCGGCGGTGTTTCGGCTGAGCGGCGCCAATAGATGAGCGCAGCCGTGAAGATCAGCAGTGTCATCACCAGCATCGGCAGCGCAAGCGCCTGGAACATCGCCGGGTTGATGATGGTGGCGACCAGCAAGATGCGCGGAAACATCGTACCGCAGGCGATCAGAACGCCTGCCGCAAGTAAATCGTGCAGATCAGTACGACTGCGAGAAAGGTGTGAGTACTCCAGCGTCAGTGCGGTGGATGAAACGAACCCGGCGGCGAGCGCGGTCAACAGGACGCCCTTGCCCGGCCCGGCAATCTTCATCATGAAATAGCCGCAGAACGAGATACCGGCGATCAACACGACCATCCACCAGATCTCATACGGGTTCAGCGCCTGCCACGGGCCGAAACCCCGGTTCGGCAATACCGGTAACAACACCACGGATATCAACAGCAACTTGAATGCGGCCTGCAGTTCGGTGCGCGTGAGCCGACGCATCCAGCCGTGCAATTCATCCTTGAAGCCGAGCAGCAGCGTGGTGATCACGGCCGCCGAAGTCCCCAGTACCACGTGCCCCAGCGCCACCAACGCGCCCAGCACGAACGTGAGCAATATCGTGACCAGGCTGGTGATGCTGAAATCGGCGCCGACCGCGGCCTGCCGTGAATAAGCCACGATGGCCGCCGCGGCGACGCCGATGAAAACGAAACCCAGGGCCGGTGTGCCGAGATCACGTGACAGCAGCGCGGAAGCACCGCCCAGCAACCCGATGAGGCCGAAGGTACGCAAACCGGCGATGCGTTGGCCTTCCTCTTCGGTGCGCGATTTCCACCCGCGCTCCAACCCGATCAACAGACCTTGTGCAAGTGCGATGGCCAGCAGCAGAAGTGGTGCAAGCGGATTATCGGCTTCCATGGAATCATGTTAACGCCGCCGCAGCTGAGCTGCCTATACCGACGCCCGGTCTGCGTCCTCCCGATTGTGTATGCTAGGGCGCGCGCTGAAAGGATGATATGAGGTTGGCCATGGGGATGCATCAGAACAGCAATCGCGGATGGCAAGGCGGACTCGCTGCCGGCGGCCCGCTGTCGATGATAGCCTGCCGCAGAGGTTCGTAATCATGGAGACGTTGCTGTTCATCATCGCCGGGCTGGTGTTACTGGGCGTATTCATGACGCTGGCGCGGCTGTTCGTGCCGGGCGGCGCGGAAACTGTTGAGCGTACCGCGCGCGTTTTCATTCTCGTCTGGTTCGTGCTCGCGATCGGTTACGTCGGCATCAGTCTGCTGGGCGACAGGTTGACATGGCACCAGTCCATGCCGGTGTTGATGATGGTGTGGGGCATCCCGGCATTCGTTGCCGCCAACCTGCGGAAGATTTACGAGCGCTTCTGGCCAGGCCGCTGAGCGCTGGCACATTTCTCCGGGAGAAGACCATGACCGCTGACGATCGTAGATTTAGCGCCCGCCGTGCCTTGCTGCGGTACCTGGCAGCCAGCCCGGCGATGGCCGGCCTGGGTGGCTGGACACCTTGTATCAACGCACAGGAACCGCCACCGATCGAGTCGGCGGAGCATGTGTTGAATGTATTCGAGATGCACGATATCGCCAGGAAGAAGCTGAACGCCGGGCATTACGCCTACATGGCGCAATCCGCCGACGATTCCGCCATGTTGCGAATCAATCGCGCGGGATTTCGCGAACTGAAATTGCGGCCGCGCCGCCTGGTGGACGGGTCCGCGCTGAACACCGGGTGCGAGATTTTCGGTCAGCACTACGACCTGCCGGTGTTTCTGTCGCCATGCGGCGCACTGGAGGCCTTCGATCCCGCCGGTGAAGTGGCCGCCGCGCGGGCGGCGAAATCCGCCAACGCGCTGCAGATTCTGTCGACCGTCGCCAATCGTGGCATCGAGGAAGTCACGCAGGCGCGCGAGGCCCCCTTATGGTTTCAACTCTATCCGTCCGACGATTGGACACTGACACGGCGGATGATCAAACGTGCAGAGGACGCCGGCAGCGTCGCACTGGCGCTGACTGTGGATATCCCGGCGCGGAATCTCGAAGGTGCTGCGCGTTTTCGTCGTGACAGCAATCCGGTCTGCCTTACCTGTCATGCACCGCAGGAGTCCTTCAGCAAGATGGCGATGTTCGCCGGTGCCCAACCCGGCAAGTTCCGCCTGGGTGTCAGCGGGCTTACCTGGGACTATGTCGATCGGCTCAAGGATACGACGTCGATGAAGCTGCTGGTGAAAGGCATCGTGACCGGCGAGGACACCGAGCGTTGCCTGCTGCACGGCGCCGACGGCGTCATCGTTTCCAACCACGGCGGGCGTGCCGAAGACAGCGGCCGTTCCACCATTGAGTGTCTGCCCGAGGTTGTCGCCGCCGCCGGTGACATACCGGTCTTCATCGACAGTGGTTTCCGGCGCGGTACGGATATCATCAAGGCGCTGGCCCTGGGTGCAACGGCCGTAGGCATAGGCAAACCGTATCTGTGGGGGCTCGGCGCGTTCGGCCAGAGGGGCGTGGAACGTGTACTGGCCATCCTGGAGCGTGAATTGCGAATTGTGATGGAGCAGATGGGAACACCGACGCTCGCGGCGATAGCTTCGTCCGCGAGCATTGTAACGCGGTAGTCGCACACGTTTAGCGCTCATCGCCAGGTGCTGGCCGGTATGGCCGGCGGGGAGACGAGATCGATGTTAAAATTCCGGCCGCGGTACGCAGCCACGGCCCCACGTAGGGGCTGCGGTCACTGCGGCGTCCCAACGATGTTATTCAAGAAGCAGGCAGAAAAAGCCTGCCCCGAGAAACTCGGCCCACTGTCGCTGTCATAACCATCTTGCCGAGCGATGAATACGCGCCCCCGAAAGGATTGATGATGGAAATTTCGATTATTTTGCTGCTGTTGTTGATTATTCTCGCGCTCGCCGGTGGTGGTATTGCCGGTTATTTTCTGTGCGAGTACAACCAGCGCAAACTTGCCGGCGGACGCACCGTCGCTGAACTCATTGCCGAGTGCGACGAGTACAAGCTTTATCGCAACGAGGTCAATTCCCATATCCGCACCAGCGCGGAGTTGTTTGCGGGCATGGCGGCGCAATATCGCGAGATGTACAACCACCTGGTATCGGGCGCCACGCGCCTGTGTGATACCGAGCAACTGCAGGGCTCGATCGAGACCTTGCGCGCCGGCCTGTTGGGCACTGTGCCAGAGGTTGTGGAGGCGCTGGATATCGATTTGACCGGAGCGGACAACGACGCCACGGCACCCGTTGGCAACGCGACACCGGGCGCCACAACGTCCGCGCCAGCAACGGCCGCTGCCGGCGAAGCCGCACCGGCCTCCGCGGCCGAAAAATCCACCGGCAGGAAATACGATGATCTGCTGAACAGCGTGCCTACATTTGTCAGTACCGGCGCGGCCGCAGCAAAGCCGGTCACGCCCGTGTCCGCTGCACCCGCACCCACTGCGCCAGAACCAACTGCCCCGGAGCCGGCTGCGCCGGAGTCCGCCGAGCAGGAACAGGCGGTGGAAGAAATGTTCGACAGTGAAACCGACGAGGATTTCTCCGACCTCGCGGAAGAACTTGCGCGGGAGGAACCGGAGCGCAAGCAGTCCGCATGAGTTGATGCGCTGTCCGTTGTTGCACGATGAAAATCGGTAGTCATTCGATAGACCCGCCGTTGATCCTGGCGCCGATGGCCGGCGTCACCGACAAGCCGTTCCGGCGGCTGTGTCGTGCGCATGGCGCCGGCTATGCCGTGTCTGAAATGACCACGTCGGATCCACGTCTGTGGCGCAGCCGGAAAAGCCGTCATCGGCTTGATCATGCCGGCGAATCCGCCCCGATCGGCATCCAGATCGCCGGCGCCGATCCTGTGTCACTGGCCGAGGCGGCGCGCTTCAACGTCGGCCATGGCGCGCAAATCATTGACATCAACATGGGGTGTCCGGCGAAGAAGGTCTGCAATGCGTGGTCGGGTTCAGCCCTGATGCGGGATGAAGCCCTGGTCGGCCGCATTCTCGACGCCGTGGTCGCCGCGGTGGATGTACCGGTCACTTTGAAGATCCGCACGGGGTGGTCGACGGACAATCGCAACGGTGTCGCGGTCGCCCGAATCGCGCAAGCCGCCGGCATCACCGCGCTGGCGGTACATGGCAGAACCCGTGATCAGCATTACCAGGGTGAAGCCGAGTACGACACCATTGCCGCAATCAAGCAAGTCGTGAGCATTCCGGTATTCGCCAATGGCGATATCGACAGCCCGCAGAAAGCCGCGGCAGTGCTGCGTCACACTGGTGCCGATGCGTTGATGATCGGTCGCGCGGCGCAAGGCAGACCCTGGATCTTTGGCGAGATTGCGGAATATTTCGCCACCGGCCGCGTGCCATTGCCGCCATCACCGCAGTACGTTTTTGAAATCCTGCTGGGTCACGTTCAGGCGCTGTATGAGTTCTATGGCGAGCAGGCGGGCGTGCGCATCGCCCGCAAGCATCTGTCGTGGTACGCCGCCGGGCGGGCTGACGCAGCGTTGTTCCGCCAGGCCGTCAACGCGGCGGAAACATCGGCAATCCAGTTGGCGGCCATCCGCAATTTCTTTCCCATCGACGCAGCTGCCTGAGTTCCCTGCCTCCGCGCGTGTCGTGTCGCGTACACTGTCGTTTTGCCGGTGAGCACGACAACGGGAGGGTGTGATGCAGACGATAGAAGCGTGGATAGCGACACTGTCCGGTTGGGTCTGGGGCCCGTGGATGCTGTTGTTGCTGGTCGGCACCGGGCTGTTCCTGACCGTCCTGCTGCGCGGCCTGCAGTTTCGCGCGCTGGGTCATGCGCTGCGTCTCATCTGGCACAAGGACGACGGTGTCGCCGGCGACATCAGTCATTTTGCGGCGCTGATGACGGCGCTCGCGGCCACGGTAGGCATCGGCAATATCGTCGGTGTCGCCACGGCCATCACACTGGGCGGCCCCGGCGCCGTGTTCTGGATGTGGGTGACCGGGTTGGTCGGCATGGTCACCAAGTACGCCGAAGCGCTGTTGGCGGTGAAGTACCGTGAGCAGGGTGAGCATGGCATGCGCGGCGGCCCCATGTATTACCTGAGCCGCGGTGCAGGTCTGCCGTGGCTGGGTGTGTTGTTTGCGATTTTCACGGTCTGCGCCAGCTTTGGCATCGGCAACATGACCCAGACGAATTCCGCCGCGGCGATCGCGCAATCCGTATTCAATGTACCGCGCTGGGTGAGTGGGCTGGTGTTGATGGTGTTGACCGCCATGGTGGTGCTGGGCGGCATCCGCTCCATCGCACGGTTCACCTCCACGCTGGTGCCGTTCATGATCGTCGGTTACACAGTGACCGCATTGGCCGCGTTGATGTTGAACCTGCCGGAGATACCGGCGGCCTTCGGCCAGATCTTCGGCCATGCGTTCAGTCCGGCCGCCGCGGGCGGCGGCTTTGTCGGCGCCACCGTGGCCGCTGCGATGCGCTACGGCGTCGCCCGCGGCGTGTTCTCCAATGAGTCCGGACTCGGCTCGGCGCCGATCGCCGCCGCGGCAGCGAAGACTTCCGATCCGGTCACCCAGGCGCTGGTCAGCATGACCCAGACCTTCATCGATACGCTGGTGGTCTGCACGATGACCGCGCTGGTGATTCTGACCAGCGACGGCTGGCTGCAGGGCATCGCCGCCAGCGAGCTGACCAGTGTCAGCATGGCGGCGTCGCTGGGACAGGTCGGGACGCTGCTGGTGGCGGTGGCGACGATATTGTTCGCCTATTCGACCGTGCTGGGCTGGAATTACTACGGCGAAAAAGCCGTCGAGTACCTGCTGGGGCCGCGCAGCGTGCTGGTCTACCGGATCCTGTTCATCGGTGCGGTAATGCTGGGCGCGACGACCAGCCTCGAGTTCGTCTGGAATTTCTCTGATCTGATGAACGGCATGATGGCCGTGCCCAACCTCATCGGCCTGTTGTTACTGTCGCGCGTCGTGCATGCCGAGACCGCGCGTTATTTCAAATGGCAGTGAACGCGACCAGTGGAATCTTCGAGGATTCCCGGATTCTTGACCTCGCTCATGCAGCGGGGCTGACAGCCGCGCAATCGCGCCTATAATCCAGCCATGGATATGCGAAACCCGAACGACTCGTTGTCACCCTGGTTCAAGGCATTGCTGGCGGCTTTGGCCGCGGCAATCGTCGTTGGTCCCGCCTTGGCAAGGATCGTCGAAACCGCCGCTTCTCTGGGGCAACGATTCGTCGAAATCTGTACCGCCAGCGGTCTGCGAACCGTGGCGGTGACGCCCGATATGGCAGGCAGTCTGCTCGCCGAACATTGTCCTTACTGCTTTTTTGACGCGCTGGGTGCGGTAACGGTACCCGTCGTTTTCATCGGCCTGCTGACCGCACTGGTCCGGCATTCGGTGGGCCTGCAGCACCCTGCATTGCGCTGAGTCGCGCCGCCGATACAATTCCAATCTGGCCTGCCCCGGTGTGCGGCTCGTGCTGCTGCCGGGGTTTTTGATATTTCTAGACGATTGATCGCGCCTGAATCCGATGCGCCGGCCTCGCGCCATGGCGGGCCGCGATCAACCCGGTAGCGGGGAGGAATGGGCATGCAAAGCGTGACAAAACTGGTTGGCATTTTTGGCCTGATGCTCGGCGGCTGGCTGGCCGTCCCGCTGGCTGCGGCCGATGACACCGCGACACGGCTCGATGCGCTGGAAGCCCGCGAGGCGATCCGCACGCTGATGCACGAATACGGTCGCACGCTGGATCGGCGCGATTTCGCCGCATTCGGCGCCTTGTTCGCGACCAGTGGGACGTACACCAGCGGTGGCCGTACCGAAACCGGCCCGGCCGCCATAGGCGCCATGCTCCAGGCCCAGTTCGCTGCCAACCCGGCCGGCATCAAGGATCCCAACTTCCACGTTTTCTTCAATGAAATCATAGAAGTGCATGGTGAGACCGCATCGGCGTGGAGCCAGTCCGCATACGTCGTACCTGCTGATGACGCAACGCCCCGGATGCTTTTCTATGCCACCTATGACGACGAGTACGTCAAGGAAAACGGGCAATGGAAGTTCCGTCAACGCATCGTCAAGGGCGATATGCCCCGGCGTGCGCGTTAGCGCGCCATGTTTGGCGGGACCTGACCGCAGGTTACAATCGCTCGACCATCCGCCTTGTCTGCACCGGCCGCCGCGACGGCCGGATTCAGTGAAACGCTGTCAGGGCCGCCGGTAGCTGCCGGTCCATGCGCAAGCGCGCCGCAACCTGGGAACACCAAGCATGAGTTACGACATCCTGATCGCCGGCGAGGAGACCGTCGATGGCTGGAGCATATGCACCCGTTGTCTCAACGTGCTGCGTACCCCGCAGAAAGTCAAAAGTCGCTGGGGCTGCGATCAGTACGCCTGTGACAAGCACGGCAATCCGCACACCGCGTTGAAGGGTTACCTTGCCGATCACTCGGCGCTGGAACTCGAATCCCGCTTGAAGGAAATCATGCAGGTCAAAGGCATGAAGCCTGCGATGCGCAGCATACGCGTTGCGCGGCTGAAGTGTTTGATCGTGCTGAGTCAGAAGGTCCGCGGCGGCGCCGCAACCGCCGGCCCGGGCTGAGCCTGTCGCACGGCGCGCAGGCGCTGCCCGAAAGCAGCGCCCGCGGTGCTGGTTTGAATTCTATTTCGCGGCCTCGGCCTGCTTTTTCGCCAAATGGTCGGCCAGGTACTCTTCCCACAACGCCCCCGTGCAATCGTATTCCAGCGTGACGTAGTCAGGCAGGCGCTGGTAATAGAACGTGTAATTGATCGGCTTGTTGTAGAACTTCGGGTCGGTCATCGTCAATTCGATCACCATGACCGTGTCATCGCCCAGCGTCTCAACGCCCGCGGTGAAGTCGCTGCCCTGCAACTTCACGGTACTGGCATCGACCAGGTAGAAACGTTCGGTGATTTCGGCCTGGTCGCTGCGCGGGGTCCAGTCGAGATCCTCGCGTAACAACGTGGTATGAACGATCAGCGTATCGCCCTCCCAATGCCCCACGGAATGGCCCAGGCGCGTCAGCGGAAAGTCGTCGGGGCCGGGATGCTCGCGGCCGTCGAGATAAATCCGTCGGACCTGGTTCTCGTTTTCCGCCAGCAGTGTCAGACGGCCGGGCGTACGCAGAAACTCAATGGGATAACCGGCGCCGGGAAACATCACGCTGGGCATGCCATTCATGACGCAGAATTTGCCGATTTCCGAGTCGGCATCCCCGTAGAGCTCCTCATAGGCTGCGACCGCTTCCTTGCCCGCGGCCGACATGGACGAAGTATCGCCACGCATCAGGCCACCGTTGGGAACACCCATCCAGACCCCGGAAAAATCCGCTTCGGCCAGCGCCGCGGTCGTGTGCAGCAGGGCCGCGAGGCCCACCAGCAGAAATGCACGGGGCGTGTAACAGGTGAACGCTGTGGCGGGTGCAATGGACATTTCAGTCTGCTCCTTGATGTGTTCGGTGATGACATTTTCGCCGGTCGGCGGGATGGATGGCATTGTAAACGGATATGGTCATCGACCAGGACCCGTGACTGTCGTTCCCTGGCAGGATGCTCTGATCGGGCCTTTTCGTGTAGCGGCACGGATGCTGCGGCGCGCCGTATGAATGTTGCCGCTACCCGGCTCGCAGCCACAGCTGCAATCGCCGTGGTAGGCTGGCGGCGCACGGCGGTCATCCAGCGGATTTCCGTGATCGACAAGCGCAAGAAGCGGAGTGCGGCTGCGCGGCCCGGTCGTTAAGGTGTACGCATGAAACCACCCATCTGGAGCCACGCTTGAATACCGCCACTCATCAGCGGCAGCTCGCCAAGGTTGCGGCGGCGTGTCGACAAATCGAACAAGCACCGGCGCCGCCCACCCTCACCGAACTTGCGGCGAACGCCGGCTACGCGCCCCACCACTTTCAACGTCTGTTCAAACGCATCACCGGACTGTCGCCCAAACAGTATGCGCAGGCGCATCGCGGGCGGCGACTGCGCCGTACCTTGCCCGGTGCGGTGACGGTGACCCAAGCGATGCACGACAGCGGTTTTGATTCGAGCGCGCGCTTTTATACCAAGGCCGCTGACCTGCTGGGGATGCCGCCGCAGGCCTATCGTCAGGGGGGGCGTAATGAACTGATCCGGTTTGCCGTCGGCCAGACCTCGCTGGGCGCATTGCTGGTCGCCGGCACCACGCGCGGCATCTGCGCCATTGCCCTGGGCGATGATCCGCAAGGCCTGCTCGAGCAACTGCAGCGCGATTTCCCGCACGCGGATCTGGTCGGCGGTGACAACGTTTTTGAAGACCACGTCGCCGTGGTGGCCGCCGCCGTCGAAAACGGTGCCGACTGCGCAGACCTGCCGTTGGATATCCGTGGCAGCATATTTCAGCAACAGGTGTGGAATCTGCTGCGCGGGATCCCGGCCGGGACCACTGTCAGCTATAGCGAAATCGCTCAGCGTCTCGGCCGGCCGTCCGCGGTGCGTGCGGTGGCGACGGCCTGTGCCAGCAACCGTATCGCGTTGGCGATACCGTGTCACCGCGTCGTGCGCATCGATGGCAACCTTGCCGGCTATCGTTGGGGCATTGCGCGCAAGCAGATGCTGCTGCAGCGCGAGTCCGATTGCGCCAGCAACGAAAGCACCGATGCAGACCGAGATTGATTTTTCCACCGATGGCGAAAGCGCCCGTGTGCTGGACGACGGCGCAATGTTGTTGCGTGGCTACGCGGTGGATGATGCCGACCTGTTACTGGCGGCGATAGCGCGCATCAGTGCCGCGGCGCCCTTCCGACATATGCAAACGCCGGGTGGCCAGACGATGTCGGTCGCGATGACCAACTGTGGTCCGTATGGTTGGGTGACCGACAGACGCGGCTACCGTTATCAGTCGGAAGATCCGCTGAGCGGCCAACCGTGGCCCTCCATGCCGGATGAGATGCTGAACCTGGCAGTCGACGCGGCAGCGGCGGCCGGCTACCCATCCTTCAAACCCGATGCGTGCCTCATCAACCGTTACGAACCCGGTGCAAAAATGGGTTTGCACCAGGACCGCGATGAAGCCAACCTCGGCCAACCCGTGGTGTCGGTATCGTTGGGCCTGCCGGCTGTCTTTCTGTGGGGAGGGCCGACCCGCACCAGCCCGCGCCGGCGCATCGCATTGCATCACGGTGACGTGGTGGTCTGGGGTGGACCGTCCCGCCTGTATTTCCACGGTGTCGACATACTCGCCGCCGGCCAGGCTGGCGGAATGAGCAACCAGCGCTTCAACCTCACCTTCCGCGTCAGTCATTAGAACCAGTTACTTCGCGTCATCTGGGTGCGGCTGTATGGTAGCCCTGCGGTGGCACTGTGCCGTCCGCAGATAAAGGAGAGTTCATGGCCACAAAGGATAAAAAGCCGTCGGACAGGTTCGATCTTGCGGTTCGCGCAGACGCGCCGGATTTTCGCGATTTCATTTATTCACCACCGCTGATTACGCTGAAACCGCGGCTGGCCGTGCCACGAAACCTGAATATCCGTGATCAAGGGCAGGAGGGCGCCTGCACCGGGTTCGGGCTGGCCGCCGTGATTGATCGCCAGGTCAATGAAACCAGGGTTGCGGGCAAGGGCAAGCCCGTCAGTGTCAGCGTGCGCATGTTGTACGAAATGGCGCGCCGCTACGATGAATGGGAAGGGGAGGATTACGAAGGCTCGAGTTGTCGCGGCGCGATCAAGGGCTGGTACAACATGGGGGTGTGCCGCGAAGAGCTGTATCCCTACCAGGGCCGCAAACAGCGCACGTATTCCGTGGCCGCTGCCAAGGACGCCAGGAATTGCACCGTCGGCGCCTACTTCCGGTTGGGTAAACGGATATCCGATTACCACGCCGCGTTGAATGAAACCGGCGCAATCTTCTGCTCGGCCGATGTGCACGTCGGCTGGGATGCGCCGGACAAGACCAGCGGTCTGATCGAATTCGACGCGAAGGCCGAGACCGAATATGTCGGTGGTCATGCCTTCGCGATTGTCGGTTATGACTCGCGTGGTTTCTGGATCCAGAATTCCTGGGGCAGACGCTGGGGCAAAAGCGGTACCGCGTTATGGACGTATGAGGATTGGCAGCTCAGCGTGATGGACGCCTGGGTGTTCCGCCTCGCCTTGCCTACGCCGCAAATCTGGCATCTGCCGGCGCGCAATCGCGGCAACCCGCAGGAAGCCGATGCCAGCATCACGCCGACGCGCGCTGAAATCGCCGGTCACTTCGTCCATATCGATGATGGCTGCTTTCAGGACAAGGGGCGCTACTGGAGCAACCTCAATGATGTGCAGCAGACCGCGGAGCTGGTGGCGACCTCGGGCAAGTATCAACACCTGCTGTTCTACGCCCATGGCGGTTTGAACTCACCGGAGGCCTCGGCGCGGCGCATCTCCGCGATGAAGCAGACGTTCAAGGCCAACGGCATCTATCCGTTTCATCTGATGTACGACACCGGCATCCTCGAGGAATTGAAGGATGTGATTTTCGGTCGCAAACAGCAGGCCGAGGCCCGCGCCGGTGGCCTGCCGGACTGGATCGATACGCTGGTGGAACGCGCGACGCGGGTGCCCGGACGTGCGCTCTGGCGCGAGATGAAGGCAGGCGCACGGTTGCCGTTTGCAGAGACCGGCGCCGGTACCGCAAGCATCAAGGCGTTCATGGATGCGTTTGCCAGACACGGCGCGACACTGAAGGTTCACCTGGTCGGTCACAGTACCGGGATGATTCTGCTATCGCACCTGCTGGCCCGTCTGGGTGTCGTGGCACCGACGCTGGAGGTCGATACTGTCAGCCTGATGGCGCCGGCCGGCACGGTGGATTTGTTTACCAGTCACCTGCAGCCGTTGATCAAGGCGACAAAGCCGGCGTTCCGCGTGAAAGATATGGCCATCTACAATCTCTCGGAAGCGTTGGAGCTGGATGACACGGTCAGCGCCGCGTATCACAAGTCGTTGTTGTACCTCGTGTCGCGTTCGTTCGAGGAAAGCATTCCCGAGCAGATCATCGGTATGAAGAAGTTCAGCCAGACGGTGGAGCGGCGGCAAGGTCTTGGTCGCCTGAAGATTTACTATTCCGAAGGTCCGGGCGCGCCCGGCAAACGCGTGACTGAAAGCGAAACCCATGGCGGTTTCGACAATGACCCCGCGACGATGAACCACATTCTCGAACGGATACTACCCGCCGATTCCGTCAAACCGTTCACCGCTGCCACGTTGAAGTACTGACGGTCGTCGCGCTCGTCGCGCTCGTCATCACAACCTGGAGGTTGCTGTGGCAACCTCCAGTGACTGCCTCCGTCCGCGCGGCCCGGTTGCGCTGTACCGGTGATTCGCAGTGAAATAGCGCGCTGCGGCCGCGATCACTCAAGGTCGCCACGGACAGGGGGATGATGTGACGACGGTAAATCAAAACGAGGCGCGCGTGGGTAACGGTCTGTTGATCGTGATGCTGTGCTGCCTGGGCGCGGTCTGTGAAGGCTTTGACCTGCAGGTGCCCGGCGTATCGGCGCCGGTATTACGCGGCGTGTTCGAGATGCAGCCCAGCCAACTCGGCATGTTCCTCAGCATGAGCACGTTCGCCATGATGCTGGGCGCGCCGCTGGGCGGTATCGCGTCGGATGTCGTCGGCCGCAAATGGGTGTTGATTGCCAGCATCGTCGTCTACTCGCTGTTGACCATCGCCACCGTGCTGGCGACCGATATCAATACGCTTTATGCGTTGCGCTTCGCCGCCGGCATCGGCCTCGGTGGCGCGCTGCCCAATCTGGTGGCCATCGCCGTGGAAAGCGTTGCGCCCGCCCGGCGCAGTCTCGCGGTCGGCGTCATGCTGGCAGGGCCCGGCATCGGCGGTTCACTGGCGAGCTATATCGCGTCGGTCACCGCCACGCCGGACCAGTGGCAGATCATCTATTACGCCGGCGGCCTCGGGCCGTTGCTGTTGGTCGCACCGCTGCTGGCCCTGCTGTTGCCGAACGTGCGACGTGCGGCCACGGATAACACTGCCAGTGCAGGCAACGCGATGTCGGTGCTGTTCGGCGAACGGCGCACGCTCAATACACTGGCCGTGTGGCTGGGGCTGTTATCGATTCTGCTGGTGTTGTTCGTACTGATGAGCTGGTTGCCGACGCTGCTGGTCGAGCGCGGCCTGACCCGCGAGCAGGCGCTGCTGGTGCAGATGGTCGTCAATCTCAGCGCGGTGCCCGGCAGTGTGCTGGCCGGCGGCGCGCTGGATGCAATTCTCAAGCGCCGGTTGTTGCTGGCGTTGGCATTGGTCTACGCCGGCGCGATGGCCGCCATTGCGCTGTTGGCAACCGGGCCCGGTGTCATGTCGGTGATGATGGCGGGGGGCGCGTTGGCCGGACTATTGGTTATCGGTGGCCAGACCGCGCTGTACGCGCTGGCGCCTATGGTCTACCCGGTGTGGGGGCGCGCGACCGGCGTCGGCTTCGGCGTTGCCGCCGGCCGTATCGGGTCGGCGGGCGGACCGTTGGTTACCGGCTACCTGGTCGCCTTCGGACTGACCGCGCCGCAGGTGTTGTTGTCGTTGCTGCCGGTGGCGGCCGTTGCCGCGGGTGCCGCGCTGTTTCTCGCCAGTGGCGAAATGAAGCGGTCCGATGGGTGAGTGTCGGCAGTTGCTGACACAATCTGCGCACATCCGGTCAGGCGCCGCCATCAACACATCGGTAGACTGCTAAGGTCATGCCACGTAGTCAGCCGACAATTTCCACAGCCGTCCGCCAGCGAACGCGGTTCAACCGGGTACTCGACCACATCGATACCCACCTCGGCCATTCACTGGCCGTGAACGAACTGAGCGCGCTGGCGGCGTTGTCGCGGTTTCATTTCCAGCGCAGGTTCAATGAGCTGCTGGGGATGACCGTTGCACGCTACGTGCAGATGAAACGATTGCGACGGGCATCGTTTCAACTGGCGTTCCGCCAGCAGCTGTCGATCACCGCGATTGCGTTCGACAACGGATACGAAGCGGTCGAATCCTTCACCCGCGCCTTCAGCCGCGTGGTGGGTCAATCGCCCTCGTCGTTCCGTGAGACGCCGCGGTGGGATCGTTGGCTGGCTGCGTTCAGGGACGTCACCAGAGTAAGAGGTAAGTCCATGCCTTCCAGCTACCACACAACTGACGTGACGGTGGTCGATTTTCCGGCGACGATGGTCGGGATGCTTGAACATCGCGGCGATGAAGCGTCGCTGGCACAAGCCACCCGCAACTTCATCAGCTGGCGTCGCGAGAACCGCCTCCCACCGTCGCGCAGCGCAACGTTCAACATCGTGTACGGCCATTCGCCGGATGAATGCCATTACGGCTTATGCGCGGCGACAGACAACCCGGTCGCTGCGAATGAGTTCGGTGTGGTATCGATGCAGATACCGCCCGGACGCTGTGCGCGTCTGCGACATGCGGGCAGCGAAGCCGCGTTGGGCGACGCTGTGTCCTATCTGTACCGGGAGTGGTTGCCCGCCAGCGGCGAATCCGCAGGCGATTTTCCGCTGTTCTTTCAGCGCGTGAGTTTCTATCCGGAAGTCCCCGAGCACGAGGCCATCACGGATATCTATCTGCCGCTGGTGTAACCCCTGCCTTCAATCGCGGTCGGCGCTTTGCCCGCCTGCGGAGATCGCGTGACCATGCCGGGCAGATTGTGGGTGCCGGCCGCGTAGCGATGCGGGTTCAGCCGGGCCCAGGCATGGTGAAGGACGCGACCTGCAGGGGTGGTGGCGCGTGCGGGCCTGCGGTATCGTGCGGTAATTACCGCATGATCTATCCATTGGGCGCCGCACCGCGCGTTGAATACCTTGAAAATTCTCCATGTCATCACCGGGTTGGAACTCGGCGGGGCGGAGCGCATGTTGCACCGGCTGCTCGCTCACGCCACACCGTGCGACGGCACGCGCGCGGTGGTGTCATTGATCGCGCCGGGGCCGATGGCCGCACCGATTGAAGCGCTGGGTATACCGGTTCACTCATTGAACATGCGGCGGGGGCTGCCCGGCGTCGCCGGCTGGTGGCGCCTGCGAACACTGGTCCGGGAATTCGATGCACAGCTCGTCGTGGCCTGGATGTACCACGCCAACCTGATGTCCAGGCTGGCCGTGCCAGCGGGCGGACCGCCGGTGATCTGGGGCGTGCGGCAATCGTTGAGTGCGACAGGCGAGGAACGCTGGTCCACCCGCGCGGCGATCCGCGCCGGCGCATGGCTGTCTGCGCACGCCACACGCATCGTCTACAACAGTGATACCAGCAGACGCCAGCATGAAGCTTCAGGCTTCGCCGCGGACAAGTCCATAGTCATCGCCAATGGCTTTGATACCACGCTGTTTCGGCCACAGCCGGCGTTACGAGGTCCATTGCGGCACACCTTGGGCATTCCCGCCGGGCGCATCGTCGTCGGCCACGTCGCACGTTATCACCCGATGAAGGATCATGCCGGTCTGCTGGCGGCCGCCGCGGTGTGCTTATCGCGCAATCAGAATATGCACTTCGTGCTGGCCGGCAGCGGTGTCGATGTCGGTAATGCCGAACTCATGCAACATGTCGCAGCGCACGGGTTGGAAAACCACGTTTCGCTGCTGGGGCCGCGCAATGACATCGAACGTATACTGCCGGCGCTGGATATCGTGGTGCAGTCGTCCGCTTCCCGTGAAGGGCTGCCGAACGCCATCGGCGAAGCCATGGCCTGTGGTATCCCCTGCGTGGCGACGGACGTCGGTGACAGCCGCGTATTGATGGGCGATTCCGGCCTTTGCGTTCCGCCCCGCGATCCACACGCGCTGGCCGGGGCGCTCTGCCGTCTCGCGACCACAGATGCCGCCGACCGAACAGCACGCGGTCAGGCCGCACGTAAACGTATCATCGCTCACTACGGCATGCAGGCATGCGTTGCCGGGTTTGAAAATCTGATGAAAGAAGTGGCGGGTGAAAGAAACTCTGGTTCGTAGTTGCAAGGCCGTGCTGCGCACGGTGTTGCCAAAGTCGATGGTCCAACGTCTGGCCCTGATGGCAGAGCGCAGGGCGCTGGCGCGGCTGCCGACCGCCGTAGTCGATTCCCGACACCTGCGCGCACAGTCGTCGCTGGACATCAATCGATTGATGCGCGATTCGACGACCGACGCCGCCTGGAATGATGTTGTCGGCACGCTGAATGAATTGTTGCCGGATGACGTCTACGGCGGTGTGAACATCGGCGATCGGCGCGCCTTGTATTACCTGGTACTAGGCTTGAATGTCCGCAACCTGCTGGAGGTTGGCACCCACATCGGCGCATCGGCGATTCATCTGGCCAGTGCGTTGCGCGACAGTGGGCAAGCCAACGTTCATTTGACGACCGTCGACATCCGTGACGTCAATGCCAGCGTCGGCAGTCCGTGGCGCGAGCAAGGGCTGGATGCCCCGCCGTCGGTGATGGTCGAACGCCTGGGGTGCGCCGGCCTGGTCACGTTTTATGTGGCGACGGCCAGCAGTTTCCTGGCAACGACCGAACAACACTTTGACTTCATCTTCCTCGACGGTAGCCACGCCGCTGCCGATGTCTACCGCGAGATCCCGCTGGCGCTGCAGCGCCTGGCGCCGGGCGGTGTCATCGTCCTGCACGACTTCTTCCCCGGCCTCGCGCCATTGTGGACAGGCGGTGAGTTGATCGCCGGGCCGTGGCTGGCGGTGGAACGATTGCGCCAGGAAGGCGCCCGCATCACCGCGCTGCCGCTGGGTGCACTGCCATGGCCAACCAAGCTCGGCTCCACGGTCACCAGTCTCGCCGTTCTGTTGCGCAACTGACGTCCGCCGGGTTACAAGGCCACCCCTCAGAAATCAGTGTCCGCGGACGATACCGGTTGTAGCATTGACATTGGCCGGCAGCGGCGCATTCAACGACAACGATGCAATTTCGGGCAGACATCCAAGGGCTACGCGCGATCGCGATACTCAGCGTGATCGGCGCGCATGCCGGCGTTCCCGGTATGGCCGGCGGGTTCGTCGGCGTGGATGTGTTTTTTGTCATTTCCGGATATCTGATCACCGGGCTGCTGCTCGCCGAACTACGCGGCACGCAAACCATTGCCTGGGGAGCGTTCATACTGCGCCGTCTGCGCAGGCTGTTGCCCGCACTCGTTGTGATGCTGGGTTGCAGCCTTGCCGCGGCCGCAGTGTTGCTGTTGCCAGGCGAAGTGATCCAGATGACAGCGTCGTCGACTTTCGCCGCAACCTGGAGCAGCAACCTGTATTTCGCCAATGCCACGGCTGACTACTTCGCCGCCCTCGCGGGCCGCGACCTGTTCATCCATACCTGGTCACTGGGAGTGGAAGAGCAGTTTTACCTGGCGTGGCCGCTGTTGCTGCTGATTGCTGCCCGCTTGCGCGCGTCGTTGCCATCTACCTTCATGGTTGTGGTGGTGGCAGGTTTCGCTGCCTGTTGCTGGCTGACCTGGCAGGCGCCGTTGCACGCGTTCTACCAGATGCCGGCGCGGATGTGGGAATTCGCCGTGGGCGCATCACTGGTGGTCGCACGCCGCGAGGCCAGCTCATGGATTCAAGCAATATTGTCGCGACGCATGACCACAAGCACAGGCTTACTGCTGATCGGCACCGGCGTGGTGTGGCTGCACGAAGGCATTCCATATCCGGGTGTTGCCGTGTTGCTGCCGGTCGCCGGGACTGCGCTGGTCATCGGCGGACATACCGTGTCCGGTCCGACCAACCGGCTGCTCAGTCACCGGCTGATGATCTGGCTCGGCGATCGTTCCTATTCATGGTACCTGTGGCATTGGCCATGCCTGATGCTGTGGCGGACCATCGAGCCCGGCGCGCCGGCATGGCAGACCGCGCTGGTCGTCGCTGCTTCGCTCGCGTTGGCGGATCTCAGCTACCGCTGGGTGGAACTGCCCTTCTGGAAAGGCAGGCTGCATCAACTTGCTCCGCGGACCATCGTCGCCTGCGCGTCGCTGGCCGTTGTCGCCATTGTCACCGCGAGCGCACTGACGCTGGATTACTCCAGCCAACGTACCAGCACCGCGCAAAACGCCTATCTGGAGGCGCTGGGGGACTTACCGGCAATCTATCCGCGCGGCTGCGATGGCTATATCGATCGTGCCTACCCTGATCCCTGTTTCGATGGCAATCAGAGCGCTGACCGCACGGTAATCCTGTTCGGGGACAGTATCGCCGCCCAGTGGTACTCGATGCTGCTGTCGGTGTTCGATCAGAACATATGGCGCATCATTGTGTTCACCAAATCTTCGTGCGCGATGGTGGATGAGGATTACTATTTCGCAAAAATAGGTCGGCAGTACGATGTCTGCACACAATGGCGTAATGCGGTCATCGAGGACCTGCATAACTACCAGCCGGACATCGTCATTGTCGGTGGCGACACGAGATACGGGTTCACTGCTGAGCAATGGCGAGGTGGCACGCAACGGGTTGTAAGTCGTATCGCTGAAGTGGCTGACAGTGTGTTGTTGATGGCGGCATTGCCCTCGCTGGATTTCTTCGGTCCTACCTGTCTTGCACGGCATGCGCCGCGCAACGATTCACTGGTGGCGGCACGCCAGGCCGCGGCAAGTTGTCATACACGTGTTGAAGGCGCGGAGGATCGACTGGTCGCCGGTTACCAGCGCGACGCCATCACCGGTCTCGACAACGTTCACCTCGTTGATTTGAGCGATATGATCTGCCCGGATCGCGTCTGCTCGGCGCTGAGCGACGACGGTATCGTGGTCTTCCGCGACGACATTCATCTTACCGATACCTATGTCCGGCACAATGCCGCCAGAGTCGGCCAACGCCTGCTGGCGTTGCCGCTGCACGCATTCAACCGGCAGGCCTCGGCGCAGCGCTGAGCGCTACCGCATCGGGGAGAACCGGCGACCGGTCTACACCGTCCTGCCAATCCGGATCGCAGGCCGGTGAGTGCGCGCGGGTCGCTGGCGGCGCAAATACCAACGCAGCAGTCCGGTGAGATACATCAGTCCCGGCAGCAGGCCGGCCGTGCAGACGATGAGGCGACCCGTCAGCCCGGCCGCCGAACCATCGTGCAGGGAATGCAGCCAGTTATTGACGATCGTTCCGCCGGCGGCAAGCCTGGCGTCCTGCAAGCCCAGCACGGCACCGGAATGCGGATCCAGCCACAGGAAGCTGTGCGGGAAGCGATAGCTTGGGTCACCCGCGACCTGCAGGCGCAGCCGGTAATAGCCGCCGGCGCTGGCTGGCGTTTCAATCCAGGCGACGCGCGCGCCGGGAAATGATTCACTGGCAATGGCAATGGCCCGAGCCGGCGGCAGTTGTGGCGCGTCAGCCGGGATGGCTGGTGGCTCGATGGTGGGGCTCGCATCGATGTGCATCCCCATTGCATGCAGCACTGCGTCGCTTTCGTCCGGAATCGCCAGCATCACGCCGGTGAGCGTCAGCAGCAGCAACAGCGGCAGCATCGTCAGGCCGGTGAGTTTATGGATATCGTGCATACGGCGGATGCGCGCGGCACGAGGCTTGAAGCGCAAGGCATTGGCCATCTGTCCGCGTGGCCACCACGCCGCAACACCGGTTGCCAGCGACACGACGATCACCAGTCCACCATAACCCACAATCTTCGCGCCGGGTTCCTCAAGCAGCAGCCGGTAGTGCAGGTCGTAGATGAACGTCATCGCATATTCACCCCAGTAGTCACGCCGTAGCACCTGCGTGCCGTCAGCGGACAGCCAGACCATCATCGGCGCAAAGGCGCGTCCCGCCCGCTCGGGAGGATCGTAGTAGCGTGCCGGAATTACGCCGTGGCGACCGGTATTCTCCAGTCGCCACGGCCCGTCTTTGTCGGGATAGCTGGCGCGTAGTGTTGCCAGCGCGCGGTCGAAATCCGGCGCCTGCGCAGTGGCGCTCTGCAATTGCGGATGCAGCCATTCATCCAGCGTGGGGTAGAACACCAGCACACTGCCGGTCAGGCCAAGCAGCACGAATACGCCGCCGCTGACCAGACCCAGGTAGAAGTGGATGCGCCGTAGCGCCGGCCGCCACTTTGCAGCGCGCCGTCTCATCAGTAGCGCGCGCGTACACTGGCCATTGCATTGCGACCATTGGCCGGACTGTGCAGACTCTGCGCACCGTCATACCAGACATACTCATAGTAGGTCGAAGTGATGTTCTTCACTGACAGGCCCAGTTCGTAGCGGTCGCTGAGTCGGTAGCGCAACTGCGCGTCCAGCACGGCGTAGTCGCCGAATCTGCCTTCGGCGTTGGCATTGCTGAGGTAATACGATGATTGCGCGCGTCCGGTCAGTTCCACCACGAGCTTGTCCATTGGCTGCCAGCTGACACCCGCCGACCACAGCCAGCGCGGCGTGTGGTCGATGGTGTTCCCGGCATATTGCGGCGTGGCTGGATCCGGTGTGTTGATCGTCGCCTTCTGCCAGGCGACCGCACCCCAGATGTCCAGAGTGTCGGAAAGAGCCAGATTGACCTGCACGTCGACGCCTTTGCGATCGGTGGCGCCGACATTCTCGAAATCGCCCAGGGGATCGTTGAGCTTGCGTTTGAGTTCACCGGTTGCGGTCTGCTCCCACCAGGCAACCCGAAGTTCCAATCGATCGCCTGGCGCGTATTTTATGCCCGTTTCCCAACCTTCGTTGATCGACGGCTCAAGATCGATTTGCCGCGGCGGAATCAGGTAAGCGCCCGAGCCAAGACCGATCTGGTAGGTTTTGCCCCAGTTCGCGTACAAGGTGATGTCGTCGGTTGGCGTGAGCGCGACCGACAGCTTGGGTTGATCGATACTGCCGTAGTCATTGATCGGCGCTGTCGTATCCGCCAGCCGATTCCGGAAGTCGCCACCCACCCAGTCAATGCGCCACGCGGGTGTGATGCGCAGCCAGTCGGTCGGTTCAAACACCGCTTCGATATAGACCCCGCCGACATTCAAATCGTACTGTTGGTCACGGGTCTGGCTTGTGGGAACCCGTTCCACCGCCAGCCAGCGCAGCGATTCGTTATCCTGCCATTCAACGTTGCCGCCAAATTCGAGCATGAACGGTATGGCGCCCAGGTCGCCGTGGAAATGCACGATGCTGGATACACCCCAGACATCCTCACGCGTCAGTCGGCGCTGTTGGGATGCGCCGGCGGAGAATTTCACGTAGCGATCATCGCGCAGGCGGTTGTAGTAGGCGAGGCTGGACCAATCGAGGTTGTCGGAAAATCCGACATCGAGCGTCACCGCGTACTGCATCATGTCGCGCGCGTCACCATCGGAGACGTTGTAGGCATTGGTCATACGCGGCGCGGCGCGGCTGTCGGCATAAGTGAGATAGCCCGGTTCTTCGGCGTCAGCTTCGTAGTAACGAGCGATAGCGCCGATGGTAGCGTTTTCGGTCATCGCATACGTCCACTTGCCGGACAGGCTGAATCGGTCGCTGCCTCCATGGTCGCGATAGCCGTCGCTCTCACGGTAGGCGAACTGGTAATTCTGGGTAAACGTACCCGTGGCATAGCCACCGGTGAGCTGCGCTTCGAAGGTGTCATAACTGCCGGCCGCCAGGCGGGCATCGAGGTAGGTGTCGCCCGTACGGGTGATGATGTTGGCGCTGCCGGCGATGTTGTGCAGGCCGTAACGGGCATCGGAGGTGCCGCGTACGACTTCGATGGTTTCGATGTTGAGCGGGAAGATCATATCGATGTACGGCATGTTGCCGGTGTTGCTGTTCGACGGAATGCCATCGAGCAGCAGCTTCACCGCGTTGATCTCGCCCTCGCCATTGAAGGCGCGGAACGAAAACTTGCCATTGGTCGTGCCCTGGTTGAAATCGGTGACCTGGACGCCGGGCATCTGCCCGACGAGTTCGTAGACGTTGTCGATGTCAGCCTGTTGCGCGACGTCACCGCCCAGGCGATCGACCGAGGTCAGCACGTAGTCGGTACTGCCTGCCATGCCTTTGGCGGTGACGATGATCTCGCCGACGGAAAAAGAAGTGTCGGCCTTGCGGTTTTCCGCGTCCGCGGCGGTGCAGATGACGGAGACGGCGGCGGTAGCGATGGCCAGCGCAAGCCGGGATCGGGTGTGGCGTGGGTGATTGAACATGGTGTTCCTCATGAGTTTGAAGCGGGCGCGAACGCGGTCGGCGGTATCGCGGCAATGCGCGTCAGGTGCCCGTGATGGTTTCGGTTGCGGCGGCTAAGGCCGCTGCGGGGGACTGGTGGCGCCGGCGGGCTGCACATCGAATCTCACGGCGATATCGCCGGCATGTTCGAAATGCAGCACGGCGTCAAAGCTGTCGCCGGGTTGCAATGGCTTGCCGAGGCCGATGAACATCAGGTGATAGCCGCCGGGTTGCAGCACCACGGATTGACCGGGTTCGATGACAAGGCCGCCGTCCAGAGGTCGCATCCGCATCACACCATCGGTCATTGTTACCGTGTGGATCTGCAGTTCCGCGGCCAGCGTTGTGCTGCCGGTGAGCAGCGTATCGGTGGTACTGCCGTGGTTGGTGATGACCATGAAGCCGCCACCGACAGTCTGCGTAGGTGGCGTCGCCCGTGACCAGGGCGTATCAATTTCAATGGCGCCGTTTCGAAAACTCTCGGCCCGGGCCGATGACGCTGCGACGCTGCATGCGGATGCAAGCAACGTGGCAGCCAGAGTGAGGCTGTACTGCATGAGATGTTCCTTTTCCTGGCGGCATGAGTACCGCATGGCAATCGGCGCTGCAGCGGCGACGTGCGCCGATGCAACTGCCGGATCAACACATCGGGATCAGGAAGGGAACGGCGGCGCGCGGGCAGGCGCAGGTCGTAGATAGCGGGGCGGCGGCGCAGTGGTGCCGGTGTCGGTGATGAAAGCAGTATCCAGCGCAAGCTCGGGTGGCGCAGGCACGGCAGCCGCGGGCAGCGCCAGATCGTCGGCGTGAGTACGGCAGAACGGACAGTGTGTGGCACCATCGCCGGTTGCCGGCGTATCCGTATCGATAGCGGTATCGACGACCGCAACACGGGCCAGCCCGACCGCGGTACACAATTCCACCCAGCGAACGTTGCCGGGCGCCTGTGCCATCGAAATCGCCGGTGCCAGCGCGGCGAACAGCATCGCGGTGCACAGCAGGCGCGCAACGTATCGGCGTATCTTGGCAGGGATCTTCAACACGGCGCGATTCTAGTCGCTCGGACGACGCCGCGGCAATAGGGGATGTCCGACGGGCCGGGAACGCCCGCGGCCGCGAGTTGTCCATTCCCGCTCGCGTCGGGATTCAGTCCGGGCGGCATACGGTCTGCGCAGTGGCATCACCTGTCATCCACGCAGGTTCAAGCGTGGCCTTATCGACTTCGGTATGTTTTCGCGCATCTTGGCGTAACATTCGGGTCAGCATGATCAGCACAGCCAGCAAGAGCCCAATCACTGTTTCGTCGGCGAGGATTCGGCGTCTGGTGAGGTGCGCGGGTATCTTGGCGGCGTTGGTGTCGTCGGCACCTGCCATGGCTGCGCAAGCCACCGTGGCGGTGGCGACCAATTTTGCTGCCGCGATGAAAGTGCTTGCCGAAGATTTTCACCGAGCGTCGGGCCACGAGGTCATCGTCGCCACCGGGTCCACCGGCAAGCTTTACGCACAGATCAGCCACGGCGCGCCGTTCGATGTATTTCTCGCCGCCGACCAGGACCATGTGCGGAAGTTGGAGCGCGATGGCAGCGTGGTGAAGGATTCGCGTTTCACTTATGCCCTCGGCGCGTTGACGCTATGGCGCCGTGACCCGACACCGATGGCAGGGCCGCCACAAGTGGTGCTTGCAAGCCCGGCAGTGCGTCATGTCGCCATCGCCAATCCCAGGCTGGCGCCTTACGGAAAGGCGGCGCAGCAGGTGTTGCAGCGCCTGAATCTCTGGGACGAGGTGGCGCCGCGCATCGTCATCGGCCAGAACATCGGCGAAACATTTTCCATGGTCGCGACCGGCAATGCCGAGGTCGGTTTTGTCGCGCTCTCCAGCGTCTTTGATCTGCAAGGCGATGCGGCCGGCAGCCGTTGGGATATTCCTCAGTCGCTCTACGACCCCATCGCCCAGGATGCGGTGCTGCTGCGCCATGGCGCGGACAACACCGCCGCCATCGCCTTTCTCGATTTCCTGCGCTCGCCGGTGGCACACAAAATCATTCGCGGTTTTGGCTACGAGGTCATGCAATGAACGCGAGCTGGCCCGACTTCGGACCGTTGTGGGTGACATTACGGCTGGCCGGTGTCACCACGTTGTTATTGCTCATCGCCGCCACGCCACTGGCCTGGTGGTTGGCATTCGCGCGCAACCGTATGCGGCCATTCATCGAAGCGGTCATCGCCCTGCCGTTGGTGCTGCCGCCCACCGTGCTCGGATTTTACCTGCTGATACTGTTCAACCCGGATTCTGGCCTGGGCCGGTTCTGGTTGATGCTGACCGGGGATACGCTGACGTTTTCCTTCAGCGGTCTGGTGCTGGCTTCGATGATTTATTCGTTGCCATTCACAGTGCAGCCATTGCAGGCCGCGTTCGCTTCCATGGGGCGCGCGCCACTGGCCGCGGCGGCCATGTTGCATGCCTCACCGTTGGATGCATTCTTCACTGTCGCCGTCCCCATGGCGGCGCGCGGTTACCTGACGGCAGCGGTGATGACCTTCGCGCACACGGTCGGCGAATTCGGTGTGGTGTTGATGATCGGTGGCAATATCCCCGGGCGAACCAAGGTCATCTCGATCGCGATTTATGAGCACGTGGAAACGATCGAATACGCCGCGGCGCATGTGCTGGCCGGTCTGCTGCTGGTGTTCTCTTTTGCGGTGCTGGCGCTGGTCTACTGGGTGAACCGTCGCCACGCCATGCGTGTGGCTTGAAAAGCGGCAGCCGTTTTGTAACGCAACCAGGTGCGTTGGCAGTGGTGGGGCGCCGCTTGCCGTTACAGCTTGCGTGACACGCTGTGAATCCATCCATGGACGCTCGGGCTTGGCATCCCTGCCTCGCACAGTCACGCAACTTGTAACGACAAACGACTCTGCGCGCCGCGCAGGCCGCCGCGCCAGAGATAGCAATGGAATTGATGCTTTCTGGAGAGACCGCTGCCGGTCAGAGAAGACCGGCAGCGGTGATTCTTCAAGGCGCTGAACAGCGCCGCGATCAGCGCGAGTAGGAGATGCGGTAGATCGTGTTGGTGCCGTCGTCGGCCAACAACAACGAGCCGTCGGGCATCTGTGCCAGCGCTACCGGTCGGCCCCAGGCGCCGGCGTCATCGACGATGAAACCGGTCAGAAAATCCTGGTATTCGCCGGTGGGCACGCCATCCTTCATCTTCACTCTGACGACCTTATGCCCTGTGCGATGGCCACGGTTCCATGAGCCGTGCAACACCGCGAGTCCCTCCCCGACGTATTCCGCCGGGAACGCACTGCTGCCGTTGCCTGCTTCATAAAAATCGAGGTTGGTCGCCGCGGAATGCGCGGTGTACGGAACGTCCGGCACGGTGATCTTGCCTTTCAGATCCGGGCGCGCGCCGGCATGCCGCGGGTCCTCATGATCACCCATGTAATACCACGGCCAGCCGTAGAAACGGCCCGGCATGACGCGGGTGGAATAGTCCGGCACAAGGTTGTCGCCCAAGGCGTCACGTTCGTTGGTCGTGCACCACAGTTGGTCACTGCCCGGTTGTCGCGTCAGGCTGACGCAGTTGCGGATTCCGGTGGCGTACAACTTCGGCGGATTGCTGCTGCCGACTTCAAACGCCAGCACCGCGGCGCGATTCTCTTCCACACCCCAGGCTGCGCCGAGTCCACGTGCGGCTTCCCAGGCAGCGATTTCCGCCGCTGACTTGGCCGGCAGATCGTTCGCGCCATCAGCGACATTGCCCAGCGAGCCCACTGAAACGTACATCATCTTGCCATCGCGCGAAAACTGCAGGTCACGCGTGAAATGGCCGCCGCCGCGCGGCGAGAGCTGTTGCACAACGACTTCCGGTACGGCCGCGGCGACACGCTGCCCAGGTTGGTACGCATAACGCACGATGCGGTTCATTTCCGCCACGTACAGCCATTGCGGGTTGGCGGCCGGGTAGAACGCCATGCCATAGGGTTGCATCAGGCCTTGCGCGAATACATCCGAACCGGCCAGCTTGCCGTCGGCCGACATGCGCAACACCTGGATACGGCCGGCGTTGGTCTCGGCGAGGAAGATATCGCCATTGGGCGCCACCTTCATTTCACGCGGGCCGGACAGTCCTTCACTGGCGAAGGTCTCGACCTTGAAGCCCGCCGGGACTGACAGCTTGGCGTCTGCCGGCTTGGGCACCACGCGTGGGAAATTGAATGCGGACGGCGTGACGAACGGCTCCGGTAGCGCGGCCAGATCCACGCGATGCATACGGCCCGGGGCATCCTGCTTCCATTCGCCTTCACCTGGCGGTGGCGGCGGCGGATCGCCCGGCGGCGGGCCGAATCCTGGCCGGCGCGGCGCTTCCTTGAAGGTACCGTTCTTCAATGCTTCGAAATAGGCGACGACGTTCTGGCGTTCATCGGAATCGGTGATCGGAATCACCATCGCTGATCCCGGCACTACGGTTGTCGGCGAGGTCAGGAACCGGTCCAGCGTCGCGGCATCCCAGATCAGCCCTGAATTGCGCAATGCATCGGTGTAGTTGAAACCGTCGCTGCCCGCGGCCTTGCGACCGAATACGCCGTGCAACAGCGGCCCCTGGGCGCCGCCACCGTCATTCTGTTCCGCGCTGTGGCAAAGCGCACATTGCTGGCGGAAGACTTCCTTGCCAGCGTTGGCGTCGGCGGCGAGCGCGAAACCGGGCGTTGTTCCCAGCAGCAGTGCAGCGGTGACAATTCGTCTGCGGATCGTCATTGAAGCGTTTCCTTGTTCGTTGATGAGGCAAAGGTCAGTTCGGACCAACACCGTGGACAGCGGTTCCCACGGCATGCGCCCGAGGCCAGCATTAGACACCGCGGTGGCGGCCCAATGCCAGCAGCAGCGGGTGCTACAGTGGCAGTAGGCGCTGGCGCTGAAAAACCACGATTTCGCCCAGCTGGGCGGGAGGCTGGCGAAAATTGAACGGATCGTTCCGGAATCCAAAACGTTGAACGCATCATGTTGCAATCAGCCCGGCAGTGCCAGCCGTTGCAACAACCAGAACGAGGCCAGTGAGCCGATCAGATACGGCGCCACGGTACGGACTGTGTGCGCTGCGGTCGGCAGCATCCCGCGCAGCGCTAGAAGCACCACAGTCACCGCGATGACAAATGCGACCTGACCTATTTCTATACCGATGTTGAACAGCAGCAGTGCACGTGTCACCGCATCCGCCGGTAGACCAATGTCCCGCAGCGCGCCAGCGAAGCCGAAGCCGTGCAAAAGTCCGAAGCAGAAGGCAATCAACCACGGTGCGTGGCTGGCCAGGGAGGGTTGTCCGCGCGCCACCTTCACCAGTTCTACCGCGACATACACAATACTGAGGGCAATGACGGCTTCCACAGCCGCGGGTTGCAGCCTGACCAGGCCGAAAGCAGCACAGGCCAGTGTGATGCTGTGTGCCACCGTGAATGTGGTGATGGTGATGAGCAGCGCCCGCAGGCTGTGGATCAACAGAATGAGTCCGAGCACATACAGCAGGTGGTCGTAGCCGCTCCAGATGTGTTCGACGCCGAGAACCAGATAGCGTGGCAGGCCGGGCGTGGACGTCGCGGCATCAGGTATCTCAAGCTCAGGGTGTACGGGTTTGATCAGCGTGCTGAACTCGCGGCCGTTGGCGTAGCGGATCTGCACCATGACATCGGTGATCGTGCGGTCCAGCCCGCGAATCGATAGCCTCTGTCCGGCCAGCGGAACATCGCTGGCGGTGACATGCCACTGCTTGATCAACGCCTGCTCGGTGGTGTAACGCGTATCCGGCTCGCCGTCCAGCCATCCCGCTGATAACAACGGCGCAATGGAAATCGTGTACTCGCCGGCAATGGGTTGCCGCCAGAGGATGTCGACGGCGCCGTCCGCGGCTTCGGCCATCTCGATGGCGGCGGGACGCACCTCGTGCGCGTAAGCGAGCGGTGCCAGTGCCAATAGCAACAAGCAAACCAGAACATCACGCACGGTCACGGCTGCTCCGCGCCAGCGCGCACAACTGCGTAGCGGGCACGCATAGACCGCAGCGCATCGGCGTAGGCGCGCTCGCGCGCCTGCCGGCTCCACGCGGCGGTCACCGCTTCGCGCACCGATTCAAACGCCGGCGTGACCGGCTCAACGCGCTTTTCGATCAATACCAGATGCAACCCGTAACCGGACCTTACCGGTCCCTGCCAGGTTCCGGTCGGCAGGCTGAACAGCTGCTCGGCGAACGCGGTCTGACCGAAGATACCGCGGGCGTTCACCGGATCGAGATCGGCATAGTGGCTGTTGAGTGCGAAGCGGTCGGCCAGCGATTGCGCCGTGGTGATGTCGTCACGCGTCAGCGCGGCAAGCGCCTGTTGTGCGCGCTGCATCGCCGCGACGGGATCATGGTCGACGTTGAAGTAGAGGTGGCTGAAGCTGACCTTGGCCGGTAGCAGGAAGTCGGCGGCATGCGCTGCGTAGAATTTGCGTAATTCTTCGTCGTCGGCGACCGGTGTCGCCTGGCCGTCGCGCAACAGGAATTCGAGCTTCTGCACCATGCGTCGGCGGATGATTTCGTCCTGTTCGGCAAGACCCGCGCGCAGCGCTTCGCGGTAGAGGATTTCCTCGTCGATATAATTTTCCACCAGGCGCTTTGCGGTGATCGCGTCCGGCCTGGCGCCGAACTGCACTTCGTACAGGTTCTCAAGGTAACGGACCTGCGCGGCATCGATGGTGATCGTCCGCGCGGCGCTGTCGTGGCCGTCGGCGCGATATTGCGCGTACGCATAGATCAGCCCGCCCAATAGCAGAAATTGCAACAGAGGTTCGCGCAGCAGCGCGGCGAAGCGCGTGGAAATGGGCCGCGGGTTCGTTGTCATCGGGTGTTTGCAGGAGGTACCAGGAAATGAAAATCGGGTGACGCGGTTTGCCGGTGCCGCAACGGTTCCGGATAATCTACCAATTCAATGCCGGCAAGGCCAAGGCACGACCAATTCGTCAGGGGGAAGCGTGAATTCAACCAGCCAATCCAGAGTCATCCGAACCGCCGCCGCGGGTTTGCTTGCCATTGCAATGGTATCGGTGGCTCATGCCCGGCAAGGCGATGACAGCGTGCCGCGCAATCCATTACGCAATGCCTACTTCGGTGACCTGCATCTGCATACCATCCATTCGTACGACGCGGCATGGGCCGGTGCGCGTACCACGCCACGCGATGCCTACCGCTATGCCCAGGGTTTCCCGGTGGTGTACATGGGGCAGACCGTTCAGCGCAAGGCGCCGCTGGATTTCCTGGCCGTCGCCGATCACTCGGAGTACATGGCGGTGGCGATGGAGATTCTGCAGCCCGACGGGCCGTTCTCGCAGACCGACTGGCCGCCGCAGATGCTGGCGGAAGGTCTGCCGGGATTCAGGAAGCTGCTGACCTCGGGGTTTTACGGCAACGAATATTATCCGGAGTTGAACACCGAAGCGCTCAAACGCAGCAACTGGCAGGACGTGATTGATGTCGCCAACGAGTTCAACCAACCCGGCCGCTTCACCACTTTCGCGGCGTACGAGTGGTCCAACACGCCGGGCGGCGCACACTTCCATCGCGTGGTGGTGTTCCCCGGGCCGAAATATCCGGAAGTGCCATTCAGCGCGCTGGACTCGCGTCACCCCGAGGACTTGTGGCGTTACGCGGATAACAATCGTGCCAACGGCATCGACTCGGTACTGATTCCACATAACACCAATCTGAGCAATGGCCTGCATTTCTCCTACAACGATTCCTACGGCAACCCGATCACCCGGGAATTTGCCGAGCAGAAGGCGCGCAACGAGGTGCTGGTGGAGATGACCCAGATCAAGGGCACCAGCGAGACTCATCCCATGTTGTCGCCGGATGATGAGTTCGCCGGGTTCGAAATCATCGAACACTGGAATGGTCAACAACCGGGCGAAATCCACGGCAGCTATGCACGCGAAGGGTATGCGCGAGGCATGGAGATCGCCGAACGCGTCGGCGCCAATCCCTATCAGTACGGCATGATCGGTTCCAGCGATTATCACTCCTCGACATCAGCCACCGAAGAGGACAATCACACCGGTGCGTTGGGCGAAGGCGATTTCCCCTTTGGTGAAAACATCGAACGCGTGCTGACGGCCACCAACCCCGTGCTGCGCGCGCCGATCGCGGCGTTGTCCGCCAGTGGCGTTGCCGGCGTATGGGCGGAGCAGAACACGCGCGAGGCGATCTTCGCCGCCTTCCAGCGGCGTGAAGTGTTCGCAACGTCCGGGCCGCGTATCCGCGTGCGCCTGTTCGCCGGTGATTATCCACAAGGGCTGGTCGAGCGTGGGGGCTGGCTGAGCACGGCTTACGCGCAAGGCGTCGCCATGGGGGGTGAAATCGCACCTCGCGCGGCCGGTGCCGAATCGCCCGGTTTCATCGTTCATGCATTGAAAGATCCGGATGGCGCCAATCTCGATCGCATTCAAATCATCAAGGTGTGGCGGGAAAACGGCGCAAGCCGCGAGCAGGTTGTCGACGTCGCCTGGTCAGGCGCACGGACCCGGGACCCTTCGACGGGCAAGGTGCCGGCTGTTGGTGATTCCGTCGATCTCACGACTGCGACCTATACCAACGATATTGGCGCCGCGGAACTCGCCGGTGAATGGCGTGACCCCGAGTTCAATGCCAGTGCACGCGCGGTCTATTACGCACGTGTGATTGAAATTCCGACGCCGCGCTGGCCGACGTATCTCGCGGTCCGAAACAACATGCCCGTGCCGGGTTCGGTACCGGCGACGCATCAGGAACGGGCGTGGACATCCCCCGTTTTCTACAACCCCTGAGCGGGGCAGTTGCCGATACCACGCTGCCCTGAAAGTGAAAGGGGGACGGAGGGATTATTTCTTGACCACTTCACCATGCTCACCCGCTCAGCGGGCGCAACCTGCAGACGGCGGTGATTAAAAAATAATCCCTCCGTCCCCCTTTTGGGTCGGGGCTGGCACAATCTGCATGCGGGGATCGGGCATCACTTGGGGAGAATGCGGTGCAGCTGTATGACGGTGTCTGGCGCGACAGTCCGCCAGCGCAGGAAGAGATTGGCGCCGACGGTCGTTTCCGTCGCATTGAAAGCCCTTTGCGCGAAATCATCGAGAAGGATCCGATGGCACGCTATGCCGCCGAAGCCGGGCGCTACCAGTTATGGGTGGCGTGGGTGTGCCCATGGGCTGGGCGGACGCTGGCGGTGCGCGCATTGAAGGGCCTGGAAGGCGTGGTGGACGTGAACTACGCGTTGCCCGGCCTCGGCAGCCAGGGCTGGGTGTACGAGCAAGGGCCTGACGGCGAGCGCCCGGTCGGTGGTTACCCGCTGCACAAACTCTACGTTGAACACGACAAGACTTTCACCGGCAAGGTGACCGTACCCACACTTTGGGATCGCAAGACCCGGCGCATCGTCAATAATGAGAGCGCGGAAATCATCCGCATGTTGAACAGCGCGTTTGATGACCTCACGGGCAATGCACTCGATCTGTATCCGGCGGCCTTGCGCGCGGACATCGAACGCTGGAACGACTTGATCTACGCGACGCTCAATAACGGTGTCTATCGCGCGGGTTTCGCCGGCAGCCAGGAGGCTTACGAAGAGGCGGCGCACGGCGTGTTCGATACCCTTGAGCGCATGGAGCAGCATCTCACCGTTCAACGCTATCTCGCCGGTGAATACTGCACCGAGGCCGACTGGCGCGCATTTGTGACGCTGGTTCGTTTTGACACGGCTTACCATGGCGCTTTCCGCTGCAATCTGCGCCGGATTGAAGATTACCCCGCACTATCAGGCTATCTGCGTGAGCTCTACCAATGGCCGGGGATTGCACAGACCGTACGGCTGGATGCGATCAAGCGCGGTTATTATGAACTGGTCGATCGCCACCGCATCGTGGCCATCGGACCGGCACTGGATCTCGAACGCCCGCATGGCCGCGAAGGCTTGCCGGGTAGAGGGATTTGGACCAACGGTAACTGATCCTGCGCTGGATATACCGCACAAACCAAAAAGCCCGCGCGGGGTGTACCGCGCGGGCTTGTCTGCTCACTACAGATTTCAGCCGTTGAATTCGCTCGCCGGCACCCAGTTACCGTGGATACCGTACTTCATGCGTACCGGCAGTTTGACGACGGCGACCGGACCTTCATCCACGCGTTGCGCATCGAGAATCACCAGGTCGCTGCGGTTTTCAGCACGGCGGTTGACCACCCCCATCATGTAACCCTCGCCTTCGGCGGAGGTCGGGCTCTTCGGTGCGAACACCGGTTCCTGCGTGCTGGAGGTATCGCCGGCAAACCATGATTTGGTCTGCCCGGTGCTCATGTCCATGTGGGTGTAGGTGTTGAAGAAGAAACCCATGATCGGACCGGCCTTGGCTTCGTTATACGGCTGGCTCATATCCGTCACCTGCAGGAAGGCATGGCGGTAGGGGCGGCCGATGTAGCGATCATCGATATGCGGGAATTCGCCGGCGAGGGTCGATATGATTTTGTATGTGGGCGTGTCGCTCTTCGAATTCATATCGAAACACCAGCGCACGATCTCGGTCTTCAACGCGCTTGGCGGCGGATACTTACCTTGCGCATCGGGAAAGAACCAGAACACGTTGTCGTTGACCACCGGCAGATCCAGATAGACTTTGTCATCGACGTCGAACGAGTTGATGACGTGGCCGGGGAAGGCATTAGGCGCGCGGAAGAAGCGCACGTCCTTCGCGTCACCATCACGCGGCAGCACGGCGTACACCTGGTCGACACTGGCATCCCATTGGAAATGAATACCGCCGGCCTTGAGCCGGTCGAGATCGGTCATGGACGGAATGATCGGCAGCACGATGTATTTCTCGGTGATACCGCAATCATGGATCATCGCCGCGTGCGGACCTTCAAACCACACTTCGCGTGTGACCTTGCCCTGTTTGTCGAAGGTGTAGTACGCAATATCCTTGGTGCAGTCACCCTTGGCGGCGTAAGCATAACCGACCAGATCGCCCGTGGCCGGATCGATCTTCGGGTGGGCGGTGAAACTGGTGGCTTTCATGTTGCCGTTCCAGTCCCACATCTGTTCTGTCTCGAGCGTGAACGGGTCCATCGTGTACGGCAGCCCGTCTTCCTTCATCGCCAGCAGTTTGCCGGCATGCGGCACGATGTTGGTGTTGGAGACCGTACGCGGCACGTTGCGCACGCTGGCGTCGTCGGTATACGGGTTGCGGTAGTGACCGAACAGCGAGCGACGGGCGGCGCGTTCGGCGTTGAAGCGGTGGGTGCGCACATATCGGTGCTGGAAATCGACGTGGCCGTCCTTGATGCGGAACGCGCGCACGATGCCGTCGCCGTTGAACGGATTGGCGTCGCCCATCATCGGCGGATACTGCGGGTCGGGACCGACCTGGAAGAACCAGCCATCGAGTTCGGTGGGGACCTTGCCTTCGACTTCCAGATCGAACAACTCGCCTTCGAAGCGGAACGGTTCGTCAATGGTCATGAAGGTCGGGGTTTTGGGGAAAGGTGTGGTCATGCGCGGGTCTCCCGTTGGCGTGCCTGTTTCCAGTGGTTAGAACGAGTCATTCTGCGGGTCCGGTCCGGCGGCGGACTTGTCCTTAATCAACCTCGCCGACCACTGCATGGCGCCGGCAAGCGTTGGGCCGGGATCCGGTCCGGGGCTGAACGCTAACGCGTCACGCAGCCGCTGCGCAAGTCGGCATGCCTGTGTCAGGTCAAGCGCCTGTCGCGGCCGCAGGATACACTCGCGCCATTCAAATGATTCAACCAGGATCCAGATATATGCAGGATTTCCCCCACCACTACCAGGCCACCGCAACCGCCGCCGAAGAAGGTGATGTACCGCTGGCAAGCGCCGGTTTGCCGGAAATCGCCAGCGCGCCACCGGTGGAATTCGGCGGCCCGGGTAACCGCTGGTCGCCGGAAACGTTACTGGTCGCGGCCGTTGCGGACTGCTTCGTGCTGAGTTTTCGCGCGATTGCCCGCGCCAGCCGGCTGACCTGGCTGGGCTTGCAGTGCGATGTCACCGGCACATTGGAGCGGGTGGAACGGGTAACGCGGTTCACCCGGTTCGAGGTCAATGTCAGGTTGACCGTGCCACCCGGCACCGACCGTGAGCGGGCATTGAAGCTGCTGGAAAAAGCCGAACAGACCTGTCTCATCACCAATTCACTCTCCGCAACGACGCATCTGCAGGCGGAAGTTACCGCGCCGGGCTGACCAACCGCCGGATCACTGCCAGGGCCAGGCGTACGGAACCTCGGATGACGCCGAACGGTCCGACACCTCCTGGGCGGAGATTCACCCGCCACGGCTTGGCGCAGCGCGTCCAAACCGGGTGATAATCGCGCCGTCCGCTTATCAATTGAGCGCATCGGGATTGGCCCGTCGCGCGGGGAGGGAGTCTTTGTATGTGTGACGAGAATTTCGAAAACGATTTGAAGGAATTCCAGCGCCGGACCGGCGCCATGACGCGGCGCCAGTTCGGCGCTGTATCCATGGGCGTAGGCCTGACGATGCTGTTGCCACGCGCCGCTGATGCGCTGGATGTCACGGAAATGGATGTGGAAATACAGACGCCAGATGGCAAGGCCGACTGCTATTTCGTCCATCCCGCCAGCGGCCGACATCCCGGGGTCTTGATCTGGCCCGACGCACTTGGCCTGCGTCCGGCATTCCGCCAGATGGGCAAGCGCCTGGCCGAGGCAGGTTACTCGGTGCTGGTGGTCAACCCGTATTACCGCAGTGAGCGCGCGCCGATTCTGCCGGAAGGCGCGAGCTTTGCCGATGAATCCACCCGCAACAAGATCATGCCATTGATGGGCTCACTCAATGCCCAGACGCATGTCACTGACGCACGCGCATTCGTGGCGTATCTCGATGCCCAGGCCGCCGTGGATACCAGCCGCAAGATCGGTACGACAGGTTACTGCATGGGCGGACCGATCACGATGCGTACCGCGGCCGCACTGCCGGATCGCATCGGCGCGGCCGCGTCGTTCCACGGCGGTGGCCTGGTGGCCGAAGGGCCGGAGAGTCCACATCTGCTGGTGCCGAAGATGAAAGCGAGCTATCTCTTCGCCATCGCGGCCAATGATGACGAACGGCAACCCGAAGCCAAGGACGTTCTGCGCGACAGTTTCGCCAAGGCCGGCCTGCCCGCTGAGATCGAGGTCTATACCGGTACGATGCATGGCTGGTGCCCGCCGGATTCGGCGGTCTACGATGAAGGCCAGGCCGAGCATGCGTGGAGCCGCCTGCTGGTGCTGTTCGACAAGGCCCTTGCCTGACCTGCTGCAAACTATTCATATGTCATGACACGTCACGCCGGTAGCGCCAGTTCGGTGCACCGGCGTGACGCGCACTGGCATGATGTGCAATCAGCCGGTGCAATGTGAGAACTGACGACGATTCCAGCCGCAATGGGATTGCACACCGCGCTGAAAGTCTATAATGATACGCACCGTTCAACGGTGCCCGGCTGATGGGCCCGGCAATCCACGGAAATGAGCGAGCGACTCATGTCAGACGACGACGAAAACGATTTCGAAAAAACCCAGATTTACCTCGCACCCGGCCGCCAGCAACCACAGGCGCCCCGGCGCAGCTCAAATACCGAGCAGGAGAACGTGCTGCGGCAGGCCAGGCGCGCGACGCCGCCGGGGCAGACGCCGCAGCTTGATTTCGATTTGACCGGTGATCTGGGTGACGATGTCCAGGCCAGCGGCGCCGCCGCCAAACAGCCCCCGCCGACCGCCAATCTGCCGCCCGCGGCAAAGGCCAGACCTGTCGCGGCGAGTCCAGCGAAGAAAACCGACGACGGTGGCATTCCAATCGTCTGGATCGTCGTCATCGTTGTCTTGATCGCGGCCGCCGCGTTCTACGTGCTTTGATCGCATTCGGGCGCCGCCCGGCCGGCGAGTTTCTCGGCGTCGCTTCTCCCGCGTAGTCCCTTCCCGGTTGCCGCGACGATCGCCGCGCGGCATGGCGTGGACTGCGTCCATTCCCGTTCAGCCGATGGTATATTGCGCGGCCAGTTTCGCGCCGGCGCTGTGAATGCCGTGCGTGTTCAGTCGGTCGACCAGGAGCCACCAACCGCCCATGCCATTCACGTTAGTCCCCGAGTATTCGCCGGTTCGCGCCGTAGTGCTGGCCCTGCCTTATCGTGGCGGTGACTGGGATGCCAGTTACAACGCCGCGATGCGCTGTTATCGGGGCATGGTCGAGACACTGTTACGGGAGGATGCCGGGGTCGAGGTGTGGCTGCTGGCCAAAGCCGGCGCCGATCTGATCGAATGGCAAAGCGGCTTGACCTTGCCGGCCGGGGCGGCCCGGCGATTGTTGATTCTAACCGATATCGACTATGACGATACCTGGATTCGGGACTACGGCCCGTTGACGCTGGCAGCGGCCAACGGCGATATCGAGTTCAAGAGCTTCACGTTCAACGGTTGGGGCGGCAAGTACCTCGCGACGAACGATAACCAGGTCGCCGCGCAGCTTGCGCCTTATCTCGGCCAGTCAGTCACCGAACTGGCGTACGTGCTGGAGGGCGGCGCGCTGGAAGTGAACACCGCTGGCGTGTTGCTGGTCAACGCGGACTGCGTCGTGGATGAACAGCGCAACGCGAAGCTGGATCGCGCCGCCATGCAAGACGTGCTGCAGGCAGAGCTCGGCGTCAGCGAAGTGGAGTGGGTGGCGGACATCGCGCTGACCGGCGACGATACCGATGGGCATATCGATACCATCGCCCGCTTTGTCGCCGATGACATCATCGTCGCCTGTGATCGCAACGCCGCGCACCACGATGCCGCTGCACTGGATGCGCTGAACACACAACTGGAAGCAATTTGCAGACGCCGCGGCTGGCAACTCGTGCGGTTGCCGGTGCCTGTCGTGCACAGTGCTGTTGATGGACGCCTGCTGCCCGCCACGTATGCCAATTTTCTTTTGTGCAACGGCATTCTGTTCGTTCCCATCTACGACCAGCCGGAAGATGCAGCGGCTTTGCGCATACTGAAAGAGGCGTTGCCGATGTATCGCACAGTGGGCATTCGCTGCGAGGCATTGCTTGAACAACACGGCAGCCTGCATTGCGCCACCATGCAGATCCCGGAAGTGCCTGGCGACATCTGACCTCGGGCCATTGCCAGTGGCATGGCCACACGGTGTGATCGTGTAAACTCGCCGGGAAATTCAACAGTACCGATGCCGTAGTCAGCGGAGTCAATCAACATGACGGAACGATTCATCGCGGCCGTGGTTCAACAGGCCATTCCCGGCAACGACAAGCGCGCCAACCTTGCAGCCACGCTGCAGTACGTACGTGAAGCAGCCGCTGGTGGCGCCAGGCTGGTGGTGCTGCAGGAACTGCATGCCACCCGCTACTTCTGCCAGACCGAAGACACCGCGTGCTTCGACCTCGCCGAGCCGCTGGATGGTGAAACCTTCATGGCTTGCGCCGCCGTTGCCGCCGAGCTGGACATCGTGCTGGTGATGTCAGGGTTTGAAAAACGTGCGCCGGGGTTGTACCACAACACCGCACAGGTCATCGACGGCAACCGTGGCCGTGTCGGCATCTTCCGCAAGATGCATATTCCGGACGACCCCGCTTTCTACGAAAAATTCTATTTCACGCCAGGCGATGCCACGGCCGCCGCGCTGAACGGTTTTCAGCCGATTCAGACCCGTGCAGGAAAACTGGGCGTGCTGGTGTGCTGGGACCAATGGTATCCGGAGGCCGCGCGCCTGATGGCGTTGGCCGGCGCCGACATGCTGATCTATCCCACCGCGATCGGCTGGAATCCGCCGGATGATGCGGCGGAAAAAAACCGCCAGCGCGATGCCTGGGTCACGATTCAGCGCGCGCACGCGGTCGCCAACGGCCTGCCGGTGCTGGTGGCCAACCGCTGCGGGCACGAGCCGTCGCCGCAGGCCGGTGATCCTGGCATTGAATTCTGGGGGCACAGCTTCATTGCCGGGCCGCAGGGCGAAATCCTCGCGCAGGCCGATGCCGAGGGTCAGGGCCCGTTGTGTGCAACGGTTGATCTGCAACGTTCGGAAGACGTCCGGCGGATCTGGCCATACTTCCGCGATCGCCGGGTCGATGCCTACGCCAATCTCACGCGGCGTTGGCTGGACGGCAACTGACAGCGGGCAGGGTTGCCCACAAGGCAACCGTCAGGACAGCCGGTTGCGGAAATCCTCGTAGCCGAATTGACGCACGACGCGCAAGGCGTCGGTGTTTGAATTCCAGATCGCGATCGACGGCAACCCAATACCGTTGAACGTCGTGGTCTTCACCATCGTGTAGTGCGACATGTCCTGGAATGCCAGCCGACGGCCGGGCGTCAAAGGCTCGGCGAACGAGTAATCCCCGATCACATCGCCCGCGAGGCAGGTCTGGCCACCAAGGCGATAGGTGTGCGGGTGATCGCCGGGCAGGCCGGCGTCGATGACCTCTGCGCGGTAAGGCATTTCCAGCGTATCGGGCATATGACAGGTGGCGGAGGTGTCGAGAATCGCCAGCGGCATGCCATTCCATGGCAGGTCCACGACTTCGGCAACCAGCACACCGGTGTTGATCGCAATGGCTTCACCGGGTTCGAGATAAAGCTCGACGCCGTGACGCTGGCGGAAATTCCGCAGCAGTTCGATCAAACCGTCGACGTCATAGTCATCACGCGTGATGTGATGACCGCCGCCGAAGTTGATCCACTGCATGGCCGGGATGAATTCGCCGAAGCGCTCTTCAAACGCAGCGACGGTACGTTGCAGCGGCGCCAGATCCTGCTCGCACAACGTATGGAAATGCAGCCCGCTGATGCCTTGAAGGTTGTCCACCGGGAACACCGAGCGTGGCATGCCAAGGCGTGAATACGGGGCGCAGGGGTCATACAGCGGGACATCACCTTCCGAGTGCTCAGGGTTGACGCGCAGGCCGAATTTCAGCCCGTTGCGCCGGCTCGCCGCGGCCAGGGCCATAGTCTTGAAGCGCGCCCATTGCGACGGGGAATTGAATACGACGTGGTCGGAAATCTCGAGCACCCGCGCAAGTTCATTCTCGGTGAAGCCCGGTGAAAAGGTATGCACTTCGCCGCCGTATTCCTCGCGGCCGAGGCGGGCTTCATGGATACCGCTGGCGCAGGTGCCGCGCAGGTAGCGCATGATGAGTGGCGCGAGGTGCCACATGGAAAAGGCTTTCAACGCCAGCAGGATACGGGCGCCGCTGGCCTGCTGCACGCGGCCCAGGATGGCGAGGTTCTCCTCGACCGCCACTTCATCGACGACAAAACAAGGCGACGGCACGCGGCTCAAATCGAGCCTGCGGAAACGCTCGGCATGGCGGGGCGAGGTATGCATCAGCGCGCCCGCCGGTACGGCGTTGTCGACCGGCGGGCGGCCATCATTCCATTGGCGAATCGAGCGTCATCACGCGCCACGGCAGACCATACTGGTTCATGTCGGCCATGAAGGGATCGGGATCAAACTGCTCCATGTTGAAGACACCGTCGCCGCGCCAGGCGCCGGTCAGCATCTGCTTCGCGCCGATCATTGCCGGCACGCCGGTGGTGTAGGAGATGGCCTGCGCACCGGTTTCCCGGAACGCTTCCTGGTGATCGCAGACGTTGTACAGGAATGCGATCTTCTGCTTGCCGCCTTTGGTGCCCCTGATCAGGCAACCGATGCAGGTCAGCCCCTTCGTCAGTGGGCCGAGGCTGGACGGATCAGGCAGCAGCGCTTTGAGGAATTGCAGCGGAATGATCTCCTGCCCCTGATACATGATGGGTTCGATGGAGGTCATGCCGACGTTACCCAGTACTTCCAGATGCTTGAGATAGTTGTCGGAGAACGTCATCCAGAAACGCGCGCGCTTCAGGGTCGGGAAGTTCTTGACCAGCGATTCCAGTTCCTCGTGGTAAAGCAGATAAATCTTCTTCGGGCCGATACCGGCCGGGAAATCGTACATTCGGCTGACCGACAGCGGATCAGTCGACTTCCAGTCACCACTTTCAAAGTACCGGCCACGCGCGGTGATTTCGCGGATGTTGATTTCCGGGTTGAAGTTGGTCGCGAACGGTTTGCCGTGATCGCCGGCATTGCAATCAATGATATCCAGCGTTTCGATCGTGTCGAACTCGTGCTTGGCGAGATAAGCCGTGAACACGTTGGTCGCGCCCGGATCGAAACCACTGCCGAGCAGCGCCATGATGCCGCGTTCGCGGAACCTGTCCTGATACGCCCATTGCCACTTGTATTCGAACTTTGCGGTATCCGGTGGTTCGTAATTGGCGGTGTCGAGATAGTCCACGCCGGTGGCCAGACAGGCGTCCATGATCGGCAGGTCCTGATAGGGCAGCGCGACGTTGATCACCAGCTTCGGTTTCTCGGCTTCGATCAACGCCGTCATCTGCGCGACATCGTCGGCGTCGACCTGCGCCGTCTTGATCGGCCGTTTCAGTTGCGCGGCAATTGCCTTGCACTTGGATTCCGTACGGCTGGCGAGCGTGATCTCGGAGAATACCTCCGGCAGCTGCGCGCATTTGTGCGTGACGACCTGGCTGACGCCGCCGGCGCCGATGATCAAGACTTTCGCCATCGAATACGTCCTCCGCTTCAATCCTCGAAATAAGTATAACCGCGCAGACTGGCGGAGAATTCGTCCAGAATCGCCTGTCGTTGCACCGGCGTGATGCGGCCCTTGCGCACCGACTGCTCGGCGAACGAGCGAAACTGTTCAAACAGCTGTTGTGGCGAGTATTCCACGTAACTCAGCACGTCGGCGATGCTGTCGCCATCGAGTTCGTGCACCAGGTCGAAGGTGCCGTCATCGTTGATGCGGATGCTGACGACGTTGGTGTCGCCCATCAGATTGTGCAGATCGCCCAGGGTCTCCTGATACGCGCCGACCAGGAAGACCCCCATGTAATACGGCTCGTCGGGTTTGAGCGCATGCACCGGCAAGGTCTTGTTGATACCGCGGGTACCGATGAATCGATCGATCTTGCCATCTGAATCACAGGTGATGTCGGCAATGATCGCCTGTCGCGTGGGGGCCTCGTTCAGGCGATGCACCGGCATGACCGGGAAAATCTGTTCAATCGCCCACACGTCGGGCAGCGACTGGAACACGGAGAAATTGCCGTAATACACGTCGGACAACATGTCTTCGAGTTCATCCAGACCTTTGGGAATGCGTTTGGCGCTTTGCATCTCGCGCACCACACTGCCGACGATCTGCAGGAAGATGTTTTCCGACAACGACAGATCGCGCAGCGAAATCTGGCCGCGCTTGAACAACTCGCGCGTTTCCTCGCGATAGTAGATGGCGTCGTTATACGATTCCTGCAGGTTCTTCTGGTTGACGCTCTTCAGCGTCAGCCGCAGGTTGGCCAGGATTTCCGGTTCGTCCTCGACCGCATCCGGCACCTCACCCGGTTCGAACTGGGTGATATCCAGAATGTTGAACAGCAGAATCGATGAATACGCGACGGTGGCGCGCCCTGATTCGGTGATGATGGTGGGATGCGAAATCTCTTCCGGATCCAGCGTCGTCATGATCGTCTCGACCATGTCGGAACAGTATTCGTCCAGCGAGTAGTTCTTGCTGTACTGGTAGTTGGTCTGCGAGCCGTCATAGTCGACCGCCAGACCACCGCCCAGGTCAAGATAACCCATGGCGGCGCCTTCCTTGACCAGGTCGACATAGTAGCGACACGCTTCCAGCACGCTGCCACGGATATCACGGATGTTAGGAACCTGCGAACCCAGGTGGTAATGCAGCAGCTGCAGGCAATCGAGCATATCGTTGCTGCGCAGCGTATCGATGGTCGCCACCAGCTGGGCGGTGGTCAGACCGAAGATGCTGCGGTCACCACTGGATTCATTCCAGTAGCCGCTGACGCGCGAGGCGAGTTTCACCCGGACACCCAGCAGCGGCCGGATCCCCAGGCGCGCGCTTTCCTGCAGGATGATGGGTAGCTCCGTCGGCGTTTCGATGACGAAGAAGACCTTGTGCCCCAGTTTCAGCGCCTGCAGCCCGAGGCTGATGAACTCGGCGTCTTTGTAACCATTACATACGATGTGGCCGTACTCGGGGTCGAGACTGGCCAGCGCGATCAGCAATTCAGCCTTGCTGCCGGCCTCCAGACCATGTTTGTAACGCGAACCGAACTTCGCGATTTCGCCGATCACCTGGCACTGCTGGTTGACCTTGATCGGAAACACGCCGCGGTACTGGCCCTGGTAACTCAGGTTGGCGATGGCCCGCCGGAAGCTCTCGTTCAGGGCGGTGATCTGGGCGTCGAGAACGTTCTGTATGCGGAGCAATGCCGGCATCTGCACGCCGCGCTGCTGCATCGCTGCGATGATGTTCATCATGCTGACGGCGACGCGTTTGCCGTTGAACGGCACGGTGATCTGCACGCTGCCATCGTCGCCCAGATCGAAGTAGCCTGCAGACCAGCTGCGAATGCCGTAAAGCTCGGCGGCTTCACCGATGTTCCAGTGGGTTGCAATGTCTTTCTTCACGCTTGCCGGACTCCCGAACAGGGGCGGCCACCTGCCGCCCGGGGGGGGCAATCGTGACCGCAATGCCACTAAAAATCAAGGGTATGCGGCGCTACGAGACAGCGTGCCGGAAGGCTGTCAGCGCGGCGGATTCGATGTCCGCGCGGCCGCAGTCCAGCAGCTTGAAATGACAGGTATATGACGCCGGGCGCGGCAGGCTCCGGCGTCAGTTTGCCGGCCCGTGTTCGACCATGATCAGCGCGTCCGTATCGAAGCCCAGGGCACGGGCGCGTTCGCGAAAACGCTGGAGCAATGCCGGTGGCACCTCGGGCGTACGCGACAGCAGCCACAGGTAGGAGGTGTTGTTGCCGGCGATGAAGGCGTACTGGTAGTCATCGTCCAGTTCGAAGATGACGTACGAACCGTAGAACGGCCCGAAGAATGACACTTTCAAATAGCCGGTGTCAGGGGTTTCAACAAAGTATGCGCGGCCCTGTGCTTGCTCGAATTCACCGCTGTCGACATCGAAGCCACGGTTGACCACGGCGACACCGCCGTCGTCGCGTCTGCTGTAAGTGGCGGTGACTCGCGACAGGCCACGTTCGAACGAATGATCGAGGCGGGCGATTTCATACCAGGTGCCGAGATAGCGATCGAGGTCGAAGCCGGTTACCGGTCGAACGTCGGCGGGCATGCCGAGGCAACCGGTCAGCACCACAAGGAGTGGAAGCAAGAGTAATGGCGTGATGTGTCTTGGCGCCAGCATCATATGGGTGACTCCTTTCGAAATCGATAATGCGGTTTGCTGCCATGCGCGAATTCTCCGTCAGCGGCGACGCGTGCTATTGTCGAAGCCACAGGCGATGTCCGCCGATGGAGGGGATTATGAATAAGTGGAAGTTCAATGTCGCGCTGGATGCACTGGCCATCGCAGGTGCGGTTTCCGCGCAGGATTCGACCATGAGTTTTTTCATCACCAGTAGTGGTGCCGGCAACGGGGCCGACCTCGGTGGTCTGGCCGGCGCGGATGCGCATTGCCAGTCGCTGGCCACCGCTGCCGGCGCTGGCAACAAGACCTGGCATGCCTACTTGAGTGTGGGCGCCAGTGGCGGCAAGCCGGCGGTCAACGCTCGCGACCGCATTGGCAGTGGCCCGTGGTTCAACGCGCGCGGTGTTCAGATCGCAGCGTCGCTGGATGACTTGCACAGCGAGAATGCCAAAACGGGTAAGGAAGGTTCGCTGACGGAGACCGGTGAGATCGTGAACGGGCGCGGCGATACGCCGAACCGGCATGACATCCTGTCCGGCTCACTGCTCGATGGCACGGCGTTTCCGGAAGACGGTATGGACCACACCTGCAGCGCGTGGACCAGCAGTGCTGAAGATGGCAGTGCCCAGGTCGGTCACCATGATCGGCAGGGTGGCGGGCAGAATCCGAATTCGTTCAATTCGGCCCACGCCTCGCGCGGTTGCAGCCAACCCAACCTGCAGGCAACCGGCGGTGACGGTTTGTTCTATTGTTTCGCGATCGACTAGCGCGTCATTGCGGCATCGACATGCGCCGCCGCGTGCGGGCGGCGCATGTCAGTTCGGGTGGCTATCGAGCGCCGGCCGGAAACTTCAAACGGTATCAATCACCCATCCGCAACCGGCCCTGGGTCATGCCTGACACGGTGCCTTGCTGCAGCCATTCGAGCGTTGCCCGGAACAACAACAGGTGATCGGTTTCCCACATCGCGTTGTGTGAGGCGCAACCGAGTTCGACCATGACGCGCTCGCCGACCGCCATGTCTTCATACATTTCGGCAACCCGGGCCGGCGGCACCTGCGCATCGTAAACACCGGCGAACAGCAGTGTCGGTGCGGTGATCTTTTTGACCGCCTGCGGCCCGAACCCCCATACCGTGGTGCCCGGCGCGCGACGCACACCCGGGCCCCAGGTCGCGCCAACCGGGTCGGAAGCCAGCATGGCCGACCAGACCGCGGCCGCCGCCTGCGCATCATATTGATCCCTGCAACCCAGCTGGCGCTCCCAGTTGGCGGCGAAGGTGCCCAGCGATTGCACGTTCATGGCATCGCCGGTCGCGGGCAGATCCGCCGGCGCTGCTTCGGCCCGATCGCGGCTGTAGGCCGGCGCAAGCAGGATCAGCTTATTCACCTTCTCGGGATGGCGGGCGGCGTAGCCACCCGCGCGCGGACCACCCAACGACCAACCGACCAGGCTGACGCGGTCGACATTGCGCAACTTGCGCAGGTAATCGACGACGGCGTCAATGTCATCCCAGTCGCTGGCGATCGTCGTGGTCTGGCGCGTGTAGGGCGCCTTGCAGGTTTTCGCCATCCCCAGCAGGGATTGCTGTTCCGCGGCCAGGTTGCAGCGGTCGTTCATCACCGGCGGCCGGTGTGAACGTCCGTAGCCAGTCATGTCCATCGCGAACACGTCGTAGCCGGCGCCGGCGAGAAACGCCATCCAGCTGTAGTCGGCGTAAGGCACGTCGAACGCGACTTCGGCCGGCGTGCCGGCGCCGTGGACGAACAACACCACGCGGTCGCCGAGATTTTCGCTGCGGGCAATCGTGCCGGGCGTGGCGCGTTCGCGTACATATACCTCGGTCATCTGCCCGGCAATCGACGGCGCCGACGAGGCATGGATGACGTAGTGGTCGACACTGAGGACCGCGCTGTCATCCGCGCAGACACTGCCGGCGAATCCTGCTGCGAGCAACAGCGTGGACAGCAGATTTCTGGTGCACAACCCGGGCATGGTGTTTCCTCCTTACCGCGAATGGCGATCAGTGTTTGGCGAAGGTCTGCGAGACGAATGCAGCGACATCGCGCAGATTGACTGCGCCAATCGCCGCGGCCAGTGGCGGCATGTCCTTGCGACCGGTGGAGACGATGTCGACGATGGCCGCGTAATCGCTGGCGTTCTCCAGTGAGATTCCTCCGCCGTGCCCACCCTTGCCTTCATCGCCGTGGCAGGCCACGCAGGCCGTCATATAGACCTTGCGGCCATTTTCGATGTCGGGGTCGCCGTCGGCCACGGCCGGCGCGGCAACCGCAGGGGCGCTGGCCGATGGCGCAGCCGCGTCCTGACTGACCTGATCCAGCTTGCCGTCGAGCGAAAACAGCCACAGGTTGTCGCCGCGCTTTGACGGCGCCAGCAACGCGCCGGCGGCCAGCCCGATCACATACTGCTTACCCTTGTATTCAAACGTGGTGACCGGGGCGTTCATGCCGGCGCCGGTCTGGAACTCCCACAGCTTGGCGCCATCGCGGGTGTCCAGCGCGGTCAGCCGGCCGTCGTTGCGGCCGACGAACACCACGCCGCCGGCGGTGGCGGTCATGCCCGAGAAACATGGCTCCGGCCACTTGTACTGCCACACCAGGCGGTTGGTGTGCAGATCCATCGCCGCGACGACACCGGTAGAACCCAGCGGGAAGCCGCCCATCACCCCGGCGACATAGTTGCTGCCTTCCGGCGGCGGCACTTCGCCTAGCGGTTCGGCGCGGAAGGCCCAGGCGCGGTCGGCGGCGCAGATGAACATGTGGCCGGTGGTCGGATCAAACGCGCTCGGCGGCCAGTTGGCGCCGCCGGCGACGCCTGGCGTGGCCAGCACGAATTCATCGGTGTAATACGGCGTGAAAATCCGCCCCTCGTTGATCAGTTTGTAGCCTTCCGGCGCGATCGAGACCGACTGCGGCACGAAGGCATCGCCAATCGGGTAGGGCTGGGTGGCGGCGGTACCCATGCGGGCATCCTGCGGTACCGGTTTTTCTTCTATACCGATCAAAGGCTCGCCGGTCTCGCGGTCCAGCAGGTAGACCCAGCCCGTCTTGCTGGCCTGGGCCAGGCCTTTGCGCGGTTTGCCGTTGTATTCCAGCTCGAACAGGATGATGGGGTTGGGGGAGTCGTAGTCCCAGATATCGTGATGGACCTGCTGGAAATGCCAGCGGTACTTGCCGGTCTTCAACTCCAGCGCGAGGATGGACGCCGCAAACAGGTTGTCGCCGGGGCGCTGCGAACCGTTGTAATCGGGGGACGCGTTGCCGGTGGAGAAATACAGCAGCCCCAGTTCCGGGTCCACCGCCGGTGTCTGCCAGACCGGTGCGCCGCCGCGCTTCCATGCTTCACTGTCCTGCGGCCAGGTGTCATGGCCCAGTTCGCCCGGACCCGGCACGGTATAGAAAGTCCATACCAGTTCACCGGTTTTCGCATCAAAGGCCTTGAAGCGGCCGCGGATGCCGCGTTCGCCGCCGGCGAAGCCGACGTACACCAAGCCGTCGTAATACAGTGGCGCGCCGGTGATGGTGAAACCGGCCTGCCAGCGCTCGGCCTGCACATTCCACATTTCCTGCCCGGTGGCCTTGTCCAGCGCCACCAGCCGGCCATCCAGCTGGCCGACGAAGATTTTGTCCTCACTCAAACCGACCCCGCGGCTCAACCAGCCGCAGCAGGCCGAATCGATGCTCTGGTCCAGGTGGGCCTCGTATTTCCACAGGCGGCTGCCATCCTCCACCTTCAACGCGAACACGTCGTCGGCGCCGGTCACGATATAGACGATGCCATTCTCGACCAGCGGCTGCGCTTCACCGGAGTAACGCGGCTCGGTTCCGGAGCCATCCAGATGCACCATCCATTCGCCTTTCAGCCCGGCGACATTATCGCGGTTGATCTGCGTCAGCGGTGAATAGCGCTGGTTGTACACGTTGCCACCGTTGGTCACCCAGTCGCTGGTCGGCAGCGACGTCAACGGGTGGGTCCGGTCGGCGGCTTCGGAGCAACCATTCAAGGCCAGACTCAGCAGGACGGTGGCGCAAACCTTGTTCATGTGCATGGCGTTCATTGTCGGTTGGTGAATCCTTCAGGGGTTGACTCGAATCAGCCGGCGGGCGCCAGCATGGCCTTTTCGGCGGCCAATATCGTGGCGAACGACGGCCGGGCACACATGGCCGCGGTATAGCGCGCGAGCGTGGGGTGCACTGCGGGATCGACCGTCACATTTGCATGCGCAAAATTGATGAGATTGCTGGTCACCGCGATGTCGGCCAGGGTCAGCGCGTCGCCGACGAGGAAACCGTTGTCGGCGATGACACCTTCCAGGTAATCGAACAGTCGGGGCACCTCGTCGCGCGCCGTCGCCGCGGCCACCGCTTCGTCGCCACTCTGACCAAGAAACACCGGCGCCACCACGCGATTGAAAAACACCTTGCCCAGCACCGGGCCGACAATGGTGTCGGCAAATTCGTCAAACCAGATGGCCCTGGCGCGTTCGGCGGGTGCTGCCGGTATCAAGGCCGGTTGCGGGAATTTCGCCTCGAGATAGGCCACGATGGCCGACGAGTCGGAAATATTGAATTCACCATCACTGAAGGAGGGAATTTTTCGGAACGGGCTGGATTGCAGGAACCCGGGGTTGTCTGTATTGGGCGCCACCGGCACCTGTTCCAGCGTGACGCCTTTTTCACTGGCGAAGGCCAGTACTTTCTTGACGAAGGGTGAAATCGAAAACCCGTAGAGAATCATGGACGACGTTGCTCCCAATTCAACTGGATGATGAATGCCCCAGGTGGCGCAGACCGTCATGGCGGCTGACCCACTTGAGGCGGTGGCCTGGCGGTGGTCAATCTTACGCGACTTTGCCGGTGCTGCGCGGTCGCGGTGCAGACGCGACAAGTCCCGTGATGTTGTGGTGCAACAGGTCGCCCGCCTCAGCGCGTCGGCCAGCGCGAGGACAAACGGCCAGTTGAACATCGCGGTGCTAACGCATCTAATTGGGGTTGCGGCGCTTTTTACAGGAGCTGATTTGCGCGTGATGCGGACCGGGGCTTTGACATTGCTGTTGTTGCTGGTGTCGGTCGCTGCCCTTGCGCAATTTGACGGTCGCCGCTCGCCGTTCGGCCGTCGTATGCATACCAACCCTGCCGCCACCGCCGGCACGCCACAGGCGGAATTCAATTTCACCCGGTTGATCTACTCCGGCAATTCCATGGACGACATGGGGCGCGGCTTCGGCGGCTGGGGTTCGTGGCGAACCGATTGGCCCGAGGCCGAACAACATCTGATTCAGGGCATCCGCCGGCTGACCCTGGTCGAAACCGCCGACGACGGCCAGATCGTGCAGCTGTTCGACGACGCCTTGTTCGATTTCCCGATGCTGTATGCGGTTGAAGTCGGCCGCATGGAACTATCCCAGGCCGAAGCGGACAGATTACGCGAATACCTGCTGCGCGGCGGGTTTCTGATGGTCGACGATTTCCACGGCTCGCTGCAATGGCGCAATTTCGACCTGCAAATGCGTCGCGTCTTCCCGGATCGGGAGATCGTCGAGATCGATGAAGCCGACGAAGTCATGCATGTGATGTTCGACTTGAACAAGAAGATGCAGATAGCGGGAATCTTCGCCCTGCAGTTCGGTGTGACCTTTGAACAGGACGGCGTGACGCCCCATTGGCGCGGCATCTATGACGACGACGGACGGCTGATGGTGGCGATCAATTTCAACATGGACCTGGGAGACGCATGGGAGCATGCGGACTGGCCTGAATATCCGGAACCGATGACGGCAATGGCCTACCGCTTCGGTGTCAATTACCTCATCTACGCGATGACCCACTGAGCCGGCGCCGACAACATGCTGCCTGCCCACGCCGAACAGAGCGCCATGCCCGCGAATCATGTCTGCGCCCGTCGCGGCATGCCTGCACCCAACGTGCCGTCGGGATGGAAATGAACGGTCATGTTTGAATTCCTGTTCAAGTATCCCGCCACGGCGTTTGCCACCGGCGACGTCGTGCCGGTTTCCGTCAACGCGTTCACGCTGATACTCATCGCGCTCGCCCTGTTCGCGGTGCTCGGCGCCAGCTGGTGGCGCAGCCGCGCATTGATGCCAGTGCAAAAGCTCACCGTGGTCGCTGTGCTGCAAGGGCTGGTGCTGGTGGTATTGCTGGCAATGCTGGCCCAGCCGTTGCTTGAACTGGAGCGACTGTCACCGGCTGACAACGCCGTGCTGGTCATGCTGGACACTTCGCGCAGCATGGCATTGAGCGACGATGGACAGAACACGCGGCTGACGCAAGCCACTGCAGCCGTGACGCCGGTGTTGGCGCGGTTGGGCGATGATTACCTCGTCAAGTTGAACCGCTTCGCCGCGGATGTCGGCGCGCTGGCGAGCATCGAAGACATCCCGCCGCCGGCCGATGGCTCGGCGTTGCTGGGCGGCATCAAGTCGCTGCTGGAAAGCGAACGGCAGACGGCGATCGGCGCGCTGATCGTGGTGTCGGACGGCGCCGACACCGACAACCAGGCAACAAATGCGGCGATCGCCGAGATTGCACGTTACGGGATCCCGGTACACACCATCGGCGTCGGCGCCGAAGTGGTGCCGGAGGATATCGAACTGGCCGCGGTGGATCTGCCGCAGACCGCTCCGCCAGGCATTGAATTGTCGGGCACGGTCGCTGTGCGGTCATCACTGGCCGGGCCGGCGGTGATCAAGGTGTATGACGACGACGCCATCCTCAGCACGCGGGATGTGGTACTGACCGGGAACGGCGTGACGCAGCGTTTCGAGATATCGGTGCCTACCGGGCGCGAAGGATTGCGCGCATTGCGTGTGAGCATCGAAGGGCAGCAACTCGAGCGCAATGAAATCAATAACGAACGTCGCCATGTCATCAGCATCAGCGATCGGCAACAGAAAGTGTTGTACGTGGAGGGCGAGCCACGCTGGGAATACAAATTCATCCGGCGTGCAATCGGCCCCGACCAGGGCGTTGAGTTCCATACCTTGCTGCAGACCTCGACCAACAACTGGTATCGCCAGGGCATCACCGATGACAGCCAGCTGCGTGACGGACTGCCGGCGACCACCGAGGAATTGTTCGATTACGACGCCATCATCATCGGCAGCCAGGCGGCGACCGGCTTCTCGACCGCGCAACTCGACGCGTTGAAACGTTACGTCAGTGAACGTGGCGGATCGTTGATGTTGCTGGGCGGGCGCGAAGGTCTTGCCGACGGCAACTGGGAAGGCACGCCGGTGGCCGATGTCCTGCCGGTATTTCTGCCGCTGACCGATGCGCCCACCTTTGTGCGCGAAATGGTCAAGGTCAGGCCAACCACCGCTGGTCTGCGCACACCGTGGTTGCAGTTCGCCGATGACGACACCACAAACCAGGCGCGCTGGGCGGCGTTGCCGGCGATTGCCGATCACCAGGTGGTCGGCACAGCCAAGCCCGGCGCCACCGTATTGCTTGAAATCGATCAACCCGGCCAGGCGGCGCCGTTGCTGGTTACGCAGCGCTACGGTCGCGGCCAGGTATTCGTACTGGGTACCGGCGGTACCTGGCGTTGGCAGATGCAGATGCCGCTGGAAGATCAATCGCACGAGTTGTTCTGGCAGCGATTCATGCAGGAATTGTTGCGCCCGGTACCGGGCCGGATCTCATTCTCGACCGAAAAGACCTGGTATGCCGATGAGCCGCGTATCGCGGTCAACGCCCGCGTGTTGGACAAGCAATTCAAACCGCTGGATGCCGCGGTGGTCGACGTCAACGTTGTTGATGAAAGTGGTGCGCGCCAGCAGGTGACGCTGCGTCGCGTGGCGGGTTCCCCTGGCGAATTCAATGGTGAAGTCGACAGCGGCGCGAATGGCATGCTGCGCATGGATTTCGCCGCGCGCGAGACGCCCGCCGCCGAAGTCGTCGACGGTTCATTGTTCGTCGCGCATGACAGCGGGCGCCGTGAATTCTTCGCCGCTGCGCAGAATCGCGGCCTGTTACAACAGATCGCGGATGCCACCGGTGGCCGTTACTGGTCGCTGGACGCCGTTGAAGATCTTCCCGCGGCGCTGGCCTTCTCCGACGCAGGCATCACGCGGCGCGAGCAATTGCCGTTATGGAATATGCCATTGATGTTTTTACTGTTGCTTGGTTTGACCGCCAGCCAATGGTTACTGCGTCGGCATTGGGGGTACCTGTGATGCGTGGGCATCGAAGTCGCAACACTCTCGGCCTCGTCCTGTTTGCCGGCATCGCAGCGGCGACGATGGTCCTCACACAGACCGCTGCCGCGTCGGCACGTTACCTGGTGGTGCAAGGTCTGACAGGCGAGAGCCAGTACCAGGGGTTGTTCGATGAGCAATTGCATGTCATCGAGGAATCGGCACGGCAACAGGCTGCCGATGCCGACATCACCGTACTCGCAGGCAGTGATGCGACCCTGGCAAATATCCGCTCGGCCTTTGCCACGCTGGCCAACGGACTGACCGTGAGTGATTCCGTGCAACTCATTTTACTGGGCCATGGCAGTTACGACGGGCGCCAGTACAAATTCAATATCGCGGGCCCCGATCTCACCGACGACGAATTGCAACAGATGCTGGACACGCTGGCGCCGGCGCCCACGTTGATTCTGGCGATGACCAGTTCCAGCGGCGCGCTGCAACGCAAGCTGGCTGCGGACCACCGCGTAATCATCACCGCGACCAAGAGCGGACTGGAGCGCAACGCGCCGGTGTTCGCGCAATTCTGGGTGCGTGGTCTGGGCAACGCCGATGCGGATACCGACAAGAACTCGCTGCTGTCCGCGCGTGAGTTGTTTGAGTATTGCAGCAACCGTGTCGAAGCCCACTATCGCGAGCAGGCGCTGCTTGCCACCGAACATGCCGTGCTGGAAGGGCAGAACGCCGCCGAGCGTTTCACCGTCGCCCGCGTCGGCGTGCTGGCCAAGGCGGACCTGGCGCCGGCGGTGGAAGGTTTGATCGCACAACGTACGCAACTGGAGGATCAGTTGCGTGAACTGCGCGGGGCGCGTGAGCGCATGGACGAAGATGCCTACCTCGATCAGCTGGAGCCGCTGATGCTGGAGCTGGGTCGTCTGCAGCGCGAGATCGATGCGCAGACCTTGCTGGATACGCCGGAGTGATTGTGCATGCCGCGTACCGTTGAAGGGTTACCTGCCAGGAGCGCCCGCGCGGTGCGTGGCTGGCTGACGCTGACGCTGGCATGTCAGATGACCACGGCTGCTGCCTATCAGATCGATTACAGCGCGGATCGCCCGGCATCATTGCGGCCGTGTGATGAGATGCTGTGGCACGGCCAACGCGGCGCGGCGCAAGTCTGTTATGGCGAACTGTTGCAATCAAATCCGGATACGCTGGTGCGGGCGGAAATCGCCTGGGCCAACGATGATGTGCGCGGCGCGCATGAGTTGTTCAAGGCCGCGGTGCGCGAACGGCCGGGCAATGCGCAGATTCTGACACGTTGGGGTTTCCTGCATCTGCAGACCTGGCAGGACCAGGATGCGATTCAGTTGTTCCAGGAAGCATTGACCGCGAACGCCGATTACCAGGATGCGCGGCTGGGCATCGCCACTGCGGTCATCGGTCAGTATCGCGAGAGTCCGGATGAGAGTATCGACAAGATCCTCGAGGACAACCCGCGCGATATCCGCACCGTGTTGATCAACGCAAGGATGGAACTCGAGCGCAGCAACCTGGAAGCGGCGCAGACCCAACTGGCTCTGGCGCGCGAGGTATTGCCCGGGTACGCGCCGCCGCTGGAGATCGACGCGCTGACCGCGGCTGCGGATTATCTTCTTGATGTGGACCCGGCAGCCGCCATCAACAAGGTGCTGGCCTATAACCCGGTGTACGGGGACTTGTTCGTCACGCTCGCGCACTTCTCCGAGATCACTTATCGCTATCGCGATGCCTCCGACTTCCTGCAGCGTGGCGTGGATATCGAGCCGGACAATTGGCGGGCGCGCGCTGCACTTGGCATGAACGAGGCACGGCTGAACCACATCGATGTCGCCCGCGAACATCTCGCGGTGGCTTACCGCGGCGATCCGTTCAATCCTGAAACCGTGAACATGTTGCGTCTGTTCGATACGTTTCCGGACTACGTAGTGAACACGGTGACGCTGCAGTACGAAGTGGCCGGCATTATGCACGCGGCCGACGTCATCATGCGGATACACAAGGACGAGGACACCATCCTGCGGCCATACGTGATTGATCTCTTTCAACGCGCATTGCCGGTGTTCGCGCGCCGCTACGATTTCATTCCCGAAGAGCCAATCGTGATCGAGATGTATCCCAATCACGATGACTTCACCGTCCGTACCGTCGGCAGTCCGGGTGTGGGTCTGCTGGGCGTCACCTTCGGTTACCTGTTCGCCATGGATACGCCGGGCGGACGCACCTCCGGCGATTTCCATTGGGGCACGACGCTGTGGCACGAACTGGCGCATGTGTTCACGCTGGAAGCTTCCGCCCACCGCATCCCGCGCTGGTTGAGTGAAGGATTGTCGGTTTATGAGGAATGGCATAGCGGCCCGGTGCCGTCGATCCAGTTCCGCGACATCGTGTTCCAGGCCTTGCAGGAAAAATTGTTCCTTCCTGTCACCGAACTCGACGGCGGATTTGTCCGCCCCACCTATGCCGACCAGGTACTGGTCTCCTATGTCCAGGCAGGTCTCATCTGCGACTACATCGATGGTCGCTGGGGCGATGCGGTATTCGCGCGCATCATCGCCGCGTTACGCAACGGCGCCGACACGGCGGCAGTGGTGCGGCAGGTGCTGAACATCGAACCTGAAGAGTTTGATCGTCAGTTTCTCGAGCATGTTCATCAGAAGTACGCCAAGGTACTGGAGAATTTCGACTTCTGGCAGGAATTGCAGGGCGTGATGGCGCGGGCCGCGCAAGGCAGGCAATGGGATGACATTACCGGCCTGGCGCGCGAAAGCCTGGATATCTATCCCGAGCATGCCGAATCCGGCAGCGCATGGGGCTACCTGGCGCGCGCCGCACGCGAAGCCGGTGACGACGCAACGGAATTGGACGCGCTGGAGCAGTTCTATGCCCGCGGCGGTTATGTGCCGGCGCTGTTGCGGCGTCTGGAGGAAATCTACGACGCGCGCGGCGAGCAGGCCAAAGCGCACCAGGTGCGCTTGTCGCTGACGCTGGTCGCGCCGCAGGAAGAGTCGCTGCACCGTGCACTGGCCAGCGATTTCCGCGGAGAAAGCGCGTTCGATAAAGCGGTGATCGAATACCAGATGCTGCTGAGCATGGATGTGCTGGATCGCGCCAGCGTCTATCTCGGCCTGGCGCAGACTTATGCCGCGCAAGGTGATCGCAAGGCGGCGCGGCGGAATGTATTGCGCGCGCTGGATATCGCGCCGTTGTACCGCGAGGCGCAGGACCTGCTGCTGCAGTTGCGCGACATGTAAGCGGGTGGACTGAGAAGTACGACAAGACAAGAAATGGGGCAATGAATGAGTGATTTCCAGAGTGGTGCAGGATCACTGTCGTCCGACGCGGTAGCGGTCGCGGAGAATTTCACGACGACGATGCAGGCCATCCGCGGCGAGGTGGCCAAGGTCATCGTCGGCCAGCACAACGTCGTCGAATCATTGCTGATTACCTTGCTGGTCGGCGGGCACTGCCTCATCACCGGTCTGCCGGGAACGGCAAAGACCTTGCTGGTGCGCACACTGAGCCAGGCCTTGGGCCTTGAGTTCAAGCGCATCCAGTTCACGCCTGACCTGATGCCCACCGACATCACCGGTACCGACATCATCGAGGAAGACCCCGCCACCGGTCACCGCTCCTGGACATTCGTCCCCGGCCCGGTGTTCGCCAACGTGTTGCTCGCCGACGAAATCAATCGAACGCCGCCCAAGACCCAGTCGGCCTTGCTCGAAGCGATGCAGGAAGGTTCGGTCACCGTGCGTGGCGGACGTCATCTGTTGCCATCACCCTTCTTCGTGCTGGCCACGCAGAATCCGATTGAACTGGAAGGCACGTACACGTTGCCGGAAGCCCAGCTCGATCGCTTCCTGTTCAACGTATTGCTGGATTACCTGACGCCCGAGCAGGAAATGGACGTGTTGCTGCGAAACACCGGCGGTACGCCGCTGGAAGAGGTGAACGCCTGTACCGATGGCGAGCAGATCAAGCAATTCCAGTGGCTGGTGCGGCAGATCCCGATCGAGACCGGCGTCGCCCGTCGCATCATTGAAGTGGTGCGCGCGACACGCCCGACCGACCCCACGGCGTCCGATATGGTGCGCAAATACCTGAAGTACGGCGCCAGCGTCCGCGCGACGCAATTCCTCGCGTTGGGCGGCAAGGCGCGCGCGTTGTTGCACGGCCGTTACCACGTGGCGATGGAAGATGTCGAGGCGCTGGTCAAGCCGGTGCTGCGTCATCGCATCATCACCAATTACTTTGCCGAATCCGACGGCATAACAGCGGACGCGATTCTAGAACGCATCATCGGGAGCCGCGGTTGAGCAGTCCCGCACCAGCGGTGTCACTGCTGCGGCCCGAGGTGCTCGCGGGCCTGGGCAATCTCGATCTGGTCGCGCGTGCCGTGGTCGATGGCGCCATGGTCGGTTTACACCAGTCGGCGGATTTCGGCTTCAGCCAGGAGTTCGCCGAATACCGCGCCTACCGCGAAGGCGATGACCTCAGGTTTGTCGACTGGAATGTCTTTGCCCGCACCGGGCGAACATATCTGAAGCAGTACCGCGGCGAAACCAATGCGCATCTGACCTTGATGATAGACGCCAGCGCCTCGATGGGCTTCGGCTCCGGCGCGGTACAGAAGATCGATTGCGCGCGCTATCTGGCCGCGGCGTTGGGCTATCTGGCCCGGCGGCAGCACGACCGGGTAGGCATGATGGTATTCGACGACAAGCTGCGTGATTACCGGCCACCGCGTGCCGGCGTCGCCGCCTTTCACGGCCTGCTGCATTCGCTGGAGCAGGTTCATGCGCGCGCCCGGACTGAGTTCAACGCCGTGGTGGAGCATTACTGCGCGCACAGCAAGGGCGCCGGTCTGCTTGCGATCCTGTCTGACTTTCTGACGGATCCCGAGCAGTTGCTCGAAGTGATGAAACCGCTGCGCGCGCTGCGCACCGACGTCATCCTGTTCCAGATACTGGACCCTGAGGAACTGCGGCCTGACTTGCGCGCAGCAGTCCGCTATGAAGACGTCGAGACCGGTGAGCAGATCAATGTTGTACCGGCCTTCATGCACGGCGATTACCGGCAACGGATGACCGCGCATATCGACGCCATTCACGATGCCGCTGCACGCTACGGCATTGACCATATTCTGGTCGATACCAGTCAGCCGCTGGACCAGGCCTTGCGCGGTTACCTGCTGCGGCGGCAGATCAGGCGTTGAACGCGATGGAGACGATACCGTCATGAGTCTGCTCAGCCCCGGATTCCTGCTTGGACTGCTCGCCGTGGGCCTGCCGGTGTGGCTGCACCTGCTGAATCAATCCGACCCACGCACGCGTCGTTTCAGCGCCACCTTCCTGTTGGAACCCGCGGAAATCTCCGCCGCGACCGAACGTCGCCTGCGTTACCGGCTGCTGCTGGGCGCGCGACTGGCAGCTTTGGTACTGCTGGCATTGTTGTTCAGCGAACCCGCCTGGAAGGTGGCCGCCGATTCGTCACTCGGCGCCAGCGATCGCAGCGTGACGGTCATAGTGGATCAGTCATTGTCGATGACTGCCAATGATCGTTTCGAGCTGGCGCTGGGGAATGCACGGGAAGCGATTGCGGCATTACCGGAAGATGTGCCGGTACAAGTCGTGGCCGCGGGTAACGGACTGTCGTTGATTACCGGAGCCGAGACTTCACGCGCGGATGCTCTGGCCGCGCTGAACTCACTGAAGCCGCGTGCCGGTGCGGTGGACTACGGCGCCGCCATGCGCGCCTTGCCACAACTGGTCACGCTGCATGGCGCGGCATCTCCGGTGCGCGATGAAGTGGTGTTCGTGTCAGACCTGCAGGTCACCAACATGCCGGTGCGCTTTGCCGACCTGGTGCCGCGCGATGTCGAGCACCTGACGGTGGTGCCGGTGGCCGAAGGCGCCATCGCCAACTGGCGTGTCAGTGCCACGGTCGAAGATGACGTCGTCACCGCCACGCTGACCGGATTTCATTCCCCCGAAGCTGATCTGACGGTCACCGTGCGCATGGGTGAGGACACCGTACGCAGCACAACATTGACGGTGCCCGCCAACGGCAGCGTTGCCACCCATTTCGCCGGTCTGCCCCTGCGCACCGGACAGAACGGCATCGAAGTCGCCATCGACGCGCCGGATGCCATCGCCGCGGACAATACCTGGTTTCAGGTGGTGGTGCACAACCAACCGCTCAACGTACTGGTAATTGCGGCCAGCGCCGGGTTGGAGGATGCGGTATTCATCAATACCGCGCTGGCAGCGATCAGCTCACCGAGTCTTGCAGTACGCACGATAGCTCCCGACGGCGAATGGCCGACGTACGACCAGCCACCCGGACTCATCATCGTGACCGATGCCGCCGCGCTGGACGAGGCCAATGTTGCCCGCCTTGCCGGTTACCTGGACAAGGGCGGCGCGTTGCTGATGGCCGCCGGTCCGCGGTCGGCCGTGCAGGCGACGTTGCCGGTGACCGGGCATACACGCGTTGATACCGGCACTGTGCTGGGCCAGGACGCGCTGGAAGGTCATCGCCTGGGTTCCAATGCTGCGCATCCCGCGCTGCCGGCAGGCGATCTGCTCGGGCGGATTCGCGTGTTCAGGTGGGTACCGCTGGCGCCGTTGGCCGGTGACGAGGTGCTGGTGACGCTGGATAACGGCGTGCCGTGGATGATTGAACACAAGCAGGGCAATGGACGCGTGCTGTTGCTGGCCACGCCATTCGATGGGACTTGGTCTGAACTCGCCATCGATCCGTTGTTCGTGCCGTTGGTGCGCTCGGCACTGGGTTACCTGGCGGGTGTCGATGCGATCCCGGCGCAAGGCGAGGCCGGTCTGACATTGCAGATCAGTGATGTCAGCGCCGCCGCCTCGCGCGCGGTGATCGGCCAGGTGCTTGATCCGTCGGGCCGCGCCATGGCCAGCCTGTCAGAGGCGGCGCGTGGCACCGCGGTCACGCTCAATGAGCCGGGCATCTATGCTTTGCGTACGCGTGGCGGTGAGCGGTTGCTGGCGATCAATGCGCCTGCCGCTGAAAGTGATATTGCGTCGCTGGACGCAGCGACCCAGGCGCGTTGGCAACAGGCGGTCAACAACGCAGGCGCGGTGCCTGGTGACGGAACCGAGGCCACGGCGGCTTCAGTATCCGCCGGACCGGCGCGTGAGGTCACGCTGACGCGGTGGCTGCTGCCGCTGCTGACGCTGATATTCGTAATGGAAGTGTGGTTGGGCAACAGGCACCTGGTGGTGCGGACAGCGAGGTCGGTATGACCGCAAACGATAGACTCGGGAACTGGATAGCCAGCGTTCACGCGCGGCTGCGGCGCTACATCTACTGGCGTGGCGCCTGCGGCATCGCGCTCGCCGTGGTGGCTGTGATGATACTGGCGGCGATGGCCGGCTATCGGCTTGCCTTCGAATCGGTACTGCTGTGGTTGCTTCGTCTGCTGCTGCTGGCTGCCGTGGCGGGTGCCGCGTGGTGGCTGCTACGCCGCCCGCTGCAACAGCTTGCCAGCGGCTACGCCGCGGATTGGATTGAGCGCCGCGTTCCTGCGTTGCAGGGGCGTTTGCGCACGCTTGCTGAAACCGAGCAGAAGCAACCCGCCAACCCGGTGCTCGGACTGTTGCGTGCCGATGCCGCCCGTACAGTGGCAATCGTTGATCCGGATGCGGTGGCCGATCGTCGCCTTGAGCAGGGTTTCATGGCCGGCGCCGCAGTGTTGGCGCTGGTGTTTCTCGGTCTGTTGCTCACCGCGCCGGATGCCTGGGAATTCGGCGCGCGCCGGTTGTTGTTCGGCTGGATGACCGGTGATGCGCCACCGGAACAGCAGATTGTGGTTGAACCCGGCGATCAACGTGTCCGACGTGGCGGGGACGTTCAGATCGTTGCCAGTGGCGATGGCTTCACGCCGTCCACCATGTCGTTACATGCACGCAGCAGCGGCGGCGAATGGGAGATTCTTCCCATGCAGCAAGGCGCCGACGGCAGCTTCAACTTCACCGTTTACGGCGTCCAGGACGCGATGGAGTACTACGTCTCGGGTGGCGCGGTACGCAGCCCCACCTTCGATGTCGATCTGGTGGAAACGGCCACCGTGCGTGAACTGCGCATCACTTATCACTATCCGGAGTGGACAGGTCTGCCGGATCGCGAGCAGGCCAGCGGCGCGCGGATAGAAGCGGTGGAAGGCACGGAGGTCACGTTGGCGATGGTGACCGACAAGCCGGTGCGTGCGCCGGAGTTGCGCGTCAATGACGAACGTCTGCCACTGACCGCGACGGCCGATGGCGCCAGTGGCAGCTTCACGCTGAGCGAATCCGGTTTCTACGAATTGTTTGATCACATCGCCGATGAAGCGATTGCGCTGACCGATCGTCAGCGCATCGTCGTCGTCAAGGATATGGCGCCCGAGATCACGCCGCTGCGTCCGGCCCGCGACTGGCAGGCGACCAACATCGAGGAAGTGGAAATCGCCTTCCGGGCGCGCGACGACTTCAGGTTGCAGGCAGTCACCTTACGCTACGCAGTCAATGGCGGCGAATGGCGAGAGTTACCGTTCACACCCACCGAACGGGAACTCACCGCCGAGCACATCATGTTGTTGGAGGAGTTCGAAGCCACCGACGACGAACAGTCGCTGGATGAACGTCTGCGCCAGAGCATGCAGCAATCGTTCGCGCAGATGATGGAAGAGGCGCGCGGTCGCAATGGTCCGGCAACCGCCACCAACAATGAAACAGAAGCCGAACCTGCCGCGGAGCCGGCAGCCGCCGCGGTTGCGGTCAACCTGCCGCCGCAAGGATTGGTGCCGGGTGATTTGATCTCCTATTACCTGGTCGCCAGCGATCGCGGCCATGAGGTCAGTTCAGACATCTACTTCATCCAGGTCCAGGGCTTCGAGCGGCGTTACACCCAGTCCCAACAATCAGGTGGCGGCGGGGGTGGTGGCGGCGGTGGCCAGGAGCAGTCGGAGATTTCGCGCCGCCAGCGCGAGATTCTGGTGTCCACCTGGAATCTCATCCGCAAACGTGATGCCGGCGACGAAATCGATGCGCAATACCTCGCCGACAACGCCGCGATGCTGGCGGACCTGCAACGGACCCTGGCCGAGCAGACCGAGACGCTGGTACGGCGCGCCGGTGCGCGCGGCTTGTCCGACGCCGAGCCGGAAGCACAACGCTTCATCGCCTCGCTGGAACTGGCCATCGGCGCCATGGGGCCGGCGGCCGAAGCCCTGCAACAGCAGGACCTGAATGAATCCATCGGTCCGCAGCAGACGGCGCTGCGGCATCTGGTGGCAGCCGAATCGGTGTTCCGTGATATCCAGTTGAGCTTCAACAATCAGGGCGGTGGTGGCGGCGGCAACCAGGGCAGCATGCGCGATCTGGCCGAGATTTATGAACTTGAAATGGACTTGAACAAGAACCAGTACGAAGTCCGCCAGAGTGCGCAGCCGCAACAGCAACAGCTTGAAGACGAGGACGACATGTTCGACAAGCTGGCCGATCTCGCCCGCCGGCAGGAACAACTTGCCGAGCGCGAACGCCGCAATGGTCAGCTCTCGTTGAGCGAACGCTGGCGTCAGGAACAGCTGCGTCGCGAGGCCGAGGAGCTGCGTGAACAGTTGCGCCGGCAGCAATCCGCGCAGCAGCAGTCGCTGGCCGGCGCCGGCGATGTTTCCCAGCGTGGCGGGCAGCAGGGCGGGGCGCAAAGCAGCGGCGACCCGCAATCCGAACTCGCCGACAGACTGGACGACATCATCGAATCCATGGAGCGCGCCGGTGCCGAGTCGGCCGCGCCGGGCAGTGCCGCCACGGCAGGCCAGGGTAACGCGCAACGCAATGACAGCGACGGTCAGCGCGCGACGGACGCCGCGGATGCCGCGGAACGTCTGCAGGCGACGCTGGATCAACTTGCCAACGATCGGCAGCGCGCCCTGCGTGACCAGGTCGAGTCCGTGGCGGACAAGGCGGCGGATCTGGCGCAGGCGCAGGAAGAAGCGAGTGCACAATTGCAGGAGGCACTGGCGCGAGCGATGCGTGCTTCACGTGAGGGGCAACGCGATAGCGGCCTGGATCCGATTGCCGAAGCGGCACTGGCGGAACAAAAGCGCGATATGGCGCGCGAGGTGGAAGCGCTGGAAGATCAGATCGACGACCTGTCGCGGCGGATTGCCGACCAGGCGCCGCAGTTACAACAGACGCTTGAAGACGCCACGCAAGGGATGGACGACAGCATGTTGCGGTTACGCCTGGCGCGCGCCGCGGAAGCGATTGAGGTGGGTATGGCGCCCGAGGTGGCCGTCACCGAAGGCGTGGTCGATGAAGCGATCGAGCGCCTGCGTGAACAGCTCGATCAGGCGCGGGGACTGGCGGCCTCTGAACTGGTGCCCGGTGGTGAAGGTGAAGCAATGGCGTCGGGCGAGCAGTCGGAGGACTTGCAGGCAGTGGTGCAGTCACTGCGCCAACGGCTGGCCGAAAGCCTGGAGCAGGCGCAAGGCGCGGGCGGCGAGCAAGGCGGTGAGGGCGCCGGCAGTGGTCAGGATCAACAAGGCCTCGCCCAGGGTGGCAATGGCGGTCCGGGCAGTGGACGGAATTTCGGTCTGGGCGGTGGCTGGCGTTGGCAGGAGGGAATTCGCCTGCCACCGGATTTCCGCGGCGCCGACCAGGTCCGGCAGGCGCAGGATATTGCGCGCGAATTGGCGCGGGCGGGCCTCAATGCAGAACCGGGCGAACCGAATATCGAGCAGTTGCAGGCCGCTGAACAGTTCGCGCGTAACCTCGCCGCCGGCGGCAACAACGATGATCGCTTGATCCTGGAACGCACGCGCGCGCTGGTGACCCAGCTCGAGCAACTGGAACTGGCGCTGGGTGAAGGCAATGCCAAGGCTGCGGTATCGACTTTGCGGCATGGCGCGGACTCAGGTCCAACCGGTGCCGCCGGTGAAGAGGTGGCGGACTACTTCCGGCGTCTGGGTGACGGCGCCGCGCCGGTGGCGCAACCCTGACAATGTATCGGCGGTGGTCGCGGACCCGGTTACGACCGGTGGCCATTCTGGCCTGCCTGTTGACGCTGGCGGCCAGTGTGCCCGTGGCAGCACAGATGTGGCGCTCGCGTCGTCCGCCGCCGACCGCGGACAGCGCCATGCCGCAAGCCGAGTTTCACATGGCGCGCCTAATCTACGGCAACAATACCTCGCAGCTTGGCCGGGGTTTCGGCCGCCCATGGTGGGCGATTGACTGGCCTGAAGCGGAAGCCCATTTCCTGCCGGCGGTGAAGCGCCTAACCCGGATCGAAGTTTCCGACGACAGCATCCACCTGGAACTGACCGACGACCGTGTGTTCGATTACCCGTGGTTGTTCGCGCAACAGGTCGGCTACTGGACTTTGAACGATGCGGAAATCCTCCGCCTGCGTCAGTACCTCGAGCGCGGTGGTTTCCTCGTCGTCGATGATTTTCACGGCCCGCAGGACTGGCAGAATTTCGAGGTGATCATCCGCCAGGTGTTACCGGGCCGGCCGATTCTCGAATTGCCGGCAGACCATGAACTGCTGCACGTGTTCTACGATCTGGACGAGCGGACCCAGATTCCCGGCGAGCGGCACCTGCGGTTATCGGGCAATGACGAAGTGGTCGTCGATATGCCGTATTCGCCGCCGCATTGGCGCGGCATTTTCGATGACGATGGCCGGTTGATGGTCGCGATCAATTTCAATATGGATATGGGTGACGCCTGGGAACATGCTGATGATTGGTATTATCCCGAACCCATGACCGCGCTGGCTTACCGCTTCGGCATCAATTACATCATCTACGCCATCACCCACTGAGCACGCCAGGCTGGCGCCGCTTATCCGCCGTACTTGCGTGCCGCGGCGTACATGGCGCGCACATTCGCAACCGGCGCTTCATCGGGTATCGGTGTTGACGTCGACAGAATCAGTTTGCCGCCCTTGTGAAAGACGTTCTGGGCCAGCCGGCGCACTTCGGCATCCACATCCTGTGTCGTGCCGGTGACCATCACGCTGGCGCCGACGTTGCCGTGCAAGGCCACGATGTCACCCAGCACTTCATTGGCATGAACCATGTCGGTGCCTTCGAACCAGTAGATGCATTTGCCCGGCGGCATGTCGGCAATGGTTTCCAGGCGGCGTTTGCAATCGGACTCCCACAACGGCATCGGCACAAAGCCGTGGTCGATCAGCGCCAGCATCAGTTTGCGGAAGGACGGCCAGTAGAACCGTTCAAACTGTTTGGGCGACATGAAATTGTCCGGCGCCCAATGGATTGGGATCATGATGATTGGTGTCGGTGCGTTGGCGGCGGCTGCCAGCGTACGGCGCAGGATCAGCACGCTGAGCTTGTCCAGCGCCTCCAGTACCTTGTCCGGCCGGCGGTACATGTCTTTCATCATGTTGGTCGCGCCGCGCATGTAGTCGGCCAGCACGTCATACGGTGCCTGTGAAACGCCGCCGATGAACGGCGGATACCCGCGCTGCATTTGCTCCTGCAAACCCGCGGCGCCGGCCGCGAGCGCTTTCAGGGCTTCGGCGCCGGCCAGTTTCAATCGATCGATGGCCGCGAGCAGGTCTGGGTTCTGGAACATCATGGTGCTGACGGGGATGCCGGTGTAATACATGCCGGCCATGCTGCCCAGTGGTTGCAGGCCGTCGAACACGCCCGCGGTGCGCGGCAGGAATTTCTCGTACATGAAGCCGGTGGGATCGAACAGGAAGTCGTCGTACTCGTCCGCCGTCATGTACTCGCGATCGAGATACTGGTAGGGCGAGTTCTCGCCGACGCCGTGGCCTGGCCATTCGAGTTGTTTGAAGTCGGTCGCATCCCACAACGGTCCCCACGAGGTTGAACGTCCCGGCCCGCTGCCGACATCCGGGTCCAGTTCCAGCATGACCTGTGTGCCGATCCGGTTGGCCAAATCGTAGTCGTACATCAGTTGCCGGCAGCTTACGCCGCCGTAGCGCGCAAACCAGAAACCACCGATCAACGATACGGGCATGCGATCCGGCGTGCGCAGGTTTATGCAGTCTTCGATGCGCTGCCAGCGGGCGTCGAATCCGGGTCGAACACTTTGCGGCACTTGTTCGGCGATGCTTAACGGCATGCGGGGCTCTCCCTCCTGGGGGCTGACTGCGTCCGGTCGTCACCATCAGGATTGATGGTCGTCGATGTCACGACTCCGGCAACATGCACGACATCAGACATTTCACAGTCGCACGTGATCGAAACGCGATCAGCCTAAGTCATTGCCCATGGGATGTCCGCGCAGACCTGCGGTGCGGTTGATCCGCATCACGACTCGAAGGCGATGCGCGAAATGCACGATCCCTGATTGCCTTCAGATCAGGAAGAAGCGTTGATTACCTGCGGAACAGCGGCTGCAGCAACCGTCGGTAGGCCAATGCCAGGCCAGTCCAAACCATCAGCACCGCGGCAAGCGACGCCAGGCCGGCTATCGTCTGGCCGGTCAGGCCCAGCGCTTCACCGGTATGCAGAAAGCGGACATAGGAACGCCAACGCTGGCCGGTCGATCGATCCTGGAAAGGCGTCCATGCCAATACTTCCCCCGTGGGAGACAAATCCAACGCGTGCCGCTTCTGCGGTTCACCGCCGTTACCGAGATCAATGCTGAACGACACGCGCTCCGCGCCAGGTTGTGGCAGCGTGATCGAAATGGATCGCCAGCCCGGTGAGTGCGCTCGCGCCTGCGCCAGCAGCGGTTCCAGCGCAATGGCCGGTAACGTTGCAGTTTCGCTGGTGTTGGCGGACCGAGTGCCAGGTGGCCCACCCGGTCCGCGTGGACCGAAGGCTGGCGGCGATTCACCGGCGACCTTGTAAAGCAGATCATTTGCCCATGGATAGGAAAACACCGCCGCGGTGGCAACGATGATCAACAACGGCAGCGCCATCCAGATCCCCATCACGTGATGCCAGTTGTAGTCACGTGCTTTGGCAGATGGCGGGCGGATATTGAACAGGGAGACTGCACGTATCGCCGGCCACTTCCAGATGCGTGGTACCCAGAGATATATGCCGGAAACGACGAGAAACAGGAATACGAGATTGCAGAAACCGGTGATCGCCCGCGCCGTCGTCCGGCTGTCGCCTGTCGCCGCGAACCAGCGATGCCATGCCGTCACGATTGCAAAAAATTCACGGGTTGCCGAACTGCCGGCGCCGAGCAGTTCGCCGGTGAAGGGGTGTTGCAGCAAGGTGCCGGAACGACCCAGTGCCAGGCGCACGGGCTCATCCGCGGCGTGGCTGATGGTGAGGGACGTTATGCGGGCGGCGTCAGCGGATTGGGCGCTCGCCCGTTCGAGCAATTCATCGGCACCCAGGGGCTGTCGTCCTTCGGCTTCGATGTGCAGACCCGCACGGTCAGCCGCCTCGACGATCTGCCGTTCATAAGTCAGCAGTACACCGGTGAAAGACATCATCAGGATGACCAGGCCGGCAACTACACCACAGACCAGGTGGATCCAGAAAAGGGGTTTGCGAAACGGCAGCATGGTTTACGCCTCGGTATGCGACGGGTGTCTGGAGCGTCGGTGACGGCGAAAGCTCGCTCTCGCCGTCTCGATACTATTCTAACGACGCATCAAAGATGTTCGCGTTGACCGCGCCCGGCCGGGAACGAATTTCAGAGTATGCGGGTAGCGATGATATCAACGTCTGCAGCCGTCGCGCTGATGGTCATCTCACCCAGCGCAGCTGGCGCCATTGCCGAACTGCCGCGCTGTAGTTGTCCCAGCGCTTCGCCGCTGACCGCGGTGCATTCCGCCACGCCCGCCAGGCACTGCAGACTGACCGGCCCGCCGCGGGTTTCGAAAACCAGCTTCCTGCCCGCCGGGATCCTCAGGTGTTCGATGACAAAGTCAGCACAGGCGGCCAGCGCGGTCGCACCATGCGGTGCCGAGTCAGCCAGAAAGCCGACGCAGAAATCCGTCGCCGTGGTCGCGGTGAGATTCACCGATTGCATGGCGGACTCGATACCGATTTCGCGCAGCGGGAATCTTGCGTTGTCCCACGCCCGGTAGGTGGTGCCGGGTTTGCGGATTTCCAGCAGCAACATTTCCTTTTCCAGCGGATTGCCCAGCGCATGAACTTCGGCCGAGCAGATACCGTTCTGTCGCAGGCGGGCTGGAGTTCCGTTGAAAATCACCTGGCCGGGTCTGACTTCGATTTCATTCATGCTATCGAGTACGTGCCAGTACGTCTGATGAATATCGCGATACAGGTGCCTGACGCGCTCACGTTCCATGGTGTCCTGCGCAAGTCGATCGTACAGGGCATCAAGCGCAGCCGTATCCGCCTCGCGCTGTGCCAGCAGCGGTGCAACGAGCACCTGCAGGTTGCCGGCATCGAGTCGGCTGCCCGCCAGCTCGAGTAACGCCTCCTGTGCGGCCCGGCCGCGTTGGCAGCGTGATCCGAGATCCTGCGCATCGACATTGCGCGCGAACCCCAGGCGCAGTGACGCGCCTGCCTCCGCCTCGAGCACGATGTAGCACTCAGGATTGCCTGCCGGGTGCGCCTGCACCGATAACAGCGATTTCACATTGAGGAATTTGGGCAGCAACGGCAGTGCCGCGCCATGGCGTGACTTCACGCGCGATCCGAGGATCGCTTCGGCGGCGGATTCAATCAGCGAAGGCAGATCGATGATCGAGCCATCGGCGAGCCGTACCTTGCTCGGATTGGCTGCTGCCTCGGCATCGGCGGGATATGCGGAGAGTTCGAAAGTCTCGCCAACAGGCCCGTCGCCCTTCGGCGAGACGCCTTTGAATGCCGGCAGTTGGTGACCACCCCAGGGGCGGGCGATGAGATTATCGTTGGCGACGTGAATCAAGCCACGGCAGACTTCGTTCAGTATCGCCGAATCGCCTGCAAGCAGACGGGATGCCAGGGTCATTGCTGCTCCTGTGTTGATATCGGTTCAAATAGCGGCAGCGCGCCGGTTCGTTGATATATCGTCGTGACGACGCGTTTGAAGCGCTCGTCGTCAGTTGAACCATAGCGCCGCTTGAATTCGCTCTCGGTCAGCTTTTCGTCCAGATCGCCTGTCGCGGGGACGACATCATCGTCGTCCACGCCTGCGGCCAGCCGCGTCTGGATTGCACGTGCACCTGCATCGTCCGCCAACGCCAACTCCGCGAAGCGCGTACCGGCGTGATCAGCGGCGAGGTCGGCGAAGCTGAAGCCGCTGCCGCCGCGCGAGTCGTTGATCTCCTTGGTAAGCCCCAGCGTCGCCGAGATTTCGGGATCGGCCAGAGCGACCATGGCGGCGGACAGGGTGAAATGCTGGGCGAAATCCCGTCGGCTGGCGAGCGAAATTGACGGAATCGATTGCGCCGGAGCAACCGCGCTGCGACCGGCGAAGGTGCTCAGATCGCGGCGATTGGTCAATGACTCCAATGCAATCAGCGCGGCGCGATTCTCGGCGACAGGATCGTTGGTCATCGAGCGCTGGCGTGCCAGTTCGAACGCCCATTGCAGTGGTTTGGTCAGTGATATCCGGCGGCCGGATTCCCGGGCCGCGAGGGCACGAAGGTGGTCGTGGTAGACCATCACGCGCTCGAATAAACCGGATTCGACCAGGCCGGAGCCGATGGCGGTGAAGGTGGAAACGTCCCAACGGTAGACAACGTTGATGCGTTCGTTGGCGAATCGCGCACTGCGTACCAGCTCCGTGCTCAAGGGCGTCCCTGCACGCTGCTCCAGCAAGCGCACTGCGAAGCTCACGCTGTGCTTTGCCAATGCCGCGGGAATCGGCAGGCGACCGACCCTGATCTGTTCGATCTCTGGCAGCCCGTCGGTTTGCTGTAGCGCCAGATGGATGTTCAGATAGCGGCCGAACGGCGTTTCCGGTATCGCCACCGAGCTGTCGACGGCCAGCTGCCCGCCGTCTGCGGCAACCAGGATGGCACCGGTGGCTGCACGGGATACCAGATAATTCGCGGCAAGCGTCGCGTCTTCACTGGAGATGTTCAAGGTGGCCACGTCGCCGTCACGGAGTCTGCGTGGATCGAGTTGCCGTAACACCGCATGCGCCCGGTCCAATTCCGCTTTGGACAATGCCGCGCGTGGCGCCACGAGCGGCTGCGAATCGATGGCTGCCCAGCCGCCGGCAGCCAGCGCCAGGACAAACAGAAGCAGGAGGATTGCCGCGATTCGCATCTTGAAACCCAGGCGGACGGCAGTCAGGGGTGCCGCCGGTATTCCCCGTCATTGAGCCCGGGACCGACGCCGCTCAGGCCCCAGCCGTCATAATTGCTTAAAAAATCGTCAGCCGGACCGATAAATGGATGCACGGGATGGAATTGAGCACGTCTGGTCACGCAGCGCTCGCCGTTCTCGAAGTAGTCACAAATGTTTACGCCTTGCCCGACGTCGCCGCAAAGCTCATCTACTAAGGTGAGTCTAGCTGTCTTCCGGGGCAGGGCGCAAAGCAATCTTGGCGGAAATGGCTGGGCACGCATGAAAAAATTCATACTCCGGGGAAACAAAAACCTGCTGGCGCTGGCACTGTCCACGCCACTGCTGCTATCCACCCCGGCTATCGCGTTGCAACTCGGTACGCCCGTCAGTCGTTCAAATACGGGCGAACCGCTGAGTCTGGATATCGGTATGTACGGCGGTCGTGCCAGTCTTGATCGCCTGGACACCATAGAATTCATCCCTGATCTTGCCAGCGGTATCGATGACGATACGTTGCGGCTGGTTCAGGCATTGCGTGGGGCCGTGGCCCATGAAGACGGCCGCAGTTACATCCATGTCAGCAGCAGCCTGCCCATCGATCGCTCGCAGTTCACGTTCCGCATGCGCGTCCACGCCGGCCGCGAAACCTTGATCCGCCGTTATGCCATCGAACTGCCGGCGGCGGGTACCGCTGCAGCGACCAACCGCAGGCCGTCGACCACAGCGACTGCCAGCCGGCTGGAATTGAACGGCGATGCCTATGGGCCGATACGCGCAGGTGAAACTCTTTGGCCTATCGCGCGCGCCGTGCGTGCGCGCATCGGTGGCAATGCGTTCGACATCATGCAGCAGTTGCTGGCAGACAACCCGGACGCCTTCATCAACAACGATATCAATCGACTCAGGACAGGCGCCATACTCGTACTGCCAACAGCGGCGGTTCGCAATGTGGCGGCGGTATCCGCTGCGCCTGCGGTGGTAAGCGAAGCCGTCGCGGCGCCCGCACCGGTTGCGCCCGAGCCGGAACCTCTGACGCAACCCGCCGCGCCTGAGGTTGCCGTCGACTGGCGTACCCGTGACCCGGAACTCGCCCGCGAGATCGATCGACTTTCAGACAAGTTCGCCAGTATCCGTGCACGCTACAGCGAGCAGACCGGTTCGGAGGTGGTTACACCTGCAGTGACCAGAGTCGCTGCGCCCAGGCCGTCGCCTGTGGCAGCCGTTGAAGCCGTGGCGGAGCAGACCATCGAGGTCGCACCGGTGGTTGCCCCGGTTGAAGTCGCAGCAGCAGTTGAACCGGAAGAAACATCAGCGACCGTACTGACCCGCATACCGGAAGAGCGCAGCGCCGCCATGGACAGCAATGCCGTCCGAATCGGCCACATCGCATTCGCCGTGGTGGCCTTGTTCGGGATCGTCCTCGGCGTACTCGGGCTGATGCATCGCCGTAACCAGTCGACCAAGCGCGAAGTCGACAAAGCCGCACACAAGATCGCCGAGGCGGATCGCAAGCTGGCGGTCAGTCAGAAGGCGATGCACCGGCTGGAGATGGAAAAGCAGGTACGCCGTATCGTTAAACGCAAGTCACGATCGGACGAGCCCGCCGAGCCGATGGCGCCGATAAAATCAAATCCCACCATGGTCGATGTCGACAGCGAAATCACCCGTGGTCACTATGACCGTGCGGCGGCGATGCTGGAACGCATGCTCGAACTTGAACCCAATCAGCTACCGCAAATGCTAAAACTGGCGGAAGTGTATTTTCTGTCCGAGCGGGTGCAAGGCTTCCTCGCACTGGCGGCTACGCTGCGTAACGATTACCGGGCAGACATCAAGGATGCGGATTGGCAGAAGGTCGTGCGCATGGGTCGCAAGCTGAGTCCGGGTGACCCACTGTTCGGCAACCTGAAGTTGTCCAAGGCTTCCTGATAGACCCGCTGAATCAACTCATGCCGTAATTGCTGCGCGCCGGACTATCGTCCGGCGCCGTCGTTTTCGGCTGGTGGCGTTGCGCCCGGGAAGTTACTGACGATAAACCCATTGCATCAGCGCATTCCCCAGCTCCTGGCCAGGCCCGCGATTGGCGCTGGGGTGATTGACCATGACGACGACCAGAAAATGTCGGCCGGTGGCGGCGTGTACGTAACCGGCGATCGCCGAGACTTCATCCAGCGTGCCGGTCTTCAGATGCATGCGTCCGGCGGTGTCTCCATCGCGCAGGCGGCGCCGCATGGTGCCGTCCATGCCGCTGATCGACAGTGATGAAACGTACTCGGACATGAACGGGCTGCGCCAGCCCAGCAGCAGTACATCCCTGAGCATGGCGGCGGAGATTCGCGTGTCGCGGGACAGCCCGGAGCCGTTGATGAGCGTCAGCGACGAGGTATCGATATTCCGCGCGGCGAGAAAATCGTCTATCGCCTGCCGGCCTTTCTCGAGCGTCGCTGGCGGCCCGAATGTCTCGGCGCCCAAAGTGAGCATCAGGTGGCGGGTCATGACGTTGTTACTGAATTTGTTGATCGATCGCACTTGGTCGCCAAGGGGTGGCGAGGTCCACACCATGTAGGGCCGCTTGTCGTCAGTGACAATCGTTCTGCCAACCGTGCCGGTGAATTCGCCGCCGGACTCGCGCCAGAGCTGGGCAAACATGCCGTAGGCATAGTTATCCGCGGTCAGTACCGACCGCAACATGGCGTAATCCCCGCAACGGGTCGGATAGCTGCCGCTGAACGTCACATCAGCGCCCTCGTCGGTGGTGACGTTATGCATGCTCACGCCGCGTTGATAACCGCTGCAGGATCCATTGCCCGCCGTCAGCCGGTTCTTGATGTGAAGGTTGGGCATTTCCGGATCGCTTTTCACGGCGATGGATTTTCCATCGGCAGCCGGCATGACATAGAAATTGGTGGCCTGGAAGTTGACCAGCAAGGCGTCGGGTCCGACGTTGTATGCGCGGTCGCCCTGGCCGTCAAACGCATTCGCGTCATGGGGGGGGACATCGAAGTAGGTATCGTCGAGCAACAGGTCGCCGGTGATGACGCGGATGCCGCGCAAACGCAACGCCTTGACCATGCGCCAGAACTGGTCCGTCGTCAGGTAAGGGTCGCCACGGCCACGGATGACCAGGTTGCCTTCAAGCACGTCGCCATTGAGTTTGCCGTCGACGAAGATCTCCGTCCGCCATGTGTAGGCGGGCCCGAGCACCTCCAGGCCGGTGATGGTGGTCAGGAGTTTGATCACTGAGGCCGGGTTGCGTGGAACATCGGCGTTGACGGCCAGCAGCGGCGTATCGGCGGTAACGTCCTGGACCACGATGCTGTAACTCGACGCGGGCAACTTGTAGCCGTTGACGATGCGCTGGATACGGGCAGGCAGCGCATCCTGTGCTGTCACCGCGCCACTGCTCAATAACAAGGTCAACAGCAACAGCAGTTGACGCATCGGAATAATGCCGGGGGATGGGAAGCGGTTACGCAACAACATACTTATGCAGATGAATGGAAATCCGGTTGAACTGTTGCTGGAATCTACTCTCCCGTCGCAACCTGCTGTGACGGCGAGTAGTAATAATCCCGATAAATGGTGATGAACGCGAGCAGACAGGCGATCAGAATCGGGCCGATCATCAACCCGGTGAAACCATAAACGTTCACGCCACCGATGATGCCGCAGAATATCAGCAGTATCGGCATCCTGGCACCGGTACCAATCAGAATCGGTTTGAGGAAGTTATCCACCAGACTGACCAGGAAAAAGCCCCACAGCAGCACGAAAATGCCCCAGCCGTGATGCTGGGTGAACACGAAGATACCAATCGGCGCCCAGATCAGACCGGCGCCAACCACCGGCACCATGGCCGCGAATCCCGTCAGCACGCCAAAGAAGATGGCCAGCGGGACATCGGCAATCAGGTAGCCAATCATTGCCAGGACCCCTTGCACACTGGCGGTTGCCAGCGCGCCGCGGATCACCGCCGACACGGTATCGTAAATCCGCATGCCGATCGCCTTTGTGTGCTGTGCCGGCATCGGCACAACATCCAGCACCCATTGCAGGAATTTTTCGCCATCGCGGAAGCAGAAAAACATCAGCAGCAGAATCAGCAGCAGATTGACGCTGCCGATGAGAATGTTGGTCGCTGCCGCTGCGCCGAATTCCGCAATGTTGGCGCTGGCCACATCGGCGTAATCGAGCAGATAGGCGTTGAGATCGAAACGTGACAACAGTTCGTTGCTTTCAATCAGGGAATTGAATCGCTGCCAGTATTCGACCAGAAATTGCGGCAGGTAGGATTCCAGAGAAATTCCTTCGGTCGCGCGGAATTGATTGACCCAGCCACGCACGGTGGGATAGAGCAGCGCGGACTGCTTTATCACAATCCAGCCGATGAACAGCAGCGGGACGAGCACCAATAACAGCACCGCAATTGTCGAAACCCCGGCAGTGACGCTTTCGCCCCGACGCAAACGGGCGCGGACGAATTTATGCAAGGGGAAGAACACCAGCGCCAGCGAGCCGGCCCAGATGATGGCATCCGAAAACAGCGACAGGATAAGTCCGAGCTGGTACAGCAGAAATGCAAAGACGCCGAAAAAGAACCAGCGGAACAAGCCCGGGTCGGCGCCGGGCAGCGGCGATGGCATCGCGCTTGCGGGCGTGGCCGGTTCGTCTGCGCTGTGTTCTGCCATTGCGATCCAATCCACGCCCTGATTAAGCAACTGCGAGTTATCTTATCAGGGCGTGGACCACTGCGTCGTGCCGCTTTGGGGTATGCCTCAGAACGAGAGGCGCAATCCGGCCTGCAGCGACCGGCCGGGCAGCGGCGCGCTGTCCTTCAACAGCGAGGTGTGACGCCGTGCATCGCGATTCAGCAGGTTGTTCAATTTCACGAACAGCTCCAGTGCCGGTGTGTTCCCGGTACTGTCCCACTGATATCGGACCTGCGAATTCAGCATCGTATAGCCACGCGTGGTGCTTTCCAGCGTCGCCGTTCTGCGCTGCGCCATGGTTCTGCTCAATGACGCCGAGGCATGCCACGGGCCGTGCGACCAGCTGGCGTCCATTCCAATACGCGGTGGCGAGATACGCGCGAGGTTACCACCGCCGGCGAACTGCGCGCGCACGTAGTCACCCCAGGCCCGCAGGGCCAACGTCCCGCCGGCGCCCTCCAATACGGTCGCTTCCAGTTCACCTTCCACGCCCCAAAGCCGTGCGTCACGCTGGGCATGCGAAAGCAGCAACAGCCCGTCGTCCGTATCGCTCAACAGGCCAGTTTCACCGTAGTCTGCGAACACCTTGTCGGCATGGCCGTTGGCATCCAGGTCGTTCTCCTGCAGGTATATGAAGTTGTTGATGTCGTTGTAGAACACGTTGAAGGAGTAACGCCAGCGCTCGACGTCACCGCGGATGAACAATTCAACATTGACTGAGGTCTCGCGCCGTAATCCGATATCGCCGATTTCAAACGAGCCGCTGGCCAGATGGGGACCGTCGGCAAACAGCTCCTCCAACGCCGGCGCACGTTCTGCGCGCGTCAGCGCAGAACCTACCTGCAACGCTGGCGAAACTTCATAGGTTGCTGATCCGGAGACGGAAAAAACCGTTCGCGCCACCTGTCGCTCAAACGAGGATGCGCGGCTTCGCTCGATGCGTAACCCGCCATCGAGATGCCAATCGCCAAGGTCGGCCTTCTCGTAGATAAATGCCGCGAGGTTTTTCTGACGGGACGTCGGCACGAAAGCTTCTTCACCGAGCGAGGCAAAGTCCCTGTCCTGGATTTGCATACCGAACACACCGTCAAGCACACCCCAGCGCTGGTGGATGAATTCCAGGCGACCCTCATACTCGTCGTTGTCCAGTTGCGTACCCACTTCGCCGGGCGCTTCCATCTCGAGGTGCGTGTGGTCATTGAACCCCCAGCGCAGCCGAGCGCTGCGCAACCCCGGTAGCGGTGATTGCCATGCAGCCTTCAAATCCAACCGGGTTTGCCGTTGCGCAATGCGCACGCCGTCTTCGTCATGATCGCCGTGGCCGGCGGGAATACCGTAGTTGTTGCGCATATCGCTGACAACGAATCCGGCGAAACCTGCATCGGCCACCCATGACATGCCGCCGCCGAACTGCCGGGTGCGGACATCGCTGTTATCGAGTCGACCGGCGACCGAGTCGGGGTCCGCGATGGAGTCCTCGAGCCCGGGCACATGGTAGTCGCCCGTATTTCTACGCAGCGCGTCGGCATGCAGGACCAGTTGCGAACCGAGCGCGACATTCGCGTCCACGGCGCCCAACCAGCCGCGGGAGACGGAGTCGTAGTGAGAATACAAGTCCCCTGTCGGGTGTTCGGGCAATTCACTGGCGATGCGATCATCAACGACGTTGACGAAGCCGCCACTGGCGCCGCTGCCGTACAGCAGTGTCGCCGGGCCACGGAAAATCTCGACCTGACGCGCCAGCACGGGTTCCACGGCGACGGCATGGTCATTGCTGACGGTCGAAACGTCCATCGTCCCGATGCCGTCCTCCAATACCCGCACCCGGCCACCACCCAGGCCGCGGATGATCGGTCGACCCACGGCCGGACCGAAATCCGCAGCGGTGACGCCCGGCGTGTTGGCAACTGTTTCGCCGATGCTGCGCATGTCGGTGTCAGCCAGGGCTGTCTGGTCGAGCACCGTCGCGGGTGTGCCGAGATGACTGTCAATCGCACTCAGCGGATCAGAACCAAAGACAATGATTTCTTCGTCGGCGCGCGCGGCCGACACGACGAACAATACGGGCAGCAGCGCGGTCAGCGCCTGCCACGGCAATACGTGTTTCACGTTGTACTCCTCGAAAATCTTCAGCAGAACGGATAGGCCAACGCGGCCGCCGCATGGCGGGCGCACGGTTGGCAAAGCAAACGATCAGCTCTCGAGGGCGAGGGGTGGGCCGCGATTGCGCAGCAGGCCGTGCGCGGCGGTTGTCAGCGGGGCGGCCGGGTTAGCTACCGGCGGCGTCGTGTGATCCTTGTGGGGAAGGAACAAGGCGTCGGCAACAATGCCATTGCCGATATCGCTGAAATGGACACACAGTTCGCACTGGCGGTCATCGACGTGCGAGTCGGTGTCATAGACATGCAGCACGCCGGCGAGCTGACTGCACAGGATCACCGCGAACAGCGTTCGCAGCAGCCAGGTGGTCAGTCGTTGGCGGTCAACATGCATTGGCGGATGTTAACAGATCCGCGGGCACTGTAAATCGGCGGCGCCCGGTGATCAGGACGCCACTCAACCGAAACTGTCGGCACAGATGCTGGCGTACCAGCCGCGGGCGTAGTCCGCTTCCTGGCGACGGAAATCTTCGGCAGCGTCCGCCGGACTGGTGCCGCCCGCGCCGGCCACGCTGGCGAGTGCGCCGTTGTCCATGCGGTAGATCGCGCTGACGGAAATGCCGTAGGCGGGTGTCACCAGGCTGTAGCAGGTGTTGTGCAAGGATACCGGTGGTTTGTTTTGCCCGGTCAGCGCCGCGGCAATGGCGATGGCGCACTGTTTGCCGTGACTGTTGGCCGCGGACGCGGACTTCGGCATCGGATTGACCTTGGCCGCATCGCCCAGTACGTAGACATCATCCGCGAGGGTTGATGCAAATGTCTCAGGATCGACCGGGCACCAGCCCGACGCGTCCGTGAGCCCGCTGTCGCGCGCCAGCGCTGCTGCACGTTGCGGCGGTATCACGTTGGCGACATCGACGGCATGCTCGCCGATCTCCGTGTACAGAACCGTGCGCCCCGTATCCACCCTGCGTACCGCACCATCCTGCGAGATCGGGATCCATTCGATCATGCCGGGAAACAGATGCTGCCAGGCAGCGGTGAACAGGCCTTGTTTGGAAAAGCTGTCGTTGCCGTCGAGAATCAACACTTTCGCGCCTGGATTGTGCTGTTGCAGGTACCAGGCGATGAGGCTTGCGCGTTCATAAGGACCCGGCGGACAGCGGAATGGCGCCGGCGGTACGCTGATGGCAATGGTGCCACCCTGTTTCATGGCTCGGATGTGTTCGCTGAGCTGCGCGGTTTGCGCACCCGCTTTCCAGGCATGCGGCATCCGCGGGCTGTTTTCGGCGGTCAGCCCTTCCACCGCGGCAAAATCGAAATCAATGCCCGGCGCGACCACCGCCTTGTCGTACGCAAGGGTCGAACCGCCGGCCAGACGCAGGCGTCGCTCAACAGCCTCCACTGCAAGCACGCGATCATGGACGACTTTGATGCCGTGGATGTCGCGCAGCGCCTGGTAACTCTGGCGCAAATCTTCCAACCGGCTGATACCCGCCAACACCGTGTTGCTGAAGGGGCAGGTGAAGTATTCGGACTCAGGCGTGATCAACGAGATGTCTATGGTCGGCGCGAACCGGCGCAGATACTTCGCGCAGGTTACGCCGGCGAAGCCGCCACCGATGATGGCAACGCGAGCGGCCGGCAGCGGTGACTTCACACAGGCACTCAGGACCGCGGTTCCCGCGGCGAGGCCCAGGAGCCGGCGCCGGGACTGGTCAACGCCGTTCGTCACGGCGTGGTCCCGAGCAGGTGGGCAATGGCTTCGAGCTGCGAATTGTCGTAGCCGGTGACGATCCGGTGCATGACGGTGTTGGGAAGCGAATCGCTTTTGAACCCACGCAACTTCTCCAGCAGATAGGCGGCGCGTTTGCCTTGCAGGCTGGGGATCTCGCCGGGGCTTGTTCCCTCCGGACCATGACAGGTGAAGCAGTTGACGGCTAACGCAGTGGCTTCATCCAGCGCCTGTGCATTGGAGAAAACGGCCATTGGAATGCATAGCAACGCCAGCCGGCAGCGCACGATTACAGCCCGAACTCCACGCGCCGTTGTTCGGCCTGGAAGTCTATGGCGATGCGGTCGCCTTCGGGCAACAGGTCGGCCAGCTTGCGTGTACGACGTTCGGCCTCCTCGTCGCCGTTGCAACTGGCAAGGTAATACCAGAGATAGGCTTCCTTTACGTCGCGTTCGACGCCGATGCCTTTCAGGTACATGTTGGCGATGCGGTATTGTGCGCGGACGTCGCCCTGCCGCGCCGACAGTTCGTACCAGGCCCGTGCCTTGGCAAAGTCCTGGCGTTGGCCGTGACCGGTCTCGAACGCGTGGCCAAGCCGGAACTGGGCCTTGGGGTTGCCCGCCTGTGCGGCCCGCCAGTACCAGGCCATGGCCTGCTCGATGTCCGCTGTGACGCCGCGGCCATATTGATACGATTTACCAAGTTCGTACTGCGCGCGCGCATGTCCGGCGTCCGCCGCGCGGGTGAACCACTCCAGTGCTTCGGTATGATTCGGGGATACGCCTTGCCCGAGTGACAGCAACACCGCGAGCTGATACTGACCATCCAACGAGCCTTTGGCCGCGGCCTTGCGTAACAGGTCCAGTGCCCGGTGATAGTCGCGATCGGTGCCGCGTCCCCTCGCGTAAATCATGCCAAGCTCATAAATTGCGCCCGCATGACGCCGCAACGCCGCCTCCTCGAAATGGCGGAGCGCGCGTTCGTAATCCCGTGACCCTTCGTCACAGTGGGCGTATTCCATGCCCAGAGCATAGTTGGCTTCGGTGTGACCCTGAGCGGCGGCGCGCTGGTACCAGTCGCGTGCGGAGGGCGCATCCTTGAACGTGCCGCGACCGTGCGCGAACATTTGACCAAGTTCGAAACACGCGCCGGCATCGCCTTTTTCCGCTGCGGCGCTGTACCAGGTGAATGCTTCACCCAGGTCTTCGCGGACGACGACGCCATTGGCATAGAACCAGCCCATCAAGGCTTCGGCGGCGGCAAATTCCTGCGCCGCGCTCTTCTTCAGCCATTCGTAGGCGAACTGATAACTCTGGCGGCAGCCCTGGCCCTTGGCGTATAGCCTGGCCAGCCGGTACTGCGCATAGGCATCGCCCAACTCGGCGGCCTTGCGATAATGTTCAAACGCCTTGGCCGCGTTTTTCTCGACTCGCAGGAACTCGTCGCCAAGCGCAACGTGGTGATCTGCCTCACCGCGTTGGTCTGCGCCGGTCGCTGTTGTCGCGTTTGCTGGACCCATGTCTGCGTCTTCGATTCCCTTGCTGCGTGCGGGATTATACGCAGCGTCGTGTCAAAGAAATGCGAATATCGCCGGTTTTGCTGTCAGGCCAATTGCCAGAACAGGCCTTCCGGCGGCTGGAACACCGTCAGCGGGATGTCGCCGCCGTGGCAGCGCGCGGTTTCATCCACTGCGGTGGCGGATTGCTGGAGAATCAATGTGCCTGCATTGACCGGCAGCCGGTAAAAGGTCGCGCCATGGATGCTGGCGAAACCTTCCAATCGATCGAGCGCATTCTCCTGGTCGAATACCTGGGCGTAACACGCCATGGCGACCGGCGCTGTATAGATGCCTGCGCAACCGCAGGCCGCCTCCTTGGCGTTGTCGGCGTGCGGCGCAGTATCGGTGCCCAGGAAGAACCGGTGATCGCCGGAGGTGGCGGCGCGGCGCAGCGCCTGGCGGTGCTGTTCCCGTTTGGCCACCGGCAGGCAGTAGCGATGCGGGCGGATACCGCCCTGAAAAATTGCATTGCGATTGATCATCAGGTGATGCGCAGTAATGGTCGCCGCCAGCCCCGTATCCTCGGAAAATACGTAGTCGACAGCCTCAGCGGTGGTGATGTGTTCGAACACGATGCGCAGGCCTTGCAGTGAATTACGCAAGGGCAGCATGACTTCTTCGATGAACACCGCTTCCCGATCGAATATATCGACGTCGGCATCGACGACTTCGCCGTGCACGCACAGCGGCATGCCAATGTCCTCCATCCGTTCCAATACCGGCATGATGTTCTCGATACTGGTCACCCCCCGATCCGACTGGAAGGTGGCGCCGGCAGGGTACAGTTTGGCGGCAGTGAAAATGCCATCGGCAAAGCCGGCCGCCAGATCATCGGCATCAGTGTTGTCGGTGAGGTAGCAGGTCATCAATGGGGTAAAGTCCGCGGGATGCGGCAGCGCAGCAAGAATGCGATCGCGATAGGCCGCGGCTGACCTGGCCGTGGTCACTGGCGGGTTCAAATTGGGCATCACCAGCGCCCGGGCGAATTCGGCGGCGGTGTCGGCCACCACCTGGGTCAGCATGGCGCCGTCCCTGAGATGGACATGCCAATCGTCTGGGCGTTTGATTTCAATAGTTTTTATCACCCGGCCACTGTAGCAGATGTAGCCTGCGGCAGGGACGCGCGACCACTATTTTCAGCTTCAGAATCTGCATCGCCTCAGTATTCTGGTACCATGGCTGCCCTCGACGATTCATATTGATCAATCCATGCCCGGCCCCGGTTGCAGTCACCGGCGTCACCTGCGGCAATGACTCTTACAGTCGGATCGTCGGCACCTGCAGCCAGTCGCAGGCGGTCATGCGCCGCCAAGAGCCCAGGCTATCGAAGTGCGATCGCGCCATGGTACGTGTCGCTGGCACATGAATGCAGCGACGCCATAACGGACCGTTATGCCCGTGTGGTCACAATCGTGAAAGCTGAAGCGGCGCCAGGTGTATATCAAAAATACTTGGAAGAAGGATGCCACGATGACAGACGAATTCTACCAATTGACCGAACTCGAACCCGCTGATTCGCCGGTGCCAGGTGATGCCGGGAAATGGTTCCGCTACGTAATCGAAGGTGCGTATGCGCCGATCATCGGCCAGCAGAAGGGCAGTCGCGCGGCGGTGAAGAAACACGCCGAGGCGCTGGCCGCCGAACTCAACGAACGCCGCCGTCGCGGTGGCGCACTGGGTCCGGCCCGCAGGACCAAGAAAGCCAGCTGAGGCTGCCGCAATCCATCGCCGGAGCGAAACGCAGGCGTTGCGCTCCGGCACCCCATTTTTCAACGTGACGACGCTTGCCCGCTGATGCGGCGGGCCATCAGAATCCTTCAGACATTTACCCGCGCGATGCCAGAGCCGTGCAATGCGACGCTGACGATGTGCAAGCAGCCCTGCGTTGCAGCGTGGGCACGCTGGTGCGCTTATTCCCAACCTGATACCACTTGCAGAGTGAGCTAACGATGCTGACCACCGAACAGATCCAGGCCGCGGCCCAGCGGTTGGACGAAGCGGAGCGCACGCGCCGCCAGATTCGCCAGATTTCATTGGATCACCCTGAAATGACCATGGGTGATGCGTATGCGATTCAGCATGCGTGGGTCGAACAGAAGATCGCAGCGGGACGCGTTGTCCGTGGCCGCAAGATCGGCCTGACCTCTCGCGCCATGCAGCAGTCATCGCAAATCGATGAGCCGGATTACGGCACGCTGCTCGACGATATGTTCTTCGAGGATGGCGCGCGGATCCCGGCCGGTGATTTTCTTGACCCGATGATCGAAGTCGAACTCGCGTTCATCCTCAAGGACCGTCTGGAAGGTGAGGACGTAACGATCTTCGACGTGCTCTCGGCCACCGAGTACGTCACGCCGGCACTGGAATTGATTGCCGCGCGCTGCGAGCGCAAGGATTCCGCGACCGGCCGACCGCGCAAGGTGCTTGATACGATTTCCGACAATGCGGCCAACGCCGGCATTATCCTCGGCGGCCGGCCCATCCGCCCGCTGGATGTCGATATCCGCTGGGTGTCGGCGATCATGTATCGCAACGGCGCCATCGAGGAGACCGGTGTCGCCGCGGGCGTACTCAATCATCCGGCTAACGGCATTGTCTGGTTGACCCGCAAGTTCGCGCCGCACGGCATTTCACTGGAACCGGGCCAGGTCATCCTGGCCGGCTCATTCACCCGGCCTGTGGCAGCCCGCCCGGGAGATACCTTCCAGGTGGATTACGGTCCGCTCGGTTCCATCGCCTGCCATTTCACCTGAGCGGGAATCCCGGCCTATGAAGCTCGCACCGAACCCCCTGAAACAGGCACTTGCCGCCGGCCAACCACAATTCGGTATGTGGGTGGGGCTGGTCGACACGATCTGTGCCGAAATCTGCGCCGGCGCCGGTTTCGATTGGCTGGTGATCGATCAGGAACATGCGCCCAACGACGTGCGCACGGTCATGCACCAGTTGCAGACAGTGGCGGCTTTCCAGACCCAGGCCGTGGTACGACCAGTCGTCGGCCATACCCATATCATCAAGCAACTGCTGGATGTCGGTGCGCGCAACCTGCTGGTGCCGATGGTCGAATCCGGCGCGCAGGCGCGCGAACTGGTGGCCGCGGTCCGCTATCCGCCGGCCGGCGTGCGTGGCGTTGGCAGTGCGCTGGCCCGCGCGGCACAGTGGAACCGCATAACGGATTACCTGCCGCGCGCCAACGATGAGATTTGTCTGTTGTTGCAGGTGGAGTCGGCGGCGGGTCTCCGGAATCTGGATGACATCTGCGCCGAGGAGGGCGTGGATGGTGTTTTCATCGGGCCTTCGGATCTGGCCGCATCGCTGGGACATCTAGGTAACCCCGGGCACCCTGCAGTCAAACAAGCAGTGCTCGATGCCATCAGGCGCATTCGTGCCAGCGGTAAGGCCGCCGGCCTGTTGGTAGCCTCAGCCGAGGCAGCCGTTGAATACGTTCAGGCGGGCGCGAACTTTGTGGGTGTCGGCGTTGACACCGTAATGCTGGCCAAGGCTACCGCGCAGCTCGCCGCTGCGGTTCGCGAGCAGGCCGCCGCCACTTCTTCGAGCGATGCCGGCGGTCTGGGATATTGATCCGCGGTAAGCGGTCGCCGACCGGTTACCAGTGCACGATGACCAGGATGACTGTCAGCGCAAAGACCACGGCACTGAAGACGCGATAGTCCTGCCATGGCGCCAGGGATGGATCGGGCGCCGCCGCGTCAGCGTGGAATGTGAACCGCGCAACCTGCTCCAAACTGGCCGCGCTGCCAAAGCGGTTGGCCAGCGCGAAGATCACCGCTGACAACCCGGTCAGCACCCCGGCGATAATCGTGAAATGCAGCGTCAGCACGCCGCTCAGCGAGAGGCCAAACAGGATGGCTGAAACGACATGCCCGCCGAGCAAGGTGGCGAACGCGCCGAATGCCGTCGCCCGCGGCCAGAACAAGCCGACCATGAATACCACCGCCACCGGTGGCACGAGGTAGGACAGCGCGGACTGCAGGTACTGGAACAGGCCGGGGAAGTCAGCGATCAGCGGCGACACCGACGCCGCCACCACCATGAACAGCACGATACAGGCGCGTCCCGTCCAGGCAATGCGCGTGGGGGACCAGCCGCGTTTTTCCGGTTGCATGAAATCCATGGTGAGCAGGGCAGACGCGGAATTCAGTGTCGAATCGATGCTCGACATGATCGCCGCCAACAGGCCGGCCATCACCAGCCCGACCAGGCCTGATGGCAACAGTGTGCTTACCAGCGTCGGAAACACCGCGTCTGCTTTCTCAAGATTGGGCAGAAGAATGCCAGCCATCACGCCGGGCATCACCATCAGGTACAACACCGGCAACTTCAAAAAGCCTGCGAACAGCGCACCCCAGCGTGCGTGCGCGACGCTGCGTGCGCCTAACACCCGCTGCACGATGAACTGGTTTGTGCACCAGAAGTAGAAGCCCAGCACCGGCACGCCGATCAATGTGCCCAGCCAGGGCAGGTTGGGATCAGACATCGGCAGCATCAGTGAAAGGTGCTCAGCCGGCGTTGCTTCCGCCACGCGCGCCCACGAGAAATCGACCGCGGCAAAACTCTTGAATGCGACCAGCGCCGAGCCGACCAGCAGAATCACCGCCTGCAGCACATCGGTGTAAACAACCGCGGCGAGACCACCGGCAGCGGTGTAGACGCCGGCCACCATCGCCAGCCCCAGACACGCCGTGAACAGATCGATGTCCGGGTAGAACACCCGCAACACCATCGCGCCGGCAAACAACGTGCCTGCGGTATCGACGATGATGTTCGAGATCAGGGTCAGTGCGGAAAAATACAGCCGCGAGCGTCGATCAAACCTGCGTTCAAGAAACTCCGGTACGGTGGTGATGCGCGCATTCAGGTAGTAAGGAATGAAGAAGATGGCGAAGAACACCAGGATGAAGCCCGCCATCCATTCGTAGTTCGATACCGCGATGCCCCAGGTGTACGCCGCGCCCGACAAGCCTATCAACGTCGTGCTGGAGATGTTCGATGCGAACAGCGAAAACCCGATTGGAATCCAGCCCAACCGGTGGCCGGCGAGGAACAAGTCCTCACCGCTGTGGGTCCGGCGCGCGGTATAAAGCCCGATGACCATCACCAGCACCAGGTAGGCGCCGATGATGGTCAGGTCCATCGTGGTCAAGGTCAGTTGAGGCATGTCGGGGGTGCGGCTAGGACGGCCGGCAGCAGATCAGCGCGAACTATAGGGGTCGACTCGGTAGATCGGCAGGTCCCAGTGGTTGGTTGTCATTTCCCAGCGCCGCTTCTCGTCACTTTTCCGCGTGGCGGCATCCGGAAACAGTTCATCGTACAGCGCGCCCAGGTGGCTGCTGCTCTCGAAATCCTTGTAGACAATCTCCACCCGGTAATCCCAGCGCGCGGCCTCATCGGTATGCTGGGTCGGGTGATAGACGCGGTAATCGAGGATGTAGCCACGTTCCTTCGCGCGATCAAGCACTGGAATTTCATACTTGCGCCACAGGTCCCACCATTCATCAATGAACCCATAGCGGACGCGATACACCCACTCGACTTCGTAGCCCGCCACTCCCGCCTGCGGCGCCTGCGCGGCAACCTTCTGGCTGCCAGTCAGTGCAGCCGACAGGACTACAACAGCAAACAAGACATTGATCGTTTTCATCTATCCCCCCGCAAGAATTGCGTTTCGCATATGGTGACTGTGGACGGCCGCGCGTTGAACGCGCTACGAACAGCTACCCGTTGAAACAGCGCAGGCCCCCGCCTGCGGCGCTATTGTACGAGTTTTGTGCAACGTTGTTGAACGAAGCGCGGGTCGCGGCGACCTATAATCCACCGCTGAACATCTGGAGAAGCATCATGGCCCATGTATCGCCCCGGCCACAGGGGGAACTCGATTTTCTGGAACCTGTACTCGCTGACGCCCGTCGCCACCTCGGCTTCCTGCCCAACAGCTTGTTGACCATGGCGCACATGCCACATGTTGCGTTGGCGTTCGGCTTGTTGATGTCATCGGTGCGCGGCGGGGATCTGCGCGCGGCTTACGCGCGTATCGCCGATCACATCCCGCCGGCGGACGATTCGGCGTTGAATGTGGAACCTGCGCTGCTGCAACTGGCGGCGTTTGCGGTAAGTGTCGGTGCGGGCTGCCGTTACTGTCAGGCGCATACCTCGCACACGTTGGAGACCATGGGCGTGCCTGCGGGAAAGGTGGCGGCGCTGTTGAATTTCGAGACCAGCGAACAGTTCGATGCACGGGAACGTGCGGTCGTGGCGTTGGCGTTGGCCGCGGCACAGGTGCCGAGTGCGGTCAACGAGCAGCATTTCACAGCGTTGCGGGAATTTTTTTCCGACCGCCAGATCGTGCAACTGGTATCGATGCTCAGCCTGTTCGGATTTCTCAACCGTTGGAACGATACGCTGGCGACCGCGCTGGAAGGTCCACCGCGTGAATTCGCAGCGTCAGTATTGGCGGGAATGGATTGGGAGGCTGGCAAACATCGATGATGTTGCCTGGAGCCGCGCTGGCGACGAAATGACGGAGGCGGTGATGACCGCCTCCGTCTGACTTGCGCAGACTTATTTCACGCCCGCGTCGGAGCGATAAACCGTACGCGCCTTCTCCACCAGCGGCGCCGGCATGACCGTCGCGCGGATCTTCACTTGAACGTGCGGCTCGCACTGGGCTTTGGGTGATTGCTTGTCTTCGCCCCACAGCAGCGTCACTTCGGTGCCGGGCTTGGCAAATGCCGCGTCGATGGTGCCCAGCGACAGGATGCGGCGTTCGTTGGCCGAATAACCCGTCCAGGTCGACAGACCGACGACTTTGCCATTGGCTTCAACGCGGTCGGCGTGGAAGGTGTCGTACAGCGACATCGGCAGGTTGATGAACTTGGCGCCGACGCCATCCTGGAACAGTGAGCCGTAGGCCGCGGCCGTATCGTCGCCATTCCAGACAAAGGTGACCTTCTTGCGCCGTTCGGTGGTGCCTTCGGCGACCATCTTCTCCAGCGCCTCGCGACCGATGAAGTCGTGGTCGAACGCGATGATGCGGCCGTAATCCAGCTCGTAGGGCGTGAAGTAGTAGTCTTCGATGTTGTCGGAGTAGAAGCTGCCACCCAGCGGCGAGGTGGTTTCGTAGGCGTTTTCAGTCAACCACTCGCGATAGGGCTTCATCTTCTCACCGGAGTAGACCGCGGGCAGCGGACGCGGCAGCCAGCCGGATTCCAGTGCATTGGTGTGGTAGGCGCGGCCACCGACCTGAATCATGCCGAACTTCTTGCCGGCTTCCAGCAGCGCGGCATGCACAACCTCGTTGTCTTCCCACGGACCCCACATTTCATAACCCGGCTCACCGGCCATACCGTGACGCAGCGCGCGCACTTCCTTGCCGGCAATGGTGAAACGGGTCATGTGGAAGAATTTCAATTTCGGCGGCTCGGCGCCGATCGCTTCACGCATCACGTCCATCGCGCCCGGGCCCTGCACCTGGTAGCGATACAGCACCGGGTCGCCCTTGCGGTAGAGCGAGTTGTCGTCGCGCCAGACGCGGACGTCGTAGCCACCGGTCACGGCGTGGTAGTGCATCCAGTTGATGGACGGCGGAATGCCGACGGCCTGGTATTCGTCTTCTTCCAGGTGGAACAGGATGTTGTCGCCGATGACGTAGCCATCGTAATTGACGGCGACGAACTGCTTGGCCATCTCGACCGGAAACTTCTCGACACTGTTGATCGCGAGATCACGAATCAGCTTCAGCGCGTCCGGGCCCTTGATGTTGAGGTCGGCCATGTGGTGCGACTGGTCGAACAACACCGCGGTACGGCGCCAGGCGGTCTGTTCATCGCGCCAGTTGGTGAATTCCTGCACCACGCGCGGCACGACGGCCGGCGGCGAGGCCGAGTTCCACAGCAGTTTGACCGGGCTGCCGGCCGCCTTGATCGCTTCTTCGAGATTCTTCGCCATTGATTCGGGCTCCAAGTGATTGCGGGGTCGACGCTTCCACGTCGGGGCCGGTACTTTCGGACAATCCGAATCTCATGTAAAACATGTTTTACTGAAGAGAAAACCAAGGAAATCTGTGGATGCCCTCCATCCCGTTCACCTTGCGGCAGCTGGAATACTTCAACGCCATAGCTAGTGAAGGCTCACTTGCCGCCGCAGCCACGCGCTGCAATGTCAGCGCGTCAGCATTGGCGCTGGCTTTGGACGAGTTGGAGTACCAGTTGTCGCTGCAGTTGTTCATCCGGCGCAAGGCCAAAGGGGTGACCCTGACGCCGGCCGGCTCGCGCTTGCTCTCCCATGCCAGGCGGATCCTGGCCGGCGCCGAAACGCTGGCCGCCGACGCCTCGCAGGCCTCCAGCAGCCTGACCGGACGTTTCGCCATCGGCTGTTTCCCGACCCTGGCGCCGTTTTACCTTCCCGGCATCATGCAGGACTTCGCCCGCCGTCACCCCGGTCTGACACTGGAGATTACCGAGGCCGCCGCCCCCGAGCTCGACGAACTGCTGCTGCAAGGCCGAATCGACGTTGCCCTGATGTACAGCGTCGACGTGTCGCCGCAGTTCGCCTTCGACCCGGTGCGGGAATACCGGCCCTACGCCATGGTCGCCAAAGGCCATCGGCTGGCCTCACGCAAAAGCATCCACCTCGGTGAACTGGTGTCCGAACCTCTGATCCTGATCGACGTGCATCCCTCGCGATTGAACATCGATCACACCTTCGGCTCGCTGAACCTGCGGCCACGCATCGGCCATACCACAACCAGCTTTGAACTGGTGCGCTGCCTGGTGGCGCGGGGACTTGGCTACGGCGTGTTGTTCCAGCGGCCGGCAACGACCACGACTTACGACGGTAACGAACTGGTGACGCTGGAACTCGATGGACGCTTCGAAGGCACTGTGGTCGGGCTCGCGCGTCCGGCAGGTGCACCGCGCACAGCGCGCCATGATGCGTTGCTGGATTACTTTGCGACGCTCACGCCGCAGAAATGATTCGGCCCTTCAGCCTGGAACCTACTCGAACAGCGACTTGCCATCGTTCAACACTTTCTTGGCCACGGCAATCGTGGGGTATTCGCGGGCGCGGATGCCTTCCACGTGGACATTGGCGCCGATGGGCAGGGAGGACTTCGACCAGCCGCGACGCATCAGTGTCACCGGGCTGGGCAATTCGAAATCCCAGGTGACGACATTGCCTTCGCCGTCCTTGCTATCCACGTATAACCGCGCATGCGGGCTGGTCCACTCGACGTGGTTGACGGTGCCATCGACCGCGACCTTGATGTCGGGGTCGAATGCCGCACCGGAATGATGAGCATGCGCCAGCGGTGCGATGCCAAGCATGAGGGTGCAGATTAGCGGGATGAATCGGGTCATGTGCGTGCCTTCGAATCTGGATACGTTGCTATTACGGTGACAGCAGTTTCACGTCCTGCTCGTTCTCCAGGCAGATCTCTTCGAACATGCCGGTGTTGAGCACGATCTCCTGGTGCAAGGTCACGGTCCACGGTCTGGTGTATGCCTTCGGGTCGTTGACGGTGACTTCGATATCGAGATGTCCGTAGTCCTTGCGCGTCAGGCGCTCGGTGATGCGGGCTTCGTCAGTCAGCGGGCTGCCGGCCAGGTCCAGCCAGAGTTCGTCGCGAAAGCCGTTGGATTCGATAACGAGCGTGTCGCCTTCCCAATGCCCGACGGAGTAGCCGTTCCACGCCGGGAAAGGTTCTTCCGGCAAAGGCCGGCCATCCAGAAACACCTGGCGGTAGCTCGCATTGAATTCATGCAGCATGACGATCAGTTCCGGCGTCTGCACGAATTTCACGTATTGCGGAAACGAGTAAGCGCGTGGAAAGTTCGGTGGCAGGCAGCGGGCGTGCGGGTCATCCTGTGACTTGCGTGCCGTACGTCGGCCCACCACTTCGCGCGCCCAGTCCTGGAACGGTAAGCCTTCTTCAAGTGTGCGGCCGATGTTGCGTTGATCCATGGGCAGGCCCATCTGCGCGATGCACTCGGTCTGTCCCACGCAATCGTGAAAGACTTCCATGGCGTACCACATACCGCTGAGATCAGGTTTGCCGTCCGCCGTGCGCGGAACGGGAGCTGCGAGATTCGGTGAGCCATCTTCGAGCTTCGGCACATTGGCGGTGGGGTAATCCAGCCACTGCGCTGTTCCCAGCGCGGGCGCGAGCAGGAAAATGCAAACGGCAGTGAGCTGCTTCATGGCGGTCTTGTCTGTCCTGTTCCGGTCACTATGTACGCATTCCACAACGTTACGTTGCAACGGGGTGGCAGCGAGTTCAGGCTGAGTGTAGCGTAATGCAAACCTGCGAATCACGCAGCGCGCAGTATCGTGCGCCGACCGTCGTTGTGGGAGACTACGCGCGGTAACGGGTGTGGGTTGTGTGAGGGTGCAATCCGGGGAGAGCCATGGCAACTTCGCGTGAAGCGTTCGATGCGTCCGTCATGGCCTGGCGCAGTTTCGTACTGCAGCAAAATACCTCTGCGGATGTGCAGCGCCTTGAACCTGTTCTTCGTGACCACTACGACGAGCTTGTTGCCTGCGGCCTGGCCGCCGATGAGGCGTCGCTGATTGCCTTCAAGCGCATTGGTGACATCGATATCGCATCGCGTGGATTCGTTGCTGCCTGCTGCACACAGCAATGGCCGTCATCGTCAGCGGCCAGCAAGAATGGCATAGCCGGCAGCGGGACGGACCTTCGCCGCGTTCTGGCGCTGGCCGTCGCCGCGGGTGCCACGATCAAGCTGCCCGACCTGCTGGGTCTCTTCCACTTTGAGGAGGCTCCCGGTTTCTTTCTGAAAAACGCACCCATCTTCGTATTGCCGTGGCTGGCGGTATGTCTTTACCTTGCCCGGCACTCAGGCCGCGCTTACCTGTGGTCAACGGCCGGCGTGTTCGTGGCCGCGGCGTGTGTTGTCAATGCCTACCCCTTCCAATGGCCTGGCCACACGGTGGTACTGACGATCATCCACCTGCCCATCGCGCTATGGTGGTTCATCGGCAGGCTGCACGCGGCGGACCGTTGGCACAGTGATGAAGGCCGCATGGATTTCATCCGGTTCAGCGGCGAGTTGTGCATCTTCTACGTGCTGATTGCATTGGGTGGCTGGGTGACGATTGCGCTGACCTTCACCTTGTTTACCGCGATCGGTATCAACCCTCAATTTTTGATCCAGCACTGGCTGGTGCCCTGCGGCGCCGCCGGCGCTTTCATCATTGCAGCCTGGCTGGCCGAATCGCGACGCGTTGCCGTAGCGGCAGTCGCGCCCGTGCTGACGCACGTCTTCACGCCGCTGTTTGCGTTATTGTTGCTGGCGTTTCTGGTCACGATGCTGGTGACCGGGCAGGGCATCGATATCGAGCGACAGGAGTTGATCGCCTTCGACGTGATGCTGGTACTCGTGCTGGCGTTGCTGCTGTACTCGATGTCCGCCAGAGATGGCCAGGCGCAGCCGAATCTGTTCGATCTGCTGCAATTGGTTTTGATATGCAGTGCGCTGCTGGCGGATCTGCTGGCCCTGGGAGCGATTGCCGGCCGAATCAACGAGTTCGGCTTCAGCCCCAATCGCGTCGCGGCGTTGGGTGAGAATATCCTGTTGCTGGTGAATCTTGCATGGGCAGCGCGGCTGTATGTCGCTTTTTATCGCCGCCGCCAACCGTTGCAGGTATTGGCGCACTGGCAGACGCGCTACCTGCTTGTCTGGTCGGGGTGGGCGGCCTTCGTTGTACTGGTATTCCCGCCGGTGTTCGGGTTTCGTTGAAAGGCTGCGCGGGAGGCTACTGAATTTGGGGCGTTGGTGCGGGGTTCGGCCGGGGTAGGGACCGTGCGAGGCAGGACGCCGAGCCCGAGCGTACAGGGATGTATTCAACAGCGTGTCCTGACCAATCGGAACCTGTACCCGACCACGTCCCGAAGGCTCAAAAGTGTCGGGACCCGTGCAGCATTTCGGTTTACCGACGAGCTGACTACAACTTCTCATCGTGCCGCTGCGCCCCCACCGGTCGCGACCGCATCATTGCGGTCTTCAGTCAGATATGGGAATCGATCAACGGTGACCCTGACGTCCTTGATCCTGCCGCCGTAATTGCCCCACTGAACGATGAGCTCGGTACCGGGTTCAGTGAGTTCAACGTCAAGACACCCCATTGATAGTGATTCACGGAAGTAGTAGCTGTAGATGTTGCCTGAGGACATGCCGACCTCTCTGCCATCCAGCAGCACGCGGTCGGCGTGTTCCAGCATGTTTTCAAGCCAGGTTGGTGTGGTGGGCAGTTCCATGGTCTGGTATTCCTGGCCGGGGCGGAATAACGAAGCGTAGATGTCGATCACGTCCTCGGCATTCCAGCGCAGCGTCACGGTGCGTCGCGGCGGCGCTTTTGCCACAGCGGCCAGGGCTTCGGCGCCGATGAAGTCGTGGTCGAAACGCACGGTGCGATCCCAATTGACTTCGAATGGCGTGCGCAGCCGTGCGCGCAGATTGTCCGGGTTATAGCTGCCGGAGCGGTGACAATGCAGCGCGAAGCTGTCTTCACCGACCATCTCGCGGAATATCGGCTCGTAGATCATTGCGCCGCTGAACGTCCACATCATCTGCGGAAAACCGCCTTCGACGTGATTGACCAGGTAGGTACGCCAACCGAGGCGCTCGATGCCAATCTCGCGATTCTTCTGGTAGATCGCATCAAATACCGCAGCGCCATCAGCGATCGGGCCGCGCACCTCGTAAGCGAGATTACCGGACATGCCGATGCGGCCGACCTCCACCTGCTTGCCGGCGATCCGGGTGGTGCGGAAGCGCAGAAAGCCGATGTCGCTGAGATCCTCGCCACAGGCGCGCTGCAATGCCTCGAGCGAGCGGGGGCCGGCAATTTGCGTCAGATACTCGTCTTCCATCCAGGTTCTGACATTGAATTTCGTTTTCGCGGCCATCACCATCGGCCAGGGTCCGCCGGCGAAATATCGATATTGGCCATTGTCGTAGCGCTGCAGGATACCGTGCGAGGCCACCAGGCCTCCGTCATTGCACATCACGGCATGCCGCATCATGCCTTGCGGAAACACCTTCAGACTGTTGGTGCAGATGTAAGACATGAAGGCATCCGCTTCTGGTCCATCGATCATGACCACAGGACCGGACAACCCCGTATGGATGTAACAGCTCTGCTTCCACGACAGGCTTTCCTGCTTCCAGCCGGAAAATTCCCACGGCCGCAAGCGGTCGCCGACCGTGATGTAGGTGATGGGCTCGGCGTAGTACGGAAAACCCTGAGTCTGCGTGAACGGGGTGGACATGAAGTTTTTCCTCGCGATCAAAGGTTCGACTGGGATTTATGCGCGCGCCCTGGTGTCAGCCATTATGGCCGACGGGGTTCACCTTTCGCGACGCCCGCGGATGTCTGCGAGCACACCCACCAGGATGCAGGGTCCCTGCTATGCTACTCGCGACCGGGCATGCTCGCGAGAGGTCAGTCATCATTGCGACTGGCAATCGACAACCACCCACAAACATTGAGGTAAGCCGAATGTCTTCTGCATTGCCACCGACCAGTGATGATCGCATCGTCTGGGATACCTGGTTATCGATATATCGGTTACCGATAGTGACCGTTGCCGACGCCGTCGGTCTGTTTTCGGTGCTTGCCGCCCGCGCCATGACCACGGATGAACTCGCAGTTGAACTCGACGTCAACGGAAGGGCCTTGCAGATCCATCTCGGCGTGCTTGCGGCGATGGGTTTTGTAGAACGACGACTGGGCCGCTGGCGCGCCACCGCGGCAACCCGGACCTGGATGATTCCCGAAGCCACGGGGTATTGCGGGCCGGTCATGCATTTCTTCGTGGAAAGCCAGCCGTTGCATGCGCAGTTGCTTTCCACGCTCAAGACCGGCGCGCGCTCCGGGGAACATCGATCGTCGGCGGATGAGTGGGAAGCGGGTGAGATGTCCGCTGAACTCGCGCAGCGCATCACCGCGTACATGAATGCGCATAGCCAGGCCTCCGCACGAGCCGTCGCACGGCAGCCGGTGTTTGGCGAACTAGGAAATATGCTGGACGTCGGCGGCGGTTCCGGCATCTTTTCAATTGAGGTCGCCAAGGCCTGGCCGACATTGAAATCCACCATCATGGACATCGATGTCGTTGGCGAGGAAGCCGCGCGCTACGTTGAAAAAGCCGGCGTGGCCGACCGCGTGACAACCCTCGGCATCAACATGTTCGAGCAGCCCTGGCCACAGGGGTACGACGCCCATTTTCTTTCCAATATTTTTCACGACTGGTCCGATGATTCCTGCCGGATGCTTGCACGGAAGTCCTTCGACGCCTTGCCCTCCGGTGGCCGCATCCTGTTGCACGAGATGCTGGTGGATGATGATGGTTGCGGACCGTTGGCGACCACGTCGTTTTCCCTGTTGATGTTGTTGAGTACCAAGGGCCGGCAATACACCTTGCGCGAGTTACAGGCGTTTCTCGAATCCGCTGGCTTCGTCGACGTTGAAGCCACGCAGACCGGTGGCGGCTACTACTCGCTGGTGTCCGCGCGTAAGCCTTGAGTCGCCGAACCGGTACAACCGATAGCGCCTGCGCTCGCGATGACTGATTCGGACATGCCAGCCACGAACCCGCCACCTGCCGGAACTGGCACTGCGACCGTGGATTTCGCCGCGCATATCGAGGTGCTCAGTGCCATCATTGCGCGCCGAAGCGATGCCGTGGCCCGGATCGAGGCATTGTTGAACGTACAGAAATCGCCCGGCCCCCGGCCGCTTGATATCAGCCAGCTTGCCCGCCAACTGCGTGAGTGCTTTTTCCCGCTGCCCGGTGTTGCCAGCGATGCCTACCGGATGCCGGATGCGTTGGAGCAGGTCCACATCGGCAACGGGTTCAGGCCAAGACCCGCACCGGGTAATGTACTGACCGATCCGGCACAGATGATGGAGCGCGCGTTCCACCTCTGGCGGCAGACGAATTGGCCCGGACAAAAGGGCCGCGTCCGTTACGCGAATACTGTATTCAATTTGTATGTACTCAAATGGCTTGCGTTTTTAAGCATGCGCGTTCTCGATGTGGCAGCGGGCGATGCCGTGGATCGCCTGGCAGACATGCAGCACGTGCTCGATGCGTTATGGGAGAGCACGCCGCAGGGTCATCCAACACTTTTAAGGGATGCGCGCTGGTTGATCCCCATCGCGATGAGTCCCGTCACCGATGAATTGCACGGTTATTTTGATGTCGCGGCGAGCTTGTCGCAGTCATTGCCATTCACAGAGCAATTGGCCATCCAGCAGGCCGCAGTCGTGCTGGGCGGCGGGCATTTACGCACGCAGCTTTATCACCTGGCGCGGCAGAAGCACATTCCGCTGGATGACCTCGAACTGATATTGAGTACGCGCCGTTCCAATGCGTTGGATGTGGCAATGCTGACGCAAGGCCTGGTGACGTTGTTGCAGGCCTACGAAGCGGCGGTCGCCGTGAATGACTCGGCGATACGATCAGCGTTGGCGTCAGCGATCTTCCAGGGCATCTCCCCTGATCCGGAACTGTTCGTGAATCGCATCGATCTGTTGGCGCCGTACACGATGATCGAACACCAGTTCGTGGCGGTGAACGACGATGGTCAGGCGGTGGTGACGGCATCAGGCATACGTCACCAGCAGCTACTTGATCGATATCGGCGCCTGATGGGCAGCCTCGCACCTGCGCTTTACCAGGATCTCGGCCAGTTCAAACCGGAGGAGGGGCGATATTCACCGTACGGCGTTTTGTTCGGCTTCTCCTACAACCTGCTCGACCTGATGGCACTGAAGACGCTGCAACATGAAGCGCCCATTCAGTTCAGTCTGGAAGACGCGTTCATCTCAGGCGGAGCCGACAAGGTCGGCTGGGTGAATGGCTGGCGGAAGCTGCCGCATATCAAAGCGGAAGTATCGAAGCTGTTTGAATATCCACACGCGTTCGCGTTGCAGATCCATCAGCGGATCGAGCACGCCCTGCGAATCGGCGCCGATGGCGACGCAAACATGTCTGCTGACGCCGGTCGACTGCTCGTCGCAACCGCTGATTACGAAGCCGCATGGGCTGTCGAACTTCCCGCACGTTACATGCAATCGTCAGATCAGCAGCGGGTTGCCACCGGTCTTGCGGTGGCGGTCGATGAAAAGGATCTGCTGGCCTGTCGGCTGGAAGGCGAATACCTGGTCAGCTACCAGACCGGTAACGGTTGGGCGGCAGTGTCGAAAGACCTGCTGACGGAAGAACTCGGTGCTGGACGCAATATCGTGGTGCGCGATCTGCCGGCCGGCGCGACTGAAGTACTGCGAGTGATGGCCGGGGGCCTGGTGAGTGTGGTCGGCGAGTGATTCAACCGCTGCCTGGAATCGAGGTCACCGCGCCGCTAACACGCCAGCGCGGTAACTCGATAATCGACTGATCGCTTCAGCGGGCGTTGCCGGACGCTGCTTTTGGTTTGCCGGCTGGACGCCGCCGACGATGATCTGAACGGGCTCCGCTCGGCGCTGCGCCGTTCCGGTTGTTCTGCGGTTTGCCATGACGCGGCTTGCCGTTGCGCGCATCGCGCGGTGCGTGTTGCGCGGGTTTACGCGGGCTTTGGGCCGGTTTTGGCGCCGGCGCCAGCACCTTCGGTTCAAACATCGGCACCGGTACGGTCGGAATTTCCTTCTTCAATACGCGTTGGATATCGGCCAGCATTTTCTGCTCGTCTGCGCATACCAGTGAGATGGCATCGCCAGCTTCACCCGCGCGCCCCGTGCGGCCGATGCGATGCACGTAGTCTTCCGGCACATTGGGCAATTCGAAATTCACCACGTGCGGCAGGCGGTCGATATCCAGGCCACGCGCCGCGATATCCGTGGCCACCAGCACGCGCAATTCACCGGACTTGAAACCGGCCAGGGCCTTGGTGCGCGCGCTCTGGCTCTTGTTGCCATGAATGGCCGCGGCTTCGATACCGGCGCGGTTCAGATGTTCGGCGAGGTGGTTGGCGCCGTGCTTGGTGCGGGTGAATACCAGCACCTGGAACCACTGACCTTCGTCGATCAGATGAATCAGCAGGTCGCGCTTTTGTTCCTTTTTTACGCGATACACATGTTGTGTCACGGTCTCGGCGGCGGTGTTACGTCGCGCCACTTCAATCAACGCGGGGTTGCGCAGCAGCCCGTCCGCGAGACGCTTGATCTCGTTCGAATACGTCGCGGAGAACAACAGGTTCTGGCGCTGCTTCGGCAGCAACGCGAGCACTTTGCGGATGTCGTGAATGAAGCCCATGTCCAGCATGCGATCGGCTTCATCCAGCACCAGGATTTCGACAGCGGATAAATCCACCGTGCGCTGTCCCGCATGGTCGAGCAGCCGGCCCGGCGTGGCGACCAGAATATCGACACCCCGCCGCAGCATGTCCTTCTGCGGGTTGATATTGACGCCACCGAAGATTACCGCGGACTTGAGCGGCAGATGGGCGCCGTAGGTGGTGACACTCTCGCCGACCTGCGCCGCGAGTTCACGCGTCGGCGTCAGCACCAGTGCGCGTGGCGCTTTCGCGTTGCGGCCTTCCGGTCGCTTGCGCTGACTCAGCAATTGCAGCATCGGCAATGTGAAGGCGGCAGTCTTGCCGGTGCCGGTCTGGGCGCCGGCCAGCACGTCGCGGCCTTCGAGAACCACTGGAATACCCTGTGCCTGGATCGGCGTCGGGCGAGTGTAACCTTGCGCCGCAACGGCGCGTTGAAGATCGGCCAGCAGGCCGAGATCACTGAATGACATATTGGCTCCATGTCCAGCCTCACCGTGCAATCACGGTACCGGTCAGAGGCGGAGCTTAAAAACTTCGGGAAGGTCTTTCGGGGAGGGAGACTATCGCGAGCAAAGGGCACCGACCGGAGGGTGCGAGCGGCCGACAGGATACAGTGATCGTGCGGAAATACAAATGTTTCCTGAATCCGGGCGCCGGATAGCCTGCGCCACCCGTGCCCCGGCAAATCATCTGGACTCCATGACCCACGGTTGTATCGTATGCACAGGCTGCTGATTTGCGCCTGTCACGCGGAGGAAACCGATATGAATGGGAGCATTGAGTGCATCGTTGATGAAAACGATTGTGGCGACCTCTCCCGGCGCCAATTCCTGGGTCAGACCATCGGCGGTGTTACCGCTGCGGTCGCGGTGGCCGGCGCTGGCGTACGGGTGGCATCTGCTGCCGGGAATGCGCAGCGTATGCCGAGTTTTGCAACGGACCATGCCCCGCAACCATTGCCGTTCGATGCATCATCTCTGCGCGGCCTGTCTCAACGCATCATCGAATCGCACTGGGCGAACAATTACGGTGGCTCGGTGAAGGCCCTCAATGAGATCAACCGCCGACTTTCCCAGGCATTGGCCGAGCCGGACCTGCCGGCCTACGTCTATAACGATCTCAAGCGCGAACACCTCATGCGCACCGGCTCGGTGGTTTTGCACGAACTGTATTTCGGTAACCTGGGTGGCAGCGGTAAGGCGGGTAGTGACATCAGCGCGGCGCTGGCGTCGGCCTTTGGTGATTTCAATCGCTGGGAGACCGAATTCCGGCGTATTGCCGCAGGCCTCGGGGGTGGTTCCGGCTGGGTCATGCTCGGGTTCAACCGGCAATTCGGCACGCTGGAAAATTACTGGATGGCGGATCACCTGCACTGCCCGGTCGCGACCGAGCCGCTGCTGGTGCTGGACATGTACGAGCACTCCTATCACATGGATTTCGGCGCGGCCGCGGCGCGCTATATTGATGCGTTCTTCGACAACATCAACTGGGAGGCGGTGTCTGCGCGGCTGGAAAGCCTCTGATTTCCCGGTAATTCACCGCATGGCGACGGGCCGGCGCGGTGCCCGCGGGTCAAGCCGGTGAAGGAATGAAACAAGGTGGTTCCCGGCGCGCAATTCGAACTCTCTTGAACTTATACTCGGTCGCTAGGCCAGCAGCGCCATCCGCCAGGCGATCCGGGTTCAGGCCATGCCGCGGGGGCGCTGACTGCTGAAAACAAAAACTGTCGGCGGCAGCTCGAGGGGCGGCGTTCTACCCTGTCCGCTGCACGCTGATGCTCAACATTGTGATGGCGCACCTCGCGTGCAACGTCGCAGGTTCTCGGGAGGCGCGTGCGCGCATGTCAGGTTCCAATCGGGTTTCACCTTTATCCCTTGCGTTTGTCTTTGCGGTCAGCACCGGGCTGAGTTTCTCCGCAATCTCCTAGCCCATCGACTTCAGCGCCAAGCTTCCCATCGGCAGTGTCGCCTTGCCGGAGGAACTTGCCGTCGCGGACATCGACGGCGATGGCAGACTGGATGTGCTCGCTGCCTCCAACGGGTTTCAGCAGATTGCCTGGTGGCGCAACAGCGGCAGCTTCGGCGCGGACTGGAGCAAGACGATTATCGGGTCGAACTTCGCCAACGCCTACGCGATTGCGGTGGCCGACTTCGATGGTGATGGTGACGCCGATGTCGTCGGCACCGCACGCACGGACGACGACGTTTCATGGTTCGAAAACACCGGCAATGGCGCGACCTGGACCGAGCATCCCATCGATACCGATTTCAACGGTGGCGTTGATGTGCTGGCGGTGGACATGGATCGCGATGGCGACATCGATGTTGTCAGCGCCGCCTTCGATGGCAGCGCCATCTCGTGGTGGGAGAATGACGGCGCCGGTGGAACCTGGACGGAGCATGTCATCGAGGACTTCTGGTTATCACCTTCCGATGTCATCGCCATCGACCTCGATCGAGACGGTGACCTGGATATTGTCGCAGCGTCACCCAACGGCAATGCAATTGCCTGGTGGCAGAACACCAATGGCGATGGCAGCACCTGGGGCGCTCCGGTGAATATCGCCACGGATTTCGCCGGCGCCCAGTCGCTGGTTGCTGTGGATATCGATGGCGACGGTGATATTGATTTGGCCGCCCAGAATTACAATGGCGTGGCCTGGTGGGAGAACACCGAGGGAGATGGCAGCGCCTGGTCGTTCTATCCCGTGGATCAGGAATTCCCCAATGGCACGTCGCTGCACGCGCGCGATCTCGATGGCGACGGCGACGCTGATTAGTTGGGTTCGTCGTCGAACCTCGATACCTACGTCTGGTGGGAGAACACTGCTGCCGATGGCTCCGCCTGGACCGTGCGCGACATTGATAGCGATTCAGGGATTCCGGTTTTCATCGTCACCGGTGACATCGATGGTGATGGCGATGAGGACGTCATTGCTGCAGACAAGTTTGATGGACCGATCTATTGGTGGGAGAACCGGCTGGCGTTGACGCCGGCAACCTTCGCTACGCGCAAGATAATCGAACAGAGCCTGACGCAACCGCGGTCCGTGATAACGGCAGATCTCGGCCACGATGGTGACATCGACGTCCTTATCACGATACTCGACCAGGATGGGGTGCTGTGGTCCACCAACCAGGGTGACGGTAACGTATGGGACCAGTCGATACTCAGTGTTGCATTCGATGGTGCGCTTGACGCGCAGGCCGCAGATATCGATGGGGATGGTGACCTCGACGTCGTCGGCGCCGCTTACAACTCAGGCAAGGTCAGCTGGTTTGAAGACTTCGTCGGCACCGGCTGTGCTAACTGCTGGCAACCTGAAGCCTCGATCGGCACCGGCATCAGCGGCGCACGCTCGGTGGTGCTGGGCGATGTTGATCGTGATGGCGATATCGATGTGATTGCCGGCTCCGTACTGGACGGCAAAATCCTCTGGTATGAAAACACCGCGGGCGATGGCAGCAGCTGGATCTCGCATACAGTGCACGCGGGTTCGCTCGACGAGATCTTCTGGGTGGACGCGGCGGATTTCGATGGCGACGGTGATCTCGACATTGTCGCGGCCTTTGGTCAAGGCCGTGATCCCAACACGATCGATAATGAAGCACGCTGGTATGAGAACACCGCCGGTGACGGCTCTGCCTGGACCGAGCGTAACGTGGCGGATAACTCCGCGCCGGTGTTCGCTGTCATGGCTGCCGACATGGATGGTGACGGTGATGCCGACGTGTTGGGCTCGGTGAGTAACAATGGCGATATCCTCTGGTGGGAAAACGCGTTGGGAACCGGCTTGTTCTGGGTGCCGCATACGGTGGAAAGCGATTTCGATACCGTGCGCGGGATCTACGCCGCCGATATGGATCGCGATGGTGATCTTGACGTGGTGGCCGCCGGGCAGGGTACCTCCAACACCGTGGCCTGGTGGGAGAACACCAATCACAGTGGTACCGCGTGGTCAAAGCATGTGGTCGATAACGAAGTGGGCGGCGCGCGCTCGGTCTCCGTCGCGGATTTGAACAAGGATGGTGCACCGGATATCGTCGCGACCGCCGGCAATGATGGCATGGTGTTGTGGTGGGAGAATCTGCAGGATATCGACCCGGACACCGACAACGACGGCACGCCGGACAGTATCGATACCGACGATGACAATGACGGTCTCAGCGATACCGCGGAGACCAATACCTACATGACCTATCCGCTGGATGCCGACAGCGACGATGATGGCCTCACCGATGGCGCCGAGGTCAACACGCACCATACTGACCCTCTGGCCACGGATTCAGATCTCGATGGCTTGACCGACAGCGATGAAGTCGCGCGCGGCAGCAATCCCAACAGTCGCGATTCGGATGGTGACGGTGTTCTGGACGGGGATGAAGTCGCGCAAGGCCGCAGCCCGACTTTCGATGAGAGCCTCATCATGATCATCCTCGATTCGGCCCTGGACTAACGGCAGGGCGCTCATCCGCTTTCGCCGGAAACAAAGGTGCCGGGGTTGCCAGGTGGCGACCCCGGCCAGCCAGCCTCAGGCCGCTTTGCCCTTTGCCAGTGCATGGACATCGGCCGCCGCCAGGCGCTTACCACCGATAGCCCAATCCCCGCCTTCGAACTCGCTGATCCGGACCCAGGTGACCGGGCGCATGGCTTCACCTTCGACCGCGATCATGGCTTCGGTGACTTTCTCAATCAGCGCCTCTTTCTGCGCCGGGGTGAATACGTTCTTGATGACATCGATAGTGACGAGTGGCATGTTGCTCTCCTTGTTCAAGTTTAAGATTTGCCTGGTTTCGTTGCAGATTTCGCTCTGCCCGACCTTCCGGCGCGGTAGGTTTGATGCGCCGTCCGTGGAGTGAATTCTGGGTCAGGCGCGCCCCCCAAGCTTGAATGTTCCGTGGAGGTTTCGTGGAGATAACGTGGAGGTTTCTGGGCGGCCGTCGCGGTGTGTTTTATGCTGGCGACCATGATTTACCGCTTTGACACCTTCGAGCTCGACCTCGAGAAGGCCGAATTGCGCGCCGCCGGGGAGCCGCGCGCGGTGGAACCCCAGGTGTTTGCGCTGCTGGCATTCCTCATCGAGCGCCGCGATCGCCTGGTCTCGCTCGACGAAATCCTGGAAAACCTTTGGGACCGACGTGTCGTCAGTGATTCCGCCCTGAGCAGCCGCATCAAGTCGGCCCGCAAGGCTCTGGATGATGACGGCCAGGCACAGCGCTACATCAAGACCGTTCACCGCCAGGGGCTGCGATTCATGGGCGAGGTGCATGTCACCCAACCGGAGCCCGCGCTTATCTCGGTGGTGGCGACCGCGGCGGAGCAGCCGCCGGCAGCATCCACACCAATAGCGGAACCTGCGCGGCCCTCCATCGCCGTGCTGCCGTTTGCCATTATCGGCGACGCCGGCCCCTTCGCCGCCATCGCCGAAGGACTGCCGCATGAACTGATCATCGAGCTGGCGAGGCTGCGCTGGTTGTTCGTCATCGCGCGCGGTTCCTCGTTCCGTCTGCGTAATCAGGAGATCGACGCCGTCGATGCCGGCCGCCTGCTCGGCGTGCGTTACTGTCTGACCGGGACCGTGGAGATCACCGGCAAGCAACTCGCCGTCACCACCGAACTGGTCGACGCGCGTAATCACCATGTGGTGTGGGCCGAGCGTTACACCGGCTTCGTGGATGAGCTGCATTCCGTGCGCGATGAAATCCGCTCAAAGATTCTGGCCTCGCTGGAAATCCAGATACCCATGCACGAAGCCAGCGGCGCACGGCTGCGCGATGCCGCCAGTCTTGACTCATGGTCGGCCTATCATCTCGGCCTGCAGCATCTGTATCGTTTCAATCGCAAGGACAACGCGGTGGCGGACACCCTGTTCCGCCGTGCGCTGGAACGGGACCCGGAGTTTGCCCGCGCCCACGCCGGTTTGTCTTTTGTACATTTCCAGACGGCGTTCATGCGCCAGACCGACGACATCGCTGGTGAAATTCAGCGCGCCCGCGCCTGTTCCCAACGCGGCATCGATATCGATCCGCTGGACCCGTTCGTTAACTTCACCATGGGCCGCAGCTTCTGGTTGGAAGGTGATCTTGATCGCGCCCTGGCCTGGCTGGATCGCTCAACTTCGTTAAGCCCCAACTACGCGCAAGGCGTGTATGCACGGGCGTGGACCGAAATAATGGCTGGGCTGGGAGAAACTGCGCGCGAGCGCGTCGGTCTTGCGATGCGCCTCAGTCCGTTGGATCCGCTTTACTACGCCATGCTCGGTGTCCGCGGCTTGTCTCATATGGTCGACGGCAACGATGCCGAAGCCGTGGAATGGTGCGAGCGTTCGGCACGCGCGCCCGGCGCCCACGTGCTGATATCAATGATCGCCGCCGCCGTGCATGCGATCGCAGGTGACACGCAGCGCGCCCAGGCGTGGGCGGAGGATGTCCGCAACCGTAATCCGTTACTGACTCGCGAGGACTTCTTCCGCGCATTTCCGCTCCGGCCAGAGCCGATGCGTTCGCGCCTGGCAGCGGCGTTGGCGGGGTTGGGGTTCTGAAGAACGCTCTTGCGCACTTTTTGGAAATCGAAAACTACCGGTGGCACGACACGCCTTCTGTGACACGGGGCAACGAAAATCTGGGATGATTGAGCAAGAAAAAATTCTGTAAAACACAGAACCACACACCACACGGATATGGCGGAAAAGGATGTCAAATCTCTTGGATACCCCTGACAAGAATCAATCGTTCGTCCACAGAGCGAATCATTGCTATAGCGACTGTGTTGCGGTTGAACCGACGTTGCGCGCGAGTGCTCGTACAGGATTCGCCGCAGCCATGCTATGTCTGTTCTGCGCAATGCCAACCGTGGCCGAAACCGTCCTGCCGGGTGATTTTGTCGTCATCGACTTTTCGCTGACAGCACCACATGAGTTAGTGGAAGGCCAGCCCGTCGACACGCTGTCGATAAATTCGCCGCAGCCCATTGACCCCACCGGCTACTACCGGGCCACGATCTCGTTGTTCGATGGCGCAACGAAGCTCGGTACCTATGCGTCTTTGTACGGCAGCCAGTCGTACTTCGCATCGGTGAACAGTCTGCAAGTCAACGATGGTGGCCTGGGTGCGACGGTCGTGGATTTTTCGTCACTTGTCGACGGAACCATTGATGGCACTTTGGAGATACGGCTCGACAGGTTGCCATTTCGAATTCCGCTCACTGGCAATGACACCGTGGTCATGGAGGTCGATTTTCCCGAACCAGATTTTGGCGTTGATCGGAACGACGTTGATGTACTTGTCCTCCAAAGGTTCCTGGGAACTGGCGCGCTCGTTGACGGCACCGCGAGAGTTTACGATGGCGAAACCTTGCTTGGTGAGACTGAAATGGTCAATCAGTCGTTTGCGACCTTCGTGGCCAATGGCAGCCAATACACGGCGGAAGGGCCCGGCACCATCGACTTCACCGCATTTCGTAACGGAACAATAGATGCACGGTTTGAGTATCAGGTGACGAGATGGCCGCAGGAACGTGAATTACCTGGCGGCGGGACCGTCGTCATGGATTTCACATTCGACTCGCCGCCGGAAACGCCCGAGTTCGGAACTGCGGAAACGTTGACCATAGAGCCTGATCGCACAAACATTCCCGGCGTCATCGATGCCACCGTCCGGCTCTACGACGGCGATGTGCTGCTTGGAACGTCGCAAATCATCAACGGTGCAAGCGCAGAATTCGTTTCGTCTGTGGCCGACCCGCAGTCTCCCGCGGCGATAGATTTTACTCGTATTGCCAATGGGCAGATCGATGGTCACATCGAGTACGAAGTGACGTTCGCCAGCCAGATTCATACATTAGTGGCTGGTCAGATTTTGGAATTCCCGTTCAGCTTTCCCACGGCGCCCGAAGCCCCGGTTCAAGGTCCCCTGGATATTCTCGTTCTGTTTCCATTCTTTTCGTACCCCAGCTACTCGGCAACTGTCTCACTCTACGACGCTGAGGTTTTGTTGGGGACATTTGAAATAGTGCATGGCAACCGCGCCACTTTCGTTGCATCTGGTGCGGACACCGACGAAACGGCCATTGCAGAAATCGACTTCTCATCCTTCCGTGATGGCACCATCGACGGGCGACTGGTCGTGACCCTGCATGAAGTGGACAACGTCAGCAATATGATGGAGCTGAATCCGGAAATGTATGAATTGACCATCGGCACCGCAATCGGTGGCTTCAGTATCGCCGCGCAACCGCCTCATGCTGTCACGCGCCACCACGTGCTGATTGACGGTGGGGTCCCAGAAGTGCCGGCAATCGTTTTCGATCCCTACATGACGGAAATCCAGGTGGGCAACCATAGCGGCAGCGCGCCGTACTCCGGCAGCGCGGGGCGGCCGCGGATCAGCTATGCCGGAATCCTGAATCAGCCGGACCCTGCGATCGAAGGAGCCGTTGTCGCGGACATCCAGCAATTTGAAATCCTCTATGGCGTCAGCCAAAGCCCATCGCAGATTCAGCTGGTCGGCGGGGCCTGGGCGCGAGATTTCAGCAGGATATATCTGGCAGGGAGTCAATCAGATCTACTGGGCCATGCGACCGTGATCGACTGGTCGACGCTCGAATTGAGGTTGATGCTCGGGTTGGGTAGCGGCGGGGGCGTCTGGCCGGATGGCGAGAATCCCCTGCAAATCTCCAACATCCGGGTGACGCGCGGTGACCTCGATGGTGACGGCATTTCCGATCTGACCGATAACGATGACGATGCAGATGGCGTTGTTGACCATCAGGACAACTGCCCACGCGTTGCCAATGCCGATCAGGCGAATGCGGACAACGATCTTGCCGGCGACGCATGCGATTCATTCCCTACCGATGCGGAGGACGGCGGCGAAATGTGCATCCCGCTGCCGATGGAACGTGGCGGGTATTTTTCGCTGTGCCTGTAGTGAACGGCATTTGCAGGTGGCCCGTATTCCACTCGGGAGCGACGGCCGGTAGAAGTACCTGATCATCTGCCGTCGGAATTCTCGATTCGGATGGAACTACACAAAACAGGCAGGCCGACAATGACGACGAAGATCGCAGGATTTATCAAGTGTGGAGCGCTGGCAGCATCAATGGTACTCGCGTCAGCAGGTGCGTCAGCTGCAACATTCCAGTATCTCTACGGGCTCGATACCAACAGTGCGTTCGACGCCTCCGCCCAGGCCGGTACGCCGGTAGAGGGCGGCGATAGCCGTACCTTGCTGTGGCCTTACGATCACAGCCTGAACTGGTACACAACGACCGTTCATGCCTACGCCAACGCCGGCGTGGTGGGAGTCATGACACGGGTCGAAGCCGAGCGGGCGCTGGGCAGTTCCAGCAGCGCACGGCCCGAGGCAATCGCCACGTTGCTCGGGACCGTGAATCTCTGCGCGCCGGGCTCAACCCCGGCGATGTGTATTGCGCCCAGCGAGCCGGTGCCGATGCCCTATCCCAATCTGCACTACAGCGCGACGATCCAGAACGGCGGCGGCGTTGCGCAGTTGTCTGCCATTGTCTCGGTCAACGGCAACGACGTCGGCACGGCGCGGGACACGGCGAGTGCATCAAACATGGGCTGGCTGAATCCGGCCAGCGTGGCTGGCATGACAACCAGCACCGGCGTGTTGACGATACGTATGTCTCTCGCCGCAATCGCATCCTGCCAGGCAGCGCCGTGCGTTTCGCTTGTTGATGCGTCCAACAGCCTGGGCTTCATGGAAGGTGTACCGGCGTTCCTCGGGCTCGCCGATGGCTGGACAGTACAGTCGACGGATTTCGGAATCGTCGACAACCTCTGGACCGACCCACGCGTGACAAGCGTGGTGCCTGTGCCGGCAGCGCTGCCGTTGGTGGTGGCGGGGGTTGGGTTGTTGGTGGGGTTGCGGCGGCGGGAGTGAGCGCTACGTGGAGCCGGAAATTACGCACTCGCTCAACTGATCGGGATTTCGAGCGATTCGTTGTGCCGGTTACTGTACTTGTTACTGCGCGCGCCGCATGTGCGATCGAAACATCCGGTACCAGTCCCAACCCGCTATTGGCGGCAGGCATGATGTACTTCAGCGGTCGTCGAGCAATGCCAGGTAGCGCTGATATCGATACAGCCTGTCTCGCTTCTTCGCGCCGACTTCGACCAGAATGCCGGCCGCCGTCAGCACCTCGATGACCTTGCCGGCGGTTGGTTTGGTTGTCGCCAGCAGTTTGGTGACCAGCGGCATTGTAAGGACGGGGTGCTCGGGTAATAACTCGAACATCTGGATTGCGGTCACGGTGACGCCGGGTGTGCCGAGTAGCACTTTCCGATCGCTGACGACCTGCGCATGCAGTCGCCTTGCCTTTTCCGCTGCGTCGCTGGCGATATCAGCTACGCCAGTCAGGAAAAACTGCAACCAGTCTGTCCATTTGCCATCGCGAACCCCTGACAACAGCCGATAGTAGGTGGATTGGTTCTGCTTGAGGTAAAGGCTCAGGTAGAGCAGCGGATTTTCCAGCAACTGCCAGTGCTTCAGCAGCAAGGCGATCAACATTCTGCCCAGGCGGCCATTGCCATCCAGGTAAGGGTGAATCGTTTCGAACTGAACGTGAACCAATCCGATACGCAGCATTGGCGCCAACGCATCGTCAGCGTGGATGTAGCGCTCCAGATCGCTCAGTAGCTTGGGGACTTCCTGCGGGGGAGGTGGCACGAACACGGCATTGCCCGGCCGGCTGCCACCCACCCAGTTCTGCGATCGCCGCAACACGCCCGGTTGCTTGTTTGCGCCCCTGACGCCGCGCATCAGGATGCCGTGGCAGTCGTTGAAGAGGCGGATCGAAATGGGCACGCCTTTTTTCGCCTGCATCTGCTTGAACGCGTGGTTGACCGCAGCGACGTAGTTGGTGACTTCCTCGATATCGTCGACCGCGGAATCCCCGACCTGATCGGTCTGCTCAAAGGTCAGTACATCGACGAGCGTCGCCTGCGTGCCCTCAATCTCCGAGGACAACAGCGCTTCTTTGCGCACAAATGCATAGATGAACCAGTCGAGCGACGGGATCAGGCTGCCAGCCAGGTCGAGCCGGGCAAGGGCGGCCTCCGCTGCGCGCAGCGGCTCGGCCAGCGAGGCAAGTGCACCGGACGCAAACCGTGGCGGCAACGGATTCGGCACGAACGCGGTGATGGATTCCCCGGCGACGGAAGTGGAGACAAAGCTGCCGGTAGAGGTCTTCTTCATGGTAAATGAGTCTTTACCATGACTCGCTAAAAGTAAAGGCAGTTTTACTAGAGTGGCTGCCAAGGCAGGATTGGTTTACTTGAAAACGGAAGTTTCTTAAGTGAAAAGTAGCCACCGACGCTTTGTGGAGATCCGCCGAAGGAATTTCCCCCTTTGATTTTGTTACCTTTTCTTCCGGCACAGGCGCCCGTTTCTACTAATCTCCACACGAATTAGTAGAAATCAGTACACGGGCCGAAACCGCCGTGTTCGATACCCGCAATCCTTCCGCCCGCGTAGCCCACCATGGGTTCTACCCTGATGTTACGGACACTTCCAAGAAGCCCGATAATCGGTGAAAGGAGTGTTTATGTCGAAGCGGCGAGACGACTTTGCCCGGCGACTCGGGTCTGTCAATTCCGAGCCCAATCGCATCGTGGCCTGGCGCTAGGATTGATGGCCGCATCCGGCGAAGCCTGCGGAGGCAAAAACCTCTCGCAACCGGCGCTGCAAGACGAAACGGGGAGTGTCCATGGATTCCTTGCATCCATGTAACGTGGACAATGGCGAATCGTGTACCGAGTATCCAACCGCGCAACAGTGCTGGTCGCCACTGCTCCGTCTCGCTGCAGCCTTACTCCTGGCATTCAGAAAAGTTTCGCTTTTCGCGAAACAAGAAAAGCAAATCGCATTCGGAATCAGACAACCCGCTCGCGCCCGAAGTCATTGAACAGGATATCGTTGCCGATAGGGAAGCGGCGCTGGAGCAGTTTCGATTGATTGCAGGGGATGCGGGAGCAAGAGGCAGCCGAACAGGCTGTGGAACGTGCCAGCGGCATGAGTATGCCGCTGGTACCGGGAGGGGGAATCGAACCCCCACATGGTCACCCATACCAGATTTTGAGTCTGGCGCGTCTACCAGTTCCGCCATCCCGGCCTTGCAGCGAGCGCGCAGTATACAAGCGGTCTCAGGGTTCGTAAAACCCGTTGATACTTCGTTGCCAGGGCGACTGCGGTACTCATTTACTTGCGTGTAAACTGCGTTCCTCGCTGCCCTGGCGCCTCGTCTGAACGGGTTTTACGAACCCTGAGACCACTTGTTCGCAAAAAAATCCGGCGGCGGTATTGGTGGTCTGGGGTGTCTTCGGGCTGAGCAACACCGCCACCCCGGCCCCGCCCCCTATCTGGCCTATAATGCGCCCGCTTCTGAACCCGGAACTCCCATGCAGCGCAGTGATTTCGCCTACGATTTGCCACCCGATCTGATCGCCCAGCATCCGCTGGCCGAGCGGACCGGCTCGCGACTCTTATATATGAGCGCGGCGGGTGGGCCGCCGGCGGACCTGCGATTCGGTGATATCGAAAACCTGCTGCGGCCAGGTGACCTGCTGGTCGCCAACGATACCCGGGTGGTGCCGGCGCGTATGTTTGGCCACAAGGCGTCCGGCGGGCGGGTCGAGGTGATGCTGGAACGGTTGCTGGATGACCAGCAGGCGCTGGCGCAGTTGCGGGTCAGCAAGAAACCGGCGCCCGGCAGTGAAATCCTGCTGGAGCAGGGCGGGCGGCTGGAAATCCTCAAGCGTGACGCCGAGGGCTTCTTTATTCTGCGCGCGGTCGGCGAGACCTTGCCGGTCCTGTTGGAACGCGAAGGGCAGCTGCCGTTGCCACCTTATATAGAGAGAGCGCCGGCGACCGCCGACCTCGAACGCTACCAGACGGTGTACGCCCGCACCCCCGGTGCTGTCGCGGCGCCCACCGCCGGGCTGCATTTCGATCCGCCGCTGCTGGCCGCGCTGGCTGCGCGTGGCATCGGGCTGGCGCATATCACCTTGCATGTCGGTGCGGGAACGTTCTCCCCTGTGCGGGTGGACAACCTTGCCCAGCATCGCATGCATACCGAGCGGCTCGAAGTCTCTGCCGAGGTCTGCGAGCGCGTGGCAAAGACCAGGGCAGCCGGTGGCCGCGTCATTGCGGTCGGCACGACCTCGGTGCGGGCGTTGGAAACGGCGGCCGCCGAAGGTGAACTGAAACCGTACGCCGGCGAGACCGCAATGTTCATTACGCCGGGCTACCGCTTCCGAGTCGTTGATGCCTTGATCACCAATTTTCACCTGCCGGAATCGACCTTGCTGATGTTGGTGTGTGCCTTCGGCGGCTACGAAAGTGTGATGGCGGCGTACCGGCACGCGGTCGCCCAGCGCTACCGGTTTTTCAGCTATGGTGACGCGATGTTCATCGAATGCGCCGACGCGCACGCAAGCACCAACACACCTTGACCATGCAATTCACCATTGAAGCCACCGACGGCGCGGCGCGCACCGGCCGCCTGCAGTTTCCCCGCGGGGAGGTCGAAACCCCGGCGTTCATGCCGGTCGGCACCTACGGCACGGTCAAGGCGATGACGCCTGAAGAACTCGAAAGCCTGGGAGCGCAGATCATCCTCGGTAACACCTACCACCTGATGCTACGGCCGGGCACGGAAGTGATCCACGCGCACGGCGATCTGCATGATTTCATGCATTGGCAGCGGCCCATCCTCACCGATTCGGGTGGCTTCCAGGTGTTCAGCCTGGGCGACTTGCGCAAGATCACTGAAGAAGGCGTCACATTCCGTTCACCGCACAATGGCGACAAGGTCCTGCTGACGCCAGAAATCTCCATGCAGGTGCAACGCGACCTTGGCGCCGACATCGTGATGATCTTCGATGAGTGCACGCCTTACCCGGCGACGGAGACACAGGCGCGGGACTCGATGGAATTGTCGCTGCGCTGGGCACAACGCAGCCGCACCGCGCATGGCGATAACCCGGCGGCGTTGTTCGGCATCGTGCAGGGCGGCATGTTTGAGCACCTGCGGCGCGAATCCGCGGCCGGGCTGCAGGACATCGGTTTCGATGGTTACGCCATCGGCGGCTTGTCGGTCGGCGAACCCAAGCCGGAGATGTATGGCACCTGCGAATTCACCGCCGCCTTGCTGCCGGCGGACAAGCCGCGCTACCTGATGGGGGTGGGTACGCCGCTGGATCTGGCCGAAGGCGTCCTGCGCGGCATCGACATGTTCGATTGCGTGATGCCGACGCGCAACGCGCGCAACGGCCACCTGTTCACCTCGCAGGGCGTGGTGAAAATCCGCAATTCCCAGCACCGGGATTCGACCGCGCCGCTGGACCCGGCCTGTGGCTGTTATACCTGCAGCCACTACTCGCGCGCTTACCTGCACCATCTGGATCGGACCAATGAAATCCTGGGCGCCAGGCTGAACACCATTCACAACCTGGCCTACTACCAGCAGGTGATGCGTGGCCTGCGCGCGGCAATTCGTGCGGGGACCCTGGTCAGCCACATCGGCGAACTCCGAAGCCGCTACACGCTCTGACCGTCTGCACGGTCGAACGCGGCGCCGGCGCTGACATTTCGGCGTCACGAATCAACCAGATACTGCCGCCAGAAGCCCGGCCCGCCGGTCCGTGGTTGGCGCGGACGCCGTGCGCTGGCCTGGATATTTGGCGTCGTGGCATAATACGCGCCCTTTTACGGACCCTGACGCAATGAATTTCTTTATTTCCGACGCGATGGCACAAGGCGCGGCCCCCGGTGGCGGTGCGGAAGCATTCAACTGGATCTTCCTGATCGGCATGGTGGTGGTGTTCTATTTCTTCCTCATCCGGCCGCAGATGAAGCGGCAGAAACAGCACCAGGAAATGGTGGGCGGATTGTCCAAGGGCGACGAAGTGGTCACCCAGGGCGGCATCCTCGGCAAAATCGTTGATGTGGGCGAAAACTTCATCACGGTTGAAATCGCCGAAAAAACCCAGATAAAGGTACAAAAGCAGATGGTTGGCCAGGTGATGCCCAAGGGCACTCTGAAATCCTCCTGAAATCGTACCCGTAGTCTCTGAGCAGAAACTCGACGCATGAACCAATACCCGCTGTGGCGCTACGTGATGATCGGCTTGGTGCTGATCGTCGGTTTCATCTATGCACTGCCGAATATCTATGGTGATGACCCGGCTATCAGGTCTCGTGCAGCGATGCGGCGCGCCGGTCGACCAGACACTGGTGACACGGCTGGAGATTGGCGATGAAATCCGCCGGCGGAATACGGCAAACTGGAGATTGAAGCCGGTTTCGCTACTGTTCCGCTTCCCGAACATCTCCGGCACGCTCCGGCGCAGCTGTTGATCGAGCAGGCATTAGGGCGATGACTACACCGCGGCATTGAATCTGGCCGGCGTAACGCCGCTGAGTTGGCCATCCATCGGCGCGTTGCCGATGTACATGGGTCTCGACCTGCGCGGTGGCGTGCACTTCCTGTAGTTCCACGGCGGCCGCCGAGCTGCTACCGCCGAACGTTTCGCTGAAGACATCCGCACGCGGCTGCGTGAAGCCTGTATCCGTTATCGCGCGGTGAATGTCGACCGTGATGCTTCGGTGACAATCCGCTTCTCGATGCCGATACCCGCACCGCGGGCGCGCCGCGTTGCTCGATGCCGATCTGCTCGATCCGACGCTGACGAATTGAATCCGAACGAGCCGGAGCCGCTGCGCTTGCGCGTGGACCCGCAGTACATGGAAAACGATCTGCGACGCGGCGATTGATCAGAACTCGTCACCCTGCGCAAAATCAGCGTCAACGAGTTCGCCGGCGTCGCCGAACTGGTGATTCAGAAGCAGGGCGCGACCCGCATCGTCGTCCTGCTGCCCGGTGTCGAAGACACGGCGAAAGCCGCGGAAAACCTGGGCTGACCGCAACCTTGAATTCCGCATGGTCGATACGCAGAACAGCGTGCAGGACGCGCCATCGTGACGGCCGCGTTCCGGTGGGCTCGGTGTTGTACTACGAGCGTGGCGGGAATCCGGTGTTGTTGAACTGCCGCGTGATGCTGACCGGCGAATCAATCAACGACGCCGCGCAGAGTAGAACAACCACCGGCGGGCTGATGGTGACGATCAGCCTGACGGTGAGGGTGCACGGCGCTTCCAAGGCCACGGCGGACGAGGTCGGACGCCCGATGGCAGTGGTATTCATCGAAGCAGCGCCAGGCAAGCCGGTCTCCGAAGTCATCAACATCGCGACCATCCGCGAACAACTGGGCGCACGTTTCCAGATCACCGGCCTGTCGTCGCCGGAAGAAGCCCGCACGCTGGCGCTGTTGCTGCGCGCGGGATCGCTGGCGGTGCTGATGGAAATCATCGAGGGAACGCACGGTCGGCCTGAGCATGGTCAGGAGAACATTGACCGCGGCGTCCGCTCCATCCAACTCGGTTTCCTGCTGGTGGTGTGGCGATGGCCATCTACTACCGTGTTCGGCATCATCGCCGACATCGCGCTGGCAGTGAACGTGATTCTGCTGGTGGCGCTGCTGTCGATGCTGCAGGCAACTGACCTTGCCGGGTATCGCCGGCATCCTTGACTGTGGGTAAGGTGGTCGACGCCAACGTGCTGATCAATGAACGCATACGAGGAGTTGCGCAACGGCACGCCGCAGGCAAGTATTTTCGCCGGTTACGACAAGGCGTTCGATACCATTTTCGACGCCAACATCACCACGCTGATTGCCGCGCTGGTGTTGTTCTCGTTTGGCACGGGCCCGGTCAAGGGCTTTGCCGTCACGCTGTCGCTGGGCATTCTGACTTCGATGTTCAGCGCCATCCTGGTGACCCGCGCCATCGTCAATCTCGTCTACGGGCGCCGTCGTCTGACGCGGCTCGCGGTATAACGGCGGAGTCTCAAGGCCATGCTCGAATTCTTTCCCTCGACCAATATCCGGTTCCTCGGCCGCCACAAGGTGTGGATGATGCTGTCGGCGCTGCTGGTGGTTGGCTCCATCGTTTCGCTGTCAGTCCGGTTCCTGAATCTCGGTATCGATTTCACCGGCGGCACGCTGGTCGAACTCGGTTTCAATGCGCCGGTGGAAGCCGATACCGTGCGCGGCTATCTGGCCGGATCGCAGGTGTCATCGGCCATCGTGCAGAACTTCGGCTCACCGACGGATATCCTCGTGCGCGTGCCGCACCTGCAAGATGTCAGCGCCAACCAGGTCGGTGACATCGTGCGTGATCTGATTCCGGATTCAGAAGTCCGCCGGGTTGAAACCGTCGGTCCGCAGGTCGGGCGCGAACTGGCTGAAAGTGGCGTCCTGGCGTTGCTGTATGCGCTGGGCGGCATCCTGTTGTACGTCATCATCCGCTTCCACTGGAAGTTTTCGGTCGGCGCCATCGCCGCCACCGTGCACGACGTGTTGCTCACGATGGGATTCTTCTCGGTGACAGGCATGGAATTTGACCTGCCGGCGCTTGCCGGCGTGCTGGCCATTGTGGGTTATTCGGTCAACGACACCATCGTTGTATTCGACCGTATCCGCGAAAAGCTGCGCAAGGTGCGCAAGGGCGACACGGTTGAAGTCGTCAATATGTCGATCAATGAAACCTTGTCACGAACCGTGATGACCTCATTGATGACATTGATCACCGTCGTCGCGCTGTTGTTCCTGGGTGGTGAAACGATTCACGGCTTTGCGGTGGCGATGGTGGTCGGCATTATCATCGGTACGTACTCCTCGATTTTCGTCGCCAGCGCCACGACGCTGGGCCTTGGCCTGGACCGCGGCGATCTCGCGGTCGTGGCCAAGGAAGGCGCCGACGCGCTGCCGTAACCGGCGCCGTCGTCGCGTCCTGCAGCACACGGAGCCCGTCGGGCCATCCGCGGTAGTCCCATGCTTCGCATCGTCGCCGACAACCTGATCACCGAGGTCGAACCAATATTCGCGCCACTGGGCGAGGTGACAACAGCGCCCGGCCGCACGATCGATCGCGCCCTGTTGCAGCAGGCGGACGTGCTGCTGGTCCGTTCCGTGACGCGCGTCGACGCGGACCTCCTGCGCGATACCCCCGTGCGCTTCGTCGGTTCCGCCACTGCCGGGCTGGATCATGTCGATCTGGACTGGCTTGCTGCCAATGGCATCCGCTTCGCCAGCGCCCCGGGTTCCAATGCCAGGGCGGTCGCCGAATACGTGCTGGCGGCCACATTTGCGATTCGCGGTGGCCGAGGCATCGACAACGCGTTCAGCGTCGGTGTCATCGGTTTCGGTCATGTCGGCCAAGAAGTCGTGCGGTTGTTCGAGTCGCTCGGAGCGCGTTGCCTCATCAGCGATCCACCGCGAGCGGTGGTGTTGAACGACCGTGAATACCTGCCGTTAGCGGACGTGCTGGGCTGTGATCTGGTCACTGTTCATACGCCTTTAACCCGGACTGGTCCTCATGCGACAGCAGGATTGCTCGGGGTGAGCGAAATCCAGCGGCTGACGCCCGGCGCAATCCTGGTCAACGCGGCGCGCGGCGGTGTCGTCGACGAAGCCGTACTGTTGGCACGTCTCGCTGGCGACGTGCCACTGTCAGCGGTGATTGATTGCTGGCAGGGTGAGCCCTCCATCAATGCCGACCTGCTGGCCGCGGCGACCATTGCCTCGCCCCATATTGCCGGCCACAGCCGCGAAGCCAAATTGCGCGGGACGATGATGATATTCACGCAGCTCGCGGCGTATGCCGCTGGCAGCCCGCCGCCGTCGGTGAACGCAGTAGAGGATGTCTGGCCATGGCCGGACAACGTGACGGTCGCCGAGGTTCCGGACCGGGTGGCCCGTCATTACGACATCGCGGCGGATTCGGCGCGCTTCATACAGTTGCCTGCGGATGTGACCATGGCAGCGTGGTTCGATCGCTGGCGCGGCGCGCATCGGCGCCATGAGTACACCATCAGCCGCGGGCGGGCGTAGGCCGCCGTGGCGCGCGGTGAACTGCGGCGACAGCCTGGTTGCGTGTAAAATTGCGCCCCACTGGCGGTGGCTACGCACCAGGAGCGTTTGCGGCGCTTCGAGGGTAATTCAATCGCGGAATCGATGCTTATTGCCGGCTCCGCCGATTCGTTGTTCGGGATTTGTGAAGGTAACTGCCCCGGTTAATCGGGACAATCAATTGAAAGAGGTAATCTTCGATGAAAATGCTGCATACCATGCTTCGGGTGCGCAATCTCGACGCAGCACTGAAGTTCTATTGTGATGTGCTGGGAATGCAACTGCTGCGCAAAAGTGATTTCCCGGGTGGCCGATTCACGCTGGCGTTTGTCGGTTACGGCACTGAGAAAGATACCGCCGTGCTCGAGTTGACCCATAACTGGGATGTCGACGATTACGAACTGGGCACCGCCTATGGACACATTGCCATCGGCGTCGATGATGTCTACGCGACCTGCGAACAGATCAAGGCCAAGGGCGGCAAAATCGTCCGCGAAGCCGGGCCGATGAAGGGCACGACCATTGTGATGGCGTTTGTCGAGGACCCCGATGGCTACAAGGTTGAACTGCTGCCGGCCTCGATCGTTGATCGGCCACACGACTGAGTAACGAGGTAGAGAATCATGAACCCACAACAGATCATCGAAATGATCAAAGCCGGCATCCCGGATGCCGAAGTGGTCGTTGAAGGTGATGACGGCGTGCATTTCGGCGCGCAGGTCATCAGCGATGCATTCGCGGGCCTTTCCAAAGTCAAGCAACACCAGCTTGTTTATGCCGCATTGGGCGACAGTTTCAAATCGGCCCTGCATGCGCTGGCACTGCAAACCTACACGCGCGAGCAGTGGGCGCAGGTCGTCGGCAACCGTCTCGGATAGTGTTGAAGGTTCCGTAACACACATGGACAAGCTCCTGATCGTCGGTGGCCAGCCGCTCAATGGCGAGGTGCGTATTTCCGGCTCCAAGAACGCCGTGCTGCCGGTGCTGGCCAGTACGCTGCTGGCTGATTCCCCGGTCACGATCGGCAATGTGCCGCATCTGCGTGACGTCACCACAACGATGGAGTTGCTCGGCCAGATGGGCATGGAGTTGTTGATCGATGAGAAGATCAACATCCAGGTTGACGCCAGCAAGATCAAGGAATTCACCGCACCGTATGAGCTGGTGAAAACCATGCGCGCGTCGATCCTGGTGCTGGGGCCGCTGGTGGCGCGCTATGGCCGCGCGGTGGTGTCGTTGCCGGGTGGCTGCGCGATCGGCTCACGCCCGGTCAACCTGCATCTGCAGGGTTTGACGGCAATGGGCGCGGATATCCGCGTGGAGAACGGCAACGTCATCGCCAACGCCAAGCGCCTGAAAGGCGCCGATATCACGTTGGACCTTGTGACGGTGACAGGCACCGAAAATCTGTTGATGGCCGCCACCCTGGCCGATGGCGTCACCGTATTGCGCAACGCCGCGCGTGAACCGGAAGTGGTCGATCTGGCGGAGTGCCTGATTCAGATGGGCGCCAACATTGAAGGCGCCGGGACCGATACGATTCGTGTGGAAGGTGTCGAGTCATTGCACGGCACCGAGTTTCAGGTGCAGCCGGACCGCATCGAATCCGGCACGTTCCTGGTTGCCGCCGCCATCACCGGCGGCAAGGTTAAACTGAAGAAAACCCGGCCTTCGCTTTACGGCTCGGTGCTGGCCAAGTTGATCGAGGCCGGGGCGGAAATCGAGGCGGGCGAAGACTGGGTCACGCTGGACATGGGCGGGCGTCGACCCACCGCGGTCAATATCCATACCGCCCCATACCCGGCATTTCCGACCGATATGCAGGCGCAATTCACCGCATTGAACTGTATCGCCAGAGGCTCGGCGACCATCACCGAGACCGTGTTCGAAAATCGCTTCATGCACGTGCAGGAGCTGCAGCGCATGGGCGCCAACCTGCGGGTGGAAGGGAACACGGTCATCAGCACCGGGGTTGAGCGGCTGAGCGGCGCACCGCTGATGGCCACCGACTTGCGGGCCTCGGCCAGCCTGGTGCTGGCGGCGCTGGTAGCCGAGGGCGAAACCCGGGTCGACCGCATCTATCATATCGACCGCGGTTACGAGACCATCGAAGAGAAACTGTCGCAGCTGGGCGCGCAGATCAGGCGCGTAGTGGGCTGACGTCGAGTCGCATTGGGGAACTGAACATGTCCGAACGCAAGTTGCTGATCGCGATGGCCAAGGGCCGCATCATGGAGGACGCGCTGCCGCTGCTGGCCCAGGCCGGCATAACACCGGCAGAGGACCTCAAGAAGTCGCGCAAGCTCATCGTCGATACCAGCGATCCGGGCGTCGGGTTGGTCATCATCCGGGCGTCGGATGTTCCGACCTATGTCGGCTACGGTGCGGCGGACCTCGGCATCACCGGCAAGGATGTTCTGATGGAATACGCCGGAAATGACCTCTACGAACCGCTGGATCTGGGCATCGCGCGCTGCCGTCTGGCGGTGGCAGGCCCGGTCGGCGCAGCGCCGGCCACTGATCGGCTGCGGGTGGCGACCAAATACCCGAATATCACCCGCCGCTATTTTGCCGCCCGGGGCATCCAGGCTGAAGTCATCAAGCTGTACGGTTCCATGGAACTGGCGCCGCTGGTCGGACTGGCGGACAAAATCGTCGATCTGGTCGACACCGGCAACACCCTCAAGGCCAACGGCCTGGTGGCCGAGGAGACAATCTGCGACATCAGCTCGCGGCTCATCGTCAACAAGGCGGCGATGAAGATCCGCCATGCCCGGATTCAACACCTCATCGAGGTTTTACGCACGGCGGTTGCCGGCGCGGGTTCCAGCGCCGCCTGAGCGGTCGTCTGGCGGCGGACCGGATATCGCCGGATACGCCGCAACCCGTTATTGCGCGCCGCGAAATGGTATATAATCCATCGCTTTATTAAGCGCCCCCCAAGTAACTCACTACTGCCGCCGATGTTCTGGTGGTCCGGGTCGGGCAGCCGCAGAAATTCCGAAAACAGGACTCTAAACAGGGGGTCGCGTGTCAATGAGTGAACATGGGGTCGATGCCGACTTTGAAGTCGACGAATCACGGCGTCGCTTCCTGACGGGAAGTATGGTCGTGGTCGGCGGTGTCGGTGTAGCAATGGGTGCCGTGCCGTTCATGTCGTCGTTCCAGCCAAGCGCGCGTGCTCGCGCGGTGGGCGCGCCGGTCGAGGTGGATATCAGCAAGGTCGAACCGGGCCAGCGGATTATCGAAACCTGGCGTGGCAAGCCGGTCTGGGTTGTGCGCCGTACGCCGGAAATGTTGGCGGCGCTGAATGAGACCGCTGACCTGACCGACCCGGATTCCGAAGCCTCCAAGCAGCCGGAATACGCAGCCAACCAGGTTCGTTCAATCAAACCCGAATACCTCGTGCTTGTCGGCGTCTGTACCCACCTGGGTTGCTCGCCGACGTTTGTGCCGAAGACAGCGGGCGCCGAAGCAGGTCTGGGCAATGAGTGGCGCGGTGGCTTCTTCTGCCCCTGCCACGGCTCACGTTTTGATCTGGCCGGCCGCGTTGCGAAGGGCTCGCCAGCGCCGCTGAACCTCGAAGTCCCGCCGTATAAATATTTGAGCGATACCATGATCCTGATCGGTGAAGACCAGGGGGCCGCAGCATGAATGCCGTGGTCAAAGGCCTTACTGATCTGCGTGACTGGATCGATGAGCGGTTTCCGCTGTCGGAGTTCTACCACAGTCAGTTGACGGGTTATTACGCCCCGAAGAATTTCAATTTCTGGTACTTCTTCGGTGTCCTGTCGCTGCTGGTGTTCGTCATCCAGATCCTGACCGGCATCTGGTTGGTCATGAACTACAAGCCGGACGCCGCCATGGCATTCGGTTCCGTCGAATACATCATGCGCGACGTGGAGTGGGGCTGGTTGATCCGCTACATGCATTCCACCGGCGCATCCGCGTTCTTCATCGTCGTCTATCTGCACATGTTCCGTGGCATGTTGTACGGCTCGTACAAGAAGCCGCGCGAACTGCTGTGGTTGCTGGGCGTGGTGGTCTACCTGGCGCTGATGGGCGAAGCATTCATGGGCTACCTGCTGCCGTGGGGGCAGATGTCGTTCTGGGGCGCGCAGGTGATCACGTCGCTGTTCGGCGCTGTTCCGGTCATTGGTCCGGACCTCGCGGAATGGATTCGTGGCGATTACGTGATTTCCGATATCACCCTCAACCGCTTCTTCTCATTCCACGTCATCGCCTTGCCACTGTTGCTGTGTGGCCTGGTTGGCCTGCATCTGGTCGCGCTGCGCCAGACCGGTTCCAACAACCCGGATGGCATCGAGATCAAGAAGAACAAAGGTCCGGACGGCAAACCGCTGGATGGTATTCCGTTCCACCCTTACTACACCGTCAAGGATCTGGTGGGCGTCGGGGTGTTCCTGATTCTGTTCTTCGCGGTGGTGTTCTTCGGCCCTGAAATGGGCGGTTACTTCCTCGAACACAACAATTTCATCCCGGCAAATCCGTTGGTCACGCCGGAACACATTGCGCCGGTCTGGTACTTCACGCCGTACTACTCGATCCTGCGTGCAGTGCCGCCGATGTTCGGCAGCCAGTTCCCGGGTGTCATCGCCATGGGCCTTGCGGTGGTGTTGTTCTTCTTCCTGCCGTGGCTGGATCGGTCGGTGGTCAAATCCATCCGCTACCGCGGTGTCTGGTACAAGTCAGCACTGGCCGTGTTCGTTGTCAGCTTCCTGATTCTCGGTTTCCTGGGCACGCAGCCGGTGACCGACCTCTATACCTTGCTGGCACGGATATTCTCGGTGACGTATTTCTTGTTCTTCCTGGCGATGCCCTGGTACACGAGCATCGACAAAACCAAACCGGTTCCGGAAAGGGTGACGCACTAATGAAACGCCTGATCGCAATCGTTGTTTGCTGCTGGGCAGGTGTTGCACTGGCGTCCAGTGGCGGTTCGGCGCTGCATCCCGCAGGCAATTCGCTGAGTGACACCGCGTCGTTACAGCGTGGTGCGCGTACCTTCGTCAACTACTGCCTTAGCTGTCACTCCGCGCAGTACATGCGTTACAACCGGATGGCGGAAGATCTTGGCCTGACCGAGGACATGGTGGTGGACAACATGTTGTTCACCGACAAGAAAGTGGGCGACACGATGACCGTCGCCATGCGCGGCAGTGATGCGAGCCAGTGGTTTGGCAATGCGCCGCCGGATCTGTCGGTCGTTGCCCGTGCCCGCGGTACCGACTGGCTGTACAGCTTTCTGACCGGCTTTTACGCCGATCCGAAGAAGCCCACGGGGGTCAACAACATCATCTTCGCCGACACCGCGATGCCACATGTTCTGTGGGAACTGCAGGGCGTACAGAAGATGGTGACCCGGTTTGAAGAAACCGAAGAAGGTGAGGAGCACGAGGTATTCGACCACTTCGAACTTGCTACGCCCGGCATCCAATCCGAACTGGAGTATCAGCGCACGGTGCGTGACCTGGTGAACTTCCTGGAGTACATGGGAGAGCCAGCCAAGCTGAAGCGTTACCATATCGGCATGTGGGTTCTGGTCTACCTGGTGATCTTCACCCTGGCCGCCTACCTGCTGAAGAAGGAATTCTGGCGCGACGTGCATTAATATGCGCGTCCGTCGGTCCGGCAGCATGTGCATCAAGGCTCCGCGCAGAGAAGCTATGCATCAGGTCCATCAGCGTTCTGACAGCTGGTCATGACGGTTCTACTTAATCGCAGGTCCGTCATGGCCATCTACGCCGATCCTGAAGACCCCATCGGGCACGCCGTCCGCATCGTATTGGCCGAAAAGGATGTCACCGTAGAGGTCAACTACGTCACCGAGGACAGCAAGCCCGAGGATCTGAATGATCTGAATCCGTACCAGCGGATACTTACGCTGATCGATCGTGATCTCGTATTGTATGACGCCCAGATCATGATGGAGTACCTGGACGAGCGCTACCCGCATCCGCCGCTGATGCCTGTTGACCCGGTGTCGCGCGCCAACAATCGCCAGATCCGTTACCGGATTGCACAGGACCTCTACGAACTTGTGCCTGTCCTGCGCGGTGACGATGCCAAGGCTGCTGACGAGGCACGACGCGTGATGCGTGATCACCTGCTGTCGTTCGCGCCGATCTTCTCCGCGTCCACCTATTTCCTGTCCGAAGAGTTTTCGTTGGTCGATTGTTGTCTGCTGCCCTTGTTATGGCGGCTGGATCATTACGGCATCAAGCTCCCGCCAGCGACCGGTCGTGGAATCATGAAATATGCCGAGACATTGATCCGGCGTGATTCATTCCGTGCCAGCCTGTCGCCGTTCGAGCGCAAGCTGAAACTCTGAACGGGGTTCAAGTGCCGGTTGTAAACAAACCCGTGATGACGCCGACCAGGCCATACCTGCTGCGCGCCATGCATCAGTGGATCATCGACAACGATTTAACGCCGTATATTCTGGTCGACGCCACGCGTGCCGACGTCCAGGTTCCGCAGGCCTACGTGGCCGACGGCAAGATTGTTCTGAACATTTCGATGACGGCGGTTCGTGACCTCGAACTCTCAAATGCCTGTGTCACGTTTGGCGCCAAGTTCCGCGGCAACGACCAATACATTTACGTACCGATTGCCGCGGTTGAAGCAATCTATGCCAAGGAAAACGGCCAGGGGATGGTCTTCAATGATGAAATCGCGGGCGGCGAACCGCCACCGTCCGACAATTCCACGCCGCCCGGTCGCCCTCGTCTGACCGTAGTGAAGTAATTACCCGATTCTGCTCAGTTCGAATCGGTATATTCGAACAGTTTGATCACCTTCAATACGCCTGAGACCTGGCTGGCAGCTTCCGCGGCACGCTGGGCCTCTTCCTGTGACAGCAGCCCCATCAAATAGACGTTGCCTGCTTCTGTCACAACCTTGACCCTGGTCGCATCGAGATTCTTGGTCGCAAACAGTTTGGTTTTAACCTTTGTCGTCAGCACGGTGTCATTGCTGCGGGCCATAAAGGAACTCGGCGCCGCGATCTGGATTTCGTTGTGCACATGACGGATTTTTTCAACACCACTGACCAGATCAACCGCCTGTCGACGGAGTTCTTCGCTGTTGGCTTCACCGCTGAGCAACACGATCTGGTTATAGCTGGTGACATTGATGTGCGTCTGCGAATCAACGTCCTTGGCGTCGGAGATGGCCTTCCGTGCCTTCAATTCAATTGCCTGATCCTCGATGACCGAGCCGGTGGTGCGGCGGTCATTTGCCACGGCGGCGCCGGTGGCGGCACCACCAACAACGACGGCAGCACAGCCGCTCAACATTGCTGCGCCAAGCGTCGCCGTCAACATGACGGCCGCCACGCAGGTGCGCGTAACTGGCGTAATGGGCATAAGGCGAAACCTCCCGTTTTCAGGTGCGCGAATCATAACGCGCCCTTGATCCATTGAATACTGCCGCTGTCCGCACTGCCGGTAATAGCTACAACGTCAAACCGGCACGGTGGTTCACCGTGTGGACAACTTTTCTGCAGATAGACTTGCGCGGTACGTCTAAGTTTCTGGCACTTCGCCATCGATATGCTGTCCAGAGGCGAGCCGAACCTCGTCTTTGTCCGCTGCCGGACTTCAACGAACACCAACGTGTCACCGTCACGCATGATCAAATCAATCTCGCCCAGCCGGCAGCTGAAGTTGGCAGTGATCGGGACGAGTCCGTGTTCGACGAGAAATCGCAATGCATGCGCTTCGGCCGCGTCGCCGCGGGCGCGCACCTCAGTTGACCGTCAATGCCGGGCGTATTACCGGCGCTTCAATGGCGCGCGGCAACGGAATCGGGATGCCGTTTACGAACCTGGCCCAGCCCAACTGGCGCGATACAATGCCGTTTGGCGCGATGCTTAAATCGCCGCTGACACCGTTATACGAACTCCCGGGCTGCAGACGTAACCGGCCAAGTCGCAAGGAAAGATTGAACGCGTCGATACCGAACGCGAACATGCCCCGAAAGAAATTCGCCCGCTCACGCCAGTTGCGCTCCACGGCGCCATAGACCGGCAGGTTCCGCTCGCGTAACAGCCAGGGCATATCACCGATGACCAGTCCATCAAGGTCCTGATCACTGTTCCGATCCACTGTACCGCTGAACACATGCGAACTCGCATAGACCGGAATCGATTCAGCGCGCTGGAATCGCAACTGCGGTAACAACTGCCGCGCATCACCGGGAAAACCGGCAAGGATGATGGCTTCCACGTCAGTGCGCCGGCGATCCTCGGTAAAGAATTGGGTCTGCAATATCTGGCGCAGCAGGGAAACGCGACGTGCGCCGGAGTCGATGTTCAAGCCGCGTTCGATTGCATCGGCATACTGGTCCGGTGTCGACTGGTAACGTACGACTTCAAGCACCTCGCCACCCAACGCGGGTACTTCACGGGTATAGGTTTCCTCCATGCGCCGGCCCCAGGCGTTGTCCGGCGTCAACAACAGTACACGTCCGAAACCGTCCTGCCAGACGTGTTCTGCAACCGCAGCTGCCTCTGCTTCCGGTGACAAGGCGAACTGAAACAGGTTGGGGCGTGTACGCGGCAATCCGGTAAGCGCGTCAGGTGAAGCCAGATTCAATGTCAGCGTCGGAACAGCGAATTCACTGTAGAGATCCAGCAACCGATCCACCGCGGGCTTTTCCAGGGGGCCAATGATGACTTCCGCGCCGTCGGCCACTGCCTGTTCGTATGCCTGGGCGATGTCATCCGCCGAGACGTTGTAATTCCGGACCACCGGTCGTGGCGTGTCGGATGGCGATGCAAACCACGCGGTCATGACACCATCGCGAATGGCGGCCGCATATTCGGCAAATTGGCCCGAGTACGGCAACAGCAGCGCAATGCGCCCCGGTACGCGCGACAGCCGCTGACTGAATTGATTGAGGTAGGGCGGCATAGAAATCGATGCCGGGTGATCGGGGTAGCGGGCCTGCCACGTCGTCACGGCATTGTTGAACGCAAGATTATCGAACAGCGTAGCGCGTGCGATGTCTACGAGTTCCAGCCAGCCATCGACCTGGGGCGCAGCGCTGTCGATTAGTTCGCTGCGTTGGTCGGCGCTCAACTGCAACAGCAGGTCCCACAAGGCATGGTGATTGGCCTGCCGGGTAGCCGCGCTGCCCAGATCTGCATCCAATGCCAGGCGCAGACGCGCCGCAGTCAACGGGTCGCCATTGCGTGCGGCAATCACGGCGCGAAGTTCGTTGGCGCGCGCCCGGTGATACGCACTCAGCATCCGGATCTCGATGGCTTCCAGATCGGTCGCCGCAACGCCGGCGTCACCACTTTCAAATTCAAGTCTGGCCCGGTTCAGCAATTCCAGGGCATTGACCGGGGGTGTTGCGGGAAGCGCATCAGGCGCGACGAATGACCAGGTGGCGGCATCATCGTACTGGCCTGCATCGAGATAGGCCGAAACTGCCAGCGCGCGGAAGCGCCTGGCTTCGGTCGGAACGGTCGCGGATTCCGCCAGAACCAGAAACGCCTGGGCTGCCGCCTGATAGCGACCTTCCCTCTGCATGCCAAGCCCATCGGCCGCAGCATCGACAATGACTTTCGGTTGCTCCTGGCGGACGGACTGTTCACTACAGCCCACCAGCGCGATGATGGCCAGCAACCCCAGGATTCTTCCAGCAGCGCACGAAATTTTCATCGGAGTATTATGCCCGCAAAACTCCGGGTCCAGCCATGACATCGACAGTTGATCGTCCTGCCCTCGCCGTGGTGGCAACACCCATCGGCAATCTGGGCGATATTACCGCCCGCGCCGTGGAGACGTTGAAAGCCAGCGATATGGTGCTGGCGGAAGACACGCGCAATACCGGTCGACTGCTGGCGCACCTTGGCATCAACGCGACGCTCAAGGCCGTGCATGATCACAATGAGCGTGACGCTGCACCGGGTCTGCTGGAGAAGATCAAGCAATCTGAAATGCTGGTGTCGCTGGTAAGCGATGCCGGGACGCCGACCATCAGCGACCCCGGATATCATCTGGTGCGGGCCGCCCACGCGGCGGGAATCAATGTATTTGCTGTACCTGGCGCCTGCGCTGCGATAGCCGCACTGTCCGTTGCCGGGCTGCCGTCGAATTCATTCACTTTCGAAGGTTTTCTGCCGCCGCGCGCCACTGCCAGGCTTGATCGGCTGCGGACGTTATCCACTGCACCGCAGACCACGATCCTGTATGAAGCGCCGCATCGGCTGGCTGCTTTGCTGGATGATGTCGCGACGGTGTATGAACCGACCCGTGAGATTGTCATCGCACGCGAACTGACAAAACTGCACGAGACGCTGTACCGCGGTACCGTGGCAGATATCCGCGGTATCGTTGAACAGGATGCCTACGCCGAGCGCGGTGAACTCGTTGTGCTGCTGGGGCCGGCTGCGGAACAGGCAAGTGCGGACCAGGCTCGGGTCCTGGCGACATTGAAAGCAGCGCTTCGTTATCTCGGGCCGCGCGATGCCGCCCATCTCACCGCTGAACTGACCGGCGCCAAACCCAACGCGGTCTATAAGATGAGCCTTGATTTGGCCAATGCCGACCCGCATAGTTGACGCCGGTGAGTCGGCCGGGCGATCGCGTGCAGCTTTGCGCGGCGCGAGGAAAGTCCGGGCTCCACAGGGCAGGGCGTCAGGTAACGCCTGGGGGGCGCAAGCCTACGGAAAGTGCCACAGAAAATATACCGCCCCGCTTGCGGGGTAAGGGTGAAAAGGTGCGGTAAGAGCGCACCGCGCCGGTGAAAGCCGGTGGCAGGGTAAACCCCGCCTGGAGCAAGGCCAAATAGGGAAACGCGTCCGGCATCCGCCGGGCACATGTGGTCCGCATGAGTTTCCGGGTAGGCCGCTAGAGGCATTCGGTGACGGATGCCGCAGATGAATGATCGCCACCGGTGGCGAACACCGGTACAGAACCCGGCTTACAGGCCGGCTCACCACTCCACCACCACACTTCACCCGGATCAAAATCCCCTGGTTCCGTTAATTACTTAATGTATTTTCTAGCTATCACTGTTAACCCGCAGAACCAAATGGAGTTTAATTTCTCCGTCTTCCACACCTTGACGCAGCTTCCCCCTCTTGGCGCTAAGTCACTGTCTACAAAGCAAGAATTACCACTTTCGGCGATGGAAATTCCTTGACTTGAACGAAGCCCCATCCGTATAGTGCTCGCGTGTGGGAAGTTGTGGGGAATAGTGGAAATTTCTTCCACCGACGAGCGTGTTCCGGGGTTTCAACTCAGCAAGTGTCGACAACAAGGGGCGGCTGGCCGTGCCGGTGCGCCTGCGCGAGCGTTTGACCGCTGGCGACGTCAACCTGTTGATTTTGACGTTGAATCCCTGGGATCGCTGCCTCTGGCTTTACCCTCTAAGGGAGTGGGAGCTCATCGAGGACAAGCTTAAGGCGCTGTCCGATTTCGACAAACAGAGCCGGCGAACGAAGCAGATTCTGCGCGGCTATGCGACGGAATGCGCTCTGGATGCGCAAGGCCGCATCCTGATTCCGGCTGATCTGCGGTCATTTGCCGGTATCAGCAGCCAGGTTGTCGTTTCCGGCCAGGGCAACAAATGCGAAATCTGGGATAAGGACAGTTGGGCTCAAGCGCGCGATGAGTGGTTGCAGGGCAATGTCGGGGCCGATGGTGAGGCGCCGGCAGCACTGCAATCGCTGTCGTTGTAAGTCAACGCACGACCGGTTCACCCAGCGGTTTACTGGAGGCGCGCATTGAATGATCACTTTGGCGATCTGCATGTTCCGGTGCTCGAAACCGAAGCGCTTGCGGCGCTTGCCCTGCGTCCGGACGGCTGCTATGTGGATTGCACATTCGGTCGTGGCGGACATAGCGGGCGTATTCTCGAACAACTGGGTCCACAGGGACATTTGTTCGCCATTGATCGCGATCCGGCAGCGGCCCAGGCTGCGCAGCGCTTCGCCGACGATTCCCGTTTCACGTTCGCCCGCGCCAGGTTCTCGGAACTGGCTGCGCTGGCACAGCAATGGGAAATCTCCGGCATGACCGACGGCATCCTGCTCGACCTCGGTGTTTCCTCTCCGCAACTCGACCAGGGCGAGCGCGGCTTCACGTTCATGCAGGATGGTCCGCTCGATATGCGCATGGATGACTCAGCCGGCGTGACCGCAGCGCAATGGTTGGCCGGTGTCCGCGAAGAGGAACTGGCGCGCGTGCTCTACGAATATGGCGAGGAACGTTTCGCGCGTCGAATCGCCCGCGGGGTGGTGGCCGCGCGCGAGGCAGCGCCAATCGATACCACGGCAAAACTGGTGGACATCATCGGGCGGGCCGTACCGCGCAAGCCCAGGGATATCCACTTCGCGACACGGACCTTCCAGGCCATCCGCATCGCGATCAATGAAGAGCTCGATGAACTGCAACGTGTGTTGCCGATGGCGCTCGACATTCTGGCCCGCGGCGGACGCATGGTCGTCATCAGTTTTCATTCGCTGGAAGATCGCATCGTGAAACGGTTCATGCGCGCACTGGCGCGGCCGCCGGCCGGTGATGATTTGCCGATCATGCCGGTGAAGTTCGAACCGAAGTTGCTGTTGATTGGCAAGGCTGTTCGCGCAGGTGATGAAGAGATGGTGCGTAACCGCCGCGCGCGCAGCGCGATCATGCGGGTCGCGGAGAAGTGTGCATGAAGCAGCTGGTGCTGATCGGCGTGTTGACACTGGCAGTCGCCGGCTCGGCGATGACGCTGGTGTTGAGCCGGCATGAAGGCCGCGCGCTGTTCATCGAGTTGCAGGAGTTGCGCGGCGAACGCGATCGGCTCGATGAGGAATGGGGCCAGTTGTTGCTGGAGGAAGCGACCTGGGGTACTCACGGTCGCGTCGAACAGATCGCACGTGAAAAACTCAAGATGCGTAACCCGGGTGCGGACCGGATATTCGGGGTGCAATTGTGAGCAAGCGCCAGGCGCCGAAATTTTCCGCACTGCGCTCGCATATCGTGATGGGGCTGGTCGTTGTCGTCGCCAGTGGGCTGGTCTGGCGCGCGGTCGACCTGCAATTGCTGACCCGGGATTTCCTGCAGGACCACGGCGATGCCCGGCACCTGCGTGAAGTGGAGATCCCCGCCCACCGGACCATGATTGCTGACCGCAATGGCGAACCGCTGGCGATCAGCACCATCGTGAAATCGGTCTGGGCGGTACCGTCCCAGGTCATTACCCAACGCCATCGCTGGAAGGAACTGGCGGGCATGCTGGATACGACGGTCGCGCATCTGGACGCGCTGATCACTCCGCGAGCCAAGCGCGAATTCCTGTACCTGAAGCGACACGTCGAACCGGAACTCGCACGACGGATCGTCGATGCCAACATCGCCGGCGTGGCGCTGCAGGATGAATACAAGCGCTACTATCCCTCCGGCGAAATCACCGGCCACGTGCTGGGCTTCACCAACGTCGACGACGATGGCCAGGAAGGTGTGGAACTCGCGTTTGATGAGCAGCTGCGCGGCCATTCCGGTCGCAAGCGGGTGATTCGCGACCGCCTGGGGCGGATCGTCGAGGACGTGGAAGAGATTCGCCCCGTCGTGCCCGGCGTGCCGGTGGTGCTCAGCATTGATCGCCGCCTGCAATACATCGCCTATCGCGAATTGAAGGCTGCGATCGCCAAACATCACGCCCGTGCAGGTTCAGTGGTCATCATCGACCCGCTGACCGGCGAAGTGCTGGCCATGGTCAATCAGCCTTCGTTCAACCCGAATAACCGGACGACGACCCGACCGGCGGTATATCGCAACCGGGCGGTGACGGATCTGTTCGAACCCGGCTCACCGATCAAGGCATTCACGATCGCCGCGGCGCTTGAATCCGGACAGTTCAAGCCCGAGGTGAAAATCAACACGTCTCCGGGCTATTTCATGGTGGGGCGCGACAAGGTTCAGGACATCAATAATTACGGCGTACTGGATCTCGGCGGCATCATCGAGAAATCCAGTAATGTCGGTGCGGCCAAGGTTGCATTGGCGATGGAGCCGGAGAACCTGTATTCGATGCTGAGCCGCGCCGGATTCGGCGCGCCGTTGCTGACCGGTTTCCCCGGTGAAGCGACCGGCAAGCTGGCGCCGCCGGAAAACTGGCGCGAAATCGAACATGCCACGTTGTCGTTCGGCTATGGCTTGTCCGTCACCCCGTTGCATCTGGCGCACGCCTTCGGCGCGATCGCCAACGATGGTGTCATTCGCCCGGTCACCATGTTGCGCCAGGACACTGCGCCTGCGGGTGAACGCATCATGTCGGCGAAAACCGCGCGCACCGTTCGCGAGATGATGGTCAGGGTAGTGGAATCCGGCACGGCCAAGGCAGCGCATGTGCCCGGCTTCCGCGTCGCTGGCAAGACTGGCACCGTTCACAAGTCCACGGAAAGCGGTTACGCCGAAGACCGCTACGTATCGATATTCACCGGCATGCTGCCAGCCACATCGCCGCGACTGGTGGCGGTCATCATGGTAGATGAACCGACGCCCGATGAACATTTCGGTGGTCAGGTTGCAGCGCCCGTATTTGCCGGCATCATGCTGGAAGCGGTGCGCATACTGAATATTCCAGGTGACGCGGAATTTCCGCCCGCGACCGAATACTTCGCCGAGCTCAAAGCCAGGGCGCCCGCCGCCATTGCTGAGGTGGCGCAATGATGGCCGAGCGCAACCCGCAGATGATGACGCTGGGCCAGCTCTTGCCGGACATCAACCTGCCAACGGCTGTGGCCGGTATCCCGATCGCTGGCCTTGCACTGGATAGCCGGCAGATCAGGGCCGGACAGGTATTCATTGCGGTTCGCGGGTCCGTATCGCATGGCATTGCTTACGTCGATGATGCCTTACGCAACGGCGCGGTCTGCGTACTGACCGATCAGTTCGCCGGCACACTCGGTGAACTCGCGGTGCCGCTGGTCGTGGTGACCGACCTTGCCGCGAAGGTATCGGCGATTGCAGGACAGTTTTTCGGCATGCCGTCAGCCACGATGGATGTCATCGCCGTGACCGGCACCAACGGCAAGACAACCACCGCCAGCCTGCTGGCGGACCTGCTTGCCCGTGTCACATCGCGACGTGCGGGTTATATCGGGACGCTGGGTTCCGGCGAGGTCGGGCAATTGGCGCCAGGCTCAATGACGACGCCCGATGCGGTTGAAACCCAGCGGTTGCTGGCCGGGTTCAAAGCCAACGGTCTGTCATATGCAGTACTCGAAGCATCGTCTCACGCGTTGGATCAGGCGCGGCTGGCGGCGGTCAATACACGTTGCGCGGTGTTCACCAATCTGACGCGAGATCATCTGGATTACCACGGCAGCATGGCAAGTTATCGTGCGGCCAAGGAGAAGGTCTTCCAGCTGCCCGGCATAACCAGCGCGGTGTTGAACATCGACGACGCGGCTGGCCTGGATTTGGCAGGTTCATTACCGGCAACGCTGATTTGCTGGACTTATTCGATCCGTCGCGATGCCGTCGCACCGAGTCCGTTGCGACACGTGCTCGTTGAAAGTATCGGGTTGGCGGCCACGGGCAGTCAGGTACGTATCCATAGCAGTTTCGGAACGCAGTCGGTTGACTCACCGTTGGTCGGTGAATTCAACGCCTCCAACCTCGCGGCCATCATCGCCAGCGCATTGGCGCTGGGGTTGTCTTGGAGCGCAATCATCGCTGCGATTCCAACGCTGCACCAGGTGCCGGGCCGCCTGCAACGCGTGGGCGATGCAAAACCGGTGGTGTATGTCGATTATGCGCACACGCCCGATGCCCTGGAAAAAGCCCTGCATGTATTGCGGCCGATTACGCGAGGGAAACTATGGTGTGTGTTCGGTTGTGGCGGCGATCGCGATCGGGGCAAGCGCCCGTTGATGGGCGCTGTAGCAGAGCAGTGCGCCGATGTCGTGGTACTTACCAGTGACAATCCGCGCGGCGAGCAACCAGCAGCCATCGTCGAGGATATCCGCGCAGGTATGCACCGGGATGTGCATGTTGAACTCGACCGCGCCGCAGCCATCGGCTATGCCGTAAACCATGCGGCGGCAGATGATGTTGTGCTGATCGCCGGCAAGGGTCATGAAAAGACGCAACAGATCGGGCCGCGTATCGTGCCGTTCGATGATGTCGTTGTGGTTGCGCAAGCCCAGCAGGAGCGTCGGTCATGATCGCGATGTCGCTGACAAAGGCCTCCCGCGCGATGCAGGGCGCTTTGCACGGGGCCGATGCGGCGTTTGCCGGCGTCAGCACTGATACCCGTACGCTGGTGAAGGGCAATCTCTTCTTTGCTCTGACCGGTGACCGGTTCGATGGTCACGACATGCTTGAACAGGCCGCCGAACGTGGCGCAACCGGCGCCGTCGTCGAGCGTCGAATGGCCGCGACATTGCCGCAGATCGTCACCCGAAACAGCCGGCGCAGCCTGGGCGATCTCGCCCACGCCTGGCGACGCGAGATGCCTGCCAGAGTACTTGGAATCACCGGCAGTAACGGCAAGACCACGGTCAAGGAGATGTGCGCGACAATCCTGCGGCAGGACCATCAGGTCCTGGCGACGCGTGGCAACCTCAACAACGACATCGGTGTCCCGCTCACGTTGTTCGGACTGGATCGCACACACGATTTTGCGGTGATCGAGATGGGCGCCAATCATCCGGGCGAAATTGCAATGCTCGCCGCAATCGCCGAGCCCCAGGTATCGGTGATCACGGTGTGCGCTCCCGCCCATCTGGAAGGTTTTGGTTCAATCGAAGGCGTTGCTGCCGCGAAAGGTGAAATCTACGACGCGCTGGCGCCGACGGGCATTGCCATCATCAATGGCGACGATGCGTTTGCCCCGGCCTGGCGTGAGCGCGTCGGTCAGCGCAAAGCGGTGACTTTCGGTCTGGGTGACGGTAACGACTTTCGCGCCGAAGGTATCGTCGTCGACTGTGTTGAATTGACCACCCGTTTCCGCCTGCTGACGCCGGCGGGGGATGCCGACGTGACGTTGGCGCTGGCGGGCCAGCATAACGTGATGAACGCGTTGGCCGCGGCTGCCTGCACCAGCGCGCTGGGTATTGCGCTGGACAAGATAGTCGCCGGCTTGTCGCAAGTGGCCGCGGTGCACGGCCGCCTGCAACGCCGGTTGGGGATTCACGGCTCGTTGATCATCGACGATACCTACAACGCGAATCCCGGCTCTGTCAAAGCGGCATTGGCCGTCCTCGCGCAATGCAACGGTCGCCGCATTTTTGTACTGGGTGACATGGGCGAGCTCGGTCCCGATACGCGGGCGTTGCATGCCGAACTTGGCGCGGACGCACGTCGTGCCGCGGTTGACCTGCTGGTGACAGTGGGTGACCTGGCCGAAGCCGCCAACAAGACTTTCGCCCCCGGCGAAAGTCGACATTTCAACAATGTCGAAGCCGCCACGCATTTTCTCAACGAGATCATCGATACCAATTGCGCGGTGCTGGTAAAAGCGTCCCGGGCCATGGGACTGGAGCGCATCGTCAATGCCATCAGCGTCGGCGAGGTACCGCAATGCTGATCTGGCTCTTCGATTATCTCGCCGACTACTACGGCCCGTTCCAGGTGTTCCGCTACCTGACGTTGCGCACCATCCTTGGCGTCCTGACCGCATTGATGATTTCATTGCTGGTCGGCCCGATGTTGATCCGCAAGCTCGGGTCACTGCAAATCGGCCAGACCGTTCGCGATGATGGTCCGCAGTCGCATCTCACCAAGGCCGGCACGCCGACCATGGGTGGTCTGCTGATACTGGTGTCGGTTGCCGCCAGCACGCTGCTTTGGGGCGACCTGACCAGCAGACACATCTGGATCACCCTCGGTGTCACGGCCGCATTCGGCGCCATCGGCTGGGCCGATGATTATCTGAAGATATCGCGGCGGAATTCACGCGGGCTGGTCGCACGCAAGAAATACTTCTGGCAATCCGTTGCCGGGCTGACGGTAGCGGTGCTGCTTTACCTGACCGCCGATCAACCCATGGAGACGGCATTGATCGTGCCGTTTTTCAAAGCGGTGGCGCTGCCACTGGGTATCGGTTTCATACCATTGACCTACCTGGTCATTGTCGGATTCAGCAATGCCGTCAACCTGACCGATGGTCTGGACGGCCTGGCGATCATGCCAACGGTTCTGGTGGCAGGCGCGCTGATCGCTTTCGCCTATGCCACCGGCAACGTGAACATTTCAAATTACCTCGGGATTCCATACCTGCCAGGCACCGGCGAAGTGTGCGTGTTTCTCGGCGGCATAGTCGGCGCCGGATTGGGTTTTCTCTGGTTCAACACCTACCCCGCACAGGTATTCATGGGCGACATCGGTGCGTTGGCGCTGGGCGCCGCGCTGGGTGTGGTCGGCGTCATCGTCCGTCAGGAAATCGTGCTGATGATCATGGGCGGCGTGTTTGTCGCTGAAACGGCGTCGGTCATCCTGCAGGTAGCCTCGTTCAAGCTCACCGGCAAGCGGATTTTTCACATGGCGCCGCTGCACCACCATTTCGAGCTCAAAGGCTGGCCCGAACCACGGGTCATCGTCCGCTTCTGGATCGTGACGGTGATTCTGGTGCTGGTAGGTCTGGCGACGTTGAAGATCCGGTGATGGCAGGCTCTATGACCACAAAACCTTCCGACAACAACGCCAGCGTACGCAGCCTGCGTACGCCGATTGCCATTGTCGGTCTTGGCGTCAGCGGCCTGTCGGTCGCACGGTTCTGCCAACGCGAAGGGCTCAGGTATTTCGTGATGGATACGCGGGTTCAACCACCTTTGTTGCAGACACTACGAAGTGAAGCCGCCGATGTCGAGGTGCACTGTGGTGAACTGGATGCAGCGTGCTTGCGCGGCGCTGGCACTATTGTAGTCAGTCCGGGGCTGCCACTGAATCTGCCCGCGCTGGCGGATGCAGCGGCGACCGGCACGCCGGTTGTAGGTGATATCGAGCTGTTCCTGGCGTACGCCAAGGCGCCGGTCATTGCTATCACTGGCTCCAACGGCAAGAGCACGGTCACTACCTTGGTCGCCACCTTGTTACGCACGGCAGGATGTTCTGTCCGTGAAGGCGGCAATCTCGCGCCGGCTGCGTTGGACCTGTTGGACGCGGAGGTTCCTGACTACTACGTACTGGAACTTTCAAGCTTTCAGCTTGAACGTACGCCATCCATGCATTCCGCCGCTGCCGCGCTGCTGAACATTTCGCCGGACCACCTTGATCGCCATGCGGATATGAAGGAATACCTGCAGGCGAAACTCAACGTGTTCCGGCGCACCGATTGTGCGGTGATCAATCGCGACGATCCGGCACTCGCCAACGTTGTACCGGTGGCAGGCCGCAGTGTGGGCTTCACGTTAGGCGAACCGGTTTGCGCCAATGATTTTGGCGTCATCGTCCAGGACAACGTCCGCTGGATAGCCAAGGGCAGGCAACTCATCGCCCGCGTGAGCGACATCACGATCGCCGGCGAACACAACATCGCCAATGCATTGGCTGCTTGTGCGCTGGTCGATGGCGTTGGCGAATCGTTGAGCGGGATCGCCAACGGACTACGGGAATTTGCCGGATTGCCGCATCGCTGCCAGTTCGTTGGGTGCATCAATGGCGTCGACTACTACAACGATTCCAAGGCCACCAACATCGGCGCGGCGCTGGCGGCGATCCAGGGCATTTTCGCCGCGCGCAGCGGCGTATTGATCGCGGGCGGCCAGGGGAAGGGTGCGGATTTCACCGACTTCGGCGCGATTGTCGCCGCGCATGCCCGCGCAGTGGTGCTGCTCGGGCAGGACGCGCTGAAGATTGCGGCGGCATTGCCGGCGGATTTCCCGCGCCGCTTCGTCGAGGATATGAATCAGGCGGTTGCCGCTGCCATTGAACTGGCGCGTCCCGGCGACGCAGTGCTGCTTGCCCCCGCGTGTGCCAGCCTGGACATGTACTCCAACTATGCCGAGCGCGGTGATCGTTTCGTGCAGGCCGTGCAGCGATCGGGAGGGCAATGATGCAGGCGGTACGCAATGCCATCCCCGCGGGTCCCGATGCGGAGCCGGGCGAGACGCTGGCCTATGACCGCTGGCTGATTGGCGCGGTGATGCTGATGTGCGCGTTCGGTCTGATCATGGTGGCATCGGCGTCGATCGAGATTTCCACGCGCTACATGGGCGATCCCATGCACTACTTCTGGCGCCAGTTTGCGGCCGCCGGCATCGGTATCGGTGGTGCATTGGTGATGATTCGCATCCCACTGCGTATGTTGGAGAAGCTCAGTGCATTCGCATTGATTGCCAGCATTTTGTTACTGGCATTGGTGCTTGTTCCCGGACTGGGCCGCATGGTCAACGGCAGTATGCGCTGGATCGATTTCGGCGCATTCGGTCTGCAGGCATCCGAGCCCGTCAAGCTGCTGATGTTGATCTATGTCGCCGGCTATCTGGTTCGTCACCAGAGCCAGGTGCGTAGTGAGTTCATCGGTTTCATCAAGCCGATTGGCTTGATGACCATCATCAGCGGCCTGTTGCTGCTGGAACCGGATTACGGTTCCACCGTGGTCATTTTCGGCACGACGCTTGGCATGTTGTTTCTCGGCGGCGTGCCGCTGCTGCGGTTTACTGCTTGGGGTCTGGTGGCTGTGAGTGCACTGATGTCGCTGGCGGTGCTGGCGCCCTATCGCATGCAGCGATTGATGACGTTCATGGATCCGTGGGCGGATCCCTTCAACAGCGGTTTCCAACTGACCCAGGCATTAATCGCCTTCGGCCGTGGGGAAATGTTCGGAGTAGGCCTGGGCAGCAGCGTGCAGAAGCTGTTCTATCTGCCCGAGGTTCATACCGATTTCATCTACGCCGTGGTTGGAGAGGAACTCGGTCTGGCGGGTTCGGTTGCGGTCATCCTCGGCTTCACCTTCATTGTCTGGCGGATTCTGCGCATTGGCGCCCAGGCGGAATCGCGCAACGAATTCTTCGCCGCCTATGCTGCCTACGGCGTTGCGTTCCTGATTGGCATTCAGGCGTTCATCAATATCGGCGTCAACATGGGCGTGCTGCCGACCAAAGGCCTGACACTGCCGCTGCTCAGTTACGGCAACAACAGCATGATCATCACCTGGCTGGCGCTGGGGCTGGTGTTACGTGTGTCATACGAAACCGGCGGCATCGCAAAGATCCGGCGCGGCGGAGGTGCCCGTGAGTGATACCGTGTTGATCATGGCCGGTGGCACCGGTGGCCATATCTACCCGGCGCTGGCCGTCGCGGAAGTGCTGCGCGCCCGCGGTTGCAAGTTGTATTGGCTGGGCTCACGCCGTGGTATGGAAAATCGCCTGGTGCCGGCGGCCGGCCTTCCGCTGTTGACCATCTCGGTGACGGGCCTGCGCGGCGCAGGCGTTTTGCGTCTGCTTGCGGCACCGTTCCTGTTGTGTCTGGCCGTGTTCCAGGCACTGTCCATCATGCTGAGGATCAGGCCGCAAGTCGTGCTCGGCCTTGGCGGATTCGCCAGTGGTCCGGGCGGCGTTGCCGCCTGGCTGACGCACCGTCCGCTGGTGATTCATGAACAGAATGCGATACCCGGTGTGACCAACCGCTTGTTGTCGCGGATCGCCACACGGGTGTTGGAAGCCTTTCCCCACAGCTTCATTTCTGCGACCAACGCCGTGTTCGTCGGTAACCCCGTACGTGAGGCGATTGCCGCATTGCCGGCGCCGGCAACGCGCGGAACCGGGCTCGCATCGCCGCTGCGCGTGCTGGTCTTCGGTGGCAGCCTGGGTGCGCGCAAATTGAACCAGACGGTTCCGGCCGCATTGGCGAAATGCAACGGCCCGTTTGTTGTTCATCATCAGACCGGCCGCTCGGATGATCGCGATGCCATCGCCGCCATGTACCAGGCTGCGGGAATTCCGGCGAACGTTGAACCTTATATCGAAGATATGGCCGCCGCCTATGCAGGCGCGGACCTGGTGATCAGCCGGGCGGGGGCCATGACCATTGCCGAGCTGGCAGCTGCTGGTCTGCCCGCCATCCTCATTCCATTTCCGCACGCGGTGGATGATCACCAGACGGCCAATGCCCGTTTTCTCGTGGATCAAGGTGCGGCACTACTGGTGGCTGAGTCGGCGCTCGATGTCGACGCGTTGGCAGAAATGATTTCGCAACTGGCCAGCGATCGGACGCGACTTGCCGCAATGGCCGCCAAGGCTCACGCGCTTGCCCGCACGGATGCGACAACGTCCGTGGCTGACGTCTGCATGGAGTACTGTCATGGCTGATACGCACGTGACACCGATGCGACATGTCCGCAACGTACATTTTGTCGGCATCGGCGGCGCCGGTATGGGCGGCATTGCCGAAGTGATGCATAACCTTGGCTACCATGTGACCGGATCGGATAACAGCGAGAACACCATGGTGGCCCGCCTGCGTGGACTCGGTGTGACTGTCGCCAGCGGACACCGTGCCGAGCACGCGCAGCAGTGTGATGTGCTGGTGGTCTCCAGTGCCATCGGGCAGGACAATCCGGAACTCGAAGAAGCCCGCAAACGGCGCATTCCCATCGTGCCGCGCGCAGAGATGCTCGCCGAGCTGATGCGGTTCCGCTACGGCATTGCGATTGCCGGAACCCACGGCAAGACGACGACGACCTCGCTGGTCGCCAGCGTGCTCGCCGAAGGCGGACTCGACCCGACGTATGTCATCGGTGGCAAGCTGATCAGCTCGGCAACGCATGCACGTCTGGGCACGGGCCGCTTTCTGGTGGCGGAAGCGGACGAAAGTGATGCGTCGTTCCTGCATTTGCAACCCATGCTGGCGGTGTTGACCAATATTGATGCCGACCACATGGCGACCTATGAAGGTCGCTTCGACCTGTTGCGCAAAGCGTTCATCGACTTCCTGCGCCGGCTGCCGTTCTACGGCATGGCGTGCATCTGTGTAGATGACGAACAAGCGGCCTCCGTCATCAATGAAGTCCGCTGTCAGGTCGTGACGTATGGCACGGTGGCTGAGGCCGACGTTCGTGCAGAAGACATCCGTTCGCTACAAGGATCGACGTTTTTCAAAGTCACGCGCGGCGGGCAGCCCTGGCTGGACGTAAAGCTCAACCTGCCAGGCTTGCATAACGTACTCAACGCGCTCGCGGCCATCGTCATCGGCCACGAATTGGGCGCAAGTGATCAGGCGATTTGCGCCGCGTTGGCCGGGTTCGAAGGCATAGGGCGGCGGATGCAGCGGATGGACGACGTTGTATTAGGCAACGCCCGCGTCCTGGTCATCGACGACTACGGCCACCACCCGCGGGAAATCGCCGCCGTGTTCTCCGCGATTCGTGATGGCTGGCCGGAGCGTCGCCTGGTCGTGGCGTTCCAACCGCACCGGTTCACCCGCACGCGCGATTTGTTCGACGATTTCGCCAGCGTGTTGTCCGAGGCGGATGAACTGGTGCTCACCGAAGTCTATGCGGCGGGTGAGCATCCCATTGCCGGCGCTGACGGCCGCGCATTGGCGCGCGCGGTGCGGGTACGCGGCCAGGTCGAGCCGATTTTCGTTGAAACGCCCGATCTAGTCCTGGAAGTTCTCACCCCGGTACTGACCGACGGTGACATTCTGCTGTTACTCGGTGCCGGCAGCATCGGCACCATCGCCGCATCGCTGGCGGCGAACGCGACGGTTGGCAAGGGAGGGACGGCATGATGAACTCGGTGACCAACACCACGCCGCCTACCTTCAACGTGCGCACCAACGAACCCATGTCGCGACATTCAACATGGCGCGTGGGTGGAGTGGCCACGCAGTATTTCCAGCCAGCGGATCTCGAGGAATTGCAGCAATTCCTCGCCGAAGTCCCGGAACGCGAGCCATTGCTGTGGATGGGTCTGGGTAGCAACCTGCTGGTACGCGATGGCGGATTTCACGGCACAGTGATCAACCTGGTCGACGCACTCGGCGCAATGACCCACCTCGACGATGGCCATTTCCGCATCGAGGCCGGGGTGACTTGCGCGCGCGCGGCACGCGCCACTGCGCGGCAGGGCTACAGCGGATTGGAGTTCTGGATCGGTATCCCCGGTACCTGCGGCGGTGCGCTGGCCATGAACGCCGGCGCGCATGGCCAGGAAACTTGGGATCTGGTGCGTGAAGTCGAAACCATTGATCGACACGGCAAGCTGCGGACACGCGATCGGCAGGATTTCGACATCGGCTATCGCCGCGCTTACCTGCCAGCAGAAGAATGGTTTGTCGCCGGACGATTTGTGCTGTCGCCGTTGTCAGCAGATTTATGCGAAACCCGTATGCGGCAGATGCTGGAGCGGCGCTCCGCCACCCAACCCATCGGCCGGCCGAGCTGTGGCTCCGTGTTCCGCAATCCGGCAGGCGATCATGCGGGACACCTGATTGAAGCGGCTGGCCTCAAGGGCTATCGCATCGGCGGCTGCCAGGTGGCGGACAAGCACGCGAATTTCATCATCACCGAGCCTGGCACCACCGCTGGTGACATCGAGGCGCTCATCGAGCACGTCCGCAGCGTCGTCAGACAGCAGTTCGATGTGGATCTCAGGCCGGAGGTCTGCATTGTCGGCGACCGGAAGTCGGAGGCCGGGGAGCATGGTTGAATTGATGTCAGCGATGACCGACGAAGCCATCATCGCCCGCTCAGGTCGCGTCGCCGTATTGATGGGTGGCACTTCTGCCGAACGCGATATATCACTGAAGAGCGGGCGTGCTGTCTGTGCTGCGTTGGCGCGTAAAGGCGTCGAGGTGATTGAATTCGACTGGCCGCGACAAGGGATTGATGAATTGCGCGCCGCCGGTGTTGATCGCGTGTTCATTGCATTGCATGGCCGCGGTGGCGAGGACGGAACGCTGCAAGGTTGCCTGCAAGTGCTGGATCTGCCGTATACCGGTAGTGGTGTGCTCGCGTCGGCGCTGGCCATGGACAAACTCCGCACCAAGTTCGTCTGGCAGAGCCTTGGCGTACCGACCCCCGACTTTGCGGTGGCCGGTGCAGGTGATGACCCTTACGCACTGGTTGCTCAACTTGGGCTGCCGCTGTTCGTCAAACCCGCGCGCGAAGGTTCGAGCTTCGGCATCAGCAAGGTAAAACGCATTGAACAGCTTGCCAGTGCGCTGGATGACGCCGCACGTTTCGACAGCAACGTTCTGGTCGAGCGATGTATTGAAGGATCTGAATACACGTTGGGCGTGCTGGAAAGCGCAGCACTGCCGTTGATCCGGCTGGAAACACCCAACGAGTTCTACGATTTCAATGCCAAGTATCTCGCGGACTCGACCCGCTACATCTGCCCGTGCGGTCTGCCGGCCGACGTGGAGCAGGCCCTGGCTGAGCAGGGATTATTGGCGTTCGATGCGCTGGACTGCCACGGCTGGGGACGTCTGGACTTGATGGTGGATCGTGCTGGCAAGGCGTGGTTCATCGAGCTCAACACGGTGCCGGGTCTTACCGACCATTCGTTGGTACCGATGGCCGCAGCGGCTGCCGGTATCGATTTCGACCGGCTCGCCGTTCGCATCCTGGGTACGAGTTTTCACGATGGCCGCTAACGTTCCGGAATTGTTTCTCGACAATGTCGAACGGCGGCAGACGCATGCCGTGCGCCGGCCCGAAGGTGAGCCGCCAGTGGTCAACCCTTCTACCGTTGGATTGGTATCAGTGATCATTGCGCTGGTGTTGTTCGGGCTCGCCGCGGCGCTGGTCCGCAGCATGACGCGGCCGGGCGCCTTGCCGATTGAGCATGTCAGCGTGGTCGGCGAGTTCCGATACCTGAAGCCGGAAGTGCTGCGGGAACTGGTGACCGATGCAATCGACGGCGGCTTCTTCACCGTGGATGTCAACGCAATTCGAAGCCGCCTGCTGGCCGAACCCTGGATCCGTGATGCGATGATCCGCCGTGTATGGCCCGATGCACTGCAGGTCACTATCACCGAGCAGGTGCCGGTGGCGCGATGGGGCGACAACGGATTGATCAATTCCACCGGCGATGTATTCCGTCCTCAACAGGATCTGGGCGAGTTACATCTCATCCAGCTGGCCGGTCCGGATGGTTTGTCGCAAGAAGTGCTGGAGCACTACCGCCGGTATTCGGCGCAGTTCGCCAATTCCGGACTCACGATTACATCGTTGAAACTGTCAGAGCGCCGGGCCTGGACCATTTCCACCGGCGATGGCGTCAGTATCGTGATTGGTCGCAAGGATGTGGAAGGGCGGGTGCAGCGTTTTCTGGATGTATACAAGGCTTCACTGATCGATGGTTGGGACTACCTGGCGGCGGTCGACATGCGCTACACGAACGGCCTGGCGTTGCGGCCGAAACTGTCGGATATGCAGCCGTCGCTGGCGGCTGCCACACATAAATGAATGAGATGAAAGTACACGGGGAATTGGCAAATGCCGCGTAAAACCGACAAGAACCTGATCGTTGGCCTGGACATCGGCACGTCCAAGGTTGTGGCGATCGTCGGCGAAGTATCACCGGAAGGTGAAGTCGAAGTGATCGGGATCGGATCGCACGCGTCGCGTGGACTGAAGAAAGGCGTGGTGGTCAACATCGAATCCACGGTGCAGTCCATTCAGCGTGCCATCGAGGAAGCCGAGTTGATGGCCGGCTGTGAAATCCACTCGGTCTATGCCGGTATCGCTGGCAGCCATATCCGCAGCCTGAACTCGCACGGTATGGTGCCGTTGCGGGAAAATGAGGTCACGGCCGCTGACGTTGACCGCGTCATCGACGCCGCGCGTGCGGTAGCCATTCCGGCTGACCAGAAGATTCTGCATATCCTGCCGCAGGAATTCATTATCGATACCCAGGAAGGCATCCGCGACCCGATCGGGATGTCTGGCGTGCGGCTGGAAGCCCGTGTCCACATGGTGACCGGTGCGGTGAGCGCCGCGCAGAACATCGTCAAGTGCGTACGTCGTTGCGGGTTGGAAGTCGACGACATCATTCTGCAACAACTGGCGTCGTCATACGCCGTACTTACCGAAGACGAAAAGGAGTTGGGTGTCTGCCTGTGCGATATCGGCGGTGGCACCACCGACATGGCGGTGTTCGTCAACGGTTCGATTCATCATTCCGCGGTGATACCCATCGCCGGCGACCAGGTCACGAACGACATCGCAATCGCTCTGCGTACGCCAACGCATCATGCCGAGGACATCAAGATCAACTACGCCTGTGCGTTGACGCAGCTGGCCAATCCCGATGAAACCATCGAAGTGCCCAGTGTGGGTGATCGCCCACCGCGTCGCCTGGTACGGCAGACGTTGGCGGAAGTGGTCGAGCCGCGTTACGAGGAGTTGTTCAATCTCGTCAACGACGAACTCAAGCGCAGCGGCTTTGCCGAACTGGTTGCAGCCGGCATCGTGCTGACCGGCGGCGGCGCCAAGATGGAAGGCGCTATCGATCTCGCCGAGGAAGTCTTTCACATGCCGGTGCGGTTGGGTTCCCCGCAATCCGTCACCGGTCTCACGGACGTCATCCGTAATCCAATCTATGCCACCGGCGTGGGACTGCTGTTGTTTGGCGTCAAGGATGCGGGCAGCAGTGTGCCACGCAGTCATGTCGGTGCCGGCATGACTTCGTTGTGGGGAAGAATGAAAAGCTGGTTTCAGAAAATCTGAATTGGATACACACCGTAGGAGGGTTGAACATGTTTGAATTAATGGACCATTACAGTCAGAACGCGGTAATCAAGGTCATCGGCGTTGGCGGCGGTGGTGGCAATGCAGTCAACCACATGCTGCATGCGAATATTGAAGGCGTGGAATTCATCTGCGCCAACACCGACGCGCAGGCATTGAAGAATTCCAATGTCCGCGTCGCACTTCAGCTGGGGACCGATATCACCAAGGGACTGGGCGCCGGCGCGAACCCGGAGATCGGCCGGCAGGCGGCGTTGGAGGATCGGGACCGCATCCGCGACCTGCTGGATGGGTCGGACATGATCTTTCTGACCGCCGGCATGGGCGGCGGTACCGGTACCGGTGCCGCGCCGGTCATCGCGCAGGTTGCGAAGGAAATGGGCATTCTGACCGTGGCCGTCGTCACCAAGCCTTTTCCGTTCGAAGGTCGCAAGCGTCTGGAGATCGCAAGTGCTGGTATCCGCGAGTTGTCGCAGTCCGTCGATTCGCTGATCACGATTCCCAATGAAAAGCTGCTGAGCGTCCTGGGCCGCGATATCACGCTGCTCAATGCTTTCAAGGCAGCCAATAACGTCCTGCTGGGCGCGGTGCAGGGAATCGCCGAACTCATCACCTGTCCGGGACTCATCAACGTCGACTTCGCCGACGTTCGCACGGTAATGAGCGAGATGGGCATGGCAATGATGGGGTCGGGTATCGCCAAAGGGCAGGATCGCGCGCGCATCGCCGCTGAAAATGCCATTTCCTCGCCGCTGCTGGAAGACGTCAATCTCGCTGGCGCCCGCGGCATTCTGGTCAATGTGACCGCAGGAATGGACCTCACCATGGGTGATTTCGAGGAGATCGGGAACACCGTGAAGGCTTTCGCGTCTGATAACGCCACCGTCGTCGTCGGCACCGTCATTGATGCCGAAATGGAAGACGAAGTCAGGGTTACCGTGGTTGCTACCGGCATTGGAAATGAAGTTGTTCGCGCCAAGGACGATAACGTGAAGGTATTGAAGCGGGAAGAGGAAGCCCAACCCGATTACAAGGCACTGGAACGGCCGACAATCATCCGTAATCGAAATGAGCAGGTCATGGGTAGCGATGTGCAGCCCGGCGATTCCAGCTACCTCGATATTCCGGCATTCCTTCGCAGACAGGCAGACTGATCGGGATCAGCGGTCAACCGGAAACGCCATGAGTCGTTATCGCGAACTTTCAGCGTGTGCTATCCTCGCCAGTGGTAGGGGGCGGATCAACAGCCAGGGTATCGGCGCAGACCTACAGATCGGTATTGGATGATTTGTCAGCAGACATTGCGGAACGTAATAAGAGCAACCGGCGTCGGTTTACATACGGGCAAGAAAGTATTGCTGACGCTGCGCCCCGCACCAGCCAATGTCGGTATCGTATTCCGCCGTGTCGATCTCGATCCGGCGGTTGAGATTGCCGCTCGCGCTGAAAACGTCGGTGATACCAATCTGTGCACGAGCCTGGTATTTGATGACGTCCGCGTCTCAACGGTAGAACACCTGTTGTCCGCATTTGCCGGGCTGGGTATCGACAATGCCTACGTTGAACTGAGTGCGCCGGAAGTCCCGATCATGGATGGCAGTGCCGGTCCGTTCGTGTTCCTGATCCAGTCTGCGGGCATCGAGGCACAGAACGCACGTAAGCAATTCATTCGTATCAAGAAACCAGTCACCATCGAAGATGGTGAGAAATGGGCCCGGTTTGATCCCTATGACGGGTTCAAAGTGGCGTTCTCGATCGATTTCGATCACCCGTTCTTCCAGTCGCACAGCAAGTTCGCTGAACTTGATCTCTCAACCACCGCCTTTATCCGCGAAGTATGCCGCGCGCGGACTTTCGGCTTCATGCGTGAGGTCGAGATGCTACGCAGAAGGAACCTGGCACTGGGCGGCAGCCTGGACAACGCCGTGGTTGTCGACGATTACCGGATAGTCAACGAAGACGGGTTGCGCTATGAGGATGAGTTCGTCAAACACAAAATCCTCGATGCCGTGGGCGATCTCTATCTGCTGGGTAACAGCCTTATCGGCAAGTACAGCGGGCACAAGTCCGGCCACTTTCTGAACAATCGCCTGTTGCGAAAGCTGCTTGATACACGCGATGCGTGGGAGCGGGTAACTTTCGATGAACACGACGAAGTGCCGATTTCCTTCAACAACCCGTTGACCGCCACCTGAGTCGGCCGGCGCAAGCCAGCCTTTCCAGCAAAAACCGCAATCGATTCTGAACCGGACGATCAGTCCGGCGCATCCGTGCCGACGTGACTGGCCAACCGGTGCAACGCGGATTTCAAGGCGTCATCTCCGATATGTTCAGCCGTCTCGCGAAGCACGCAGGCACCGGCAGCGGAGTGCCGGGCCGACTGTCCCCGATGGCTGTCGCGCGCCTCCGGCGTGCGTGGATCCAGCCGGATCCTGATTTGATGTATGCCTTTTAACTCACTGATACATTGTAGTTTTTCAAGGATCTGCGGGGCGGCGAAGCGGGCCTTGGTACACCAAATCGCGCTCCTGGCATTGAGCACCAGCGTGCCCTGATGTACATTGGCCACACTCAGGTGTTGGGCTAATTCCTCAGGAAGCACGCCCTCCAGTATCCGCTGTACCTTCATCAAGCTGTGCGCGTGGGACACGAGCGCGCGCAGTGTCGGCTCTGCGGCCGACAGTGCGGTAAACCGTTTGCCACCTGGGTCTCTGAGTATCAAAGCTGGATGGTCCGTCTTATGGCGGGGCGTCCCGGGAATAATACGCATAGACGGGATTTCGTGCAGCGATGGAAATAATTCTGATCTCCCATGGTCGCGGCGCCACGCGGCGGCTACGGGTCAATACCGCCACTGTGACGAGCTTCGGTGTGGCGGTCGCATTGCTTATCGGGCTGACCGCCTATACCGGATTCAAATCCGGTGCAGACTGGATGGTGAGCCGAATCAGTGGCGATGAGCGTTTCGCCTCCCAACTGTGGCAGCAGGAAATTTCCCAGGATCGCGCCGCGATCGCGGCAACCCGCAACGATATTGACGGAGCGTTGTCTGCCATCGCCAGCCGCGTTGGCATGTTGCAGGCGGACATGACGCGGTTGGATGCCGTCGCCGTTCGCGTGATTGATATGGCAGGGATGGATGCCGGGGAGTTCAGCCTGGAATCCGAGCCGCCAGTGGGCGGTCCCGAGGTCCCGGTCAGTCTGGATTGGCGCACTACACTGTCGGCGATCGAGGATCTGAGTGCGACACTCAGCGTGCAGGATGACCAGCTCGCCGCCATCGAATCGTTACTTTTGAATCGCGAGTTGAGCGACAGCATTCTGCCGTCAGGACTGCCGGTCAGCAGTGGCTGGATTTCTTCGGGCTACGGCTACCGTACCGACCCGCTTTCAGGCGGCCGTGCTTTCCACGCCGGTGTGGATCTCGCCGGGCGCAGCGGTTCGACGGTCAAGGCGGTCGCGGATGGCGTCGTCACCTGGTCCGGCCCTCGTCCTGGCTACGGCAACATGGTTGAGGTCACCCATGGCAACGGGTTCGTTACCCGCTATGCCCATAACCGCGAAAATACCGTGGCAGTTGGTGAGAAAGTCGAGAAGGATCAGGCAATTGCGCTTCTGGGTTCCAGTGGTCGGTCGACCGGCCCCCACGTGCATTTCGAAGTTCTCAAGGACGGCAAGTCAGTCAACCCCAACCAGTACCTGAACAGCCGTCGCGGCTGATTTCAGGGGCTTCAGACCCTTGCTCGCCCGGCGCCGGGTTATCCGACGCTGGTCTCAAGCATCTGCTAAACTAGCGCGCTCTGAAATTCCGCGCTAATCCGCGTTCGCACTCACGCAAGCACATCCAACATGAATCTGAATCCCCTCTCCTGGCCGTCTTCACTGGTCAAAGCAGTGTTCGGCAGTCGAAATGATCGCGTCGTCCGCAAGCTGCGCAAAACCGCCAACGCCGTCAACGAACTGGAAGATGGAATTGCGGCGCTGTCTGACGCCGAACTGACTGCCAGGACCGCCGAATTCCGCCAACGGTTGGCCGACGGGGCAACGGTGGATGACCTGCTGCCGGAAGCGTTCGCGGTAGTCCGCGAAGCGGGGCGCCGGGTTCTGGGTATGCGGCATTTCGATGTGCAGCTGATCGGCGGCATGGTGTTGCATGAAGGTCGCATTGCCGAAATGCGTACCGGTGAAGGCAAGACGCTGGTCGCGACCTTGCCAACCTATCTCAATGCACTGTCCGGTGATGGCGTACACGTCGTCACCGTCAACGACTATCTCGCGCGGCGCGATGCTGCCTGGATGGGGCGAATCTTCAACTTCCTCGGTCTGTCGGTCGGTGTAATCGTACCGGGGTTGAATTTCGAACAACGCAAGGCTGCCTACAGCGCCGACATCACATACGGAACAAACAGCGAATTCGGTTTCGATTACCTGCGCGATAACATGGCGTTCAATCTGGAGCAGCGTGTACAGCGTGGCCTGGCCTATGCCGTTGTCGACGAAGTCGACTCCATTCTTATCGACGAAGCGCGTACACCGCTGATCATCTCCGGGCCTACGGATGATCGCTCTGATCTCTACGTCAAGGTCGATCGCCTGTTTCCCTATCTCAAGCGTCAGGAGACCGAGGAGGGCGAAGGTGATTACGCAGTGGATGAGAAAGCACGCCAGGTCCACCTGACCGAAGATGGCCATCAGCACATTGAACAGCTGATGGTGCGCGAAGGCTTGCTGAAAGAAGGCGACAGTCTTTACAGCGCCGCCAACATCAACCTGATGCATCACGTCAACGCAGCGCTGCGTGCCAACGCGCTGTTCCAGAAGGACGTGGACTACGTGGTCAAGGACGGTGAGATTGTCATCGTCGATGAATTCACCGGCCGCACGATGCCGGGCCGCCGCTGGTCGGATGGATTGCACCAGGCAGTGGAAGCCAAGGAAGGGGTCAAGGTCCAGCAGGAAAACCAGACGCTCGCTTCAATCACCTACCAGAATTATTTCCGCCAGTACCGCAAGCTCGCGGGCATGACCGGGACCGCCGATACCGAGGCCTACGAATTCCAGCAGATCTACGGGCTTGAAGTCATCGTGGTGCCAACCAATCTGCCAATGGTCCGTAAGGATCATGGCGACGTGGTTTTTCTCACCAAGCGTGAAAAATTCGATGCCATCATCGAGGACATCAAGGAATGTGCCGCACGTGAGCAGCCGGTCCTGGTCGGCACCACCTCGATTGAGACCTCCGAGTACCTGTCCAACCTGTTGAACAAGGCCGGCATCAAACACGAAGTACTGAACGCCAAGTTCCACGAGCGTGAAGCGCATATCGTCGCTCAGGCGGGCCGTCCCGGTGTGGTGACGGTTGCCACGAATATGGCCGGTCGCGGCACTGACATCGTTCTGGGCGGCAGCCTCGAAGCCGAGCTGGCGCAGGCCGAGGAAAGCGGCGCGGATGTTGAGGCCATTCGCGAGCAATGGAAGGAGCGGCACGACAAGGTACTGGCTGCCGGTGGTTTACACATCATCGGTACCGAACGCCATGAATCGCGGCGTATCGATAACCAGCTGCGCGGTCGATCGGGGCGTCAGGGCGATGCTGGCTCCAGCCGGTTCTACCTCTCACTCGAAGACAGCCTGATGCGCATCTTTGCCTCCGACCGGGTTGCATCGCTGATGCAGAAGCTCGGTATGCAGGAAGGCGAGGCGATCGAACATCCGTGGGTGACCCGCGCCATCGAAAATGCCCAACGCAAGGTCGAAGGCCGCAACTTCGATATCCGCAAACAATTGCTGGAATACGATGACGTCGCCAACGATCAGCGTAAGGTGATTTACGAGCAGCGTACCGAGCTGATGGCCGCGGAGGATGTCTCTGAAAACATCGAAGGCATCCGCCACGATGTGGTCAACGCGGTAATCGATCGATACATTCCGCCGCAGAGCTACCACGAATCGTGGGATATCCCCGGTCTTACGGAAGCACTGGAATCAGATCTCGCAGCGCGCCTGCCATTGCAGCAGTGGTTGGACGAAGACAGCGGGTTGGATGAAGACGGTCTGCGGGCGCGGATTCTTGAACATGTCGAGGGATCGTACAAGGCCAAGGAGCAGATGGCGGGCGCCGCAGTCATGCGCCACTTCGAAAAGGCCGTGATGCTGCAGGTTCTGGATTCGCACTGGAAGGATCATCTGGCCTCCATGGACCATCTGCGCCAGGGCATCCATCTGCGTGGTTATGCGCAGAAGAATCCGAAACAGGAATACAAGCGCGAAGCGTTTGAAATGTTCGCGGCGATGCTCGAGCGGCTGAAGCTCGATGTCATCAGTATCCTGTCGAAGGTACAGGTGCGGGCGGAAGAAGATGTTGCCGCAGTCGATGAACAGCGGCGGCAGACCGCGCCCGTCACCTATCAGAGCGGCCCGGAGGCCGGCGCTGCCCAGTTCGCCGATGACGATGCCGCTGCGGCTGAAGCTGCGGTCGACGATAGTGGTGCCCCGCCATTCGTGCGCCGGGATCGCAAAGTGGGCCGCAATGAACCTTGTCCGTGCGGTTCAGGCAAGAAATACAAGCAGTGCCATGGCCGCCTCGCATGAGCGAGACATCAAATTTCTCACCGTCGGCGGTACACGGTATCCGCATAGGCTGTGCAGACGCCGGCATTCGCTACCGTAACCGCGATGATCTGGTCCTGGTGGAGATCGCCGCGGGATCGGTTACCGCGGCGACGTTTACCAGTAATCGTTTTCGGGCGGCGCCGGTGTTGGTTGCGCAGGAATATCTCGACCAGCAACAACCGCGGTATCTGGTGATCAATGCCGGTAACGCCAACGCCGGCACCGGCAGTGACGGCGTTGCCGCCGCGCGCAAGGTTTGCGGGTTCATCGCCGCACACGGTGGCTGTAACGACAACGAAGTGCTTCCGTTTTCGACCGGCGTTATCGGTCAGCCATTGCCGGTAGAGCGCATCGAGGCGGCCGTCCCCGCCGTGTATGAGGAACTGGCGATAGACGGTTGGCGCCGCGCTTCGCGGGCCATCATGACAACCGATACAGTGCCCAAAACCACGACTGTGGGATTCGTCGCGGATGGCAAGCCCTATGTGGTCTCCGGTATTGCCAAGGGTGCGGGCATGATTTGTCCGAACATGGCCACGATGCTTGCGTTTCTGGCAACCGACGCACCGCTGTCCGCGGCGCAGGTGCGCGAATGTATCGAGAGTGCGGTGGCGCAAACCTTCAATTGCATCACAGTCGACGGTGATACCTCGACCAATGACGCGGCGGTACTTATCGCAACGGGACTGTCGAATCCCGATGGCCCACGCCAGCTGACTGAATTACAGCCGGCGCGCGACGCCGTTATGCGCGCCTGCATGGAACTTGCGCACGCCATCATTCGCGATGCCGAGGGTGCGAGCAAATTCATCAGTATTGAAGTCACCGGCGGCGCCAGCGAGGCGGATTGCAAGACGGTTGCCTATACCGTTGCGCACTCACCATTGGTCAAGACCGCGCTGTATGCGTCCGACCCGAATTGGGGCCGAATTCTCGCGGCGGTGGGACGCGCACCAATCAAGGTGCTGGATGTAGGCAAGGTCACCGTGGCCTTTGGTGAGCAACGCATTCTGACCAATGGTGAGCCGGATCCGGAATATCACGAATCGCTGGGTGTCGCCGCATTGCAGGGTAGCGATATCGATATCCGCATCGATCTCGGTCTGGGCAAGGCGAGCAGCACGGTCTGGACCTGCGATCTCTCCGAACAATACGTTCGTATCAATGCCGACTACCGCTCCTGATCCCTCGCCTGCCCCTGTCCACGTAGTTGCCGCCGTTATCCGCAGTCCCGCGGGAGAGATTCTGATTGCCCGCCGCCCGGGCCATGTGCGTGAAGGCGGGTTATGGGAGTTTCCGGGCGGCAAATGTGAGCCCGACGAATCCGCGATAGACGCATTGCGTCGTGAGCTCAACGAAGAGCTCGGCATCAACATTCAGTCGGCCATGCCGTTGATTCAGGTTCGACACCACTATGACTACCTTGACCTGCTGCTGGATGTTTTCGTTGTAGAACGATGGCACGGCGAAGCGCATGGGCGGGAAGGGCAGGAGGTGCGCTGGGTGTCCGCCGCGGAACTGGGCCATTATGAGTTTCCTGCCGCGAACCGTCCAATCGTGCTGGCGGCAAGCCTGCCTCGTTGGATGCCTCGAATCACTTTGCGCAAATCCGCCATCGCGGATGTCCTTGAAGTCATGCGGCATGCGAGGGGTAACGGGTTGCGAAAGATTGTCGTCGAACTGGCCTCAACTGTTGACCCTGCAGCGTTCTTGAAAGAACTGGCGGCGCGCAAAGTTGAATTGGACGTTGCAGATTGCTCAGTCGTGCTCGATGTTCATGATGCCGGCGCCGCATGTGATGACGTGTCGCCAATGACATCCTCGTCTGTGCAGATGGCGGTATCGTTTAAACGATATTTGATGCCCGATGCCGCGGAAAATAACCAAAAATTCGCATTGCTGATGGTCGATTCATCGAACATCGAACACGCTGCGGAGGCTTTCGCACAAGGCGCATTGTTGACGGCGCCACCGCGCGTAATGATTACCGATGACGTCGCGGCGTTGACTGAAGCTGTCGCCAGGGGCTGTTCGGCCATTGCTTTGAATCTGCCGGAACCGCTTGCAACGCAAGCAGATGCGTGGTCAGAAACGATCCGGGAAGTTGACGCCAGGGTGGCCGATGTGCTGAATGGTTGCTGTCAGATTCCGCAACACTGCAGTTGAAAATCAACGTCGCATTCCACCTGCTCGGGACGTTCACGGGAACTGGCCTGACGCATCATGCGCACGGTGAACCGATGTTTACCACCGCTGATTTCCGGGAATATCGCGATGTCCGCCGGTAATACGACGCGTAACAGCAAGACCGGCGAGCTGGCATCAATATTCTGTTGAAAGAATCCGCCGCTGGCGGTGACGGCCAGTGGAATCGTACTTTGACGGATATCCATCAGTACCAGATCAATAGCGGATTCGATGACGCGCAAATCCTCCATCCAGGTGTTTAGTTCGGCAACTCGCTTGTGCATCGGCTGGCTCAGCCAGTAATGCAAGGCTGGCAAATCGAAGTTGCAGGCGCCGCCGGGAATCGCCACCCGCTGCTTGACCTGGTTGAGAAATTCGTCGGTACGCACGCGCTGGGTGGGCTGGCATTCAGCCACTTTCATCCGGTTGGCGACCTTTTCGATTCTGCTGGTGACATCACTCAGCTTGGAGCCGTCGACCCCTGGTTTGTTGGCCAAGGCCAGGAGCACTGCGGCGTGCCGTTCGAGCTCCTTGATCAGCTCTGCCTTGAAGTCGGTTCGCGATAGCAAATCGACCAGTTCCAGAATGGTGACGATTGCCTCACGACTGCCCCATGCCGAAGGATTGGCGATGGCGTAATTGATGTTCTGGAACAGGTGCTCAAGCCGAAGGAAATTCCTGATCCTCTCGGTGATCGGCTGTTCGTAGACAATGGACGCGGTACCGGCGCGGATTTGATCTTTCACTGACTTGGTCATGAACTAAACGAGTGTCTGTCCCGGTCTGGATACGCGTGTGTACATACTAAGGTGTTGCAGCGTCGTCGTCGCGCATCGGTCACGCAAGCGGAACCGGCAGCGAAATACTGTTTGGCGCATTAATGCAACAAAGCGGGCGCAACCGGCGCCTGTTAAGTCGCCCAAATGTATACAGGCATGGAGAAAGCCTTCCATGACCGGACATTAAAGCGACTTCAGTCGGTTGCAGCCAGGGCTTGATACTTCTGATGCAGCTCGCCTACGCGGGCAGTGATGTCCCGTAGATCGCCTTCGTTGAGCAGCACGTCATCGGCTGCAGCCAGCCGTTCTGCACGACTTTTCTGCGCTCGCATGATTGCTTCGACTTCACTACGTGTCAATCCACTTCGAACAATTACGCGCTTGATCTGCGTTTCTTCGCTGCAGTCTATAACCAGCACGCGGTCGATGATGTCCTGGTATGCACCGGATTCCAGGAGCAACGGAATGCAGACCAGCATGTAGTCCGCCGTACAGTTTGAAATTGCGTCGTGGATACGATCGCGAACTCGCGGATGGATGATGTTTTCAAGTCTGGTTTTCGCGGTCGCATCGGCAAACACCTGGGTGCGCAAGGCGGACCGGTCGAGGGTTTCATGATCGAGAAACACGCTGCTGCCGAATTCCCGCCGGATTTCCTCCAGCGCAGGTTGTCCCGGTTCGACAACTTCCCTCGCCACGATGTCAGCATCGACGAACGGCACGCCCAGTGCGGCAAATGCGGAGCAGACGGTGGATTTACCGCTACCTATTCCACCAGTGACGCCGACCACCAGTCGCGGCATAACCTGCGTACCACTCAAAGGCCGGTTGCCGGCCCAAGCCATAGCGCCATCAGGTGGGGGCCGAAATAGATGGCAATCAATCCGGCGAGCACGAGGTACGGCCCGAACGGTATGGGCTTGGCGCGGGCGTGACCCCGGAACATCATCAGTCCGATACCGATGACGGCGCCCACCAGCGACGACAGCAGAATGATCAATGGCAGCATGGTCCAGCCAAGCCAGGCTCCCAGCACGGCAAGGAGTTTGAAATCGCCGGCGGCCATTCCGTCCATGCCTCGAACCAGGCGGAAGGCCTGATTGACGGACCACAGACTCAGGTATCCCACGGTGGCACCAATGACGCTGTCCTGCAGCGGCACGAAAGTGCCGGTGATATTCAACAATATCCCCAGCCACAGAAACGGTAGCGTAATGACATCCGGCAGGTACTGTGTATCGTAATCAATCATCGCGAGCGCAATCAGCGCCCAGCTTAGCGCCGCGACTCCCAGTGCGGCCAATGATGGCCCGAACCATACAGCGGCAACCGTGCCCGCGATTCCGCCGGCGATCTCGACTAACGGATAGCGGATGGAGATTCCCGTGCCGCACCCTGCGCACCGGCCACGCAGAAACATATAACTGATGACGGGAATGTTCTGCCATGCGCGCACCGGACGTTTACAGGCTGGACAGTGAGAATCAGGCCGGACGAGGTCAAACGGCGCGGCGTCTTCAGTGCCTTCTACGGGTGCCGGCAGATCCAGGATCTCCCGCGCGTCGGCACGCCACTCGCGTTCCATCATCACCGGCAGCCGCAGAATGACAACATTCAGGAAACTGCCAACCAGCAGTCCGACCACGCCCAGAACGGTGGTGAACAGCGCAGGGTACTCGACGAAAATTTCGAGGTCGATCATGTCGGGTCGATCAGCGTGGCGCTGCCTGGCGATCCAGGCCGCGCTGGTTGATGGCGGTGCCGCGGCGTATCGCCACGGCGGTGACGGGACGGTGCTGCGCGGCGTGAAACCGTCAGACGACCTGGCCCATCTTGAATATCGGCAGGTACATGGCGATCACCAGTCCGCCAATCACAACACCCAGGAACGCCATGATCATCGGTTCGAGCAGACTGGTCAGGGCATCCACCGCGTCGTCGACTTCCTGTTCGTACCAATCGGCAACCTTGGCCAGCATCGCATCTATCGAGCCTGACTCCTCACCGATCGACACCATCTGGATGACCATGTTCGGAAACAGCCCGGTATCGCGCATGGCGACATTGATTTGCGTACCGGTGGCGACGGCATCGCGGATTTCCATCACTGCTTCGTAGTAGACGATATTGCCGCAGGCGCCGGCGACCGACGACATGGCCTCAACCAGCGGGGTGCCCGCGGAGAACATCGTCGACAGCGTCCGGGCAAATCGCGCCAGCGCTGATTTGTTCAGAATGTCGCCGATGACTGGGACTTTCAGCATCAGACGGTCAAGGAAATGCGCAAACTTTATTGATCGCTTGTGGAACTGCCAGAAGCCGACAATGACGGCACCGATGCCGCCGAACAGCAGCCACCAGTACTCGACAAACCAGTTCGACATGTTGATGACAAATTGCGTCAACGGTGGCAGGTCAGCACCGAAACTTGAAAACAGATCCTGGAACTGCGGAATAACAAAAATCATCAGGATACAGGTGACGACGAACGCCACCACGATGACCGCTATCGGGTAGAACAGGGCGCCCTTGATCTTGGACTTCAGGGCCTCGGTCTTTTCCATGTAAGTGGCGATCTTGTGCAGGATATCTTCGAGGATACCCGCGTGTTCGCCGGCTTGAACAAGGTTCAGAAACAGCTCGTTGAAATATTTTGGATGCTTACCCAGTGATTCCGTCAGCGAACCACCGGATTCCACATTGGCCTTGATAGACAGAATCAGATCCTGCATGGCCTTGTTTTCATGCCCCCGTCCGACGATTTCAAACGATTGGACCAGCGGCACGCCGGACGACATCATGGTCGCAAGCTGACGCGAAAAAACGGTGATGTCCTTGGTGGTGATTTTCTGAGCGGATGTGAACAGTGACTTGGGTTTCTTGCGCACGCGCAACGGATTGACACCCTGGCGTCGCAGCTGAGCCTTGATCAGCGCGTCGGACGTGCCGGTCATTTCGCCTTTGACTTTCTTGCCGTGGCGATCGACACCTTCCCAGACGAACATGTCCTGCTTTATTGCTTGCTCTGCCATGTGCTATTCCATCGTCACTCGGTTGATTTCCGCCAGTGAAGTGATGCCTAACCTGGCCTTGTTCAGGCCTGACTTGCGCAGATCCCAGATGCCTTCTGCCTTGGACTGGTCGGCTAGTTGCACGGCGTTGGCGCCTTCGATGATCAGGCGCTTCATTGCGTCGGAAATTCCCATGACCTGATAAAGGCCGGTCCGTCCTTTGTAGCCCGCGTTCGCATCTCCGGGCGGCGGGCCATACAGTTTGACGCCCGCATTGACTTCCTCTTCGGTGAAGCCTTCCTTCAACAGCGCTTCTTTCGGCATATCCACCGCGACTTTGGTATCCGATATCAACCGACGGGCGAGGCGCTGGGCGGTGACCAGATTGATCGTGGTTGCGACTGCAAACGGCGCGACACCCATGTCCTTGAGACGCGTCAGGGTCTGCGGGCCATCATTGGTATGCAGCGTGGACATCACCATGTGACCGGTCTGGGCCGCCTTGACCGCAATCGAAGCGGTCTCGATATCGCGGATTTCCCCGACGAGAATCACGTCCGGATCCTGACGCAGAAATGCCTTCAGCGCCTTGGGGAAGGTCATCCCGGTACGTTCGTCCACCTGCACCTGGTTGATGCCGGGCAGGTTGATTTCGACCGGGTCTTCGGCAGTGGAGATGTTGATGCTGTGGGTGTTGAGAATATTGATGCCTGTGTACAGCGATACGGTTTTACCACTACCGGTGGGCCCGGTAACCAGGAACATGCCGTAGGGTTTATGCAGGTTCTTGAGGAACAGTTCCTTCTGGAAATCCTCGTAGCCCAGCTGATCAATCTGCAGCTTGGCGGCATCCGAATCCAATACGCGCAGCACGCATTTTTCGCCGAACAATGTCGGCATGGTGCTGACGCGGAAATCGATGGCCTTGGTTTTGGAGAGTTTGAGCTTGATACGGCCGTCCTGCGGCACACGTCGCTCGGAGACATCCAGTCGCGACATGACCTTGATGCGCGCCGCGATCTTGGTCGCCAATATCAGGGGTGGTTTGGCCAACTCCTGCAACACGCCGTCGATACGCAGACGTACGCGATAATATTTTTCATAGGGTTCGAAGTGCAGGTCCGAGGCGCCTTTCTTGATGGCGTCCAGCAACACCTTGTTGACGAAGCGCACGACGGGGGCATCGTCGATATCCGCCTCATCGTCGCGAGATTCCTCTTCCGCACCAACTTCCAGACCTTCGAGATCATCAAAGTCGTCGTCGTCCATGTCCGCGAGGCTGGTATCCGCAGCCTCGAGCGTCCGGCTGATGGCCTTCTGCAGTTTGTCTTCTTCAACCAGTACCGGTTCGGTATTGATGCCGACCTGAAAGCGGATCTCGTCCAGCGCCTGCAGGTTGGTCGGATCGGAGACGCCGATGAACATGCGTCCGCCGCGTTTGTACAGTGGCAGCGCATGATGTTTTTGAATCGTGTTTTCCTTGACCAGCTTGACCGTATCGGCATCGATATCCAGGCAATCGATGTCAACCAGAGGGACGCCGAATTCCACCGATGCGGCGTGGGCGATTTCCTTGCTGCTGCCAAGGCTGTTATCAACGAGATATTTTACGAAGGGGATTTTTTCGGCGAGCGCGCCCTGGAACGCCTGTGAGGCGGTTGCTTCATCAAGCAGACCGTCGGCCACAAGCTTGCGCGCCAGGCCCGTCAATGGCACTCGGTTGGTAGTCACTGCCATGCGCGATAGTCCCTTCCCCAAGGGCCAAATATCTCAGCCAATGGTAGATGAAAAGCACGTAATTGGCTACCGCGCAAGAGAAAATCCCTGCGCGGTAAACCGATAAGTGCGTCACCAAAATGCCACGTCCGCGCACCTGTTCAGTGCCGGACCGGCGTCGCTCAGGCTGCGTCCCGTACCGTTTTTCCAAACACCAGACGGTCATCGGTGTAATCCACGGTAATGCAATCACCGTGGGCGAAATGGCCAGCCAGCAATTCACGCGCCAGCGGTGTTTCCAGCTGGTGCTGAATAACGCGCTTGAGCGGGCGGGCGCCATAGACCGGATCGAACCCGATGCTGCCCAGATGGTCCAGCGCAGCCGTCGAGATTTCCAGCTCCATCCCCTGATCTGCCAGGCGCTTGCGAAGCTGGGCAATCTGCAATTCGGCGATGGCCCGGATCTGCGCGCTGCCCAAGGTGTGAAACACCACCACCTCGTCGATACGGTTGATGAATTCCGGTCGGAAATGCCCGCTCACAATCTGCATGACCGCAGCCCGCATGTCATCGTATTCGGCAGAACCGGCCATTTCCTGAATCTGTTGCGAACCGAGATTCGAGGTCATCACGATGACGGTATTGCGGAAGTCCACGGTGCGGCCGTGACCGTCCGTCAGGCGACCGTCATCAAGCACCTGCAGCAGGATATTGAAGACGTCCGGATGGGCCTTCTCGATTTCATCCAACAAGACCACTGAATAAGGTTTGCGGCGGATGGCTTCGGTCAGGAAACCGCCTTCTTCATACCCTACATATCCTGGCGGCGCGCCGATAAGTCGCGCAACTGCATGTTTTTCCATGAATTCCGACATGTCCACCCGAATCATGGCTTCTTCGGTGTCGAACAGGAATTCGGCGAGCGCCTTGCACAGCTCGGTCTTGCCGACGCCGGTCGGCCCCAGAAACAGGAACGAACCGTTGGGCCGGTTCGGGTCCGAGAGTCCGGCTCGCGAGCGGCGGATAGCGTCCGACACTGCCGTGACCGCTTCGGTCTGACCAATGACGCGGCCACCTAATGCGTCTTCCATACGCAGCAGCTTGTCGCGTTCGCCTTCGAGCATCTTGGAGACCGGGATCCCCGTCCATTTCGAAACGACTTCGGCGATCTCCTCTTCAGTGACCTTGTTTCGCAGCAGCTTCATGTCCTTGAGATCTGCCTGGTTGGCCTGCTCGAGCTGCTTTTCCAATGCCGGGATGACCCCGTATTGAAGCTCCGACATCTTGTTCAAATCGCCGTTGCGCCGGGCCTTTTCAAAATCTTCGCGGGCACGTTCGAGTTCGGCCATGACATGGCTGGAGCCCTGTAACGCGGCCTTTTCGGATTTCCAGATTTCCTCCAACTCGGAGTACTCGGCCTCGCGCTCGGCAATCTGGGTTTCCAGGTCGCCCAGGCGCTTCTTCGACGCCTGGTCGGATTCCTTGCGCAACGCTTCGCGTTCAATCTTCAACTGGATCAAACGCCGATCCAGCCGGTCCATCTCCTCCGGCTTGGAATCGATTTCGATGCTGATGCGGCTGGCGGCTTCGTCGATCAAATCGATGGCCTTGTCCGGCAGCTGACGATCAGTGATGTAACGGTGCGCGAGCTGGGTCGCGGCAACGACCGCCGGATCGGTGATTTCGACGCCATGATGGACAGCGTAGCGCTCCTTCAGACCGCGCAGGATGGCGATGGTATCTTCCAGCGTTGGTTCGTCCACCAGCACTTTCTGGAAACGACGTTCCAGGGCCGCGTCCTTCTCCACGTACTGACGGTATTCGTCCAGCGTGGTAGCGCCTATGCAATGCAGTTCGCCGCGCGCCAGCGCCGGCTTCAACATGTTGCCGGCGTCCATGCTGCCTTCCGCCTTGCCGGCGCCGACCATGGTGTGCAATTCGTCGATGAACAACACGATCTGGCCTTCCTGTTTGGCGAGATCCTTGAGCACGGACTTCAGGCGTTCTTCGAATTCACCGCGGAACTTGGCGCCTGCGATCAGCAGGCCCATGTCCAGCGACAGTACACGCTTGTTCTTCAGGCCATCCGGCACCTCGCCATTGACGATCCGCTGGGCCAGCCCTTCGACGATGGCGGTTTTGCCTACGCCAGGTTCACCTATCAGCACCGGGTTGTTCTTGGTCCGACGCTGCAACACCTGGATGACGCGGCGGATTTCCTCGTCGCGCCCGATCACCGGGTCCAGCTTGCCCTGCTCGGCGCGCGCGGTCAGGTCGATCGTGTATTTCTCCAGCGCCTGGCGGTTTTCTTCCGCGTTCTGGTCGGTCACCTTTTCGCCTCCACGTAGCTTTGAGATGGCAGGTTTAAGCCTGGCGGCGGTCACTCCGGCCTGTTTCAATGCATTGCCCAAGGTACCCTTGTCGTCCAGGGCGGCCTCCAGGAACAATTCGCTGGAAATGAAATCGTCGCCCCGCTGCTGGGCCAGTTTGTCGGTCAGGTTGAGTAGACGGACGAGATCATTCGACGGGTGGACATCCCCTCCCGTGCCCTGAACTTGCGGCAAACGGGCGATAATTTCGTCGATAGTGCAGCGAAAATGCTGAGGGTCGACGCCACATTGCTGGAGCAGACCACGCACTGAACTGTCCTGCTGTTCCAGCAAGGCGGCCATCAGGTGGGACGGCTCGATGAATTGGTGATCACGACCCAGGGCGCGGCTTTGGGCATCACCCAGGGCCTGCTGGAATCGCGCGGTCATTTTATCTGCACGCATGAAATGCTCTCCAAAAACGGTTAACGCACATATGGAGATGCCAGCGCCCCAAATCAAGCGGGTCGCGGCGTAAGTGGATTGCTGGAATGATCGCGGTCAAGCCGCGTTGTTCAGTGGCCGCGGTGGTCCAGGTAGATGACCAGCGCCATACCTAACACGATGAGAACGACCTGCAGCAGCGAATCCTTGACCTTGGTATGGCGCTGCAGGCTCGGTATCAGGTCGGCGACGGCCACGTAGATGAAGCTCGAGGCGGTAAACGCGAGCAGGTAAGGCAGCGAGGTTTTGACGAAATCGCTGGCAATCAAGGCCAGCAACGCACCGGCCACGGTCGCCAGGCTGGATACCGCGTTGAGCAACAACGCCTTGGCCTTGGATATACCGCCCTCCAGCATGATGACGAGATCACCCAGTTCCTGCGGGATCTCGTGCGCGATGATGGCGACACTGGTAATGATGCCCAGCTTGATATCGGTGGTGAATGCTGCCGCAATCAGTACGCCATCCAGCGCGTTGTGGAACGTGTCGCCGACCATGATCATGTAGGCAGCGTTGCGACCGTGAATGTGGACATGGTGCGGGTCGGCGCCATGCGCTTCGGCGTCATCGTGGTGGGCGTGGCGCCAGATCAAGGTTTTTTCCAGCAGGAAAAATGTGATGACACCAAACAGGACGGTGGCCATCACCGCACTGGCGCCCACATCCGGCCGTGCTTCCAGCGCTTCCGGCAACAAGCCGACGAAAGCGGCGCTGAGCAGGGCCCCCGTGGCAAAGCTCACCAGGTGGCGCACGCTGGCAACGTGGGTCCGCTGAGGCAGCATCGTGTACACCAGCGCGCCAGCCATACTCAAGGCACCCGCCAGGAAACTGAACAGCAACACCCACGCCAGGACGCTCATCTGATCCTCATTCGATCGCCGAACTCTGCCTCGGCGCCAGGCGCCGATTCGATATTTGCTCGTGACTGGAAATCCGGGTGATTCAACGGCGCCTGCCAGGCTTCCGCTGAGCCCCGCGGCGGCTCATCCAGCCAGATCAGCGTCGCCATACGACCGGTGGTTCCGTCACGCCGGTAGGAGAAAAAACGTTCGCCGTCGGCACAGGTACACAGGCCGCTGCGATATATCGCTGTGACGCCCAGTCCCTGCAGGATAGATTCGCAAATTGCGTCCAGGGCTACCCGCCACCGCGTGCCGTCCGGGGCAAACATTGGCGCGAAGTCGGGATTGCGTTCCACAAAGCGTTCACGAAATTCTGGCCCGACCTGGTAGTGCCGCTGGCTGATGCCGGGCCCGATCCATGCCAGCAAGTTGTCCGCGCCTGTGCCTGTTGCAACCAAACGGGTGATTCCTGCCTGGACGATGCCATCGAACAGACCTCGCCAGCCGACATGCAAAGCGGCGACAGTGGTTCCCGCGCGGTCGCATAGCAGCAGGGGCAGACAATCGGCGGTGAGAATAGCACACACCTCGCCGGGCCGAGCCGCGACGGCGCCGTCCGCGACGACCGTGCCGCCCGCGCAGGCGGCGTCAATCAGCGTTGTCGTGTGCCGCTGATCCAGCCAACGCGGCGCTGCCGGCAGCGCCAGGTCGCTGGACAATCGATCACGATTCGCCGCGACAGCAGCCGCAGCGTCGGCGACGTGGGTGGCGAGATTGAGGCTTCGGTACGGACCGCTGGAAAGCCCGCCTGCACGGGTCGTGGTGACCGCCTTGACCTGCGGTGGCGCAGGCCAGTCGGGTTGGATGTATTCCAGAATTGTCATTGACGCCCGCCACCCGCGGTCTCCCTGTCGACGCGAAGCGCATTCGTCAGCGCCAGAAAATCATCCGGCAACGGGCTTTCGAATGATATCGATTCGCCGGTTTCCGGGTGTGCCAGTTCCAGGCGGGCGGCGTGCAGTGCCTGGCGCCGGAAACCCTGGACGGCGCTGACCAGGTCCGGGTGGGGCGCCGGCGGCAGACGGACGCGCCCGCCATACGTTGCATCTCCCACCAACGGGTGGCCGATGTGGGCCATGTGAACCCGGATTTGGTGGGTCCGCCCGGTCTCCAGCATCACATTGAGCCAGGTATGGGCGCGGAACCGTTCCTTGATGCGGTAGTGGGTAATCGCGTCGCGGCCGGCCCCGGTAACCGCCATCCTGGTCCGATGATTGCGGTCGCGTCCGACCGGCGCATCAACCGTGCCGCCGGCAATCATGGCGCCGTTGACCACTGCTTCATATTCGCGGTGAATCTCGCGCGCCTGCATCTCCTCGGTCAGCACTCGCAGCGCCAGCGCGTTGCGGGCGATGACCAGTAACCCGGACGTGTCCTTGTCCAACCGGTGAATCAGGCCACCCCGAGGCAACTGGCTCAGGGCCGGATCCCAGTGCAGCAGACCGTTGACCAGGGTCTGGTCGGGGTTGCCGGCGCCGGGATGAGTCACCAGTCCCGCCGGTTTGTTGATGATGGCAATCATCGGATCTTCGTAAACGATTTCGAACGCCGTCCGTTGTGGCAACCAGGCAATCGCCGGCGTTTCGTCGTGCTCCAGATCGATGAGATCGCCGGCCTCCACCCGCGTGCGCGGCTTGACCACGGCGCCGTTCAGCAGCGCACGACCGTGCTCAATGTCGTCCTTGGCGGCCGTACGTGACACGTCGGGGAATAATTGCGCCAATGCCTGATCGAACCGCGCGCCGGCCAGTGATTCAGGCACTTGCGTCTGGCGATGGTCGCTTTCGTCGGTAATGGCGTCTGTCATGGTGGAAACGGGTGTCGGTGGGCGGCGGGCGGCCGGCTAGAGCTGTGATTCAAAGGCACATACAATACCGCGCATGAAACAGAAACTGTTACTCCCCGTTGTCATGTTCGCCCTGCTTCAGCTGGCAGGTTGCTCGTTGTTTTCCACCAAGGAAGAAGACAAGACCGAGAACTGGAGCGCCGAGCAGCTGTATGACGAAGGTCACAAGCGCATGCTGAACAAGTATTACGACGGCGCGGTGAGATATTTCGAATTCCTGCAGCAGCGCTATCCGTTCGGTGTCTATGCGCAGCAGGCCCAGTTGGAGCTGGCCTACTCGTATTACAAGAACTCCGAGCACGAAACCGCGCTGGCGTCGCTGGAACGGTTCATGAAGCTGTACCCGACCAATCCGAACATGGATTACGCGTATTTCCTTCGCGGCGTGGTGAATTTCAACGCCAACCGGGGGTTTTCGGATCGTTTCCTGGCGCGCGACCCGTCCCAGCGTGATAACAGCACCGCAGTGAAATCATTCCAGGATTTCGCCGAACTCATCCAGCGTTTTCCCGAATCACGTTACATCGGTGACGCCCGCCAGCGCATGATTTACCTGCGCAACCTGCTGGCGCAGCATGAAGTCAACGTCGCGCAGTACTACATGCGCCGAGGCGCCTATGTCGCGGCCGCCAATAGAGCGAGATATGTCGTCGAGAATTACCAGCAGGCGCCGGTGATGCCCGAAGCATTGGCGACGCTGGCCAAGGCCTACACGGTCATGGAGCTCGACCAGCTCGCCGCCGATGCCCTGCATGTGCTTGAAGTGAATTATCCGAACAGCCCCCGGATTCGCGAAATACGCCGGACCGTGGTCGACTGAACGGTCGCGCTGGCCGCAAGTCATGGGCGTTGCGAGATTAGTCAGCAGAGCGGGATTTCCCTACAGCCAGCACTGACGTTCCAGGTTGGTTCTGTTTAAACAGGACCGTGCGAGGCAGGAAGCCGAGCCCGAGCCTACATGGACGTATTCATGGCGTGTCCTGATTAAACAGAACCAACCTGGAACCTTGCACTAACCTTCCATCTCGGGCGGGCGCCCGCGCAGCCACTCAGTCGACCGTTTCTGAATACTTCGAAGTAATCGGGTAGCGCCGGTCGCGGCCAAATGCGCGGCGGGATATCTTTACCCCGGGTGCCGCCTGGCGCCGCTTGTATTCGTTGCGATCCACCATGCGGGTCACGCGGTAGACATCGTCGCGTTGGTAGCCCGCCGAGCAGATTTCGTTCGGCGTCTTGTCCTGTTCGATATACAGCTCAAGTATCGGATCGAGCACGTCGTACGGTGGCAGACTGTCCGTGTCTTTCTGATCAGGTCGCAGCTCGGCAGTGGGCGGCCGGCTGATGACCCGCTGGGGAATGATTTCGTGATTGCGGTTGACGTAATCCGCAAGCCGGTAGACCAGCGTTTTCGGTACGTCTTTCAGTGGCGCGAAGCCACCAGCCATGTCGCCATACAACGTGGCATAGCCGACCGACATCTCACTCTTGTTGCCGGTCGCCAGTACGATGCAGCCGGTCTTGTTGGAAACCGCCATCAGCATCACGCCGCGGGTACGCGCCTGGATATTCTCTTCGGTGGCATCCGGCTTCGAATCGGCCAATAGAGGATTCAAGGCGGTTCCGAATGCCTCGACGACCGGGTTGATGGGCACGATGTCGAATTGACAGCCAAGCGTCGCACACTGTTCACGGGCATCGTCGATGCTCATGTCAGCGGTATAGACCGAGGGCATGGAGATGGCGCGCACGTTCTCCGCGCCCAGGGCATCGGCGGCGATGGCCAGCGTCAATGCAGAATCGATACCCCCGGAAAGCCCCAGCACTGCACCGTGGAAGCCGTTCTTGTGGACGTAATCGCGTACACCCAGTACCAGCGCCGCGTAAGCGGCAGCTTCCTGGTGCAATGGCGCAATTCGATCACCGCGGATCACCGGCGCGTCACTCCCGGCTGCCGCAGTGACTTCCAACATCATCAATGTCTCGGCGAATTCAGGTGCGCTGGCAACGATTTCACCGTTGGCCGATACCGCCAGCGAACCGCCATCGAACACCAGTTCGTCCTGACCGCCGAGCAGATTGCAGTAAAGGATGGGTAGTCCGCTTGCGACCGCCGCGCTGTGCAGCGTGGCGATGCGCATCGCGCGCTTGGAAAGGTGATAGGGAGAGCCGTTGATGTTGAGAATGATATTCGCACCCGCGTCCCGCGCCTGTGGGGCGGTCCGGGCATTCCAGATATCTTCACAGATGGTCAGTGCCACACGCAGGCCGGCCCATTCGATGACCACCGGGCCCGGCCCGGGTTCGAAATAGCGCTTTTCATCGAAGACTTCGTAGTTCGGCAGAATCTGTTTGCGGTAAATCGCCGTACAGGCGCCGTTTTCCATCCAGCTCAACGCGTTGTACAGGCGTCCGTCTTCACGCAAGGGATGGCCGACCACCACCGTGATGCCGCGGGCAGCCAATGCAATATGTGCCATGGCGGCGTCGACCCGGCGCTGGAATCCCGGCCGCAACAGCAGGTCTTCCGGCGGATAGCCAGTCACCGCCAGTTCCGGGAACGCGACCAGATCAGCGCCGTTGTCACGCGCGTCGGCAATCGCGGCAATGATGCGCTCGGTGTTGCCGGAGATGTCGCCGACGAGGAAGTTGAGTTGCGCTAAAGCAATCCGGGGCACGCTGTTCCTGCCGACAGAGGGTTGAGCGTGACGCTCAACCCAATGCCTTTACCATCGCTGCGCCCAGTTCGGCGGGTGACCGGACCGTGTGGACGCCTGCTGCTTCCAGCGCGCGGTATTTCTCCGCGGCAGTGCCTTTGCCCCCGGCGATGATTGCGCCGGCGTGGCCCATACGCTTGCCGGGCGGCGCGGTGACGCCGGCGATATAGCCGACCACCGGTTTGCTGACGTGAGCCTTGATGAAGGCTGCGGCATCTTCTTCGGCGCTGCCGCCGATTTCACCCACCATGATGATGCCGGCGGTGTCCGGATCCTGTTCAAACAGGCCCAGGCAGTCGACGAAGTTCATGCCTTGCAGCGGATCGCCACCGATACCAATGCAGGTACTCTGGCCAAGGCCCGCGAGCGTGGTCTGATGAACTGCTTCGTATGTGAGTGTGCCGGAGCGCGAAACGATGCCTATCTTGCCGGGCATGTGAATCTTGCCTGGCATGATGCCGATTTTGCACTGGCCCGGCGTGATGATGCCCGGGCAGTTCGGCCCGATGAGGCGAATCTCCGGTCGGTGCGACAGGCTTGCCTTCACCTTGAGCATGTCCAGCACCGGGATACCTTCCGTGATACAGACAATGACGCCGAGGTCGGCGTCGGCAGCCTCGGCAATCGCGTCGGCGGCAAACGGCGGTGGCACGAATATCACTGTAGCGTCGGCGCCGGTCTCGCGAACCGCATCGGCTACGGTGTTGAATACCGGGCGGTCGAGGTGGGTGGAACCCCCGCGACCGGGGGTGACGCCACCGACGATGTTGGTGCCGTATTCGATTGCCTGCTGGGCATGAAATGTTCCCTGGCTGCCGGTGAAACCCTGAACCAGGACCTTGGTGTTCTTGTTGACTAAGACGGCCATCCCACTATCCCTTTATACAGCCGCCACGGCTTTGCGCGCGGCGTCATCCAGATTATCAGCACCGGTGATCTTCAAGCCGCTCTCGGCCAGCAGCAGCTTGCCCTGCTCGACATTGGTTCCTTCGAGTCGAACCACGACCGGTACGCTTACACCGACCTCGGAGACCGCCTTGATGATGCCTTCGGCGATCAGGTCGCAGCGGACGATACCGCCAAAGATATTGACCAGAATCGCTTTCACGTTGGGGTCAGAGACAATGATCTTGAACGCTTCCGCCACCTTGTCGGCGTTGGTGCCACCGCCGACGTCAAGGAAGTTGGCCGGGTCGCCGCCATGAAGTTTCACGATGTCCATCGTGGCCATCGCCAGTCCGGCGCCGTTGACCATGCAGGCGATATTGCCTTCCAGCGTGACGTAATTCAGATCGAATTGCTTGGCCTGACGTTCCTTGTCGTCTTCCTGGCTTTCGTCGCGCCATTCAGCGATCGACTGGCGGTACAAGGCGTTGTCGTCGACGTTGATCTTGGCATCCAGCGCCGCGAGCTTGCCGTCCTTGAGCACCGCCAGCGGATTGATCTCCACCAGGCTCAGGTCGCGTTCCAGGAACAGGCGGTACAGCCCGTGCAGGATTTTTGCCAGTTGTTTCTGCTGGTCACCGTTGAAATCCAGAGCGAATCCAAGGCGTCGACACTGATAGCCCTGCAGGCCCAGGATAGGGTCGATGCGCTCGGTCAGAATCTTTTCCGGCGTGGTCGCTGCGACTTCCTCGATATCCATGCCGCCGGCGGCCGAAGCCATGATGGTCACCTGCCGACTGGCGCGGTCGATAATCATGCCGAGGTAAAGTTCGCGATCGATTTGCGCGGCGGCATCGACCAGGACACAGTTGATCGGTTGGCCCTGCGGACCGCTCTGATGTGTCACCAGACGCGTGCCGAGCATTTTTCGGGTAGCGTCACGGACCGCATCCAGGCTGTCGACCAGCTTTACGCCGCCGGCCTTGCCGCGTCCACCTGCGTGGACCTGGGCTTTGACCAGCCACCGGCTGCCCCCAAGTTGCTTGGCGGCTGCGACCGCTTCGTCGACGGTATGGGCTGGCAGTCCCTCGCCCGTGGTGATGCCAAACTCGCGGAACAGCTGTTTGGCCTGATATTCGTGCAGGTTCATTTCAACTCCTGGATGATTTCAACGGCTGGCGTCCGCCAGCTGGTTCATCAGTAATTAATGCCGGCATCGCAGCCGGCGGGTACTTCCCTTCCAATAGCGGCTGGCAGGGTCCCGGGCCGCAACTTTGCGGTGGATTCGAAGTATCAGTGTGCTTGCGTGTAAACTTCGGGCGTCCGAGCCAAGTCGTCGTTGGCCACAAAGCTCGCAACCTCCATACGCGCAAGTCGTCACTATAGCCAAATGTTGCTTAGCCGCATACTGTTACTGTCACTGGCGGTGCTCGCCTACATTTACTTCAGGCGCGCCTGGCGGGACTATCAGCGCCAGCGCCGCGAGACCCGCAAAATCGAATCGTCGGAGCGTATGCAGGCCTGCGCCACTTGTGGCACGTTCGTACCGGCCTCGGCGGCGGTGCACCGCGACGATCGAGTCTACTGCAGCGGTGAACATGCGCGGGCAGGGGCGGAGGATAAGGTCTGATCGCGCTCGATTCCGCCATGGCCAGGGTATCTGCCCAGGTCCGGATCCCGCGCCAGCCGGCGTGGCAGGCCCTGCGCTACTTCAGCCTCTATCGAATCATTCTCTCGGGCCTGTTCAGCGTACTCGTCCTGACCGGCAACGCCCCCCCACCGTTGGGCAGTACCGACGCTTCCTTGTTCGAAGTGACGGCGATTGGATATCTGATCGTCGCCATTGCCGAACTGATTGCGGTTGAGAACAAGCTGATCCCGTATCCCGTCCAGGTCTACGTGCAGGTGGCATTGGACGTCGTCGCCCTGACATTGATCCTGCATGCCAGCGGCGGCATCGCCAGCGGGCTGGGGATTCTGCTGGTGGTTGCCGTGGCCGGCTCCAGCCTGTTGTCGTCCGGCCGCGTCGCGCTGCTGTCGGCGGCGCTGGCGGCGCTGGCCGTGCTTGCACAGTCGCTGGTCCACTGGTCAGTCAGCGAAATGCAGATTTCGTTCACCCAGGCCGGCATGCTCGGCGCTGCCTTGTTCACCACGGCGTTCTTCGGCTACCTGCTCGCCGAGCGTGTGCGGGTCAGCGAGGCGCTGGCGGCACGCCAGGCTTTGGATCTGGCCAGCCTGTCACAACTGAATGAGCACATCGTGCAACGTATGCGCTCGGGAATCCTTGCCCTGGGACCCGGTGGCAGAATCATGTTGATGAATAACGCCGCGGTACATCTGCTGGGGCTGGAAGCGTTCGTCAGCGGCATGACGTTGAGCGAAGTCGCGCCGACACTGGCGGAACGCCACCTGCAATGGATGCAGTCGACCGAGAATTCACCCCGGACATTCAAATCGGCGCGCAGCGGTCTTGAATTGCAGCCATCGTTCACCCGCATAGGCGCCGACGCGATGCAAGGGGCGCTGGTGTACCTCGAGGATGCGGGGGAAATGCGCCAGCGCGCGCAGCAGCTGAAACTGGCCTCGCTTGGACGTCTGACCGCAAGCATCGCGCACGAAATCCGCAATCCGCTCGGCGCTATCAGCCATGCCGGACAACTACTGTCGGAGTCCGGTGCGCTGACCGGTGCGGATCAACGCCTCACACAAATCATCGCGCAACATTCCCGCCGCATGAACGCAATCATCGAAAACGTGCTCGCCGTAGGGCGTCGGGAATCGGTGATGCCAGAGAGCTTTGATCTCGTCGCCTGGGTCAGGGAATTCGCCAGTGAACTGTCCGAGCGATGCGCACTGGGGAGCGATGATCTGATCATCAGTGCCGACCCGGAGGTGATTTCGGTTCGTATGGATCGGAGTCAGCTGCATCAGATCATGTGGAACCTGGCGGAGAACGCACTTCGGTATAGTCGCGGACGGCCGCTGTTACGGATCAACTGCGGCGTCGTTGCCGGTGCGGAACGTCCCTTCGTTGAACTCGTCGATTCCGGTCCCGGCATGACTTCAGATGTCGCGGAACAGGTATTCGAACCGTTCTTCACCAGCGAATCGACGGGAACCGGTTTGGGGTTGTACATCGCGCGCGAGCTGGCAGAATCCAATCAGGCTTCGCTGAGCATGCTTGAGCACGGCGGCGCCGGCTGTACTTTCCGGCTGCTGTTCGCCCACCCGGAGCGTCGTCAGGTAGGAGAATGAGTACCGTAAACCGCGCATTGATTGTCGATGATGAGCCCGATATTCGGGAGCTCCTCGGCATCACCCTCGAACGGATGGGTATCGAGTGTGATGCCGCCGCTGACGTACGCAGCGCCAAGGCATTGCTGTCCAGCCGCGCCTACCAGATATGTCTTACGGACATGCGGCTGCCCGATGGCGACGGCCTGGAACTGGTGGCTTTCATTCAACGTCAGCATCCGAATCTGCCGGTCGCGGTCATTACAGCCCATGGCAACATGGAAACCGCAATCCAGGCGCTGAAATCCGGTGCATTTGATTTTGTCAGCAAACCGATCGAGCTGACCATCCTGCGCAACCTCGTGTCGTCGGCGGTCAAACTCACGGACCAGCGCCGCAAATCCACGCAGCAGCTGATCGGGGATTCGGCGGAGATGACTACGCTGCGCGAGAAGATCACCAAGCTCGCCCGCAGCCAGGCGCCGGTATACATCAGCGGCGAATCAGGCACCGGCAAGGAACTCGTCGCGCGCATGATTCATGAACATGGACCAAGAAGCGGGCATCCGTTCGTGCCGGTCAATTGTGGCGCCATTCCGCCCGAACTCATCGAAAGTGAGTTGTTCGGCCACAAGAAAGGTAGTTTCACCGGGGCTACGGCCGACCATACCGGATTATTCATGGCCGCTGACGGCGGCACTTTGTTTCTCGACGAAGTGGCTGAGTTACCGCTATCCACCCAGGTGAAATTGTTACGCGCCATCCAGGAGAAGATGGTGCGCGCGGTCGGCAGCAGCCAGGAATTGCCGGTCAACTGCCGAATTCTGTCCGCGACCCACAAGGATCTGGCGCAGATGGTGAACCACGGTTCGTTCCGCCAGGACTTGTATTACCGCATCAATGTCATTGAGCTCAAGGTTCCGCCACTGCGTGAACGCGACTCTGATATACCGCCACTCGTCGAACATTTCCTGCGCCGCCTGGCCGACCGCTATGCCAGCGCAGCGCCCACGATAAGCAAGGACGCCTTGCACGCGCTGTGCGGATACAGCTTTCCCGGCAACGTACGCGAATTGGAAAACATACTGGAACGGGCGACCGCGTTGTGTGAGAACAATGAGATCCGCCCGCTGGACCTGCAGCTGCCGGATACCGAAGCTGCGCCGGAACGGCTGGGCGAATCCACACAGGATCTTCAACTGATGCTCGACGAAGTCGAGAAGCGGCGTATCGTTGAAGCCCTGGAGCGGAATCGCTGGAACAGAACCGCTGCCGCCCGCGAGCTGGGTATTACACTGCGCGCACTCCGCTATCGGATCGACAAGTTGGGTCTGGACCAGGCCTAGGCTACGCGTCCGTGGCGGCAGTTTAGCGTTGCTCAAGCGCTGATACGTGACGCTCCACGTCATAATGTGACGCTCAACGTCACATGGTGACGTCACACCGATACCCCATTCCAGCCCAATCCCGGGCCCCGACCCCCGATACTGTGACGCCGCTCTCATGAAACCGCGTTTTCAGGCTGGTGGCACGCTTTCTGCTAATACCTGGGCAACGCACCCGATGGTGATTTCAGCCTCCAGCAGGCGGTCGGCATGCGGTGATTAAGGTGTGATGAGTCGCTGCCGATAAAGCTCTCGCACAACTTGGGACTTCAGTACTTGGGTTATTTACTTTAAGGAGCACTTTAATGCGCAAGGTTCAGCAAGGTTTTACGCTTATCGAATTGATGATCGTCGTCGCGATTATCGGTATTTTGGCCGCTGTCGCGATTCCGGCCTACCAGGACTACACAGTACGTGCCCGCGTCACTGAAGGTCTGAGCCTGGCATCCGCCGGTAAGACCGCGGTTTCCGAGTTCTTCGCCAGCAACGGTACGTTGCCGTCGACCAATACAGAAGCCGGTATGGCGCCTTCGGGCTCGATCACCGGTAACGCTGTCAGCAGCGTTGAGGTGGGTGCCAGTGGTGTTATCACGGTCACCTTCACCGGCAACCCGATTGGTGGCGATACGCTCGAGCTGACCCCGGATACGGCTACTGGTGCGGTCGTGTGGGATTGCACCGGCGGTGACCTGGAAGGCAAATACCGTCCGTCAAGCTGCCGCTAAGCGCAGACCTGACGTAATCCGAGAAGGATTGAAGAAACGCTCCGGACGAACTCCGGGGCGTTTTTTTTTAACATGAGCACCAATCGTCTGTCCCTCCTTGTCTGCTTCGCGACACTGCTGGCAGCCGTCATCGTGTTCCTGCCGGGCATGAGTGGCGGATTCATCTACGATGATTACACCAATATCCTGTCGAATGACTTCGTCAGGATAGACAGTCTGAATCCCGAAAATCTTGCCGCGGCGGCCACTTCCGGCAGGGCCGGTCCGAGTGGTCGGCCCATCAGTATGTTGAGCTTCGCGGTCAATCACGCATTCGCCGGCAGCAAACCCATGGCTTACAAAATCACCAATCTGGTGATCCATGGTATCAACACCATGCTCGTTTTCTGGCTGGTGAGTCTGCTGATGCAGACCCCGGCGTTGAAGTCAGAATCCTTTGCCCGGGGGATTTCGGTTCCAGCGCTGGTAGCGCTGGCGTTCGCCGTTCATCCCGCCAATATCAGCGTCGTTTTGTATGTCGTACAGCGTATGACCAGCCTGGCCAGCCTGTTCGTGCTCGCGGCTTGTTGTATTTACGTCGCCGGTCGCCTGCGGCAATTGCGTGGCCAACCGGGGACTCTGGGCATGCTGACCGCTGTTTCGGTGATGACGGTCATCGGGGTGTTCACCAAGGAAATTGGCGCACTGGTCCCGTTCCTGCTGCTTGCCATCGAGTTCGCCTTGCTCGGATTCAAGACGCCTGCGGCGACCGACAGGCGATGGTTGCAGTTGTTTTATCTGGGCACCGTGATCGTTCCGCTCGGCTTCGCGGTTATCTACATCCTGACGCACCCGGATTGGTTGCCGACGAGCTACGGTTTGCGCCCCTACGATCTGATCGAACGTTTGTTGACTGAATTACGCGTCACCTGGATCTATGTATTCCAGGTGCTCCTGCCCGCACCTTCATCGTTCAGCATCTACCATGATGACCTGGTGATCTCCCGCGGCATGCTGACGCCTGCCACGACATTGCTGTCACTGGCAGGCTGGCTGGCCGTCATCGCTGCAAGCTGGCATTGGCGGAAATCATTTCCGTTGCTGCTGTTCGCAGTTTGCTGGTTCTGGGCAGGCAATCTTCTGGAATCAACCTTTCTGCCGCTGCTGCCCATGCAGGACCACCGCACCTATCTGCCCATGATTGGTCTGCTTGTGTGCCTGGTCGCCGGGCTTCGCGCGGTGGTGTCTCGCGTCGAACTCACCAAGGCTGCGTCCGCAGTAACTGCGGGCTGGCTGCTGCTGTTGAGCCTGGTAGGATTTATCCGCGCCGAACAATGGAGCGATCCGCTGACATTGGCGCAGTCTGAAACTGCCAACAATCCAGGCTCGGCGCTCGCGCAATACGAACTGGCGCGCATAATGCTGGGCCTGGATGGCGTCGCCCCCGATCTCAAATTCGCCGACCAGGCGATTGTCCACCTGCAACGAGCGACGACGCTGGACCCTTCGTTCAATCTGGGATTGTTTGGCGAACTTAGACTGGATCTGTTTGCCCACCGGACGCCGGATCCGGCCATGGTGGAGGAGTTGAAGCACCGCATGGGCACTCAACCCTTTCACCCGATGAATATTGCCGCGCTGGACAATCTCATAGGCTGTATGCGCAGCAATAATTGCGACGCGGACCCGCAGGTGATGATGAGCTTGTACGATGCCGCGCTGTCCAATGACAAAATGGATGACTTCACCCGCGCACATCTGCTCCGGACTCTGGCCGTTTACTATGCAAACGAGTTCAATGATCTTGAAGCAGGCATGCGCATCACGCGCGAGATCATGGGTGAGTATCCACAGGAGTACAGTTTCCGCGCCAATCTCATCCGCATGTTGATCGCTGCCGGCGACCAACAACAGGCGTTGGCGGAAATTGCCGCCACCAGGGAGATGTTGAAATCACGCAGCCTTACCGATCTCGATCTGCCAATCTATTTCCGACAGCTCGATGAGATTGAGCGGAGCATGGCAGCGAACTGAGCCGCAGCGGTAAGACAATCCGGCTTGTCGGTTGATGTATACTCCGGGCAGGCTTGGATCACTTACCCGGGTGTTCGGTCGATCGCACAATCCAGATGAATGGACAGAATGAAAATATGGTTGCGCAGCCGGCGTATTCCATCGTGCTGCCGGCAAAGAACGAGGCAGTTTCACTTGCGGTCGTATTGCCAGCCCTGAAGTCGGAATTCCCCCAGGCGGAAATCATCGTGGTCGACGACGGTTCGACCGATATGACGGCCGATGTCTGCGCACAGAACGACGTCGTCCGGGTCGCGCATCAGGTCAGTCTGGGAAATGGCGCGGCGATCAAATCCGGCGCCCGGCGGGCCAGGGGCAAAGCCATCGTGTTCATGGATGCGGACAGTCAGCACAATCCGCAAGACATCCACAAATTGCTCAGCAGGTTCGAAGAGGGAAGCGACATGGTGGTGGGCGCTCGCACCGCGGCCGGCCATGCGAACGTCGGGCGCCTCGTCGCCAACACCTTCTACAGCCGGTTTGCCAGCTGGGTCACCGGCCGTGTGATTCCGGATTTGACCTCCGGGTTCAGAGTGGTGAACCGCCGTCGGTTCATGCAGTTCCTGCACCTGCTGCCGAACGGCTTTTCGTATCCGACGACCATTACCATGGCATTCATGCGCGCGGGTTACGACGTCGAATTCGTGGCAATTCCCGTCCACAAACGCGTTGGACGAAGTCATATCCGGATCTTGCGGGACGGCCTGCGTTTCCTCTTGATCATCTTCAAGGTCGGCACCCTGTATTCGCCGCTGCGGATCTTTCTGCCGGTGGCGGCGACATTCTTCGTCACCGGGCTTTGCTATTACCTCTACACCTTCACAACATCGGGTCGCTTCACCAATATGAGCGCCTTGCTGTTCATCAATGCAGTGCTGATTTTCATGATCGGCCTGGTATCCGAGCAGATAACCGCGCTGACCTACAGCCGCAGCTCCACGGAACAGGATTGACGGGCGCGCGGCGCGGCATGGTGTGCGCGGCGACAGCTGGCAGAAGCCGATGAGCGGCGTCACGGTGGTCACGACGTCATTCGCCCGCGAAATCGGCGGCCAGCAAGCCGCCGGATCATTCGTGGAAGATTTCTGCTCGGCCGTCAATCGACATCTGCCCGTGTCCATTGTTGCTCCCGGTGGCCAGGATGAAGTCGACGAATTCGCTGGTATGCCGGTCTACCGTTATGCTGCACCGGAACGGCCACTTTCACAGTTGCGCGTCATGAATCCCGCCAACTGGCCCGCCATACTGCGGGTCTTGCGCAATGGCCAAGGCGCTGTCCTGCGCGCGGTTGAACGGAACCGACCTGCGTACATCTTCGCGTTGTGGGCGCTTCCCAGTGGTCAATGGGCCCGGGCCGCGTCGCGGCGCTACGGCGTGCCATATGGCATCTGGTGTCTCGGCAGTGATATCTGGTCACTGGGCCGGGTGCCGGTGGTTCGCAAAGTTCTGGGGCGCGTCATGCACGGTGCGGCGGACCTGTTTGCCGATGGATTCGCGCTGGCCGACGAGGCGGCCCTACTGGCGGATCGCTCGTGCGGGTTTCTGGCCAGTGCGCGCCGGCTGGAGATCGCCTCGAGAACGCCGCGGACCGAGCCTCCTTACCGGCTGGTTTTCATTGGCCGCTGGCATCCCAATAAAGGTATCGACCTGTTGCTTGAAGCATTGCGCGGGCTGGACGATAAGTATTGGACCAGGATTGAATCAATTGATATCGCCGGCGGTGGACCGCTGGAAGCACTGGTCAGGCAGCAATGCGGTGAACTTGAGAATGCCGGTCGTCCCGTGCGGCTGCACGGCTATGTGGACAAGGCGCAGGCGTCATCCATGCTGGCAGGCGCGGACTGGTTGATGATCCCGTCGCGCATCGAAAGTATACCGGTGATTTTTTCTGACGCCATGAGCGCGGGATTGCCCGTACTGGCGACGCCGGTCGGTGACCTGCCGCGATTGCTTCAGAGCAAACGCGCGGGCGTTCTGGCGGCTGCGGCGACAGGCGAGGCCTTGCGCCACGGTCTGCAGCAATTGCTGACCGATTCGCCTGCCAGCTACGTCGATGGCGTTAATGCGCTGCGTTCGCAATTCGATATAGACGAGGTTGCCGCGGCGTTCTGCCGGCGGATAACCGGCAGCCGGCGGTAACCACCTAAACTGAGTGAACATGATGACCAGACTGACACCCGAGCAATGGCAGGGGTTCTACCAGCTGGAGTCGTCGCAATACGACGAGCGGCGCTACCAGACAGCTTATGGCAGAACGTTCACGCGTCTGCACCATGAAGCGATCGCCGGGTTGCTGGAGGATGTCCCGCGCGATGCGCGAGTCGTCGAACTTGCGTGTGGGACCGGCCATGTCACGGTATTACTGCAACGCCTGGGATTCGCGACCACGGCGTGTGATCTGACGCTGGAGATGATGGCGCGCGCACGTGCGCGATGCACCGGTCGCGAGCCGGCGCCGGAGTTCGTCCGCGCGAACGCGTTTTCGCTGCCATTCGCCGATGCCAGTATCGATGTCCTGGTCACCACCCGCTTCCTGCATCTGTTTCCACATCAGACGCAGGCGCGTGTGTTTGCCGAACTTCAACGCGTCCTGCGCCCGGGCGGATTGCTCGTCGTCGATTTCGACAACAACGGCGCGCGCTGGCTGATGGCGGCCCCGCATTTTCTGTACAACCTCATCCGCTATCGCCGGTCGGCGCCGGATACGCATTACAACAATGTGGGCGCCACGACGAAAATGTTGAACGACACCGGCTTTGCTATCGAGAAGGTGGTGGGAATTGCCGGGACTCACCTGTTACCCCTGACGTGGGTCTCCGAACCCCTGGCGACGGCTGTTGGCCGCTGGCATCGTCATGCACCGCTCCGCATCGCCGCTGAACAGTTTGTGATCGCCGCCCGTCGGCAATGAGACTGTTACTGCTGGCGCCGGAGATCGCGCCACCGTGGACGGAAGGCCGCAAACGCTTCGTCATCGATCTGGCCAATGCTTTGAAACGCCAGCAGCATGAGGTCACCCTGCTCGTCAGCGGCGATCCGACCGCCGCGATGCCAGCGGATGTCGACGCTATTGTTCTGCCCGCCCACGGCCGCATCTCGCGCTTGCTGGGTCCGGGGCGGAACCTGCCGCGGGTAGCCGCGCGGATGCTGCCGGACTGCGTCATCAATTTTCCTTACGGCACTTTCAGTGGCCTGCACCATTGGCCATCCCGTGGCTATATGCGCTGGATTGATCGTCTGTGCGTCCGCATCGGCGTGCCCTGCCTGACAGTGCTGTATTCCATCGATCAGCATACCCGTCCCGGGTCACTAGCCGGCTGGGCGCGCAACCTGGTGACGGGGCCGTTGCCCCACTGGCGCGGACCATCGGTGCCGCTGGGGCGCGACGTTTCACACTGGCCGCAGCGGTTGCAGCCCGCCGGCACAGGCAGAAGCCTGCTGTTTCTCGCCGGTATGTGGCAACCCACGCGCGAACGGTTCGACCATGTGCTGGATGTCCGCGGGTTAAGGGTACTGTTACGTGCCGGAGAAAAATTGGCAGAGCAGGGCGTGACGCTGAAAGTCGCTGCGCCATTGTTCGCCGATGCGCAATGTCGGCAATGGTTGAACGCGCATCCGGACAATACCTGGCCGGAACACACTATGAGCCTGGCTGATACCGTGGAGGTGCCCGCGGTTTTTCATGCTGCAGATGTGTTCGTGTTTCCCTACGCCGAGGACATCACGCAATTCACGCCGACCTCGGTGGTCGAGAGCATGCTGGCTGGCACACCCGTGGTCATGAGTGATCTGCCGTTCCTGCGCCAGCTGGGACCGACGAAAATTGCGCGCCGATTTGCACCTGACGACGCGCTGGCCCTGGCTGATGAAGTCTTGAAGGTGCTGGATACACCGGGGTTGGCAGTTCAGCAGTCAGCCATTGCCAAAGCACACGCCCATCAAGCGTGGGACATCGATACTTCGGCGAAAGCTTTATTGGCGGTTGCCAGCGAGCTCGCCGCGCAGCAACGCACGTAAGGATGCCAGGCGGAACGGATTCATGCCGAGATGATGTCCGCCAGCAGACCCGATCAACGCGGCGGCGGCGATGGTCAATACCCGGTTCAACACGGCTACCAGCACGGCAATCGAAACCGGCACGCCGAGTTGCGTGAGACCGCCCACCATCACCGCGTCATAGCCACCCAGGCCCATCGGCGTGAAACTCAATAATCCGGCCAGTATCGCGAAGGCGGTCAGTGCGGTGATGTCCACCACCGCCAGTGAATAACCCAGCGCTACCAGCATTGCGAAATGTCGGGCAAGCTGGCTGAGAATGTCCACGGTCACGATCGCGGCCATGATGCCCATCCGCGCCGGCGTGAATCGTTCAATGATGCCTGCGATGCGTCCGCGCCAATCACCGGCAGTGAGTCGTCGCCGTACTCTCAACAGCACGAGCACAGCCACCGCGGCGCCCGCCAGCGCCAGCGGCAACAGTACAGCCACCGGCAATTCCGGCAAGTCGACACGACGGGTCAACAGGCTGAACCCCGCTATCCCCGCGAGCAGCCACAGTCCGTAGTACAACATGGCGTCCAACGTCATCGCGCTGGTCAGGTCCGGCAGCGAAAGCTTCAGCTTGCGGTTGAGGAAGTAGATACGCAGGGGCAGCCCGAGCTTGAAGGGAAAAACGTAACTGACCAGCGCGGTAAAACCGAACACACTCAACCAGGTCCTGAAGCGGGCGGCGGCGGGAAACAGCGTGGTCCACCGCGCGGGTTCGGCAAGGTAGTGCAGAATGACGCAGACGAAGGCGAGCGCCAGCCAACCGTATTGCGCTGGCGACATCTGCAACAGCGCCGCGCCGATCGCCGAGTCGCCTTCAGCCACCGACACCATCTCCCGCGGAACGCAGAACGAGGTAGCGGTGCAATGAATATCTCTTGTGCACGGGCAGGTGGCGATCCAGCCAGCCTGCGAGGTCCAATAAAAGTTTGCTTGTGAGATGCCAGCGGCGTAACCAGAGGGTCATTGGCAATACCGCCGACAGCCATGGCATGGCGCCCGATTTGAATGCCTGGTCGCCGGCCAGCGCGTGGAATCGTTCCAACGTGAAGCCATCGCCACCAGTCGCCGTCGCCCGCCCGCCCGCCTTGCGCGCGGCGGCGAGATATTCCGCGCCCGGGTCCACGACGAGTATCACGCCACCGGGTTTCAGCAGTGCCAACAGCCGTTCCACCGCTGCGTGGCACTCATCCGTCGGCAGGTACATCAGAACAGTCACCGCGAGGACTGCATCGAAACTTGCCGCTGGAAACGGCGGTGCCGCGGCGCTGGCGCATACCGCGGGACGTCCCACCTGTTGTTCGTACAGTGCGCAAAACGCCGGGGCAAAGTCGAGCCCGGTCAACACCACGTCGGCTCGCATCTGTTGGATGCTCTTGCTGAGCCGGCCATATCCGCAACCCAGATCCAGGATGCTGGCGCCGTGGGGCAGGCAGGGCAGGACTTCACGCTGGATGATCCATTGATGCCAATGGTCGATGGCCTGATTGGCCAGTTCCGGCAGACGCGCCAGCAGTACCGACCCAAGCTGCGCACCGTGGTCGTTCGCGCGTTCCTGCCAGATCTCACGCAATGCAGACTGGCTGTCGTCCGCGGCGGGACCTTCAGTCATCGGCACTGAACCTCAACCCAGCAACTCCCGCACGGCGTCAATCACATCGCTGACGTCGTCATCAGTGAGCGCGGCCGATATCGGCAGGCTGACCGTACTGCGCCCGATTGCGGTGGCGACGGGAAAGTCCTGCGTGCGCCAACCGAATCGCTGCTGGTAGAAGGGGTGCTCCGGGATCGCGAGGTAATGGACGCCGGTACCGATCTTGCGCTGATTCATTGCTTGCAGGAATTCATCGCGGGAAATCGGCGCCGCGGGTTGCAGACAGACTGAATACAGGTGATAGGCATGGCGCAGACCGGGCGCCGGATCGGCAGGCAGCAGCAACGGCAGGTCGCCGAACGCACTCTGGTATCGCTGCCAGATGTGCTGGCGGCGCTGCCAGTTTTCTTCCAGACGCGCCAGTTGATGGATGCCGATGGCCGCCTGGATATCCATCATGTTGTATTTGAAGCCGCATTCCTCGACGAAGTAATGCTTGTAGCCCTTGTCGCTGAAGCGTTGCCAGGCGTCGGCGGACAAGCCATGCAGGGCCAGCCGGCGAACGCGGGCAATGCGATCGGTATCGCGCGCGATGACCATTCCGCCTTCACCGGTCACCATGTTCTTGGTGACGTAAAAGCTGAAGCAGCCGAAGTCGCCCAGCGTGCCGGCCTTGCGGCCGTGATACTCGGTTTCGATGGCATGCGCGCAATCCTCAATCACGCGCAGATCGTGCCGGACGGCGATCTCCAGCAGTGCGTCCATGTCACAGGGATAGCCTGCGAAGTGCACTGGCAGTATCGCCTTGGTCCGCGGCGTCACCGCGGCGGCAACCGCTGCCGGATCGATGTTTCGCGTACGGGGATCGATATCCACCGGAACCGGCGTGGCGCCGGCATGAATGATGGCGTTGACGGTAGCGCAGAAGGTCATTGCCGTGGTGATCACTTCGTCACCCGGCTTGAGATCACAGGCGACCATGCTCAGATGGAGCGCGGCCGTGCACGAATTCACCGCAGCGGTCTGTGCCGGGGTGATGCCCTTGTACTCGGCGAACGCTTGTTCGAAGCGGGCCACCTTGGGCCCGGTGCCCAGCCAGCGCGAGCGCAGCGTCGCCGTGACTTCGTCGATTTCCGCGTCACTGATCTGTGGCGCACCGAATACCAGAAAATTGTCGCGCATGACCTCAAGGTCTCCCGATGATGACTGTGGCAGCGCCAATTTAGTGATGACGAGTGGCCTGCAGCATCATCCGCCGCCGGCACGCCATCCTGCGCAACCTGCTCCGGGCTTTATCGGCGCGGCGACCAGCGCTGTTGAGCGCCCGGGCTTCCGTTCAGGGCGCGGTTGCCACCGAATTGCGGATTGCCTCGCACAGGTGCGGGTTGCCGGCGACGAGCGCTCCGGTAGCCAGGTAATCGTCCTTGCCCTGCGGCGTGGTAACAATGCCGCCCGCTTCCTGGATCAACAGTACGCCCGCGGCGATATCCCAACTGCTCAACCCGAACTCCCAGAACCCGTCCAATCGCCCGCAGGCGACATACGATAAGTCGATCGCCGCTGACCCGGCACGGCGGATGCCGGAGGTCTCCAGCGACAGCCGATTGAAGCTGCCGAGGTAATTCCTGAACAGTTTTTCGTCGCGGACCGGGAAACCGGTGCCGAGCAATGCCCGCTCGAGTTTGCGCTGGCCGGAGACGCGGATTTTACGGTTGTTGAGCTGCGCGCCGCTGCCGCGGGTGGCGGTGAACAACTCATCGCGGTTCGGATCGTAGACCACGGCCTGCTGCAGAATCCCGCGTTCAGCCAGGGCGATGGATACCGCGTAAACCGGGAAACCGTGCAGGAAATTGGTAGTGCCATCGAGGGGATCAATAATCCACACACGTTCGGAATCGCCAATCGCGCCCGACTCTTCGCCCAGGAAGGCGTCGCCGGGGTAGGCCGTACGCAACGTGTCTATAATCACGGCCTCGGCGTCGCGGTCCACTTTGGTGACAAAGTCCTGGCGCCCCTTGAGTTCGGCGCTGACCGTATCGACCCGCGCGGATGCGCGCAGGATGAGGTCGCCGGCGCGGCGTGCCGCGCGGATGGCGATATTCAAATTTGGATGCATTGGCTGCCCGGTTGCGATTGCAAGCCCGCAATTGTACCGGAGTCGGCCAGACGATGAACGTTGGAGGCGGAAGGTGTCGGCGTTGGACCGGTTTTCGATTGTATTGGTGGGTACCACTCATCCCGGCAACATCGGCGCCGCGGCCAGGGCCATGAAAACCATGGGGCTGACGCGCCTGAAGCTGGTGAACCCGGCACATTTTCCCAGTGCTGAGGCTACCGCCCGGGCATCCGGCGCGGACGATGTTCTCGCCCGCTGCGAGGTATTCGATTCCCTGGCCGACGCCTTGGCCGATGTGCGCTGGGCTGTCGCAACGACGGCGCGCGATCGTGAACTGCAGTGGCCGCAATACACGCCTCGCCGGTTCGCCGAGCACAGCTTTGCCGAACTGCCCGGCGTGGACGTGGCGGTGGTGTTCGGCCGCGAAAGTTCAGGGCTATCCAATGACGAGTTGAACCTGTGCAACGCCGCGCTGCGCATTCCCGCCAACCCGCAGTACAGCTCGCTCAACCTCGCAATGGCGGTCCAGCTGGTGGCCTACGAGCTGTCACAGAATGCCCCGACGCAGGCGGCGCCGCCGGCCAGCGTCGATCCGCTGGCCACGCAGATCGAACTCGGACGATTGAACGAACATCTGCTGTCGGTGATGGCGCAGGTCGGCTACTACGATCCGGAACGCCCGAAGATGCTGGTCAAGCGGTTGCGCCGCATGCTGGCCAAGGCCGGTCTGACCACCAGCGAAGTGCGTATTCTGCGCGGCCTGCTGACTGCCGTAAGCGCCCGGAATGAATCCTGAGACGCGCTCTATCTTATTGACTTTAAAGCTTGTTTCGCATAGCGTCGCGGCCATGTCCAGCCGATTCCCAAAGTACTTCATGGCCTTCGGGCTGCTTGTCGCGGCCACTGTCTGCGATGCGGTCCAGGTCACTGATCTCTACCAGGCCAGCGCGCCCATAGTTGATAGGTCAGACGAATCCCGGCGTGCCGGCATGCGTCAGGCCATGGCGCAGGTTTTGGTGAAACTGACCGGGGATCCAGCCGCCGCCGGCGCACCGGAGACGTTGGCCCTGCGCAATGGCGCCGAGCGCTACGTCCAGCAGTTCTCCTACGAAATGAAAGCAGTGTCGGTGGCGGTAAACCCGACCGGCCAGCAGACCTACCTGAACGCCGTGTTCGACCAGGCAACGCTGACCGCCGCCATCCGCGAAGCGGGCCTGCCCATCTGGGGCCGCGAGCGGCCCGGCACACTGGTCTGGCTGGCGGTGGTGAATGGGGAGGGTGAGCGCCAGTATCTGGGCAGTGACGAGTCCGGTCCCGTACGCGAAGCGCTGGATGAAGCCGCGCGCGACCGCGGAATTCCGTTACTGTTGCCGCTGCTGGACATTGAAGAACGCGCCGCCCTGCAAGACGACCTGCCGGATTTTGCCCTGCTGTCCGAGCCCTATGCGGCTGACGCGGTGCTGGTGGTTGAAGTCAAAGCCGTAACGGCATTTCTTGGCGGACCGGCAACACCTGACGAGCTCTATGACAGCCAGTGGCGGTTCGTATTGGCGGACGAGGATAAGGAACGGAATCAGGATATACATTGGGAGATGGTGCAAGCCACATTGCCTGTCTCGATGGCCGGGGCGGTGGAACGGGTGGCCAATGAACTTGCGCTACGCTACGTGGATGGCGATGCCCAGCGCACCGAAGAGCGCCTGACACTGACCGTGATAGACGTGTCCGACGTCGACCATTACGCCCGCACCGTACGTTATCTCGAAAATCTGGACATCGTCACCGCCGTTGCCATCAACGCCATGAGCGACAAGGGGCTGGAAATCCAGGTGGCAGTCCGTGGCGGGTTGCCACTGCTGCAGCAGACTGTCGAATTCGGCAGTGTCTTGCGTAGTGTTGAAGAACAACCAGGAACGTTCAGAGTATTGCCATGATCACTGATTCGCAGAAATGGCTGGTGCTGGCCGGCATCGTCCTGACCGGCTGGTTGATCTTTCTGCTGCGGCCGGTATTGATGCCGTTCATGGTCGCCGCGCTGCTGGCCTACCTGGGTGACCCACTGGTCGACCGGCTGGAACTGCGCAAACTGTCGCGGACGACGTCGGTCCTGGTCGTTTTCATCGCGATGTTTTTTATCGGTCTGCTGATGCTGCTGGTCATGATTCCGGTAATGGAACAGCAGATCGTGACGCTGGTGAACAGCGTTCCCAAGGCGATGAACATGTTGCGTGAACAGGTTGCCGTTCATGCCAGCAGGCTCAACGAATGGGGCCTGGCAGTGGATCTCGACGCCATCCAGGAAACCATCACCTCGCACTGGCAGGAGATCGGCGTCGTCGCCACGGACCTGCTGCGTCAGCTGACGCGCTCGGGCCAGGTCGTACTGGGTTGGGTCGCTTACCTGCTGCTGGTACCGGTGGTGACTTTCTATCTGCTGCGCGATTGGGATCTGCTGGTCGCCCGTATCGATGACCTGCTGCCCCGTCGGATCGAACCGACCGTGCGACGGCTGGCCGTCGAATGTGACCAGGTACTGGCGGAGTTCCTGCGCGGCCAGTTGACGGTGATGCTGGCACTGGCCGCCGTCTACATCGTCGGCTTGTGGGTGGTTGGTCTGGATCTGGCATTCGCCATCGGTTTGATCGCCGGCCTGGTCAGCTTCGTACCCTATCTGGGCGTCATCATCGGCGTGGTCCTGGCGGCGCTCGCGGCAATCGTGCAGTACCACGATGTCATCCACCTCGTGGGTGCGTTGGTAGTGTTCGGTATCGGCCAGGTATTGGAAGGCATGGTGTTGTCGCCGCTGCTGGTTGGAGATCGCATCGGGCTGCACCCGGTTGCAGTGATGTTTGCGGTCATGGCGGGCGGCCAGTTGTTCGGGTTCGTCGGCGTCCTGTTGGCACTGCCCGTTGCCGCGGTCATCGTCGTCCTGTTGCGTCACGTGCACCAGGGCTACCTGGACAGCGACTTGTACAAGGTATGAAGCGGCGCTCTCGCCACGCCCAGATCGCGCTGGGGCTGGCGCTGCCCGGATCCTCCACGTTCGCGGACTATTGGCCTGGCGCCAATGCCGAATCAATGTTCCATCTGCGGCAAGCTTTGTCGACGCCCGCCTTTCAGCTTGTATACCTGTGGGGGCCGGCCGGCGCGGGTAAAACCCATTTGATGCACGCCGCGTGCAATGCTGACGATGAACGTCGCTGCGCCTACCTGCCGCTTGCAGAAGTGCATGAATATGGTCCGGACGTATTGGACAATACCGACGCCCTGGACCTGCTGTGTATCGACGATCTGGACGTGGTTGCCGGGCACGAGGCCTGGGAACACGCACTTTTCGACTGCATCAATCGGATGCGCGAGCGTGATCGCAAACTGTTGTTCAGCGGCCGCACATCGCTGGCGGTGCTGCCCGTTGCACGTGACGACTTGATCTCCAGGTTGCGGGCGGGCCTCTCGTGCAGTTTGCAAAGCATCGAGGATACGCGTCTGGCCGAGGCGCTGGCGTTTCTGTGCGCCCGCCGCGGAATGGACATGACGCCGCAGGTCAGTGAATACCTGTTGCGGCGGATACCCCGCGATATGGCGGCGCTGGTGTACTGGGTTGAACAGCTGGATAAAGCCAGTCTGCAGGCACAGCGGCGTCTGACCGTACCTTTCGTACGCGAATTACTGGCTACGCTGGAACACTGACAGCGCCTTCGGGTCTGTCATTCATTCATCAGAGCGCGCACTGCGAGGACGACAACATGGCTCAACAACAACTCGATATCCTGCGCGTCGCCAGCGACCGCGGCATCCACTGGTTGCAGCGCGGCTGGCGCATATTCATGGCCAACCCGGGCATGTGGTTGCTGTACATGATCGTCATCATCGGCATCAACCTGGTCTGTGCCGTGGTCCCGCTGGTCGGCGGGTTGCTGGCGGCCTTCGTCAATACGATCATCGGCGCCGGCGCGGTTTTGATTGCCGCCCGCATCGAGCGCAATGAACCGCACGATGTCGCAGTACTTTTCAGCGGCTTCACCAATGAAACGGTACGCCCGCAGATGCTGACCCTGGGCGCATTGGCAGCCGGTGCACAGCTGGTCGTGTTCATCGCCGCCCTGGTATTGCTGGGTGGCCATATCGCTACCGCCATGATTACCGGTTCAATGTCTGCCGGAACATTCGCCGGTGGTTTCATCATCTCCCTGTTGCTGGTGCTCGCCTGTGCCGCGCTGGTGGCGATGGCATTCATCTATGCCAGCCCGCTGGTATTGATGTATGAAGTGCCGGCGATTGAAGCGATAAAATTGAGCTGGCGGATTTCGGTGGTGAACTTCGTGCCGATGCTGGTCGCCGGAATCATTTTCGGCGTCCTGGGCGTGCTGGCATCGGTGCTGCTGATCGTTGGCTGGCTGGTCCTGGGACCAGTCACCATCGGTGCGATCTACGCCAGTTTCACCGATACGCTGCGCCCGTTGGGTGAGCTGGAACTCGGCCCCGCGCACGCGGATTAACGGCCCTCTGCAGCGAGTTTAAGTGCCGTCATCGCCAGGCGCCTGCCGGCGGCAATGCAGATTCTCGTCTCCCGTTCATCAAGCCCCCGGTTGTTGTCGCTGCCGGCGACATGACTCGGACCATACGGCGTACCGCCGCTGGTGGTCGCCATCAGGTCCGGATCACTGTAGGGCACACCGACGATGACCATACCGTGATGGAGCAGCGGCAACATCATCGAGAGCAAGGTTGATTCCTGGCCGCCATGCAGTGAACCGGTGGACGTGAATACCAGCGCCGGTTTGCCAATCAGGCTGCCCGATAACCAGATATCTGATGTCCCGTCGAGAAAATATTTCAACGGCGCCGCCATGTTGCCGAAACGGGTGGGTGAACCCAGCGCCAGTCCGGCGCATTCACGCAGGTCAGCGCTGTCTGCATAAGGCGGACCCTCGGCCGGAATGTCCGCCACAGGCAGAGCTGGTGGCGCGACCACGGGTGGCACCGTGCGCAGGCGGGCCGCGGCGCCGGGTACCTGTTCGATACCACGCGCAATGCATTCCGCCATCGCCAATGTGTGGCCGTGGCGCGAGTAGAACAGTACGAGAATCTCCTGCATGAACGGGTCCGTTTCAGTACTTGCGCGCAGTCGGCGGATTCAGGTCTGCAGCAACGTTTCGATGTTTTCGGGTGGTCGACCGAGTACCGCACGACCTTCATGGACGACAATCGGCCGTTCGATCAACACCGGTGCTTGCACCATGGCGTCGATGATGGCCGCATCCGGCAATGTCGGGTCGTCCAGTCCGAGTTGCCGGTAGGCGTCTTCACCCCTGCGCAACAGTGCCCGCGGCGCCATACCCAGCATGGCAAGCAACGATCGCAATGTTGTGGCGTCGGGCGGAGCTTGCAGATACTCGATGACAACAGGTTCGATGCCGCGTTCATTGAGCAGCGCGAGGGTTTGTCGCGATTTGGAACAGCGTGGATTATGATAAATCGTGTATGTCATGTCCGCTTCCGCCTTTGCCGCCGCGTAGTGTAGCGCGATGAACCTGCCGGCGCAGGCAAACGTGCTGCGCGATTCAGTGGCCGGCTTTGTGCGCTATCTGAGCCTGCGGTTCCGCCAGGATCAATGTGCGCGCGCAGCCTCGGCCCTGGCCTATACCTCGCTGTTGGCGCTGGTGCCGCTGTTCACCGTGTTGATGGTGTTCTTTTCCATGTTTCCGGCCTTCGATTCGCTGCGCGAGAATCTCGAGGCATTCACCTTTGAGAATTTTGTACCGGGTTTCGGCGGCACGGTGCGCGAGTACCTGACCGAATTCGCTGACAAGGCGCGCGGGTTGACCACTGCGGGCATCGGCGTGCTCATCTTCACCGTGCTCGCGATGATGTCCACCATCGAGGAGACGTTCAATGTCATCTGGCGGATCGAGCGGCGGCGTCCGTTCTGGTTGCGCTTTCTGGTCTACTGGGCTGTTCTGACTCTCGGCCCGCTGCTCATCGGAGTCGGACTTGCCGCAACGTCGTACGTGGCATCGCTGCCGCTCATCGCGCAAACGGGTTCCGTCAAGTTGCTGGGTTTGCTGCCCCTGGTCACCACCACCCTGGCGTTCATGATCGTCTTCAAGGCGGTGCCGAACCGGCGGGTGCCGTTACGTCACGCGGTGATGGGCGCCGTGGCCGCGAGCCTGCTGTTTGAACTCGCCAAGCGCGCGTTCACCTGGTACGTGGTCAATGTGCCGGGTCAGGAAGCCATCTATGGCGCCTTCGCTACGCTGCCGGTGTTCCTGGTATGGATCTATCTGTCATGGACGATCGTGTTGTTCGGCGCTGAAGTCACGCAGTGCCTGACGACCTACCGCGTGTTGGGTCGCCGGCATGTCCAGGGTATGCCCGGCAACGACCTCTATACCGCCTTTCGTATCTTGTTGCGTTTGCATGAGGCGCAACACGACGGCCACGGCGTCACCGAAAGTGAAATGGTATCAAGGGAACCGGATCTGGCATTCATCGACGTCGCCAGAATCACTGACCTGCTGGGCAAGGCAGGCTGGATCAGCCGGACCGAAAATTATCGCTGGATGCTGGCGCGCGACATGCACGAATCAACGCTGTACGACCTGGTCGCGGTGGTGCCGTCATCAACCATGCGTTCACACATGCCTCTGCTGCATGCCGACCCGGCCGACCCGGCCGACGCGCGCCTCGGCGAGGTCCTGGCGCAGATGGAACATCATCGCAGCGAGTTGTTCGGGATGCCGCTGTCGCAGCTCATGCACGGTAATTGAATTGATCGAAGGCCATTGTTGATTTCAGCGCTGTTCCGGCAGTGATGGTCTGCGCGGCGTCGCCGGCGATGATCTCCAGGATCTGTTCCGGTCGGAACAATCCGGGGCTGGTAAGAATCGTGTGGTCGCCACCCGGCGACAGTGGGCCGAGAATCAGCCCGGGCCGCGGAGTGGTGAGGATTTCCGGGCCATCCAGTGCGCGCAGGCGTACCGCGCGCGCGGCGCGGGCAAGATGCTGGATACCAGCCTTGACCGTACCGCCGGCATCCTCCAGTAACCAGGCGACAACACCGACTGTCCAGCGGTTTTCGCTGTCGCCACGCAGAATCACCACATCACCAACCCGTATCCTGTCCTTGGGAACCGAGCGCGTGCAGACCATGCGGCCGCCCGGATTTTCATTGATGAGGTCCCAGGAATTCTCCGCCGCCACGTCGGTACCGTGGGCAGACGACAATTCGGCATGCGTGTTGAGCAGGCCCGCAACCAAGAGGATCCGGCCGCTGGCGGATTGCCTGGCGTAGCGGCGCACCGGTGTTGCGGACCAGGCCTGCACGAGGTAATCCAGCAGGCGGGGAGAGAGCGAATCGCGCATCAATTTCTGCTGTGCGCCGCGGGCCTGCGCTTGCGCGAGCTGACGTTGGCATTGCCGTGCCAGCGCCGAACAATCGAGTGTTCGCAGAAATTTCGTCACCTGGGACACCGATACCTTGGAATAGCTCATCGGCGCCGAGGCGCGGCGCATGTCGATGACGAAACTGCTGTTCGGTCGTGCCGCAGGATCGAATGGCTTCACCACTGGTGGTTCAGTGGCGCGGCGCGCGAGCTCGTAGACCTGCCACACATCATTCGCTTCAAGCTTATGTGGATCGGCTACTGCACAGGCCGAGACCGCGGCATAGACACGGGCGATCGTCGTATTGGTGTCGCCGGCGCCATCAGGATCTTCATAGAGTTCGTCCACCAGCTTCAGCAAGGTGGCGTCATCCACCAATTGGTGCATGGCCTTCCAGAGGTCGGGTGTCGCGCCCAGGTATTCCTGGTAACCCAGAATCAACGAATGCGCATAGGCGGTTGCGGCCAGCAACATGGCGCGCCCGGAACGTTTCGGGGAACCGAACAGGGAGCGCTGTGACAGCATTTCGTGCGCGCCTATCCGGCTGCCATCAGCGATGGACGTCGTAATCTGGCGCAGCATGGCGATCTGGCTGTAGCGCTGGGCGGGGATCTGGGTGGCGCCCAGGCCGGTGGACCGTATCCTGCTGTTCAACAGGTAGAGGTAGCGCGGCCAGTACAGTGTCATCAATTCCACGCGTTGCGCGGGTTTTACCGCGGCTTCGGCGGTTCGCCGCAACCCGGTTGCCAGCGCGCGCAGGCAATGATCGGTTTCGGTATAGGGCAGCGTATCCAGCCAGTCGTCGAGATGGGCCGGGCGTAATTCAACCTGATTCATGCGCCGCGTTCCGATCGTTGCCGGCGGGCAGTCTGCAGGTGACGGGCGCTGCCGTTATGACCGAATCGACCGCGTAATGAGCCCACCATTGCCCCCCGGCTATGACACTCTGGTCTGGTCATGATAACAAACGGTAAGCGAACCATGGCCCGTACCGGCGGCCAGTCAGTAACCCCGGGTCCCGCCGCGATTGCACTCGTCAACTCAGGTGTTGTTGAACCGTGGCAAGAATATCGGCGATGGGGACGTCGGTGCTCTGCGCCGCCGTACGCGTCTTGAATTCGACAGTGCCGGCGTCCAGACCTCGATCGCTGGTGACGATCCGGCACGGGATGCCGATGAGTTCCATGTCGGTAAACATTACGCCGGGACGCTCGCGGGTATCGTAATACACCACTTCGAGCCCGGCCGCCGTCAGTTGTTGATACAAGGCATCCGTCGCCTCGCGCAACCTTTCCGACTTATGCATGTTGATCGGACACAGCGCGACCTGGTACGGCGCAATGGTGCTGGGCCAGATGATGCCATTGTCGTCGTGGTTCTGTTCAATGGCAGCCGCCACCAGACGAGACACCCCGATGCCATAGCAACCCATCACCATCGTGACCGAGCGGCCCTGGTCGTCCAGCACCGTGGCGCGCATGGCTTCGCTGTATTTGGTGCCGAGTTGGAAGATATGACCAACCTCGATACCCCGTTTGATTTCCAGGGTACCCTGGCCAGCTGGCGACGGGTCGCCGCGCACCACGTTGCGGATGTCCTCCACCCGGGTCAGTGGAACGTCACGCTCCCAGTTGACGCCCGTGAGGTGGGCGCCATCTTCGTTGGCGCCACAGACGAAATCGGCCAACTGCGCGGCGGCGTTGTCGACTATCAGCGGCACTTTGCAGTCGACGGGGCCCAGTGAACCCGGACTGCAACCGGTGACGCGCCGGATGGCTTCCGCTGAGGCCATACGCAGCGGGCTGGCGACGCCGGCCAACTTCTGTGTTTTGACCGCATTCAATTCATGGTCACCGCGCAGAATCAGCGCGACCACTTCGGAGTCCTCGCCCGCCACCAACAATGTCTTGACCACCCGGACCGGGCTCACGGTCAGAAATTCGGCGACGTCGGCAATGGTGTGCTTGCCAGGGGTGGCGACTTTGGTCATCGCCGCCGTCGGTGCGGCACGCTCACCGGCCGGCGCCGCGGCAGGCACCAGTTCGACGTTGGCGGCGTAGTCGTCGGCGGTACTGAAGGCGATCAAGTCCTCACCGGCATCAGCCAGCACATGGAATTCATGCGAGGCGCTGCCGCCGATATTGCCGGTATCCGCCAGCACGGCGCGGAATTCCAGACCCACGCGCTGAAAGATCCGGGTGTAGGTCGCATACATCTGCTGGTAGGTCTGTTCCAGCGAGGCCTTGTCCAGATGGAAGGAATAGGCGTCCTTCATCAGGAATTCGCGCGCCCGCATGATGCCGAAGCGGGGCCGGATTTCATCGCGGAACTTGGTCTGGATCTGGTAGAAATTCGCCGGCAGCTGTTTGTAGCTGCGCAGTTCACCGCGCACGAGACCGGTGATGATTTCCTCGTGGGTCGGTCCCAGACAGAACTCGCGGTCGTGCCGGTCGGTGAAGCGGAGCAATTCCGGCCCGTATTGATCCCAGCGGCCGGATTCCCGCCACAACTCCGCGGGCTGTACGCCGGACATCAGCACTTCCTGGGCGCCGGCGGCGTCCATTTCGGCCCGCACGATGGCTTCGACCTTGCGCAATACGCGCAGGCCCAGCGGCAGCCAGGTGTAAATGCCACTGGCGAGTTGCCGGATCATGCCGGCTCTGAGCATCAGCCGATGGCTGACCGTTTCAGCATCCGCCGGCGCGTCGCGCAGCGTAGGGAGCAGGTATTGGGAGATTCGCATGGGACGGCAATTTTGTTGTCAAATTGTCTAATGTGCAATAGCACCCCCCGCGACCACCTTGATCTATGGCCGGATTCCAATTACGGTAGCCCGCTTGCATAAAAATCAGGAGTTATTGTGGTGGGCGAACAACTACGCGGCGCCGAAATATTTGTCCGGGCGCTCGCGGATGAAGGCGTCGAATTCGTTTTTGGCTACCCGGGCGGTGCCGTTCTGCATATCTACGATGCGCTGTTCAATCAGGATCTGATCAAGCACATTCTGGTACGCCATGAACAAGGCGCGACCCATGCCGCCGACGGTTACGCCCGCGCCACCGGCAAACCCGGTGTAGTACTGGTCACGTCCGGCCCCGGCGCCACCAATGCCGTCACCGGCATCGCCACCGCCTACATGGATTCCATTCCGATGGTCGTATTCACCGGCCAGGTCGCGCGCTCATTGATCGGCAACGACGCGTTCCAGGAAGTGGACTGCATCGGCATCACCCGGCCCTGCGTCAAGCACAGCTTCCTGGTGGAGCGGGTCGAAGATCTTGCCCCCACGATCAAGAAAGCATTCTATATCGCCACCACCGGCCGACCCGGCCCCGTGGTCGTTGATATTCCCAAGGATGTCACTGCGGACATCACCGAATACCAGTATCCCGAATCGGTGGATATGCGCTCGTACCGGCCGACCGTCAAAGGTCACCCGATGCAGATCAAGAAGGCGGCCGGGCTGATTCTCGAAGCGCAGCGGCCGATGATTTACACCGGTGGCGGCGTGATTCTGGACAACGCGGCCGAGGCCTTGACCGAATTCACCCGGGCGCTGGGCTACCCGATCACCCAGACGTTGATGGGACTGGGCGGCTATCCGTCTTCTGATCGTCAGTTCATCGGCATGCTGGGCATGCATGGTACCTACGAAGCCAACATGGCCATGCATCATTGCGATGTGTTGGTCGCAGTCGGCGCGCGCTTTGATGATCGCGTCACCGGCGATCTCGCCAAGTTCTGTCCGAACGCCAGGATCATCCAGATCGACATCGATCCTTCTTCGATCGCCAAGAACGTGCCGGTGGATGTGCCCATCGTCGGCGGCTGCGACAGCGTGCTGCGGGATTTGAACGCCATCATCCGCAAATCCGCCCGCAAACCCATGGGTGAAGATGACCCGTGGTGGCAGCAGATTCGCGATTGGCAGAAGATCAAGTGCCTGGAATACGACCGCAAGAGCCAGCTGATCAAGCCGCAGTATGTGCTCGAAGAGTTGTGGAAAATCACCAAGGGTGACGCCTACATCACTTCCGACGTCGGTCAGCACCAGATGTGGGCGGCGCAGTTCTACGGCTTCGACAAGCCGCGGCGCTGGATCAACTCCGGTGGTCTGGGCACCATGGGCTTCGGACTACCTTCGGCCGTGGGCGTGCAGCTCGCGCATCCCGGCCAGCCCGTTGCCTGCGTCACCGGCGAAGCCAGCTTCGTGATGTGCATCCAGGAGCTGTCGACCTGCAAGCAGTACGACCTGCCGATCAAGATCATCCTGTTGAACAACCGCTATATGGGCATGGTCCGCCAGTGGCAGGAGTTCTTCTACGATCGCCGATATTCACACTCCTATTTCGATTCCCTGCCCGATTTTGTCAGCCTGGCGGAAAGCTTCGGTCACATCGGCCGGCGCATTGAAAACCCGGCGGACGTCAAGGATGCGTTGAAGGACGCGTTCGCGATCACCGATCGTCTGGTGCTGCTGGATTTCGTCACCGACCAGACCGAAAACGTCTACCCGATGATTGCCGCTGGCAAGGGTCAGACCGAGATGCACCTGGCACCATCGCAGGCAGGAAGCGAGGCGGCCAGCCGTGAACTCGCCTGAGCAACGTCACACGATTTCAATTCTGCTGGAAAACGAAACCGGAGCGCTGTGCCGGGTGTCGGGGCTGTTCGCTGCGCGCGCCTACAACATCGAAACGCTGACAGTGGCGCCGACTGAAGACCCCAGTGTTGCCCGCATGACACTGGTGACCTGCGGCTCGCCGCAGATCGTCGAACAAATCATCAAGCAGCTGAACAAGCTGGTCGATGTCATCCGCCTCATCGATCTCAATGAAGGCCCGCATATCGAGCGTGAGCTGATGCTGGTCAAGCTCGATGCCGGGCCGGCTGAACGCGAGGAGATCAAGCGTCTGGTGGATATCTTCCGCGCCAAGATCATCGACGTCACCGACAAGAACTACATCGTCGAGTTGACCGGCCACAATGACAAACTCGAAGCCTTTTTGAATGCGATCGACCGCCGGTTGATCGTCGAAGTCGTGCGCTCAGGCGCACTGGGCATTCTGCGTGGCGGTAAATCGCTGCGGGTCTGATCCCGATTCCTGTTTCATTTAACTCAAACACCAACGCAAAGAGCACTAAAGATGAAGATCTACTACGAAAAAGACGCTGACCTGGCGCTGATCAAGAAGCTGACTGTTGCCATCATCGGCTACGGTTCCCAGGGCCACGCGCATGCGAACAATCTGCGCGATTCCGGCGTCAACGTCGTTGTCGGTTTGCGGCCGGGTTCGGCCACCGCCGACAAGGTCAAGAATGCGGGCCTGACCGGCCTGCCAGTGGCCGACGCGGTCAAACAGGCGGATGTCGTGATGATTCTGGCGCCCGATGAAATCCAGGGCGACCTGTATCGCGCCGAGATCGAACCGAACATCAAGCAGGGCGCGGCATTGACCTTCGCCCACGGCTTCAACATTCACTTCGGTCAGATCAGCCCGCGCGCTGATCTCGACGTCATCATGATTGCGCCCAAGGGCCCGGGTCACCTGGTCCGTTCCATGTACCAGCAGGGCAGTGGTGTGCCGGCATTGATCGCGATTGCGCAGAACGCTTCCGGTCAGGCCAAGGACATTGCGCTGGCCTATGCCGCGGCTATCGGCGGCGCCCGCGCCGGCGTCATCGAAACCAGCTTCCGTGAAGAAACCGAAACCGACCTGTTCGGCGAACAGACCGTCCTGTGTGGCGGTGTCAGTGCGCTGGTCCAGGCCGGTTTCGATACGCTGGTGGAAGCAGGCTACGCGCCGGAGATGGCCTATTTCGAATGCCTGCACGAGCTGAAACTCATCGTCGACCTGATGTATCAGGGCGGCATCGCCGACATGCGCTATTCAATCTCCAATACCGCTGAATACGGCGATTTCACCCGTGGCCCGCGGGTCATTGGCGACGAGGCGCGCAAGGCGATGAAGGAAATCCTGGCTGAAATCCAGAACGGCGAATTCGCCCGTGAATGGATGATGGAGAACCGCACCGGCGCGTCCGTGTTGCAGGCCAAGCGCCGCATCGCCCGCCAGCATCCGATCGAGGACGTGGGCGCCAAGCTGCGTGAAATGATGCCTTGGACCAAGGAAAACAAGTTGGTCGATCGTTCGAAGAACTGATTGAACTAAGCTTCGTCCGGCAAGTCAGCGTAACGGTGGAACAGGATATAGAACAGACCAACAAGCGGCGCAGGGGGATCTTCCTGCTGCCCAATCTGTTTACCACCGGTACGCTGTTTGCCGGTTTCTACGCGATAGTTGCTGCAATGAACGGCCGCTTTGAAGCAGCGGCCGTTTCCATTTATATCGCGATGGTGCTCGACAGTCTGGACGGACGGATCGCCCGGCTGACCAATACCCAGAGCGCCTTCGGCGCCGAGTACGACAGCCTCGCCGATCTCTGCGCCTTCGGCCTTGCGCCGTCACTGGTGTTGTACCAGTGGCACCTGGTCGACCTCGGCAAGGTTGGCTGGCTGGCCGCCTTCATCTACACCGCCGGCACGGCCTTGCGACTGGCCCGTTTCAATACCCAGGTCGGCATCGCCGACAAGCGTTATTTCCAGGGCCTGCCCAGTCCGGCTGCCGCCGCGGTCACCGCCGGTATGGTCTGGGTCGGTGAGAATCTGGGCCTGCGCGAATACCCTGGCATCACCGTGGCAACGATGGTGATATCGGTGATGGTGGCGCTGCTGATGGTCAGCCGTATCCGCTATAACAGTTTCAAGGAACTCGATCTGCGTGGTCGGGTGCCGTTCGTCGCAATTCTGGTCATGGTGCTGGTATTCGTCGTTGTCGCCATCCACCCGGCCGTCTTGTTCGTATTGGTTTTCGCCTATGCACTGTCCGGCCCGACCTTGACCCTCGCCCGTCTGCGCCACCACCGCGCTGCCCGTCGCAAAACGCCACCTGGCGAATCCAGCTAGCTGAACGCCCACTGCCGGCGAATCACCGGCGCGCAAATCCTCACCATCCCCGGCACGACGCCGCAACTGCGATTACAATATTGTCCCGCACGGGCCGGACACGCACGCTGCATTTGCTGACCACCCGATTCTGATGGCTATCCTGGTATGGCGATGAAAGACAGACTGATTATTTTCGATACGACCCTGCGTGACGGTGAGCAAAGCCCCGGCGCTTCCATGACGCTGGAAGAAAAGGTGCGTATCGCCAAGGCGCTGGAACGCCTGAAGGTGGATGTGATCGAAGCCGGGTTTCCCATTGCAAGCCCCGGTGACTTCGCCGCGGTCAAGGCCGTCAGTGAAGCGGTGACCGACAGCACGGTGTGTGGCCTGGCGCGGGCGACCAATGTCGACATCGAGCGCGCGGGCGAAGCGGTGCGCGGGGCCAATCGTTCGCGCATTCACACCTTCATCGCCACCTCGCGCATTCACATGGAAAAGAAGCTGCGCATGAGCCCGGAAGAGGTGCTGGCGCAGGCGGTCAAAGCCGTCAAACTGGCGCGCCAGTTCACCGACGATGTGGAGTTCTCGGCTGAGGACGCCTGCCGTTCGGATATCGATTTCCTCTGCCGGATCACCGAAGCGGTGATCGAAGCCGGCGCCGGTACCGTCAACCTGCCCGATACGGTCGGTTACATCGTGCCCAATCAGATTGCCGATATCGTCAGCCAGATCCGCCATCGCGTCCCCAACGTCGACCGCGCCGTGCTGTCGGCACACTGTCACAACGATCTCGGCCTTGCCGTCGCCAACTCGCTGGCGGCGGTGATGGCTGGCGCACGCCAGGTGGAGTGCACCATCAACGGCCTGGGCGAGCGCGCCGGCAATGCCGCATTGGAGGAGATAGTGATGGCCGTACGCACGCGCCACGATGTCTTCGACTGCGATACCGGCATCGAAACCACCGAGATCCTGAACTGTTCGCGCCTGGTCTCGACCATTACCGGCTTCCCGGTGCAGCCCAACAAGGCCATCGTCGGCGCGAATGCTTTCGCGCACGAATCCGGCATCCATCAGGATGGTGTTTTGAAAGAGCGGGAAACCTACGAAATCATGCGCGCGCAGGATGTCGGCTGGCACAGCAACCGCATGGTGCTGGGCAAACACTCGGGCCGCAATGCGTTCCGCTCCCGCCTGGAATCACTCGGCATCGCGTTCGAGCGCGAAGAGGAACTCAACGAGGCCTTCGCCCGCTTCAAGGATCTCGCCGACAAAAAACACGATATCTTCGACGAGGATTTGCAGACCATCGTCAGCGAAGCCGCAGTGTCGTCCGGCAGCGAGCTATACAAACTGGTGGCACTGCGCGTGTGTTCGGAGACCGGCGAGACGCCCACGGCAAAGGTGACATTGAGCATCAATGACCAGGAGTCCACCGCTGAAGCTGCCGGCAGCGGGCCGGTGGACGCCTGCTTCAAGGCGGTGGAGGCCTTGGTCAAGAGTGGCGCCGAGCTGTTGCTGTATTCGGTGAACGCGATTACTTCCGGAACCGATTCGCAGGGCGAAGTCACTGTGCGACTGGAACGTGATGGCCGCATCGTCAATGGTCAGGGTGCAGACACTGACATCATCATCGCATCGACCAAGGCCTATCTGCATGCGCTGAACCGGTTGCTGTTACCGTCGCAGCGGCAGCATCCGCAGATGGGTGAACTGGTCTAGGTCGGCGTGATGGACGAGCGCGCCCGTCGTTACCTGGCCGCGATGGACGTCGATGTCTGGGCGTTGCGTCGCGGCGGCGCGGGCGACAGCGCCGCGGATGCGCCGGCGGCCAATGATATCGCCACACTGGATTGGGATACGCTCGCGGCAGGAGTCGCTGCCTGTACCGCGTGCGAACTGCATACGACGCGCAAGCAGACCGTTTTCGGCGTCGGCGATCGCGCTGCACGCTGGTTGATTGTCGGCGAAGCGCCGGGCGCCGACGAAGACCGGCAGGGCGAGCCGTTCGTGGGCCGCGCCGGCCAGTTGCTCAATTCGATGCTCGGTGCGCTGAACCTCAAGCGCGAGCAGGTGTACATCGCAAATATCCTGAAGTGTCGCCCGCCTGGTAATCGCGACCCGAAGCCGGCCGAAGTCGTTCATTGTGAACGCTACCTGCAACGGCAGATCGCGCTGCTCAATCCCGCCATCATCCTGGCGGTTGGCCGCATTGCCGCGCAAAACCTGCTGAAAATCGATACGCCCATCGGTCGCATGCGTGGCCAGCGGTATACCTATCACCCGGGGGAAATCCCGGTCGTCGTCACTTATCACCCGGCCTATCTGCTGCGTTCGCCGCAGGACAAGCGCAAGGCCTGGGAGGATCTGCTGCTGGCCCGGAAGGTGGCGGAGCAGATGGCATGAGCGCATCACCGCGGGAAGCGGGCACACTGTTCCGTCCGATGTCCGATCGTGATCTTGCGCTGATCGCAGGCATCGAAAGTTCATCTTATTTCGCACCGTGGTCCGCCGGCACATTTGCAGATTGCCTGCGCGTCGGCTATTGCTGCTGGGTGATGGAATCCGGCCAGGACATCGTCGGTTACGCGATCATGACTGTCGCAGTCGGCGAGGCGCATCTCCTCAATATCTGCGTCGCACCGGCGTACCGTGGGCTGGGCTATGGCCGTTGCATGATGGATGAACTCCTGCGTATTGCCCGCCGCCACAAGGCCGAGGACATGTATCTGGAAGTCAGGCCGAGCAATCTCGCGGCGTTGTCACTGTACAAGCAATTGGGTTTTCGCCAGATTGGCATGCGGCGTGGCTACTATCCGGCGCCGGGCGGCCGCGAGGATGCCTGGGTGCTGGCGCGCCACCTCGGCAATGACGCCGTGCCAAAATGGGAAAACCTGCTGTAGAGCGCCGGCATATCCAGATTGCTGAAGCAGCCGCAGATTCACCGATGTAACCAATGCCAACCCGAGGCTGAATGTGAAACTGAAAAGTCTTGATGCCGTAATCCTGCTTGTTGTGCTGGCGTGTTCATCGAGCGCCGGCGCAGTCGATGTGGTCACTGTGGAAGGGGGGCATTCGACCAACGTCGGTGTGAACCGCGTGGGTGTCACCGCCAACTGGCAGCTCAATGACAACCTCGCATCCTTCGCCGGGCTGCGGGTCGAAGGATATGTGGAATTGGGCGGCAGCTACTGGGACGGCGATCGTGGTCTGAGCGGTCATGCATCACTGGCCGAAGTCGGTATTGCGCCGGTATTGCGTTTCGTCCCGGCGGCGGCAAATTCGCAAACGCGCGTGTTTGGCGAAATCGGCCTTGGCGCCCACCTGATGTCGCGGTCCGCCATCGATGTTCTGGATTTTGATCACGGCTTCGCATTCGGGTCGCATCTCGGGCTCGGTGTGCGTTTCGGCACCTGCGACTGCGTGGAACTCAGCTACCGCTTTCAGCATCTTTCCAATGCAGGGTTGGGTGGCGGCGATAACCCCGGCATCAATTTCAATATGATCCGGTTGGGATACCGGTTCTGAACGAGATTTCTTCAGGCGACTACTGACAGACCGGCACACGCGATGCATACAAGAACGATAGAGGAATTCGTTGGCAACACGCCGTTGGTAAGGTTGCAGCGGCTGCCCGGCGATACCGCCAATGTCCTGCTGGCGAAACTCGAGGGCAATAACCCGGCTGGTTCGGTCAAGGACCGTCCCGCCGTCAATATGATTCGGTGCGCCGAGGAGCGCGGCGAGATCAATCCCGGCGATACACTGATCGAAGCCACCAGCGGTAATACCGGCATCGCGCTGGCCATGGCCGCGGCAATCCGTGGCTATCGCATGGTCTTGATCATGCCCGAGCATATGAGCGTGGAACGCCGCGCTGTCATGCGGGCGTTTGGCGCGGAAATCGTTCTGACGCCGCGCGCCGGCAGTATGGAGGCGGCAATCGACAAGGCGCGGGAAATGGAGGCCGCCGGTCAGGGGCGGATCCTCGATCAGTTCGGCAATCCGGATAATCCTGCCGCGCATTATCGCGGTACGGGGCCGGAGATATGGCGCGACACGGCCGGTCGTATCACCCATTTCGTCAGCTCCATGGGCACCACCGGCACCATCATGGGTTGCTCGCGCTTTCTGAAGGAACAGAACCCGGCTATCCAGATCGTCGGCGTGCAACCGCGCGACGGCGCCAGCATCCCCGGAATCCGTCGTTGGCCCAGGGAATACCTGCCGAAGATTTACGATGCCGCGCGTGTGGATCGCATCATCGATGTCAGCCAGGAGGAAGCGGAAGAGACCACGCGGGAGCTGGGCGCACGCGAAGGTATTTTTGCCGGCATCTCGTCCGGCGGTGCGATCGCCGCTGCCTTGCGCTTATCGCAGGAAGTCGACAACGCCGTCATTGTCACCATCGTCTGTGATCGCGGTGATCGTTACCTGTCCACCAACGTCTTCCCTGGTTGAGTTCGCCGACCGGTCGCGGTTGCGCAGCGCAAAGTGTCTGCGGCAGGTTGCTGTGCTGGTGGGCATGCTGGCCGCACTCTGGTCGTCCGCCAGCGGCGCACAATCGGCACCGGTGCCAATTCAGTTCTCATTCAGTGCTTCCCGCATAACGTTGCCACAAGGTCACTCACTGGAAGAGGTGAGCATGTCCGGCACTGTGGAAGGCAGCGACAACAAGCAGCTGCGCGTGCGCGATTTCAGCGCCCGTGGTATCAGGAGTGATTTCACTTTATCGACCAACGCAGATACATGGCGGCTGCGATTGCACGGTCGAGTCGACGCGGCATTGCCACTGCAGAGTCTGCTTGCACCGCTGGGCGAGCAACTCGCCGCGCAACAGCTCACCGGCGGTACGCTGACGGTGGACGCCACCGCCCGCGGTGATGATGCAGGCCCACTGGATTTCACCACGGCAGTCCAGCTTCAGTCGGTGAATATCGAAGGCGTCAATGTACTGCAGGATGTCAGTGGCAGCGTATCTCTGAACGCAACCCGCGACGGCGGTCGTTGGCAGCTGGATATCGCTGCCAGTCTGCAAGGCGGCGCGCTCTATATCGAGCCCGGCGTGATGGTGCGTGATATCCGCCCTGGCTTCTTCGTGGATCTCGGTCAGGGCGCGATTGACGCGGCAGCGAAATTCCAGCGCCGATGGCGGCATTGATTGAACGTCCACTTCGAACGAGCTGGTGTGATCGAAGCTGATTTCGCGGGCGCTTTCAATATGAACCGTTCCGACCAGCGCAACCTGAGCGGCACATTGAACCTGCCCGACTCTGGCGGCATGCGCCACATATTTTCAGCCCGTGCTGATCGGTACGCTGGACGGGTTAGAGATGAGCGGACGCCTGATGTTTTGATTTCGACATGGATGCCAGAGCGTCCGCAGAGAGAAATGCTCGCCACAGTCGACAACGTCTACCGATGACAAGTTGCAGCGGTTTTGCGCTGTACGGTGTCCACAGCTTTTAGTCGCACTGACTGATGATGGCGTACCCGTGGCGTCAGGTTGCAATGGGAGGGCGCATCGCTGTTCCGTCTTGACCTACAGCGGAAGGTGTGGTCAGGTTCCGCTCCGCGGCGCGAACTGGTGGTCGACCATTGGCGCGATCTCGGGGTGCTGGACGGCGTTCCGCATTTCGGAATTCAGCATGGCGGAACTGGGCAGCCCCCGACTTCCGCTTGCGCATGGCCGGTGAATTGGAAGGCGTGTCGTTGGAATCACTGACGCACGCGATGAACTGGCCCATCATGCAGGGCGACGTGAACGGCCGCTTCGGCGCTGACCTGCCAGCATAATTCGCGCTGGATATGCGGGGCGATCGCCATCGACGTCTTCGGTGTTGGCGCGGTGACGATCAGTGGTTTCCACGTCGGCGGTGTTTCCAGCGTGCGGAGATGCGCGCCGGTGCCGAACTGCGCGGCATCGATCTGGCGCAGCTTGGCGCGCACGATGTCGTTCGCGCATCAAGGGCACCATGGATGGCTATATCCGTGATTTTTTGTACATGGTGGCGCAAGGCCGGTAACGTTCGATGCCCGCTTCGCCACGCAGCGGACTGACGATGTCCGCCATCGCATCAACCGCCAGTGGTGGACAACCTCGGCCGCCTGGGCGCCCAGGCGCGTCAGCGCCATGTCATCCGGCTGGTTGTCGCTGATTCCTGCTATTCGTACGGCGATCTCGGCATCGGCTGCCGTTTGCGGAATGGTTATGCAGTCGGCGGCGGCGTGCGTAGGGCTTGCGACGATGGCGGATTCTGTTGTTGACCCGCGGCGGCATGCTGCCGCCCAAATGGATTGACTCTTTACGTGGAAACGGCAGAATAGTGCCGTGGACCACGCTGGTGGACGGACTGCGCCAAATTACCAGCAGCGAAGCCCGGGTCAGCATCGGGCGCTGATCAGGCCAGTTCAAATCAGGAGAGTACAAGATTTTCCAGGCTCATCAGACAATTTGCCGCTGCTGGTCGTCAGCGCGTGCGTGATGACGAATATCTACTTCCGGCGGCTGCGGCCGAGCGGGCAGCAGATCATCATCCAGAAATCTACAGCGCGCCGCCGGCAGACGCTGCGCCCGCCGACGATACGCGCAGCTCACTGGATCTGCAGCGGATACCCACGCCGCTGTCAAGCGCTGGTCGATTTTCTGATTCCGCAGCCTACGCGCAACGACGGACATCAACGTTCCACCCAGCCATCTCTCCGCGTTGAAATCAGGTATGGAGCGCGGCATCAAAGCCTGTTGCCGTTCTATCGAAAGTGGCGCCATCGGCATGACGCGTAATGGAACCGTAGATGTGATGAAACGCCAGCAAGGTCGACCTGCGCGAGCGCAATACCGTCAAGCAACTTTGGTCGCGGAAGAACGCGGCCGTAATCGTTTGTATACGGAAATCGCCGACCAACAGTCACCGGAATGGAACGCGACATCCGCGACATCTTCGCTGCGCGCTGGATCAGCAACGCACCGGGCGGCTGGTACTACCAGAGCGCCGCCGGTAACAGATGCAGAAGTAGGCGGGGCATCGAGGATATGAATGTAATGGTGTTCGATATCGAAACCGTGCCGGACGTGTAGTGGCCGGGCGGCGACTGTACGAACTTCTGTGATCTGGAGGATGCCGATGTCGTGCAGGTCATGCAGGCGCGGCAGCGGCAGGGAGACCGACGGCGGCGGTAATTTTTCCTGCACCATTACCTGCATCGAGTCATCGCCATCTCGCTGTATTTTGGACCGGAGATCATGCCACGTATAGTCGCTGGGGAGTTGAAGCGCAGGCGAGGCGAAATGATTGAACGCTTCTTTGCCAGCATCGACCGTTATTCCCCGCTGGTAATAGTGGAGCGGTGGATTCGACCTGCCGTTGCACTATCGCGCTTTGCTGCATGTGGTGTGGCCGCACCGCGTGCTGGGATACCGGCGGTAGTGACGGCAATTCCCATGGAACAACTTCGTAATACCGTTTCATGAACGCCATACCGGATTTGATGGATGTTATCGGTTACCAATACGCTGTGGCGGGGTTGGATGCACCATCGCCACGATGCTCCGAGCTGCCCGGAAAACTCGAGTATGTCGGCGGCGCGGTATTCGATTACTGGCAGCGAAGGCCGGGATCCGGCGAGATTTCGCGATTACTGCGAGACCGATGTTCTGAATACCTACCTCGGTATACCTGCGGTTCGAGCTGATTCGCGGTCGCCTGTCACGCACTCAGTACGATGACGAAATCGCCCTGCTGCGCAATTACCTGCAGACGGAAAACAAACCTCACTTCACGAAGTTCCTTGACGCTTGGCCAACGACCCACTCCTGACACTGGAAATCGAACGCCTCACCCACGAAGGGCGCGGCGTTGCGCATCTCAACGGCAAAACTGTTTTCGTCACGGGGGCATTGCCCGGTGAGCAGGTGCTCGCGCGCCGGGTGCGCAAGCACCGACGTTACGAGGAAGCCGTCACCGTTGAAGTACAGCGTGCAGCCGAAATCCGCGTAGCGGAGCAATGCGCGCACGCCGCGGTATGCGGCGGCTGCTCGTTGCAGCACATGCCCGCCGACGAACAAATCCGGTTCAAGCAATCCGTGCTGGCTGATCTGTTCCAGCACCAGGCGCATATCCAGCCGGCGCGCTGGCTGGCGCCGCTGACCGGTCCGGCCTTCGGTTATCGCCGTCGCATGCGGCTGGCTGCCAAACATGTTGAAGCCAAAGGTGGTGTGCTGGTCGGGTTTCGCGAAAAAGGCGGGCGGTATCTCACCGACATGCATGCCTGTCCGGTGTTGGCCGCACCGATGGGCGAACTGATTCAGCCGCTGCGCGACCTGCTCGGTGGGTTGTCCATTGCCGGCCAGATACCGCAACTGGAAGCCGCGGTCGCCGACAACGCGGTAGCGCTGGTGGTGCGGCATCTGGCAGATCTGTCCCACAGCGATGTGGCCAGCCTGCAGGCATTTGGCCAACTACATGCCATCGACATCTGGTTGCAACCCGGCGGCCCGGCAACGATTCATCCGTTGTCAGGAGATGCCCGCACACTCAGCTATGAGGTCGATGGGATCACGCTGGAATTCTCGCCGGTGGATTTCACCCAGGTGAACAACGACATCAACCGGCAGATGGTTGCGCAGGCGATGGCGCTGCTGGATGCCGGACCGGACGACCACGTGCTGGATCTGTTCTGCGGTCTCGGTAACTTTTCGCTGCCGCTGGCCCGTCGCGCGCGTTTCGTTACCGGTATCGAGGGTGACGCCGGCCTGGTGGCGCTGGCGACGCGCAATGCCGCGAACAACGGCATCACCAACGCCGCGTTCAAAGTAGCGGATCTGACCAAGGATATGTCAGCGGTGCCGGCGGACATTTCGCGGGTGCTGCTGGACCCGCCGCGCTCCGGCGCATTGGAAGCATTGCAGGCAATGAACCTGCATGGCGTGGACCGCGTCGTCTATGTCTCATGCAACCCGATGACGCTGGCGCGCGACAGCGAGGTGCTGGTCAAGCAGCACGGTTATCGTCTGACCGCTGCCGGCGTGATGGACATGTTTCCGCACACCGCTCATGTTGAATCCATGGCGCTGTTCGAACGCTGATGCGCCGGCCGCGGAACATCGCGGCCGGGGTGCTCGCCATGCTGGCCTTGCTGCTCCAGGCATGCGCGGATCCTGCACCTGACGAAATCCGCTTTGCGATGGGCAGTGCGCCATCCACGCTCGATCCACGCTATGCCACCGACGCCGCGTCTGCGAGAGTGGTTCGCCTGCTGTATCAGGCGCCGGTGGATTTCGACGCAGCCTTCAATGTGATTCCCCAACTCACCGAAGTCATTCGTGACAGCGACCGGCGCTATCGACTTCGCATCATCGGTGCGCCGACTTTCAGTGATGGCCGGCCGCTGACTGCCAGCGATATTGCAGCCACCTATCGTGCGGTGCTGGATGAAACCATGGCGTCGCCGCACAGTGGCAGCCTGGCCCATATCGCGAATATCGAAGTGCTGGACGAGCGCACGTTGGTATTCGATCTTGCGCGCGCCGACCTGTTGTTTGCCGGCCGGCTGGTTGTCGGTGTGATGCCGGCGGAGGTTGCTACAGCAGATGCCACGGCGTTCACGGCGATTGGCAGCGGCCCGTTTACGCTGCTGGCGCGACCGCACGATGGCGAACTGCTGTTACAGCGAAGGCATGATGGTCAACACCTCAGGCTGCTGACGGTGAAAGATCCGACGGTCAGGGCGCTGAAACTCGCGCGCGGTGAAGTGGATATCCTGCAAGGCGATCTCGCACCGGAACTGTTGGGCTGGCTGGCGCGGCGTGATGACATCGACATCGTCGCCGATGCCGGCACCACGTTCAGTTACATCGGCATCAACCTGCAGGACCCGGTACTGGCGCGCCATGAAGTGCGGCAGGCGTTGGCGCAGGCGATCGATCGTGAAGCATTGGTGCGGTACCTGTTGCAGGGTCACGCGCGGCTGGGCAATTCCGTGCTGGTACCCGCGCATTGGGCGGTGCCGGCCGATCTGCCGTCATTCAGTTATGACCCGGCGGCGGCGCGCGCCCTGCTGGCCAGTTTGGGCTATGACCGGGAATTGCCGCTGACGCTCGGCTATAAAACGTCGACCGATCCATTGCGCCAACGCATCGCCGCGGTGCTGCAACAGCAGTTGGCGGAAGTGGGCATCAAGCTGAAAATCGAAGCCAATGATTTTGGTACCTTCTACGGCGACATCATCGCCGGACGGTTTCAGCTGTATGGCTTGTCATGGGTGGGCCTGAAGTTGCCGGACCATTTCCGCTATGCCTTCCACAGCGCCTCGGCACCGCCCGCGGGCGCCAATCGAGGACGGTTCGTGGATTACGAAGTGGATCGGTTGCTGGAGGCCGCCGATGCCGCGCCCGATGAGGCAGCGATGGTCACGTTGTTGGGTGCCGCGCAACGGCGGATTGCCAGCCAGTTGCCGTATTTGCCGTTGTGGTACGAGGATACCGTAGCGGCCGTCAGCGGCCGGGTGACTGGCTATGCCGTTCGCGGTGACGGCGCGTGGGATTCTCTGGTGTCAGTCGAACCTGTCGCGCAAGTGCGGACCGGGACCCGGCTGACGGCGACTCCCTGAACGAGAACGGACGCGGCATGGCATTGCGGATCGATATCTTTCTGGACAAACAGACACTCGAACTAAGCGAAGGTGACACGCTACGCCGCCGGTACACCGTGTCGACGGCCGCCAACGGCGCTGGCGAGACCATGGGCAGCGAGTGCACGCCGCGTGGCCTGCACCGGATCGCCGACTGCATTGGCGCCGATGCGCCGGTGAATGCGGTCTTCGTCGCTCGCCAGCTCACCGGCGAGATTTATACCCCGTCATTGAAGGCCGCGGACCCGACGCGCGATTTCATTCTCACCCGCATTCTGCGCCTGGCAGGCTGTGAACCGGGGCGCAACTGTGGCGGCCAGGTCGACAGCTTCGCCCGCTACATCTACATCCACGGTACGCCGGACGATGAGCCCATGGGCGTGCCCCGTTCCCATGGCTGTATCCGGATGCGCAATGCCGACATTGTCGATCTGTTCGCGCAGGTCGGTGAAGGCGTACCGGTGCATATCCACCCATCCCGCACCTGATTTCTCCCGGCCTTGCGCGCGGGGCTTGTCAACGTCCGCCTGAAATCCCGCGTTAATGACATCACCGTGACAACGGTATGGGAAGGGCGAGGGTGACCAGTGAATCCTGGAGAAAGCCAATGAAAAACAGGTTGATACGTCATCTTTTCGTGATTTGTACAGTGACCGGAGCGCTCTCGGTCAGCGCCGCAGAAGCGCCGCTGGCCGAACGCCTGCAAGGCCAGCTGTCGGCGCAGTTGGTGGAATTTGCCGCCGATCTGGATGCCCGTCTGCAGTCGGCGGCGGTGGCGCCGGCGCCACAATCAGTCGACTTGCCGGCGGTAGCGCCCGCAGTCCCGGTCATGGTCCCGGTGGTCGCGCCAGGCACTGTGGTCGGGCCACTGGATCTCTCGGCGTGAAGTCGGAGGCGGAACAGACATGGCAGGTGTGATGCCGCTGCTGGCAGCAGGAGGGGGACTGGTGGCCGACGAAGGCTGGTTTCGGGATGTTGAATCCCCCGCGCGCACGGCTTTGCCAGCCAGGCGCGACGGCTATAATGACGCGAGCGCGGTCGCTCCTCGTGCCGCGGGTGGAGAAAATAAACTGGCCAACGCGGCGACCAACCAGAGCCTGAACGGCTTCCTGGCAGATACCGAACGTCGTGCGTTCAAGATGGCGTTGCTGGCGACCAGCAACCGCGAGGACGCCATGGATATCGTGCAGGACGCGATGTTCAAGCTGGCGCAACGGTATGCGGATAAACCAGCCGAGGAATGGGCGCCGCTGTTCTACCGGATTCTGCAAAGCAGGATCAATGACTACTATCGGCGTAAGGCGGTCCGCAACCGGGTGTTCACCTGGCTGGGCCGGGCGACCGATGAAGACGGTGATGAACAGGCCAACGCCCTGGAGACCATGGTCGCTGATGAAAGCAGCGGCCCCGATGGCAAAGTGCATGACAGCCGGGCGGCGCAGCGTATCGAGGCCGAACTGCGTCAGTTGCCGCCGCGCCAGCGCCAGGCGTTCCTGTTGCGCGCCTGGGAAGGATTCGATACCGCCGAGACCGCCAGCATCATGGGGTGCTCGGAGGGCAGTGTCAAAACACATTATTCGCGTGCGGTGCATACCATGCGAGAACGTTTGGGAGATGACTGGCTATGAGCAATTACCGCGATGCAATCTCCGATGACGACTTTGCCGCTCGGTTGACCGCGCGCCTGGATGCGCAAGCCGCGGCGCTGGATGACGACACCCTGCAAAGACTGGCGGCCAACCGGATGCGCGTTGTCGCGGCAGCGCCGGTCAAGCGCCGTCCGGGCGCACAGTGGTTGTTTGCCCCGGCCGGTGCGTGTGCGATGGCCATGGTGGCCGCTGTGGTGTTGATGCAGACCCCCGTTACGCTGACCGCCGATCATCCCCGGGAATTTTCCGAAATCGATTTGCTGAGCTCCTCCGAGCAGTTTGAGATGCTCGAGGATCTCGATTTCTATGCCTGGCTGGACAGCAATGCACAGAATTTTTAATCGCTGGGCGGTGGCGCTGGTCATGCTTGCGCCGCTGCCGGGCCTGGCGGACGATGAAGCCCCGGACATGGCATTGCTGGAATTTCTGGGCAGCTTCACTACCGATAATGGTGAAGTGGTGGATCCCACCGGTTGGATTGCCGACGATGAATATGTCGAGGTTGCGGCGCAAATTCCGCAAGCAGAGGATGTGGACGATGAGCGGTCGAAGTGATGCCAATCCGGACGCGATGCTGGCGATGAGCCTGCCGAGCAAAAGCGGAACCTGGGCGCGCGGTATTGCCCATGCCGCAGGCTTGGCCATGCTGGTTGCGTTGGCGAGTCCGTGCGCATCGGCCGCCAGCGACGACGCCATGTCCTGGGACCAGCTCGGCGAGCGTGAGCAGGAAATCCTCGCACCCATGCGTGACAACTGGGAAGCACTCGACGCCGGCCGCCAGCAACGGCTGTTGCGCGGCGCCCAGCAGTGGGAAAAGCTCGACGACCGGCAGCGCGCCCGGGTGCAGCGACGGATGGAATCCTGGCAGCATATGGACAGCCAGCAGCGCGAGCGGGTCCAGCAGATGTTCGAGCGGTATAACGAACTGGAACCGGATCGCCAGCAACGCCTGCGCGGGCTCTACGAGCGTTTCCGCCGACTGCCCGAGGATCAGCAGCAGTCGTTGCGCAACCAGTGGCGATCCATGGATCCGGAGCAACGGCTGCAACTGCTTGAACAACAGCGTCGCAACCGCTGGCGGGAACGTAACAACCAGATTTTTGATAACGAGCGCTTTGGTCGCCGGCCCGGTTTCAACGGCTGGCCGGACGACAGGCCTTCGGTCATCGATCGTATGCGCGAGCGGCAGCAAGGTGTCAGTCCCGGTGGTCCGCAGGCGCCCGGCGGGGGACGCGGTGCGGCCCCTGCCGGGCGCGAACGGCGCTGAGATTTCCTGCGGCGATCAGCCGGGCCAGCCCGATGAGGGTGGTTGGCGGATCCGTTTAATCTGGCTTGCGTCCGGGAGGGTCCATCCGCGACGGCGCCGACAGCGGCCCGTGTATGGTGTATCCCTGCTGTGCCAGCAGTTTCACGAATGCCCGCATCCTGGCGTCATGCATGGCCAGATCAGTGCCCGTGCGGATCGCGCCCAGTGCCAACCGGCAGACCAGCAGCAATAACAGAATGACGATGATCCACGCCGCAAAATAAGCGATGCGGAACGGTGGTGCGTTGGATTGATTCAGACCGGTCGCTTCGTCAGGGCGATTGAATGTAACCTGGTCAAGGTTGGTGCCCTGCTCGATCGCGGTCACGAAGTAGCCGATACGTTCGGGGTGGCGGTACAGCGCCCAGCCTTCATACATGACTCTCAACATCACGACCGCACCGATGATCATCAACGCGATGCCGAACCCGCGCATGCCCATCTGCAACATGTTGGTCGTGCGCTCCAACCGCTCGGCGGCTTCGGCATTTTCGTCGTGAAATTCAAAACGCGCCATGAACAGATGGTCCCTCTGACACAAGTGCGGTTATTCTCGCACAGATGACGCGGACGGCGCTGCGATGCCCCGTTCTCTTTTCCTGGATGCTCGCGTTGTTGCTGCAATCGGTAGTGATGAACATCGAACCTTGCATGGAAATTGTGAAAGCTGAAGCATGGGACGGCTGCTGACAAGGGTCGGGCTGCGGCTCGTCGGCGCAGTGGCGACGCTGGCCGCGGTCAGCGTGCTGGTGTTTGCGATGTTGCACGTCATTCCCGGCGATCCGGTGGAAGTCATGCTGGGTGATTCCGCCAGTCAGGCGGATCGCCAGGCGTTGATGCTCCAACTCGGGCTGGATCAGCCGCTGACCACACAGTTTCAGCGTTACCTCGGTGGCGTCGTGCACGGGGATCTTGGCGAATCGTTGCTGTCCAGAAGACCCGTGGCGGCAATGTTGGGCGAGCGACTGCCGTACACGGTGGCGTTGGCGTTCGCTGCACTGCTGGTGGCAATGCTGATCGGCATACCTGCCGGTATTGCCGCCGCGGTATGGCAGGGCAGCCTGGCAGATCGGCTCCTTATCAGTACGGCAGTTGCCGGCGCCGCCATCCCGACGTTCTGGTTGGGCCCGGTGCTGGTGCTGGTGTTTTCGCTGTCGTTGGGCTGGCTGCCGGTCAGCGGCAGCGACAGCCCCGACGCCATCGTGTTGCCGGTGATTACGCTGGGCACCGCGCTGGCAGCGGTTCTGGCGAGAATGACGCGCGGGTCGATGCTGGAAGTGTTACGCGAGCCGTATATCCGCACCGCGCGGGCACGCGGCGTGGGGCCATTGCGGATACTGATGTTGCACGCCTTGCCCAATGCCGGTCTGCCGCTGCTGACGGTACTGGGTCTGCAACTGGGCAGTCTGCTGGGCGGTGCGGTGGTGACCGAAGTGGTGTTCGCCTGGCCGGGCATCGGTCAGTTGCTGGTGGATTCCATCGAACGCCGGGATTACCCGCTGGTTCAGGGCAGCGTACTGCTGATCTGCGCCATCTACGTGCTGGTGAATCTGCTGACCGATGTCCTGTATGCCGTGCTGGACCCCCGAACACGCGTGGCTAGCGCATGAAGTCGACTGTGGTCGTTTGTGCGGGATTCATCATCGGGCTGGCCGCCGCTGCAGCGGCGGTCGGCGCACTGGCGCCGCTGGATATCACAACCATCGATTTGCAGCGAATCCTCTACGCGCCAGGGCACGATGCGTTGTTGGGCTACGACGAACTCGGGCGCGCGGTGCTGCCGCGATTGCTGGTGGCGCTGGCAACCTCGTTGCAGGTGGCGATCGTGGTGGTGGGATGTTCCGCGCTTTTGGGCACGTTGATAGGAATCGTCAGCGGCTGGTACGGCGGCGCAACCGACTATCTGCTGATGCGGATAGTGGATGTGTGCATGGCGTTTCCGGGTTTGTTGCTCGCGATCGTGCTGGCCGGGTTGCTGGGTGCGGGCCTCGGTAATGTGGTGATCGCGTTGGTGACTGTGGGTTGGCTGGGATTCACGCGGCTGGCGCGGGCGCAGACGTTGTCAGTCAGGCAACGCGACCATGTGCAAGCGGCACGCGTACTCGGCACGCCGGTAACAGCCATCCTCTGGCGACATGTCTTGCCGCTGGTACTGACGCCATTGTGGGTAGAGGCCAGCCTTGCGGTAGCTGGCGTCGTCATCGCTGAAGCCAGCCTGTCGTTTCTCGGGCTCGGCATCCAGGCCCCGGCGCCATCACTCGGCAGCATGATTCGCGACGGCACCCGCTACATGCTGGTCGCGCCCCATCTGGTGCTGGCGCCCGGCATCACGTTGTTTGTGCTCGTGCTGGCGATCAACCTGTTGGGCGATGCCTGGCGCGACAGGCTGGGCAAGCCGCGCGCGTGACTGCAATAATGGCCGGCATCCATTTGCCGCAGGAACCGTTGGACCCGCCATGTCGCTAGGCCCGTTGATGATTGATATCGAAGGCACCGTGCTGACACCGGAGGATCGCGAACTGCTGCGTCATCCATTGGTTGGCGGCGTGATTCTCTTCAGCCGCAATTTTGTCGACCGGCAACAGCTCACGGCCCTGACGGCCGGGATCCACGCGCTGCGCAATCCGCACCTGCTGGTCGCCGTGGATCACGAAGGGGGGCGCGTGCAACGCTTCCGCAGCGGCTTCACCGTGCTGCCGCCCGCGGCCCGGCTGGGCGAAGTGTTTGATGCGCAAGGTCAGGCCGCAGCCGAGCTGGTACGGGACTGCGGTCGCCTGCTCGCGGCTGAGTTGCGCGCTGTCGGAGTGGATTTCAGTTTCGCGCCGGTGCTCGATCTCGGCGGTCGTCACAGCAGCGTCATCGGTGACCGGGCCTTCCACAAGTCGCCGCAGGCGATTGCGACCATCGCGCAATGGTTTGTCGCCGGCATGCATGAAGGCGGGATGGGCGCGGTGGCCAAGCATTTTCCCGGGCACGGCAGCGTACGCGAAGACTCCCACCATGAAATGCCGGTGGACCCCCGGCCGCTGGATGAAATCCTCGCCAATGACCTGCTGCCGTTCCGCCTGCTTTGCGCCGCCGGTATCGAAGGCGTGATGCCGGCGCATGTCGTCTACCCCGAGGTGGCCCCACAGGCCGCCGGTTTTTCGCCGCGCTGGCTGCAACAGATTCTGCGCGACGAACTCGGCTTCCGCGGCGCCGTGTTCAGCGATGACATCAGCATGGCCGGCGCCAGTGTTGCCGGCGGCTATCCGGAGCGTGCGGAAGCGGCGCTGGCGGCGGGTTGCGACATGGTGCTTGTCTGCAACAACCGCGACGCCGCGGCCGCGGTCATCGGCGCGTTACGCCATGAGCCGCAACCACTGGCTGGTGTGCGGATGATGCGGCTGCACGGGCGACGGCCGCCGTGTAACAGTTACGAACTCGAGCATGACGAATACTGGCAGCAGCTCGCCACCCGCGTCGCTGCGCTGAACGGCACACCCGAACTGGATCTGGATGATGGGCAGCTGGCCTGAACGGTTTCTTGCGCGGGTTTGCGCACTGCTGCTGCTTTTTGCACTGTTGCCGCGGCTGTCGTACGCCTACGACTGCGCGCCCATCGTCGAAGTACCCACGCCCACCGACAACATTCCCTTCGGCCGCGGCACATTGTTCCGGATCTCCGCCAACGGCCAGGTCAGTCACATGTTCGGCACCATCCACGTCTCGGAAGACATCGCCGGGCAACTCGATGCGAGCGTCACCGCTGCATTGAGCACCAGTAGCGACTATCTCATGGAGGTCGTGATCGATACCGCTGCGACGATCAAGATGGCCGAAGCCATGTTCTTCGTCGACGGCACACATCTGGCTGACGTTGTGGACGGCGCTGTCGCGGCCGACGCCACACGCCTGTTGGCCGGTCATGGCGTGGCCGCACCACTGGCGGAATTACTGCAGCCATGGGCGGCGTTCATGACCCTCAGCATGCCCAAAGGCGCGCCGACCACGCCGCTGGATTCCATTCTGATGAACCGTGCCGAACAACAAGGCATTGCGGTTCATGGCCTGGAAACAATCGACGAACAGCTGGGCATCTTCACCGCCATGACCTTGGCCGAACAGCGTGAAATGTTGACCTTGTCCGTGTGTCATTACGATTTCAACCAGGCGGCATTGAAGACGCTGGTGGATCTTTATCGCGATCGGGATCTGGCCGGCATGATGGTGTTGTCGACACGCTATCAGGCCGGCACCCCGGAACTCGAGCAGGATTTCATGGCGGATCTGGTCTGGGAGCGTAATGACCGCATGGTCGAGCGGATGCTGCCTTTCCTCGATGCAGGCGGCGCGTTCATTGCCGTCGGCGCCATGCATCTGGCCGGCGAACGCGGAATACTCAATCAGCTCGCCAATCGTGGATTCCTGATCGAGGTTATCCACTAGGCCGGGCACGCCCGACCTCATCGACGTATAATGCGCGACACCGGCAGCGGGCCGGCCGTTGAAAGAACGAGCGCGTGCAACTGAGATTCACCAAGATGCAGGGTCTGGGCAACGATTTCGTCGTCGTTGACGCCATCCGTCAGCCCGTTGCGTTGACGGCTGAGCAGGTGCGCGCACTGGCCGATCGGCATTTCGGCATCGGCTGCGACCAGTTGCTGCTGCTGGAACCCTCGGCATTGAAAGGTGTTCACGCCCGTTACCGGATCTTCAACGCCGATGGCGGCGAAGTCGAACATTGCGGCAATGGCGTGCGCTGTGTTGCGCACTACCTGTTGGCGGAGCGTCTGGCGTCCGGCTCGCCGGTATGCGTGGAGTTGTTCTCCGGAGGTGATGTCGTCGAAATCGTTGCGACAGACGATGGCATGTATCGAGTCGATATGGGCGAACCGATGTTTGAACCTGACGCGATTCCATTGGCGATGCCGGCGCGTACGCCCACCTATCAAGTCGAGCTCGAGGGTGCGAGCGTTGAGTTCGCGTCAGTGTCGATGTCCAATCCGCACGCCGTGGTCACGGTGGCGGATGTCAGTACCGCGCCGGTGGCCAGCTGGGGGCCAAAGCTGGAGTCGCACGCGGTATTTCCCGCACGGGTCAATGTCGGTTTCATGCAGGTGGTCGGGCCGAACGAAATCCGCTTGCGCGTGTTCGAGCGCGGTGCGGGTGAGACCCTGGCCTGTGGCACCGGCGCCTGTGCAGCGGCAGCCACGGGGATTGCCAATGGCACGTTGCAATCACCGGTAGCGGTTGACCTGCCCGGCGGCAGATTGAAAATAGAATGGGCCGGCCCGGGCCATCGGCTGTACATGACCGGGCCCGCAGTCCGGGTATTTGAGGGAGTGGTGGCGCTGTGACTTACCAGGGCAAGCAGGATTATTCGGCGGAAGATGCGAGCATCGTGGAGTATCTGCGCGCGCACCCCGGGTTCTTCGAACGTAATCGCGCGCTACTCAAGGAACTGGTGGTGCCGCATGACAGCGGTGATGCCGTTTCGCTGATCGAGCGTCAGCTCGCGGTGATACGCGAAGAGAACTCGGCGCTGAAGCAGCGGCTGGAACAGTTGATAGACATTGCCAAGGCGAATGAGGCCTTGAACGCACGCATCCATGCGCTGGCGCTGGAATTGATGGCGGCTTCCGGACCGCAAGCCATCTTCACCGCCTTGCGCGAGCGCTTGCGCACCGTGTTGCGCGCCGAAGGTGTGGCGGTCCGAATCTTCGCCGAACCCGCCTTCATCGATGATCAGGGCGGGCGCGAATTCGTCGGCCGTACGTCGACCAGGCGCGGTCCGTTCGCGCAGATGCTGGAAGCGGCCAAACCCCAGTGCGGGCATATCACGCGGCTGCAGAGCGAAGCGTTGTTTGATCGTGAGCAGGTCGGCTCGGCGGTGGTCTTGCCGTTACGCGGCAAGCATTGGGATGGCGTGCTTGGCATGCGCAGCGACAACGCCCAGCGTTTTGAAGCCGATATGGGTACCGAGCTGCTGACCTATCTTGCCGAGGTCGCGACCCGCATCATCGAGCCCTGGGTGGCCAAACGGCCGTAAGGCGCACGATGGATGAGACGGCGGAAAATCGTCCCGTTGATCCAGACCTCGAGCGCTATCTGGGCGGGCTGACCCGCATGGCGGCATTGACGCGGCAAGCCTATCGCCGTGATCTCCAGTTATTCGATACCTTCCGCCGCGAGCAAGGCGTGCCGACATGGTCCGCTGTCGACAGTCATTTCGTGCGCGCCTATGTCGCCTGGCGCCATCGCAGCGGTATCGGTGGCAAATCCATCGCCCGTGGGCTGTCCGCCGTGCGCGGGTTCTTTGATCACCTGGTGAAACGGCGCGAAGTCGCCAGCAATCCGGCGACCGGCATCCGCGCGCCGCGCAGTGCCCGCAAGCTGCCGGAGGTGTTGGACGTCGACCAGACCGCGCAATTGCTGAACTTCACCGCCGACGACTGGCACGACACGCGCGATCTCGCCATGTGGGAGTTGATGTATTCCAGCGGCTTGCGCGTCTCCGAACTGGTCGGCATGGATATCCGTCACCTCGATCTCAACCAGTCCATCGTCACCGTGCGCGGCAAAGGCAACAAGGAACGCCGCGTGCCGGTGGGGAAACTTGCCGTGCGTGCATTGCGTGCCTGGCTGCGCGAACGCAACGCTATGGCGCGGTTGGAAGGTGAAGCCTTGTTCGTGAACGCCGCGGGCAGACGGTTGTCGGTCCGCAGTGTGCAGCAACGGTTGCGCGCGCGGGCGATTCAACAAGGGGTGGATGCGCACGTGCATCCCCACATGTTGCGCCACAGTTTTGCCAGCCACATGCTGGAATCCTCCGGCGACCTGCGCGCCGTGCAGGAACTGCTGGGACACGCGAACATCAGCACCACCCAGATTTACACCCATCTCGATTTCCAGCATCTCGCCCGCGTTTACGACGCGGCCCATCCGCGTGCGCGGAAATCGCGGAAGTAATTCCGCGCCGCGTATCGTCGGCAATTCTGCGAACGGCACCAAGTAGTCCCGCGCGTGCACAGACGACTGGGCCGCTGTCGTGGATACGGGCGAAGATGCCTGCTCTAATCTGTGACGAATTACCTGAGAAGTGAATCCCGCCGTCGGCGCTGTAAAAAATACAAATGCGACAATCATCGTTCGGAGGCCCCCACGCAGTTGCGGGTGCGGGAACGCTCACACATATCAGACCAGGGAGGATTCATGAACACTAGACTTATTGCCGGCGTCGGACTCGCCGCGCTTCTCCATGTCGCTCCGGGCTCGGCGGCGCCGTTGCTCTACGAAATTTCATCTGTTGGTGGCACCAGCCTGCTGCCCTCGTTTCACGATCCGGTGGCCGATCTGCTGGGGTATCCCGCCGGTGCCAATCCGGCTGATGTACAGATGGTATTGCGCCTGGTGGTCGATCCGGATGCCGTTGCCTACGTGGAAAATGACAACTCGACACTGCAGCAGGTTACGTACCGCGACGCCGTACTGAGCGCGGAAGTCGAAGTCAATGGCGTGGTTTTCGCCACCCTGCGGCGGCCTGAACCGGCACCAACGGGGATTCCCGTCACGGCTGATGAATCCGAAATCGAAATCATTAATCGGCTGGCGAGCAACCAGACTGACAACCTGGTGTTGAGACTGCAGCCCAACCCGCTGAATCCGGCGTTGTTGAATTCGTATACCGTACCGTTCGACCAGACCATTGGGGGTAACTACTATCCCGATGCCACCATCGATATGTATTCAGCGCAGATCTTGTTCAGCGGCGCGGGAATGCTCGACGACGTACTCCTTCCCACCACCGGGACGGCGCTGAATAACGCCCAATTCATCAATTTTGCCATCGTACTGAGCGAGACAGTCAGCACCGGTCCGTTCCCGCAGGTGAGTATCGGCTCGTTCGGATTCAACGGATTTTCCGTTTCTGTGACGCCGGTACCGGTGCCGCCGTCGCTGCTGCTGTTCGCCCCACTGGTCGGCTGGCTCGCGCGGAGTTGCCGACGCAGGTGAGCTGCCGACGCAACGGTTCCGCCACTCCCATGGCGGAACCGTTGTCCCCGCCATGCACGACCCCTGCGAAGGCCGGCAATCCGGGCCTGGCGGAGCGTCACCATCCGCACGGGGATTGGGCAGCGATGATTAGATTTTTTCCTTCCTGATATTGCCGGGGACTGCGCGCGCCACATTTTGGACGCCGGTGCTATCATCCGCGCCCTGAAGCAATGGGGGCAGGATGAATTCCACGAACGGTAACTGGCGGCTGGGTCTCGGGTTGGCGCTGGGGGTCGCGCTGATGTGGGGCGTATTGCCGATCATGCTGACGGTGGCCCTGCGCTACGTCGATTTCTGGACCGTGACCTGGTGGCGATTCTTCGGCGCCGTGGTCGTGGTCGGAACTTGGTTGGCATGGCGCCGACGTCTGCCACTTCGCAAGATGACTGATCCCGGGGTGTGGCGCTGGCTGGTGCCGACGGCATTGGCCCTGACCGCCAATTATGTGCTTTACCTGCAGGGGCTGCGCTTTACCTCTCCCACCGTGGCGCAGACCGTCATCCAGATCGCGCCATTGTTGCTGCTGGTCAGCGGCGTCGTGATTTTCCGTGAACCGTTTTCGCCGCGGCAATGGCGCGGCTATGCCGTACTCGTCATCGGGCTGTTGCTGTTCTTCAATCGCCGGCTGCCGTTGCTGCTGGCGCCGACCCAAGGCTGGGGCCTGGGGATCATGTTCATCCTGCTGGCCGCGCTGACCTGGGTCATCTACGCCGTGGGGCAGAAGAAGCTTCATGTCCGGCTGTCCTCCACCCAGGTGCTGTGGACGGTCTACGTTGCGGCCGTGCTGTTGCTGTGGCCGATGGCGGCGCCGGCATCGGCAATGGCGATGTCCGCGGGCGGCTGGCTGGCGCTGGTCGCCTGTATGGCCAACACCATTCTTGCCTACGGCGCGTTCGGTCTGGCGCTGGAACACTGGGAGGTTTCGCGCGTGAGCGCGGTGATCGCACTGGCGCCGCTGGTGACCATTGTCGCATCGCATCTGGCGGCGCTGCCGGGGATCGCCTTGATTGCGCCGGAGGAATTGAACGCCATGAGCATTCTCGGAGCGATCTGTGTAGTATCCGGCAGCATCATCAGTGCGATGGGCGGCCGCCCGGCGGGGGTTGCCACAAAGGATGTCCGGACGTGAATACGCAAGCCATAGACCGGCCCGACGCCGGCAAGACCCACGATATCGTCAAGGATTATTACGGCGCCCAGCTCCAGTCCACCGCCGATCTCAAGACCTCGGCGTGCTGCGATATCACCGCCATTCCATCCTGGCTGAAGCCGCTGTTGGCCAATATTCATCCCGAGGTGCTGGCGCGCTACTACGGCTGCGGCCTGGTGGCGCCCGCACTGCTCGAAGGGTGTCGGGTCCTCGATCTCGGTTGCGGCACCGGACGCGATGTCTATGCACTGGCGCAACTGGCCGGCGCTGCCGGCAGCGTTGTCGGAATCGACATGACCGAGCCGCAACTGGCTGTCGCGCGTGATCATCAGGCATGGCATGCCGAGCGCTTTGGCTTCGCCAATGTCGAGCTGATGCACGGTGATATCGAACAACTGGACGCGCTCGCGCTGGAACCGGAGAGTTTCGACGTCATCGTTTCCAATTGCGTGGTGAACCTGTGCGCGGATAAAGGTGCCGTGCTGGCAGGGATTCACCGTTTGTTGAAGCCGGGCGGTGAATTCTATTTCGCCGATGTGTACGCGGACCGCCGAATTCCGCCGGCGCTGCGTGATGACCCGGTGTTGTATGGCGAATGTCTGAGTGGCGCCTTGTACTGGCACGACTTCCTCGATCTCGCCAGGCAACACGGCTTCGCCGATCCACGCCTGGTGACCGACCGTCAGTTGGAAATGCTGAATCCGGAAGTTGCGACAAAGATTGCAGGGTTCAGGTTTTTTTCCGCCACCTACCGGTTGTTCAAACTGGCGGCACTGGAATCGGCCTGTGAGGACTACGGCCAGGCCGTAATCTACCAGGGCACCATCGAAGGCCACGCGCATGCCTTCGAACTGGACAAGCATCACTACATCGAGGCCGGCAGGGTTTTTCCGGTGTGCGGCAACACCTGGCATATGCTCAAGGGCACCCGGTTCGAACCGCACTTCCGGTTTGTCGGCGACTTCTCGCGCCATTACGGCATCTTCGAAGGTTGCGGTACGGCTTTGCCGTTCGACGGCAATCCTGCAGATGCCACCGGTGGCTGCTGCTGAAACCGACCAAGCATGTTTGAGCAGATTGATCTTTATTGCGAGAGACTCGGACCCGGTTTCTGGGCGGAACCCGTCAACGCGCTGGCCAACGTTTCCTTCTTCATCGCCGCATGGGCGACCTGGCGGTTGGCGCGCCAACGCAATGTACTGGTGCCGGGTGTCTGGTTGACTGTTCTATTGATCGTCGCCATCGGTATCGGCAGTTTTCTGTTCCATACTCTTGCCACGGGTTGGGCCCAGTTGCTCGATGTCGGTCCCATCCTGTTGTTTCAGCTCGCGTTCATTTTCGTTTACCTGCGGCTGATTGCGGGCACGGGGAACGCCGTTGCGGCCGGTGGGGTGTTGGCCTTCCTGGGGATCGCGTTGTATTCCAGGCAGTTCGAAGGGCTGCTCAACGGGTCGATGATGTACGCCCCGGCGCTGGGCGTCCTGCTGATGCTCGGTGTGTATCATGCACTGCATGCGCGGGCCGCGCGTTCGTTGCTGCTGGTCGGCGGCGTATTGTTCGCCATCGCGGTCACTTTCCGCAGCATTGACATGGCAGTCTGTCCGGCCTGGCCGCTGGGCACGCATTTTCTCTGGCACCTCACCAATGGCGTGGTGCTGTATTGCGCGATGAAGGCGCTGATTGGAAATATCGCTCCGGCATCGCGACCGGCTTGAGTTATAACCATCAACCGGGCATGACCGTGTGCCTGAGTTGGAACCAGATTCAGGAGTTGTGAAAAGATGTCGGAATCACCTGCAATGATGTCCGGTGGCGAAGCCATGATCCGCGCTGTTGCGGCCAATGGCATTGATACGGTATTCGGCCTGCCCGGCGCGCAAATCTACCCGTTGTTCGATGCCATGGCGCGAATGCCGGAAATGACCTGCATCACGCCGCGTCACGAGCAAGGCGCGGCCTATATGGCATTGGGCTATGCGCGCGCCACCGGCGAGCCGGGGGTGTTTTCCGTGGTGCCTGGCCCCGGCGTTCTGAACACGACGGCGGCGTTGTGTACGGCCGATGGCAACAATGCGCCGGTGATTTGTTTGACCGGCCAGATCCCGTCGGTCTATCTGGGAAAAGGTCGCGGCCATCTGCATGAGTTGCGCGATCAGCGGCTGACATTGTCCACCCTCACCAAGTGGGCCGGCCGCATCGATGATCCGACGCAGACGCAAAGCATGGTGGACCAGGCGATGTCCGTCGCCCTGAGCGGCAGGCGCGGGCCGGTCTGCCTGGAAATGTGCTGGGACACGATGGCACAGGAATTTCCCGTCACCATCGGTGGTGACGGTGTACGCATCGAAAAACCGGAGGTCGATCTTGACGCCGTCAACCAGGCCGCGGCACTGATTGCGAAAGCGAAGCGCCCGATGATCATGTGCGGCGGTGGCGCGCAACATGCGCCGGCCGAAGTGCTGGCGCTGGCCCGGATGTTGAACGCGCCGGTCACTGCACTGCGCATGGGACGCGGTGTGGTGGCGGAGGATGATGCGTTGGGTACATCCAGCGCGGCGGCGAGACTGCTGTGGGATGACACCGATCTGTTGATCGGCGTCGGTTCGCGGCTCGAACTGCAATACATGCGCTGGGGTTCGATGATGAAGTATGAACCCCGGCCGCAGAACGGGCCGACCATGATTCGCATCGACATCGACCCTGCCGAAATGGATCGGTTGCAGCCGGATGTGGGTATCGTCGCGGACAGCGTCGACGGCTTGAATGCACTAATGCGCGCATTGGCGGGCAAGGTCTCGCCGGACCCGGCCAACATTGAGCGGATCAGCGCGGCGAAGGCGAAGGCGCGGGCGCGGATTCAGAAAGTGCAGCCACAGATGGCTTACCTCGATGTCATTCGCGAGGTCTTGCCGCGAGACGGCATCTTTCTGGAGGAGTTGTGCCAGGTCGGGTTCACATCCAATTTCGGCTTCCCGGTGTACGAGCCGCGCACCTACATCAGTCCCGGCTACCAGGGCACGCTGGGTTTCGGTTATCCAACGGCCTTGGGCGTAAAGGTCGCAAAGCCCGATCGCGCCGTGGTATCGGTGTGCGGCGACGGCGGCTTCATGTTCGGTATGCCGGAAATGCAGACTGCCGCGCAATACGGCATCGGCGCCATCGCGCTGGTGTTCAACAACAACGCCTACGGAAATGTCAGGCGCGACCAGATGAATAACTACGGCGGGCGCCTGATCGGCGCCGACCTGAAGAATCCGGATTTCGTCAAACTCGCGGACGCTTGTGGCGTCGCGGGTTATCGCGTCGATTCGCCGGCGGCTTTGAAACCGGTGTTGGCCAAAGCCATTGATGACAACGCGCCAGCATTGATCGAAGTGACCTGTGAACGCGGCAGCGAAGTCTCGCCGTGGGAATTCATCCAGGGCTGAGGTGAGCACCGTGCGTCAGCGCAGCTGACGCTTGGTCTTGTGCGTGGGGGTGGCGCTCCACGGGTCTTCCGGCCAGGGATGTTTCGGGTAGCGTCCCTGCAGCTCCTTGCGGACTTCGGGGTAGGTGCGTTCCCAGAAGCCGGCCAGATCCTGGGTGACCTGGATCGGCGTCTGCCGCGGTGATAACAGATGCAGGACCAGCGGTACCCGGCCGCGGGCTATGCGCGGCGTGTCCTTCTGACCGAACATCTCCTGCAGCTTGACTGCCAGCACCGGCGGCTCACCGGCGGCGTAGACGAGTTTGCGCCGCATGCCACTGGGCACCGCGTATTCCGTCGGCGCAAGTTCATCGACCAGCTGTCGCTGCGGGTAGTTGAGCATCGAACGTACGGTGGCGGCAAACCTTTCGGCGTCGATGTTCAGTCGGGTATGGCCGGCCAGCAGCGGTGCCAGCCAGTCTTCCCGTGTCGCCAGCAGTGCGTCGTCACTGACTTCCGGTAATTCAAGCTCCGGACACCAGCCACGCAGGCATCCAACGCGTGACTGCCAGTTGCGCAAGGCTTCACTCCACGGTAGCGATTCAAGGCCCAACGTTCCGACAGCTTCAAGCAACATCGCCAGCGTGCGGTCATCCGCTGGCGTGGCGATACGGCGGCGGGTAAGCGCGATGTGGCCGAACGATTCCACCGCATGTGCTTCCACCGCGCGGGTGGTCGCATTGAACACACGTTCTTCGCCGGCAGTGAAATGGCTGGGGAAATGTTCGCGCAATGCTTCTTCATCCAGGCGGGCCGCGCGTTGCACCAGACTGTCGCGGGCTTCGAAGCGCAAATCGGAAATCGCCAGCCAACGTTCACCCACCAGCGACGACGCTGCGGCCAGCGTGGCGCCCCGACCATTGGCGAGCAGGTAGCGCCGCGGATTGTCGTTCTCCTGCCGCGCGATGCGATCCGGATACGCCAGGGCCACGAGGGTGCCGAGGTCATGCGAATCCATCGTTGAAGTTTCGTGGCGCGGCAGTTTCAAGCGGTCCGCCCAGGCGCGCGCGGTTTGATCGATGCGATACAGGTCGCCTCGCGACACGTCGGATTCCAGCGGGCGTTTATCGCGCAGTGCCTGCAACGCTTTTAGCCGCAATTCGAAATCATCATCGCGGCGTAAGTTGCCGCGCAGCGGATCGCGTTGTTCCAATATCGCCGCAACATCGCAGGCCAGGCGTTGTTGCGCGGCAGGTGCGCGCAGGATGGCATTGGCAAGTCGTGGACTGGCGCCAAGGCGCTGCAACGCACGGCCGTGCGCGGTGATGCGGCCGTCAGGCGAGATTGCGTCGAGGTCGGTCAACAAGTCACGTGCCTGGGCAAGCGCACCGGGCGGTGGTGGATCGAGAAACTGCAGATCTTCGCTGCCCCAGGTCTTCAATTCCAGCAACAGGCCGGAGAGCTCCACCTGGGCGATCTCCGGTCGCGCGGACCGATCAAGAGTACGGCTTTCCGACCACAGACGGATGCATTGGCCGGAAGCTTCGCGTCCGGCCCGGCCCGCACGTTGATCCGCCGAAGCCTGGCTGATGGACACCGTCTCCAGGCGGCTCATACCGCTGATCGGGTCGAAGCGCGGTTCGCGCGCCAGCCCGCTATCGATGACGGTACGCACGCCGGCGACCGTCACACTGGATTCGGCGACGTTGGTCGAGAGAATGACCCGCCGTTGCTCTCCCGGGCGCAGAACGCGCACCTGTTGTTCCACCGGCAGTTCGCCGTGCAAGGGCAGTACTTCGCATGGCAGTGATTGCAGCATGTCGGCACAGCGATCGATCTCGTAGCGGCCGGGCAGGAAACACAGGATGTCGCCGCTGTAAGCGTCCAGCGCCTGGCGCACCGCGCGCACCATCGAAGCCTGCACCGGTTCGTCGGTACGTGGTGTCTGATAGGTGATCTGCACCGGATGGCTGCGGCCTGGTGAGGTGATTTCCATTGCATCGAGGAACCGCGTCAGTCGGGCGCCGTCGAGCGTCGCCGACATTACGATGAGCCGCAGTTCCGGGCGCAGCGACTGCTGCACATCCAGGCACAGCGCCAGACCGAGATCGCTGGCGAGATTACGTTCGTGGAATTCATCGAACACGACCGCGCTGACGCCTTCCAGCGACGGATCCTGTTGCAGCATGCGGGTGAGTATGCCTTCAGTGACAACCTCGATACGCGTGCCGGCCGATACGCGGGTGTCGAAGCGGATGCGGTAGCCGACGGTGTCGCCGACGTCCTCGCCGAATTGTCCCGCCATGAACATAGCAGCGGCACGCGCGGCAATACGACGCGGTTCCAGCATGATGACGCGTCCCCTGCACCACGGCGCATTCAGCAACGCCGGCGGCACCTGGGTCGTCTTGCCTGCGCCCGGCGGTGCTTCCAGAACCAATCGCGTATGCGTGGCCAGCGCGGCCTGGATATCCGGCAGCAGAGGCGTAACAGGGTAGCTGGGCGTAGGGGTGGCAGACATCATTCGTCACGTGATACAGGGGCCCGACAACAGCCCTGGAACGTTCAGGCGCCGCACATCGACGCGGATTTGAATGATAAGGCAACCCGCGCTAACGTGTCCCGCAGACCTCTCACTAAAGTGGCGACCATGCGCAAACGGCTGCGGTCCGGAATATTGGCATTGGCCACATTGTCAGCCTGCGTTCAAACCACGGTTGGTGCGCAGACCTGTTCCGTGGTGGACGAAGTGGTGTTACGGAGCCTGGAAGAGCAGCAGCGTCTTGCCGAGCTCTACGGCGATGTGCCTGCACTGGAAGCATTATGGTTGCCGACACTGGTCGTCGAGCTGCCCGATGGCACGGTCCTGACTGATCGCGCGCAGGTAATGCGGACGCTGACCGCAACGGCAGATCACCTCCAGTCGCTGACGACAGACATCGACTCGGTACAGTACGCCGGCGAATCCGCCGCACAGGTGACTGGCCGGCGAATTGCGACTTATGCTGCGGGCGCCGGCGATCCGACCAGCAGTGCGTTCGTCGATACCTGGGTGCGCTCAGGTGCGTCCTGGCAACTTTCCTCGCGTACTTACCGCGCTGATTGAGTTACTGCCGCGCTACTTCGCTCGCTGTTGCGCCAGCGGCGGGCGTGAACAAATCCCCATAGTCGAGGCCGGTCTCACCACGGGCGTGGGCGATATTCATCAGCCTGGCCTGCTCGGTGAACGATGCCGGCATGGCGCGTCCGTCGGCGACGTCAATCCACAATCGGAGCAGCAATCGTTTGTGCGCGGGCGAATCCTCGAACGCCGTGCGTGAATGCAGAACAACGAAGTTGTGCCAGAACATCATCTCGCCGCGTTCGAGCATGAACTCCGCGCGCACATCCGGCCGGCGTGAAATCGCGGCGAAGCAGCCCATGGCCGCCTTCAGCGGGGCCGGTAACTCCTCGCCACGCTGGCGGGCCGCCACCATCGGCAGCATCGGGTGATAGAAGCAGCTGACGGTGCCGTTGACGTTGGCGTAACAGGGGATCTTGTCGCTGGTCACCGGCTGTTGCGGCCGCCCGGAATGGTAATAGCCTTCGTACAGGGCGGTGAGATGCTCCGGGTGTTCTTCGCGCATGATGTTGTGAATCGCCAGTGCGCTGACCAGCCCACTGACGCCACCGCGTTCCGCACGCTGCCAGCCGGCCAGTGAGAGAATCTCGTGGAAATCGGCGTGTGATCCCAATTCGATATCCATGAGGTAGCCGCGACCGGTGGGATTGTGTTCTTCCTTCTGCACAAAACCGATCAAGTCGTTGCGATAGCTTTGCGGCGCGCCCGTGCCCAGATGCGTGCCCAGGCCCCAGTAGATGCGTTGGAATGTTTCCAGGTCCAGCGCGTTGGTATCCAGGCCACTGATGATGACCGCGCCCTTGCCGTGCATGATTTCATTACGCACGTTCGCCATGAACCGTTCGATGGCCGGTGCGGTGAATGCATCCCGCCGTACGGCCGTGGGCGCGCTTGCGTCGGTACTGGCAAGCAATGCCTGCAACTCACTGCGTTCGGCATCACCGAGACGATATTCGAGTCCCGCCTTGCCGCCGATGGAAGCGCTGGTCCAGGCCATGGCATCGTTGATGTCAGCGTCGAAAACCGGATTCATCATCTTTTCAAACCACGTGTTACGGGAAAAGTTTCCAGCAGGCCTCAGTTGCCTGCCAGTGCCTGGGCCGCGGCCAGCACGCCGAGCAGGTTGCCACCCCAGAGCTTGTCGATATCGGCGTCGCTGTAGCCGCGTCTCACCAGTTCCGCGGTGACGTTGGCGGTTTCGGCAGCGTTCTGCCAGCCGGTGACGCCACCGCCGCCTTCAAAGTCCGATGCGATACCAACATGGTCAATGCCGATCAGTTTGACTGCGTAATCGATATGGTCGACGAACTGCGCAACGGTGGCGCGTGGCCAGCGATCATCAATCTTTGCCTGCTCCCGATCGAACTCGCTGCGTTTCTCCGCGCTGAGCTTCGCCATATCGGCCGGATTGCTGACGCCATATCGCGCACGCAATTCCGCCAGCGCTTTCACCTTGGCTGCGGGGACTTCCTGCACGTAGGAGTCAAAGGCGACGACCTGGATGACACCGCCTTTGGCCGCCAGCGCCCGCATGGTGACATCATCCATATTGCGCGGATGATTGTTGATTGCGCTGACTGCCGAATGCGAGGCAATGACCGGGGCGCGCGACAGCGCGATGGCCTGGCGGGCGGCCTGGACCGACACGTGCGAAACATCCACCAGCATTCCGACATCGTTCATGGTCGCAACGGCGGCCCGGCCCAGTGCACTCAAACCGCCGTGCTCGGCGGCGGCCTCGCCCGGACGCGGTTGGGCGGAATCGGCCAGATCGTTGTGGCCGTTATGCGCCAACGTCATGTAACGACCACCCAGATTGTAATAGTCGCGAATCAGGCCGAGATCACGGCCGATGACATAACCGTTTTCGATACCGATCAGCGCGACCAGTTTGCCGCGGGCATGGATGTTGCGTACATCATCGGCATTGAACGCCAGTTCGATCTGATCCGGGTATAGCCAGTTGGCCACTCTGTGAATGGCGGAGAACTTGGTCAGCGCGTCGGCGCGGGCGGCACGATACCCCGCCTCGCTGCGCTCGCCCTGACCCACATAGACAATGAAGAATCCCGCATCGAGTCCACCGCGGCGCATCTTCACGAGGTCGACCTGTAACGGACCGTTGATGCCGGGGTCGGTCGCCGAGGTGGCATAGTCGAGCGGAATATCGATATGCGAATCGATGGTGATGCGTTGGGATTGCGCCATCACGGTGGCGCTGAAAACGCCTGCCGTCACCGTAAGCAGGATGGCTGCCACCCGATGCCGGGTTCGATGTGAAGGGTGGGTGGAAGGCTTCATGATGGCTCCCTCTGCGCGGGCTGGCGGGAGGCCTGGATGGCCTCCCGTACGATGTGACCCATCTTACGACCGGCAGCGGTGGGATGCACCCGCCGGATCAGGCACACTGCGGGCGTTCGCCCAGGCAGTCCTCGCTATTGCCGTATTCCAGTTGCAGCGTGGCGTGATCGATGTCGAACTCGTCGTGCAGCGCATGGGCGGTTTCTCTGACGAAGCGGTTGTCGGTCACCGGCTGGTGCATCACGAGGTGGGCGGTCAGCGCGTTTTCGGTGGTGCTGAGCGCCCAGACGTGCAGATCATGCACACTGGCGACGCCGTCGCGGCGGGCGAGGAAGTCGCGCACCGCCTGAACGTCGATACCGCGTGGCGCGGCATCCATCGTCAGGTCAATCGAATCGCGCAACAATGACCACGTGCCGACGAAGATCACCGCGACGATCGCCAGGCTCAATACCGGGTCCACCCACAACCAGCCGAAATAGCGGATCAACAGTCCGCCGATGACCACGCCCAGCGACACAGCGGCGTCCGCCACCATGTGCAGAAAGGCCGCACGCACATTCAGATCGCGATGCTGGCCTGACATGAACAGCAGCGCTGTCACGGTGTTGATGACCACGCCGATCAGCGCAACCGTGATCACGGTGTTTCCTTCAATCGCTGCGTTACTGAGCAACAGCCGGCCCAGCGCTTCGCGGGCAATCGCACCCAGTGCGATGAACAGCAGCACCGAGCTGACCAGCGACGCCAGGATCGTCGCCTTGCGATAGCCATAGGTCCGTCGGTGGCTGGCGCTGCGGCTGGCCAGCGCGCTCGCGCCCCAGGCCAACAGCAGGCTGACCACGTCGCTCAGGTTGTGACCGGCATCGGCAATCAAGGCGAGCGAGCCGGCGGCGACACCGTAGCCGGCTTCGATGACGACAAATGCCATATTCAGACCGACGCCAACGGCGAAGGCACGATTATGGTTCACGGCGTGGTCGTGATGGTGGTGATGCTCCATGGCCTGCATTATCGCGGCCGTTCATTGTCGCTGTCGACCGGCAGCCTGAGCCGCAGGGAAAAGATGATGCGTGCTACAGTAACGATGCACGCCGTGATGGCGTCGCCATTTCCATGGAACCCCTGGTGAACAGCGAACAACTCAGCGCCTACTATCAAGCCCATCCGTTCGCGCGCTGGGCGGCGTTGATCGCCGTCTGCATCGCCAATTTCATGGGTTCGTTGACGCTGTCAGCGACCAACGTTGCGATCCCGGCCATCGCGCTGCATTTCGGCGCCACCGCGGTCCAGGTCAGCTGGATCCCGGCCATTTACCTGATGACGAGTGTCGTGCTGTTGCTGCCGGCCGGTCGCTTCGCCGACGCCGTGGGTCGCAAGCGCGTGCTCACCACCGGCGTTGCACTGTTCTGCCTGGCATCGGTGGCATGTTCGCTCGCGCCCGACATCTACATGTTGCTGGGGTTCCGTCTGGTGCAGGCCGTGGGTTCCTCACTGACCGCCGCCTGTGGACTGGCGCTGGTGATTGCGGTCTTTCCGGCGGCCATTCGTGGCTCGGTGATGGGTATCGCGGCGTCGTTCATCTATCTCGGCATGACGGCCGGCCCGTACATCGGTGGCTATTTCACCGAGCTGTACGGTTGGCGCAGTGTGTTTGTCATGCAGGTGCCATTGGCATTGCTTGTCATCGCGCTGTTGCTGACCACGGTGCGGGGCGATTGGCGGATGCAGACCCGCGAACCGTTCGATTATTTCAGCGTGGCGGTATTGGCGGTCACTGTATCGTCACTCGGGGTGGGGCTGTCGCATTTTCATACCACGTACGGCCTGCCGTTGCTGGTGCTGGCCGCAGCGGCGTTGTTCACCTTCATCCGCCGGCAGTTGACACATGCCTATCCACTGGTGCGGTTGAAGCTGGTTTGGGAAAACCGCGAGCTGTCACGCTCGTTCGCTACCTCGGTAATGTTGTACATCGGCAATTACCAGGTGGTATTTCTGCTCAGCCTCTACCTCCAGTACATCCTTGGTCTTTCGCCTTCACAGGCGGGCGCTATCATGATTGTGCAGGCATTGATGATGACGCTGATGCCGCCTTTCGCCGGCCGGCTGTCGGATCGCCTTCCCGCCAACCGGATAGCCGCCCTGGGATGCGCACTGGCATCCTGCGGGTTTGCGGTGCTGGTCAGCCTTGACTTCGATTCCAGCAAGGTCCATGTGATTGCCGGGCTGCTGCTGGTTGGCACCGGGCACGGAATGTTTTCGACGCCGAACAATCATGCCGGGCTGAGCGCCGTGCCGCATGAGCGCCTTGGCATCGCCACCGCCATCATGGCGTTGGGCCGCAACCTCGGCAATGTCACCGGCACCGGTATCATCCTGTTGCTGGTCTCGGTTTTTCTCGGCGGCGAAAGAATTCAACCGGCGGCCTATCCGGCGTTGATGACGGTCATCAAAATCGCCTTTGGCACCGCGCTGTTGGCGACCCTCACCGCAAGCTGGATCTCCAGCAGAAGTTTTCCGCTTCGCACGATAGACAGCGCCAGAGCCGCGGATTAGGCTGCCTCCCCAGCGAATTACTATGCGGCGCAACGGGGGCCTGATGACAGGATTGCCCGGCGTCGGGAGGCGTACCATGTTGTGTATTGCGTCGGCTCGTTCATCCTCATCCAACCGCTGCATTTCCTTGTGTACCGGCATCATGGTGCTCGTGGCTACCAGCACCATCGTCTCGGCCGATCCGCTGCCGCCCCTGATGTTGTCACCCTTCCAACCGGAGTTTTCACGCAAGGCGTTTGCGCCCGGCGAGAAGTCGGTCACCGCCGAGGTTACCGTCGATGGCCAGGGGCAGGCAGCGAAAGTGAATGTCGTCGAAGCCAGGGGGCCCAAGGCTTATGCCGATGCGATCGTCGCCGGCCTGCAGCGCGCGACCTACATGCCGGCGCTCATGGATGGCCAGGTAGTGCAGGATGGCGTATTCGAATTCACCATCGCGCCGCCACCGTTCCGGCCCGGCGCTGGCGGCCGCCGGGGTGATCCTTTTGAAGAGATCCGCGAGCACATCAACAAGGGTGAATACACCCAGGCACTGCGCAAGCTTGACGAAGGCGGGTTTGAAGGCGACGGCGCGCTCTTCCTGCAGGCGCACGCACAGTTCGGTACGAAGAACTACGAACGTGCTGCATTGCTCCTGTCCAAACTTGAACGGCAGGGGTTTCCCGGCAATGACAAAACTGCCGTGACCGCGTTGACCATGATGTTCCATGCCTCACTGGGCAGTGGCCGTGTGGGCGATGCGATGCACGCGTTCGAGGCGTTGAACAAGCGGCAGCCGTTGGCTGCCGATGATCCGATGCAGTCCGTCTACCGCAATCTGACCGCGGCGGTCGCCAAGCCCGAAGCGTATTCTGTTAAAGGTCACCTGCAGGACCAGCTATGGTGGTTCCGTCCGGCGCGCAGGGTACTGGCATTTACCGGTGTTACGAATGGCGCGTTACACGAGGTCGGTTTTCTCTGCGCAAACAGGACGGCGTTCTTTGCCTTCCAGGCCGATGTCGAATTCCAGGTGCCCGAAAGTTGGGGCGCGTGCGAGGTTTACCTGCGGGGAGATGCGGACACGAACTTCGCCGTGCTGGAATATCCGCCTGCCTCGTAATCTGCGGCGGGACGGCAACGACCGGATCCCTGGCTAGCCCCGTTTGCACGGGGCTATGTTGTTCCTTCCATTGACTGTGCGCGGACCGGTTGGCGGAAGGTCCGCGCTCATCCAGAGATAATCGCGAGCAAGCGCGTTGCTGCTGCGGTTACCTGCGCCGGCGGATGAATGAAAGACCGGCGAACGCACTGCCAAACAACCACACCGCCGCCGGAATCGGCACTGGATTCACCTCGACGGCTTGCAGGTTGAAGGCGACGATATTCGACCCGATCAGGTCGCCAAGTGTCACGCCAGGCACCGGGTTATCACAATCGATAATGTCACAGTTCGGTTCATTCTCCGCGGTGACTTCGCCAATGAACTTGTAGGTTTCAATACGGCGGATGATCTGCTTCGCGTTGTCGCCGACATTGCCACCGTGCTCGAGCGGGTTGGCGCCCTTCTCGATCAGCTCCCATTCGCTCTCGACCTCGATATTGAGGTTATCGTTGTCGAACAGGTCGATGTTGTCGGCCATCAGCGCTTCCAGCGGCAGCTCCTCTTCCAGCTCGATCTTGATGATCTTGGCCCAGACCGCATCCGGATACTGCTGTTCGTTCTCGGCTTCCTGTTCAAACTCCGGTGCTTCGACGACGACATCCAGACGTGGCGGGTTGTTCGGGTTGTTGGCCGGTGACAGCACCCAGATCGGCGCCATCAGGCTGACCGCGGGGCCTGCCATCAAGGTGCCGGGTGAGTTGGGATCCTCAATCAGCCAGTGATAGCGGGTGGCTGTCGGCTGCGCCAGCAGCGAGGCGCCGTAATGCTCGCAGCCCACCGCGAACACGCAGGCATGGCCCGTGGTCGCCACCTGGCCTCCTTCAGGGTGGAGCGATGTGCTTGAGCTGAAACCGCTGCCGTCGTAGGTCGCGGCGTAGCGCAGGATGGTCGTTGTGCCTTGCTGAAGCTTTTCGCCTGACCCGTAATGCGGGTTGCCAAAGGTGTAGCGGATGTCGGACGACAGAATGTCGTCGAACTCGATTTCGAAGCCGTAGGTCGGGACGCCGGTGTCGTTATAGACGTCGAAATTGCTCAGCGTGCCGTACACCAGGCTGGCCTGTGCAGCGAGTGGTGAGAGCGCAATGGCTACCGCCAATGCCAGGGTTGGCCGACGAAGCTGTGAAAACGGGCGTGTCATGGAGGGTCCCCTTTGGGTGTGTTGTTGTCGCAGCGGATGCTACGTACCCGTTAGTTGCTGTAGCAATCAATTCGGTTCTGCGTGTGACGAAATACCGGCTTCGCCGCCGCTGTCCAAGCAAACCGGCAGGCGTGCAAAGCCGATTGAACCGGTCGGGGGTGTGGTGGAACTTACGGCGTTTGCCGTTACGGCTTAATCGTCGCTTGTACTGCCGCCGGCAGATTTCAGCCGGTATTCCAATTGGTGTCGCTTGAGTCCGAGACTGCGCGCCGCCGCAGCGATATTGCCGCCTGCCTGCGCCAGTGCCCGGGCCGACAAAGCTTGAAAAATGTGTTGCTCGATGGCTTTAAGCGGGATCGGGTCTGCGCCATCGGTGCTCGTCTCCAACAACTGGTCGAGTATCGTGGCAACGTCGGCAGGAACAGACGGGGGCGCCGGGGATTCGCTATGGCGTTGCAGGCGGCCGCTGTGGTCGAACGACAGCAGGTCGTCGTTCAGAGTTTCGCCGTAGGCGAACAGGTGGCTGACATCGATCTGCTCGCCTGCGGCCAGAATGACGGCGCGCTCGAGCAGATTTTCCAGTTCGCGGATGTTGCCGGGGTAGCGGTAATTCAGCAGCGCCTTTATCGCATGAAAAGTCAGACCGGTAACCTCGCGCCCGTGCTTGGCATTGAAGGTCCGGATGAAATGCGCAACCAGTTGCGGAATATCTTCGCGGCGCTGGCGCAGCGGTGGCAGGTGAATCGGAAACACATTCAACCGGTAGAACAGATCTTCGCGAAACTTGCCGCGCGCAACTTCGGCGCGCAGGTCGACGTTGGTTGCCGCGACGATACGTACATTGATTTCGATGGCGCGGGTGCCTCCCACCCGTTCAACCTCACCTTCCTGGATGGCGCGCAGCAGCTTGGCCTGTGCCGCGTAACTCAGCGTGCCGATTTCATCCAGGAACAAAGTGCCGCCATCGGCACGTTCGAATCGTCCGGGCCGCGCGTGGGTTGCTCCTGTATAGGCGCCGCGTTCAACGCCGTACAATTCCGATTCCAGCAACGATTCCGGAATCGACGCGCAGTTGACCGCGACCAACGGTTGCGTGGCGCGCCGACTCCGCGCGTGCAACTGGCGCGTGAACAGTTCCTTGCCGACGCCGCTTTCGCCTGTCAGCAACACGGTGGCGTCGGTCGGCGCGACCGAGTCGAGAAGGCGTATGGCGGCCTTGAGCGCGGGAGAGTTGCCGACGATTTCGTCTTTGCCAGGCGCCGCTGCCGCCAGCGGTGGAAGTGCTGCGGCTTCTTGCGCTGGCCGGTTCTTGCGCCGGGTCGAGCGCTTGAGCTCGGGCAGCAGGAAGTCCAGATCCTTCAGTTCCGCAGCCGGGTCATCCCATTGTTCGGGCGGTGCGGCGATGATATGGCAGTTTTCCGAGCCCATGGCGCGGCAGCCGATTTCCTTGTAGATCAACAGGCGCCCCGAAAGCTCCAGGTTGTAGCCGGTGGCGTAGCCCAGGCTCATCCAGCACGCGGGTTCACCGGCCAGCCCGTAGGTGTTGTTGTGGGCGTCGGCTTCCGCCGAGTGCCGCCATTCCCACTCCCCACTGGTCGGCAGTTCACGCGGTGATGGGCGTTGGACACGCACCGATACCACTTGCGCCATGCCCTGGAACCGGTGCGGTAATACATGCGGGAAGCGATCGGGACGATCGCCCCATCGCTGGCGGACCATTTCTGCGTCGCTCTTGCCGGACAGATATCCCAGGCGGGTGAAAATTCGGCGTGCGGCGTCGATGCCCAGCGCGTCGATCAATTCGCGACGCATCTCGCCGAACAACGCCACCTCCAACATCACCATTCGTTTGTCCCCGAGCCAGATTCTTCCGTCCGCCGCGTTGAAGGTCAGCAGCTCACGGAATTCCTGATCTTCAAACATGGCTACAGCAGCGTTCTTGCGGGAGGGGCGCTGGCGGGCGGAAGGGGAAGCCATGGGGTGCTCCGTTGTTGGAAAAATATAAAGTCTCTAATCCTGTTATTAAGAATATTATGAACAATGTTGTTGCAAGACCAGCCCTGATGACGGGCCGCAGCACCGGCTACTGATCGATAAGCCAGTTAAATCAGTAATTTGCAGTGGCTGAGCGTTCTGCTCCTGCGACAAGGTGATTGGCAGTGTTCTTGCACTACCCTCGACATACCAGAAAATTTGACGGCGCCAGAGCACAATGGCGGCGGGTGGTGCTTCTGAGGGGGAAGGCGCAGCCATGGCGACAGTACGGTGGAACACGGTGAAATGGCGTTTCGAGCGGGCGGGTACACGCGCGCTGCTCGTCACGATTGCGACCTGGGTGACGTTGACCGGCTGCACCGAAAGCACGGCCCCGGGTGAATCAGTAGCGGTCAACTACAACTGGGATGTGCGTCCGATTCTGTCGGACAACTGCTTCCAGTGTCATGGCCATGATGAAGAGGGGCGCAAGGCGGGCCTGCGGCTGGATGTGCGCGAACTCGCCACCGCCCAGCTGCCGGAATCGCCTGGTCGGCATGCCATCGTCCCAGGCGATGCCACGGCGAGTGAACTCATCAAGCGCATCACCGCCAGCAATCCTGATGACCGTATGCCGCCGGCGTCCACCCACAAGGTGTTGAGCGCCAGGCAGATCGACACCCTTCGGGCCTGGATTGACCAGGGTGCGGAATACCTGCCGCATTGGGCCTTCGTGCCACCAGGCGTCTCCAGGCCGCCGGGTTCGGATGCCAACCCCATCGATGCTTTTATCGGCGCGCGGCTCACCGAACTCGGGCTCGCGCGCTCGGCGCCCGCGAGCAGGGAGGCGTTGATCAATCGCGTTTACCTGACGACCACCGGATTGCCACCCTCGATCGAAGAGGTCGATGCGTTCGTCGCCGATACCCGCCCCGATGCCTGGGAACGACTCGTCGATCGTCTGCTCGCTTCGGAACGTTACGCCGAGCATATGGCCGGCTATTGGATGGACCTCGCGCGCTGGAGCGAAACCGATGGCTTTCTCGACGATCACCATGATCGATTCCTGTGGCCATGGCGCGACTGGGTGATCAAGGCCTTCGCCGACAACATGCCGTTCGATCAATTCGGTACCTGGCAGCTCGCCGGCGACCTGTTACCGGACGCGACACGTGAGCAGGTACTGGCGACGGCGTTTCTGCGGGTCGGCAAGCGCACCACCGAGAATGGCGCGATTGAGGCCGAATACAAGGCCGAATACATGATCGAACGTACCGACAATGCGTTGGGTACGGCATTCATGGGCCTGACGCTAGGCTGCGCACGATGTCACGATCACAAGTACGATCCGATCAGTCAGCGTGAGTACTATGCGCTCGGCGCATTCTTCAACAGCACCGATGAGCCGGGGACGTACTCGCCGGGTTTCAGTGGCATCCAGGGAGGCCCGACGCTGGCGTGGCCGGATGAATCAACCGCGTCGGAAATTGTGCGGGCTGCGGAGAATGTCGACGAGCGCCTCGCCGCGGTGAACGCAGCCCGCAGCGCGGTCGAATCCGCGCAAGATGCGTCAGCGCCAGACGTTGAGCAGCTGACCGCCGAGTTGCGCCAGGCCAGCGCGGCGTCGTTGACCGCGTACTACCCGTTTGACGAAGTGAGCAGAATCAGCGCCGAGCAATTGCCGCCGGGGCGCGTGCCGCGAATCCCCCCGGCAGTGATCTATCAACTCGGCAGTGGCCCTTATATCGCACCGCCACCCATGGGTGAGACCGCCGCGCAGAAGTCCACACGCGAACGCCAGGAGTACCTGACCCGGGTACAGCGTGGCTACAACTTCGACGAACTCTACCTGTCGCCGTCGGCAACGCCTGGCGTAGATGGCGCAGTATTGCAGGATGCGCAAATACGTCCCGGCGTAGTCGGCAATGCAGTGTTCTTCAACGAAACCAACAAGGGGTTTCTGGCGCGCGAAGTCGGCAATTTCGATCGCAGCAATCCCTTCACGCTGGACTTCTGGTTCTACGCCGCCGAACGTTACGACGACGTACCGGTACTCAATTATCTTGCCGAGCAGAATTCCGGCCGGACCGGGTATCGCTTTGCCATCAACGATGGTCGGCTATGGGTGTCGCTGGCGCATTCACCACCGGCCAACATGATTGCGTTGCTGACGACAACGGAATTTCCGATCGGCCGTTGGACACACGTGACATTGACCTATGACGGCAGCAGCCGCGCGGCCGGGACCCTCTTGTACGTCGATGGCGCGCCCGCGGCGGTGGAAGTGGTGCGCGACAGCCTCACGCGCAGCATGCGTCCCTGGAATACCGGGGATGTATTCGATCCCTTCTATGGTCTGGCATTCGGCACCCGCTTCCGCGAAAAAGCACCGGTGGGCAGCGGGCTGGACGAACTGCGTACTTTCGATCGCCCGTTGCTGCCAGTGGAAGTCGCGCTGTTACATGATCCGGCGGCGTTGGCGAAGATTGATGCCGACACCGTGCGTGAGCAACGCAACGCTTTGCGCATCGCCCGCGACCCGCAGGTGGTGGCGGCAAATGCCGCCCTGATGGCGGCGCGTGAGCAGCACGACAAGCTGGTGACATCAGTGCCGCAAGTGCTGGTCATGGGCGATGCGCCGCACCCGATCCCTACGCATGTGCTGAATCGTGGCGTCTACAGCGCACCCGGCGCGGAGGTGCAACCGGAGGGCCTGCCCAGCGTCATGCCATGGAACGATACCTTGCCGCGCAACCGGTTGGGGTTGGCGCAATGGCTGTTCGACCCGGCGAATCCGCTGACCGCACGCGTGTTCGTCAATCGCATCTGGCAGCTACATTTCGGCCGCGGCATCGTCGAATCCGCCGAGGACTTCGGTTCGCAGGGCTCGGTACCGAGTCATCCGGAGTTGCTCGATTGGCTGACCGTGAAGTTTGTGGAATCGGGCTGGGACATCAAGGCGCTGCACCGGTTGATTGTGACCTCCGCGACGTATCAGCAGGATTCGGCGGTCAGCGAGTCGCTGGCGGCGCGTGACCCGACCAACGAGTTGTATGCGCGCGGACCGCGCTGGCGGATGACCGCCGAAATGGTGCGTGATCACGCGCTCGCGGTAGCCGGCCTGCTGACCGATGACATCGGCGGCCCGAGCGCGACGCCTTATCAGCCCGATGATATCTGGAACCCGTTGAACGCCTTCTACCGCTATCCCGCGGCGGCGGAACTCGACCCCGCCATGCACCATCGACGCACGCTGTATACGGTGGTCAAGCGCAATGCGACGCACCCGGCGTTGAAGATATTCGACTTCGGCACGCGGACCGAGAGCCTCGCACGCCGCCGCAGTTCCAATACACCGTTGCAAGCGCTGGTGTTGCTCAATGACCCACAGTTCGTCGAAGCGTATCGCAAGCTGGCCGAACGAGTGCTGCAGACCTCGGGGGATGACAGCGTGCGTTTGCGGCGGCTGTACCGCATGGTCACCCGGCTGACGCCCGGCGAGCAGCAAGTCGACATTCTGCAGCGGTTCCTCACCCGGGAACGATCGTTGATGCAAAGCGATGCAAACAAGGTCAACGCAATACTGACGACCGGCGTCACGCCGGCCGACACCGCATTTGATGCACCGGATCTTGCCGCGATGACCGAGGTGGCGGCGCTGGTGATGAATTCCCCCGATGCTTACACGGTCAGGTAAGCGGAGCCCATTCACATGAAGACGATCAAACCTGTTGGTGTCATCGATTCACGCCGCCGCTTCCTGCTCAACGCCGGCGCGGGTCTGGGCACGTTGTCGATGCTCGACCTGCTGGGTGTGCCGGTGAGCGCCGCGGAAAGCATGAACACCGGCGTGCTGGGCACCGGCCATTTCGCCGCGCGCGCCAAGCGCGTCATTTGCCTGCACATGCTGGGCGCCATCTCGCACGTCGATACGTTTGACTACAAGCCGACGTTGGAGAAGATGCACGGCCAGGATATTCCTCCGTCGGTCCGGCAGACGCAACGCCAGTCGACCATGTCCAATGGCCAGTCCGCGTTTCCCATCGTCGGGCCGTTGCGGCCGTTCCGCCAGCATGGTGAAAGCGGCGCCTGGGTCAGTGATTTTCTGCCGCATATCGGTGGCATCGCCGACGAATTGTGTTTCGTCAAAGGTATGTATACCGAACACGTGAATCACGACCCGGCATCGAAGTTTCTACATACCGGTTTCCAGTTGGCAGGCAGACCATCGGCCGGCGCCTGGGTCAGTTACGCACTGGGTTCTGATAATCGCGATCTCCCGAATTTCATTGTGATGAATTCGGGTGTGTCACAAGGCGTACCGCAGGATGCCGCGATCTGGGGCACCGGTTTCCTGCCTTCGCATCACCAGGGTGTGGAGTTCCGCGCGGCTGCCGACCCGGTGCTGTATATCAATAATCCGCCGGGCGTGGAGCGTGGCGATCGGCGTGAGTTGCTCGACGCGCTGGGCGAGCTGGCCGCCTCGCAGCACGCGGCATCGAATGACGCCGAGGTATTGTCGCGCGTGAGTCAGTACGAGATGGCTTACCGCATGCAGGCTTCGGTGCCGGAAATTGCCGATATCTCGGCGGAGCCGGAATCAGTATTGCGACTCTACGGCCCTGATGTGCACAAGCCCGGCACCTTTGCGCGCAACTGTCTTATCGCGCGCCGGCTCGCCGAACGCGGCGTGAAATACCAGACCTTGTTTGCCATGGGCTGGGATCACCATCTGGCGATCAAGCAGAGCTTTCCGGTGCGCTGTCAGGAGATCGATCAACCTGCGGCGGGTCTGGTCCAGGACTTGAAGCAGCGCGGCTTGCTGGAAGATACGCTGGTGATGTTCGGCAGCGAATTCGGCCGGACGCCGTTCGCCCAGGGCAATATCAATAACCCGTTGGTCGGGCGCGATCATCACGGTGGCGCATTCACCTGGTGGTTTGCCGGTGGTGGTGTGAAAGCGGGCCATACGCATGGCGAAACGGATGACTTCGCCTACAACGTCGTCAAGGATCCGGTCCATATCCATGATTTGAATGCGACGCTGATGCATATTCTCGGCATCGACCATACGCAGCTGACGTTCCGCTTCCGTGGTCGTGACTTCCGCCTGACGGATGTGCACGGGGAGGTGGTTGAAGGGATACTCGCGTGACAGCCGGTGGTCCGGCGCGAGAGGTCAGTCGGCTTCGCGTTGCGCGAGTGAATCCAGCAGTACTTTCTTTTCCAGCATCAGGCCGCCGATGATTTGCTTCAGGTGCAGATTCTCCACCGCGAGATCCGTTGTCGCCTCAACCTCGGCAGTTTCGACTGGCAGTACCGCGGTGGATTTAGCCGGACGCGCCTCGGTCAGGATGTGGTAAATCAGGTCGACCTGGTGTTCGAGTGACTTGGCGGAATTGATCGGCAGGTCCAGCATTAGTTCGGTGTAGTAAGGCGAAACCACGTTCATCTGCACGATGCTGGCCCAGACCAGCGCCGCTTCCTGCGGCGTGAAGCGGGTGATGATGCCAAGCCTGACGGCTTCGGAGAAAAATGGTAACGACAACGTCTGCGTCAGCTGTTTGAGCTTCGGGTGGACGTACTTCTCGTAGCGTCCGCCGCCTGCCAGCAATTCCTGAATCCAAATTTTGCGCAGCTGGGGCCGTTGGGTGTTTTCATCCAGCAGCGTCCTGAGCTGGCTGCGGAACTGTGCGTGGATGTCGCCTCTGGTATCGAACGTGAACCCCGTACCTGCCTGCAGGTTGCGGTCGTACAGAAACTCGACGGTTGCGCTCCACAGGTCTTCCTTGGAGCCGAAGTAATACGAAATGAGCTGGAACGAAACGCCCGCCTTGTCGGCAATGGTACGCAGCGACGTGCCTTCGTAACCGGTCTGCGCGAACGCATCCGCGGCGGCGTGCAGCAGGCGCATTCGGTTGTTGAGGTCGTCGACTTTGCCGGCGGGATGGGTAGCCATTTCACGGACGGGTTTGGATAGTTGCGTGACTCTAGCACACGCTCCCGACGTCCGTTAGCGCATCGGCCCAGGGCCTGCGCCGCTTGCAATTGGTAACACGGGCGGCGCGGGCGACGGTTGAGGACTCACACGCGAACCGCGCGCCGCTGCGCATGATGAAGTCATTTATCAGACATATCGGTTGCCGACGGGCCAGGGTGGCAGAAGGCCCTGGATATGCCGGATCGCACGGGCTTCCAGCGTGCTGCAGCGGGATTGCGCAAGGCCGCGCCAGTCCGCACTCAGCGCTCGCAAGCCCGGCAAAATGTGCTGCAACGCAAAATTTCGCTGGTAGTTGAAATATCCGTACCACCCGGTACGGATTTGTGTCAGAATCCCGTCCCGAATTGCAATCGCAGCGGTACTGGACCACAATCTTCCGCTCGATTTTTCAGGTCCCGCGGCCGTCGGTCTGACCGATAGACGCAGTGAGTAATCAGTCGCAATCGTCATTCAATCAACGGGGTTTTTTCAGATATGAGCAAGCGAAGCTTGGAGGATGTCTTAAAGTCCGCAGGGAACACAGTGCAGATGCTGCGGAATTCCCAGATCGGTGCCTACGTGTATCCGGTCGTCGCGCCTGAATTTTCGAACTGGCGTGATGAGCAGCGTGCATGGCGTGAAAGCGCCGTGTTATTCGATCAGTCGCACCACATGGTCGACCTGTACATCGAAGGTCCGGACTCATTCAAGCTGCTCAACGACCTCGCTATCAACAGTTTCAAAGGTTTCACCGTCAACAAAGCCAAGCAGTTCGTACCGTGTTCCTACGACGGTTACGTGATTGGTGACGGCATCCTGTTCTACCTGGCCGAAAACGAATTCGTTTATGTCGGTCGCGCACCGTCCGCCAACTGGATCAAGTTCCACGCTGAAACCGGCGGCTACGATGTACAGATCATCGAAGATGACCGTTCGCCCAGCCGCCCGATGGGCAAGGCGATCAAGCGCATCAGCTACCGCTACCAGATCCAGGGTCCGAACGCCAAGGCCATCATCGAAAAACTCAATGGCGGGCCGTTCCCGGACATCAAGTTCTTCAACATGGATTACATCAACATCGCTGGCCGCAAGGTCCGCGCGCTGCGTCACGGCATGGCCGGCGCACCGGGTCTGGAAATCTGGGGCCCGTATGACGAAGGTGATGCTGTCCGTGATGCAATCGTAGAAGCTGGCCAGGAATTCGGTCTGCGTCAGGTCGGTTCGCGCGCTTATGCCACCAACACGCTGGAATCCGGCTGGATCCCGTCGCCGCTGCCGGCCGTGTACACCGGCGAGAAGATGAAGGCCTACCGTGAATGGTTGCCGGCGAACAGCTACGAAGCCACCGGCGGTCTGGCGGGCAGCTTCGTCTCCGACAACATCGAAGACTACTACGTGAACCCGTACGACATCGGCTACGGCCCGTTCGTCAAGTTCGACCACGACTTCATCGGCCGCGAAGCCCTGGAGAAGATGTCGAAAGAACCGCAGCGCAAGAAAGTCACCTTCGCGTGGAATGGCGACGACGTTTCCAAGGTCTTCGCTTCCATGTTCGTCCCGGGCGGTGAGCACTACAAGTACATCGACCTGCCGCTGTCCAACTACGCTTCGGCGTCGTTCGACAACATCACCAAGGGTGGCAAGTCGGTCGGTGCTTCGATGTTCGCGGGCTACAGCTACAACGAACGTTCCATGCTGTCGCTGGGCTTCGTCAACCCCGATATCGAAATCGGTGATGAAGTCACGCTGGTCTGGGGTGAGCCGGATGGCGGCACCATGAAGACCACGGTCGAACGTCCGCACAAGCAGATCGAAATCCGTGCGACCGTCAGCACGGTTCCGTATGCCGCGGTTGTTCGCGACACCTACGTCGACAAGGGCTGGCGCCAGAAGTAAGCCGGCACTGAAGGTTCCGCGTCGTCGGTGATGTTGCGCCGGCCGACGTCGGAGTCAGAGTTCGGAGAAGGGCAGCTGGAAACAGCTGCCCTTTTTCTTTGAGTTTTGACTGGTCCGTGCTGCACGACCGTTTGCGCTGTTCGCAGAAGTCAGTTAGTGCGGGACGTGTTGCTCCTGGAAGGTTAACGCCTGACTGTGGTGGTCAAGCCATCGGCATCAAGACCGCCATCAGCAAAGTCATCAACATCGCAGTACAGCCGAGCAAGGCCAGCAGTGGCGTCCAGGTCTTGAGGGTTTGTGCTTCGGTCAGCCCGCCCATTCGCGCGAACAACCAGAAACCGCTGTCGTTCATCCAGGAACCGACCAGTGAGCCGCTGCCGATGGCGAGCGCCGCGTAGACAGGGTGGAACCCCAGCGTGCCGGGCTCGATCATTGCGGCGATCATCGCCGAGGTTACGATCATGGCGGCGGTGCTGGAGCCTTGTGCAAACTTCAATACGGCCGCGACTGAAAACCCGAGCAGCAGAATTCCCATGCCGGTTGCCGAAGACTCGCCGGCCAATGCCTGAACGGCAGGTGCAAGACCCGCGCTGCGTAACGCGCTGCCGAAGGCGCCGCCCGCACAGGTGATCAATACAATGACGCCGGCTGCCATCAGTGCCTGGTTGAGCTGTTCGCCCATCTGCGCAACGCTGGGGCGGCGTTGCCGCCAGTACACGTACAACGCGACCACCGCGCCGAGCAGCAGCGCGAATTGTGGATGCCCCAGCACGGCCGTGATTTCGCGCAGAATGTTGTCTGGTGTTGTTACCAGGCCGGTGACTGCCGCAAGTGCAATCAATAGCAGTGGCAACAAGACCGGAGCCAGTGACCAGCCGAGTGCAGGTAACGGTTGGCCGGCATTGAACGACGAAGTGACCGCTTCTGTCGGCGATGTGACATGCACATGCTTGTCCGCCCAACTGGCAAACACCAGGCCGGCAAGTGCAGCTGGAATGGAGGCGAGGAGTCCGGCGAGCATCATCGTGCCGATGCCCACACCCAACGCATCGGCCACGACCAGTGGGCCAGGCGTAGGCGGTACGAGGGCGTGGGTCACCGCGCATATTGCGGCCGCCACCAGGCAGCGCACGTAGCCATGACCGGTGCGGCGGAACATCGAGCGTACGAGCGGTACCAGCAGGAAGAACACGGTATCGAAGAATACCGGGATGGCGAGGACGAACCCGCTGGCCATCAACGAGGCATCGGCATGGCGTTCGCCGAACAATCGCAGAAACATCGCCACCACCCGATCGGCGGCGCCACTGGCGGTCATCGCCATGCCGATGATGGCGGCGAGCGAGATCACAATCCCGACGCCGGTGGCGGTCGCGCCGAATCCTTCAGCGACCCGCGGGATCTTGTCGGCCCATTCGCCCGGCGCGAGCAGGCTCACGGCAAACGCGGCGGCAATCAGGGCGATGAAGGCATGGAGCCGTAACACGAGAATTCCGCCGACGACAACCGCCAAACCGACGGCGAGAATCAGAAAGGGATACAGGCTGGCCATGTCTACCGGTCCGAGACGGAATCAGCGCTGATGATATACCAGCATTGCTATTGCGCGTCCGACGCTGGATGCGCCCAGAGCGCCAACGGACGATGCCCCTGCACCAGCAAAGACTCTATAACACGATGATTCCAGCCGCAGCGTGGCGGACGGCCACGTCGCATATGGCGTTGATTGACACTGCATGGATTCCCGCTTTCGCGGGAATGACGGAGATGGCAGGCCGATATGACTCAACGTTTAGATCATAACGCCTCAACCATCCGTCATTCCGGCCACCGCATGGCGGTGAGCCGGAATCCATACGGCTTTACTTGAAGCCGTGCGGATCCCTGTTTCCACTCTCGCTTGTATGACGACCCTGGTACATCGCAAGAATGTTTCGATCCGCACAGGAATGTCAGAATCGAAGCCTGTGCCAGACTTCGAACGCCACATCACGCCAGACAGATATCAGGCGGTATGCCCACCCAACGCATCGGCGAACCAGTCGGCGATGTAATCACGACCAAATGACATGTTGTCCGCGCCGACATGTTCGACGCCGCCTTCCCGATCGGTGAATATCTTCAGTTCACGCTGAGGGCTGTTAACGAGTTGATCGTAGGTCTGCTGCGCATAGGCGAGCGCAATCTGGCGGTCCTTCTCACCATGGGTCACCAGGAATGGGACCTTGATCCGATCAAGCACGCCTTCCAGCGTCATGCCCGCGGATTTGGCGAGGAACTCATCCATCGTCTTGGCGCCGAATACCCACATCACGTGCGCCCAGTAATGCGGCACCGGGTTCTCACCTTCGCGCTGTAAACGCTTCTGCTGTACTTCCGCCCAGTTATGGTTGCCGCCCCAGACGGCGCCCGCGGCGAACCGCGGCTCGAAGGCGACAGCGCGCGGTGCGAAGTAGCCACCGAGCGAGATGCCGGTCATGCCGATGCGCGCGGGATCGACATCACTGCGTGCGACCAGCCAGTCCACCCAGCGTGAGGCCCAGCGTTCGCTTTCATGCGTAGCCGGGATGTCGTGCAGGCGCAGCGCATCGCCGGTGCCGGGTTGATCCACGCATAGAATCGATACGCCGCGTTTGAGCAGCGCGTCCGGCAAGCCGCTGAACCAGAGCAATTCCTTGGTGCTGTCCAGGCCATTGCAATACACCACTACCGGATGGGGGCCGTCACCGGCGGCACGTGCGTAGTAGGCGGTGAGTGGACGGCCGTCGTCATAAGTCGTTGAAACCCTTTCAACGCCAGTGCCGGAATACGCCATCGATTTGGCAAAGGCGTCGATGGCTTTGGCGTAAGTCTCGGCGCGACCGGGATGACCGTGTCCCTGCATGCGCTCGGCGGTGGCGTAATAGATGCAAGCGCGCTTGAGCTTCTCACCGGCGGAATACCGCCGGCCGCGATGCTCGTCTTCGTCTGCCAGTGATACGAGCTTGTCCGCCATGCGTACCCACTCGACCATGAAGTCCGCGGTGCCGGCATCCTCGCCGCGGTTGGCGGCGTCTTTGAGCGGTTGGCACATATCGACGATCTCGCCGATCTTGCCACCGCTCTCCAGTGCGATGGAAAGCGAGAGGTTCCTCACGTAATTCGGGAAATACTGAAATAGGGCCATGGGTCAGAACTCCGTTTTATGGATTGCCGTTTTGAAATGACGCCATGCCAGCCAAACGTGGTGGTGACGTCGACAGGGCAACGTGAGTGCGTGCAAGTAAACTCACAAGGCGTCTTTCTCGCCTTTTCGCAACGTTTCGATAATCCGCCGCGCGCGCGTGCCGCCAGCATCGATACCGACAAAGCACGGCTGTGCCTGCCAGAAGTCTTCGCCATCCAGATTGCGATAGGCCGCTTCGATGACGGGTTTGTCCTCATCGTTGAAGGCCGCGCTCAATAAACCGTGGACCATCGCATCGCCTTCAGGCGAGGGCGGCAGGTTCCGCGTCGATGCCCAGAAGTAATGCGTGGTGCCTTCGGTTTCCGGCGTCAGAATATGCGCCTGATGATTGATGATGCCGCTGTCGCGAGGGGCGCCGGTGGGGCAGCCGCCGACCTGAAGATACATGGTCGCCGGCGCATCCCAGCGCATGTCCAGCCAGTGATCGCAACGCATGTCGGGCGGATAGATGCCGGCGGTATGCGGCGGCGCGGAGATGTTCGGCATCCACCAGTTGGACTGCAGGCGGTTTGCCTCCTGCAGCAGTTCATGCTGGCCGGCGAAGATGACACCGCGCCCGGCAAAGGTGCCGCGATGCACGAACTCGATATGACTGAGGTCGAGCAGGTTGTCGGTACCGTATTCGTAGTTCGCCGCCATCGGCATGTAGCCGGTCAGCGGCGCGCCATGGCCTTCGACAAACAGCATGGAGAAATCGCTGATGGTGTTCGCGTCGGCCTTTTCCGGATCGCCTGGCCAGAACCAGACAATGCCGTCACGCTCGACGAGCGGATAGGTCTGCACGCACGCCCCGCGGGGAAGTTTGTCGGCGAACGGATTGCGAACGCAATTACCGCTGCCATCGAAGGTGAGGCCGTGATAACGGCAGACGATAGTGTCGCCATCGCGGTCGCCCATCGATAAGGGCGCAAACCGATGCGGACAACGGTCATTCATGGCGACGGCAACACCATCGCTTTTCCGATACAGAAGAATTGCGCGCCCCAGCAGCTTACGCCGCAGCAGCGTCTCACCGACCTCGTGACTGAAGCCGGCCATGTACCAGGTGTTACGAACGAAGCTGTCAGGGAATTCATTCATCAGGCAAATTGCTCCGGCTGTTTGTGGAACACACCGTCTTTCATGATGACGATGAGATTGTCGCGATTTTCCAATACATGCACGTCGGAGGTCGGGTCACCTTCCACCAGTAATAAATCGGCCAGTAGTCCGGGCTTTATACATCCCACATCCATGCCCATCAGTTCACCACCGTGACGGGTCGCCGCGATCAGGGCTTGTACTGGCGTGAATCCGAAATGATCGACGAACAGCCCCAGATCGCGTGCATTGCGTCCATGCGGGTTGTACGGGAAGCCGTAATCGCCACCGGGCAACACGCGGATGCCGCGCCTGACCATTTCGGGTATGACCTGCTTCATCAACTCAAAACCTGACACTGCACCCATCTTTTCCGCTTCGGGCATACCGATGCCAAAGTCCTGCGCCTCGTGCATTCGCGCCCAGAGCAGCCCCGGCGCGGGCGCGGTGAAGGTCGTGTCCTTATGCGCTTCGAACAGATCCAGCGCTTCTTCATCGGCATAGGTGCAGTGAAAGATAATGCGGAAGCCGGCACGCAACGCGCGCTTGACCGCTTCTGCCGATTGGGCATGGCATGCCAGCCAGATATCGTTTTCCCTGGCTGCAGCGCCGATGGCCTGCGCTTCTTCCTCCGAATACATCAGCGTCTGACTGCCACCGGGTGCGAATGCTTCATCCGACGACATCAGGAACTTGATCGTGTCGCAGCCCTGCGCCTTCATCTGCGCGATGTATGCGCGCAGGCCGCCAATGTCGCGGTCGTGCGTGGGATCGTGGCCGGGCGGCACGCCGAGCACACCTTCCGCGCCCTTTTCCAGGGCCGATGCGCGCAAGCGCGGACCCGGTATGAAGCCGCCGTCGATCATGTCGCGTAACGCAGGTTCAATTTTTTCGCCAAGTGAACCGGCGGAGTACACACTGGTGAAGCCGTGGTCGAGCGTGATGCGTGCGTTCTGTGCCGTAATCAAAGTGTGCTGTTCGATGGGCAGCGGCTTCATCGTGTTGATGACGCGTTCCACTGAACTTGGCCAGGTCAGATGCCCGTGCGCCTCGACCATGCCTGGCATCAACGTGTGGCCGCCACCGTCGAACACCTGTGCGCCTTCGCGTGGTAGTCGTGCTTCGCCCGGACCGACGGCGCTGATCCGATTTCCTTCCACCATTACTTCGCCGCGGAAACGCGCAGCGCCGCTGCCGTCGAAAATCATCACATTGGTGAACAAGGTCTTCGTCATACGTTGGCCGTGATTTCAGCAGGTGTCTGGTCAGAGGGGTTGCGCGACGACTTCGAACATTCTGGCGGTCATTTCGCCATGGTCGACATGCGGGCCGCTGCCAAGCTGGCTGTTGCAGATGGCGAGGCTCGCGTCGACGATGAACTGGCAACGCGGATAGCGGCGGCGCTGATAGCCCCCGAATGCCACCTGGGCAGTGGATGCAGCGGCAAGTTCATCTGCCAGCACGATGGCATCCTCGATCGCCATCCCCGCGCCCTGGCCCAGATGTGGCGTGCAGGCATGGACGGCGTCGCCCAGCAGAACGATATTGCCTTTGTGCCATGGTCCCTCGACGAAAATCGATTCCAGTGGCCGATACACCACCCCGGCGTTATCGACAATCTGCTCTGCCAACGCCGCGATGAAGGGCGGCCCGCCAGCCAGCTTGCCGCGCATCGCGGCGGCGATTTCATCAGCGGCGTAACGCGGATTGCCGGGGGCCGCGGTGGTGAGAAACATGTACATCAGCGGGTCGGAAATCGGTACCAGCCCGGCCGTCACCGGGCCGCTGTAGGAGCGCAGGCATGTCACATCCGCGGGGCGCGGCAGGTTGTAGCGCCACACGCCCTGGCCGGCGAACGCCGGCGGCGGGGCATCAGGAAACAGAATCGTACGGGTCTGTGAATACAGGCCGTCGGCGCCGACGACGATGGCGTAACGATCCGTCGTGCCATCGGAGAATGTCACGGTGACGCCGCTGCCATCGTCTTCCAACGTGGTGGCGGTCAATCCCAACCGAATGGTCGCGCCGGCCTGCGTCACCCGCTGGACAAGGATGTCGTGCAGCGCACGGCGACTGATGCCGACGATGCTCGGCCGTCCTTCGACCAGTCTGGGCGACGGTACGCGCGCGAGGAGCCGGCCGTCGGGCCCCGCCACTTCAACCTCATTGAATGAAAACCCCGCATGCAGGTAATCATCCAGCAAGCCGAGTTCGTGCATGGCCCGGATGACATTGGCCTGTTGAATGATGCCGACGCCATAGACCTGCCATTGCGGATGTTTTTCGATGACACAGACTGCGAAGCCGCGAGCGCGCAGCGCGATGGCTGCCGTCAGTCCGCCGATTCCACCACCGATGATGAGCACAGACGCCTGCTTCATGACCGGTCACACAGGTCACGGTTGAATCCGGCCGACCGGCCGGCGATAGCGGGGGCGAATGGCAGCATCCGGCAAGCCTAGCGACCGGCCGCTGCGATGTAAAAGTGATTGTCTGGATACGGTCTATCGACCCGGTGAAAACACTCGAATACGTTGACTTCCAGACGTGCCTGTGAACAGCGTGGACATCCAGGAACGGGGCAGCGCCCGGTGTTCCTGAGATCTGTCCGATCCGCGGGCGACGACCGTGGGTGCCAATGAAGCTCAATCGGCGGCCGACGCCGGATTTTCCTCACGCAGCAGGCGCGCCATGGTGCGCTGGAACATGATGACACCCTTGTCGCATGACACCGGCACGACTGACCGGCTCGGGTCGCGGTTGATGATTTGCTGTTGCGCCTCGATGATCAACTTGTCTTCGTTGAATGCCTGGCGCGCGACCTGCATCATCAGCGCTGCCGTGGCCTTGTCACCGTCAACGGCGCGCGGCCCCCAGGCGAAGAAGTAGCGGGTGTTGTGTTCGTCGATCGGTGTTACCGCCTGCGGCGAGAACGTGGCGAACAGCGGCTCGGGTCTGGGACTGCCCAGTGGCGTGCGCTCGCCGGTGCCGCCGCGATGGACTTCGGTGGCGAGCAGCAGAATGCCCGGCGCCAGATAGTCGTACCTGATGTATTGATCAACGGTATCGAAATCGCCGTTGAGGTAAGGTGGAACAGGGTCGCCAATGACCCAGCGCTCCACGCCGATGCCGCGCTCGAGTTGCGTGATTTCGGGCCTGCTCAGCGCCCAGTTGAGTCCGGCATTGAAGCTGTTGGCGTGCACAAAGCTGAGATGCGAGAAGTCGGTGAGGTTGTCGTTGATCAGTTGGTAATTGGCAAGATAGTCCAGCGAGCCGGTGTCGAAATGCCATGCGGGATCATCCACCGAACGCGACTGCGGAATCAGTCCGTCATCGGCCGCGGCCGGATCGCCCATCCAGACCCATACCCAGCCATGCCTGTCAGCCACCGGATAGGTTTTCACGCAGGCTTTTGCGGGAACAGCCTCCTGTCCGGGAATGTCGACACAGCGACCGTCCGGTGCGAACAGCAACCCGTGATACATGCAGCGCAGGTTGTCGCCTTCGCAACGGCCCAGTGAGAGCGGCGCCAGTCGATGCACGCAGCGATCTTCCAGACCGACGACCTGACCGTCACCTCGCCGGTACAGCACAACGGGTTCGCCAATGATCGTCACACCCAGCGGCATTGATTGCTTCAGCTCATGCGACCAACACGCCACGTACCAGCAATTGCGCAAGAACATTTCTAACCTCCATTGTTGACGAACGGTAGCGTCGCTGCATCGCTGCCGGGGCCCCGTCCGGGTGGACGGGGCGCAGCTTGAACGCCAATTGTCTGATCAGAATATACGCTTGATGGTGATTGCCCACTGCCTTGGCGGTGCCGGTGACCACGTAAGAAAATCGTAGAGCTGGTTCTGGTTCGCGAGCGTCTGGTCGTTGATCGTCAGCGGATAATACTTATCCGTCACGTTGGTCACCGACAGCGCGGCCTCCCAGAGATCGGTCGGGTCTCGATAGGTCAGGCGGAAGTTGAGCAGTCCATACGCAGGGATTTTGCTCGTCTGCTCGTTCTTTGCGATCGAATACTGGTGGGACTGATATTGATAGTCGACACGCGGTGTCAGCGTACCCATGCCCGCCAGTTCGAATTCGTATTGCGCCCCCAGCGCCAGTTTCCACTCCGGCGTGTAGGGCGGCTTGTCGCTCAAACGCAGGAACGTTGCCGGGTCGATATCCTGATACTGGAAATCGACATAGCTGAGTGAACCATCGATCAGCATGCCGTCCACCGGATGGAGTTCGACTTCAATTTCGCCGCCCTTGATATCCGCGCTGCCGACATTGGCGGGCGCCGCGCAGGGGAAGGGCGCGACCGGATCGATGCCGGGGCAGTTGAACAAGGTCTGCACGATATTCTTCTGCCGATTGAAGTATGCCGCGGCGTTCAGCCGCATGCGCCGGTCAAACAGGTCGGACTTCAGGCCGAGTTCATAAGACGTCACGGTCTCCGGTGTGAATTCACCATTGAGCGCCTGCGCCGCCGTGTACGGCCGTGGGTTGACGCCGCCGCCCTTGAAGCCGGTTGAGACCTGGCCATAGACATTGACGTTATCCGTGAACTGGTACGAAGCAGTGAAGCGCCAGTCCCAGCGGTCGCCCTGGAACGAGGAATTCAGGTTGTCGGTGGCCAGCACGGAGCCATCCGTCGACGGGAACCCGGGATAGCCCGGCGGCAGGCTGCGACCGTAGGCAAACTCCTTGCTGTCATCGGTATAGCGCACGCCGCCGGTCAAGGTCAGTTCATCTGTCGCGTGCAGTTCGATGTGGGCGAAGACCGACTTGTTGCGCACCTCGATTGGTTCGGCGAACAGGAAGTCGAAGGTATCGACGCCGGGACCGAATATGCCGGGTACGCCGCCGTGCGGCACACCATCGAGACTGATGCGTCCACCCTGGGTCGAACTCGAACGGAAATAGAAGCCGCCCACCGTCCAGTCGAGCCTGCTGCCGAACGAACCGTTCAGACGCAGCTCCTGGGTGTACTGGCGATAGTCGACATTCCACAAGTTCATCAGGATGGATAATGGCGAAGCGTCGCCATCGGCCACGCTCTGGAACGTGAGATCACGCACTGAACTGATCGACTTGAGACTGAGCGCGTCTGTCAGTTCGATGTCGAGGATGTTGGAGATGCCCCATTGGCGCACACTCTGTGCGGCGGGATTCTGGTATTGCCACGGTGTGCCAGTGAGACCGGCGTAGGTGGAATAGTTGTAGTAGCTGCCCGGCGGGGTGACGAAATTCGCGGCAACCGAGCCGCCATTGCCGAACCATGGAATGGTGGCGCCTTGTTCGCGCAGCACCGTCGGCACACCTTCAGCGTCGTTGTCGTAGTAATCAAGAATAAGCGTATCGCTTACCCGCTCATTGGGCTGGAACGAAATCAACCCGCGCAATGCGAGCACATCCCGCCCGCCTTCCTTACCCAGCACACATCCACCGTTGCCACCGGCGACTTGCGAACCGGGTACGAAGCGATCCGCCGGCTGTGGGCCGAGGACGAACGCCGCAGGCGCATTGCCGGTATGGCATTGGTAGTCGTAGCGGGTGACATAGCCGTCCTGCTGCTGCGCGATACCGCCCAGACGCACAAACAGCGTATCGGGGACCAGGGTGAATTCCGTCGCCGCCTTCACTTCGCGGCGACCGAAGTTACCAACTGTCGCCTGCACGTAGCCACCCCCGTTGCCATCGGGTAACTGCGAATACAGTTTGATGGCGCCGCGAAGCGAGTTCTTGCCCGCGAGCGTACCCTGCGGGCCGCGGAGGATTTCGACGCGGTTGACGTCCACCAGATCGAGCATCGAGCCGTAAGCCGTGCCGTAGTAGACATCATCGATGTACAGAGCGACGCCGGGTTCCAGAGCGAGATTGAAATCCTGCTGCCCGACACCACGGATATTCACCGCGACGGCTTCCGAACCTCCCAGACCGCCGCCTGCCGGGGCGAAGGTGACGCCCGGTGCGCGCGCTGCGACGTCGCCTATGTTGTCCTGACTGCGCGCGTCCATCATCTCGCTCGAAACGGCAGTGATCGCCAGCGGCGTGCGTTGCAGATTCTGGGCGCGAAACTGCGCCGTGACCACGATCTCTTCAATACGTGAATCACTGTTGCCGGTGGCTTGCGCACCGCTGGCGGCGGCCTGCGCCTGCACAGCCGGCGACCCGGCAATGGCGGCGGACATCGCCAGCAGGTAGCGTGCCGAGCCGTTTGATTTGCGACGTCCTGTCCCCTGGTGACGGTGAAGCCGTGACATAGATCCCCCCTTTGCGCCGCGCCATCGCGGAATTCGAAAGGACCGAGTCTATGGAGCGGGCTGGCACAGGTCTTTGCGCCTGCCGAACGGTTTATTGCAAATACCGAACTGAGGTCTTACTGGCGTGGAGTAGCAGGTAGAAGGCAGATTAACGATGCTTTCACGGCACATTTCATTCAGGCGTTCCCCGGCATAATATTGTTGCCTGAACGGAAAGCCGCCGCATGCTTCAAATTCGGAAGTGAGGGCCCATGCAACGAATAGAACGCATTTCGACCGAAGAATTGCCGCCTCGCGAGCGCTTGCCGTTCTGGAATGAACGGGCTGGATCGAAGATTGCTCCGTTGGCGGTGAAAGGCCTCGGCGACCAGCAATTCGGTGCGACACTCTTCGCGCGCCATTTCCCCCGGTTCACGATGATGTCAGTGCGCTCGTCGCCGGCAGCAGTGTACAGCCGCACCCGGCCGTTTGAGAAAGGCATGCTCAACCTGACCATGCAGCGGCTCAGCCCTGCCAGCTACGAACTCAACGGCCATAGCGTCCGGCTCGAGCCAGGTGATCTTGTCCTGATCGATCCGGACCAACCGCTAAAAGCGACGTTTGCGCAAAACATGCAGTTGCTGGTAGTGCGCCTGCCGGTGGTGGAAGTGGAAAAACGATTGCCGAAGCTCTACCAGATGGCCGGCTACAAGATTTCCGGTTCAACCGGTGGTGGCGCGGTGATTTCGAGCTTTCTCAATTGCGCCTGGAATCAGATGGCGAACGAGGAAAACGACGATTGGGTGGAGTTCATGGATGGCGCCATCTGGCCGCTGCTGGAAATGGCCTACGGTGCAGAGATGGTTGTGGTCGACCAGCGCGACGAACATCCCACTTCGCACAACCGCGCATTGCTGGCTATCGTCGAAAAGCATCTCTGTGATCCGGATCTTGATGCCACGATGATGGCGCGGTTGCTGGGCGTGAGCGCGCGCTACGTGCAGATGCTGTTTGCACGTATGGGCACCACGCCTTCGGCATACGTCCGCAACAAACGTCTCGATCTCGCGGCGAGAATGCTGACGGACAATCGCCATCGTCGTTCCATCATCGATATCAGCTTTGACACCGGCTTCCGCGAACAGACCAGCTTCTATCGCGCGTTCCGCGCAAGATTCGGCATTTCCCCAGCCAGGTATCGCGCCGGAGCTCGCGGGTGCCCGGCAGCAGAGGTTTGCTCAAGTCGTTATCCCGAGGCGTGTTTGCCGGAAGGATGTAAGGCATGTCGGGAGCAGGGGTAGGTTGCGTCGTAAGGGGCGTCGCAATGCAATCAATGAGAACCAGAAACGCTTCAGCTTCGTTAGCGCTCTTGGGAATTGCATTATCGACATCGTGTTCTGGTGACCTCCCACCCCCGACCAAGCTGGCGACAGTCCCAGGGCCGTCCGGCACCGAAATTTCGGGCGAATTCAACCTGTATGTTCCAGGTTCGATCCTGGATAGCTATTTAACGCTTGATATCGTTTCTCCCCAAGGTACTCTAAATCTACTTTCGAGTGGACATTGTGACTGGATTGCTGCGCGAATAGGTAATCAATTAGTAGAAGTAGTTCTGTTTCAGGCCCGGGCCACCTTGAGATCGCCACATGTTTCGGGCACGGAGAAAGCCGGGCCTGCGGACAATGTCTCTGTCATGAGTATTAACCACGCTGCGCGGGAGGCAGACCTGTCGCAGCTGCGAGCTGATGGATATACGGCGGTAAAGTGCGAGTTCTGAACTTGCTGCTCTCAATCCTTTGGAACGGATTAGCCATTCGATGCGGAATTTCCCAGCACGATAGACAAGTGCGCCGGATTAATTCTTGATTCTCCCTGTCGCCTCAATGATTCGGGGATTCGAATCCCCAGTGGCAGGTGTGATTCAAATGCTGATTTCGAGTCGGGTGGGAAGCATCTGGCGGAGAGGGAGGGATTGGATGGCCATGCGCGACGGCGCATGACCACCCCTGCGGGGCGCGTCCGCATCGCTGCCGCGTCTCGACTCGCTCTCGCGAGTCTGGCGAACCGAGGGGGTCTCATCAAAGCCGCCCGTCGGCCAGAAACAACAATGCCCGCAGGCTGCGGGCATTTTTATTTCTGGCGGAGAGGGAGGGATGACTCGGCCGCGATGCGGCCTCGCCCTGCGGGCCGCGTCACCTGCGGTGCCGCGTTCAAATCCGCTGCGCGGATTTGTCGAACCGGCAATTTCATGTCGGGCGTTCGAATCCCCAGTGGCAGGTGTAGTTCAAATGCTGATCTTGAGATGGGTGGGAAGAATCTGGCGGAGAGGGAGGGATTCGAACCCCCGATCCGCTTGCACGGATAACTGATTTCGAGTCAGCCGCATTCGACCTCTCTGCCACCTCTCCGGGGTTACAGCCTTGATGTCTGGTACGAATGGAGGCGCGATTATAGCCGCGCGGGCTGGGCTTGGCTATGCCGCGGGGCCGGGGGCCGTAGCGAAACCGGCCAGGAAGTCGTCGACGACGCGCGTACACAAAGTTCTGATTTGCTTGGGCGTCGGCGCCTTCTTCACGTTGAGCAGGCGTTGCAGTGAGAGGCGGTAAAGCAGCATGCCGACGATGTACTCCGCCAGCGTCGCCGGGGGAATATCCTTCAGATGCCCGAGCTCCTGCTGCCGGCTCAGAAACGAATCCCAGCCTTTGCTGGCGGCGCGGAACGTTCGTTCGAAATACAGTTCGCCGATTTCCGGGCGGGTGGACGATTCTCCTATGACGACCCGGCGCAACTGCACGTAACGTTCGGAGGTGACCACGCGGACGGTGGCTTCGGACAGATCCAGCAAGCCCTGGCGCAGATCTTCATCGTCAACCTCGATCGCGGTCATGCTGTCGAGGTATTCCTTGATCTGGCGATCAATGACGGCGGCGAACAGGTCTTCCTTGTTCTTGAAATGACGGTAAACGGTTTCGCGCGAACCACCGGCCTTTTCCAGTAGCTTGGCGATGCTGACCTGCCGGTACCCGGCGGCCAGGAACAGGTCCGTGGCCACATCGAGCAGGTCTTCGTATTTCTCCGGGCCGCGCTTTTTCATCGTCGGTTTCTTTGGTTTCCGGTCGGCGCCAACCGTCTGAAGCGCGTGGCGTCCACGACAGTTGGTGTCGGAGGTGACGCGTAACGCGGAAAATAGAGGGTGAATCAGCTGGCTGAGCGATTATAACCGAAACGAGCGTTACGGTACGTTCTGGTGCGGGGCAGCGGAGATTGCTTTGGACTTATGCGGTGAACGCCAGGTCGGCTTGCGAGCCATAAAAAAAACCCCGCCTTGCGGCGGGGTTTTCGTTCGTTTCCCCGGTCGTAAAGATCAGGCGGGCTGCACGTTGGCGGCCGCTGGTCCCTTCGGCGTGGATTTCACTTCAAACGAAACCTGCTGACCTTCAGCCAGTGACTTGAAGCCACTGCCGAGGATCGCGGTGTGGTGGACAAAAACGTCCTTGCCACCGTCAGCTGGCGTAATGAAGCCGAAACCCTTGCTGTCATTGAACCACTTAACTGTTCCTTTAATCACGAACATTCCTCTCAGTACATAATGGTAAAAAACGCAGATACATTGCTAGCGAGGTCGTACGGAGTTGCTGCAGGAATGCTGTCGAACTACCGGGGGCCATGCTTAGTAATCGATAAACTGCGGGAGTCCATAGTATTCCAACAAAATCCCGATTACCAGAACCCTGACGAAATTTCTTTGCAACTGGGGGAAACCCCGGATTGGGGCGGCCGGCCGGCCGCCCCTCAGGGAAGGATCAGAACAGGCCTACGACCTTGCCGTCGGCATCGATATCGATGAGTTCGGCGGACGGGACCTTGGGCAGACCGGGCATGGTCATGATGTCACCGCAGACAAACACCACGAACTCGGCGCCGGCCGACAACCGCACTTCGCGGATATTCACCACGTGGCCGGAAGGGGCGCCGCGCAGCGCAGGATCGGTGGAGAATGAGTACTGGGTCTTGGCGATGCAGATCGGGTATTCACCGAAGCCATCTTCCTGCAGCTTCTTGATCTGACCACGGACCTTGGCATCGGCGCTGATGTCGGCGGCGCCGTAAACCTTGCTGGCGACAGCCTTCATCTTGTCCCACAGATTGTCGGAATCCTGGTACAAGAACGTCATCTGCGCCGGGTTCTTTTCAATCATGTCGACCACGGTCTTCGCCAGTTCCTCGGCGCCGGCACTGCCGTCCGCCCAGTGTTTGGATACGACCACCGGCGCACCGTACTTGGCCATTTTGCTGCGAACCAGTTCGACTTCGGCTTCCGTATCGGCGGTGAAGTGGTTCAGGCCGACCACGCAGTTCAGACCGTAGTGGTTACGCACGTTGTTGATGTGACGTTCCAGATTGACCAGACCTTTTTCCAGCGCTTCGAGGTTTTCGGTATTGAGGTCCGGCACAGCGACGCCGCCGTGGTACTTCAATGCACGGATGGTTGCGACGACGACCGCGGCCTGCGGGCGCAAGCCGGATTTGCGGCATTTGATGTCGATGAACTTCTCGGCGCCCAGATCCGCACCGAAGCCGGCTTCGGTAACGACATAGTCGGCCAGCTTCATTGCGCTCTGGGTCGCGATGACGGTGTTGCAGCCATGCGCGATGTTGGCGAACGGGCCGCCGTGAACGAAAGCCGGGTTGTTTTCCAGTGTCTGCACCAGGTTCGGTTTGATCGCTTCCTTCAACAGCACCGCCATCGCGCCATGGACCTTCAGGTCACGCGCGCGGACCGGCTTCTGCTCGCGGGTATAGCCGATGATGATCTTGCCCAGGCGTTCCTTCAGGTCCATCAACGAGGTCGAAAGGCAGAAGATGGCCATGACTTCGGAAGCGACAACGATATCGAAGCCGTCTTCACGCGGGAAACCGTTGCCGGGGCCGCCGAGCGAAATGGCCAGCTGGCGCAGCGCACGGTCATTCATGTCGACCACGCGCTTCCAGGTGATGCGGCGGGCGTCGATGCCCAGCGAATTGCCGTGGTGGATATGGTTGTCGATGGCGGCGGCCAGCAGGTTGTTGGCCAGCGCGATAGCGCCGAAATCGCCGGTGAAATGCAGGTTGATGTCTTCCATCGGCACGATCTGGGCGTAACCGCCACCTGCCGCGCCACCCTTCATGCCGAACACGGGCCCCAGTGACGGTTCGCGCAGGCAGATCATGGTCTTCTTGCCGATCCGGTTCAGCGCATCGCCAAGACCCACTGTGGTGGTGGTCTTGCCTTCGCCAGCCGGCGTCGGGCTCATGGCCGTGACGAGGATCAGCTTGGCATTCGGGTTGGCCGGCAGCTTGTCGAGATACTCGAGCGAGATCTTGGCCTTGAACCGGCCGTACTGGTCGAGCTGGTCAGCGGGAATACCGAGACGCTTTTCCGCGATGTCGGTGATGGGCAGCATGGTTGCGCGTTGCGCGATTTCGATATCGGACATTGCTTGGCTTTCTTCCAGGTGATTGCAGATAGGGGCGTGCGGCGGATACTGCGCGGCACGTGAAACGGGCGGAATTTTACAGGTTAATCGCAGCGCGATACAGCGCGGGGACCGTTAACGAGGTGGCTCAGCTGGGTGTTGGGAGTAACAGTTGGTCACGCTGTTTGAACCCGGTGGCCTGCGCATGGGCGACCAGGTCGCCGTGCTGATTGGTGATGCTGACCTCCGCCAGCGCCGTGTTGCGGGTGCCGGAAAGCAGCCTGGCCTGCGCCAGCAGGCTGTCACCACCGCGCGCGGGCCGGGCAAAACTGATATTGGCATTCAAGGTGACGCAGATTTCATTGCGCGAAAGCATGGCGTAAATCAGCGCCGTATCCGCCAGCGTGAACACGATGCCGCCATGGCACAGACCGACCGAATTGGTCCACCGCGCAGCGACTTCCATGCTCAATTCAGCGAATCCGGGGCGCAACTCGCGGACGCTGATGCCGAATTCCGCCAGCAATGCGCCGTCGGCACGGTCGAGATGCTGCTTCACCTGGTCGGCGATGTGCTGTTCGGGGCTGGTTGCTGACACCGTGCAATAAACGTGCTTTGGAATTCGGGTGCAGTATACAGTGTGCCCCCGAGAGGCCACCTGTTGCACGAACCCGCCGGCTTGCCCAATATTGCGCCAGGCCAGCGGCATTGCAGCGCAGTATGCACCGTTGAAATGTCGGGGCAGCCGCCAAGGTAGCGGAACGGCCAGCGAGGAACCAGGACGATCATGACCTATTGCGTTGCCATCAATCTGAATGCCGGTGCCGTGTTCTGTTCGGACTCGCGCACCAACGCCGGCGTGGACAACATTTCCACCTACAGCAAGATGCGGGCGTTCGGCATCGAAGGTGAGCGGCAGTTCGTGGTGTTGTCGGCGGGCAACCTGGCCACCACCCAAGGGGTGATCGCACAGCTTGAAAAAGACATCCGTACGGCCGCGCAGGTAAACCTGTATAGCCTGAGCACGCTGACCGATGCCGCGGACTACATTGGAAGTATCAATGTCGCCGTCCAGCATCGTCACGCTGCCCAGGGTAACGCCGCGATGTTCGAGGCCAGCTTTATTTTCGGCGGTCAGATCGGCGATCAGCCGCCCGAAGTGCACCTGGTTTATCCGCAGGGCAACCACATCACCACTTCAAGTGATACGCCTTACCTGCAGATCGGTGAAAGCAAGTACGGCAAACCCATTCTGGATCGCATCCTGACGCCGGACTCGGATCTCGATACCGCGGCGGTCTGCGCATTGGTCTCGATGGATTCGACCATGCGCTCCAATCTCACGGTCGGGCCCCCGATTGAAGTGCTGATCTACCGCCGGGACAGCCTGCTGGTTGAACGACGCTACAAGTTCAGCGCCGGCAGTGAATACCTGCGGGAGATTTCCAAACGTTGGGATGCGGCGTTGAAGGATTCGTTCAACGCGATGCCGCCCATCACCTGGGGTGATGGCAATGGTGGCAAATCAGGCTGATTGAGTTCGGTCCCCGACCGGGGTCAGGCCGGGTAGCTGAACCAGGTCGTGGCGATGCGGTCGTGCAAATGGGCAATTTCCAGTTGCAGATCGGTGATGTAGACGTGCATCGCTTCCTTGTCCATCGTTTCGATGTTGCATTTGGCCAGCTGCGCGACGGTCTTGCGCATCTCCTGTTCCACTTCAGTGTTGCGCGGCAGGTGCGCCATGACCTGCTGCATGACGGCCAGACAACGCATCACCGAGCGCGGGAACCACAAATCCTTGAACACAAAGTCGACCACGTCAGAGCCGATGATGCGGTCATGACTGAACTGGCGGAACATCTGGTAAGCGCTGATGGCGCGCAACACGTTGGTCCACAGAATATTGTCGTGGGCTTCGGTCAGCCGATCACGGTGGCCGAACAATTCCATCGCGCCCATGTCGGCAATCCGGCTGGTCATATCCGCACGTTCGATATTGCGGCCGAGCTGGATGAAGCGATAGCCCTCGGTATGGCTCATGGTGCCCGATAACAGGCCCACCATTCGCTGGGAATAGCCGATGACAGTATCGAGAAACGCTGGCCGGTTCTTGCGCGTGATCGCCTGCTGCATATGTTCGTCAACGAAATGATGCAGGTTGTTGACGATCTCCCAGGCTTCGCTCGGCAGCACTTCGCGCGAACTGCGCACGTTTTCACGGGCAAACTTCACTGTTGTCGCCAACGACGCCGGGTTGCGGACGTCGGCGAGCATGAAGCGCACGACATTGCGTTCGGTGGCCTGCCCATAGTGCGAGACGAACAACTCGGTGCTGTCGATGACATCGGTGGAGAACTTCCACACCACGTCGGCGGCCTGCGGCAGATCCAGCGTGAGCTGACCGTTGACGTCGACCAGTCGAGCAGTATTTTCGGCGCGCTCCATGTAGCGCCCGAACCAGTACATTCTTTCCGCAACCCGCGCCAGCATCGCCGTATCAGTCCTCGACCACCCAGGTGTCCTTGCTGCCGCCACCCTGGGAGGAATTCACTACGATAGAGCCTTTCGGCAGCGCGACGCGCGTCAGCCCGCCGGCGGTCACATAATTGGATTGCCCCTGCAGACTGAACGGGCGCAAATCGACGTGGCGAGGCTGAATCTCGCGGCCGCAGACAGTAGGCACCGTCGACAACGTGATAATGGGCTGCGCGATATAGTTGCGCGGATCAGCCTTGATCCGGCGCGCAAATTCCTCGCGTTCCTTGCTCGACGCCTGGTTCCCCACCAGCATGCCGTAACCGCCGGATTCATTGGCGGGTTTGACCACCAGCTTGTCGAGGTTCGCCAGCACGTGGTCGCGTTCGAGCTTGTCCCAGCAGGCATAGCTCGGCACGTTGGCCAGGATTGCATCCTCGCCAAGGTAGTATTTGATCATCTGTGGCACGTAGGTGTAGACGACCTTGTCGTCCGCCACGCCGGCGCCCGGCGCGTTGGCCAGCGCAACGTTGCCTGCCAGCCAGGCACGCATCAACCCTATGCAGCCCAGTACCGAATCCTTTTCGAAGGTTTCCGGGTCGAGAAACAGGTCATCCACCCGCCGATAGATGACATCGACACGGGACAACCCTTCGATCGTCTTCATGTAAACGCAGTCATCATCGCCCACGACGAGATCGCTGCCTTCCACCAGTTCCGCACCCAGACGCTGGGCGAGGAAGGCGTGTTCGAAATAGGCAGAGTTGTAGATGCCAGGCGTCAGCACAACGATTTCCGGATAACGCGAAGGACGCGGCGATAGCGAAGCCAGCGTGTTGAACAGGTTATTCGAGTAGTCGTCTACCGGCAGAATGTTGAAGTTATCGAACAGTTCGGGAAATACGCGCTTGGTCAGCCGCCGGTTTTCCAGCATATAGGACACACCGGAGGGCACCCGCAGGTTGTCTTCCAGCACGTAAACGGTGCCATCCTTGTCGCGGATGAGGTCCGAACCACAGATGTGCGCCCAGACGCCGTACATCGGTTTGACGCCTTCGCACTGCTTGCGATAGTTCTTGGACTTGGCCAGCAGCTCGGCTGGAATGACCTTGTCCTTGAAGATGCGCTGGTCGTTGTACACATCGTTGATGAACATGTTCAGCGCCGTCAGTCGCTGAACCAGGCCCTGCTCGATACGCCGCCATTCGCTGGCGCGAATCACGCGCGGAATGACGTCGTAAGGCCAGTCACGATCGATGTTCTCGCCTTCACTGTAGACCGTGAAGCTGATGCCCAGGGCGCGGATGGTAAGGTCGGCGGCGCGCTTGCGCTCGAGAACCTCCTCGCGTGGCATGCGCCGCAGATACTGCAAGAGTTTCCCGGTATGGGGCCTGGCACGACCGCCCCGGGCGAGCAACTCGTCGAAGGCGATGTTGTTCTGATAGCCTGAAAACCGCATGGCGCCAACGTACACCCGGTAAAAAACCGTGTCAATTCAACTCTATTGACGTCATCGGCCGCACCACAACAGGGCATATGCCGTGGAGCACGTTCGTGCGTACGCACCTGAGTTCCAGACTGACATTTAACCCCTGCTAAACCCGGTTTGGAGTAGTTTGACTATACTGGGCGCGCGGAGAATTGCGTGACGACGACGGAGGGCGGACGGATGAATTCGGTGATCGCAAGGCGGTCTGTGGTGCTTGCAGCGGTAACGATGTTGATGGGCGTTCGGGCGATGGCGCAAGGCTATGAGACCGACCCGCAATTTGTCGCTGGCACGCTGGTCGGCGCGGAAAAATTGTTCGGCGATCACTACCGGCTTGCAGCGTTGGTGCCAGTGCAAGGCTTTCAATACCAGTTTTCGATTGAGTCCGATTTCGGCGAGTTCACCGCGGAAAGCCAACGCATGCTCGATGTGCGTTTGATTGAAATTGCCGCGCTGGCTGAACTCAAGCAGACCACCGGCAGCGAAGCATTCGCCAATGCGCTCGCACATGCCGCGACCGGTCCTTACCGTACCGCGGTCAGTTTCGTTTCCCACCCGGTGGAGACGATCACCGGCATTCCCGGCGGGGTGGGACGTTTCCTCAAAGGCATCACGCGCAGCGGCAGCAAAGCGGTGAACGGCAATCAGCAATCTGCACAGAATGAGCAGGCCCCGGCTGAAGGTGTTGAACAAACTTCAACGAGTAACGACAGCGATCCCGTGCGCAGCCTGTTGGGCGCAAACTCGGCCAAGCGCCGCCTGGCGCGCGAACTCAACGTCGATCCCTATTCGGACAACACCGCCTTGCAGGAAGAACTGGAACGCGTGGCGTGGGCCAGCACGGCCGGTGGCCTCGTCGTTCGCTTCGCGGTCCCCGGTGTCACCGAAATCGGCTATCTGGCGGATGTTGAAAACCTGGTGTGGAATGTTTCTCCGGCTGAACTCGAAGCGTTGAATGCGGAAGCCTTGAAATTGATGGGGGTTGAGGAATCGGCGCAGCAGGCGTTGTTTGCCAACGCCAGTTTTTCACCCACGCTGGTGACTTCGCTTGTTCACGCGCTGGCGGGTATCGATTTGCCAGGCGGTCAGCAGGCCGTGGTAGAACTCGCAGCCCGGGCGGATTCGCCGGCAGCCGCCCGGTTTGTCACCGATTCGGTGAACATGTTGCACCACTACCATCGGGAAAAAATGCCTCTCGCCGCGGTCACGGTTCGCGAGTCGCTGGTGTTTGGCACCAACAACGCGAAGACGATCGTGTTGCCGTTACCGGTGGATTACCTCAGCTGGAATGCTGACATCGACGTCGCACTCGGCACGCTGGAATCCGTGGCGTCGGCCCGTGAGATGCTGGTCGGTGGCAGCACTTCCAATGTCGCCTCCGAGGTGCTGACCGCGCGTGGATGGACGCTGAGTCCGGGTGCGTTTGCGCTTCTGGAGGGCACCGAAACCTCGCAGTGACGCACGGTGGTTCAAGGATCAACGGCACAGATGAAGTCACGGAACTTGCCGTTGGCCTGCCGCGGAATGGATTCGACCTGCTGCAATTCCACGGTGAAGTAATCACCGAAGATGCCATGTACGCGCTCAACCAGTGTCGCTGATTCGTCCTTGGTCAGAGCGCGGCTGACGACCAATCGAATCAGTAGTGAATCCAATGTCCGCTGCTCGATCTGCAGCTGGCGGATTGCACCCACCCGCGTAAGGCTGCTGTAGCCGCGCGGCCACCGACGCGTCCCGTCGCGCAACACCATCGTGCCGCGCACCCGACCGAGTATCTCGCGGATGACGGGTAAACCACGGCCGCAGTCGCACGATTCTCCGGCCACGGCGAGATCGCCTGGCGCGTAACGCAGGAGCGGCGAGGCGAGGTTGTGCAAATCGGTGACTACCACCTGCCCGGTTTCACCTGGCCGACACGGGCGGCCACTTTCATCGAGGATCTCAACAAAGACGTTTTCCGCCTGCACGTGGTAGTGACGATGTTGCGGACATTGGGTGGCGATGAGCCCGAGTTCCATGGAACTGTACTGGTCCACCAGCTCCAGGCCGGTGGCTGCCAGGCATTTATCGCGCAGTTCCACGCTGACTGCTTCTCCCAACGTACGTATCTGTTGCAGTGAATCGGGCAGCACGTTGAACGAGGGCGCGTCGCCCAACAATAAATCCAGGTTGGATGGATACGTCAGCAGCACTGCGGGTTGCCGTTGATGCAGCCAGCGCAGTTGTTGGTCGATGTCGGTGAAGACATCCAGCCCATGACTGCTGCCGGCAGGATAGACATCCGACCAACGCGGGCGATCGAGATTGCCAGCGTCTCGCTGATAGCGGATATGACAGAAGGTGCCGCCAAGATCGCGCAGATGCCACAAGTGCGTACGCACGTTGAGTGCGCGAAAGAACAACCGCGTGATGGTCGTACTGGCAAGTGTCACCGGCATGCCGGTTGAACCGGAGGTACTCACCCGTTGCAGCGGACGCTGCACCTCTGGCACGGATGTGGCAAACATCGCATCGCCAGCTTGCTGCACGGCTTCACGGGTCAGTATGGGCAGTGATTGCCAGCGTTCCAAATCAGGCGCGGTCTGCTGCCTGACCCAGGACGGCAACTGCGCATAGGCGGGAACGAATTCACGTGCATACGCGGCAATGATGCGCGCCTGTGCAAGTTGCCGCGCAAGCAGATCGGCGGGCCGCCACCATTGCGATTGTTCGAACTGGTACAACAGGCTGAACAATTGTGTATCCGCTTCGTCGACAAACGCCGGCCATGCCAGCGCCGGGTCTGTGCTCAGCGGAACGTCCTGGAACCTCGAAGCAGTTGTGTCATCGGCCATCGCGGCAGGCTCGCGCTCAATGCAGTGTGATACATCGCAATGCTATGGCCAAACCCGGTTTGATGAGGCACATTAGCCGCCGGGATCATAGCCGCAGGAGAGTGACATGCAAACGCGCGAACTGGGTCAATCCGGGATCAAGGTTGCACCGCTGGCATTCGGCGGCAACGTATTCGGCTGGACAGCGGATGAGGCCACGTCATTCACACTGCTGGACAGGTTCGTCGATGCCGGTTTGAATCTGGTTGATACGGCGGATGTCTACTCACGCTGGATCCCCGGCCATGTGGGGGGCGAATCGGAAACCATTATCGGCAAATGGTTGCGCCAGAGCGGCAAGCGCGACCGCGTCGTCATCGCCACCAAGTGCGCGATGGAAATGGGCGAAGGTGAGTCGGGCTTGTCCCGCGCCTATATCATGCGCGCGGTAGAGCGTTCGTTGCAGCGGCTGCAGACCGACTATATTGATCTCTACCAGTCGCACCGCGACGACGAAAACACGCCGCAGGAAGAAACCCTCGGCGCGTATGCGGAGCTGATCGCCGCGGGCAAGGTCCGCGCCATCGGCGCATCGAATTTCTCCGCCGCGCGTCTGGCCGATGCTCTGGCCATCAGCGCACGTCTTGGCCTGCCGCGCTACGAAACCCTGCAGCCCAATTACAACCTGTACGATCGCGCTGAGTTCGAGGCCGAGCTCGGGCCGCTGTGTGCGCGCGAAAAGATCGGCGTGATCCCCTATTTCTCCCTCGCCTGTGGTTTTCTGACCGGCAAGTATCGGACCGAGGCCGACCTCGAAGGCCGCCCGCGCGCCTACCGGGTGAAGGAAATGATGAATGCACGCGGGATGCGCATTCTTGCGGCGCTGGACGAGGCTGCGGCCGCGGTGAAAGCTTCACCTGCGCAAGTCGCGCTGGCGTGGCTGGTCTCCCATGGCGTGACGGCCCCGATCGCCAGCGCCACCTCCTTGACCCAGCTGGATGAATTGATTGGCTCGACGTCGCTCACGCTGCCCGCGGACGTCGTAGCCCGGCTCGATGCCGCGAGCGGCCCGTAACCGCTGCATGCCCCTCAGGCTGTAGAGCGATTGCGCCGGGCAATTAACAGCGCGGCGAGCAGTAACGCCAGCGCAGCACCGGTCAGGTTGAACCACCAGCCATGTAATAACAGGCATGCCCCGGCTGCAGCGGCGATCAGCCGTTGCAGCTCGGTCAGCGAAGTGTTGGCGAAACCGACAATAGCCATTGCCAGCAAGGCAACGCCCGCTGCCGCGGTAACGACGCCAACGATGATGTAAATCGCTGATCCCTGCAGCAGCAACGCCGGGTTGTACACGAACATGTATGGCAGCAGGAAGGCGATGCTGCCATAGGCGAACGCGGTCCATCCCGTACGATTGATGTCCGCATCCGCCAGACCCGCGGCGACGTAAGCCGAGATGGCGACCGGTGGTGTAATGGTCGAGATACAGCCGAAGAAGAACACAAACAGGTGCGCGGGAAGTGTGGCGATGCCGAGTTGCCCCAGCGCTGGCGCGGCGACGGTGGCCAACACCAGGTAGACCGCTGTCGTTGGCAGTCCCATGCCGATCACGATGGCGACCAGCATGGTCAGGGCCAGCGCGATTAACGGCAGACCATGTGAGGCTGATACGATCAACAGCGCCAGTTTCGGGCCCAGACCGGTGAGGCTGATGGTGCCGGCGATCATGCCGGCTGCCGCACAGGCCAGCGTAATCGGTACCGTCGCCAATGTGCCACGGCTTATCGCACGTGCCACCCGCCGCAGTTGGTCCAGGTTGAGACTGCGGCGGCTGGCAATGTCACTGACAAGCAGTACCACAATCGCGGCGAATGCGGCCTTGATCGGCGAATAGCCATTGAAAACCATGACCAGCAACGTGGTGATCGGCAACACGAAGCGTCCGCCTGAAGCGATTCGCTCCTCGTTCGGATCCGGTTCCGCTGTTGTCGCCTGCAAGCCACGCCGTACCGCGCTGAATTGCACGACGACGAACAGGAACAGGAAGTACAGAATGGCGGGGACCAATGCCGCACGCATGATCTGCAGGTAGGGCATTCCAAGCAACTCGGCCATGACAAACGCGGCGGCGCCCATGATGGGCGGCATGATCTGGCCGCCGGTTGATGATACGGCCTCGATGGCTGCGGCTTCGTGCGCGGCGTAGCCTTCGCGCTTCATCATTGGAATCGTGAACGTGCCGGCAATGGCGACGTTGCCGGCTGCCGAGCCCGATATCATCCCGATCAAGGCACTGAACAGGATGGCGCTCTTGGCGCCGGCAGCGCGTACGCCGCGGGTCAGTCGCCGTGCCAGCTTGAGGAACCAGTCGCCGGCGCCGAACTCGTTCAGAAACGCGCCGAAGATACTGAACGTGATGATGTAAGTCGCCGCCACGCCCAGCGGAATACCGTAGACGCCTTCGGTGGTGAACGTCATGAAGGAAATCACGCGCTCGACCGAATTGCCGCGTCCGTGCAGCATGCCCGGCAGCCACGGGCTCAGCAGAGGGTAGAGCAGGAATGCCGCCGCGAGCAGCGTCAGCGCAAGGCCGAGCGCACGCTTCACCGCCACCAGAATCAACAGAATGATGAATGTCGCCACGCCGTAGTCCAGCATCGATGCATCGCCGCCGGATCCGGTGATGTCACGCCAGCGTAGCAGCAGATACCACGAGGCCGCGGTCGCCGCGCTGGCGACAATGATGGAGACCACCGTCTGCCATCGCCCGGCAGATTTCGGCAGACGTAAAAACGTCAGCAGCAACATGGCGCCGAGATGGACGATGTACAAATCGAGATTGGAGAGCACCAGCAGGCCGCCGGCGATGCACAGGTGAAAGGCGCCCAAGGCCAGCGCGGCGCCCTGCTCGATGTGAGACAAGCGGATCATGGTGTCGCGGTGCCCACCAGTTGCAGATGCGCCCGCCCGGCCGCAGGGTGCAAAGCCACCGGCAGGTCCAGGCTGTGGGCGGCATCGACATTGCGCAAGGCGGCGTGATGCCTGCCCAACTCGTCGAGGTGGCCATAAATGGCATTGGTCATTCGGTAGACCATGTCGTCCTCTGCGTCGGCCCGCACCAGCAGGACGTTGTCCACCGCCAGTACCGCGACCGGCGCCGGCAGGTCGTAACTTTTCGCTGGCAGATCGGTCACCCGGTAATACGGTTCGCGCTGCAGGAACCCGGCAAGACCGGGTTCGTCGGCGGCCAGCCCGACGAAGCGAATATCACGCTTGGATTTCACTTCCATGATGGCCGATGCCGGGTACGCGGAGAGCGCGAATGCCGCATCGAGATTGCCGTCGCCGAGTTGGCTGAAACCATCGGCGAACGACAGGTAATTCATCGTGACCTCGTTCTCCCCGATGCCATAGGCGGCCAGCAGCTTCACCACCAGCAGTTGCGTACCGCCACCGACGGCCCCTACCGCCAGTTTGCGACCGCGCAGATCGGCGATTGACTTGATCGGTGAATCCGCTCTGACAACGATGTGCAGCACGCTGGCATACAAAGCGCCCAATGCCGCTACCGGCATTGCCGACCGATACGGCGGCAGGCCGTTGGCCGCGAAATACGCAAGATCTATGTTGGATATGCCAAGTTCGATGTCGCCGCTCTGCAATAACCTGGGGTTCTCCAGCGATCCGGCGGTGACCACCGGGAACATGCCATAACCTTCGGCATGCTCTGTAAAGACGGTAGCGATGCCCTGGCCAACGGGATAATACGCGCCGCCAAGACTGGCCGTGCCGATACGCAATTCGTCCGGATAATCCCCTTGCGAACACGCAGCTAGTAGACAGACCGTCACCAGCGAAACCGCAATGTGCAGGGCATGGCATGCGCGGGCAAGGAGAGAGCGGCGATGGCAACCGGTCATAGCAGGTCAGTCTGGCAGTGGAGTGCGGATTATCTGCCGTCGCGGGTTGCGCTGCAAAGGTTGGTGGGGCCGCCGGCACGGATAGCCTGATAATCCTATCTGAACCATAATCGGGGCGCTTCGCATGCCGCGGGGCGCACTGACCATCGAATCAGGAGACTTGCATGCAATACGTGGCGCTGGGGCGTACCGGGTTGAAGGTTTCCCGGCTGTGTCTGGGGACGATGACCTTCGGTGACCCCTGTGACGAGGCGACCTCGTTTGCCATTCTGGATCGTGCACATGATGCCGGCGTCACTTTCATCGACACCGCCGACGCCTACCCGCTGGGCGCGACCGGGAGTCTGATTGGTGAGACCGAGCGCATCATCGGTCGTTGGCTGAGTGGACGCCGTCATGACGTCGTGCTCGCCACCAAGTGTTTTCATGCCACCGGGCCGCTACCATTCCAGCGCGGCGCTTCCCGTCGACACATCTTTGAATCCGTGCATGCGTCGTTGAAGCGGTTGAATACTGACTTCATCGATCTGCTGGTGATGCACTCCTACGATGAGGACACACCCATCGAAGAGACGCTGCGCGCGCTCGATGATCTCGCCCGCGCCGGCAAGATCATGTACTACGGTTGTTCCAACTACACCGCCCCGCAACTGGCCGATGCGCTCGCGGTCGGCCACGCCCATGACCTGGATGGCATGGTGTCGCTGCAACCGCGCTACAACCTGGTCTACCGCGAGCCCGAGCGTGACCTGCTGCCCATCTGCCGGCGGATGAATATCGCGGTCACGCCGTACAATCCGTTGGCGGGCGGCGTGCTCGCAGGCAAGTATGTTTCCGCCGCCGAAGACCCGCAGGCGCAGACGCGTTTCGGCAAACCCGGCGTTGTCGGCCGCATCTATCGTGATCGCTACTGGAATCAGGCGCTGTTTGATCGGGTCGAGGCGATCAAGCAACTTGCGCAGCAGTGGGGTATCGCATTGCCGACGCTGGCGGTGGCCTGGACGCTGGCGCAGCCGGCAGTGACGAGCACGATCATCGGCGCGACACGGGTGGAACAGATGGAAACCACGCTGGCCGGGCTGGCGCTGCAGCTCGATGCCGAGCAATTGCGGGCGCTGGCGGCTATCACCAGTAACTGACAGGGGGATGCAATGAAAGCGGCGGAAATGTTCAAGGTTGAAGGGTATGGCGCGATCGTCACCGGTGGCGCCAGCGGGTTGGGGCTGGCGTTCACTGAAGTGCTGGCGGAGCACGGCGCCCGCGTCACCGTGTTCGATCTCGATCAGCAGCGCATTGATAGCGAGGTTCAACGTCTTTCCGCACTCGGTTACGACGTCAGCGGCATGCGGGTCGATGTCACCGATCGTGCAGACATGCATGATGCGTTCGCGCAGGTGCATGCAACCTATGGTCGGCTGGACGTGGTGTTCGCCAACGCCGGCATCGATTCCGGGCCGGGCTTTGTCACGCTTGATCGTACGCAGCGGGTCAGCGAGGGGGCGATTGAGAACTACGAGGATGCGCGCTGGAACAAGGTCATCGAGACCAATCTGAACAGCGTTTTCACGACGGTGAAAGCCGCCGCCCGCTACATGAAGCCGCAACGATCGGGACGAATCATCATCACCACTTCCGCGGCGGCGCTGCTGATCGAATCCGGCGTCGGCGCGGCCTACATGGCGGCCAAGGCGGGGGTGGCGCACTTCATGCGCACCATGGCCCAGGAACTGGCGCGCTACCAGGTGACAGTCAATGCGATTGCGCCGGGCCCGTTCATCACCAACATCGGTGGCGGACATGCCTTCAGGCCGGAAGTGCAGGAAGCCTTCGGCGCGACCGTGCCACTGGGCCGAATGGCCAGTACCGAGGAGATCAAGGGCCTGGCGCTGCTGCTGGCGTCACCCGCCTCGTCGTTCATCACCGGCGCGCAGATATCCATTGATGGTGGCGCCACGCTGGGGCAGTTGTTCGAGCAAGGGTGATACGCCGCACGCGCATTCAATCGACACTTGAGGTCGGTGGGTGTTGGCTGCAGGATCTGATCGGTCAGGACTCGCTGTGAACACGTCCGTGTGCGCTCGGGCTCGGCATCCATGCCTCGCACGGTCCTGACCGATCAGATCCTGCAGCCAACTTCAGCGTTGTGCGTATGTCCCGATTACTTTGTGCAACCCTGTTCGCATTGGCGGGAGCTTGCGCGTCGCGACTCAGACGCCGCCATCCGCCTGTATCGATTCCAGGTACATGATGAGTTCCAGAATGCGTCCGCGCACCAGTGTCTCCGAACCACCGGCGACGGTTGATTTGAATGTCTCACCCCAGATCGGCATCTGCGTGGTGCCATGTGACGATGGCAACATGCGGCCATCGATGGCGTCGTAAACGCGTTTCAATGGAAAGTAGCCGGCGTTGTTGCGGCTGAGCAGCCGGAGATCCGGTGGCTTCTTGTTCAGCTGGGTCAGAAACGGACCGAAGCCGCGGCCGTCGGTTCCGTGACACAACGCGCAATTGCGTTCGAACCGCAGGCGACCCGTTGCAATGACATCGTCACTGGGGGATGTCTCCTGGGCGAGGGCGGTCGTGGCCGCGGCCAGCAGCGTGGCGGTTGCGGCTAGTCGCACTGATTTCAGCATTGTCATGGCGTCACCTCCGTCGTAGCTTTCCCGGAAGATAGCAGCCGCGTGACACCCGGAAACTGACCCGGCGCAGGTGGGCGATGGTCGAAATTCCCGACGTTCGCCATGTACACTGCCGACCCGGAGGCGGGTCCCGGTTGCGGTGCCGCACTCACGCATCCCGCGATGGCCTTTCAAAATCCACGGAGTTACACCGGCATGTCCAATTCGCACGGCAATACCCAATCTGACAACAACCCGATGCAATTACATGATTGGGCCGGTGAGATGGGCGAAAAATGGAACCACTACCACACCCAGTTCGAAGGCATGATCGCACCGGTCGGAAGGGCCGCGCTGGATGCGGCGGGTCTCAAGCCGGGGCACAGGGTGCTTGATATCGGCTGCGGTGCCGGTGCAACAACATTGGAAATCGCCCGCCGCGTCGCTCCTGACGGCGCCGCACTTGGCGTAGATGTGGCGCCGGTATTGATCGAGACCTCGCGTCGGCGCGCCGCGGCGGACGGCCTCATCAATGCCCGCTTCCTCTGTGCGGATGCCGGTCAGCAAGACATCGGTGTGCACGATTTTGATGTGCTGTTTTCGCGCTTCGGCGTGATGTTCTTCAACGATCCTGTTGCCGCCTTCACCAATCTCCATCGCTTTCTGCGGCCCGACGCACGTCTGGCCATGGCCTGCTGGGGGCCGCCGCAGCGCAATGGCTGGGTGGGCATGTTGATGGAGATCGTCAGCCGCCACGTCACGCTGCCACCCCCGGTGCCGCGGGCGCCGGGTCCGTTTCAGCTCGCCGAATCCGACTTCACGATCGATGTGCTCAGCCGTGCGGGATTTCGCGATATCGAATTCGCGCCGTGGGAGGGTCAACAGCTGATTGGCGGCCCGGGTCTCGACGCCGCGGGCGCGGCAAGGTTTGTGATGAACGCGCTGTTCGTCGGCGAAGCTCTTCAGGGCCAGAGCGATGATGTGCGCAGCAGCGTGTTACGTCAGGTGGAAGCGCTGTTCGCCGCGCATCGCGTCAACGAAGGCGTCAGTCTGCCGGCGATGGCGTGGATCATCACCGGTTGCGCGTGAACGCTGACGCAGCCGATTCTTCGCACTGATAAAACGCCATGCGCCTGTTGCTGATAGAAGACGACGAAATGATCGGCAGCGCCGTGGTCACTGGCCTGACGCAGGACGGCAACGTCGTGGAATGGTTGCGCGATGGCGCGCAAGGGCTGCACTACGCCAGTCATGAACTATTCGACGCCGTGTTGCTCGATCTCGGCCTGCCCGGCAAGGATGGACTGCAGGTGTTGCGCGAGTTGCGCCGGCAGCGCAACGATACGCCGATCATTGTCATCACCGCGCGTGATGATACGGCGAGCCGTGTCAAGGGATTGGACAGTGGTGCTGACGATTACGTCGTCAAACCGTTTGATCTGGATGAACTCGCGGCAAGGATCCGTGCCGTCGCGCGCCGCAAGGCAGGACGCAGTACCGCGCTGATGACCCATCGCGGGTTGGAAATGAACCCTGTCACCCACGAAGTGACGTTGGACGGCAAGCGGCTTGAACTTTCCGCGCGCGAATTCGCCGTGCTGGAAACGCTGATGGAGCACCCCGGGGCGATCACGCCGCGTCAGCGCATCGAAGATCGCCTCTACGGCTGGGATACGGAAATCGCCAGCAACGCGGTCGAAGTGCATATCCATCATCTGCGGAAAAAGCTTGGTGATGGCTTCATTCGCACCGTACGCGGTATGGGTTACACGCTGGGTGACGCCGGGTGACATCCCTGCGCGGGCGCATTCTCGCGGTACTGGTACTTGCCGTGGTGTTGACCGCAGTCGCGGTTGCGGTCAGTTCCTTCTACTGGGCGCGACGTGAAATCGGCGCCCTGCTCGACTACCAGTTGCAGCAACACGCCATTGCCTTGAGCAACCGCCTCAATGTGCCGTTCTCGCGTGCAGTGATCACGCCCGCGCCGGATCAACAATTGCTTGTACGCATATCCGACTTGCGCAGCGGTATCGAGTATTACTCGCACAGTGGTGTGCAATTGCCACAAGTGCGCATACCGGGGTTTTCCGATGCGGAGGCGGCCGGTGAACGCTGGCGCGTGTTCGCGCTGGCCTCGGGGGCTCGCATCGTCGAAGTGGCGCAACCCATCACGGTTCGTCAGCGGCTCGCGGCACAGATTGCCGCCCGCATCATGTGGCCGGCAGCCGCGGCGATTCCGCTGCTGGTCGCGTTGGGCTGGTGGGTCATGGGAAGGGTATTGCAGCCGACGGCGCGACTTGCGCGGGACATCGGCCAACGTCGAGCGGACAGCCTGGAGCCGATGCCGGTGGCGCCGCTGCCGGACGAGTTGCGCACCGTGGTGGTGGCGCTGAACAGTTTGATTGGCCGCATCAACACTTCGTTGGAGGAACAGCGTCGCTTCGTTGCCGATGCCGCGCATGAATTGCGTTCGCCGCTGACGGCGCTGAAACTGCAGGCGCAGTTGATGTCGCGCGCGATTGCCAATGGTGATGGCGTGCCGGACATGACGCAGTTGAACGCCGCCATCACCCGGATGACGCGGATGGTGGAAGGTCTGCTGGCGTTGGCGAGGCTGGACAGCAACCAGGACGAGTCGCCGCGCGAGCAGATTGATCTTCTGGCGATCGCTTCCACCGTCTGTCAGGAGAATCAACTGCTGGCACAGCAGCGTTCGATCACACTGAAGTGCAATGGACTGCCGGGGCTGAATGTGTGGGGCGATAAGGCGAGTCTGCATACGCTGGTAACCAACCTGGTCGACAACGCGCTGCGTTATACGCCGGATGGCGGCGAGGTCGAGGTGGCGTTGCGGCGCGCCGACGGGATTGAATTGACGGTCTGCGACAGTGGCCCCGGTATCCCGGTGGCGGAGCGGGAGCGCGTGTTCGATCGCTTCTATCGCCTGCCCGGTTCACAGTCGTCGGGCAGTGGAATCGGGTTATCCATTGTGCGCCGGATCATCGACGTCCATCACGGCCGTGTCGAGCTTGGGGAAAGCACCATGGGTGGTCTGCGGGTCGGCATCGTGTTGCCTGCCGCAGCCGATTGAAATATATACAAATCTCGCCCGCGAACGCCTTCACGGCGGAAATTCCACCAATCCTGCCAAACCTCGACCACGCTTAAGACCCAATTAAGCTTGGCCTCCTATCGTCTCCAACCATGACGCTCGCGCGGTGCGCGCGAGGATTGGCTAACAGGAGTGACGAAAATGGTTAAAGCAAACCGATCCAAAGTACTGGCGGCGGCAATTGCGGCGACGCTGGCGACCGCAGGTGTTGGTCTCACGGCGGTGGATGTCACGGCAAATACGGATGTCGGATCCGCGAGTAACGCGGCCCGTTATGCGCTGCCGGATTTCACCGATATCGTCGAGCGTGTCGGACCGGCGGTGGTCAGCATCCATGTGAGCAAGACCACGCCGACCCAATTCTCCTCCGGGCCGCGTGGCGGCTGGAATCAGAATGACCCGATGTTCGAATTCTTCCGCCGCTTCGGCGCGCCGATGGAGGAAGGGCCGCGGGTTGCGCAAGGGCAGGGTGCCGGCTTCATCATCTCTGACGACGGCGTAGTGCTCACCAACGCGCATGTCGTTGATGGCGCTGACCGCGTCATCGTCAAATTGCAGGACAAGCGCGAACTCGAAGCCAAGGTGGTTGGCATGGACAAGCTCACCGACATCGCGGTATTGCGCGTGGAAGGCCATGACCTGCCGACACTCAAGGTGGGCGATTCAACCAGGCTGAAGATCGGCGAATGGGTGCTGGCCGTGGGTTCCCCGTTCGGCTTCGAGAACTCGGTGACGGCCGGTATCGTCAGCGCCAAGACCCGTACCCTGCCCGACGGCAGTACTGTGCCGTTCATTCAGACCGACGTTGCGATCAACCCGGGAAATTCCGGCGGCCCGTTGCTGAACCTCGATGGTGAAGTGGTGGGAATCAATTCGCAGATCTACAGCAACAGCGGCGGCTACATGGGCTTGTCGTTCGCGGTGCCGATCAATGTCGCGTTGAACGTTCAGGATCAACTCGTGCATTACGGCAAGGTCACCCGCGGCCGCCTCGGTGTGATGGTGCAGACCATGACCGGTGATCTTGCATCATCCTTCGGCCTGGATCGCCCGGAAGGCGCGCTGGTCAGCCAGGTGCAGGACGATTCACCGGCTGCAAAGGCCGGGTTGAAGGCTGGTGACATCATCATGGAAGTCGATGGCCAGCCCATCAGCGATTCAGCGCATGTCGCACGCATCGTGGCCGACCACAAACCCGGCTCCGAAGTAAAACTGGCCATTTTGCGCGAAGGCAAGCGCCAGACACTCACTGCCAATGTCACCGCCGCCGACGACGCCACGGTCGCCGACAACGACAGTGGTGACAACAATGTCACCGGTGGTCGCCTTGGCGTGGTGGTCGAGGAATTGAATGATGAAGCCCGGCGCGAACTTGGTGTCAGCCATGGCGCATACGTCGAGCGTACCGGCGGCGCCGCGGCCGATGCCGGCATCCGCCCCGGTGATGTGATCCTCAGCGTCAACGCCGCGCAAGTCGACGGACCGGCGGATCTCAAGCGCTTGATCGACAAGGCCGGTGACAGTGTCGCGTTGCTGGTAAGGCGCGGTGATGTCGAGATCTACGTCCCCGTAAAGCTTTCCTGAGCCCACCCCTGATTCCGGCGCGGCACTTCCATCGGCAAGTGCCGCGCCCGCTTCTTGAACGTAGACCTCTTGCACAGCCACGCTACCCGCCTATAATTAATCAATCGATTAATTAATAGCATGGCAGGCAGGCGTGGCCAAACGTTCTCCGAAACCCGGCAGACCCCCGGCGCAGCAAGGTGTGGACCGGCGCCAGGCGTTGCTCGATGTTGCCGGCCCGTTGATCGCGCGCGAGGGTTCCGACTCCGTGTCGCTGCGTGAGATCGCCCGCGCAGCGGGCGTCACACCGGCGCTGGTCGCTTATTACTTCACCAATAAGCAAGGCTTGTTGATGGCGCTGCTGGAGGAAATCTCCGGCCGCGTTCTGGGCATGGTCGACCAGGTGACTCAAATGCAGTCCGCGAGCGTGCTGGCGGATTTCATTCACGGCTATCTCACCGTGATCGGGCGCGCGCCGTGGATCCCGCAGTTCATCGTGCGCGAAGTGCTGTCGCGCGAAACCCCCTTACAGCGGAAGTTCATCCGCGATTTCTCCGGCCCCGCTCTGGCACGGGTGCGGGAAGTGGTCGGTCGTGTTGGCGGCGGAAGTCAGCTGGATGACGAACTGGACCCCGGCCTGACCATCATGTCGCTGATCGGCATCAGCGTATTTCCGTTCATCGCACACCCGGTGCTCGGCAGGTTGATCGGTTACGAACTGACACCGCAATTCAGTGAGCGCTACTCACGGCATGTCCGTCACATCATGGCGCAGGGGGTACTCGCCCGATGAACGCAAGGGCATTCGTGCAAGTGGCGACATTGGCGCTCATGGTCGCTGGTTGTGATAACGGTGGCAGCACCAATGTCGCGATGGGAACGCTGGAGCGTGATCGCATCGAGCTGAGCGCCGATACCGACGAAGCCATTGTTGAAATCAATGTGCGCGAAGGGGACGCGGTCGCGTCCGGCGAGCAACTGTTACGCCAGGACGACGCGCGGCTGCAGGCACAGCTGGAAATCGCCCGCGCACAGAACGCAGTGGCACAGGCCCGCCTGGACGAAGTGTTGGCCGGGCCGCGGCGGCAGGCGATCGAAATGGCCGAGGCCGCCGTCACGGCAGCGCGGGCCCGCCTGCAATACCTCGATGGCGAACTCACGCGTGAACAGTCCCTGCAGACCCGCAGCTACGCCAGCGAAAGCCGGATTGACCAGCTGCGCAGTAATCAGCGTGAGGCCCGCGCGCAGCTTGCGTCGGCGCAGTCGGCATTGAATGAAGCACTGGAAGGCAGCCGGCACGAGGAGATCGAGGCAGCGCGCGCAGCGTTGGCCGCGGCCGCGGCCACCGTGAACAAGCTGGAACTCGACGTGACGCACGCGATCACGGTGGCGCCGGTGGCCGGGCGGGTGGAAGTATTGCCGTTTGAAACCGGCGAACGGCCGGCGAAAGGCGCCATCGTCGCAGTGCTGCGTGCCGCGTCCGCGCCCTATGCCAGGGTGTATGTCCCCGAACCGTTGCGCGCAGGTCTGTCGGCCGGGGATGAAGTTTCGATTGAAGTGGACGGCGACCCTGCACCGTTGCGCGGCCGATTACGTTTCATTGCCAGCGAGGCGGCCTTCACGCCCTACTTCGCACTCACCCAATACGACCGCAGCCGCCTGAGTTACCTGGCTGAATTCGATGTTATCGATGAACGGGGCAACCAGCTGCCCGCAGGCATCCCGGTCACCGTGCGTATCGCTGTCCATGGCCAATGAACCTGCCATCACCACTCACGCGTTGACGCGCTCGTTCGGCAATCGTATCGCCGTCAATGCGTTGGACCTGACCGTGCCGCGGGCGTGCGTCTACGGGTTTCTCGGTCCCAACGGTTCCGGAAAATCGACCACGATCAGAATGCTGTGCGGGCTGCTGCAACCTACGCGTGGCAGTGCGGAAGTGCTGGGTATGCAGGTGCCACGTGACGCCGAGCAGTTGCGCACCCGAATTGGGTATATGACGCAACGATTCTCCTTGTACGAGGACCTCACTGTCGCCGAAAACCTGGAGTTCCTGGCCCGCATCTACGGGCTGGATCGACGCCAGCGTCGCGCGCGCATCGCTGCCTTGCTGGAGGCTTTTGCACTGGGGGATCGTGCGCGCCAACTCGCGGGCACCATGAGCGGCGGTCAGCGGCAGCGTCTGGCATTGGCCGGGGCGACGCTGCATCAACCCGAATTACTGTTTCTGGATGAACCGACCAGCGCGGTTGACCCGGAAAGTCGGCGCGTGTTCTGGGAATACCTGTTCGATCTGGTCGACGGCGGGACGACGGTCCTGGTCTCCACCCACTTCATGGATGAAGCGGAACGCTGCCACGAATTGGCCATTCTCGACGAAGGCCAGCTGGCCGCACATGGCTCGCCTGAGGCGCTGAAACGGCAGCTCGACGTCAGCGTCTACGAAATCGCCACCGCACAGATACGCCCGGCGCGCGAGGCGCTGGCCGGGCTCGATGTCGTCCACAGCGTCAGCCAGCGCGGCACGCGCCTGCGCGTGCTGGCCAGTCCATTGGTCAGCGCCGCGAGCGACATCGAGAGCCGTCTGGTTCGCAAGGGCATCACCGCCGAGGTCGTTGGCGCCGAGCCCAATCTTGAAGACGTGTTTCTCGTCCGCACGCACACACGCGAGGTGGCGCACGGATGACGCGCTGGTTTTCATTCCGTCGCGTGCTGGCCATCGCCGGCAAGGAATTCTTTCACCTGCGCCGCGATCGGCTGACTGGCGGCATGGTCGCGGGTATTCCACTGATGATGACACTGTTGTTCGGTTACGCCATCAACCAGGATGTGCGTCACCTGTCCGGCGCGGTGTATGACGAAGCAGGTTCGCGCGAATCGCGTGCACTGGTGCAGGCAGCCCAGGCCACGCAGGTGATCGACATCAAGCGTTATGCTCAATCGATAAGCGAACTCGAGCACTGGCTGGTGACTGGCGAGATTCTCATCGGCATTGTGATTCCGCACGACTACGAAAGCCGACGGCAGACTGGTGACAGGACCCCCGCCCAGTTGCTGGTATCGGCGGCCGATCCCGTCGTGCTGTCCGCTGCCCGCAGCCTGACAGCATTGCCGATTCCAGGGCGGATCCCCGCCGATGCCAACGCTGTACCGGCTACCTTCGCCCTGCGTGCCTATTTCAACCCTGAACGACGCTCACCAGTCTTCATTGTGCCCGGTCTCACCGGCGTGATCCTCACGTTGACCATGGTGTTGTTCACCGCCATTGCCATCGTGCGCGAGCGCGAACGCGGTAATCTCGAACTGCTCATCACCACCCCGGTGCGCAGCCTCGAGTTGATGGTCGGCAAGATCCTGCCCTACGTCGTCATCGGCTATGTGCAGGTCACGTTGATCCTGCTGCTGGGAGTGTTCCTGTTCAACGTGCCGATCGCGGGCAACCTGGGCGATTTCTTTGTCGGCGCCGGATTGTTCGTGTTGTCTGTGTTGACCCTCGGCCTGATGATTTCAACCGTCGCCAGCAGCCAGTTCCAGGCATTCCAGCTGAACCTCGTCACCTTTCTGCCGCAGTTGCTGCTGTCAGGCTACATGTTCCCTTTCGAGGGAATGCCGCGCCCGGCGCAATGGCTGGCCGAACTGTTTCCGTTGACCCATTTCCTGCGTATCGCGCGCGGCATCCTGTTGCGGGGTGCGACACTCGCCGATCTGAATGCCCAGCTGTGGCCGTTGCTGGCCTTCTTTCTGGTGATGTTGCTGCTGTCCGCGCTGCGTTTCCGCAAGCGGCTGGATTGACGGCGCATTCTCAATCCGGTGCGCATCCTTTATGCTTCGACGCCATGTTTCTGGCTTGAGGTGAGCTTCGGTGGCACATTTGGTAGGCGATATCGGCGGCACGCATTCGCGCTTCGCGCTGGTTGAATTGACCGCCGGCAAACCGCTGTTGCACGCTGCGCGGCAGACCGAAAATGCCGGTTTCGCCAGCTTGACCGAAGCCGCCCGGCACTACGTCGACAGCGTCGGCGCCCAAATAGATTCCGTGGTGCTGGCGGTCGCGGCGCCGGTCTCCGGCCCGGATGTGCAGCTGATCAACCTCAACTGGTCGTTCAATCAGCACGCGTTGTGCAAACAACTCGGAGCCAGCAGTCTCAAGGTCATCAACGATTTCACCGCCGTTTCGTACTGTCTGCCGCTGCTGGGCGTGGACGATGTGCGGGTGATAGGCGACGCGCCGTTCCCGGCCGACCCTGCCACACTGAAGCGGCTGGCCGTGCTCGGCCCGGGCACCGGCATGGGCGTGGGCGGCGTGGTTCGTGCGGGAGATATGTGGGCGCCACTGGTCTCCGAGGGCGGGCATGCAACGATTGCTCCGCATGACGCGGATGACATTGCGGTGGTCTCACATGTGATGGCGAAGCACGGTCGTGTATTCAATGAAATGCTGTTGTCCGGTCCCGGGCTGTGCAATCTTTATGACGCGATCGCTGCCATCCGCAAGCAACCGACAGAACCACTGTCACCGGCAGAGATCACTACGCGCGCACTCGCCGGTGGCGACCCGCTTTGCAAAGAAGTGCTGGATAGGTTCTGTGCAATGCTGGGCAGCGTCGCCGGCGACATTGCGATGTTGTGGTGGGCCGATGTGGTATTCATTGCCGGCGGTATCGTGCCGCGCTTTGTCGATTATTTCGCCACGAGTGGATTCCGCGCGCGTTTTGAAGCCAAGAGCGACTACAGCCGGTTCATGCGGCCGATACCAACCTGTGTGATCACCGAGCCGAATTACGGTTTGCTGGGCGCCGCGGCCTGTCTGTAGCCGGTCGCCGGACTGCCGACTCAAATCCCGAACTGCAACAAGAATCTGGAGTTACCATGAAACCACGCGTTCTGGTCACGGCTGAAGTATTCGACGAAGTGCTCGAGTACCTGCGCGAGCATTGTGAAGTTGAAGCCAACCTCGAACCACTCAGTCCGTCGGCGGACAAGCTGCGCTCGCAGTTGGCTGACAAGGATGGTGTGGTATGCATGCTCACCGATCGCATTGACGATGCATTGCTGGCTGCGTGCCCGCAACTCAAGGCGGTGTGCAACGTTGCGGTCGGTTACAACAACATCGATGTCGCGGCGTGCACCGCGCGTGGTATCCGCGTGACCAATACGCCGGGTGTGCTGGACGAGACGACCGCAGACCTGGTGTTCACGTTGCTGCTGGCCACCGCGCGACGCCTGACCGAAGCCGAGATGTATCTGCGTAACGGCCAGTGGCAGGGCTGGCATCTTCGGCAATTGGCCGGCGTCGACGTTCATGGCAGCACCATGGGCATCATCGGTATGGGCCGCATCGGCCAGGCCATCGTCCGCCGCGCCAGCGGTTTCAATATGAAAGTGATCTACCACAACCGCAGCCGCCTGGATGGAGCGGTCGAGCGTGAACTGGGCGTGGCCTATGCCGGATTCGATGAATTGATGGGCGCCGCCGACTTTGTCGTCCTGCAAGTGCCGTACTCGCAGGCAACGCATCACCTGATCGACGCCGCGGCGCTGAAGAAGATGAAGCGCAGCGGTATTCTCATCAATGCCGCCCGCGGCGGTGTGGTGGATGACGCTGCGCTGATCGCGGCGCTGGCGGATGGCACGATACGGGCAGCGGGTCTCGATGTGTTCGAGAACGAGCCGCGGTTCAATCCGGGCTTCCTGGATTTGAAGAATGTCGTGCTGGCGCCGCACATCGGCAGTTCCACCGAAGGCACGCGGCTGGCGATGGCGATGACCGCCGCGCGCAATCTGGTCGCCGCGTTGCAGGGTCAGCGGCCGCCCAACCAGGTCAACGAGGTGTAGGCACGCCAGGCCGCGACGCGGTCAGATGGCCGATGATTCGACCGCGAGTGGCACCGGCACATCAGCGAGCGTTATGCGTTGCGATAACGTTTCGACCAGCGCTTCCGGAGTGTCGTGAATGCAGGTATCAGGAACGCCGCCTTTGCTGGTCAGACGGCGATGCGTATCGAATCCATAGCTTGCCATCGCGACGTCATAACCCGTCGCTGAACCGGCACGGTAGTCACCGATTTCATCCCCGGCGAACAGGCACAGCGTGTAGTGGCTGGATTTCATCGCCGCCAGCACATCGTCCTTGCGCGTGCCGACCGGCAGTGGAATTACGAAGTCCAACCCGCGATCGTCGATATCACTGTTGCGCAGAACGGTGCGGATTGTCATGCCGGGGTTCAGCGTGAAGTTGCGGCTGACGACGCCGACATGGATATCCGGCGAGACAATCATCTGGTTGAGCAGCGGCGTGAACGCCGGGTAGACACGACCATTCTGCAAGAACTGCCTCGTCAGGCCTTCGCGTACGGTCTGTTCGCGCGGCACGCTGAAGCGCACCAGGTTGCCCAGCAACTCACGGCCACCGCCCAGGTACTTGAGGAATTTCCGGCGGTCGCGAAAGCGTTCTTCATCGCCAATGTCCAGACCGAACGACTCGAAGGTCGCCTTCATGATGTCGTAGGAATCGATGAGCAAGCCGTCGAAGTCAAACACGACGAGCTTGGTTTTCAGCAGTGGTTTCACAATCCCGCGGCCTGAAAGGTGGCCGAGATCAACGACTGCGCCTCCTGTTGAATGCGTTGCAGGTGAGCCGGACCGTCAAAGCTTTCGGCATACAGCTTGTACACATCCTCGGTGCCAGAGGGCCGCGCCGCGAACCAGCCATTGGCGGTGACGACCTTGACGCCGCCAATGGCGGCTTCGTTGCCCGGTGCCTTGCTCAGCACCGCGGTAATGGGCGCGCCCGCCAGTGAAGTGGCGGTGACATTCGCACTGGACAGTTTGCTCAGCACCGCCTTTTGCGCGGGGCTGGCCGGGGCGTCGATGCGTTCGTAGACCGGGTCGCCAAGGCGGCCGGCAATCGCCTGGTAGTACGCGTGCGGATTGCGACCGGTTCGCGCCAGCATTTCGATCGCCAGCAGATTCAGTATCACGCCATCCTTGTCGGTACACCATGTCGTGCCGTCGCGCTTGAGAAAAGCCGCGCCGGCGCTCTCTTCACCGCCGAAACCCAGGGTGCCGCGATACAGACCATCGACGAACCATTTGAAGCCCACCGGCACTTCGTACAGCGTTCGACCGAGATCGTTCGCGACGCGGTCGATCATGCTGCTGGAGACGATGGTTTTGCCGATGCCGACATCAGCGCCCCACTGCGGGCGATGGCGGAACAGGTAATCGATGGCGGCCGTCAGATAGTGGTTGGGGTTCATCAGGCCGGCGGGCGTTACGATGCCATGGCGATCGGTATCGGTGTCGTTGCCGAACGCGAGATCGTACGAATCCTTCATCGCGATCAATCCGGCCATCGCATACGGCGACGAACAGTCCATGCGGATCTTGCCGTCCCAATCCAGCGTCATGAACGAAAACGTCGGGTCCACCGCTTTATTGGTGACCGTGAGATTCAGCCCGTAGCGCTCGGCGATCGGCGCCCAGTAAGCAACGCCGGCGCCGCCCAGCGGATCCACCGCGGCGTTGATGGAAGCGCCACGCATCACATCGAAGTCGATCACCTCGCCGAGTGCGCTGATATAGCCATCCATGTAGTTGAAACGGTGAGTGAGCTCGCTGCGCAACGCCTCGGCGTAATCGATGCGGCGTACGCCGTTCAATCCACTGGCAAGCAGTTCATTGGCCCTGGTCTCAATCCAGCGGGTGGCATCGGTATCGGCCGGACCGCCATGTGGCGGGTTGTACTTGAAGCCGCCGTCCTGCGGTGGGTTGTGCGATGGGGTGATCACGATGCCGTCGGCCTGCGCCGTTGCGTGACTGCGGTTCCAGACGAGAATGGCGTGCGAGACCACCGGGGTCGGGGTGTAGCCGTCGCCATCATCAATCATCGTGGTCACGCCATTTGCGATCAGCACTTCCAGCGCGGTACGTTGAGCCGGGGCGGAAATCGCATGGGAATCGCGGCCGAGGAACAGCGGGCCGGCGATGCCATTGTTGGCGCGGTACTCGCACAAGGCCTGGGTCACCGCCAGGATGTGGGCCTCGTTGAATGTGCCATTCAGGGGTGAGCCGCGGTGCCCGCTGGTGCCGAACGCCACGCGCTGGGCCACATTTTCCGGATCCGGACGTTGGCTGTAGTAGCTGTTTTCCAGTGCGCTGACATCGATGAGGTCAGCAGTGGTGGCGGGGGTTCCTGCCCGTGGATGCGTCATGGGGCTCCTCTCATTGCAGCAGTTTCGCCGCAGCATACACGAGCCGCTGCACTGCGGCGCGGCAACGGCGGGTACAGCGATCGTGTCCGACCGGATCAGGCGCCGTCGATAAGGCCCGGGCGCCCCGCTTCGACGGTGAACTGCTTCAACACGCGGGCCGGGCTGTCGGCACGACGGGCATCGTCCAGGCCGACGAGCGCGATGCTGAGCGATTCCTGGGTGAAATCCAGCCGGGCATAGCCGCGATGCGCGCCGTCGACAAAGCGGGTGGCGGGATTTCCGGCGGCAAGGTTTTCGAAGAAATCCTGCGTTCTTGCGTTGCTGGTGATCGACGTTGCCGTGATCTCGCAGGCCACCGCGGGCGAGGCGGGGTCGGCAGGTGTCTGGTGCAGGTTGGAGGCGATGAAGGCGTGAATGTCGCCACTGAGCACCACCGGATTGCTGACGTCATTGGCCGTGAAACCATCCAGCAGACGTTGGCGCGCCTGCGGGTAGCCGTTCCAGCCGTCGGTCCAGAACTGCTGGTCGGGGCCACGATCCTCATCCAGGTAGGCCATCACGGTCTGCTGGGCGATGATGTTCCAGCGCGCGCGGCGGGGCGAGGCCAGGCGGCCGTTCAACCAGTTTTCCTGGCGTGGTCCGAGCATGGTCTGCGCCGGATCACGCAGTCCGGCACAGGTGCTGCTGACCGTATTGCCACCGCGCTTGCCCGGCGCCGGACATGGATGCGGCGAGCGGTATTGGCGACCGTCCAGCAGGCAGATGCGCGCGAGCTGGCCGTAGCTGTAATCGCCGTAGACCTTCATCGCCGGGCCAAACGGCACACTCTGGCGTGGCAGGGGCATGTGTTCGTAGTACGCACGGTAGGCCGCGGCGCGACGCTGCGCGAACCATTGGGGGTCGTCATCGTATTCCGAGACGAGGTCGGCATAGTCGTTGGCGACTTCGTGGTCATCCCAGGTCACCAGCCATGGCGCGTGCTGATGCATGGCTTGCAGGTCACGGTCCTGCTTGTACTGGGCGTAGCGGGTGCGATAGTCGGTCAGCGTATGCGATTCCGGGCCCTGGTGGTGACGGACCGGGTCAGCGCCGAAGCTGACTTCGTAGATATAGTCGCCGAGGTGGACGACCAGATCGGGATCATCGCGCAGCATATGGGCGTACGCGCCATAGAAGCCGTGCTCGTAATGCTGGCAGGAACAGCTGGCGATGCGCAGCCGCGTGTTCGGTGACCGCGGATCAGGTGCCGTACGTGTGCGGCCGACGGGGCTGACCGCGTCGCCGCTGCGGAACCGGTACCAGTAGGTGGTGGCCGGTGCGAGATCGAGGACCTCGGCATGGATGCTGTGCGCCCATTGCGGCGTGGCGTATTCCATTCCGCGGCGGACGATGTTGCGCATCTGGTCGTCGGCCGCCAGTTCCCACTCGACCGCGATGGTCGCCGGGTCCATGCCGCCCTCGGGTTCGAGCGGCCGGGGTGCGAGCCGGGTCCACAGCACGACGCGGTCCGCGCGCGGATTGCCGGAGGCCACCCCAAGCGTGAAAGGGTCACTCTGCCAGCGCGGAACGGTCAGGGCGGCGGAAGTGGCCGGTCCGGCGGACAGGGCCAGCAACGCGTTGACGGTGGCGGAACAGAAGCGGCGACGACCTGGCATGGGCTCTTCCTCGCGAAATCCGTGTGGTTGCGAAATTCAAGAGTATCGGTCGTGCGGATGACGAAGCGATGGCAGACCGGATTGGCGATGAGAATAGCAAGTGCGCCACGGTCGGCGCGAGGCCGTCGCAGTTCAGTGCGACAGGGGGAGGCGGCAGTATTGCTACAGAGTGTGCTGGCGGCCCCTGCCGCCAGCACCGGAACCAGGGAATCAGCCGGCGTAGTTGGCGGCGGCGAAATCCCAGTTGACCAGGTGAGTCAGGAAGGTCCCGACGAAGTCCGGCCGGCGGTTGCGGAAATCGATGTAGTAGGCGTGTTCCCAGACGTCGACCGTGAGCAGCGGCGTATCGGTGGTGGTCAGCGGTGTACCGGCATTCGAGGTGTTTGCCAGATCAACCCCGCCTTCTGCGGTTTTCACCAACCAGGTCCAGCCCGAGCCGAAATTGCCGACGGCGGACTTGGTGAATTCTTCCTTGAACGCGTCGTACGAGCCCCAGCGCTTGTTGATCGCATCGGCCAGCGCACCGGTGGGTTCGCCGCCGCCATTGGGCTTGAGGCAGTTCCAGAAGAATGTGTGGTTCCAGATCTGCGCCGCGTTGTTGAACATACCGCCACCGGACTTGCGGATGATGTCTTCCAGTGACATCGATTCGAATTCAGTGCCTTTGATCAGGTTGTTCAGATTGGTCACGTAAGCGTTGTGGTGCTTGCCGTGGTGGAATTCCAACGTCTCCTTGGACATGTGCGGCGCCAGGGCGTCGATTGCGAAGGGCAGGTCGGGAAGTTTGTGTTCCATTGAGGTGTCCTTTAGCAGTACGTTTTTTTGAATCCGGGCCTGCCTGCCCGGTGGGCCGGGCGGTGTTGTCGCGACGGCGGTAGCAGCAGGTGTCCCGGTGGCGCTGACGCCAGGCTGGTCATTATAGCGGTGCTGGCACAGGGGTGAAATCCGCCGGCACGGCAGACCTTACAAATTCCCCCGCGCCAACCACGTATAATCCGGCGGCCCGGCGCAGGGATGCACCATGACAACGCGCAACGTCCCCAATGGAAGTCGGAGGAGAGCGGGGCGTGCTGGCAGGACGAACGGCCATTTGAAATTGCGAGAAGCGGCGCCTACCAAGAATGAGTACTACCGAATCGACAGCGTCCCGGCACACCGCCGGGTTTGTCATTGGCCTGGGCCTGATGCTGAGCATGGGTGCGTTTCCGCTCGAGGCAACGTTGCCCAACCTGCCGGCGATCGCCAGCGACCTGGGGGCAGACGCCCGGCTGACACAATTGATTGTGTCGGTGACGATTCTCGGCTTCGCCTTGTCACAGATCCCGATTGGCCTGCTCGCCGATCGCTTCGGCCGCCGTGTCGTCCTGCTTGGCAGCACCTGCGTGTATCTCGTCGGCGCGATCGCGAGTAGCCTCGCCGAGTCCATCGAAGTGTTGCTGGCCGCACGCTTCCTGCTGGGACTGGGGGCGACCGCGGGGCCGGTCGTGGCCCGCGCCATCATTCGCGATGTGACCACCCCGGCCGAGGGCATACGCCTGTTATCGGCCGGCCTTGCGTTGGCGACCTCGGCCTTGATCTTCACGCCGCTGACCAGCAGCATCATTCTGCACTTCACCGGCTGGCGCGGCTCGCTGTTGCTCATCGTCACTCATGGTGCGGTGATTCTCGGCTACGCATGGCTGGCGTTGAGTGAAACCGCAACGTCCGACCATCGCCACTACTCGCCGTGGCAGCAGTTCAAACGTAGCGTCAGGCTGTACGTCGGTTGCGGCAAGAGTCTCTTCGCGACGGTGACGATGGCGGTATCGTTCGGCGGCTTCTTCGCCTTTGTCACCAGCGTGTCTACGTTGGTGATCGATGTGTACCAGCTTTCGCCCGGTTATTACGCAATGTTGTACACACTGCCGATGTGCGCGGTGACCGGCGCCGCGATGATCGTGCGCAAATCGGTCGCGCGGTGGCCACGCGCCAGTATGGTTCACCTCGCGATCGCCCTGGTCGCCGGCTCCGGGGTGGTGCTGGCAGTGTGCTCACTATGGCCAACACCTTCGTTGCCGTTACTGTGGGCGATATTGACACTGTATGCGTTCGGTTACGGCCTGGTGATGCCACTGATGATTTCCATCACGCTGGAACCGCTGCCGGAAGTTGCGGGATTCGTGTCCTCCATCATGGGCACGGTGCAATTCGGCATGGGTACGCTGATTTCAACATTGGCCGCATTTTTCTATGCCGGCACGACCCAGACCATGACCGTGCTGATGAGTGTGATGGCCGCGTTATGTACGTTATTCTTCCTTACCACGCGCAAGGTGATGCTGGCGCACTGAACGCACGATTTCCGGCGGCAAAAGCATGTGAAGGGGCGTCATTGATCCGGCGCCGGGTCATCGGCCGGACGGGCTGATCCATTGGCGTTGTCAGTGGGTATACTGTCGCAACTTTTCATCGGACAGCACAGGAATACCCGTCGTGAATTCGTCATATATCGACGTCGCCGGCCTCAAGGTCGCGGCCCCTCTCTACCAATTCGTCAACGAGCAGGCATTGCAGGGGCTCGGGATCGAACCGCAGGCGTTCTGGTCCGGCTTCAAGTCCATCGTCAGTGATCTGGCGCCGCGAAACCGCGCGTTGCTGGCACGGCGCGACGAACTGCAGGCAAAGATCGATGCCTGGCATCGCAGTCTCGGTGGCAAACCGGTGGACCCGCAGGCGTCGATCGCGTTTCTGACCGACATTGGTTACCTGCAGCCGGCCGCAGCGGTACGCACGGTCATCACATCCAATGTCGATGCCGAACTGGCCACCATTGCCGGCCCGCAGCTGGTGGTGCCGGTGACCAACGCGCGTTACGCATTGAACGCGGCGAATGCACGCTGGGGCAGCTTGTATGACGCGTTGTATGGCACCGACGCGATTCCCGAAAAGGATGGCCTGGCACGGGGCAAGGGCTACAACCCGCAGCGTGGCGCGGCAGTCATCGCGCGCGGTCGTGAATTGCTGGACGAAGTCGCCCCACTGACTGCCGGTTCGCACGCGGATGTCACGGCCTACCGTATTGAAGGTGGCAAACTCGTTGTCAGTCTTGCCGATGGTACGACGGCGGCACTGGAGCAACCGGCGCATGCGTTGGGTTTCAGTGGCGATGCCGATGCACCTGCCAGCATCCTGCTTGGTCATCACGGTTTGCATGTTGAGATCGTCATCGATCGCACGCATGCCATTGGCGCCACCGACAAGGCCGGCGTCGCCGACCTCATCGTCGAAGCCGCGGTCAGCACCATCATCGATTGCGAAGACAGCGTGTCCGCGGTGGATGCCGATGACAAGGTGGTGGTCTACAGTAACTGGCTGGGTTTGATGCGCGGCGATCTGACGGCCGACCTCAGCAAGGGCGGCAAGACCATCACCCGCGCACTGAATGAAGACCGGCGTTACAGCGGCATCAACGGCGGCGAAGTGGTCTTGCACGGGCGCAGCCTGATGCTGGTGCGCCACGTTGGCCTGCATATGTATACCGATGCGGTGCTCGATGCCGACGGCAACGAGATCCCGGAAGGCATGCTGGACGCAGCAGTGACCGCGGCGATCGCGCTTTATGATCTGCGCGGCATGAGCAGCCGCCGCAACTCACGCGCCGGTTCCATGTATGTCGTCAAACCCAAGATGCATGGGCCCGAGGAATGCGCGTTCGCAATTGAAGTATTTGGCCGCGTTGAGGCGCTGCTGGGCATGGCGCCGAACACCATGAAGATCGGCGTGATGGACGAAGAGCGACGCACCAGCGCCAACCTCGCGGCGTGCATCGATGCTGTTCGCGAGCGCCTGGTGTTCATCAATACCGGTTTCCTTGATCGCACCGGCGACGAAATCCACACCGCCATGGCCGCTGGCCCGGTGATTCGCAAGGCAGAAATCAAGAACACGCCGTGGATTAAATCGTACGAGGATCGCAACGTCGATATCGGTCTGCGCTATGGTCTGCAAGGCAAGGCGCAGATCGGCAAAGGCATGTGGGCTGCGCCCGACCAGATGGCGGCGATGCTGGAGCAGAAGATCGGCCATCCGCAGGCCGGCGCCAATACCGCATGGGTGCCTTCGCCCACCGCAGCAGTTCTGCATGCGCTGCATTACCATCTGGTGGACGTCTTCGCGCGGCAGGATGAATTGAAATCCCGCACCGAAGGCTCGCTGGCCGACCTGCTGACGCCACCTGTCGCCTACGGCCGCACGTTCACCGACGAGGAGATCCGGCAGGAACTCGATAACAATTGCCAGGGGATTCTCGGTTACGTCGTGCGCTGGATCGATCAAGGGGTGGGCTGTTCCAAAGTACCGGATATCCATGACGTCGGCTTGATGGAGGATCGCGCGACGTTACGTATCTCCAGCCAGCACATCGCCAACTGGTTGCGCCACGGTGTTGTCAGTGCTGACCAGGTGATGCAGACACTCGAGCGGATGGCGGCAATCGTCGACCAGCAGAACGCTGACGATGCCTTGTACAAACCGATGGTTGGTAATTTCGAAGATGCCGCATTCCAGGCTGCGCGGGAATTGATATTTGCCGGTTGCGATGTTGCCAACGGCTATACCGAGCCGACGCTGCACAAGTGGCGGCGTATCGCGAAACAGAAGTAAAACGGTTCGAACCCGACAGCCCGGCTGCCCGCCCTGGCGTCCCAAGACGGGCGGCCGGTAACCTCACCACGCCGTTCGCGGTCGGCTCCAGGGCTGCGTCACGGCTGTGGAATATAGCGTCCCTGCCAGCTGCGAACTTAATGCTGCACTGTGACATTCAGATGACAGGCAACGTCATCTGAAGTGAACTTCCGTTTCAGCCGTCCGCCTCCAGCATACTACGCAACATCCACGCATTTTTTTCATGGACCTGCATCCGTTGCGTGAGCAAATCGGCGGTAGGTTCGTCATTCGCTTCATCGGCGATTCGGAATACCTCGCGCGCCGTACGCACCACGGTTTCCTGGCCTTCAACCAGCCGCTGCAACATGGTTGATGCTGATGGTACGTCCTGTTCTTCGGTGATGCCGGTCAAAGCCGCATAGGCCTGGTAGGATCCGGGCGCCCGATGACCCAGTGCGCGGATGCGCTCGGCGATCAAATCCACCGCCAACGCCAGCTCGGTGTATTGCTGTTCGAACATCAAATGTAATGTGTTGAACATCGGACCGGTGACGTTCCAGTGGTAGTTGTGTGTCTTCAGGTAAAGCGTGTAGCTGTCGGCCAGCAGTCGTGACAGGCCTTGCGCGAGCGACGCCCGATGATCGGTGGAGATACCTATGTTGATCGCTGGTGCGGCTGGGACATTCATGGTGTGTTCCTTTCGATGTGAAGAACCATGAATGCAGCTTAGGGACGCGCTGCCGCCCAGGGAAATTGAAGTTTTCAACCGCCTTGATACAGCCCGTCTATCGATGACGCCAGGGATTGCCGGCGTGACGGCGGCGGTGCAGGATGAGGCCTGCCGCCTGCACCCTGCGGCCTGCGAAGATCATTGCGAAGCGGTCGCGGAAATCTCCTGTTCAAGCCGCTGTTCCAGCGCGGGCGAACGCATACCCGCAGTCCGGCCATAGGCAAGCGCCGTGGTCGGCTCGGCATGGTTTGTCAGCGCCGCTTTCAAACCGAGCAGGGCGCCCGCACGGTTGCCCGATGCGCAGTGCAGAAATACCGGGCCATCCGCTGAATCCAATGCCTGTGCGAGCAGTTTCGCATTGGCTCGCGTGATGCCGTCAGCACCGGCGACCGGGATATTCACATAAAGCATGCCGGCAGCACCGACTGCGGCGCTTTCATCGTAATCGGAGGTTTCACTGGCAGGACGCAGGTTGATGACAGTGGTGAAGCCCGCCTTGCGCAGACGGTTGATATCCTCGCGCGATGGTTGGCCGGCGACAGTCAATGACGGCGACATCGTCGTGGCGTTGATGGCATCGAGATGAGGCTCGGCCGCGACGGCCAGCGAACCCAGTAGTGTGAGGACGGCAGAGACGGCAAGTCGTGAGAACCGGTGCAACATGGCGATACTCCTCAAGCGATTCAGCAGATTGAGCACTGGCGGCAACTGTAGCGCATTTCATCGGGCACGGGCTGATTCGAGACAGGCCATGCCGCGGTTAAATGCAGTGTCAGGGTCAGGGTGTGGGGTGAGCGGCGGTCAGGTTGCGATAGGCTGCCTCGATATTCATCTCGCGCAGGCGTTCATACTGGGCCCAATCGCGGTATTGCTCCAGGCGTATCGACTGCTTCATCTGCGCCAGCGTCTGGCCGTGCGCGATGGCGGCTGACACGGCTGCTTTCAGGTCTTCGAAGAACTGACGCGGTGCGGCGATTTCATTCTTGGCGAACAGTCGGCCATGGCCGCCGGCGAAGGTATCGAAGTCGAACGACTCCAGCAGTCGATAGGAGGCGATCCATTCGTCGATCGGGTGGCCGTCGAACGGTCCGCAGGCACTGGGTAGCGATTGCAGGGAATCGGTGACCAACGCGTCGGCCGGGAAATCCGCCGAGAACACGACGCGCTCGCCGGGGAACACCACGGCAGTGGTGTCGTCAGCATGATTGCGGCCGAGAAACCGGAGTTCCACGGTCTGGCCGCCAAGAACCAGTTCGAGGCGATCGGAATAGACGATATCGGGCGGTACGATATCGGTGAAATACTCCGCCGGTGTGAGATGACCATTGTGATCGGCATCGTGGTGGGTGGGGAAGCGCCCGCCACACACACCGGGGGCCGCGTCGCCCGGCGCAGTGAATTCCTCCGGTTCGAACTGGCCATTGCCGTTGCGGTCGATCATGTCGCCGGGCATGTGCGGGTAACGCCCGTCCATGTTCCGGCGCATGTTTTGGTGGGCGATGAATGTTGCCGTATCTGCAAACACGCTGCCGCCTTCAACATGGTCCCAATGGCTGTGGCTGTAGATGACATAGCGTACCGCTATTCCCGGGAACCGCTGCGCAAGTTCGCCCTTCAACCATGTCGCGAACCGCGGATTCAGCGGGTCGACCAGCACGATGCCAGCATTGGTGACCAGGAATATGCCGTGCCAGAAGCCATTGCTGGCGCGATAGAGATGTTCCGTGATGGGGGCGATTTGCGGCGTCGGCGGTTGGCGTTGTGCCAGCGCGTCGTTCATAACCACCGCAGCTGCCGCCGCACACAACGCCAGTGTCGGGAATGATTTACAGCGATTGCGCATGCCAGGCCCCGTGGTTGATGGAATCACATCCGGCAGGTGGCCGACCGGCCGCATTCGACGTCAAATAGTTTTCAGGCAATGTGCGCACAGGTTTTGCGATTCCTCTTGCCACTTGTAGAATCGGCCAAAACGCATCCCTATGACTGCACATTCCTCCGTCGGCCAGGCATCAGACACCTCACGGCAAAACGTGATGTGGTTGATATTCACGTTGGCCATCGTCACCTACCTAGACCGATTATGTATTTCGGCGGCGATGCCGGCAATCGGCGAGGATTTCGGGCTGACCGCGGTGCAGAAAGGATGGGTGTTCAGTGCCTTCACCTTCGCCTATGCCGCGTTCGAGATTCCCAGCGGCTGGCTGGGTGACCGTTTCGGCGCACGCGCTGCTCTGGCGCGCATTGTCACCTGGTGGTCGGCGTTCACCATGTTGACCGGCGCCGTCGTCGGCTACTGGTCACTGGTCATTGTGCGCTTTCTTTTCGGCGCCGGTGAGGCCGGCGCATTTCCGAATATTGCCAAGGCGGTAGCGCAGAAGATGCCCGCCGCCATGCAAGGCCGGGCATTGAGCGTTTCGTTTCTCGGGCTGGCGCTGGGTGCGGCATTGAGTCCGTTGCTGGTGTTTCCACTGGTGGCCTGGCAGGGCTGGCGGGTGACGTTCGTGTTGTTCGGCCTGATGGGCCTTGTCTGGTGCTGGGTATGGCTGAGCGTTTATCGCGAACCGGAAAGAGCCGCGCCGTCGCCTGTCGCTCGCCGCAGAATCAATTGGTGGCGCTTGTTCACCCACCGCAACCTGATCTGCATCGGTTGCATGTACTTCGCCTTCGCCTACGGGCTCTACTTCTACATCACCTGGCTGCCGACGTATTTGTTGGAAGCCCGCGGCTTTTCGGTTGATCTGGCCAAATGGCTGACCGCATTGCCTTGGGCGTTCAGTGCCGTCGGCTTCTGGACGGGCGGCTGGCTGACTGATCGCATCGCCGCCCGCAGCGGCAATCTGCGGGCAGCCCGCTGCTGGCTCGGAGCCAGCGGCTATACCCTCAGTGCGCTGACGTTGTTGCTGGTGGCGCAGGTGCAAAGCGATGTAGCCGCCGCGTTGCTGCTGGGCGTCGCGCTCAGCTTCCAGACCGTGACCATCGCCGCCGCGTGGTCGGTCTGCCTGGACGTCGGGCGCAGTCATGCCGGCGTGGTCAGCGGCTTCATGAACACGGTGGGGAATATCGGCGGCGCCATCTGTCCTCTGGTAGTGGGATATGCGGTCGACAAGCTGCATTCATGGACAATGCCGTTCTATGCGATGGCTGGCATATTTGTTATCGGTGCGGTGCTGTGGTTACGGGTTGATCCGTACGAGCAACTGCTGATCGAGCAGTAGGCCATTCGCGGTCAGAAGCAGCACACGCAACGACCAAGCAATTCCGCGTACGTGCCGCTATAGCGACAAAGGGAGGAAGCGTCGTCGTCATGAAGTTGCTGGTGTTCGGTTGCACGGGGCAAATCGGCTGGGAGTTACAGCGGTCGCTGGCAACTCTGGGCACTGTGACTGCCGTGTCCGCCACATCCGGTGGCGCCATTGCGACGGATTTGTCCGACACGCAGGCGATCCGGCGGACACTGGCATCGGTGGCCCCGGACGTCATCGTCAACGCCGCGGCCTATACCGCGGTCGACCGTGCGGAGCAGGAACCGGCGCTGGCATCGAACATCAATGCGGATGCGCCGGGGGTTATGGCCGCCTATGCGGCGGACCACGGCTGTCTGCTCGTCCACTACTCCACGGATTATGTATTTGACGGCAGCGGCGACGAGCCATGGCGTGAGAGCGATACGCCGAATCCGCTGAACGTTTACGGCCGGACCAAGCTGGCCGGAGAACAGGCGATTACCGCGTCCGGCTGTCGGCACCTGGTGTTGCGAACGAGCTGGGTTCACGCGCCGCGACGACAGAATTTCGTCCGCACAATGCTGAAGCTGGCGCGCGAACGCACGACGATATCCGTGGTGGACGACCAGATCGGCGCACCGACACCGGCTGAACTGGTGGCGGATGTCACCGCGCGGATGGTTCAGCAGATGCCGGAAGGCTCGCCGCTGTCCGGCATCTATCACGTTGCGAGCGCGGGGGCTACATCCTGGCATGGGTGTGCGAGCGAGGCTGTGCGGCTGGCGCGCGAAGCCGGTGCAGTGTTGCAGCTGACGCCAGAAGACATCAACGCAATTTCCAGCGCGGACTATCCGGCCGCCGCGCCGCGACCGAAGAATTCGCGTCTGGCGACCGACAAACTACAGGCGAGGTTCGGTATCGAGTTGCCGGACTGGCGGCGCGGCGTCGCCCGAACGGTCTGCGAATTGATGGAGCATGGCAAATGAAGAAGCGGAAAGGCATCATCCTGGCAGGCGGCTCGGGCACGCGGATGTACCCGGTCACGCTGGCGGTTTCCAAGCAGCTGCTGCCGGTGTACGACAAACCGATGATTTACTACCCGCTGTGTACGCTGATGCTGGCGAACATCCGGGACATATTGATTATCTCCACGCCCCAGGATACGCCCCGCTTCGTGCAATTACTCGGTGACGGCAGCCAATGGGGGCTGAATATCAGCTACGCGGTGCAACCCAGCCCCGACGGTCTGGCGCAGGCGTTTTTGATCGGGCGCGAATTTATCGGCGCCGATGACAGCGCACTGATCCTCGGCGACAACATCTTCTATGGTCACGAATTCCACCTGCGACTGAACCAGGCCGTGCGCCGCGAAGAAGGCGCCACCGTGTTCGCCTACCGCGTCAATGACCCTGAACGCTATGGCGTCATCACATTCGACGATCGCGGCATGGCGACTTCAATCGAGGAAAAGCCAGCCGAGCCGAAAAGCAATTTCGCGGTGACCGGGCTGTACTTCTACGACAATCAGGTGGTGGACATTGCCCAGGAGCTTCGCCCGTCCGCGCGCGGCGAGCTGGAAATCACCGACGTCAATCGGGTCTATCTGGAGATGGGGCTGCTCAATGTCGAGCACATGGGGCGAGGCTATGCGTGGCTGGATACCGGCACCTTCGCCAGCTTGATCGACGCCGGCAATTTCATCGAAACCATCGAGCACCGGCAGGGACTGAAGGTGTCATGTCCCGAGGAAATTGCCTTCCGCAATCGCTTCATCGATGCCGAACAGTTACGCCGCCTGGCCGAACCACTGGCCAGGAACGACTACGGCAAATATCTGCTGCGGACGCTCAAGGAACTCGGCGGCTGACGCAACGTCAGGAGTCACACCATCCGCAGGATATCGTGCAGGCGGACGATGCCCCGGCATTGCCCCTCATCAACCACCGGCAGCACGTTGAGCGGCCGCGCGCGCTTTTCCATCGTTTCCAATGCCTGCACCGCGAGCACGGACGATTCGGTGGTGGTCGGTGTGCGGACGACCACATCGGCCAGCGCGACGCTGAACACTTCGTCCTGATATTTCTCCAGCACCCTGCGTACGTCGCCGTCGGTCATCATCGCCTGCAGCCGGCCGTCATCGTCAGTGAACAGGACGATACCGTGGCCATATTTTCCCAGTGAGAAAAGCACGTCCTTCATCGTCGCCGTCGCGAGTTGCAACTGCGCAGTTTCATTTATCGGAATCATGACATCGGCGACACGCAACAGCAGGCGCCGACCCAACGCCCCGCCAGGATGCAGCATGGCAAAATGCTCCGGCTGAAACCCCGTCAATTCCATCAATGCCACGGCCAGTGCGTCGCCAATGGCCAGCGCGACCGTGGTCGAAGTCGTCGGTGCAAGTCCGTGCGGACAGGCTTCGCTCTCCACGCTGGCGTCGATGACGACATCCGCCTGGCGTGCGAGCGTGGAATCCACTGCCGCAGTAATTGCAATCGTGCGCGCGCCGCGCTCGCGAATCGCCGGCAGAATCAGGTTCAACTCGTCACTCTCACCGCTCTTGCCTATGGCGATGAAGATGTCCCCCTCACCCACCACGCCAACGTCGCCATGCGCGGCTTCTGCCGGGTGCAGAAAGATCGCGAGCGTCCCGGTGCTCGACAGCGTGGCGGCGATTTTGCGCGCGATGAGGCCGGATTTACCCATGCCGCTGACCACGACCTTGCCAGTGCGTGAAAGCAGCAAGGCCAGGGCCGCGTCATAGGCAACGTCGGCATTGGCAGCGGTACGGCGGATCGCATCCGCCTCCTGTTGCAGGACACGGCGGACAATGGCCAGCGCCCCGACTGGGGAAGTATCGTTGTCAGCGTTCATCAGCAGGTCCGTTCCTTGATTTCAATGATCGCCATCACCGGATATCCAGATCCGGTTGCTGTTTGACGAGTGTATCCAAGGCTTTTATCTGTTCCAGGAAACCCGGCAACACATCCAGCGGCAGCGCGCACGGCCCGTCACAAAGTGCTTTATCGGGTTGCGGATGCGTTTCCATGAACAACCCGGCGATGCCTTGGGCAACACCCGCCCTGGCCAGCCCCAGCGTGAGGGCGCGACGCCCTCCGGCGCTGTCTGACCGCGCACCAGGCAGTTGCAGCGCATGGGTGACGTCAAACACCAGCGGCACGTCAAGTGCCTTCATGGTCGGGAATCCGAGGAAGTCGACGACGAGATTGTGATAACCGAAGCTCGTGCCGCGTTCGCACAGCATGACTTTGTCGTTCCCGGCCTCGCGGAATTTGGCCACGATGTGATGCATCTCGTCCGCGGCAAGGAACTGCGCCTTCTTGATGTTGATCGGCTTGCCGGTGACGGCCATGGCCGTGACCAGATCGGTCTGCCGACACAGAAAAGCAGGCAACTGCAGCACGTCGGCAACCTGCGCGACCGGCGCGGCTTGTTCAGGGGCATGGATGTCGGTCAACACGGGCACTGCAAGTACGCTTCTGACTTCCGCAAGCATCTTCAGACCTTCATCGATGCCAGGACCCCGGTAGGACTTGATTGAGCTGCGATTGGCTTTGTCGAATGATGCTTTGAAGATGTAGTTCAGGCCGAGCCCGTTGCAGGTGTCGCGAAACCGGCCGGCAATATCGACGGCCTGTTGCGCCGATTCGAGCACGTTCAGACCGCCGATGATGGTCAGCGTACGGTCGTTACCCAACTCGAACCCGTCAAATGAAATGTCCATATTGCCTACCGTCGCATGTCGTTGAATGGCGCGATGCCGGTCCACTGGTGCGCCGCTATTTTACGCATGGGCCAGACCCGATTCGAGATCAGGGTCGGGCTGCCATTGCAGCTCACGCTGCGCAGCGCTGTTGTCCACCAACAAGGTCCCGGTAAGACGGGCGATGCCGATGCCTGGGGCAAGTGCGTCAATGGCGTGCAATACTGCATCTGGCAGCGGGAACAGGCGGGCCCTGCGCCCGCGTGCACGTGCCATTGTCTCGATCAGGTCGGGGGTCGATACATCAATGTCGGCCACTGTGTATACCTTGAACCCAACAGCTTCTGCCGCCATGCACGCCACGACCGCGCGGGCAAGGCTGTCCACATGGATCAGGCTGCGTGCATTGTCTATGGCGGCGAACGGGAGTGGCAGACCAAGGTCGATCAGTTTCGCCAACCGCGCCAGGTTGCCGCGTGCGCCGTGACCATAAACCAGCGGCGGACGAAGACAAATCACGTTGAGTCCCGCCGCCTGTTGCATATTCGCAAGGAGTTGCTCGGCTGCGAGTTTGCTCCGGCCATAGATGTCCCGCGGGGCGGGTTCATCGGCGGGCGAGTACCGGTGCCAGTGACCATCGGCAGCGCGCACATCGCCCTCACCATTCACTTTTATCGAACTCATGTAGATGAATCGTCCGACACCCGCTTGCACTGCTGCGCTGGCGAGACGCCGCGTGCCTTCAACATTGATTGCGGTATAAGCCGCCTTGTCACGGGCGTGCGCCTGACGTTTGGAATGCGTTCGGGCCGCGAGATGGATGACCGCATCGCTGTCCCGGCAGCAAGCGGCCAGGTTCGCTGAAGCATCGCACAAGTCCACCTGCAACCATGCCGTGAGTGGAATGTCGGCAGGCGCCGGGCCGCGACCCATGCCGACCACTTCGTGGCCGTTTGCCGCCAACTGATGACAAACCCTGCGGCCAACGAATCCGGCGGCGCCGGTCACCAGGATTCTCATGGTGCGGGCGCCTCTACAGGCTCAAGACATTCGCGATAGAGCGCAAGCGTCAGGGCATCGACATGTTGCTGGCTGAACAATTGCGCCACACGGGCCTGCAGGTTGGCCGCCAGCGTGTCCCGCCGTGCGCCATCTGCCAACAGCAGGCCAATCGCATCGGCCAGCGCCGCGGGTGATCGCGGCGCGACCAGCAGACCGTGATTCTCATCAATGATGACATCGCGACAGCCACTCACATCGCTGGCGATCACCGCGCGACGGGCCGCGCCGGCTTCCAGCAGGATCTTCGGAATACCTTCGCCACCGTGGGTGGGCAGAACCACCAGCGTGGCCGATGCCAATGTCTCGGCCATGTCTTCGCGATAGCCCCAGTATTCGATGCCGTCGCTGACAAGGCGGGCGATTTCATCGGCAGTCAGTACGGTAGGGTTGCCGCTATCGGGGCTGCCGCAGATGGCAAACCGCGCGGTCACGCCGCGCGCGCGCAACAGACCTGCCGCCGCGGCGAAATCCATGACGCCCTTGTTGCGGTTGATGCGGGCGGCAAGCAGGACGATCGGCACGTCGGCAGGTCGCGGCGCGTGGCGACAGGCATCCACGTCTACGCCAGCACCGGGAATCAGCCGGAGATGTTCGCGGTCGGCGAGCTTGTGGGCCAGCAGGGTGCGGGCATCGTCTTCGGTCTGCACGATGGAGAATGTGCGATCACCGCGTAACGTTATACGAAGCAGTACAACTGCGGCACGTCGCAACAGTCTTCGCCCACCACCATTGCCGATGAACATGTGGCCAAGGCCCGCGTAGGCGTTGATGATGGCTGGCACTCCGCAGAACCGCGCGGCGATCGTGCCCAGCAGTACCGGTTTCAAAGCGACGTGATGCACGATGTCCGGGCGAACCTTGCGGTAGATCCGGCACAAAGCCATGAGCGCCTGCAGATCACGCCACGGTTGACGCAAACGGCGCGGAATGTCGACGTCGATCAAGCTGATTCCAGCGGCTTTGATATGCGCTGCGTACTGGCGCGAGCGGGTCGCGACGTGGACTTCGTAGCCCGCCTTGACCGCAGCTTCGGCCAGCGCCAGGCGGTGAGTACGGAAATACCAGTCCTCGGTGACGACAAACAACAGCCGCCGACCGGGTGCCGGAACGGTCGTGCCGTCAGTCATCGTCGCAGGGATAACGTTGCAGCCAGTCCTGCAACATCAGCACGTTCCACAGCGGGTAGGCCCAGTTCTCGCCCGCCTGGTGCGCATCCCAGCGCTGGTGCACGACAGCAGAATCCAGCAGGCCCTGGGATTGCAGGTGGCGGCGATCCAGCAATGTCTCGGCCCAGTCGCGCAGGCCGTTGCGCAGCCAGATGTCTATCGGTACGCCGAAGCCCATCTTGGGTCGCTCGGTCAGCGGCGGCGGTACGTACTGCGCGAGGATCTGGCGTAAAGCAAGTTTGCCGCGGCCGTTTCGCAGCTTGATTTCCTGCGGCAGTCGCCATGCATATTCGACCACGCGATGGTCGAGCAGCGGGACGCGCGCTTCCAGGCTGACGGCCATGCTGGCGCGGTCAACCTTGGTCAGTATGTCATCCGGCAGATAGGTCACCGTATCAATGTACTGCATGCGATCGATGAAATCGGGAATGCGGGATATCAATGATCGGTCCCACAGTACGCCCTTGGGCTCATGGCCACCGTTCACCATGGCATCGGGCGCCTGCCAGTGACTCAGCATCTGGATGTACATGTCATCGGGGCCGCTGCGATCAAAACTCCGCGCGACCTTGTGCACCTTGTAACCGGCCTGGCTCGGCCGCCACTTGCGTGGTACGAGGCCGAACAGCCTGTCCCACAGCGCTTCCGGTGTGGCCAGCAGTGCGCGGCTCAACCCTCGACGGGCAAATGCCGGTAGCACTGTGGCACGCCGCCACAACCGGGCGCCATCGACGTAGCGTGTGTAGCCGGTGAACAGTTCATCACCACCGTCGCCCGACAGCACGACGGTCACATGGCGACGGGTCATCTCGCTGACCAGATAAGTGGGGATCTGCGAGGAATCGCTGAACGGTTCGTCATACCATTCGGTGAGCCGGGGGATGATTTCCTGCGCATGGGCGGTGTCGACATAGAGTTCGTGGTGCTCGGTGCCGAGGTGACGGGCTATGTCGCGCGCATACGGCGCTTCGTCGAAACCGGCTTCATTGAAACCGATGGTGAATGTCTTCACCGGCCGGCTGCTGGAGGCCTGCATCAATGCGGTGACCAGCGTCGAATCAATGCCACCTGACAGCAATGCGCCCAACGGTACATCGGCCACCATGTGGCGGCTGACCGAATCCAGCAATAACGAATGCAGTTCCTCGAGGCCGCGATCCTGGAATGCGCCGCGGGCAGCGGTGCCGGTGGCAACGGCGTCGGCCAGATCCCAGTAACGTTCAACCAGCACCGTACCGCCGGACCGGTAGCGCAGCAACGTGCCGGGTTCGAGCTTGAATGTGTCCTGGTAAATCGAATGCGGCCCGGTGATGTAGCCGTGCCGGAGAAACGTGGCGACCGCATCACGATTCAGACGCGGACGGAAGCCTGGATGGTTGCGCAATGCCTTGAGTTCGGATGCAAAGCTGAACAGCCGCCCCTGCAAAGACCAATACAGCGGCTTGATGCCCAGGCGGTCCCGAATCAAGGTGAGTTCGCGGGTTTCCCGATCCCACAGCGCGATGGCGAACATGCCATGCAGGCGGGCCAACGTCGCGGTGATGCCGTGGCGGGCGAAATATTCGAGGATGACTTCGGTATCGGAGGTGCTGCGCGGCTGATAGCCGCCCGCGATCAATTCCGCCCGGAGTTCGGCGTGGTTGTATATCTCACCGTTGTACGCGATGACCAGGCGGCCATCGGCCGACACCATCGGCTGATGACCGGCGGGGGAGAGGTCCAGAATGGACAATCGACGATGACCAAGCGCGACGTGTGCGTCTTCATCGACCCAGCTGCCCGCATCATCCGGGCCACGGTAGCGGATGCTGTCGCGCATTGCCGAGACGATCACCTCGGCGCGACCGTGCTCATTAAAAAAATCCGGACTCAGAAAACCGGCGATGCCACACATGATATTGGCGCTTGAGTATATTCGCGAAGCTATGGCTTCGAAGTGAAATTCAGATCATTCCGGTCAATGATACAATGAACCTCCGACACGAGGGGTGGTGAACTTCTTCTGCAGTAGATCGCAGCATGAGAACACGGGGCAAAAGATGTTCAGCGACAATCGACTGGAACATTGTCGGCATTGCTCGCGCAAAGACCAGGCGAGGCGATGAAATTTCCGGCGCCAGAGCGATGCATACAGGGTATCGGGATTCTGCTGAACCTCATGGCGACCATCGATAAAGTCACTGGTGGTTCGGACAGCTTAGGGACACAAGGAGAATAAAGAGTCGTGACCGTAGAACGCATTGATTTTTCCATGTTGCCGCCAGCTACCTTACGCAAGCTTGTCGAATCCGCGGCGTCTGCCCACGGCGGAATCCTGGAGGTAGGGCCTTATGTCGGTGGGTCAACGGTTGCGCTTGCGATGGGTAACCGGGGGCGCGTACGCCATGCAGCCATCGAAATCGGCGGCAGGTATATGGAACACCCGACCGTGCCGTCAGAGGATATCGTCGCTGACTGGCAACGAAACGTTGAGCGCTTCAATTTCTCCGATGCAGTCAGGCTTATCCCCGGCTCCAGCTATCGGTACTCGGTCCGACGCGATGCTGTGCTTCACACGGGCAAAATTGGCCTGTTGTTCGTAGATGCTGACGGCAACATAGAAGGGACATTGCGCGCCTTTGCTCCCTACCTGCTGCCTGATGCCATTCTTGTGATAGACGATTACATTACCGACGCTGCGGCGCCCAAAGCGGCCAAGGTCAGGCCATTCATCGACGCCGCAATCTCGCAGAAGCTGGTCACCGAAAATGAGGTGATCGTAGGAACATGGTTTGGTGCGCTCAATGGTGAAGCGGCGCGTGAGCATCTGCAACGCCTGCCGCCATTCGTACCGGATCAAGACAATTGCTATATGGCGTATATCGAATCCTATTGCCCCGCAGACACACTGGATGCGCCGACGCGCTCGCGTCTATGTGTGTTCGAGGACGGCTTGCCCCTGGGGCCTGCTCACTCAATGCACGCCGATATCCGTGAATCCGGGAGTGGGCGATTCTCGCATTGGGACGGTGGCGCGACCGGGCTCTCCTGCCTGTTTTTTTCCAGTTCGGACAATAGCAATCCCAATACCAATGGCCGCCGTTACATAGTTGATATGGGGCATGGCCCGATCGACCTGCGCCTGCTTTAGCAGATTTGCGCGAACGCGTCGTTGCCAGTCGCTTCCCGGTGCGCTATTCGCCGCACCTTGGCGGATTGGCATCGCTGGTTCGCTACTCGGAAGGGGGGCAATCAGAACGACTTCGTGGAGAACTTCAAGGTAACCCGGTTGGCTCGAGGTTTTCGGCGGGCGGAGCATCTGGCAGCCAGACGTATTCCGGCGTTCCCAACTCTGCGTTTTGCATGACTTCGACATGAAAGCCAGGGGGGGGCTGGTCGTAGGGGACAGCTTTCGGCGTCGGTACCACTTCAACGTAGCCCATCTGGTCGTTATAAATCGCGACAGTTTCGTTCGCGCCCTCGCCACTGTCACCATCGCTTCCCACAATCGCACTGATGGCGGACGCAGCTGAAGGCAGCATTGGGCGGGCATCGGCGGTTGCCGGTGATACCTGGTCGAAGACATACAGCTGATAGGCCCCTTCCGGCGTTTGCGCCAGGATGTAGTTGATGGGGCCGAGTAATTTCTTGATGGCCTTGTCGAGCGGAGCGTTGCTGACCTTACCGGAGAGCAGCATGTCGCCTGCCTCCGGGGTCATCAATGCAATAGGCAGATGGTGTGTTCTGTCGAGATGCTCCAGGACCGTGGTCAGTGTCTGGTTTTCGAAATCCAGCGATATCGACTCCTCGCCGGCCGCCGTACCTGTAACGAACACAGTGAGCAGTGACAACAGCAAACGCGCTGAGCGGCGCGCGGCGAACAGTAGCTGATCCATCATCGGATGCGGGGAACCGCTGGGGCGACCCTGGTGTTATTCCAACTCGACGCGATAAATCAACGGTACGCCGCCACCGAAGTTATTGGTACAGCCGCTCAGGCCGACGCCCACCTTTTTGCCAGTCGCGTACGCGGTGTAGATTGCCGCAATCATGTACTTGCTGGTCGGCAGCGAGGTGTCCAGGTAAGCGTAGGAATTGGCGACGTCACCGCCTGCGCAGCCTTCAGTATTGGTAAATGACGGTGTGTACTGAATGACAGTGGCATTGCCGTACTGGTATACGAGCGTGATGGTGCGGTTTCGCGGAACCTGAGACGAGCCGCTCGCAATAACGGGTATGACCAGAGACGCAATGGCGAATATATGAAGTACGCGGCGCAAGGACATATTCAATTCCTCAAAAATGTGTGAGCTGACGAAATTTCCGCTTGTTATACCATAGGCGGCAAGCGGAACCTATAGCGGCCGACGCCCCCTTCCGGGCATTCTCGCCATTGCGGGAATTCGTCACAAACGTCTGATGGGAGGTCCCCCGGGCGGGGGAGCCACAGGGCTGCCACCGCACGCCCAGCGGGTGCGGCTTGTGGTGCAACATTCAATCACATATCTGCCAGCGAGACCCTGCCCTGACCCAGGTCCACCTCGTAGTGAAGTCCGTTACTCCGCGGGTCGGAGTTATCGCTTGCCGAGAAATACAGGCAGCTGGTTGAGTCAATGGCGGCGCGCCAGTGCGAAAAACGGCCTTCGCCGCGCTCGCGGATATCCGCGTGCATGCAATGGGCCGGCCCGAGTTCCCGGCCATCCTCAAATAACCTGAGCCTGGAACGGGACCCATCATCGAGGTAGTCCGCCAGTTCCACCATTCCGAAATGCGCCATGTAGGCATGGCCCGAATCATGTATGTAGGGTGAAACATTTCTTAACGCAGCCAGACCGCTCGGCCCGTTTATCCGGCCAAACCAGGTTCCGCCAAGCAGCCCCTCTGCGACCAGATGACCCTGTGCCAGTTGTGAGTCCACCCAGCTTTTGACCAGCGCTTGCTTGTTTGGCGCCCCGGGAGAGTCATAGTCGTCGATTGCCAGGATGCAGTTTTCGGTGAACCAGGGCGAAAAGGCACGAATACACGGAGCAACGTGACCATCTGCATCAACAAAAAACAGCCCGATACGGCCGCAGTGCGCAAGCGCCGCATCGCGTACTTCACGACGATAACTGGCACCCTGAAACAATTCGGCGGCGCCCGCGCAACCGAAACGTTCGAGATTACGGTGCCAGTCGGCGATGATGTCTGTAGATGGAATCGAGGGGTGATCGATATAGCTGCCGCCGACTTCGATTACCGAGTGGGGGACGCGCCCCGCATTTCCCGACGCGATGGCAATCGTGGAGCCACCAACATACGGTCCGAGTTCCAGTATTCCTCCGTCACAGGTGTGTGCTAGTTCGTATAATCGGTTCAATGCACGTACATCAAGCATGGAAATCTGATCGATTGCGGAAAAATCTGGCGGAACCATCTGTGAGCCTACCCCTGCCTTTGATTGCGCGTCGTTGCCTTGAGTCGGCGATCGTATCACGCATCAATATTGTGACAGAACGATCCACTGAACGACTGCCGGCAGTTCACCGGGCAATTGCCGGGGTTTCATCGCTGCAAAGCACGGAATCAGCGTTTGCGCAGTTGTCGATGAGCAATACCAGCGCGAAGGATTCCGGCGGATGAACATCATGCTGATGGCACGCAGCCTCAATCGCGGTGGAGCGGAGCGCCAGCTTGTGATGCTGGCCAATACGCTCGCCGACGAAGGGAACGAAGTGCACGTCGTGTGCTGGTATGGCGGGGGCGAGTTGGAACTCGATCTGCATCCTGCCATCGACCTGCACACCGCTGACAAGTCAGGACGGTACGCCAATGTAGCTTTCGTAAAGCGGCTGCTGAATCTGGTTGACGGCCTGCAACCAGATTGCCTCTATTCGTTCATGGAGGTTCCCAATGTCATTGCCGCGCTCATCGGTTACCTGCGCCCCGGGTTACCGCTGCTATGGGGAATCCGGTCGTCCAACATGGACTGGTCTCGATACAACTGGTTGGCAGGGCTCGGTTTCATGGCCTCCTGCGCAGTCGTCGACCGTGCCGATGGAATCATCGCAAATTCCTGTAGCGGCGCGATCCACTACCGCAGACTGGGATTTCCGGCGGATCGAATCCATGTCGTGGCCAATGGTATCGACACCGATCGATTCCGGCCGCGGCCGGCAGCTGGAAGACGCTTGCGTCAGTGCCTGGGACTTGCCCCGGATGTCCCGTTGATTTTGTTGCCAGGGCGTCTGGATCCGATGAAGGGACACTCGGTGTTCCTGCGGGCGGCGGCCATGGTCGCCACCGAATATCCCGCGGCCAGGTACGTAATTCTCGGCGCCGATGTCACGGGCATGCGGCCGGATCTCGAGAACCTGTGTGCTGCTCTGGGCATCGCTGACCGGGTGCTCTGCCTGCACGCCCGCGCGCGGCCGGAATACTGGTATGCCGCCGCCGACATCGTGGTATCAGCGAGCCTGTTCGGCGAAGGATTTCCCAACGTGCTGGCGGAAGCGATGGCGTGCGGCACGCCCTGTGTTGCCACCGATGCCGGCGACAGCGCGCAGGTACTCGGCGGCTACGGCGAAGTAGTACGGGTCGATGATGTCGGCGACCTTGCTGCGGCCATCATACGTAACCTGCGCTCACCCATGAGCGAACAGCGGCGCGTGGCAATGACAGCCACGGTCGCGGCGAGATTTTCCCTTGCTGACCTGAGTCGGCGGACGCAGTCGATCCTGCTGTCCTTGCCAGCCACCCGTCGTTGCGGCCCGGCGGATGACGCTGGTTGGCGGATTGCCTGGGTGATGGCGAAAATGGGCGGCCGATTGCTCGCATATCTGATCCGGCGAAGTTGCCGGTGGGCGATTGGCTGGACGCGTGGCATCACCGGTGTGTTTCAGCGCCTGAAAAGGGTCGTTTCACGCGCGCTGCCGTTGCCGGTCCGACAGCATCTGCGAACGCTTGTCGATCGCTTCAGCCATGACGCTGCAACTTCGGCGCAGGTTCACATGGCCGTTGCTATCGATGCGCTGCGGCCACCGGAATTCTACGTGCCCGGTAATCTGGTTGTGGTCAATAACGCCCTGGCCTGGGGTGGCGTGGAGCGCCAGGTTGTGAACGTCTTGCGCGGCATTGCGACGCGACCCGATTTCAGCGTGGCATTGCTGACGCTGCGCCTGCATGCCGGAGAAGATTACCGCTTCTTCGAGCCGCAGGTTGCGCAGATCGGCATCCACTATGGCGATATCGTTGATATCGAGAAAGCGAACGACCGTCTGGAAATGATATTGGCCCCGGTCGAACTGCAAAATGTTGCCGGAACGATCGGCTTCCTGCCGGACGACGTTCAATCCGAGGTTTACCGGTTTCTGGCGGAATTTCTTTGGCGACGTCCACGAGTGGTTCATGCCTGGCAGGACGCGGCCAGCATTGCCGCCGGATTCGCGGCAGCCATCGCGGGTGTGCCGGTAATTATTCTGTCCGGTCGTAATGTCAGTCCGGTGAACTTCGCTTATTACCGGCCATACATGCGCGCCGCGTACAGAATATTGTCAAAGCATCCAAACGTTGTGTTGGTCAATAACAGCGAGGCCGGCGCCGCTGACTATGCGGGCTGGCTCGAGATTGAGCGTGGACGGTTCGTCGTCAAACGCAATGGGATAGACGATTCCGCCATCTGTAGCGTATCGACACAAGCCAGGGATCAGTTACGGGAGCGCCTGGGCATCCCCGCAGGTGTGCCCGTCGTCGGTTCCATCTTCCGCTTTTACGACGAGAAGCGGCCGCGACTGTGGATTGCTACGTGTATCGAAATTGCACGTCGGATGCCCGAGGTTCATTTCGTGGTATTTGGCACCGGTCCGCTCGCGCCGGAGATGCGGCAAGCTGCAGAACGCGCGGGTATCGTCGGCCAATTGCACCTGCCCGGTACCGAGCAGAATGCATCGCTGGCACTTTCGGTGATGGACGCCTTTCTTTTGACGTCCAGGTTCGAAGGTACCCCGAACGTATTGCTGGAGGCGCAACTACTCGGGATACCGGTCGTCACAACCGCCGCCGGAGGGGCTGCCGAAGCCGTGTCGGATGGCTGCACCGGATTCGTCGTCATACAGGAGACCGACAAGACGCTCGCTGAGCGCGTGATAACGTGCCTGACCGATGCAGATTTCAGAAGTGGGGCGCGGCGCCAGGGGCCGGCATTCGTCCGGCAACGCTTTGGCATGTCACGGATGATCACCGACTGCCTGCGATTATATGGTGTGGATGACGGCCTGCACGGCGTTGCGCCGGCAAACCGGATCGCGACCTGATTCGGGTTCCGCCTTGGCTACGGTTTGAGCGTGTAGACGATTGCAGAACTGCCAAGCAGCCAGGCCATGGATTTGCGCCAACGCAGCGGGAGCAGACTGCCAAGAATCATGTGCCCGGAATAGTACAAGCCGACGGGTTCAATCCTGATGCGGTCATAACCAAGTGCACGTAATCGCTTCAACCACGCCCGTCGACTGAAGGTATAAAGCTCGGTAAACGCATTTCCCTGCTCCCCATGGCGCGGCACTTTGATGTAGTGCAGGAGCAAACCCGCGATCGTCCGGGCCCGGCGCATGGGCGCCACAGGCGCGGCGTCTGCCTGTTCCCGTTGTGCTGCCGGCCGGTACACCAGTCTGGCAGCTTTCTGCACCATCTCGATGTAGTGCGCGATGATCGTCCACCAGCGCCAACTGGCCGAAGGCATCACGTGAACACATATCCCGCCTGGCCGAAGAACACGCCTGATTTCGCGATCAAGTCGCTCCAGATCCTTGACGTGTTCGAGAACATTGGATGAAAAAATTACGTCGAAGCTCGCCGCTGGATACGGCAGGTGGCTGCCGTCATACGTGTGGACATCGTAGAGGCGATCGTTCCGGTAATTGCTCTCTTCTACATCAATCGATTCGATTGCGTAGCCCCAGTTGTCGAGAACCCGTGCTTGATATCCGGTACCACCACCAAGCTCGAGAATCGACGCGCTGGCGGGTAACTGTGTACGGACCACCGCAAGTTCGTGGTCGCGAATCTGGTGGAGGAAATCAATTTCGAACATTCGTCCATATCCGGACATTGAGCGGAGCCAAGTCTAACGCATCAACGATCCTGGCGTGGCCGGTCGAACGCCATCAATCCGTCCGGCGGCCGGGGCGCATAACCTTGTCTGGGTCAGCCTGCTCTGGCAGACTACCGCGCCGGATCGTCTGGCATTTCGCACATAACGCGCACCAGTGGGCAATTTGTGGCCACACAGGCGACAGTCGGCGAAACACGCTCCCTAAACCCTGCGCGGGATTGCTCAAGCGCCCATGCTTCATCTGAAAATTTTCAGCCCCAAGGCCAACTTTCTCGCGTTCACGGAGGCGTACGGCACTATCGCCCGGCATCGCGCGCTGGTGTTCGAAATGACCCGGCGCGAGATCGTGGAACGATATGCCGGTCAGATTCTCGGCGCCGGCTGGTCACTGTTATCGCCTCTGCTGACAATGGCAGTCTATGTGCTGGTCTTCGCCTTTGTGTTTCGTGGGCGCCTGTCGGAACAGGATACCGGCGGCGCGGGCTACATCAGCTATGTTCTTGCCGGTCTGGTGCCGTGGATGGCGTTTCAGGATGCCGTGAGCCGGTCGGTAGGCGTGGTCCTGGCGCATAGCAACCTGGTCAAGCAGATCGTTTTTCCCACCGAGATCCTGCCGTTGAAAGTAGCTCTTGCGAGCCTGCCGGGGCTGGCCGTAGGACTGACCGTGGTAGTGATTGCAGGGGCGATATCCGGTTATCTGAGACCCATCTATTTCATAGGACTGATGCCGATCGCGATTATCAGTTTCGTCATGATGATTGCTGGCATTGCCTACATTCTTGCCGCTTTCGGTGTGTTCCTCAAAGATCTTCGCGAGTTGATAAGTTTTCTGCTGGCGATTGGCATGTTTCTGCACCCGATTCTGTATGCACCTGAATTCGCGCCGCAATGGTTGAGACCGGTGTTCGCGTTCAGCCCAATCACGCACATGGTCTGGTGTTTCCGCGGCGCCTTGTTCGGGCCGCTTGACTGGCATCCATGGTCCTGGCTCTGGTTCCCGTTATTTTCACTGTTGGTCTTCATGGTCGGATGGCGAACATTCCGTATGTTGAAGCCGACCTTCGGTAATGCGCTATGACGCGACCGGCAATTTCGGTCAGAAACCTGAGCAAGACGTTCCGGGTCTGGAACAAACCGGCGGACATGCTCAAGGAAGCCATCACCGGCACGGTTCGCCATGTCGATTTTCAGGCGCTGTCCGACATCAGTTTCGACGTGGAACGCGGTTCGGTGGTCGGTCTGCTAGGTCGCAATGGCGCCGGGAAGAGCACGCTGCTGCGAATCATCGCAGGCACTCTGGATTCCTCCGGAGGATCGGTCTCGGTGGCAGGGAGGATTGCCGCGATTCTGGAACTGGGTACCGGATTCCATCCGGAATACTCCGGGCGCGAAAACGTCTTTCTCGGTGGCATGTGTCTGGGAATGACGCGCGAGCAGATTCGCGACAGGTTTGATGAAATCGTGGATTTTGCTGAACTGTGGGATTTTATCGATCAGCCATTTCGAACCTATTCGAGTGGAATGCAGGGGCGATTGACGTTCGCCGTGGCAACCTCGGTCGACCCTGATGTGCTTATCGTTGACGAGGCGCTTGCCGTAGGCGACGCCCGGTTTGCGTTGAAGTCGTTTGATCGGATTCGCCGCTTCAAGGAGGCAGGCAAGAGTATCCTGTTGGTCAGCCATAGCATCAACCAGATAAACACCATCTGCGACCACGCAATATTGCTGGAAAAGGGCCGCGTCGTCGCCGAAGGTGAGCCCGCCCAGGTAGGCAATATTTATCACGAGTTACTGTTCGGCACCGTTCAGGATCAACCGTCGCAGTTGTCGCGGACGGCCGGGAAGCTGCCTGTGTCCGCGGCGGCGACTGCGACAGATGCGCCGGCCGTATCCGGCCCGGCATCAGACAATCCGATTGGCGATGCGGTAGCCCGGCCAGCGCAGCTGACGGCGGTTGATCCCGTTGCAGGGCAGGAGCCGCTGCCAGCGGATGGCGATGTCGCAGGTCCGTCGGATCGCGAGCACCGCTACGGTGATGGCGGCGCAACCATCACGGCGTTTTACATCGCCGATCAACGCGGCGAGCCGACCAACGTTTTGCGAAGCACCGAAACCTATACATTCGTATTGCAAGTGACTGCGACTCGGGATCTGGAGGACCTGAGCACCGGGTTCCTCATTCGAACCCCGATGGGGGTGGAAGTGTTTGGCGCCAACACTCATCTGATTCGGCCATTTGTCCGCTTCCGAATGAACGCAGGACAATCGACGACATTGAAGGCGACGTTCCGCGCCAACCTGGCACACGGAACCTATTTCGCAAGCGGCGGCCTGGCGACCCGCGCGGGAAAGCAGCACGATTTTCGTTTCGACGCGCTGCAGTTCATCGTCGAACCGGTTCCCTTCATTCATGATGCGTCGCTGGCCAACCTGGAAATGAAATTTCAGGTTCCGGACGAAATACTGGAACCGCACGGACAACTCTGAAAAAATACCTGAGGTGGTCAAGTCACGTCTGGTTGGCCGGGAACGAGTCTTCCGGGTGCAAGCGATGTCGGGCACGCACCCGACACATCGCAGCAAGCAACCGTTGGCAGGATTGTATGCATCAGTGGTATCCGAAGACGGTCCACACCGGTTGGCATTGAGCCTGCGTCACCCTTGCGGCAGGTCTGATCTGGCCAGGTATGCCGGATTGACTCAGTCGCTGGCAGGACGACCCGGGCCGTGTGTCTAAGGCGAATAATGGAACTCCATATCAACATAGCAGTGCTGCTCGACGAGTGGACGAAGCGTTACGGAATTACCGGACCCGTCCTGGGACTGGGTATGGGGCAGCCCGCCTTCAGCAAGCTCGAACTTGCAACCGTCCGGGCGAGCGGCAGCAATGACAACGCTGCAGACGCCGGGGACGCGTACACAGCAGAGGGCCTGGTCGACGAATTGTTTGGCGCCGGTACACAGTTGCGGCGCATGGAGACGCCGGCGCCGCAACGCTGGTCCGTCCAGGGTGCGACGGCAGATGCGCTGGCAGGGATTGAGCCCTCGGCATTCGGCCTGGTGATCGACCTGCTGGACCTCGGCCGGCACTTCGACTGCACGTCAGCGCTGAATACGATTCGCCATGCGGTAGCGGAGGGTGGATATATATTCCATCTGGTTCCATGCAACAACTTCGCTGGCGATGGCTACTGGCAGCTCAGCCCGAGGACGCTACGCGACTATTATCTTGGTCAGTCGTTCGACATCCTCGAGTCGGCGCTTGTCGAATTTGATCCGGCCATTGATGACGGTCATCGATGGCGGCTCCGTGCGTTGAGCGACGCGGAAATATGCGGCTCGGCACAACTGGTCACCGGCCAGGCCAGAATGATGTATGCGTTGCTCGCAAGGGCCGGCGCTGTGAAGCACGAACCCGCGAGTGCCGGCCGCATGGCAATGTCGCGTTGGTTTCCGACGTTTGAACTGTTTTACGGGGTCCGGACGGTGGAACCCCGCCTGCTGGTTGTGCCATTGACTGCGCCTGCGCATCGGGACGGACACTCGTGGCAGGCGCAGACGAACGAGCTGAATCGATTCGCGGATACGATGACGAATCCGCTCCGTTCCCGGGTCGTGTTGCTGGAGAATGACGTGGCGCTGGGGCCGCCACACACGGAACACCAGGCCATCACGGAGGTGGGCGCCGGGGCATTCTCCCATTGGGGTGACAAAATCGTATTTTCCAGTTCCGACAATACCAGTCCGGCGGAAAACGGTCGCACGTATGTTGCAGTGTTACCGTGGCGCGGTGAGATCCCGTGATCAATGCGGTGCGTACAAAAAGGTACGCAAGCGAACCAACAATAATTAATGGGCCAGGTGGGGAATCCATGACACAAACTGCTGCTGACAATCACCGCGCAGAAGTCAGGAAGGGCGAGCGTTTCGAGTTCGGCAAGAATTGGGCGCGTTTTCTCAGCGTCCTCAATGACGACAGGATAGAACTGGCACGTCAGTCGCTGCTTCGCACGCTGAAGGTGGAGGATCTTGCAGGCAGGACTTTTGTCGATATCGGTTCGGGAAGCGGTTTGTTCAGCCTCGTTGCGCGCAAACTCGGTGCCCGTGTGCATTCATTCGATTTCGATACGCAGTCCTTTGCGTGTACGTCAGAACTTCGGCGACGCTACTTCGACGGCGATCCGGACTGGACCGTCGAACAGGCTTCGGTGCTGGATACCGGGTACCTGAATCGGTTGGGCCAGTTCGATATCGTGTATTCGTGGGGCGTACTGCATCACACCGGCCAGATGTGGCAGGCGTTGGACAACGTCAAACCGCTGGTGAAAATGGGCGGCAAGTTGTTCATAGCAATCTATAACGACCAGGGCGCTCCGACGGACCGTTGGGCCTCGGTCAAGAAAACCTACAACAGTCTGCCGGGGCCACTGAAACTGCTGTATGCGCTGAAAATCATCGCCAGCGAGGAAAGTCATTCCCTGCGTGATTCGTTGCGATCCGGCGGTTTGAACGTGTGGCTGAGCAACTGGCGTGACTACAGCGTGACCAGCACGCGTGGCATGAGCAAGTGGCACGACTGGATAGACTGGATTGGGGGCTACCCGTACGAACGCGCCACGGTGGAACAGATGGTCGATTTCTACGGCAAGGACGGATTCCGACTGGAGGAACTCGTCGATCGCAGTTCAGGTTACGGATGCAATGAATTCGTCTTTGATCGCGTGGCGCCGCTGGGAACCGCAATTGATGTACAGATTTCAGGGGGCCAGTCATTCACCCGGCGATTCGGACACCGGCTGAGCGGGCCTTACCAGGTAACGGCCGCCGGCTGGACCGCGGCGCTACCCGAGATGGCGCCAGCTGCGCCCGGGTTTGAATTGACCTTGTTCCGCGATGAAGTACTGGTTGGGCCAGTTGTCCCGCAGGACGATGGCCGCATTGTCGTCGCACCGTCGGAAACCTCCATGGAACAACTTGAGACGAGCCGGATGGTTGTCGCACAGGTACGTGTCTGTCAGCCGCCCGAGCATGCTTTTTCACACCTGCGTGGCCACATGTGGGGCTGGAGCGCACCAGACCTGGAAACCGTGGCGGACAACGCCGGCGACGGTGGCACGCCGTCGCCCGTATATGTCTTCCACCGCGGGCGCCAGTTGCCCTGGCCTCACTCGCTGCACGACGATATCAACAATTATGGTGAGGGCCGGTTTTCACATTGGGGTCAGTGGGTGTATTTCTCGCTGCCGGACGGCGTGGACCCCAATGGTCAACGGGACGAACTGCAACTACTGGTCGGCCAGTCCTGACGGACAGGTGCTGCAAGGCACCTTCAACGTATGCCATATCGAATTACCTGGACGCCCGAACTGATTGCCAGATTCTGGGATGGTGTCGCCCAGTCGGCCGCGCTGGACGCGATGAGTTTCGAGAATCTTGCAGGTCTGGTTCTCATCGAACAACTGCAACCATGGCTCACCGCCGGTGCCCGCTGCCTCAATTTTGGTGGCGGTAGCGGTCGACTGACCCGGCTGCTCGTCGAAGCCGGCATTCCGACGGCCCACTTCGAACCCAGCGTCAACCGCGCTCAACTGGTAGCTCAGGAACTACAGGATCATCCACTGTTCCTGGGCTGCATCGGGTTGGATACGGCGACAACGTTTGACGTCGTGATATGCACGGAAGTCATCGAGCATATCCTGGAAGGCGAACGCGATGTTTTCATGGCCGCCCTGGCATCCGCCGTCGCGCCTGGCGGGCGCCTGATTCTTACCACTCCCTACAATGAAAACCTCGGCAATTCGATGGTGTATTGCCCGGTCTGCGATTCAACCTTCCATCGATGGCAGCATCAACGCGCGTGGGACATTCCGGAACTGCGCACGTTGCTGGCACATTGGCACATGGAAGAAGAATGGATCGGGCTGGTCGGATACGATGACATCGGGCCGATTCGCGAATTCAATCTCAAGTACAGACTGCGCGAACCCTGGGGCAGGATGTACGACCTTGCGGACGGAACCCGGATCCCGGTCCTCGGTAGCGGCGATCGCATTTTCTTTGTCGGCAGGCGCGTTGGCCATTTGGTTGAAACGGCGGCCGCCAGCGTACTGGCCAATGTCCGTGACAGTACCGAACCCCCATTGTTTGTCGCCAGGCCGGCCGTTGCCGAAACCGTTCAAGCGCATGACGTGCAGGCAAAGCCGCACACCATCGATGCCCGTTCGTTGCTCGTCCGTCAGTTGCAGCAGGGACTGCAGCAGGTCGTGGCGCGCGGTGCGTACCCGATAGTCGTGACGCCCAAGTCCCTGCAAGGTGTGGTGCGTGATGCCCCGGTGGTGGTGCTGGGAGATGCATTTTTTGACCCCCTCGCGGTCCGCAGCCAGAGCAACGGCGACGGCACGTCAGATACTATTGAAAACTCCCCAGGTGGGCGCTCGGATACTGATGCAGTGTTGGTTTTTCCAGGCGATCTGTCCGAGCTGCAGCACGCATTTGAAGCCGGCTTGCTGCCGCAACCGCCCAGCGCAATGGTCCTGCATGAGGGCAAGTGGGAGCAGGTCCGATTGCGCGCACCCAGTCCTCGCCAGGCCGCAACGCACGACGATTACCCCACTCTGGCGCGGGCTTGGCGCAAAGTGCTGGATCGATTTGAGCCGGACGCGATCGAAAGCCTGCGCAAGAAAATCTGGATTAGACAGCTGCAGCCCATGGTTGATCGTCGGGAGCAGGCGATACTCAACACCTTGCTGCATCCGGGCGAATTTCCCTATCGGCTGCGCAGCGTCATCGAGGGTCGCATTCTGCTGGGCATCGGTTCGCTCAGCAGCGGTGGCGCGGAACGCCAGATTCTGAATACGGCGCGCGGCCTGCGGGAGCGCGGCATCCGCGATGTACACCTGCTCGTTGAGTACCTCTACGATAGCGAGGCGAATGCGTTTCATCTTGAAACCGCACGCGAGGCTGTTGCCAGTCTTGATGTCGTGCCGGCGTCCGATGCCGGCGCCATCGGCTGGGCCAGACAGCACCCGATGTTCCTCGATGTACTGACCCCGGGACTGGTGGAGCGCATCGTTGCAGCGGGCAAGGTGATCAGACGTCTGTCACCGGAAGTGGTTCAGCTGAGTCTGGACTGGACCAATATCACGTTGGGAATTGCCGCAGTGCTTGCCGGCGTTCCGCATATCTTCATCTCCGGACGAAATCTGGCGCCGGTTCATTTCGAGTTCTTCCAGTGGTTCATGTTTCCTGCGTACCGCGCCTTGCTCAAATGCCGGAACGTCAAACTGCTGAACAACAGCGAAGCCGGCAAGTACGACTATGCTGCCTGGCTGCGCATGAACCCTGATGACGTTGGGGTGTTGCGCAATGGCGTTCGCAGCGATCATTTTTCCTGCATGGCCGATGGGGAACGCGCCGCGGCGCGGCAGGCGCTGGGCATTGCCGATGATGTGCCGGTGATCGCCGGGGCGTTCCGGCTGTCCGCGGAGAAGCGACCGTTTCTCTGGCTGCGAAGTGCCGCCCGGATCAAGGCAGTACGTCCCGACACCGTATTCCTGCTGTGCGGTGCCGGTCCACTGCGTGACGAAATCGAGCGGGTCGGCCGGCAATTGGGACTTGAGAACAACCTGCGGATGCTTGGCACACGGTCGGATATCCGGGAGATTTTCGCGGCGGCCGATATCGTCATGCAGACATCTCTGCAGGAAGGGACACCGAACACATTGATTGAAGCCCAGGCCCTTGGGGTCGCGGTCGTGACAACCCCGGCCTTCGGCGCGGCGGAAGCCGTTGAACACGGCGTAACCGGGGTGGTTGTCAAAAGTGACCGACCCTCAACCATCGCCCAGGCGGCGCTACGCATTCTCGGCGACAACGAATTCCGCGCCCGGCTGGCGCAGACGGGGCCTGAATTCATCGAGCGTCGTTTCGGCTTCAAACGCATGATCGACGATACTTTGCTCACCTACACCGATGCCGGTGTGGCGTGGGCCGCCGATGCCTTGCCCGATGAATTGAAGTACCGTCACGCAATGGCGTTGACGCAAATGTACGCCGAGCAAGGCCATGCCTATGTCATAGATATGCCCGAGGAGTGGGCGGCGTTCACTGACGAGGCAGGTCGTTCGACGCGTTCACCGGTGGAAGTACTGGAGGACGGCAAGCGGTTGGGCCCTGCGCATACGCCGCACGACGTCATTCGAACGACCGGGCGTGGGGCTTTCTCGCACTGGGCCAATAAATTATACTTTTCGACCTCGGATAACTCGGATCCCATCAGCAACGGCAGAGAGTACAAAGCCGTCGTATTTCGGGCTAACCGCTGAAGTCTGAAAACGCGAGGGGGAAGCCACAGATGAACGTGCTACGTTGGTTCAGTCGGCGCGCGCAAACTGCTGACGAGCGCAGTATTATCCGCGGGCCATTTACTCACCTCGACGGTTCGATCTGGCGCGCCCGTGGTGTCACCTCCGGAGGTGACCACCAGACCGGTCGCTATGCCTCCCAATTGAAGTTGTACGAAAACGGCGAGCCCATGCTGGCCGCGCATCAACCCTACACCGCAATTCAGCTGGGTGGCGAGGGTCGCTACAACCACTGGGAGAGCGACCTGCTGTTCTCCACGTCGGACGGTTCCGATCCAAATACCAATGGCCGAACGTATTCGTACGATCTTTCGCTCGACTACGATACCTGGGAGCACGCCCGGCTGGCCCGCGCTGCCAAGCGCTGGCACCTGCACCCGGGCGGCGCGGCGATTCTGGCCGGAAATGGCAGATTCGTTCCGCCCCCACTGATTGCGAATCTCGGCCTGACCAACAAGTGCAATCTGCGCTGCGACATTTGCGGCAGTCAGAAACATCTCGACAATGCAGGCGTGCGCCGTCGGCACATGTCATTTGACGTATTCAACGCCGTCGCCGAAACGCTGTTTCCGATGTTGTCAGTGGTCGAACTGAACAGCCAGGGCGATCCGTTGCTATATCCAAGGATTGAATCTGTCCTCGAGACAGTTGCCCGCCATGGTTGTGAGATCAAGATACAGCACAATGGCACCTTGCTTGTGCACGGCGTGGTTGATCTCGTGTTACAGCAGTACGGCACGATCATGCTCTCGCTCGACGCTGTGGGTCCAAAGTTTGATGAGGTCCGACGCGGGGGCGTCTGGTCCAAGGCCGAACCGGGTCTGCGGCGGTTGCTCTCCGAACGTAATCCCGGGCGGCTTTCGGTAGGGGTATACCCGACGCTGACCGGCCGCACCATCGGTGAGGCCATAAATACGGTTCGCTGGTGCGCTGAAAATGACGTTGATTGCATCGGGTTCCACCGTTATATGCCGGTTGCAGGCTCAACTGAAACCGCACCCACGGAAGCGGAATACCAGGCCGTCTGCGACGAGATCCGTCGCTGGCTGCAGGCAGAGAACGATCCGTTGCGGGTACAGTTCGAAGGTGACTCGCTCAACAGCCGTCAGGTTGTCGATCGCAAGAACGAATACGCGGATGTTCGAAAAGCGGTTGCCTACATGGAATCCGGCAAGGTCATGTTTCCGACCCGCGCCGGTGAGTCTGGCGCGGATCCGCTGGTCACGTGCGCAGCGCCGGATGAGTACGTGGAAATAGGACTTGAGGGTCAGATAGGCGTGTGCTGTCGATCGCAGGATGTGGCACTTGGCCACGCAACTTCGATCGAGGAATTTGCTGCGGTCTGGCTCGGCGCAAATTACGATTTGATTCGCCGGTCATTGAAGCGCGGTGAGAAATCCGCGTATCCACTGCCAAACTGCGCGGAGTGCGTGAAATTCTTCGCGCCGGACGAGGCGGTCGGCCGCAGCGCAGTCGATTATGTCGCGGCCGATGCCGCCGCCAACGAAGGCAACGACCAGCGGCTGCAGTTGAATGATCAGGACGTCATACTGCTGGAGACCGTGCAGAAGGAATCAGGGTTTTGCCACATCAGCGTCTTCCCGCTCGGTATTGCCGCAGTTGAATACGAGTTATGGGAAGATGATCTGCCGCTGGGTCCCGGCGGCACCTTGCACGACGCCATTCGTCAGCACGGCGGCGGACGGTTCCACGTTGGGGCAAACGCAATTTACTTTTCAACGTCCGATGGATCGGACGCAAGGCGCAATGGGCGGGTGTATACCCTCCGGCGGGTCGCAACCGACAATCCATTTCAGCGCGCCACAGTCACAGGATAGTCGGAATGAATGTCTCGGTCGGTATGCACTCAAGGTTGAAGCTGGCGATGCTGCTCCTGCTCGCCACCGGGTCACAGTGCATTCATGCTGCTGACTGGCCAATTTATGCGGCGGGTGCGGAAGTAGCGCTGCCGGCAGGCGTCACGTTCCCGGATGAGTCGCCGCTGCCTGGCCTGGCAGTCAATCCGACGATTCCCGAAGCGCATACCAGCGGTAGTTACCAGTTCAAATTGCCGGGAATCTACTACTGGAAGAGCGCTACCGCCGATGGCATCGTCCTGATTCGGTCTGCGAGCAGATTGGGCAATGCAGACATGGTGATCAAGCTGGTTTCGGCTGCGGCCACCGGCGCCAACAATGCTGATGCGAAATATTACGCGTCACCTGATGGTGAAGCGTTGGACCTGCTGCTTCACCCGGGCCTGCGTGACTGGGCCTGTGGGCCGACATCCGGTATCGCGGACGTGATTCTCTCCAGGTTCGACATTCCGGCGCGAACGGTTCAATGGCTGGGACCCAATCAAATCGAAGGGCACCAGACACTGGAAGTCGATCTCGGTGAGGATGGCGGGTGGACACTTTACGATCCGCATTTTGGCAATGCGTATGCGCTGGGTGTGACCGGCCTGGAGATCTGGCATCGGGTGAATGCCGGCCAGGATATCGCCAGCATGCTCCGTCATTATGATCCGCAGACGCCATGGCAGATTACACCGCCGCCGTGGGAGGTCTACCTCGAGTACAACTTTGCCTTTGGCTTGTGGGAGGCTTCGCCTGGCGAAGTGGTGATGGTTGCGAAACCTGAAGTCCAGGCCCCTCAACTTTCCGAGCGGCTTGGTGGAATGCCTGTTCGCGTTGTCACTGAATCAGAAATGGTGGACAACTACTACCACTAGCGGATCAGTGGCTGTGAAATGCCCGAGCCGTCCTGTCTCGAACCAATCTCCTGCGGCCAGTGTGATTTGACCCGCTCGCATTGCGCGCAATTTATTCGCGCCAGCAATAATGGCATGAAGCTCAACGCGATGCATACGAGATCCTGCGCGCGCCCGGCACAGCGATAATACTGGCGCGATACAGCGTCCGCTGATTCACCTTTAATCTGTTTTACGCGTCACTGCCGGCGACGGTTCTCACTGTTCGCTGCATGGTGCTACGGCAGTGCTTGAGGTTTGTCGAGGGCAATCGTGCGGCCAGCGATGCGGATGCTGTAGGACCTGCCATTGCGCAGTGGGCTGGAGTTGTCAGAGGTAGAGAACCACAGTTTGCCGTCCCAATGTGAGTATCTCCCCATTCCCAGCTTGCGGACATCATCGTGCATGCTGTGCGCAGGTCCGAGCGGCTTGCCATCCTCCAGCAGTTCCAGCGGGCTCTGATTTCCCGATTTGTCATCGGACAGCGCTTCACAACCGGCGTACATGTGCCAACTGAACCCCGTTTCATGTACACACGGCAGTGCGGCTGCTGGCAGCGAACCGGAAAGGCGGGCCACGGCGCCGGGCAGAAATTGTCCAAACCAGGTGCCCCAACCATCGACACCGAAGCGCTTGACCAACCCGTCTGCGACCATCGCATCGACGAATTGCGCGACACTGTCGGCCTTCTCGACAGCAATCTCGGACTGGTAGTCGTCTACCACCAGGTAGGCCTCGTCGGCCAGGAACTGGGCATACAAACCGATAGCGACCTCGGTTCCCGGGTGCGTATCGACAAACAGCATGCCGGCTTTTTCACCGCCCAACCCTGCGGCCACCTGCGCCGTCACTTCGGCAGAACGGAAATGGCCCACAACGACGCGAACATTGTCGACGAGTCCGCAGCGCGCCAGATTCTGCCTGAGATCGGCAACGATGTCGTAAGTGGGCAACGAGTCATGCGAGGAATTGTCGCCACCGATTTCCACCGTTATCACGCCAGCAGCCGCACCGTCAGCCATCGCGATAGTACTGCCGCCGACATAAGGTCCTATTTCAAGCACGGGACCCTGGCTGCGGGACGCAAGCCGGTTCAGATGTTGTAACGCCGGTTCGCCGAGCATGGAAATTTTGTCGGCATGTGCCAGACGTGCACTGTGATCGCCAAATTCAACCGGCGTCTGCGGGGTGACGCGGGTGCTGGCTGGTGCGCTGTCCGGTAGTGCATCGGCGCTGTAACCCGCGTGATGGCGCAGCCAGATCTCGAGAATGAACAGTGACCACGTGCGATAAGGATGGAAGTCCTGCTGTTGTGCCGCGACGAACGCTTCCAGCTGTTTGCGAGGTATCCAGTTCACCAGCCGACAATCATCGCTGAGAACAACATCGCGCAATGCCGGCAGCATCGTCGATGCCCCCCACATGTCCATTGGCAGGCCGAAGCCGCGCTTCGGCCGGTCCAGCCAGCTCTTTGGCAGGTATCGTTCGGCGACGCGTTTCAAGACCCGCTTGCCCTGTCCATTGGCATAGCAATCGTCGGCCGCGAGACCCATGGCAAAGCGCGCGACGTCGGTGCCCAGGAACGGCGCCCTGACTTCCAGCGAGTGCTGCATGCTCATGCGATCGACCTTGGCAAGCACTGCGCCGGGAAGGTACGTCGCGGCATCCAACTCGCGCATGACATTCAGCATGGGCCGAGAGTCTGCGGTGATTGCCGTCCGCATGGATGACAGCAGCCTGGCCGCTTCGGTTGGCACGGGATTCATCAGTTGCTGTAACACATCATCCGGAAAGACGAGGATGCGACTCGACAGGTACACGTCGCCGGGATTCCACCATCCGAGCGCCGGATCTCCGCCACGCCAGCGTTCCCATTCATCCACCGTTACGAAGTAACGCCCGTAGCCGCCGAAGAGTTCATCACCACCGTCACCAGAGAGCGCAACAGTGACATGCTCGCGCGCAAACTTGCACAACAGATAAGTCGGCAGGCAGGAAGTATCGGCGTTGGGTTCATCGAGAACGCTGCCGATGTGGGTGCCAAGTGAAAGCACATCGGTGCTCAACACCTGGTCAGCATGGTTGGTGCCGAGCAACTTTGCAGTTTCCGCAGCTTCGAAATGTTCGGAATCAGGATGGTTGGCAAAACCGATGGAATAGGTCTGGAGCGGAATACCGAGCTTGCGGCGGACAATGGCCGCGACCGTCGACGAATCGACTCCGCCTGACAGGAAGGCGCCCAGCGGTACGTCACTGATGAGACGGCGTCTGATGGTTTCCTCGAGCAACGCCTCGAGTTCGTCGGCGAGGTCGTCCAACGGGCGCGTACCGGATTTCTCGGCTGCCGTGCGGAATTCGAAATATCGGTCGCTCCTGACTTGCAACGATGCGTCAACGGTAAGGTAGTGGCCTGGCAACAGCTTCAATGCACTCTGGTAAATCGTCCACGGGGCCGGCACGTACTGGAAACTCAGGTAGCTGGAAATAGCGGCGGTGCTGATCGACGCATCGAACCCGGGTAACAGCGTCAGCAGGTGTAATTCCGAGCCGAACGCGAAAAAGTCCGGTGTATCCACGTAGTACAAGGGTTTTTCGCCGAAGATGTCACGTGCCAGCAGCAATCGCCGCTCGCTCACGTCGTAGTTGGCGAACGCAAACATCGCGTCGAAGCGCTCAAGCGCCGCGGGCCCCCATTCCTCGAGGCTGGCGATCAGTACTTCTGTATCGGAACGCGTTCGAAACTGGACGCCGCGACCGGAGAGTTCCGCGGCGAGCTCGCGGAAATTATAGAGTTCGCCATTGAAAACGGTGGCGCTGGAGCCCGCGTGATTCAGCATCGGCTGGTGGCCGCCGTGTGAGGTATCGATGATGGATAAACGTCGGTGGGCCAGCGCAACCCGCCCATCCGGCGACAACCAGGTTCCGTGATCGTCCGGCCCCCTGTATACCATTGCATTGGCCATGTCCTCGGCCAGGTGCAAAGCCTGTGCGGGCGAAATGCGATCAGTCTTTCTCAGAATGCCGGCGATACCACACATGGGTAAACGTTTCCTCCGGATAGAAAATAATGGGTATGCGACCCGCGTGTCGTGGCGCGATCATTAATGCCGCGCCAGCAGCGCGGTTGCCTGCTGTAATGAATTTGGTGTCACGATAAGACGAGCAACCGACATGGTAACCAGCCGGGCTACGGTTGGCTACCGTGATCCGTACGCTGGCTGGTCCGCTTGTCGCCGGACTCTGAATCTGCAGCGGACCATGTCGCAGTGTCATCGAACGGCACTGTCACGCCGGGCGCTTCGCAGCAGAAATATTTCTCACGACACCGACGCGGCGACCGCCATCTGTACGACCGGTTCCGGTTCGTGCATCCATTGCAGTTGACCGGAAACGCCGCTAAGGTCATTACTGCATGTTTTCGGGGATGACACTCCATTGCCGCCTCTACACGCCGCCGTAGCGACATCCGGGCGCACGGTGTTGGCCGCAATTCGCAGTAAGATAGCGCGCCTATGATTGCAGACGCACGCGTCGCTGACGTTGGCGGGAGCCCGCTTCCCGACGGACCGGCCCTGGTGGCTTACTTCGCTGCGGCCTTGTTGCCGCTGGGTTTGATCTTTTCCAAATCGCTTGCCGAAGCAGCCGTGGTGATCATTGGCGTGTGTTTCATTCTGCACGCCGTCAGAGGGCCCCGCGAGAACCTGCTGAACGCGGAGATCGGCATTCTGATCGGCGTTTGGTTCATCCTCGTCGTCTTCGTGTCTTTTGCGGCGCTCGACGTATCGGCGTCACTCGGTCGCGCCATACCCTGGTTTCGATTCATCCTGCTCTACGCTGCCTGGTCGCTCTGGTTGGTGCGTTTCCCGTCCTGTCTGCGCAGGTTGTTCTGCTGGTACGCACTGCTCCTGATGGCGATTGTCGTGGATATGGTGATCCAGCAACTGACAGGCGAGTCCCTGACCGGGAATCCTTTGCTGTGGACCCGGGTGACAGGGCCGATGGAACGGCCCGGCGTCGGCGCTCTGCTGGGGAAAATCGGCATGCCGACAGTAGCCGGCCTGATCTGGTTGGCGACCTCGCAGCGGACGGCAAATCGCCGGCTGTTATACGCTGCCGGCGGGCTGGCGCTGGTACTGCTCACAGGCGTTTTAATCAGCGGCGATCGTAATGAGAGTCTGCTGACGACAGCTGCTTTCGTATTGGTGGCGTATGGGATGGCGCGGTCGTCCCGACGGGGGCGCTATCTGGCGGCGACGACCGGCATCGGGCTGATGGTGGTCATCGCGGCCATATTCGGTTTGAACGAATTTTCGAGAATTCGCGTCCGCTATCTTGTCGAGCAATTGCTGAACTTCACAGCTACCGAGTATTTCAGAATTTTTGAATCCGCATTTCGGGTATTCATGGACAATCCCTGGACGGGTGCCGGACTGAAGGGTTATCGCGTCGCCTGTAACCGATTGCTTGAACGTGGCGAGGTGATGTTTTGCGGTCTGCATCCGCATAACATCTACCTTGAGTGGTTGTCGGAAACAGGGTTGCTCGCATCTGCAGCCTTCCTGCTCTTTATCGGCCTGACCTTGCGTGAACCGGCGCGACTCTGGCGAGTTGGTGGAACCGGCCGAATCATCGCGGCGATATTGCTGGGCAGCTTGATGATCTCGCTGTTTCCCATCGCGGCTTCCCGTAGCTTCTTTTCCAATTGGCCCGCCATCCTGCTCTGGACATCATTGGGAATGTGTATCGGCATCGCCCGCCAGGCGCTGGCGTGCAGGACCAGACGATGAACGACGAATGGTTCTGGCGCGCCGTTGTCGTTGTGCTTGCCTGCGCGGTGGTCAGCTACCTGCTTACGCGGCTGCTGGTGGCGCTGGCGCCGAAGCTGCAATTGCTGGACCGACCGAACATGCGCTCGTCACATACCGTCGTGACGCCGCGCGGGGGCGGCCTGGCAATCGTGATTGTCGGCCTGACGAGTGGCGTCTGGATCGGTAACCACGGGCAAGCAGAGCTTGGCATTGTGCTTGCGACCGGCCTGGCAATCGCGCTGCTGGGACTGCTTGACGATCGCTTCCCGCTGGCAGTGCGCTGGCGCCTGTCATGCCAGGTGCTGCTTGCAGCCATGCTGGTTTACAGTGCGGCGCCGTTGCCGGTATTGCCGTTGACGTCGGTAACCGTGTTGTCCGGGACGCTGCTCGCGGCATTGGTGGTCCTCGCTGCCGTCTGGTGGATCAACCTGTTCAATTTCATGGATGGCATCGATGGCATTGCGGCGTCGCAGGCCGCGATGATGTTGCTGGTCATGGCATGGATCATTCATTCCACCGGATTACCGGCGGCCGGCGAGGACTTGTTCCGCTGGATGCTGGCCCTCTGCGGCGCCGTCATCGGGTTCCTGGTCGTGAACTGGGCGCCGGCCCGCATCTTCATGGGCGATGTCGGCAGCCTGTATCTGGGCCTGACGATTTTCGGGATCGGGTTGCTGACGGTAAGCAGTGGCGTCGTCGGTTACGGTCCCTGGCTGATTACCGCATCGTTATTCGTTGTCGACGCAACGTTCACGCTATGCGCCCGGGCGCTGGATGGGCAGGTTGTGCATCAGGCACATCGTGAACATATCTATCAGATACTCGCCCGCTACTGGCAATCGCATGCCAGGGTGACGCTGTTGTACACAGCATTGAACGTATTGCTGGTTGCACCGCTGGCCTGGGTGGCCGCGCGCAAGCCGGCGATGACCTGGCCCCTGATAGTGTCACTGTATTGTGGCCTCGCCTTGGTGGCGTGGCTTATCCGGCGTCGCCTGCCACGCGGATGACCGGGCGGGGGAGTCGGCAAATCCGGCGTTCCCGAGGATAATGCGATAGTTACTGGCGCTCGCCGGACGTTGGGCTGTATCATCCCTGACTTCCGGCCATCAGCCATGGAACCGTATAAATGACGCCTGAAGACGTAAAAGCCGCTTCCGACACCGTGCGCAGCGCTATCGCGCATGTGCAGGGGCCGTTGCCGCCGAGATTCGTCATCGAGTTCCTGTTGCGCCACTGGCGCGTCTACCTGGCTTTGACGCACGCGGCCCACGGTGCCGAAAGTGACCGTTGGCACGAAGCATCGCAGTTGACGGAGAGTCTGCTGTGGAGCGTCGCGCCGAAGAATTCCGCTGACGAACGTGACCGGATGTTCCAGACCATCCGCAAGATACTACCGGCGCTCAAACGTGGTATGACTGAAGCCTACATGGCCGAAGCAGCGCAGAACATATTCCTGAACGAGCTGAGCCAGTGGCACCTGTCACTGCTGAACAAGGAAGCTGCCGCGGCAGCCGAGGCCGAGCCAGATGGCGATACCTCGCAGACCGGCGAGGTTGATTTGTCCGACACCATCACGATGGATGTCCGTGACCCGCGGTATCAGCAAATCATGGATCTGCTGGAAACCGACAACGTCGAACAGATTGACTTCTGATTCTCCGCACTTCCGGTGGTCAC
>JACKNH010000006.1 GCA_024234975.1 Gammaproteobacteria bacterium
GTTGAAGCAGACCAGGGAACCTGCCGCGCGGCGTGCGTACGCAATCTGTTCGCCACAACCAATAGGATGCTTACCTTTGCGGTAGTAACCATCCAGGCGCCATCATGAAGCATGAACACATTAAGCATTCCATATGTTTTTGCGACATGGGGCTGCTCTTTAGTGCTTGCGGAATGAGCGTGACCGCTGACAAATCATTTAACTACGCGCCCGCGTCGCAGGACGCGCAAAGAATCGCGCGCCAGCTACAGAGGCGTTAGGGAAAAATGTCATTGGGAAATGCGCGAGCCTTGATAATTGCCGTTTCGACGAGCACTCATGCCTGCTTTCAAATCTGCGAATTCGACTGAGTCCTCAAAGGCTCACTGACCGAACGGACTGCCGCCAGCCACGAGCGGGCTGCCATCGGCTTTGGTTGGGTGACGGTTGCCTTCGATCAGCACACCGTAAACGCCTTCGGCCCGCGCAGGGTTACCCTTCACAATGATTTTATCTCCCGGCTTGAAGGTGTTTTCCGAGTATCCCTGTCTTTTCAGGTGCACCACTGCTGAGCCGCCGTAACTCACGTCCCACTCATGCATCTTGCCGTCGCTGCCCACCGCTTCGATGGTGAGAAAAGGATGAGGATTGATGAAGCGCCATTCCTTAACGGTGGCGTGCAATTCAATCTCGTGTTCCTCGTCGTATATACCACGGGTACTGTGGTGTGCCATGGCGGAACTGGTGGCGAAGAATACCGAACCAGCAAGAACCAGGTATCTGAAGCGTGTCATTTTTACTTCTCCGATGAGTATTCGATGTAGTCAAAAGCCGGGTCGGCGGGATACGCGGGCGCCATCAGCTTGAGTATCTGGCGGGAGGCAGCCAGATCACATTCCCAGGAGCCGTCCCAGGGATTCGGATCAGGACGCGAGATTACACGGAAGCTCCAGGGCGCCTTCAGGAAATAGGTATCGATGGTGCTCACTTCCAGCACCAGGTTACCGTTTTCAATGGACATGCGTTCCGTCACCTGTTTCTGCGTGGACGAAGGCAGGCGGAAGTCGGCATTCAGGCCTTCCGGGTCGAAGGTGAACTTGTCGGTCACGATGACCAGGGCACCGTCTTCATAGCGCCCTCGGGAATAGCCGAAGTAGAAAAACTCGTTCATCTTCGGCTTTTGATGGCCGTGGCCTTCCAGCCAGACGGTTCGTACCACGTCATCCTTGCCATAGTAGATGAGCACACGATCTTCCAGCTGCTCGATCTTGTAGGAATACGGGTCTGTCCACATGTGCGGTATCGGCATGGGGGCGCAGTCGTATTTGGGCTGGGTAGCCTCATCGATCACATCGCGCAGTGCCTGGGCCCGGGTGGTGAGGAGGTCATCGAATTCTTCGAGCACCATGCAGCGGATGTTGAAGGACCCATCCGGGTTGCAGCTGCCGAACTGCCATACCCCACTCAATTTGGGAATATCAGCTGATGCGGCCGAGGCAGTTCCGCACACTGTTGCCAGAGCGATCGCCGCACAAAGGCTGGACAGAATCACGCCCAGTGGATCCAGTTTCATATTGGTTCTCCGAATCGATCCCGGTTACGCCCGATACAGGCAGGAATGACTATATGGGATTGAGCAGCCATCTGCCCGGCTGGTGCAGGGCTTTTTAACACGCGCTTCAGGGCCGTTCAATGCAAGCGGTTGCTCTGAGCAAAATGGAAAAAGCAGTCCTTGTCCGGAGGGAGAAACTGACAGTACTGGTACCATTGTTGGCCATTACCAGTTCGCGAAAATCGGTAAGAAGCCCTGCGATGTACAAACCATAGGGCAAGGTCACTGACACCGGCAGCGGTTCCGCCAGTGCTGAAAACTTTTTTCCGTCATCCCGGACACCGCGCAGCGGTGAGCCGGGATCCATAGGGCCTCACTCCAAGCCGCATGGATTCCGGCTCGCGCCCCCTTCGCGGGCACGTCCGGAATGACGGAGCAGCAAGTCGAAGCCCGTGCGGATTTCCCCGGCGTTGGCTGAGAACCTTTTCGTCATCCCGGACACCGCGCAGCGGTGAGCCGATCCATAGGCCTCTCTACAGGCCGCATGGATTCGGCTCGCGCCCTCTGCGGGCATCCGGAATGACGGAGGATAAAGTCGAAGCCCGTGCGGATTTCCCCGGCGTTGGGTGAGGAAGCTGTTTTTCCGTCATCCCGGACACCGCGCAGCGGTGAGCCGGGATCCATAGGGCCTCTCTCCAAGCCGCATGGATTCCGGCTCGCGCCCCCTTAGCGGGCACGTCCGGAATGACGGAGGATAAAGTCGAAGCGCTTGCGGATTTCCCCGGCGTTGGGTGAGGAACCAAACTTTTGCAGCAGCATGGAACCAGGCAGGTCTGACGGCGCGGGCTGTACTGCACCCGCGCCACGGACCGGATGATTACGGCAGAAGTTCCGCCGGCGCCCTGCCACTCACTGGATTTCGGTAGTGGAAGGCCAGTGTGGGGATATCCGGAAACGTGTACTGTCGGGCGCGAATTTCCCGGTCCGGCGGATAGTCGGCGGCAAACTGGTTCGGTGACGCTGCACCGCCAAGTCCCTGGGCCATGCCGCCGCCGCGCACTTCACGGCGGTTGGTGGTGGCGGCGGTTGGCGTGGTGGCAGTCGGGGCAAATTCACCCACCCTGGCCCAACCGTTGCGGTACGACACGAAAAACAGGTGATGCAGGTCCTGCCGGCCGAACTTCCATTCGCCATTTTCGAAGTTCGCGGTGTTTTCATAGATGCCACCAATCCATGAGCCACTGCTGCCGTCGGCGTTGCCACCGCTCTGGAACAACCGCATCCTGGCATTGGCGTAGCTACCATCTTCCGAAACATGAATGACCGGCTGCACCAGCTGGTGAATCGTATAGAAGTTGGCTCGCCGGCCACCGCGGGGGCCACGGCGGTTCAGGATGTTACCAATGCGTTCTGGACCCACGTAGACGCCCACCCCCGTGATTTCCTTGGAGCCGGTGCTGCTGAAGGTGGCTGCCATGTTGTCCCAGGCGGATTCATCAATGTAATAACCATAGGATGAGTTCAGATTCTCGACTGCATCCACGGCCACCATCGCATGCAACCGCTTCTGCAGCGTTGCTGCATCGGCCGGTGCCATGCCGGCTGCGCTCTTGCTTGTCCCAGTGCCGGGGTTGGCAAAGGGGAGGGGTAGCAGGTCTACAGCCGGGTAAGGCGCATAGCGGCGGGCGGTCGGGGCATCCGGGGCCGTCTGCACACTCGCAGTCAGGGCAGGCAGGGCGCTTTTGTCCCAGCCGGCATCATAGTCGCTGGCCATGCGCATCACATACTGCAAGTCCTGCACTTTCCACACGCCTTTGTCCTTCACGTAGGTGTTCTGCATCTCGCCTAGTTCCCAGCGCGCGTAGTTACCGTTACGGCCCAACTGGCTCAGCACCTTGGTACGGGAGACGGCGTGCTGGCCATCGGTACCGACCTCGGTAAGGGTGGACAGCATGATGTGGTCGAACAGTTCCCCTTTGCGCAGTCCGGCAGGGCCGAACAGCGCTTCCAGGCCGGCATGAATCCTGGCAGGGGTGCGATACACCCCGGTGTCAGCCCAGGTCATGCTGCTATCGGTGGCAAACAGATCGCTGACGTCGTCCCAGAGTTTGCGGTCCAGATAGTAGCCGAGACTATGCTGCAGGTTGGTCACGGCGGTTTCCTGCTGCATGCGGTCGATGCTGGCCGCCGCTGTGTTCATGTCTGCCGCGGCTGACATCGGGTTTGTCAGTGCAGAAGCAGGCAGCGAAAGACCCACGTGCGCAGCGGAAAAGTGGTACGGCACGTTCCAGGCGGGAGGGGCCGCATGGCCGTCATCCTCATAGGCCCCCTTGTATTGCCAGTAATAGTCGAGCTGGCCGATGCGCCATACACCGTCTTCCAGCACATAGCGCGCTTCGTAAATGCCACCTTTCCAGCCGGCATCAATTCCATAGTGGCCAAGCAGGGCCACTTCGTGCCAGGTGCCGAGGATGGCGCTGCCATCGGCACTGACGTTGATGATCGGCTGCAGCATCAGATGTTCGTTGAGCTGGCCTTCGGCCAGGCCCTCTGTCTGCCGCCCCGCCTGCTGCATGAACCAGTTGCGGATGTTGTCACGGCCGGTTACGCGTGAATTACTGCTGTTGTCGCTGATCGTCGCATCGCGGGCGAAAAGCAGGGCAAGTTCATTCCACTGACCAGCGCTGCGATAGTGGCTGTACGCATTCTGCACCCGCTTGACGGCGCGGATGCCGGTTTGCAGGCCGGCTGCATTCAGGAACTGCTTCTGGTTTGCATCTGCGGCCAACACAGGCCCGGGCAGCAGCAGAGAAAAGATCAGGACGAGGAGGGCAAACGGGCGAGCCAGCAACGGCAATGGTTCACGGATAGGTAGTGACATGCAGGCGCTTCCTGTTGTGTTAGCCGGTCAAGGGCTTTGCAGGAGGCAGATCTTCTGTTGCTCTGGTTCACTTTGCAATGATCACTTTCCGCATCGCCGTCGCGCTGCAGCCAGGATCGCAAGGCATTTAATCTGCGCACGCTGCCCGCTGCTGACGAGTCCCGCGATGCCGGGGCACCTTCGCGATAGCGTCGGCGATGTCGTGGGCGACCCGGGCTGCAGCCGCTGATGACTGGGACGGAAGTTATCGCCGCGGCTTCAATACGCTCAGTGCGCGACGTGGCGTGCGGGACTCCAGATTTCAATTTCGTCACTCGCGTTGCTCTGGGTGCTAATCGCGGTCTCCAGCGGCCGCGCATTCTGCAGCACTTCCTCAACATCGTGACGGCTGTCGTCATCCTCAACCTGCACGACCACCATGCAACGCTTGCGGCGCGGAGGACGCCGCTGGCTCGCGATACGTAGCGCTGAGCGCTGGCGTAACAGCAGCAGCGCGATCATCGACATGCCTGTAACCATGCCGAACACGCCCAGTGCGGCCATCGCAGTCGTGGATGACACGGTTTCTGGCGTGAGGCTGGCGGCCGTCGCGACTCTGCCGGCCATCAGCCCCAGCGCGAGTCCAACACCTCCGAGCGCGAGGTAGGCACGCAAGGCGGGATTCTCAAGTCCCCAGGCCTGCTGCACGCGCCGCGGTTGCTGGTTGGCGGTCGGCGGGTCAAGGACGCGGATCCGGCGGGCGGAGACCCCGGCCTTCACCAACAGGTGGCGGATCACACGCTGTGCGGTCGAGCGGTCCGGATAGACGGCGCCGAGTTTCAGGGGGTAGTGGTCAAAGTCCAGCGGCATTGTGGCCATGGTGCGCTCCTTAAAGGTTGTGGAGGTTCTTCTGCAGTGGAGCGCTGCAATATGGGTGCCACCGGAAAATGGCAGAAAAATCAATGGCAAGCTGGCACGTGTAGCGCGGAAGTCATGACTTTTTACAATCCTGTGTAATTCCCACCTGCAGAGTTTCCTTTCTGCGCATCGCACGTCGCGACTATTTACGGAATTTTTTCCCGATTCCCGATTCAGCAATTTCTTTGCACTGGCAGGTGGGTAGAATCGGAAGTCTGTCCCACTTATCCCGGTGATCCGTCCGGCGGAGAATTCAACCATGCAACGTTCCCTGAAACTGCTCGGCGCCGCCGCGGCGCTGGCTCTGGCACCCGTATCACAAGCGGCAGTCACGCTGACGGAGTACGGGACGCTGGCGACGGTGTCCAGCTTCAATTGCGATTCCGATGTTTGCGGTGAGAGTCTTTTCGAACTACTCACCCTGGTCGTTGACCCAATCGACGGTGGCGTTCAGCAGACGGAGGCGAGTGTGGCGTCGGGCACCTGGGGCGATCCGGGCAGTGTCCTGGCAAGTGCTGCGGTCGCCGGTGGACTTGCGGTACCCCAACTGAAGGCCGGCGCGTTCGGTGATGCATCAACCTGGTACGCTGGGCAATCGCTCGCCATCCAGGCGTACGAGTACACCGGTGCAGGTGAGACCTTGAGTCTGGATTGGAACCTCACCGGAAACGTGACCAACCCGGATGGTGACACCGTCACTGGCCTGGTAATCCTTGCGGGCTTCTTCACCAGCGATCAACTGACGCAGTTCCCTGCCTTGACCGGTACGTTTACAGATGCAGACCTGCTGTTCGATCTCGCGCTGGCTTCACCCGACGACAACTTCCTCGAGTTCACCACGCCCGGCGCTGTAAACGAAACCGGCACCATATCGATCGACGTGGTTACCGGCGATCAGATCTATCTGGTGATGGGTTTGATGGCGGGCGCTGGCGGCACGGGTGCGGCGGCGGAATCATTGAATACGCTGACGGCCTCATTCAACGGTACGCCGGCACTGACACCGGCGATCACGGCAGTTCCGGTGCCTGCCGCGGTGTGGTTGTTCGGTAGTGCTTTTGGCGGGTTGGTTGTCTCGCGCCGGCGAAGGCAGTCCTGAGTCAGCGCAACGCCAACACTATTTCGCCAGGTGGATTCCGGATTGCGCCGTAAACGGGCGGCGCAATTCAATCAGCCATACCTGTTACACTGGGCACGCCCCGCAATCCCGCATTTACTTTTCAAACCATTTTGTCGGCTTGGTTCCGGCCTGCCGTTGAAGCGGTGACCGCAACCACATAGGTTCGTTGATCGTGCAGTGTGTATTGTCTGGTCGATTGCAAATGTCTGCTGCAATCGAATGTCGTGTGGCGATTTCGATATGGTAATTTCCGCTGACTCGGGCTTGTATCAGAGCGCCGTGGTCTACACGCGTTCCCGGATCGTGGCCGGTACGTCGTCAGGTACGGCGACGCCGAAGAACATCGCGTTGCAGGTCGTCCAGCACGGTACGGGAATTTCGAGCATGCGAACGCAATAACAGGCGTAAGCGCTTACCGAGCCTCCGGACCGCTGGACGGTGTCCGGCGCATGGCGGCCAGGTTATCCAGTCGCAACCAGTCCCATTCTGCAGGCAGGATCAGCAGAGTGACTACCATCGCAAGCCGGAAAACGAGTTGTTGGATATCCCAGACCGCCGCTTCCAGGCCGTGGCCGAAGCAAACGATGACCAGTACCGAAAGGATGGCCCACAAGGCCCAGTCGCGTTTGAAACCGACCACGAGTAACGCGCCACCGCACAGTTCGACTGCGGCGGCATAGATATTGGTTGCCCACAGCAGCCACCACGGTAACCAGGCGTCCAGGACTTCGAACCAGCGCATTTGCGCGTCGAGCCCCTCGATGAAAATTTTGTGAATTGCCAGCTGTGCTGACAGCAGCCCGACAATGAGCCGGATCCCCAACAGTGCCAGCCAACGGTTCCACTGTGTTTTATCGGCCACTGGTACTCCTATTGGCGACAGTTCACTTCAGTAGCGCGATAGGCGTGTCTGCAGCGAAGGCGACCGCCGCCGACAACCGGCATTCCATCTTTGAGACAGGAAAGCGCCCTCTCCCGGAACGAGAGAGGGCGCCCGCGAAAATTGTATTCCGTCCTAGAAATTGCGCTTGACCGAAAATGCCCAGCGGCGCGGTTCCGCCGGCGTACCGAATGTCATTCCCGTAAACGCGGAGTTGTCGATCCAGTGGTTGTAGAAGAACTTGTCGGCGAGGTTGGTGATTTCCAACGTGGCTTCCCAATCCTGGTCCTCCGAGACCCAGCCGATACGCGCATTGACGAGTGTGCGCGAGGGCAACAGGTTGTTCGGGCCGTTCACCGGACTGATGTAAATCGATGAACGGTAGTTGGCGTCGACACGCGGCGTCAGGGTACCCATGCCATTTCCCAGTACCATTTCATACTCCGCGCCGAGGCTCCACTGCCACTGGGCGGAATAAGGCGGGACCATGTCCAGCGTGACGTTGGTGAAAGACTCGTAGTAATCGAAGTCGAGATAGCTCAATGCGGCGTTCACCCGGAAGCCGTCCACCGGTTCGAGGTAGACTTCGGCCTCGGCACCTTTCACGTGCGCGCTGCCTACATTAAGGAACGCTGCGCAGGGGAACGTGACCACGGCCGGCGGCGGACACGACAGTGCCTGCAGCTGGATATCAGTGTAGTTGGAGTAGAACGCAGCGATGTTGAATGTCGCGCGGTTGTCCCAACCGGAATACTTGAAGCCGGCCTCCCAGGTTCCGATCTTCTCCGCCCCGAACGTAATTCCCGCCTGGTCGGGCGTGAACGGTTGCGCGTTGGAGCCGCCACCCTTGAACCCGGTCGCATACTGGCCATAGATCATGAAGTCATCAGTGACATCGTAGCTGGCGTTGATGCGATAGTCCCACCTGTCTCCCTCGTAGTGCGCGCTCAGGTCGTACAACGCAGGGTTTGGCATCAAGGTATCGGCGAAGGTACGGAAGAACGTGTAGTCCTTCTTCTCTGATGTATACCGCAAGCCACCGGTCAGGTGCAGGCGATCAAGCGGATCCCAGACCAGCTGGGCATAGCCCGCGGTGGATTTTGACGGTGTCTTGTCGTCGTTGAAGAACACCAGGCCGAGGAACGCCAGATACTGGATGTCGATTCTCTGGTCACTGTCTACATCAGAATCGATATAGAAGCCACCGACGGTCAGGTTCAGCGTATCGGAGATGTTGGCATTTATCCGGATCTCCTGCGAGAACTGGTTGCCGTGCATGCCAATCTGGTGGTTGCCGATGGTAATCGGCGTTCCATCGTTGTCGGTGGTGATGTCGGACTCGAAGGCGCGGTAAGCGGTAATCGACTTGAGCGAAATACTGTCGCTAAACTGCCAGTCGATCGTGCCGGAAAAGCCCCAGGTATCGGTCTCGCCGCGAAACGGATTGCAGTAATCCAGTTCGTGGTTACACCAGTCGCCGTAGGTCTTGTAGGTACCGTTGGTGACGAAATTCTCGTCAAGTATCCCGACGCCGTTCAACGTCGACGCCGGCACCAGAGCCGGGCCTGGAATGCCGGTCAACTGGTCGGCGCCGGGCCCGGACGAATCGTTGGTAACATCGCCGGTCACATTGACTTCAAGACGATCAGAAGGCATCCAGCGAAGCGCAAACCGTCCGCCCACGTAGCTCTTGTTTTCTGCCGTGCCGACCACGCAGTCGCGTTGCGGATTCCCCCTAATCGGCAGGCCAGAGGTCGGATGTTCACACCCGTAGTCAACGATATCGACATAGCCGTCCTCGTTTCTGCCTGCGACATTCACCCGCGCAAAGAGGGTCTCGGAGATCGCAAAATCGGCTGCCGCCCGACCCTGGATGCGATCGAAACTGCCATAGGTCACCTGAGCGTAACCGGAATTGTCACCTTGGGGCTTCTTGCTGAACAGCTTGATCGCGCCGCCGATGGAGTTTTTGCCGGCCAGCGTACCTTGCGGGCCGCGCAGCGCTTCGACCCGATCGAGATCAATGAGATTGAACAGCGCACCTTGCAGCGTCGCCATGTAGACGTCGTCGATATAGACACCAACGCCGGGCTCGTAGGCGGGACTCAGGTTGTACTGGCCGATGCCGCGCATGTAGGCGACCATTCCGCCCCCCTGCTGCCCCCGGCTTTCCGTCAACCAGGTGTTCGGAATGTTGCCGGAAATATCAGAGAGCTCCTCGAACGACCGCTTTTCTAGTTCCATCGCACTGATTGCGGTGATCGCAAGCGGGGTTTCCTGGAGCGAACGCTCACGGAATTCGGCGGTAACGGTGATCACGTCACGACCGGCAAGGTCGGCATCGCTCTGGGCGTATGCCGGGAGCGCTCCGCATAGCGAAAGCGCTGCGGTGCCGCCCAGACCCAATCCGGCACACCGTTTGGCAAATTTGTTGATTGGAGTAATCATTCTGTTCTCCCAATGACGATCAAATCAATTGAAGTTTTCGACCCGTTTGCAGCAGAAATCCGGCCTGTGACCGAAACGTTCTGCCCGTGCAGGGCACGTCCCGATCCAAAGCCTCTTACCAGACGACGAACCATGCCCCCCTTGATTCCCTGCGGCCTGGAAAAGTACGAAGAACCCCATCTCCGCGTACTTCAGGTTCGCAAGGCTCAAACCTGTCCCGCCTGCATCGCGCGATCACTCGCATGAAAGGGAGTCGTCATGTTCGAATTCATGCCGCTTCTGAAAGGATCAGTGCTTCCGACGAACCAGCCGACCTCTGCAATAACGTGCCTGAATCAGGCGAATCACCTTCGAACATGCATTTCGTCAGTATTATGATATAGTTTTATTTGCACGTAAACCATGGCCGGCTCTACACGATGAGAACACGCTTTCCGATTGCTGTACTCGCTCTCCTTTCCACGATGATCTGCGCTGCAGAAACCTATCGCTACAGAGACGCACCCGACCCATACCTGGAAGAGCGGCTGATTGGCCCGGATCCGCGCGGGCATGATCGGGGTGTAATAATCGCCCCCGTCCTGTTCCCAGTCATAGCCGCGCGGGATGGCGCGATCCCCGACGGTGTTGAACCGTTGCCCGTGGATATCTTCACGACCACCGATTTTTACGCGGACAAGCAGTACTGGGACGATCCGCGTTACTTCCGCTGTAATGCTCCAACTCCGCTCGAAGACCAATGGGGATCAACCGAAATGTCCATCATCGGTGAAAACCCGCCCTTCAATGCTGCCTGGGGCTACTGCGACCGGGACTATCCGCGAGACCAGATGCTGAGCCCGTATCCGTTCAGAACCGCCCAGGCGCATTACGCAGCGCTGAAGGCCGAAGCTGAAAAGCGCGGTGGACCGACGCGCTATACGCAGGCCGACCTGCCGGACTGGTCCGGGCTTTATGAACGGCAGCGTGCGAAGATCAAGTCATGGCTGTATGGCAACGTGGTCCAGACATCAACCTTCGCTTCTATACTGACGGACGAATACAAGCAGCGCTTTGTCCAGGTGAAATACCACGATGCGCATAATCATCCTCAGTGGCCTGGCACTTACTGCTGGCCGGAGGGGTTCATGCGCAGAATCTCCCAGTATGGCGGCGGCGCCACGCAAATCATCGTCACGCCGTGGGTCATCCTCGATGAACGCTACACCTCCCAGCGCATGACCACGCAGATCTACCTGGACAAGGAATTCAATACGGAGGGCGCGGTGCCGAGACTCGGACCGGACGTACCGCAGTGGTATGGGGATACCATCGGATTCTGGGACGGCGAAGCCCTGATCAGCTGGACATCCAATATCCAGGCATGGACTTCGCATGGAATTTTCGAATACAGCTATCAACTGCAAACGATAGAGATCTACACGCCGGTCAGAGACGATGACGGCAAGCTGACGTCTCTACGGCAGGAAATCATTCTTTACGATGACAATGTCTTCAAGGACCCGGTGAGGGTCGTGCAGTACCTCGATAAGGTGGGCGAGCTCAACAGCGGGGAGCCATTCCCGACGCAGGAATGTATTCCCAGCGCCTACGCCATCGAAGGCGTTGCGACACCCGTTACACCCGGACAGCTGTTCGAGTATGAAGTACCGGATATCTTTGGCCGGCCGTGGGCGAAGACCTGGGAGAAATATTTCGAGGAGGGTATGTCGCCACCTCACGATGAGGAGGACATCTTCAGTTTTTGAAGGGCGTGTGCTGCTGTCGGCAGCCGGCGGACCGCGGTCTATTCCGCGGAGGCTGAGTAGCCCGCGAACGGGTTGCTGCAGGGCGGAAGTATGTCCAGATCTTGGCCTTCTTTCAGTACCGCCAGGATCATGGAGATGGTGATGTACTGTCCAATCATGAAAACGAGGTCTGTCACCATTTTCTCGCCCAGGACCGCAGCCGCCTTGTTGAACGTCATATCGCTGACGGTCTTGGTAAGCTCCAGTTCCAGGACGTAATCGAACACCGCCCGCTCCTCGATGGACAGTCCGTCCGGGACACGCCCCGACTTCACAGACTCAACGACATCATCGCTCAGGCCTGCTTCCGCGGCCCTCGGCGCATGCAGCATCCATTCATACTGGTCACTCCATATCCTGGCGTGAACCAGAACCATTAATTCAACCAGGCGGTTATCGATGCCAGTGTCGAAGCGCAGGTATTTTCCCAGGGCCTGGAAACGCTCGGCGGCCTCGGGACTACGCAGCATCATGTTGAAGGGACCACGCATGCCATTCAGCGAAAAGCCCTTGAACTGGGCCACCATTTCCCGCTGGCGTTCCGACATTTCTGCATCTGCCAGTACGGCGAAGCGGCGTGTCGTTGAAATGCCCTGCCTATTGTCAACCATGTCTAGCGGCCCTCGATATGATCGGGATGGAACGTCACGGCGACGCCGGCATTCCACTGATTACCTGCTCAGCCAACGACACCATGTTTCAGTTTGTGCACTGCTGATGCGTAGGGCGCTGGCGCAACGGTTACCCGCACGTCGGTCTGCCGGTGCCGTTCCACGTGGGGCTTCCTGGAACCACCATCGGGTTCACCCCAGGTCAACACCAATTCCGTACCGATTTCGGCATGCTCGCGATCCATCATCGCAAGTGACACCACTTGCGCCTCATTGGCGCTGTAGCCGACAAAAGTAGACAAGCCTGCCAGCGAACCGTCGGCAGTGCGCACGGCATCGTACATCTGGTAAGCGTAGGAGGCATAGGGCAGCCTCAACATCTTGCAGGCCAGGCCGGGTTCGAGGATTGAAGAAAAGATTCGTGCAACATCGTCCTTGTTCCAGACCAGTGTGCGCCTGCATCGCGTCGGGCTGGTCGCTTCACGTTCCAGGGCCTGCCGACCTACGAAATCGTGATCAAACTTGATCCTGGCATCCACTCCCAGGTCCCACGGAGTAACGTAGTAGTCTTCGATGTTCCTGGCCACGTAGCTGCCGCCTAGCTGCGCGCCGGCTTCCCACGTCGTTGCCGGCAACCACTTGCGGTACTGCGCCAGTGCCGGGCTGGTAAAAATGGCGGGGAAGGGTGAAGCCATCCAGCCACCTTCCGTCACCGCACTGAAATATGCCAGCGTACCGCCCGCCTTGATGCCGTGTCTTTGCCCGATCGACAGTATGTGATTGCGCACGGTTTCCCCGTCGTCGTAATCGCCCGACAGTTCGACACCCATATGACCCGCCATACCGTGGCGCAATGCCATGACTTCGCAGCCGGCAATCCTGACGGTCGCCGTACCAAAAAAGCGGATTTCAGGCATAGGACCTTCAATGGCTTCCTCGAAGATTCGAGCCGCGTGTGGCCCGTCCATACCGAAGCGAAACTTCAGGCGCTTGCCTTTTGGATTCCTGGCCGTATTGTTGTCGCGCTCGAGCGTGACATCGTAGTTCCCGAGTTGTGCGTTGTACTCGACCCAGTTGATGAGCGGCATACCGCTGACCAGCTCGAAATCACTGTCGCTGTGGCAGTACATCAAGGTCTCGCCAATCACTTTGCCCTCCGGGTTGCAGCAAATATACTGCTTCGCGATCCCGGGCTTGAAATTCGCGAAGCTGTTGACGCCGAGGTGGCTGAGCAGCTTGATGGCATCCCGGCCCCTCACAAAAAGTTCCGGCATATGGTGTGACTGGTCGAACAGGACGGCCGTATTGCGCCACGCCCGCTGTTCCTCAACCCAGGTGGATTGTTCCAACGGAACCGGCGTCAAACCGGATTTCGCTTTCACATGCGGCGCGAGCGTATCGTTGTAAAAATGATCGACGAGGTCGGTGACCGACCCCAGTACATCCTCCAGGGTTTTCGCGCCGTTATTGGCCATATCAAGGGTTCCGTTGTCTACTATCGATTGTTTGGTGGTGACCGTAGGTCACGTCAGCATCTGACTTATATCCGGCCATGAACCGTGTCGCCGGGACCGCATCGTGATTCGCCTCACCCTGTGGCTACCGCGGCAACCTGCAGATTATCCTTGACGACGAGGCGGTGAAGTATGCGCAGATGGCCCTGGTAGTCATTGGTTGCGTAGTGCCACACCTGGCGATTGTCCCAGATGGCAAGTGAATCGTTCTTCCAATGCATGCGACATGTGAACTCGGGCCGCAGGATATGTTTGAACAACTTGTCCAGCAATGGCGCGCTCTCTTCGCGTGTCCTGCCGACAAAATGGCTGGTATAGGCTGGACTGATGTATATGCACTTGCGGCCGGTTTCGGGATGAACGGTGACCACCGGGTGCACTGCCTCTTTGACAGTGGCCGTGTTGCTTTCGGCCTTCTTCCTGGCGGCGGCAAACCGACCATCGGGATCGCCGGTGCGTGCGGCCACTTGCTCGAGCAGGAACGGCTGCGAGTGAACGGCTTGCAGGCCGTCGATTTCCTGCTTGAGTTCATCCGTCAGCAAGTCATATGCGGACGCCGTGTTGGCATAACAGGTATCACCGCCGTAGGGTGGTATTTCCCGCGCATACAGTATCGTTCCCATGCAGGGATCGGGGCGGTACGACTGATCGGCGTGCCACTCATCCCCGATATTGCTGATCTCGTCCGGATTCTTCCGGATTTCCTCCACTTCAGGATGGTTCGGAAGCGCCTTGATGGCCGGGCTGTTGTTGACGAACAACTCACCCCAGCGTTTGCCGAAATCGATGTACTGTTCAACGGTCAGGCGCTGGTCCCTGAAGAAGACGACACCGTTCGCCCAGAGCGCCTGCTCCACGCCGGAGAATGTCGCGTCGTCACAGTTCGCAAGATCGATGTCAAGGACCTCGGCACCGATGTACCCACCAACCTTATTCACTTTCACTGGTAGAGCCTCCAGATACTGCAATTCCAACGAACCGGACTCGTAGTTTTTGCGCTCAAATGACATCCGGCCCGGTGTGTTCGCCAAGGCCTGAATAGCACGGCGCGCAGGCCGGCAACGATATTATTATCATAATGCTGACATTATCTCGATTCAAGGCGCTTTTCGGCCGCGCCGCGCCGACCGGTGCGAAGGTCAGGCGGGGATGTTCCGGCCCAGTACCCGGGCAGGAGAGCCATCGGATCCTTCGATATTCAAGGCCAGAAAGAGGAACTCGGCGCGTCCGGGTCGTAGTTGAGCAGGAATCCGGATGTTTTCCGAAACGAGGATGCCCTGGCTCAGCAGAACCAGGTGGGTGGGCCAGTTGAAACCAGGTTCGCGGTGCGCGATCGGCAGGTCAGGCGACGGAAAATCCACCGCCAGCAACTTGATTCTCCGGTCTGCCAGCCAGGCTGCGGCCGCTGGCGTGAGATGGGGATGCTGATCGTAAAGCGGAGTATTGCCATGGGCAGTCCAGCCGGTGTTCAGCAGAACGATATCCCCGGCCCGTATATCTGCACCTTGCAGCTCGGAAGGTGTGATCGGGTGTACCGGGGAACAAGCGAGTTCAATGACAATGCCGGCGCCAAACAGTCGTTCCAGCGGAATAGCGTCAAACGCGGGGCCGTCCGCAATGAAATGCAGTGGGGCATCAACGTGGGTTCCGAAGTGCACCACCATCTGCATTTCCGACAGGTTGACCGGGTGCTCGGGCATACTGCGGATTCGTTCGAACCGCGCCTCGGGAAACGGCGACACCAGTTGTTTCCTGCCAGGCGGAACCGACGGCACAGGCGTCGACTTTCCCAGCGGATAACTCAGATCCAGCCAGCGTGCATCGGCGCTGGAAATTCGCGGTTCCGGGATCTCGATCCAGCCCTTCCAGCCCGGCTGCGTGACACGGTCAGCGTGACAGATGATCGCACTCCTTCAATTCACCAGGTATTGATACAAGGCCCTGACAACGGCGTACTGCTCCTCAGATATCGAAGCCGTCAGGACTTCTCATAGACCGGCGAACGTAACTCGGCACCGACATGTTTTTCGAAGTACTTAATCATGTTGGTGAAGTCCTCTTCCGCACCGAATCCTTCCGCGATTTTGGCCCAGTAATTCCGTGCCATGGCCACCATGCCCGGCGGCATGCCAACTGCCGCAGCCTCGTCCAGGTAGAGGTCCAGCGCTTTTGGCCCCCCGGGCATCTTGCCGCCAGCATCAAATGTCCGTGAAAGGATGTGCGGACCGAACTTGTCAGTGGTCCAGCTGTTGTTACCGCTGCCGGCGTTGACCGCATCGAGCAACACGGCCGGATCGATACCGCCACTGGCGCCCACCGCAAGTGCCTCGCAGGACGCCATGAACACGGTAAATCCGATCGCATTGTTGACCAGTTTGCAAAATTGGGCCTGGCCCGGCGTTTCGCCGATTTCGAGTGTCCGCGAGGCGACCGTAGCCATAGCTTTGGCGAGCCTGGCCATGGCATCCCTGGAACCTGCCATCATCACGCTGAGTTCACCACGTTCGGCGATCGCGACGCCACCACTGACTGGCGCATCCACCAACGCCACGCCTGCGGCGTCAACGATCGCCTCGATTTCCCGCATCCTGGCCGGCTTCATGGTGGAAAATTCCGCGTATATCTCTATGGCGCTGCCCTGGACCACCTCCCGGGTGACCTCCGGGTTGCCGCCGGTGGGGATGCAGACGATCACCAGCGTGGCGCGGTCTGCAACATCCCTGGCCGAGCTCGCAGGCGACATACCCAAGGCCTCGAAGCGGGCCATGGTCAGCTGATTGATATCGAAACCGATCACGCTGACATTGCATGCGAGCATACGCCGCACAATGGCGCCGCCCATGTTGCCGAGGCCGATGAAGCCGATGGTATCGGTTCGGGATTCGTCACTCATGCCGCACTCACCCTGAAACTTCCACGTCGAGTATGTTTTCGAAATGGCGAATGATGTTGGACGAATCGCTTGCAGGGTCCATGGCGGTAATCGCCTCGCTCCACATTTTCCTGGTATGGGCAATCACGCCGGAAGGCAGTCCTGCGAGCGCCGCTTCGGTCAGAAACAGATCGAGATCCTTCACCACGCCTCCCAGCGGTCCGCCCAGATCGAAGGTCCGGGGCACAATGGCGCGGGGAATCTTGTCCATGGTAGCGGAGTTGCGGCCGGTGCCGGCATTGATCACGTCCAGCAGCACCTGCGGTTTGATGCCGGCCTTGACGCCCACGCTCACTGCTTCGCAGGACACCAGGAAGGCCGTGAAGTTGATGCCGTTATTCACCAGTTTGCACAGCTGTGCCTGGCCGACGCGGTTGCCGATACGGGTGATTCTTCCCGCGAACGGCTTTGCCACCTGTTCGAAGCGGTTCAGCGCAGTCTCTTCACCGGCGACCATCACGCTGAGGGTGCCATTCTCTATGGCCGCACGGCCGCCACTGATGGGGGCGTCGACCACCTGGATGCCTTTGGTTCTCAATTGACCTTCAATTTCCCTGATCGCCGCGCAGCCTATGGTGGACAGGTCTGCATGGATTCTCACGGCCGTACCATTCATCACCTCGCTGGCAACGCTGATTGAGGCATCCTTGTCGGGTACACAGGCGATGACCACTTCGGCGCGATCCGCCACTTCCTGTACCGAACTGGCAGTATGCGCACCTGCATCGCCAAACCGCTGGAGCAGGGCGGGGCTACGGTCGAAGACCGCGACTTGTTCGCCGGCCGCCAGGAGCCGGGTGACAATCGCCCCGCCCATCGAACCAAGCCCGACAAAACCAATCACGTCAGTTTTCCTTCCCTTGCGTTTCGGCCCCGGCGCTGCACCGGCATCAGCGGACCTGCACTTCCGTCGCGCCAACATGTTCAATCCAGCAATGCAGCACATCGCCCGGCGCGATCCGACCCACGCCCTCGCAGGTGCCGGTCATGATGGTGTCGCCCGGCCAGAGCGTGTAGAACCGCGATGCCCACGCAATCTGCGTGGCGATATCCAGGATCATGTATCGGGTATTGGATGCCTGCCTGATTTCGCCGTTGACCGATAGTGAAAACGCCAGGTTGCCAGGATCGGAAATTTCATCGGCGAGTACGAGCCAGGGGCCCAACACGGCGTAACTGTCTATCGACTTGCGGAAACTGCGGTCTTCCGGTCCCCGCACGGTGATATCAAGGGCAATGGTATAACCGGCGATGTATTCAAGCGCCTCGGATTCCGGGATGTTCGATCCCTGCTTCCCGATCACAACGCCAAGTTCCATCTCGTGATGCGTCAGCCTCTCCGGAAATCGCAGACTGATGCCTTGCGAGGGACCTACCAGCGAACTGATCGCCTTGAGGAACAATCCCTGCTCCATGATGGGCCCGGAGTACCGGGTGGTGAACACCTCTGCAGCCGATGCGGCCTCTTCGACGTGTTGCACGTAGTTCGCCGGTGTCCCGATGATTTTGGTCGGCCTCGCGACCGGGCTGAGGAACCGGGCTTCACTCACGGGAATCGTTGCCGCCGACCCTGCCAGTTCGGCGATGGCGGGAAGCAAACGGTCCAGGTGGGTGATCAGTGGATCGCCAGACAGCGCCGGGTACGCGTCCCGGGGCATGCCATCCAGCGCGGCGGACACATCGAGAACAAACTCACCCTGAACAAGGCCCAGGCGATAATCATCGAACCAGCATAACTTCATGACGTGCAGCCCCTCAGCCGGCCACGCCCGGCTGGCTTGCCCGGCCCTGGCCGATCAGGTCAAGCCAATAAGCCCAGGTTCGTTCGACCTGGAGTGACGAGGTTCCCTCACAGGCCTTGGCCTCGGCCGGCGTCAGGAACTCCGGCACGCCCATCTGCTGTGCGGACAACTGAACGCGGGCGTTGATTTCGGAGTAGACCGCCCGGTAAACGGCCTGCTGGACGGATGCGCCAACGGCCGTGGTGCCATGTCCCCGCATCAGGACGACGCCCGCATCGGCCAGGGTTTCCGCCAGCGCCTTTCCCAGTTCGCGACTGCTGATGAGCAGGTTGGTCGCATCCCCCGCGACCTTGCGGATCTCGAACAGCGGGGTACCTTCGCCAAGGAAGCCGCAGGTATGGCAGACCGGCCTGAACGCGCCCTGTCCCGCAACGCTCATGGCCACCATCAGCGGTGAGTGACTGTGGACAACGCTGTTCACGTCAGGCCGGGCCGCATATATCTCACTGTGAATGAATCGTTCAAGGAACGTCGGTGCATGTTTTTCCACGACGGGCTCGCCGGAGAGATCAAATTCGATGATGTCATCAGCGGTGACCAGGCCTGGCGCCTTGCGCCTGGCCAGCAGGAAACGTTCAGGGTTATCCGGCAGCCGTGCGCTGACGTGCCCGAAACCGTCAACGATATCGTGATGCACGAGAATTCGATTCGCGCTCACCAGCGTCGCCTTGAGTTCGGGAATAGGGTCAGCGCCGGGCATCGGATTTCCCGGTGTAGCCAGCAGATGCGCGTGGCCGCCTTCGCAATGGCCTGGAAGGCATTACGATCGGTAGCTCTCTTCGAACAGGTCCAGCCGGCGCAGCATTTCGCTGTCCGAAACCTGCAGCAGGTGGGCCTTGCTACGGGCTTCATGATGGAACCAGTTGTTTCGGGGTATGGTCAGGATGTCGTATTTTGACCAGGACATGGTTTCATCGCCGACCTGAGTCGTGCCTTCGCCGTCGACCACCAGGAAAATGAAATCCGCGTTGCAGCGGTAATCCCGTGATGGTTCGGCGGGTTCGAGTCCGAGCATTTGAATGTCGAGGGTCGACATGGCCGCACCGCCGGTCAGGGCATTTGCATAGCGCACGGCTCGCAGACCTTCAGGACCCACCGGTGCATGGTCAAGCACTCGCAGAACGTCCTCGTAGGGATAACTGAATACCGGGGAATAGGCACGCCCATGCGAGATTCCGCAGGGGAGTATGCTGGGCGCCTTGAACGCACCAATGGGAAGCGAAGCCGGCATTTTTTCCTTTGCCACCGGTCCCGGCTCGAAAGTGATGATGCCGAGGGCATTGTGCACTGGAGCGTCCAGGACATCGAGCCAGATCGAGGGTCGGTCGCCGTCATGATAGTGTTCGTGCCAGCAGTCACCTGGCGTCAACAGCAGATCGCCGGGGTTCATTGCCACCGGAATGCCATTGACGATCGTCGTGGCTCCGTGACCTTCCATGATGAACCGCAAGGCGTTGATTGAGTGCCGGTGGGGACGGGCTTTCTCGCCGGGGAGCAGAATCTGGATGGCGGCGGCCAGGTTTCCTGCCGTGGACTCGTCGTCCTCGAACGCCGGTTCGGGATTCATCAGGCGAAGCACGCGCCGTTCCACGACCTCCGGCGAAGTCAGCTTCGCCGCTTCGGTTATGTACGCCTTCACATCCTGCCAGTGCCATTGATGCCCTGAACGCGGTCCCGGTGTGGGGCTATGGGCCTTGGTTTCCCATAGCGGCTCCAGGAGCGCGCGCGCGCAATCAAGTTTACCGGGTTTCATCAATTTTCCGTGTCTTGCTTCCTGCGCAGGATGCTATCTGATCATCATAATACTGTCAATTAACCGAGGCGGAGGTGGTTGCACCGTTAACGACCAGGATGACCTTCGCACCAATCGTTAAATACGAGCGGTCAGGCAGCAGAAGGGGGACGGGTCGCAGCCGATGGCAGGTGAGCCGGGGCACTCGACGGCGCCGTCGGACCGGAAAGCGCTACAACTTCGCCGGGTAACGGCATCGCGGATCCTGGCAGGAACCGCGGATGCTGCCCGGCTGCTTCAGCGGCCGTAAGCGTCGGTGTAGGCCTGCTGCCAGGCCTGGGTCTGGAATACGTGGTCCGACCAGCGCCGAATCTCCCGGTACCCGGTTAGTGGAAAATGGCAGCTCGCCGCGTGAATCATCGGCGCAACGACATGGAAGTCAGCCAGCGTACAGGTGTTGCCGACGAGCCAGGTACGGCCTTTCAAATGTCCGTCCAGTACCGCAGCGTACTCGTGATAGTTCTTCGCTGCCGCTTCCAGGCGGACGCTGTCCGGCTCACCCAGGCGCAGCTTCGATTTGACGCGGTACTCGTAGATATACACATGCTCTGCCGGTGTGAACTGCATGGTGTCCCATGCGATCCACTGGTGCATGTGCATTCGCTGGTGTAAATCCCGGGGCACCAGGCCGGCTGCCGGATTCCTTTCGGCGAGGTACAACATAATCGCCGGTGATTCCCACAACACGAAATCGCCGTCGACCAGCGTCGGCACCTTATGATTCGGATTGAGTTTAAGGAATTCAGGTTTGTGCTGTTCCGCCTTTGCCAGGTCAACAAATCTGGGTTCGAGCGCTATGCCCGCACCATACGCTGTTGCTGTAACGCGCAGGGAATTGTGGGATTGAGGGAAGGTGTAAAGCTGCATGCTGGCCGCGATGAACCGATTTCCGGAAGAGCGGATTATCGAAGATACCGCGGCCAAGTCAATTGCAGGCTACCACCTTCACCGAAAGGTTTTGTGTACTGGACAAGCGGTCAGGCCGACTTCTGCTTCTTCTTCCTGCGCGGTGCCGAACTGCCGGAAGTCCCACCACTCGGCGCCCTGCTGAGTTCATTGTTGGAATCCACCAGCTTCTGCAGCAATTCCATGAAGGTCTTCTTTTCGCTTTGATTCAACGGTCCCAGAATCGTTGCGTCAACGGACGACAGCCTTTCCTTCATCACCTGTATCAGTGCCTTTGCCGCACCGCTGGCGTACAGGGCGCTGGTACGCGCATCCTTTTCCTTGCGAATTATCAGTCCCTTGTCTGCCAACCGCTGAACAACGTTGCTGATTGTCTGCCGGTCGAGTGCAAGCAACTTCCCCAGGCCGGCCTGGGGAATACCGGGGTACATGGCAACGAGCTGCAGCGAGCCATACTGCACCGGGGTCAATTCGAATTCACGACCATGGGTCAGGAAAACCGAAACGGCAATCTGGTGCAACCTGCGGATCAGCGGCCCCGGACGCTGCAGCATCTTGATATCCTCGGGCGCCGGAATATCGCTCGCAGCCACCGGCGCATCAGGCAGAGCCTCCAGTTCAGGAAACGCTATTTTTTTCATGTCGATTGCACAAAAAAACTGGGAAAAGGAGAACGATTGGAATGGCTCATGCCCGTGGTCGTTCCGCTGAACCTGGCAATCTGCCGGTTCTGACAGGCGGTCCTTTGCTGGTGACGGATTGATGCTGAATGCGGGAAAGCTTTATTATCATAACTGTGATAAACCTATCTTCTATGTCGGTCGCACGAACGATTGTGATCCATGAAGCCCTCGATGACCGTTTGGTGCCCGGTTACCAACCAATCCGCCCGTGGAAAGCCCGGTGACCGCCGACGAAGTGCGTAAGTTGGTCGTCGACAAGGCGCCGGTTTCCTTTCAGTTCGCGATCATAGGGATCTGCTTCCTGATCACCGTCATCGACGGGTTCGACATCCTTTCAATCTCCTTCATTGCCCCGATCATTGCCAGGGAATGGGGGTTGTCCGACGTGGAACTGGGAGTCATATTCAGTTCGGGCCTGGCGGGTATGACCCTCGGCGCCCTGTTCCTGTCCCCGATCGGCGACATTCTCGGCCGTCGAGTCGCGATTCTGCTGCTGCTGGCCCTGATCGGTACCGGTATGGTCCTTACAGCACTGGCGAAGGATTTTATCGCAATTATCCTTTTCCGTCTGATAACCGGGCTGGGCATCGGCGGCATCGCCAGTAATGTTGGCACCACCATCCTCGAATTCGTCGCCCCGAAACGCAAGGCAGCTGCGCTGGGCCTGGTTTTCGTCGGTACGCCGATAGGGGCAATTATCAGTGGTTCGATAACGCTGTTTTTCATCAACCTCTGGGGCTGGCAATCCGTCCTGCTGTGCGGCGGCGCCTTGACCCTGGCCATGGTAATTGCAGTCTATTTCGGCCTGCCCGAGTCCATCGAGTTCCTCATGGCACGAAGACCTGCCAAGGCACTTGCGCGACTCAATGCGGTGCTTCGCAGGCTGCGGATCGAGCCTCTGGAAGTGCTGCCGCAACCGGGAAATTCCGAACAGGACTCAAAGAAGCGCATTCTCGATGTCTTTCACGGTGAGTTGCTCGCAACAACCATACCAATCGGGCTGATTCACCTGTTTTACATGTTCGGGTTCTATGCCTTTGTCAATTGGTCGGCCAAACTCGTCATCGACATGGGTCTGTCCGACGGCGTCGGCATTTCGATCGCAATGTTGATCAACGTTGGTGGCATCGTGGGGGCCCTCACGGTGGGGCTGATAGCTGCTCGACTGGGCTTGTTGAAAACCACGTCCATTGGTTTTCTCGCAGTGGGAATCGGCTTGACCAGTTTCGGATTTGCGCCGGAGCTCGCGTGGCTGCTGAGCTGTATCATCGTCGTCACGGGTTATTTCTTCTTTGGCATCCAGGTCAGCTTGTACACATTCGTGGCCTCCTGCTACCCGGCCAGTGTCCGCACGACGGCGATCGGGCTGGCCTTCACCATAGGCCGGCTGGGCTCGATCCTGGGCCCATACACAGCAGGCGTGATGCTCGAATCCGGCCTGGGCAGGCCCGCCGTGTTGCTGGCCCTGGCGATCCCTCAGGTGCTGGCCGCAATCCTCGTCTCCGTCATAGCGCGCAGAAACACCCATCTGACCCCGGCCTGATTCGCGCAGCCAACCCGGGGGCCACCTGCCTCGATGGCAGAATGGAAATCAACCACGACCTGCCCGAAGTGGTCCGGGCCGGGCTTGCGCCGGATGCTGGCGGCACATACAATCATAGCACTGACGAAATCGGAAACCCGCTGAAATTCATGCGTTTTCGGCGCGTTTCGAAATACGCGTCAGCGCCGCCAACGAAACCCGGAACAGGAATCTGCAGCCTGGATTTCCGAATCCTTGCGTCGAGCCAGGCGAGCGATCATGCCGCTGCGCGGGAATTGGCCATCTACACATGTCATTGGTTCAACGACGATGAAAACTACGCACTACAAACCTCGAATTGCGGCGTTATTGCTTGTATTGGCGACCGCATTCACCACGCTACCGGCCGCCGCGCAGGGCGATAAGTCTCTGACGCAACTGCCCACCGAGTGGCCTACCAATGGTGGTGACATCTACAACCGTCGGTTTTCCTCGTTGCAGCAGATCGATGTGGGCAACGTACAGGACCTGAAAGGCGTATGGCACGTACACCTGGGAGGTTCGGGCGCCGGTTACAGGAACTCCGGCGAGGCTCAGCCCGTCGTGGTCGATGGCGTCATCTACATCAGTACCGGTGACAGTGACATCTTCGCGATCAGCGTCGACAGCGGAGAAATCCTCTGGCAGTACCGGGCCAATCTGAAAGATGAGAACGTTACGCAGTGCTGTGGCTGGGTCAGCCGGGGCGTCGCGGTGGGCGAAGGCAAGGTGTTTCACGGGCACCTCGATAACCGCGTCGTGGCCCTGGACCAGAAAACCGGTGAGGTCATCTGGGAAGTCCAGAGTGAAGTCGTCGGTGCCGGGTTCAGCATTACCCATGCCCCGCTGTACTACGACGGCCTGGTCTTTGTCGGTTATGCCGGCGGCGAGATGGGTGTGCGCGGCCGCATCCGCGCCCTCAACGCCCGCGACGGCTCGGAAGTGTGGATGTTCAATACGGTGCCGGACCCGGGTGAATTCGGCGGCGACACCTGGCCAGCGAACAGCGACGTTTACCAGCGCGGCGGCGCGAACATCTGGCATACACCCGCGCTCGATCCGGAACTCGGCATGATGTATTTCTCCACCAGCAACGCCGCGCCGGGCTCCGAAGGCTGGTTGCGCCCGGGCGACAACCTGTTCTCGGTGTCCATCCTGGCCCTGGATTACCGGACCGGTGCGTACCGCTGGCATTTCCAGGAAGTGCATCACGACATCTGGGATTACGATGCCGCCAACCCGGTGATTCTGTTCGATGCCGAATACCGCGGGCAATCGCGCAAGGCGCTGGTCCAGGCCGGCAAGACCGGTTGGCTCTACATCCTTGATCGTGTTACCGGCGAGCCACTTCTCGGAGTCGAAGAGCGACCGGTGCCGCAGGAACCACGCATGGCCACTGCGGCTACCCAGCCCTATCCGGTTGGCGAAGCGTTCGTACCCCAATCCCTGGATATTGCCCCTGAAGGTTACCAGTTGGTCAACAAGGCGGCTGTTTTCACGCCGTTCTACGACGAGCCCACCCTGTTCACCCCGGGTTTCGTCGGTGGTGCCAACTGGCCGCCCAGCGCAGTTGATCCCGCCAGCAAGACCATGTTCATCTGCGCCGCCGACCGCCCGGTCGTCGTGCGGGCATCACTGGACGGTAAGCCGAGTTATCCGGTATTTCCGAAACCGGACATGGGCGTGATTGCCGCCATGGACCTGACGACCAACCGCATCGAGTGGCGCCAGCACATCAATGAACTGTGCTGGAGCGGCGTCACCGCGACTGCCGGCGGGCTAATCTTTGTCGGCCGAAGTGACGGGCGCCTGACCGCCCTGGAATCCAGCAACGGCCGCAAGCTGTGGGAATTCCAGACCGGCGCAGGAATGAACGCGCCGGTGAGTGTCTTTGAGCACGAAGGCACCGAGTATGTCGTTGCCTATTCAGCGGGAAATCTGCTGGGCGGCACCGAGCATGGTGACAGCGTCTGGCTGTTCTCGCTCAAGGGCACGCTGGACACGCTGCCTATCGCGCCACCGCCGTTCTTCGTTCCGCAGCCTCCGACGGAAGAGGAACTCGCTGCCAGACAAAGGATCATTGAACCGGCGCAAGGGGCAGCCGACCTGGATAACGGGCTCCGATCCTACCGCTCGATATGTTCCGCCTGTCACGGCGAAGACGGTCGGGGAGGGCATGGTGGCGGAGCAGACCTGGCCACTATTCGCGATACCGCCGCGATAGTGAAAGCCATCAATTACGGCGGCGACAAGATGCCGGCAATTGGCGCGGCTTTCACGCCCGAGTCGCTACGCGATGTCGCCGCTTACGTCACCGAAGTGCTGGCCGCGCGCGCCGGCGAATGAACACCAAAGCAGGAAGGACAGAATCATGATGAAAAGCCTGGGAAGATTGTTTGGCATTTTCGCCATCGTCATCAGCGGGTCGGCAGCGGCGCAGACCGCTGCCGAACTGCGCGGTGGCTGGGTTGCTGACATCGATGGCACGAGGCACATCTATATCGTGAAGATCGAGGAAGACCGCATCACGGGTGGCCTTTACTGCCACGACTGCCTTGATTTCGACAATGTCGCCTTTATCCGTGAAGGCACGATGAGCAATGGCGTACTGGATTTCACGGTACTGCACGATCGCGGCCTCAACGCGCCTTACGTGCGAAAAGTTCACGCTGAACTCGTCAATGGCAAGCTGATGCTGTCCAGCGAAGGAGGCCCCACGGCCAATGCGAGTGTCGTCGCCTACGAACGCCAGCCAAGGGTGGGTTTACGCCCGCGGCTGAACCTGCCGGAGTTCAATCCATCCGGTCCGGGCGAAAACCTCTCGGTTGACAAGGTTTCGGGGCGCTGGGTTGCCTACTCCGGACTGGGTGACCGCAAGCAGTACATGATGCTGCGTTCGGTTGATGGCGAGATCAAGGGCCTGGTATGCGGTCCCTGTCTGAACGTCCACCAGATGGGTCCCATCGAGCATGGCACCATCAACGGCGATGACCTGTATATCGAAATCATGCACGAAGATACCGGAACGCCGGAAGGCCTCAATAACGCACCCAACTACAACATGGTCCACATCACCATCGTTGACAACGAAATGCACATGACCTCGACCACCAATACCAACCCGCCCGATACGCCGGTGTTCAAGATGATGTTTGTCGGTCCGCTGAAGTAACAGGGCAGGCCGATGCAAAGCAATCTCAGGTTGTCGATTGCGATGGGCGATTACGACCGGACGCGCGCCCTGAGCGACGGCGTTGTACAGATCGATGGCGTGGACCCGGTATTCCTGCGCCTGACCCCGGAGGAGATGTTCTTCCGCTCGTTCCGGCATGTGGATTTCGATGTTGCCGAGCTATCGCTGTCGACTTTCACCTTGCGCACCAGCCGCGGTGACAATCCCTACATCGGTATCCCGGTATTCCCTTCAAGGGCGTTCCGACACACCTCGATAGTCGTGCGGAACGACCGCGGCATCGACCAGCCGGCAGACCTCAAGGGCAGGAAGCTGGGCACGCCGGAATACCAGCTCAGCGCCTGCGTCTGGGCCAGGGCCCTGCTGGAAGACGAGTACGGGGTCAAACCATCGGATATCGACTGGGTACGCGGCGGTTTGGAACAGCCTGACCGTGTAGAGAAGGTACGCCTGGCACTGCCGGAAGGAATTCGTTTGTCCTCCGCCCCGGCCGGGCAAACGCTGTCCGCCATGCTGGACGCGGGAGAACTGGACGGCATCGTCAGTCCCCGGCTGCCTGCCGGATTCGGCCAGCCGGGTTCACGCCTGAAATGGTTGTTTGAAGACCCTATGGCCACCGCAACCGACTACTATCGCCGCACTGCCGTTTTTCCGGTCATGCATCTGATTGGCATCCGCCGGGAACTTGTGGCAGAACATCGCTGGTTGCCGGCGACCCTGTACAAGGCATTCGAGCAGGCAAAACAGCACGCACTGCAACGCCTGTCCGATACCTCCGCCACAAAGGTAACCTTGCCCTTCGTCGAAGAACAGCTGCAGGCAGCCATCAGCCTGATGGGGCGGGACTACTGGTCGTACGGTTTGACCGAGAGTAACCGGCAGACTCTCGAAACATTCCTGCGCCACCACCATAACCAGGGGTTGTCGCAGCGCCGGGTAGCGGTCGACGAGCTGTTCCATCCCGCAGCCACGGAGTTGTTCAAGATTTGAGCGCGCGGCGTTTCCCGGAACCGCCGTGGGTGATGAACGACGTCGCGCCCTGGCCTTGCCGGAGTGAGCAGCCGTGATTGAATCGCGAATACAGCGGGAAACCCTGAGCCTAGAACTGGTCGCCCAGGGGCTGCAGTTTCCAGAGGGTCCTGTTGCGCTGTCCGACGGCTCGGTCCTGTTGGTGGAAATCCGCCGGAAGACGCTTACGCGGGTCACAGCCGACGGGCAGGTATCGATCGTTGCCGACGTCGGCGGCGGCCCGAATGGCCTCGCGATAGGGCCCGATTGCGCAGTCTACATCGCCAACAACGGTGGGCCGGAATGGCGCCAGCGACCCGATGGCATGTTCGTCTCCGCAGGATTGGGCGCCGCTTACGAGGGCGGCAGTATCCAGCGCGTTGACCTCGGCAGCGGAACCGTCACCACGATTTACACCGCGTGCGACGGCAGAAAACTACGCTGGCCCAATGACCTGGTGTTCGATAGCACTGGCGGGTTCTGGTTCACGGACTCGGGCACGAAAGCCGTCAATGGACAGATGGAGTTGGGGCAGATCTTTTATGCCCGGCCCGACGGCTCGGAAATTACCCGGGTTCGCGAAGGCATGATCGTGCCGAATGGCATCGGCTTGTCCGCCGACGAACGCACGCTGTATGTCGCCGAAACCCTGACCAGCCGCCTCTGGGCATTCGATGTGATACGTCCTGGCGTCCTCGCGCCGCCGGACGATATTTACGCCGCCGAAAGGCGGGACAAGGTGCTCGGCCCGCTCAGCGGCTTTCAGATGCTGGACAGCCTGGCGGTCGAGGCAGATGGAAAAATCTGCGTCGGAACACTCGTCAACGGCGGTATCACCATCTTCGATCCCGCCAGCGACGAAATCGGACATCTGCCGCTGCCGGACCGGATGGTCACCAACATCTGCTTCGGCGGACCTGACATGCGGGACGCCTGGATCACTGCCGCAGGCACCGGCCGGCTCTACAAGTGCCGCTGGCCACGTCCGGGCTTGAAGCTTCGCTATAACGTTTGACGATGCCCGTCGCAGGGGTGCCAGGTCAGCGAGGTTGGTTGCCGCCAAACCTGGCGGCGGCTTCGCCGGCCAACAATCCAAAGACCACTGCCTTCGATAGACCACCCGTATAGGCCGTGTTGGGTCCACCCTCAAGGCCGCCCGTCGAGGCGCCGGCCGCGTAAAGGCCGGGGATCGGCTGGTCGTTTGCATCCAGGGCGCGTGCTGCACCATCAATCGCGATCCCACCCATCGAATAGGTGATACCCGCGCAAACCGGCACCGCGAGCAATGGTACCTCTGCAATCGGCAGGGGACGAAAGCGGTTGCTCGTACGCGGCGGGTCGAGTGAGTTCAATGTCCCCCGCGCCACCGCTTCGTTGTAGTGCCTGACGGTGTCACCCAGTGCTGTTGCTGGCAGACCCGTCTTCGCGGCAAGGTCCTCGATACTGTCTGCGGTGATCACCTTGCCGCCGGCCTTCTCGAGGTTGGGATTCGGCCCCATCACTGCCTCGCGGGCCGGCCCGCGCCATGCAGCGGCGTCGCAGATGACCGTGCAGCCATGCGGGTCTTCGAGCTTGGCGATCATGTTGGCAATCGAGACGCCGCCCAACCCTTCGTCAAATACCCGTTGACCGCCACCGTTCACGACCACGCCAGAGACGGCCATGCTGTCGATCATCGGATGCGGCCACAGACGTTCATTGTTGATCACGTCGCGATGCAGGACGTGCCCGTAGAACTTGTCCATCCCGACAAGCTTCGCGCCGACGGCCGCGGCAATCCTGATGCCGTCGCCGCGCCCGGTCCCGGCGTTGCGCTGGAACAGTTTCTCCGGCGCCGGGGAGATATACTGGCCGACCATGTCCTGGTTGGCCTGGAAGCCACCATCGGCAATCACAACGGCGCCTGTCCGCAGCCGACTCACGCTGCCGTCGATTTCAACCTCGACGCCCGTACAGCATCCCGCTTCCATGACAATGGAGAGCACCCGGGCACCCCGCCGGAGCGTGCCGCCGCGTTCGGCCAGCCGCTCGGACAAGGTGCGCAGCAATACGTCGCCGCCGCGTCCCTTCCAGTGCATACCGAATTGCTGCAACCGGGGCGGCGCCAGTACTGTCCCCAGCTCGGGCGTCGGTCCGCCACGGATGAAGCGGATCCCTTGTGAGCGCAACCAGTCTACGGAGCGGACGGCATTCCCGGCCAGCGCATCAACCAGCTCGGGCCGCGCGAAACCCTGGCTGGCATTGTGGATATTCTTCCGCGCCTCATCCTCACTGAGCCGGATATCGTGCATCGCGACGTGGAAAATTCCGCCGGTGATACGCGAATTGCACAGATAGCTTTCGTCATCCGTCGCTTCCAGCACCAGCGGTTTCAGGCCGAGCTCCGCCGCCCTGCATGCGGCTGCCAGGCCGGCCAGCCCACCGCCGATTACCACCAGGTCCTGTTTCTCATCGACACGCATTTGCGATTGACCCCTTGTCTGAAAATGAACGATGGACAACGACTGGCCTGTCAGGCCTGCCAGCACGCGCAATTTTATTGTCAGTGCTATGATTTTTCACTATACAATCGGAGATGGCGAACCCGGTAAGGCCTTGCCTTATAGTGATTGCGCAGCATGCTGCAGGACGGGCTGCGGGCTGCCAGGTCCGCGGCAATTTCGACGAAAAGGAGCGGTTTCATGAACAACGAGCCCAGCTATGCCCTGGTGCATTTCAGTCTGAAGCACCGCGTACTGCTGCTGATCCTGGCGGCGCTGATGCCGGTCCTGCTGATAGCGCTGATCGCATGGCCGGACTTGACCGCCACGATGGTCATTGCAGGCGTGATCGCCGGGGGGGCAGCCGTGTTCTGCATGCAGTTGTTCATCGAAATTGTTGCCGTCATCGCTGAAACGCTGCTGCCCCGCTGAACGCTACCGGGCCTCCCGCAGGTCGGCGAAAACGTCGCCTTCACGGATATGTGAGGCGACTTCGAAGGCAACGATAGTCATCGAAATAAGCGCGTAATAGCCAAGGATGCCAACCAGTTCGACCGCCCCTTGTTCACCTATGGCATGGACCAGCCCCGCATAGTTGTCCGCAGATGTCCGGCGCTCATGCCACAACTGAAGCGTGAAACGATACACCGCCTGTTCGGCGGGAGTTTCGAAGCGTGGTCCGTTCTGTTGGCGTATCGCTTCAATCGTTGTGGCATCGAGGCCCATCCGCAACGCTTCCGATTCGTGCAGGTCCCATTCCAGTGCAGCCTGCCAGTGCGCTGCGGTCGTCAGGATGGCGATCTCGATCAGCCGTGGCTCCACGGTGGTCTCGAAACGGCAGAATCGGCCCAGTTCCTGCGCCTTGTCGGCGAGGACCGGGCTGCGCAACCAGGCCCAGTGCGGTGCCCCGATCTGCCGGCGCGGGCCCGAGGCAATACGATCGTAGACCGCACGCTGTGAAGCGGTCAGGCACTCGAGCGGGATGGGGGGCATTCGTGGTGGAGTCATCTTCTTAGCTCGCACTATACTGGCCGGATCAACCTGACTCGGTCAGGAACGGCATGGGCACCTGGTGCCCTTTAGCATATTAATCATAGTTATGATGGTCAATCTCCAGGCGGACGGATACTCCACATGATCGAATGTTACTGCGCTGCCACTACCAACAGCCGCAAGGTCCTGATGATGCTGGAGGAATGCGGCCTGGCCTATCAGCGCAGGCTGGTTGATCTTGCCGGTGGCGAACAACGCTCGGCGGCTTACCTGGCGCTGAATCCTGCGGGGGCGGTTCCGCTGATCATCGACGCCGATGGTCCAGGCGGCGAACCGATGACCCTTGCGCAGTCCTTTGCCATCTGCCTTTACCTGGCTGAGAAATCGGGCAGGTTATTGCCCGGGGAGACCCGCCTTCGGGCCGAGGTTCTGCAGTGGTCCGCTTTTGGTGCCAGCGACCTTGCGGCCTGCACCACCGGCCTGTACCTGTTGTCACGACCCGGCGATGAACAGCAGCGTGGTCTGGCAATCATGCGCGATCGTCTGACACGCTACCTCGCCGTACTGGATGCACAGCTTGCCGGTAGCGACTTCGTCACCGGAGATTTTTCCATGGCCGATATTCTGATCTACCCTACACTGCTGGCGCCATTCGTGGTGGAAGTGCTCAGAAGCGGACGCGCTTTCAACCGGATCGAGAACTGGCTGAAACGGATGGCCGAGCGCCCGGCGATTGCGCGTGGAATGTAGAACCATTCAATCGGTCGGCTATGCCCGTTCGATGAATTTCGCACCGACTTTTTGCTCAAGCAGCAGCATCAATTCGGTAACGTCCCTGTTTGCGCCGATTTCCGTCGCGGCTTTTTTCCAGACCGCCAGGGCAGAGTCGACAAGGCCGGCCGGAAGTCCGGTACCGGCAGCCAGCTCGAGATAGCTTTGCAACCTGTCACAAGCCTTGCCGATTGAAATGCCGGAGTTGAAACGACGGCTCAGGATTTGCGTGCCCAATATGTCTTCGCTCCAATAGCTGCGCGCAGTTCCCGCGTTGAGAAGCTCAAGCTGGATTGCGGGCTCGATGCCGCCAGCCATCCCGACTGCCACTGCCTCGCATGTCGCCGCAAGAACTGCGAATGCGATCGCATCGTCGGCGAGTTCCAGTAACTCGTGGTCACCGGCTCGTACTGCGTCGTCCCGGCCGCCGGTTGTAGTGACTTCAGCGCCGGTAAATCTTTCGAAATATTGCACGATCGTTGCCGCATCTCCGTGGGGATCGAGCACGCTCGTGGTTCTGCCCCACAACTCCCGGGTTCCCGCGATGACGCCCTCCGGCAAGCTCGCTTCGCGATACTCTTCGAGAAAGAGATCCTGGTCCTTGAGCGCTGAAACCAGCGTCGGGCCAACGTCAAACGTTCTGTCCAGTATGTTCCTGGGCAGCTTGGTAACTGTCCCGCTGTTCCGCCCACGCCCTTGGTTGACGTAGGCGACGATATCCCTGGCCGCTAACCCTCGACCGACGGCAGCGGCGACGACCTCGCAGGACACGAGGAATGCCGTCATGCTGATGCCGTTGTTGACGAGCTTGGCCAATTGCGCCTGGCCCGCAGCAGCACCGATATACGTTGTCTTGCCACTCACGGGACTCAAGGTTTCCTCAACCCGCCGGGCGGCATCGCGGGGCCCGGCAAGCATCAGGCTGAGCGTCCCCATCCGCGCACCCAGCGGCCCACCGCTGACCGGCGCATCGACGAGCTGAATCCCCGCTGCCGCCAGTACGCAACCCATTTCGATGATCGTGCTGCGGCCTATGGTCGACAGGTCAGCCATGATTTCGACACGGGCACCTGCTGCAATCTCTTGCGCGATCGTCAGCGAAACAGCGGGGGCAGGGAGACAGGTGATGACCAGAGTCGCCCGGTCCGCGATCTCCCGCGCAGAGGAACAGGCAGTGGCGCCCGCCTTTTCCAACAGGGCGATCGCCGCCGCGTTGACATCGTAAACGAGCAGCGGCGCGCCGTTGTCCAGCAGTTGTTCGGCAATCGCCGCACCCATATTGCCGAGCCCGACAAACCCCTGCACACGTTCACCTCGAACCTACTTGTATATCAGTATTATGATAGTTAATCTTGCGCTGTTATGCCAAACGCCACTTGCCAGTTTGCCGAAGGTTTGCTTCGCAGATGCCCGACGCGGAGGCCGGGACGGCAATGACCGAACAGTCCACTGCGCTGTCCAGGCTCGAGATTCCTGTCGCGAAGCAATTCCTGATCATCGCGGTATGCCTTTTGATCACCATCGTCGATGGTTTCGATCTGCTGTCTATCGCTATCGTGGCGCCGCTCGTCGCACGGGATTGGGGGCTCGACCCCGTCGAACTGGGGGTGGTTTTCAGTTCCGGGCTGGCTGGCATGGGCCTCGGCGCGCTGTTCATTTCGCCGCTCGGCGACATGCTGGGGCGGAAGTCCGCGATCATCATCAACCTCCTGCTGGTGGCGGCAGGAATGCTGGGCGCGGCGTTTTCCCAGGACATCTACCAGCTTGCCGCCGCCCGTATTTTCGCCGGTCTCGGCATCGGCGCAATGATCAGCAACACCACCAGTCTCATCATGGAATATGTGCCGGTAAAGCGCCGTACGCTGGCACTGGGCCTGATGATGGTGGGCAATCCGATCGGCAATCTCAGTAGCGGTGTTGTCGCACTGTTCGTGATTGAACGGGCCGGCTGGGAAGCCCTGTTCATTTTCGGCGGGGTTGTCACGCTGGCGCTGGTGCCTGCCGCCATCTTCGGAATCCCGGAATCGATAGACTACCTGGTCAAGCGCAAACCGGCGAACGCACTGGCCCGGATCAATCAGGCCCTGCGATTCGTTGGCGAGCGCCCGATGCTGCATCTGCCTGTAATCCCCCGCAGCGAAGAAAGCGGAACCCGCCTGACAGAACTATTCGGCGGAGACCTGCTGAAACGGACGTTGCTCATCGGTGCGATCCAGTTCGGTTTCATGTTCGCTTACTACATTTACGTGAACTGGTCTCCCAAGATCGTTTCTGACCTGAGCGGATCCGATCAGACTGCGGTGTTGATTTCGATGTCGACCTTCGCCGGGGGGATCGGCGGTCCACTGCTGGTCGGGCTTGCCGTACGCAAGCTGGGACTTACCGCCACGACGTCGTTCGGGTTCGTAGTCATCGCCGTCGGCATGACGACCTTCGGTCTGGTCCCGTCCTGGTTCATGCTGCTCGCGGCGGTGTCTTTCGCAACCGGTTTCACCATCTACGCGACACAGGTGCCGTTGCTTTCGCTCATCGCCGGTTCCTACCCGACAGAGGTTCGAACGTCGGCCATAGGCATCAGTTTCGCGATCGGGCGGTTGGGATCCGTACTCGGGCCGATCGTCGCCGGCTTCCTGCTCGACAACAGCGCGGGACGAACCGCACTGTTCGCGGTGGCAGCGCTGCCGATGTTCCTGGCCGCGCTTCTCGTCCGACGGCTGCCGGATTCCCAGGCGGGCAGGGTGCAGGGATGAACGGGTAGGTCCACACGTCAGGCTGGTATAGAAATTGGTAAGCAGCATGCCGCTGTTGGCCAGCATGTCCAGGTTGGGTGTCGGGATCTCGCTGCCGTAAACGCCGAGGTCGGCGTAACCCATGCCATCGGCGACGATCAGCAGGATGTTGGGTCGATCGTCGACCCGCACTACCGGGGCATCGGTCAGCGCGGGGTCCGGCTCATTTCCGCTGCAAGCCGCGAGCAGCGCGGTGACCAGGAGCCAGAAGTTCCTGCCGCCGCTCCTGGTCGCTCCCGGGCGCGTCAGAAGACCCTTGCGCCTCAGTCATGCTGGCAGTAACCCGTGCTGCAATCATTTCCTGTAGGACTCCCTGATGGAGGAAACATACGGCGCCGGCGCCACGGTTGCGCGAATCTCGACCTGCCGATGCGGCTCCACGCCCAGCTTCTTCGAGTTGGGCTTCTCGCCCCAGACAACGACGACTTCCGTTCCAGGTGTACTCAGCTCCCGGTCAATCGTCGCCAGTGAAATGAAGGCACGTTCGTTGGCGATATGTCCGAGGTCCATGGAAATGCCCACCAGCTTGCCGTCGTGCAATACCTTGTCGGTCTGGTAGAACGCATAGCGCGACTTGGGCAAGGCGATGTACTTGGCGGGCAGCCCGGGTTCGAACAGTGAACGCTGGACACTCATCACGTCATCGATGTTCCATTCCAGGGAGACCTTGGTGCGGCGGGGATTTTCCGCCATCTTTGCCAACGCATCGCGACCGATGAAGTCATGGTCGAACTTGATCAGCCGACCATAGCCGATGTCGAACGGCGTGACGTAATAGTCAGCGATATCCTCCGAATCCATGCTGCCGCCAAGCGAGCCGACCGCCTCGGCCGGCAGCCATTCGCGAAACGCCTTTTCCTTCGGACCGAATACGGCACTTGGCGGCCGCGGTATCCATGCCGACTCGAGGTTCGCTACCGCGTAGGCTTTGGCTCCGCCGCGCAACAGACCGAACCCTTCCCCGGCCTGCAGAATGGCCGCCATGACATCCGCGCCGTCCGCCCATGGGCCAATCAACTCGAAGCCGGGCTGACCGGCCATGCCGTGACGCAGTGCCCATACCGCGTGGCCCGCGATGACGAACCGGGTCATGTGGAAGAACTTGATGTCCGGGACGGGTCCCCCGATCAGTGTCTGCATGATCGACAGCGCATTCGGACCCTGCAGTTCATAGCGGTAGAAGCGGGGCGGTCCCTGCCGCCTGGCGGAATTTGCCTCGCGTTCCACGGTGACATTCCAGTCGCCGGTTTCAGCATGAAACTGTACCCAGTTGACGCTGGACGGGTTGCTGACCAGGTCGTAGAAACCCTCCTCCAGATGGAACAACACGCTGTCGCCGATGAAATAGCCGTCTTCGTTGGTGACCACGTACTGCTTGGCTCTGCCCGGTCCGAAATTTTCGAAACTGTTCACACCGAGGTATCGAAGCATGTTGCCTGCATCCGGGCCGGTGATGAACAGGTCGCTCATATGGTGAGACTGGTCCAGCAGAACGCAGGTTTCCTTCCATGCGGCCTGCTCGGATATCCAGTCGGTGAATTCAGGCGCCACCGGGAATTCAAACGCCGGAAAGGCAACATCCCTCAAGTATCTCACTGCGCTGCCAGCACTTTGGATTGCCGCTTCCAGACTCACTTTGCTCATTGGTTCTCCTCCCGGGAAATGTTCAAGTTCTCAAGTTACCGCAGTGCCACCGTCTGGCGGCAATTTGCAGCCGGCGCATGCTCCGACGCAGGCGCCAGCAATGCCCGCAGCGTTGTCAGAAGTTGGCCCTACCGTCCAATGAAAGTCCGGGCCTGGCCAGAAACCGGTGCAAGGCGTCGATTTGATCGCGAGGTAGCGCTGCGGCGGTCGGAACGCTCCCTGCAATTAGCATCAGTATTGTGACATTTAGAACTTGCTCAGGCCACTGCTGCGTGGATCAGGGCATGGATTGCCGCTGGCGCATCAGCGATAACGGCCATCCGCGACATGCCGGTGCCCGTTCAAGTCGCCACCCGCCGCAGCGCTGACCGCTGTCCCCATACCTGCTTCGGTATTGTCGTTCAGCAGCACCGTGGTCAGATTGCTGGTCGCCCGTCGACGCCGGCACAGCGCTTAGCGCCCGCACGGCTGCAACGACGAAGAGACAGGTGGGCGCGCCCGGCGGAGGACGGCCTATTCGATTCGGAACGCCTGTTGCAGACGGATGTCGCGTGACGACGCGCCGATTTCGATACGGTAATCACCGCTGAACAGCCGCCACTTACGCGACGGCGCGTCGAACATCCGCAGAAGCGAATCTGGTAACGGAATCGAAACCTCTTTCGACTCACCGGGCTGCAACAGCACCTTCTCGAAACCCTTCAGTTGTCGCGGCGGCTCTTCGGCTGTGGACGGCACGCCAATGTAGAGCTGCGCGACCTCGGCACCCGCGCGCTTACCCGTGTTCTTCAGCGTGAATCGCACAACGCGATCATCGCCGCTGCCGCTGATGTTCAGCCGGCTGTACGTGAATGCGGTATAGGACAGTCCATGGCCGAACGGGAACAGCGGCTGTTCGTCGTTGGCATCAAACCAGCGATAGCCGACAAAAACGCCTTCATCGTAAACCACGGTCTGACCATCGCCCGGATAGGACAGCCAGTTTGACGTGGGTCCCTGCTGGCCGTTGCGAGGGAAGGTGACCGGCAGACGCCCGGAAGGATTCACGTCACCGAACAGTACATCGCTGATCGATGTTCCGGCTTCCTGCCCCGGGTACCACGCCTGTACGACTGCCGCGACTTCATCCAGCCATGGCATCGCAACCGCCGTCGAGGTATGCAATACGACGACAGTGCGCGGATTCGCTGCCGCCACAGCCGCGATCATTGCGTTCTGGTCACCGGGAAGATCAAAGAAGTGTTTGTCGTAGCCCTCGCCAAGCTGCTCGCCGACGAACACCACCGCAACGTCCGCTTGTCTTGCCGCGGCCACTGCGTGTTGCAGGCGCTCATCCGGAACCTGCCAGCCCAGCCGGATGCCGTGGCCCAGAATGGCCGAGGCATTGTGATACTTGATCTGGACGGTGACCGGGCGGTTGGCGTCCAACGCAATCATGCCAACGGTGCTGGCAGGAAAGTCCGCCCGCTGCACGGTCGTCACCAGTTTGCCATCGAGATAGAGCTCGGCAGTGCCAGCGCCTGACAGTGAAAACACGTAGTCACCGGATTTAGGTGGCAGCAAGGTGCCGCGCCACTGCGCCGACCACGGCCCGCCGCGACCGCGATCATATTTCTGCATGCCCAGCACGCCTGCTGGCGCCGGGGGGATACCGGGGTCGGCCTTGAAATCGATCTGCTCATCGATGCGTTGCACGGCCCCGGGCCAGAACCAGGGCGTATGGTAGTAAGTGCCTTGCAGCCCCGGTTCACCTGAAGGTGTGCGCAACACCGATGCCGGCACCGGCGGCAATGCCCGGACCCCGGCATTACCGCGCTGATACACAACGGTTGCATCACCGCCGGCGCGGGCGAGGATCGCGGCAATCGGTGTGGAAAGATTTTCAACGCGAACATTAGGACTGCCGGTTTCCATCACAACGGCTTCGCCGCTGGCATCCGCGCCGATGACGGCAATTGTCCGGGCATTGTTCAACGGCAAGGTGTCGTGATCGTTTTTCAGCAGCACGGCGGCAGCGCCGCCGATTTCGCGTGCCAGCGCGATGTGTTCCGGCGTTGACGCCTGCGCGTCGCCAGCACCATTGCTGTAGCGGCCTGCCGGGGGCGCATCGTATAAGCCGTGACGGAACCGCGGTACCAGGGTCTGGTATATCTTGCGATCGAAATGATGGGCGTCGACGCGGCCGTCCTTTATGCCTTGTTCCACTTCCTCCACCGGTGTCGCAGTGGTCACGCCGGCAGCCGCGGCGGCGACGGCGTCGCGCATTGCGTAGGCAGCATCGGGCATGATGGCGCCTTCGAAGCCCCAATCAAACAGCTTGTTCAGCAGCGTGCTGCTGTTGCAGGCAAATTCGCCGTTGACCTGGTTGTACGAACACATGATGCCGCCAATATTCGCGCGCTGAACGGCGGCTCTGTAGGCCGGGAAGTAAATTTCCTCCAGCGCCTTCTCGCTGACGATGGTATCGGTGCCGCCCATCACCGGGTAGGCGCCGACGCGGCTGAACTCCTGATTGTTGGCGACGAAATGCTTGAGGACTGCGACGACACCTTTGTCCTGCATCGCGTTGAGTTCCTCAACCACGAGTTCGCTCATCAGGAATGGATCTTCACTGAAGGATTCCGCCGAGCGCCCGCCATGCCACGAGCGGATGAGGTTGACCGTCGGCCCGAGGTTGGAGGTCATGCCCTTGGCGTGAAATTCCTCGCCCATGGCGGCGCCGAAGCGGCTTGCGAGATCGCGATCCCAGGTCGCGCCCAGCGCGATGACGTTGGGAAACGCAGTGACCTGCATTGCGCGTGCGTCTGGTGGCGCGCCGAATAATCCGGACATGTCAGCTATGCCATTAGGCCCGTCACCGCCGCGACCCAAAGGCGGCAAGCCAAGCTTGCGCTCGGCGCTGGCCTCGGCTTCCCGTGCGCGCAGTACCGCAGGTGATGTCTCGTCGATAGGCTCGGATTGCGGAATGATGGCGCCTAGATTGCCCCAGAAGATTTTCTCGTCTTCGGTCAGCGCACCCACCGCTGCCAATGCACGACACTCCGGTGGATATGCGGCATTCAACCACGGCCGCTCGCCGGTCATCTCAGGGCAGGCCGGCGGCGCTATCCCCGGAATGTTCGGCAGTACGGTTTGCGCAGCGACGGCATGGTTCAGTGCGAGCACAGCCACTACTGTAAGCGCTGATGGGTGCAAGAGTGCCGTGGCAGTGAGTTTCGGCATGCAGGGTCTCCGGGTCATGGCTGATGGTTGGCAAGGCGAACGATTCTAAGGAAAAGCGCCGGGGCATCAAAGTGCGGGCAGGTGTTGCCAGAGCGTGTGGACACAACCGGAACGTGTGCGATGACAGCGCTGACCAGGTGGAATGGGGCGGGATTCCAATTGCAAATCGAGCGCCGTCCCCGCGGGTGCAGGGACGGCGTGGCCGATGATTTCACTCGATTCACAAGGTGTCAGCGAATCGACGCAAGGCGGTTTGATGGTTGGCGGGACTAGCCCTTGAAGAACCACTCGCTCGCAATGGCAGCGCCGTCGGCCAGCGATTTCAATTTCATCCAGGCCACTTTCGGATCGATGGCCGCCTGGCCGACGTGGATGCTGAAGCCGCAGTCGGTGGCTGCCATGACGTTTTCCGGGCCGACCAGATCGGCATAGCGCTTGATGCGCTGGGCCACCAGCATCGGATGTTCCACGTAGTTGGATTGAACTTCGATCACACCCGGGCACAGCACCTTGCCTTCCGGCAGTTTGAAGTTTTCAAACAGTGCCCATTCATGCGCGTGACGTGGATTGGCCGCTTCGAACAATAGCGTCTGCGGCTTGGCCTTCATCACGATATCGATAATGTCGGTGAACGCCATGTCACAGTGGTGGGGACCACCGTAGTTACCCCAGCACAGGTGCATGCGCAATTGTTCGGCCGGGATATTTGCCACCGCATGGTTCAGCGCGTCCACGTGCAAGGCTGCGGTCCGACGGAAATCTTCCAGTGTCACGCCGGCGGAATTCATATGGCGCCCCATCGCCAGATCCGGGCAATCGATCTGTAGCGTCGCGCCGGAGGCTGCGATGGCCTCGTATTCCGTCCGCATGGCGTCAGCAATCGCGAACACGTATTCCTCATGGGTGGGGTAGTACTCATTCTTGAAGAAGATGGAGGTGACGCCCGGAGAGGCGGAGCTGAAGAACGCATGGCGCATGTCGCCGCCGCTGGCTTCCTGCATGTTACGGATGTCGACGTGGACGTCGTCGGTATTCTTGATGCTTATGGGACCTTTACAACCCGGCGCATGCCGGTGCTGCCGTGACGGATCCTCGCCGACGCGTTTGGCCAGCATCGGGAAGTCGACGAGATCATCAAAGATGTAGGTGTTCTCGCTGCCGCCGAATCCGTTCAGACGATCCTTGATGTAGGTGGCGTAACTGGGCTTGGATTGTTCGCCGTCATTGAACAGGTCGATACCGGCCTCTTTCTGCTTCTTGACGATGTCGATCACCGCCTGATGCACTGCTTCGCTCATCGCATCCGGATCGACCGGCACACCGTCTTCCTTGGCAAACATCATCTGCATCAAGGTTTTTTCGCGCGGCAGGCTGCCGACATGGCTGGTCAGAAAGTGGTCGGTACTTCTTGGCATCGTGATATCCCCTCGGTATCGCTGACGAACGAATCAGGCGGCAACCTGCCGGCCCGTGTGAGTGAAGCAGGTCCAGCATGTTAGTGGGTCTGGTGGCGAGGTGCCATCGTGCGACGCGGCGAGGCGTGCGATATGGGCATGGACATCAAGCGCCGGGATACGTCAGTCCCGATGTCGCACAGTGGTGAGAACCTATTGGTGCGTCGCTGTTGGAAGCTGTATGGATTCCCGCCTTCGCGGGAATGACGGATGGGGACGGTGGGCGGTGATGTGGGAAGGATCCGTAATCGCCTCGGGCACAGAGGCAACGATATACTCCACCGTCATTCCGGACGCCGCGCAGCGGTGAGCCGGAATCCATGGGCATCGTTCGAAACCGTATGGATTCCCGCCTTCGCGGGAATGACGGATGGGGAGATGTGCGAGGACTCGGGAAAGGACCCGGATCTTTAAGGATCGGGATCCTCGTGGAGGCGTCCAGCCGTCTAGGCGGGCTGACGTATCGAGAGCATTGCGGTCTGCACCACCGGCGTCAGGGTGGCGCGTTCGGCGTCGGACAGGCCGAACAATTGCGCGCGCATACGCGTCTCCCAGAACGCATTGATGTGTTCCGCGGTTTCCTTGACGGCTGCTTCCTCGCTGTAGCCGCTGAAGGAATTGGCGATGTGGTTGGCCATGCGGATGATGTTGGAGTTGGTGTGGGTCATGGTCTTCTGCTGAGTCTGAATTCTGAAACGTATGGTTTAACCCGCCGCCGCAAGCTGCAGCGCTTCGCCGGGACTGAAAATGGCAACGTCACTGCCACCGGCACAGGCGGCGAGCGTCATGCCGGCGGCGTGCGCCGAGTTCAACGCCAACGCGGTCGGCGCGGAAATCGTCGCCAGCGTGCGGATACCGGCTGCGGCGCATTTGGCGACCAGTTCGTAACTGCAACGGCTGGACATCGCGACAAAGCAATCCTGCACCAGGAGGTCGGCGCGCAAGGCGGCCCCGATCAATTTATCCAGTGCGTTATGGCGGCCGACATCCTCACGGCACAACAGGATATTGCCATCGATGTCGCACAACGCCGCGGCATGCACGGTACGGTTGGCGCGGTTCATCGGCTGAAACTCGGGCAGGGCACGGTAGGCGGCCATGATGGCGGAGGCCGCGGGAATTGCCCGTAACGATGATACCTCCTGCACTGGTCGCATCGCCGCCGTCAGAGTGCTGATGCCGCACAGGCCGCAGCCGGAACGCCCTTCGATGCCGCGCTTGTCGTTGATGCGTTTGGTCAATGCACCTTCACGCACGGTCAGTGACAGCTGCACGCCTTCAGGTACATCGAGCCGCTCGAGATCGGTGACATCGGCGATATCCTGCACCAGCCCTTCGGTCAACGAGAAGCCATAGGCGAAGTCTTCCAGATCGGCCGGGGTCGCCATCATCACCACGTGCGGGCGCTTGTTATAGGCGAGGCCGACGGCCACTTCCTCCGGCACCTGCCAGGTGATGGCCTCGCGCTGGCCGGCGCTGGAAACACGCAGGCCATGCGCGGGCAATGAGTGCAATTCCTGTGGCGTTGCCATCAGAGCCTACTCGTCCGCACTGACCACGGATTTGGTCGGCGCCGCGGACTGCATGTCGTGCCAGGCCTGCTGCCAGTCCGAGATTGCCCGGGCCTTGGTCACCTGGACCGCTGTCACCTTGTATTCAGGGCAGTTCGTGGCCCAATCAGACAATTCGGTGGTGATGACGTTGGCGCCGGTCGACGGATGGTGGAACGTGGTGTAGACCACGCCTTGCGGCACACGGTCGGTGATCGTCGCACGCAAGGTCGTCGTGCCCTTGCGGCTGGTCAGCGAGACCGAATCGGCTTCGCGGATGCCGCGATTCTCGGCGTCATGCGGATGAATCTCCAGCACGTCCTCCTTGTGCCACAGCACGTTCGGTGTGCGACGCGTCTGCGCACCGACGTTGTATTGCGACAGGATGCGGCCCGTGGTCAACAGCAACGGGTACTTGTTGGAGGCGCGTTCATCGGTGGCGACGAACTCGGTCAGCATGAAGCGGCCGAGACCGCGCGTGAACTTGCCGATATGCATGGTCGGCGTGCCTTCCGGCGCGGCGTCGTTGCATGGCCACTGCACGCTGCCCAGCTTGTCGAGCTTGTCGAAGCTCACGCCCTTGAACGTCGGCGTCAGCCGCGCGATTTCATCCATGATCTCCGCCGCGGAGTTGTAATGCATCGGGAAGCCCATGGCAGTGGCGATTTCGGCGACGATTTCCCACTCCTGCTTGCCGGTGCGGCACTTGATCGCCGGTCGTACGCGGTTGATGCGGCGCTCGGCGTTGGTGAACGTGCCGTCCTTCTCCAGGAACGAGGTGCCGGGCAGGAAGACATGCGCAAACATGCCGGTTTCGTTGACGAACAAGTCCTGCACCACGACGAATTCCATCGTGCGCAATGCCTCGGTGACGTGCTGCGTATCCGGATCCGACTGCGCGATGTCTTCGCCGTGGACAAACAGGCCTTTGAAGCTGCCATCGACGGCGGCATCGAGCATGTTCGGAATGCGCAGGCCGGGTTCGTTACTGACCGTGCGGCCCCAGGCGGCGTCGAAAAGTGCGCGCACGGCGTCATCGGAGACGTGGCGGTAGCCGGAGAGTTCGTGCGGGAAGGAACCCATATCGCACGAGCCTTGCACGTTGTTCTGGCCGCGCAGCGGGTTCACGCCGACGCCTTCGCGACCGATGTTACCGGTCAACATGGCGAGGTTGGCCATGGCCATGACCATGGTCGAACCCTGGCTGTGTTCGGTGACGCCCAGACCGTAATAGATGGCCGCGTTACCCCCCGTTGCAAACAGGCGGGCGGCCTTGCGGACTTCTTCGGCCGGCACCCCGGTGATCGGCTCGATGGCTTCCGGGCTGTGCTGCGGTTCGCGGATGAATTGCAACCAGCGTTTGAAGTCGACGGGCTCACAGCGCTCTGCGATGAACTGTTTGTCTTCCAGCCCTTCCTCGATGATGGTGTAGGCAATGGCATTGACCACGGCGACGTTGGTGCCCGGCTGCAATGGCAGGTGATAATCGGCGCTGACGTGCGGCGTGCGGACCAGATCGATACGGCGCGGATCGATGACGATGAGCTTGGCGCCCTCGCGCAGCCGGCGCTTCATGCGCGAGGCGAACACCGGGTGACCGTCGGTCGGGTTGGCGCCGATGACCATGATGACATCGGATTTGGCCACGCTGGAGAAGCGCTGGGTGCCGGCGGAGGTGCCGAAGGTCTGCTTCAGACCATAACCTGTCGGCGAATGACAGACACGCGCACAGGTATCGACGTTGTTGCATTCGAATGCCGCGCGAACCATCTTCTGCACCGCGAACACTTCCTCGTTGGTACAACGGGAGGAGGTGATACCGCCGATTGATCCCGGGCCGTACTTGGCCTTCAACCGGTTGAACCCGTCGGCGGCAAACTGGATGGCTTCCTCCCAGCTCACTTCACGCCACGGATCGCTGGTAGAGTTGCGAATCATCGGCGAGGTCACGCGATCGCGATGCGAGGCATAGCCCCAGGCGAAGCGCCCTTTGACACAGGAATGGCCTTCGTTCGCGCCACCGGTCTTGTCGGGGGTCATGCGCACGACGGTGTCGCCCTGGACTTCCGCCACAAAGCTGCAACCGACGCCACAGTAGGCGCAGGTGGTCTGCACCGAGCGGGTCGGCTGGCCGTGTTCGATGACGGACTTTTCCATCAGTGTCGCGGTGGGGCAGGCCTGCACACAGGCGCCGCAGGAGACGCATTCGCTGTCCATGAAGTTGGTGATACCGGAAGCGACCTTGGAATCGAAGCCGCGGCCTTCGATGGTCAAGGCAAACGTGCCCTGGGTTTCACTGCAGGCGCGTACGCAGCGCGAGCAGACGATGCACTTGGAAGCATCAAACGTGAAGTAGGGGTTGGATTCGTCCTTGGCGGCTTCGAGATGATTCTCGCCGTCGAAGCCGTAACGCACTTCGCGCAGACCGACCACGCCCGCCATGTCCTGCAATTCGCAATCGCCGTTGGCCGAGCAGGTGAGGCAGTCCAGCGGATGATCGGAGATGTACAGTTCCATCACGCCGCGGCGGAGTTTCGCCAGCCGCTCGGTCGAGGTGTAGACCTCCATGCCTTGTTCGGCCAGCGTGGTGCACGAGGCCGGTGTGTTGTTGCGGCCTTTGACTTCCACCAGGCAGAGGCGGCAGGAGCCGAAGGAGTTCAGGCTGTCAGTTGCGCACAGCTTCGGTACCGGAATACCGGCGATGCTTGCCGCGCGCATCAACGAAGTTCCGGCAGGTACGGTGACTTCGATGCCGTCTATCATCAGCGTGACGTTGGTGTCGGAATCGACTGCCGGCGTGCCGTGATCGATGTCGTGATTCATGCTCATGGTCGTCGTCCTTTAGTTGGTCACGCGCGCGGAGGAAGAAGTACTGGCTCCGGGCGGGTTGTCACGTTGAAAATCTTCAGGGAAATGTTGAACGGCGCTGCGCACCGGCATCGGCGTCAATCCGCCCATGGCGCACAGTGAGCCATCCGTCATTACTTCGCACAGATCCAGCAGCAGTTCGAGGTTTTCGTCCGGTTTGTCGCCGGCGAGGATGCGGTCAATGGTTTCGACGCCACGCACCGAGCCGATACGGCACGGCGTGCACTTGCCACAGCTTTCTGCCGCGCAGAACTCGAGCGCGAAGCGCGCCTGCTGCGCCATGTCGACGGTGTCATCAAAGACCACGATGCCACCGTGGCCGAGCATCGCGCCATTGCCGGCCAGCGTTTCGTAGTCGGCTGCGAGATCGAATTTGTCCGCGGGAACATAAGCACCTAACGGGCCGCCGATCTGCACGGTGCGCACAGGGCGGCCGTTATAAGTGCCGCCGCCGAAACCGTGGATCAACTCGTTCAACGAAATGCCAAAGGCTTTTTCGACCAGACCACCCCGGGCGATGTTGCCGGCAAGCTGGAATGCCTGGGTGCCGCGCGAACGGCCCACGCCGTAAGCCTGATAGGCGGCCGCGCCGTCGGCAATGATGTCCGGCACCGCGGCCAATGACAGCACGTTGTTGACGATGGTCGGCTTGCCGAACAAGCCCGCCAGTGCCGGAATCGGCGGTTTGGCGCGCACCTGGCCACGCTTGCCTTCGAGACTTTCCAGCATCGAGGTTTCCTCGCCACAGATGTAGGCACCAGCGCCGACGCGTACGTCAAGGTGGAAGTCCTTGCCGGAATCCAGAATGCTGCTGCCCAGCCAGCCAAGGGCGTAGCCAAGCTCGATGGCTTTGCGCATGGTCGCCATCGCATCGGGATATTCAGAACGGATATAGACATAGCCCTGGGTCGCACCGACGGCCAGGCCGGCGATGGTCATGCCTTCGATCAAGGTGAAGGGGTCGCCTTCCATCAACATGCGGTCGGCAAAGGTGCCACTGTCGCCTTCGTCAGCGTTGCAGCAGATGTATTTCTGGTCAGCCTCGGCATTGCGCACGGTCTGCCACTTGATGCCGGTGGGGAAACCCGCGCCGCCACGACCGCGCAGCCCGGAATCCAGCACTTGTTGGCAGATGGCTTCGGCGTCCATCTGCAACGCCTTGCGCAGGCCGGTGGTGCCACCGTGGGCCGCGTAGTCCTCCGGGTCCAGCGGGTCGATCACGCCGCAGCGCGCGAAGGTCACGCGATCCTGTTTCGCGAAGTAGGGGATTTCCTCGGTCTTGCCAAGGGCCTTGGGATGCGCGCCGCCCTGCAGGAAACCGGCGTCGAACAGCCCTGGTACGTCATCGACGGTCACCGGACCGAAAGCCAAGCGGGCATCGTTGACCACCACTTCGACCAGCGGCTCCAGGTAAAGCATGCCGCGGGAACCGTTGCGGACAACGGTGACGTCGAGCCCGCGCGCACCGGCTTCGTGTTCAATGCGGGCGGCGACTTCGTCCGCGCCGACCGATACCGCGGCGGCATCGCGGGGGACATAGATGCGTGTGGTGGTCATCAGGAGGCCTTGCAGGTATCAATGAGTTGATCAAAGCGGTTCGCGTCGACCTTGCCGTACATGCGGCCGTCAATGCTGATCGCGGGCGATAACGCGCAGTTGCCGAGGCAGTACACGGTATTCAAAGTGAACATGCCGTCGGGGGTGGTTTCACCAGGCTGCACGCCGAGTTTCTCGGTCGCATGGGTCATCAGTTCGCGGCAACCACAGGCCTGACAGGCTTCGGCGCCGCAGACCTGCAATTGATGCTTGCCGCCAGGCGCATCACGGAAATCGTGATAGAAGGTGATGACGCCATGGACGTCGGCGTTGGACAGGTTCAGCGCAGCGGCGATCGGCGTCACCGCCGACTTGTCGATGTAACCGAACGCGTGCTGCAAGGCATGCAGCATCGGGATCAGTGCGCCGGGCATACCGGCATGTTCGGTGATGATTTCATGGGCGCGCTTGCTATCCCACTGCCCGGAAGTTGTCTGCATGGCTGTCTTTCCCAAAAGTAACGGCGAGCGTGCGTCCGCGCAGGGCGGCCACGACGGTTAAGTCACTGGTTTTCAGATAGTTATTAAAGTACGACTTTGGGTCGCGGTCTAATTGGTTTTTTTCATTTTTTGATAACTATAAGTTATCAACCGGCACGGCGCCCTCTTTTTGTCGGCCCGGTCCAGTGGCGCTGGATGGCGTCGCGGATTAATGCGACCAATTCGCCACGAATGGCGGTTTCTGAGTGCAGATTGGCGAGGATGTCGGCGAGCGGCGCCGGCGGGTTGCGGTCGGCAAGGACAATGCCGACCTGATAGATCACTTCCGGGTCGCGCAGCGGCAGCGCCACCATGTCGTCATCCGGGCTGAAAACCGTCAGCAGTGCGCTGGGCACGATGCTGGAATAGCTGCCGAAGCGGACGCAGGTGTACAAGTCGATCAAAGCGTCGGTCTCGATGGCGGCCTCGACCGCCGCGCCGACGTCTCCGAAGGCGGCATCAATGATGCGTCGGTTCTGCATGTTGGGGGTCAGCAACCCGAGCCGCAGGCTGGCAGCCTCCGTCCAGCTCACTTCACGCGCTTCCGGGTTGGTGAGATAGCGACGCCGGGTCAGCAGGTAATAACGTTCGTTCATGATGCTGACCGAGCGGACGCCGGACAGCGGCTCGTTATCCAGATACGTCACGCCCGCGTCCAGCTCAAACTCGTGCAGGCCGGTTTGAATCTGCCGTGAAGTCAATGAATGCAGCGTCAACCGTACGCTGGGATGCTGCGCGCTGAAAGGCGCGAGGATATGCGCCATCAACGGCAGGGCGGTAGGAATCGCGCCAACACGCAGCTCACCGGTCAGCGATTCATCGGCCGCCTTCAGGCCCGTGATAACTGATTCATGTTCCGCCAGCGCCTGCCGCGCGTAGGCAAGGACTTTCTCACCACCGGGCGTGAAACCCTTGAAGCGCTTGCCGCGTTCGACAATGACCACGCCGAATTCCTGTTCGAGCTGACGGAGGGCATTCGACAACGCCGGTTGTGACACATGACACGCCGCCGCCGCCCGTCCGAAATGTCGTTCACGGGCCAGCGCCACCAGGTACGTCAGGGAACGCAGCATCATGGCCGGTAATATAAAGGAATCGCACCGGCATGGGTCTTTCGGTCACCGCCCTGGGCATCACGGGCCCGCCATTCCCAAACATGCGGGAATCCACGTGGCTTCAATCAGTGCGCTATGGATTCCGGCTCGCCGCGTGGCGGCGTCTGGAATGACGGGGAGGATGAGTGGGTGCTGGTGAAGGATGCCGACGTGAGCCTCCACCGACCGTCATTCCCGCGCACGCGGGAATCCATGCGGCTTCGAGCAAAGCCCGATGGATTCCGGCTCACCGCTGCGCGGCGTCCGGAATGACGGGGAGGATGAGTGGGTGCTGGTGAAGGATGCCAACGAGAGCTTTCACCAACCGTCATTCCCGCGCACGCGGGAATCCATGCGGCTTCGAGCGAAGCCCGATGGATTCCGGCTCGCCGCGTCGCGGCTCCCGGAATGACGGGGACGATGGGTGAGTGCTGGTGAAGGATGCCAACGAGAGCTTTCACCAACCGCAATTCCCGCGCACGCGGAAATTCGTTCGGTTTCAATTTCAGCGCTATGGATTCCGGCTCGCCGCGTCGCGGCGCCCGAAATGACGGGGAGGATGAGTGGGTGCTGGTGAAGGATGCCGACGTGAGCCTCCACCGACCGTCATTCCCGCGCACGCGGGAATCCATGCGGCTTCGAGCGAAGCCCGATGGATTCCGGCTCACCGCTGCGCGGCTCCCGGAATGACGGGGAGGATGGGTGAGTGCTGGTGAAGGATGCCGACGTGAGCCTCCACCGACCGTCATTCCCGCGCACGCGGGAATCCATGCGGCTTCGAGCGAAGCCCGATGGATTCCGGCTCACCGCGTCGCGGCTCCCGGAATGACGGGGACGATGGGTGAGTGCTGGTGAATGATGCCAACGAGAGCTTTCACCGACCGTCATTCCCGCGTACGCGGGAATCCATAGGGCTTCAACCAAGACCCTACGGATCCCGGCTCGCGGAGCGGTGGGTTACGGATTGACCATTCGGTTGGCTATTGAACCGAGGCTACTTTTTACCGAGTTCGTTCGCGGTCGCTTCGTCTATCGGATAAAACAGGCCAAGTCCGCACGAGGCGCCGCGGTTGAAACCGAAGCCCAGGCGTTCGAGCACGGTGATGATGTCGACATTGCACAGTTCGTTGAGCGAGGTCGATGTCATGAAGACATCATTCATCTTCAACGTCGGGCAACTGTATTGCAGGTGATTCAGGTAGACCTTGTCACCATGCATATAAAACAGAATGTTCTGGTCATCGACGATTTTTGTCCGGTCGATGCGCATCATGCTGACGCAGCGTTCCGCATTTTCTCCATCCGCAAACAGGTTGGGTGGGACGCTGGATTCCGTGGCAATGGCATTGATGCTCACGGCCAGTAGCAATCCGGTGAAGTGAAGTTTGTTGCAGATGCTGGAGTTCATGGCGGGACCACCTTTCTGACTTCCGTATTCGGGCAAGTGCGAATACGCCTATTGAAAGCCAACGCGAAGCGGGCGGCCTTGCCTGGCATCAGTTCCGCGCCAGCTCCAATCGTGGCGGCATCGCACTGCGAAACCACTTAACTGACCCAGGTCAGTTGCTTGCCGGTGGTGATGCGGTTGAATGCCGCCACTTTGCCAATCAACGTATCAGGCAGATCGCCGTTGACGTTCACATCGCTACTGCGGCATGCACTGCGCCAGTGGCAGACATCGCGGCAAGGAGGGTAAGGTCACGGCGGCTGCAGGTACCGCCGGGCCGAAGTATCGGGCCGGGTGATTACACGCCCGGATATTTTCCACACGCCATTTGGTCAATCACCGCACGCATGCGGGAATCCATACAGCCTGCAGCCCCCCGGGCTTTGCGTGAATCCGGGTCTGACGTTCGAATGCCACGGCATCGAATCTACGGGCGAATTGCCACGCATTTCCGCAAGCATCGCCGGTGCAAGCGCTTATACTGGCCGCCACTTCGAGCGACGGACCATGCGATGGCGATAGAGGCACATCTGGCGGAATTCAAAAGGGCGCTGAAAGCTGGAACCAATGGCGGGAGCAGAATCCGCAACTGGCGCCGGATTTGCAGCAGGCCGAGCTCAACGGCGCGACGCTGGGTCTCAATGGTAAACAGCCATTCGATCTTTCAGGCTGTGATCTGACTGACGCGAAGCTGAGCAATTTCGAGTTCACCGCCGCACTCAGCGATCTGAAATTTTTCAAGGCACGATTGACGAAGGTGATCTTCCACGGCAGCTTGCAGCGCGTGGACTTCCGGCGCAGCAGGCTGGATAAGGTCTCGTTTGAGGATGTGGCGTTTGCGCAATCGCCGCTGGCCGGTTGCAAAGCCAAGGCATGCCACTTTCAACGCGCACGGTTCGAAGTCACGGAGCAGGATAAAAACGTCCCGACCAGGAATTGATCACCACACTGGAATCAGCGGTATTCGAACACTGCGATTTCCGTGATGCGAAGTTCGACGGCGTGACATTGCGATCCGCCCGCTTCGAGCACTGTGACCTGCGCGGGGTGGAAGGGCTTGTGGTCGACGACAACGTCTTGCGCGGCACGCTGATGTCGCCCAAGGCCACAGACGCCTGGTCACAGATGCGGCGGACGTACACCGGCGCCAATATGGTGTTCATCCTGCTGGCGTCGGTCATCTTTTTCTGCCCTGGCTCGCGCAAAGCGGTTTCTGGGTTGGCGTCAATCGCGTGGAGGCGCGTGTCGCGCTGCTGGTGGACGTGATGCCGCTGGCGCCGGAAGTCAGGGCGGTATTCGATCAGCTTCCCGAAGGGCGCAGCGCACGAGGCGTGGTCCAGTGTCTGGCGGGCGAACCGGTGAAGTATGGGCACTGCATCCCTACCTGGCAGTTGGTACTGGGTTGGCACGAGGGCTGGCCGGCGGCCATCGTGAGCACGCTGCTGCTCTTGTATAACGTGTTGCGGCTGGGCCTGACCTTCCTGATCGCACCGCTGCGTGACGTCGAGCGGCAGTCGTTTCATACGCCTACGTTCAAACCAGTGGCCGGTGGGCCGGCGGCTGGGGCCTCGGTGGCTGGAAGGGCAGCTATGGCTGGCTGGTTCCCCTTCACAAGGTTGCCAAGTGGTTGATGTTATTGGCAGTTTCGGCCGGTGTATTGAACCTTGCCGTGCGTTTGAGCGCGCCGGTATGGCTGCCGGGAATGTAACACCCCGCTTGACAATGTGTAAACCGTGATGCTACATAGATGGCGCTGATCAAAGACCAGTTCGCGCACCCCGGACTGTACAAACTGTATATGCAGGGCGCGGTGGTGGCGGGCATTGCGATAGCCGCGAGCGAGCAGGCGCGATGTCAGCGGCTGCTGGACATGTTGGAGGCAATGACCCATCCGGAGGATCTGGATCTGCCGGGCAACAACTTCAGCAGCAGCCGTAATCACTACCAGGTGACAGTGACAGGCGATAGCGTCATCACTTTCAGTTGGCGTGGCGGCAAGGCGATGGACATCAACTATGGTTGAAGGTGACAACACCATGCGCAAACCGACGCATCCCGGCGAAATACTCCGGCTCGATATCCTGCCGAACACACGCATCCCGATCACGATGATTGCCCGGCTGCTGCGTATCAGCCGTCAGCAGCTACATCGCATCCTGATGGGCGAGAGTCCGGTCACACCGATGACGGCGGTACGTCTGGGCGCGCTGTTCAAGAACGACGCGCAGTTCTGGCTCAACCTGCAGGCAAAGTACGACATCTGGCAGGCGCGCCAGAAGCTTGGTCGCGATCTGGAAGTGCTGGAATCCTTGAGCCCCGCCAATGGCCGCGCTGCTGCGGTTGCGGCGTTGGAACAGATGGTGGAAGTGGAAGCGAAATAATCTTTCGCGTACATCGTGTTCCGACAGTCGTAGCGGATTTCCGCGGTTCCACGCCGGCGTGGCGCGGAATTCAAATTACTTCAAATAATCAGAAACCAACTCCGGCCCGCCGGGGCGTAGCCGGTTGTTCGCGAAAATTCAGCGTGACGCCTAGGTCATCCCCTCGTGCTGCGAGAACAACGCATCGAAGATCGTTTCCATCGATGCGTTGGTGCCACGCATCCCTTCCACCACCCGCGCGGCCCAGTGGAAATAGGCAACGCGCCGTTCGATTTTCCAATTGGCGGGCGGACAGGCGAGCATGTCGCGCAGGTTGCAGATCTTGTCTGCCAGTTTCACCAGCTTGGCTTCGCGCGAGATGTGCGGCGCATGGTTGACCTGCGCTTCCTTGCGTTCGGTCCAGTGCAGGGATTTATCGTCAGTCACTTCCATCACGATGTCAGCGATCTTCAAGCCGAAGGTCGCCACCAGTTCATCGTAGGATGTTTCGGTATCTTCAACGGTGTCGTGCAGGATCGCGGCGCACAATACATCGGTATCATTGACGCCCGCTTCGTTGGCAAAAGCACATTCGCCAGCGCAATCGGGTGATTGATATACGGTGAGGCATCCGCATCCTTGCGCCGCTGGTTGCGGTGCTTCTCCGAGGCGAAGGCCAGCGCTTTGAACAGCAGGCCCGCGGCATCCACGTTGGTAACGGATCTGGTGGCAAGTACAGATTCAGCAGGTTCGGGCATCGGGTAACAGGCTCCGGAAGTTCGATGCATACGGGCTATTTTAACGCAGGTTTGGTATGTCATCCCTAGCGGCTGCAGGCCGGCGGTGCTGAAGGCAGGTGCGGCCAGACCTGTCGGCCGTGGACGCATTTTCACATTGGCCACACCGGTGAAACAGTCGTAATTCCTCGTGACTGGAACGATCGCCTCCGCTGAGCGGTTGCGGTGGATGTCGACTTCAACTGCAGGGGGTGTCGCCCGTCATTCCGCCAAGTCGCAACAGAAGATCGCGGACCTGCGCGTATTGATCCAGATGGATAAAATGCCCGCCCTCAAGTTCCACCAGTTTCCAGCCTGGTTCGCACGCTGCGCGGTCGCGGAATTTGCCGAAAGTCTGCGGCGCGCCACGGGTGGCATACACATAACAACGAAGTGGGATCTTTGCTTCTTCGCCCGTCATTCTCACCGGTTCGGTCAAGGTCAGCAGCGGGTGGCGTTGACGCTCCGGGTCTTGAATGAACGGCAGGGGCGCGACCAATCCTGGTGCGCATCACGCTGGGCGTCGATGTAGTGCTTGCGCTCGAAGTCGCTGGCAAGATCCCAAAGCGCGTCGCCATCTTCAGGCACGAAGGCATCCAGGTAAACGAGTGCATCGATCCGTGCGCCGAGGTTGGTGGCGACGCCGGTGATGACCATGCCACCGTAGGAGTGGCCGACGAGAACGAAGCGGTCGATGCCTGCCTGCTCAACCTGCTGCCACCACATCGCTGACGTGGTCGCTCAGCGTGATTGCCGGTGACAGCTCCGCCCGGCGTGTCGCCATGCCGCGCAGCTGCGCTATCAAGCACGCGATGGCCAGCCGCTTGAAGGTCGTCGCGCAACTGCTCGTAGTGTCCGCTGCCCCAGGCGCCGTGAACCAGCACATAGTTCGCCATGTCGTTCCTTCCAGTCGGTTTACTGATATCGATGCCGATTATAGGAGATACATTCTCGTGCGACCGGTGACCGCTCATGTCGTTCTCATGGCGTAACGCGGCCGATGCAATTGCGACCAGCGTGATGCGAAATCCAGCGCGCAACACTTCAGGCGATCAGGCGGCTATGGTCTGCCGCATTCACGAATGATTCATTTGCGCAACTGCGTGACTGGCCTATCGAAACCAGATGCACCCCAGTCGGCAACTGTTCGACGATCACTGGTCTCCCGGTAAAACGTGCGGTGATGTCCGCTGCGGTCAATGTGTGTTGACTCGGTTTCACCGTGGTGAATGAACCACCGCCGGCGAGCGACAACGGCAGTATCAACTGATCGGCCAGATAGGGGCCGGCGAAGGCATCGCTTGCAAGATAGCCGGTCATCCGTGCGGCGCTCTTCGCCGCCAGTTGCTCACTGCGTGCGCCACGCTGACCGAAACCACTGACAACCTCGGTGACGTTTTCGAACGCCGCCTCCAGCAGCAGGATGACGCCGGGACCGCGGTCGGCTGGCAGTTGCTCAACCGTCGTCGAATCTTCCGGCCACTGTGCGAGTGACTCACGCGTCGCCATCAAAAGACGTTCCGCCACGTTGGCTGGCAACCCGGCGTAGATGACCCGGGCCGAGCGTGCAAGCAGCTGTCCGCGCTGGATGCAGTCGATCGGTGTCAGCGCAGCAGGCTGGATGTCGACTTCAATCCTGCCACCGCCACGCGGGTAGAACCCATGGCGTAGCAGTCGCGCTTCGACGCGCGGACCCATGCGGTTGATCTGCGGCAGGAAGGTGCGGCTGATGAAGTCGAACGGCGGCGCCATCATGTTATGCGTACCGCCGTCCAGTATCAGCCGCGAAGGACCGCTTGCCATGGCGAGCGGCAACAGCACCGTCTGCAGCACCAGCGCCGTACTGCCGGCGGTGCCCACGGCGAAATGGTATTCGCCCGGCGTAATCATGCCCGGCTCAAAAGCCAGTTCGGTTGAACCCACTGCCAACCCTTCGCAATGACCACCGCAGATCGTCCGTGCAGCGGTAACGGCCGTGAGGTGCTGGCGCATCAGTCCTGGCTTGTCGCGTCTGCCTCGTATCTGGAAAACCTGAATGGCTTGCCGGTGACAAGTGAAAGCGCGCAGGCATTACGAACAATCTGTCCGCCGCCTTCACCTTCGGCACCGTTGATGGTAATCATCGTCGTTTCCGATTTGTATCAGGTTCGCAGCCCTCGCTCAGGCGATGCATTTTCAATGTCATCGCGGGACGCGTCGCTGCGGTCAATTAAAGAGTGGCCTGCGCGAATCAACCCTTCACGCAGACCACCTGCTTCAATGTATGAACGATTTCGACTAGGTCCGCCTGGGCCGCCATGACAGCTTCGATCGGTTTGTACGCCTTCGGCGATTCGTCGATAACGCTGGCATCCTTGCGGCACGCCACACCTTCGGTGTCGCGTATATGGTCGGCCAGCGTGACCTGGCGTTTGGCCTCAGTGCGTGACATGACTCGGCCGGCGCCATGACTGCAGCTGTCGAACGATTCCGGATTGCCCAGCCCACGAACGATAAAGCTTTTCGCGCCCATGGAGCCCGGGATGATCCCCATCACGCCGCGTGCTGCGCGTACCGCACCCTTGCGGGTAACAAGCACGTCGGTACCGAAATGCCGCTCGCGCGACACGTAGTTGTGATGGCAGTTCACGGCTTCCACTTCAGCATCGAACGGCTTTGTCATCTGCGTACGAAGTGCAGCGATGACGTTGCGCATCATCATCTGGCGGTTCAACGCGGCGAAATCCTGCGCCCAGCCCACGGCTTCGACGTAATCATCGAAATGTCGCGTGCCTTCGGTGAAGTAGGCAAGGTTCTGGTCGGGCAGGTTGTTCAACCAGCCACGCATGTCCTCCTTGGCCAGCGCGATGAAATGCGTGCCGATGGCGTTGCCGATGCCGCGTGAGCCGGAATGCAGCATCACCCAGACCTGCAATGAATCATCCAGGCACAGTTCGATGAAATGGTTGCCCGTTCCCAGCGTGCCCAGGTGAACAAGACTGTTGCTCCTGGCCAGCTTCGGAAACTTGTCGACGATCTTCTGGAAGCGGCCCGCGATGGTCGCCCACGTTTCAACGATGGCCGGCGGCGGCGAACCCCACGCACCCTTGTCGCGCGAACTACGGCCGACCGAACGGCCGTGCGGCACGGCGTGTTCGATTGCGGCGCGAATTGCTTCCAGGTTGTCCGGCAGATCCCTGGCGGACAGCGAGGTGCGCACAGCCATCATGCCGCAGCCGATGTCGACACCGACCGCAGCCGGTATCACCGCGCCACGGGTCGGAATCACAGAACCCACGGTGGCGCCAATCCCCACATGCACGTCCGGCATCGCGGCAACGTGACGGAACACAAATGGCATCCGCGCTGCGTGTGTCAACTGCTCTTTCGCTTTGTCGTCGACCGGAACGCCCCGTGTCCACATCTTGATCGGGACGCCATCGGCGACGTGAAGCGTTTCGTGGGTCTGCGTGTTCATTGTCGTCATCCAGTCATCTTCACCCGCTGCAAGCGCAGAGGGCGACCATTGGTGTGTGCAGCGGAATCCCCGCGAGGCGACCGGCCCATTCCGGCCGCCTCTGGTTTCATCGCATCAGGCGGTCGCCTGACAGCCCGTTCATTGCAGGCGCTGTGCCAGTTCGCCGGAGGTGCCGGCGAAGTGGATATAACCTATTGAAATAACAATGACTAATCAGCCTTTGAATTGTCGAGGCGGCTGGCCCGCCGGGGTCCAGCTACCAGCGATCGTAGAAAAATGGATAAACATGGATAAAAATATCGCGTATGAAACCGACGGTTGTCATCGGCATTCTTGGCTCCACGTTGGACGCGGGCAAATTCGGGCCGGGGCGTTGGAGCAAGTGGCGGCCCTCGGTCGGGCTTTGTATGCAGGAGGATTTGCGCGTTGACCGGTTCGTGCTGATCCGTGGGCAGCAACATCAGCGGTTGGCGGAATTCGTGCAACAGGATATTGCTGCGGTTTCGCCGGAGACGCGCGTCGAGCAGCACATCATCGACTTCACCGATGCATGGGACTTCGAAGAGGTCTACGGCAAGTTACTGGATTTCGCGCGCAGCTATCCCTTCGATCCCGACACTGAAGATTACCTGGTGCATATCACCACCGGCACCCACGTCGTACAGATCTGTCTGTTTCTGCTGACCGAAGCGCACTACCTGCCGGGTAGGTTGTTGCAGACTCAACCGGTGAAAGGCGCAGCGGATGCGGCGGGCAGCTGGAACGCGATCGATCTGGACCTGTCGCGCTATGACAGCATCGCGACGCGCTTTGCCGCTGCGGCGGCGGAGAGCACGTCATTCCTGAAGTCGGGGATCGAAACGAATAATCCTGCGTTCAATCGCATGATCGATGAGATCGAACAGGTGACTGTGGCCACGCGTGCACCGCTGCTGCTTATGGGCCCTACGGGGGCCGGCAAGAGTCAGCTCGCGCGCAGAATCTTCGAATTGAAAAGGCTGAAACGGCAGGTATCCGGGCGGTTCGTCGAAGTGAACTGCGCAACCCTGCGCGGTGACAGTGCGATGTCCGCCTTGTTCGGTCACCGCAAAGGTGCGTTCACCGGCGCCAGTTCCGAACGACCTGGTCTGTTGCGCACGGCCGATGGCGGTGTGCTGTTTCTGGATGAGATCGGCGAACTCGGGCTCGATGAGCAGGCATCGATTCTGCGCGCGATTGAGGACAAGACCTTCTTCCCGATGGGCGCTGACCAGGAAGTGAAAAGCGACTTTCAGCTGATTGCCGGCACCAATCGTGATCCGCGCAGCGGGTCGCCGGCGGCGAATTTCGCGAGGACTTGTTCGCTCGTCTCAACCTGTGGACGTTCACGTTACCGGGTCTGGCGGATCGTCGCGAAGATATTTCACCCAACGTCGATTACGAACTGGACCGCTACGCCGAGCGTGAAGGCAAGCGCATCACGTTCAACAAAGAGGCGCGGGACCAATACCTCAAATTTGCCATGGCGCCGGCGACGCGCTGGCCGGGCAACTTCCGGGATCTCGCGGCCAGTGTGACCCGGATGGCGACGTTCGCACCGAAAGGACGCATCGATGTCGCCACGGTAAACCATGAAATGGAACGCCTGCAGCGCGCCTGGGCCGGCAGTCAGCCGTCCAGCGATGGCCTGGAAACGGTGATGACGGCGGCGGAACTGGCGTCGGTCGATCCTTTCGATCGCGTTCAGCTGGCTTTATGTCGTTGCCGCCTGCCGCGACTGTCGCTCACTGTCGGAAGCCGGTCGGGTGCTGTTCGCCGCCTCCCGGGTGCGGCGCAGGACGACCAATGACGCCGACCGGTTGCGCAAATACCTGGCCAAATTCGGGCTGTCGTGGGAGACGGTCAACGGGGCTGCGAGCTCTGCCGGGCCTTGAGCGCGCTGTTACGCCAATGGGATGGAATCCTCGTCCCATGAACGTCCAGGTTCCCCATTGAATTGAACCACTCGTTGTTCTACGGTCGGAGCCTTAACCCTTCCAGCACCCGGAGTCGCAGCCATGAGTGTCTTCAGCCTTCGCGTCAACGGCGTCACCCGCGAGGTTGATGTCGATCCTTCCACACCACTGCTCTATGTGCTGCGCAATGATCTGGACCTGAAGGGGCCGCGCTTCGGCTGCGGGCTTGCTCAATGTGGCGCGTGTACCGTCCATGTTGATGGCGTCGCGACGCGCTCCTGCATCACGCCGGTATCGGCGATCAAAGGCGAAGTGACGACATTGGAAGGCTTGGCGCACGACGGCCAGCTCGATCCTCTGCAACAGGCGTGGATCGCCGAACAGGTACCGCAATGCGGCTACTGCCAGAACGGTCAGATCATGACAGCGAAGGCACTGCTGGCCCGCAACCCCAACCCGACTGACGATGAGATCCGTGCAGGGATGGAGGGCGTGTTGTGCCGTTGCATGTCGTACTACCGTATTCAGGCTGCAATCAAGCGCGTGGTGCGTGATGGTGGGCTCGCCGCGGCGGCGGAATCGCAAGCGACAGTGGTGAAGGGAGTCGGCGCATGAACACGTTGATTCTGCCGCAAGTCGTCGAAGACGCCCTGCACCGGGTCAATCCCGCCACCACACGGCGCAATTTTCTGCGCGCCTCCGGTGCGTTGGTGGTGACCGCCAGCCTGGGCACTGCGCCGGGAGGCAAGGTGCTGGCACAGGCGCTCGCGCGTGGCCGCTATCCTGATCCGGACTTTCTGCAGCTCGACACCTGGATTGTGATTCATCCCGACAACACCGCGACGTTCTACGTCGGCAAGACCGATGGCGGCCAGGGTACCGGCACCGCATTCCGCCAGATGATGTGTGATGAACTCGATATCGCTTACGACCAGACCAGGCTCGTCATGGGCATCACTGATATCACGCCGGACCAGGGTGGGTCGGGCGGTTCTGATGGTGTCGAGCGTGATGGGCAGGTCATGCGGCGGGTCGCGGCCGAAGCGCGGCGTGTGTTGCTGGACCTCGCGTCCGAACGGTTGAACACGCCGGTGATTGATCTCACCGTGCGCGATGGTTTGATTTCGGTGCAGGGAAATCCCTCACGCGCCGTCACCTACGCCGAGCTGGTCGGGGGCAAACGTTTCGACGTTGCGCTCAGTGGCGACAATGTTGATCGTACGACCGGCATTGCCACGGTGAAACCGCAAAATGAATTGCGCGTCATCGGCCAATCCATTCCGCGCTACGACACCCCGGCCAAGGTCGATGGCTCGCTGACCTGGGCGGTCGATGTGAAGGTGCCCGGTATGCTGCACGCCCGGAACGTGCGGCCACCAGTTGCCGGCGCGACCTTGAAAAGCATCGATGAATCCTCGGTCGCCGGTATGCCGGGCTTTGTCCGCGTGGTAAGCAAGGGCAATTACGTGGCGGTGGTGTGTGAGCGCGAAGAACAGGCCATCAACGCCGCGCGCGCACTGAAAGCGCAATGGCAGCCACCTGCGCAGGCGCCGTTTCCAGCGTCCAACGATGTCTTCGATTTCATCCGCACGCAGTCGCCAGCCGTGAGTCGCGATGCGGAAACCATCGGCGAACCAGCAGCGGCGCTGGCCTCGGCAGCGACGCGGGTTGAAGCGCAATACGACGTGCCGTTCCAGGGTCACACAGCGATCGGCCCGGCGCATGCGATGGCTGATCCGTCTGACGGCCAGCTGACGATCTATTCCAACGATATGAAGTCCTACGGGCTGCGCAATGGTGTCGCCGAATTCCTCGGCTTGCCGCGCGAACAGGTCCGCGTGGTGTATATGGATGGTCCACAGGTTTACGGCCGCACCGCCGCGGACGATGCCGGCTTCGAAGCCGCGTATCTTGCGCACGAACTCGGTCGCCCGGTGCGTGTGCAATGGATGCGCGACGAGGAGACGGCGTGGGACACCAAGGGTCCGGCGTATACATTCACATTACGCGGTGGCCTGGATGAACAGGGCAAGGTGGTCGCGCTGGACTATGAAGCGCGGGCGCTGGATTTCAATCACCTCTGGTACAACGATCCGAATACCGTGTTGATCGCGCAACTGATGGGACGACGTTCCCCGCAGGCGGCGCCGGGCAGCGCCGAAGTGCCGTCGCGCCAGTACGGCGTTGCCAACCAGCGTATGCAGGCGCATATCGTCAGTCTGCCACTGATCTGGGAAACGCCGTTGCGTACCGGCAACCTCCGTGATCCGAACGGGCCGCAGGTGACGTTTGCTTTCGAATCGTTCATCGACGAATTGGCTGCCGCCGCGCATGCCGATCCGGTGCAGTTCCGCCTCGACATGATCGAAGCCAGCACCGAGGACGCGATCTTCCGCAAGGCGCGCTCGCTGGCGACAGTGCGGGCCGCCGCCAGGGCCTACGGCTGGGAATCGCGGCCGTCGCCGAACCCGCGCCTGCGTGATACGGCGGGCGCCGTGGTCAGCGGACGCGGTATTGCCTACACCTATCGCAGCGGCACGATTGTCGCGGTCATCGCCGAGGTTGATGTGAATCGTGAAACGGGCCACGTCTGGGTCAAGCGGCTGGTCTGCGCGCATGACTGTGGCCTGGTGGTGAATCCCACCGGCCCGAGCACACGGTTGAGTGCGGCATGTTGCACGGTCTGAGCCGCGCGTTGTGGGAGGAAGTGCAGTTCGACGAGGAGAAGGTCACCAGTGTCGACTGGGTGACGCACCCGACCATGCGGCACCTGATACCCCGGCTTCGATCGAAGTCGTAATCGTCAACGGCGACCCGAATCCGGATCGACCCGATCTGCCGTCGTATGGCGCGGGCGAAGCCAGCCACAAGCCGATGATCGCGGCCGTCGCCAACGCCGTGTTTGACGCCACCGGTGTCCGCCTGCGCCGCGTGCCGTTCCGCAAGGAGCGCGTGCTGGAAGCGCTGAGATCGCAGACCTGACCGGGTTCCAACGCGCGGGCGTACACATGACTTCGAGGCTGCAAAAAGGGCCTGCTGCGCTGCACTAGCTCGGCGTAGATCGATACGTCGCAGAAGTGAATTCGGCAGGTCACCCGTTCAAATATCTTTACACTCAGGGACGAGGATGCCCTGACCAATCGCGCAACTGGCTGATCGGAAAATGCCGTGTCGGTGATGGCGCGTATCTTGCCTGAATGCCGACAGGTGGACGCAACCTGGAGGAATGGCGAAATGGAAACTCGATCGGCTTCAATGAGCGGCTATATCGCGTGCGTGATCCTGGCCGGACTGGTCACCATCGGTGATGCCCGTGGCGCCGCGGTAATCGCGGATTCTGAAGCAGACTTTTCCGGCAGTCAGGGCTGGCTGGGCTGGTACTACGGTTATTTCACCCAGGCCGGTGACAGCGCCTCGTTCACCGAGATGATTTATTACATCAGCGATAGCGGTACGACCAGCGATCCCCACTGGCGGGTATCGACATTCTTTCAACCGTATACCTATTTGTGGGACTACGGCGCTCACCCGGATGCCCGCACCGGAACCACTGTGCGCCGCTGGCAGAGCACGTTCTCCGGCAACGTATTGCTGACGGGCCACATCGCTGATGCCAATGTTGCCGGAGGCAACGGCGTTATCGCCAACATCCTGCTCGACGGCGTGCCGGTATTCAGCTGGGCATCGAGCGGCACGGACGACGTTGGCACCAACTACAGTATTCCGCTTACGCTCGCGGTGGGTTCAGTGCTCGATTTTGAAGTCGCGGACAATGGGGATTACTCATTCGACACAACGTATTTCACTGCGACTGTCTCCACAGTGCCGCTGCCTGCCGGCCTGGCATTGCTGGCGCCGGCAACGATGCTGCTCGCGGGAATGCGGCGGCGAGACGCCGCAGGCCGGGGCTGAGTGGCGCGGCAGTCGGAAGGATCTGATCGCAACCCACGGGTTGCATCGCAACAGGCTGCTGACTGACAACGACGAGTTTGAGCCCTGTCGCAGGTTCGTCGTGTTCCCACGACGATGGCAGGGCGTTCTGAACGCCGGCTGGAGTACGGTAAATCCAGCCGAAGTTCGCTTTACCTCTGCCGGTACATGGCCAGGTAAGTTATTCTTCCCCTCGATTCATCTTGAGGCTGCGATCATTGATCGTGGAAGGGTTATGACTTGGGGGGCTGGATGACGTCTCGCATTTTTTCGCAACACTCCGCACAGGTATTCACGAAGCGCTTGCTTGTCGCGACCTTGACGCTGCCGCTTGCGCTGGTGGCATGCACCCAGACGACGTCGTCGTCAGAACAATCCGCAGCCGCGCCTGCGGCGGTGGTCGAAACGAAAGCCGAGCCATCCGGATTTCTCCGGCGTGTGGATGGCCATTGGCGTGGAGAACCCCGATGGTGAAGGCAATCCGCCGAAGTTCACCGCCGAGGGAACTGCGATGCTGGATGCGTTTACCGCGCAGTTCAGTGAAGTACCGGAGACCGGCGCGGCTTGCGTCGGCGGCGGTATGCCGGGAGTAATGCTTTCACTGGTGTCGTATCCCATCGAATTCATACAGAACGATTCGCGGATTGTGATGGTTGCGGAACTTGAAACGCAGGTGCGCCGGGTGTTCATCGACGGACGCGGCCATCAGGAGGGCGCGTTTCCAACCGGCATCGGTGATTCCATCGGCAGCTGGGAAGGCGACACGCTGGTGGTGGATACCACGATGCTGGAAGAGTGGCCGATGCGTCCCTGGCCGCGCAGTACGGACAGCCATATCGTAGAGCGCCTGCATCTCACGAAGTTTGATCAAATCACGGCGCGCCGCAGCGGGTTTCTCGCCGGAGTGGAAGAGCCGCTGAACGACGACGTGCTGGTCGTCGACATGACGGTGACCGATCCAGCCTATTACGACGGCCCGCAGCGGCGTATCGCGTACTACCAACGTATGTCGGATTACGCGACTTCCGAATACGCCTGCTCGCGTGGTTTGTGGTACGACCAGCTGGATGAATTGCGGACAGGCGAGTAGCGGAAAGTTCCGGCGCTGATCGAACCAGGAGGCCGAAACCAATGAGAAAAACGCCGCGACGTGTCGTGACCGGTCATGACGAGACGGGCCGGTCCGTGGTGCTGTCGGACGGCACGCCGCCGCAGCGCCATCCCATGCAAGGGCCAGGAGGTCGGCGCCGATTTCTTCGAGATGTGGAATACGCCGGAAACGGTTCCCACGCTGACATCGACCGAAGATCGCGAGCCCAGCGAGCGCGACTTCACCATCATGCCGGTCTGCGGTCACCTGCTGCGGATCATCGATATCTATCCACCTGCCATGGGCGGCAAGCGTACCGTCATGCACCGGACCAGAACGCTGGATTACGTGGTCGTCATCGAAGGTGAAATCGTTCTGGTGCTGACTGATAGCGAAGTCACATTGAAGCAGGGCGATGTCGTCATTCAGCGCGGTACCGACCACGCCTGGGAGAATCGCTCGGAGACACTCGCGCGGATGGCGTTCTTCCACATCGACGCGCAGTTCAGCGATGAGTTGCTGGATAAGCTGCCGCAGCCTTTACCGCTGATGCGTTGAGCCACGGCAGCTTCATTCCGTTACTTCTATCAGCCTGTCAGGTGCAAGTTCGACTTCGCAGGTTCGTCCGCGTGCCCCGGCCTGAGAACTTACTCGGCTTGAGTATCGGGCCGCGTTTACTCATCGTTATCCTGCACATCATCATGTACATCTCCGGCGCGGGCGGCGGCAGGCGGCGCTGGCGGCAGTGACGCTTTCAGCTCGTTGGCCCGCGCAATCAGGAAGGCGCGGATATCGGCGCTGTCTGCAGCGCTCACCTTGTCGGCGAACGAGGCCATGCCGTTCTGCGCCTTGATGCCGTTGATCACCACCGCATCGAAAGCTTCCTGCGCATTCAACATGGGGGATGTCATCAGGTTGGGGAAGTTTGCGCCGCGCGCCTGACCATTGTTGCCGTGGCAGGTACCGCAGTACTGGCCGTACACTTCGCCGCCGTGTTCGACGGCTTCGGCGCTGGCCGTCAGTGGCGGCGGATCGAGCGGCGGTGGCGTGAAGGCTTCGGCCGGTGGCAGCAGTGCGGTGCCGTTGAGTTCAAACACCAGCAGCCGTGAATAGTTCGGCGCGTAGTAATTGCCCGCCTGGTTGATACCGACACTGGCGGCGACATACTGTTTGCCATCCAGTTCATAGGTAATCGGTCCGGCGACCATGCCCGTCTGGGTGTCGAAGCTCCAGAGCTTCTGACCTGTGGTGGCATCGTAGGCGCGGAACTCGTTGGTGTTGTTGCCACCGCCGGAGAACACCAGCCCACCGCCGGTGGCCAGCGTGCTGCCGGTCGGCCCGTCATGTTCCTCGCTGCGCCAGACTTCCTTGCCTGCCACGGGATCCCAGGCAACGACGTAGCCGACAAATTCGCGTGGCGCGTCGGGATGATCGCGGTAGTAATTGAAGCCGGCTGCGAATGCCAGACCGGTATTGGCGCCGCCGACATTGCGCATGTAATTCGGATCCGCCTGCATCGCGTAGTAGGCGCGTTGGGTGGCGATGTACAACAAGCCGGTCTCTGGATTGAATGAGTTCTTGTGCCAGCCGTGGCCGCCCTGGACACCGGGTGCGAGATTGAAGGTGGTGCCATCCTTGAACCGCGCGGCGGGCACTTCAATCGGCCGCCCGGTTTCAAGATCCACACCGCTGGCCCAGTTGACCTCGGTGAACGGGTCTGCCTTCAGCAGCTTGCCGGTGGCGGCATCGAGTACATACATGAAGCCGTTCTTGTTCGGCTGCACCACCACCCGGCGCTGTTCGCCCTGCCAATCAAGGTCCAGCAACATGACCGGCCCGATGGCATCGTAATCCCAGGTGTCGCCTGGTGTGGTCTGGTAGTGCCAGGCGTATTCACCGGTGTCCGGCTTCACGGCAATGATGGACGCGACGAACAGGTTGTCGCCACCGCTGGGGTCGCGCGCCTGCTGATTCCAGGGCGTGCCGTTACCGGTGCCGAAAATCACCAGGTCATTCTTCACGTCGTAGGTCAGTGCATCCCAGACGGAACCACCGCCGCCGAGTACCCACCAATCGCCGCCCCAGGTGCTGGCTGCCTGCGCCATCTGCGGGTTTTCAAAACCGTCGGCAGGGTTGCCCGGCACTGTGTAGAAACGCCAGCGCTCATCGCCGGTTTTCGCGTCGTACGCGGCGAGATAGCCGCGAATGCCGAACTCACTCCCGGAGTTCCCAATCAACACCATGCCTTTGACGATACGTGGCGCGCTGGTGATGCTGTACTGTGCATCGGGATCCACGGTGAGTTTGCGCCACGCCTCGTTACCGGTCGCGGCGTCGATGGCGACCAGGTATCCATCGAGCGTGCCGAGATAAATCTTCCCGTCATAGGCGGCGATGCCGCGATTGACAATACCGCAGCACACCTTGGTGACGATGTCCTTGGCCGTCTGCGGATCGTACTGCCAGAGTTGCTGGCCATTGCGCGCATCGAATGCGTAGACCTTGCTCCATGCGGTGGAAACATAGAGCACGCCATCGACATACAGCGGCGTGCCTTGCTGCGACAGGTTGGTGTCGTAATCGGCAAACCATTTCAGGCCCAGCTGACCAACGTTGTTGCCATCGATCTGTTTCAATGGGCTGTAATGCCGCTCTTCATAGGTGCCGCCGACCGTCAACCACTGGCCGGGTTCATTCGCCGCGTTGAGTAGTCGCTGGTCGTCTACTGCGGCGCGGGAACTCGACGAAACTTCCGTGGGCGCGCTTGCGACCGCGGATTCGATGTCCGCCGCGCCTGGATCGCTTGAATCACAGCCGGCGAGTTGCACCACGAATACGGCGGCTGCTGTCGACAGCAGTAAAGTCGAAAATCGCTTCATGTTGAGCCCTTTGAATTTACGAATGACTGCGCATTGCGCTGAGCGGATGCTGCACGGTCTTATATCAGCATTGCGATGGGCATGCACGAAATCGGCATGCAGGGCCTGTGGCGTCGCGGGCGCTGCAGTGCGATTGCCGATTCTGCCGGGAACCTGCTTCACATGAAGGATCCACTGTCGTCACGGCTACGATGGCGTGACGACAGTGGAAGGTGATGATGCGTGGCAAAACAATCGCCTGTTATCGATCCATGCCCCGTGGGTGAGTAGCGCCGAAGAGCGATTCCGGCTTCGGCAGTCACCAGCGCTCGGGCCCGGGTTCTTGAGCGGAGGAGGGTGGTTGCCACGAGTCCCCGGGCGGTGCGGGCGACCGGGGCAACGCTAGCAGGAAGCGCGCGATCAGAATCTGATGTGAGTCAGAACATTCGTGGCGATGGGCTCGAAATTTTTTGACGGCAATCTGGCGGTTCACCGCATGACTGGGCACAGACTGCAGTGGCCGCGGTTTACGCCGGTGGCATCTCCGGGAATGCGGGGATGCCGTCCATCGCCTTATCCCATTTGGGCGCCCGGGAGGTGAAAAACGCCAACTGGGGCGTAACGAGGCTTGGGTCCTGCATGCTGCCGGCCGGCACCACGATCATACCTGGCAAGGCTTCGACGACCGAGCAGATGGGCGAACCGCAGACCGTGCAAAATGAGCGTGAGATATCCTTGCCACTGTCCGCCCTGGACGTGTACGTCGTGAGTGGACCTGTGACGGTGAACGCTTGGGCCGCGAATGCGGCATTGGTTGCGTGGCCGGTACCTGAGTATTTCTGGCAATCAGTGCAATGGCATTGCGCGACATGGAGCGGTGGCTCGGAAAGCGAATAGGTCACCGCGCCGCACAGGCAGTTGCCGCTGATTGTGGTCATGTTCGAGTTGCTTTCAATCTTCGTGTCTTTGAACAATCGGCCAGCCGTTGACGAAGCCCGACGACGACCGGCGCAGGAAGAATGCGCTAACCTAGCGCTCCGGGTAGCGACGCGCAACTATGTGCGATAACCCGGCTACCGATATCGCCGATATCTTTGTCTATCGCGAGACATTTCATGAAAGATGCGTTTGCCGCCCTGGCGTTTCCCTGTGGCCGTACCATGCCCAACCGATATGCGTTGGCGCCGTTGACGAATTGCCAGAGCCACGTCGACGGTACTTTGTCGGATGAGGAATTTCACTGGCTGACGCTGCGAGCGCAAGGTGGCTTCGGGCTGACGATGACTTGTGCCGCCCATGTGCAGGCGGCCGGTCAGGGCTTTCCCGGTCAGCTCGGCATATTCGGTGATCAGCATCTGCCCAGGGCTGACCCGGTTGGCCGGTGCGATACGCCAGGCGGGTAGCCTGGCGCTGGCCCAGTTGCATCATGCCGGCATGCGCTCACCGCGGGAACTCATCGGCGGCGCGCCGCTATATCCATCGGAAGATGCCGAGACCGGTGCACGGGCGTTGTCACTGGATGAAATCAGTCAACTGGCGGAGGATTTCATCAACGCCGCGGTGCGGGCAAGGCGCGCCGGATTCGATGGCGTCGAATTGCACGGCGCTCACGGCTATATCCTCGCGCAGTTCCTCAGCAGCGAGTACAACCATCGTGATGATCGATACGGCGGCAGTCTCGAGAATCGGGCGAGATTGTTACTCGACATCGTACGTGCGGTGCGTGAGCGGTGTGGCAAGCACTTCATCGTTGGCGTGCGCTTGTCGCCCGAGCGCTTCGGGCAGAAGCTCGCGGAGATGCAGCAGGTTGCGCGCTGGCTCGTGGAAACCGGTGTGATCGATTTTCTCGATCTCTCGCTCTGGGACTACGCCAAGATGCCGGAGGAAGAGGCGTTTGCTCAGCGATCGTTGCTTTCGTATTTCACCGAGTTGCCGCGTGGCAATGTCAAACTCGGCGTGGCGGGGAAGATATATACGCCAGCGGACGTGGCAAGGTGTCTTGATGCCGGGGCTGATTTCGTACTTCTCGGGCGGGCGGCGATTCTGCAACATGATTTTCCCCACCGCGCAAAAGCCGACCCGGATTTCACACCGGTCCAGGCACCGGTGTCAGCGGCGTATCTCCACAGTGAAGGTGTCAGTCAGACCTTTGTCGACTACCTGGATCGCTTCCCGGGCTTCGTCGCCAAGTAGCAGGCAGGCCGTGGCGAGACGGAATCCACGGGTCTTCGGCCAGTTCCCTATGGATTCCCGCTGTCGCGGGAATGACGGAGGTAATGAGGTTACGACGGCGAATGAGGTTACTGCGGCGCTGGACCGCCAGCCCCGTCTTTCCCTCCGTCATTCCGACCGCCGCGCAGCGCCATTATGGGCCGGAATCCATAGGGCGTCACTTGAAGCCGCATGGATTCCCGCTTTCGCGGGGATGACGGAGGTAAATGACGTTACGACGGCGAATGAGCTTGCGACGGCGCCGGACCATCACCCCCGTCATTCCGGACGTCACGCAGTGACGAGCCGGAATCCATGGGGCGCTGATTGAAGCCGTATGGATTCCCGCTTTCGCGGGAATGACGGCTGGTTGATATCAGTGCAGCCCCACGTGCTGCTTATTCGTATCTCAATGCCACGATCGGATCGAGATTGGCGGCCTTGGCCGCCGGCATGATGCCGAACACCAGCCCCACCAGCGCGGAGAATCCAAAGGCTAGTGATATCGCCCACAGCGGCACCACGGCTGCGGGGAAGTTGGGAATCGCTGCTGAGGCCGCGACGGCGATGCCATAACCGAGTATCAGTCCGGCCAGCCCGCCGAGCAGGCAGAGGATCAGTGATTCAAACAGGAACTGCAGCAGGATCTGGTGGCGCTTGGCGCCGATGGCCTTGCAGATCCCAATCTCCTTGGTGCGCTCGGTGACTGACACCAGCATGATGTTCATGATGCCGATACCGCCCACCAGCAGCGAAATGCTGACAATGCCCCCCATCACCAACGTGACCGAACTCAGGATGCTGGTGAAGGTGTCAGTCAATTGTTCCGACGTCTGCACGCGGAAATCGTTGTCGCGGTCGCTGGACAGCTTGTGCGCAGCGCGCAACAGGGTGACGATGCGTTCACGCATCGCCTCCATCTGATCGATGTCACTGACGGTGAGCTGGATGAAGATGTCGGGATTGGTCTGGTTGCCAATCAGGCTGCGCATGGTATTGAACGGCAGGATGACAAAATTATCCTGGTTCTGACCGAACACCTGTCCACGCGGTTCGGCCAGGCCGATGACCTTGACCCACTCTTCGCCGATGCGGATGAATTGGCCGACGGGATCCTCCGGCAACGAGAGATTCTTCCGCACTTCGTCACCGATGACCGCAACGCGCCGTCTGGTCAGATTGTCGCTGTCAGAGATGAAGCGGCCCCCAGCCGCCATGTAGATTCGGCCGACCTCGGGGTAGGTATAAGTCGAACCGGAAATCTGCGTGGCGGTGGACTGGGAGCCAAAGCGCACCTGGTTGAGCTGATTCTGCGAATACAGAATTGGCGTGATGTAGGCAATGCCGTCTATGCGTTGACCAATGAGTTCGACGTCGTCCGGCGTGATGCGCGCAATGCGACCTTGCAGTCGCTCGGTCAGCGGCGTGTAGGACTGTACGGTCAGACTGTTGGCGCCAAGCCCTTCGAACTGCTGGTTAATCGTGTAACTGAAGCCCTGGATGATCGCGACCATCGCGATCACCGCAGCCACGCCGATGATGATTCCCAGCGTGGTCAGGAAGCTGCGGAATCCGTGGGCGCGGATGGATGCCAGGGCAGCGCGCAGACTTTCCAGAATATCGAAAATCATGGCTGCACCTGGCGCGGTTCCTGCGCCGCGTGCGCCGCGCCGCCAGCGGCAACGCGCGCGTTCATCCGATCTTCGGCGATGCGGCCATCCTCCATGCGCACGATGCGCCGACAATGCGCGGCGATCTCCGGCTCATGGGTGACGATGATGATCGTCTGGTTTTCCGCATGCAGTTCGTCAAACAACTTCATGATCTCGATGGTCGTACGCGAATCAAGATTGCCGGTAGGTTCGTCGGCCAGCAGAATCGACGGCTTGGTGACCAACGCACGGGCAATGGCGACGCGTTGTCGCTGACCGCCGGACAGCTGGTTGGGAAGATGATCCATGCGCTCGCCGAGGCCGACGTGTCGCAGCGCTTCGCTGGCGCGTGCTTTGCGTTGTTTCAACGGCGTGCCGTTGTAGATCAAGGGCTGCATGACGTTGGCCAGCGCCGTGGCCCGTGGCAGCAGATTGAAGCTCTGAAATATGAAGCCGATCTCCCGATTGCGAATCTCGGCCAGTTCATCGGGATTCATCAGGCTGACATCCTTGCCATTGAGGATGTAATCGCCCTCGCTGGGCTTATCCAGGCAACCCAGGATAGTGAGCATGGTGGATTTCCCGGAGCCGGACGAACCGGTAATGGCCACGTACTCATTGCGTTCGATGGCCAGGGTCACGCCATCAAGTGCACGCAACACCTGCGTGCCCATGTGGTACTCCTTGGCGATATCCAGGATCTCCAACAGCGCCATGGCGGATCTCAGGCGGCTTCCTTCGCCGGCTCGGCATCCTTGGTGGAGGCTTCGCGGATGTCGTCGCCGTCCTCCAGGTTGCGTAACACGCGGTCCGGCCCGGTGATGATGCGGTCGCCGCTGTTGAGTCCATCGGTGATGGCCTGGTAGGCATCATCGGAATCGCCGACACTGATTTCCACCTTGCGTGCAACGCCCTCCTCAAACCGGTAAACGTGGTAGTCCTTGCGACCGGTGCTGCGATCCTCGGTGACCTGAATCGCCTGGATGGGTAACGCGAGCACCGGTTCGCCGGTATTGGTGAAGATTTCCGCACGCGCCGACATGCCGGGACGCGGCACCGCGCCACCTGTATCGGTAAAGCCGATTTCCACGGTAAAGCTCAGCGATTGGCTGCCGGTCGGCTGCTTGGCGGACACCGCGATCGATTTGACCACGCCCTTCATCGGTTGGTCGGGGTAGGCGATGGCGACGATCTCCGCTTCCTGACCGACCGCGACATTGGCGATGTCGGCCTCGTCGACATTGACCTCGGTGTGGATGCTGTCCGGATTGGCGATGGTCATCAGGCTGGAACCGGGAACATTGGTGGTGGAAGAGATGGCGGTTTCGCCCACCTTGATGTCCAGCGAGGTGACGATGCCGGTCAGCGGTGCGTAGACGCGGGTCTTCGCGAGATTCTTCTCGGCTTCCTCCAGCAACGCGCGTGCCTGTGCCAGCGAAGCCTCGCGCGTCTGTATTTCCAGTTTGGCCAGGTCAAGTTCGTTGGAGGCGGCATCGAAACTGTCATCATCGAGCAGCCCCCGGTTATGCAACTCCTTCTTGCGTTGCCATTGCAGTTCAAGGTTGGCCAGACGCACCTTGGCCGACTCGATGGCGATCTGCTGGATACGCGTTGTCGCGCGCTGCTGTTCCACCAGAGCGGTGGGCGCCTCATCGTCTATCTTCAGCAGTAGCTGGCCCTTGCTGACATGATCGCCTTCCTCCACATACAGCTCGCTGACCTTGCCGATGACTTCCGTGCTCAGCTTCACTTCCTCCTCGTGCGCCAGTTTGCCCGAGGCGAGAATCGACGAACGGATTTCGTGCGTGGCAAGCGCTTCCAGCGTGACTTCCGGCGAAGTGTTCCCGCCGCCACGCCGCAACAATGGAATGGCAATCACCACTGCCACGATCAGCAACAGAATCAGAGCTTTTTTCATACGGGATTCCTAGCGGAAAGCGAAGTACGCCCAGACGCCATAGATAATGACGTAAGGCGCCAGCGTGACCACTGCGGACTTGGCCAGACTCGCACCGGTGAAATGTCGATAGCCCAGCACCAGCAGGCCCATCGCCCAGAACTGCGGCAGGCTCAGGTTCTGCAAAATCTGTTTGCCTGAATTCAGACCGAGCAGTGAATCCATGCTCAATGGCTGCAGCGCCGTCAGGCTGACCTGGCCGTTGCCCGTCAGCATCGTCACCCATGCGGCAAGTGCGGTCAGAACGACAGGCAGGCCGGTCCAGCAGACCAGCGACAACCAATGCTTGTAGCGATGACTTTCGTGGCCGAACTTGCTGATGAAACTGAGATACAACGCGTTCACCAGCAGAATGACAGTGATGAATATTGCAGAGCTGATCGCGGCGCTGGCTATCAGTGTGGTTGGACTGAGGTTCTCATATACACCACGCAATTGCGCTTCGTCGGCGTCCGGCCGGCGCGCGAGCGCCTGTTCGATGAACTGGTCGACGAGGAAACCCTTGTCAGTGGTGGTGATGTAACCCACCTGGATGGAAGCGACACTGAGTACCACCAGTAACAGCGGCAGCAACACTGTAGGTTTATGTAACAGCCGTGCGAAAACCGCTTTGGGTGCAACAAAGATATCCACCAGATTCTGCAGCATGACGTTTCCCCCTCATTGGTCGCGCGGCGACGGATAGACCGCGCTCAATTGAATTAGTGCCCCTAACTAACCTGATAAATGTCAGACCACTTGCACTCAGATGCCGGTGGTCCACGAAAATCCACCCGCCAGCCCGCCGTTGCGGTTGAAACGTATCGGCCTGATGGCGCACCAGTCGATGCGGCGAAAGCGATGCGCGACGCGCAATCGCAGCAGCACTGCAACGAGCGTGGCGGCGCCGGCAATGGCCAGCAGCAAGGCACTGTTATCGCGATACATCAACGCCGTGACCATGGTGGCGGTCACAGCACCGATCACGGCAATCAACGCGACTGCCTGTCGCAGCGGTGGCAGCGCCCACATGCGAAAAGTGATGGCGGTATAGGTCAGCAACGCGGGCAGTATCAGCCCACAGACCACGTACATGACGAGCAGCCGCGGCGCGAAGCCGATCGTGAGATGGATGAGGGTGGCGATGAGCAGGCTGAATACCGCCATCGTCACCAGGAACCAGAGAATATTGGTTTCCAGGTAGCGCCAGAGGTCGGCGCGGGTGCCCGGGTAGCGCAGCCAGAGCAGGCGGGTTCGAATCGCCCACTCGCAGTTGGAGGCCGCGATCACTGCTCCCATGTACAGATTCATCAACAGAAACACACTGACGAGTTGCGGGACTGAGAACGCTTCAGGCCGGAATAGCTTTGCCAGCGTGAACAGCGCAACGACCAGCAGCGGCATGCCCAGCGTAAACACCAGCCAGTAGGCGAGCCGGTTGGCGGTACTGTCGGCAACGCCGCGCATCAGGGTTCCCGGTGCTTTCGTGATGCTGCCGAATTCAAACCAACCGCAGGCCATGCCGCCGCTGAACCCGGCCATCGCGCCGGCGAGGCCGCGCCGCCGGGCGGGACGGCGCATGGCAAAGAGAAACGCGGCCCAGAGTCCGACCGTCAGCAGCGCCCAGACCGGCTCATTGCCGCGCAGGTGGTCGTCAATGTGCAGCACCGGCGCAAACACGTTGTAAAGCGGAAATACCAGCCAGAAGTAATACCCCGCGCGGTATTGCGCCAGCCATTGAAACAACAGCATGCCCGAGGAGACGAACAGGAAACTGCGCAAGGTGAAAGCCAGCGGATCGAGCGTGCGTTCGGCCGCATGTTCGAGTTGGCCGGAAAGCAGGTAACAGGCGAGCAACCACGCGACTGTGATCGCTGCCAATAACAATAACCCCAGGGCAGCATGCCAATGGGCCTTGGGCACCAGCGCAATACGCATGTTGCCAACGACCTGCCGGAAGGCGGCGCCGCAGGTCATCAATGGCAACCCGAGTGCGATACCCGAAGCCACCATGCTGCCCAGGTACCATACGGAATCGACGGCGAGGCCGAGCAGCAGGGTGACCGCGAGCGCCAGCAGCGCGATGGCGGCGGTATAGCGCATCAACGGCATCCAGGTCAGGTAGAACCACAACATGGCCAGAGTTCTGCCGAATCGGTTGGTCATCGGTGCAACTCCAGGAAGATCTCTTCCAGTGACAGATGCTGCGGTTCAGGCATGCCATTGGTTTGCCGCGCCAGCAGATCGTGCCGGGCGGCATCCCAGTGACTGAAGACCATCACCGCGGATTCCTGCTCATGCCGGAGATGAATCAAGGTCTCTTCAGTCCTGATGGTGTCGGAGACAGCAGCGCCCGGCGGCAGCGTGATGCGCACGGTGCGTTCCTTCAGCTCGTCCAGGGCGGCGTCGACTTTCAACAACCCGTCCTTGATCAACCAGACCCGGTTTGCCACTCGTTCAAGATCACTGACGATATGGGTCGAGAACAGAATGGTCCGATCGCCTTCTGCCACCAGGTCAATCAATGTCTGCAGAAAGCGGCGCCGCGCCAACGGGTCGAGGCTGGCGACCGGCTCATCGAGAAAGATGAGTTCCGGTTCATGCCCCAGAGCCACCAGGATGGAGAGCTTCTGGCGCTGGCCGACTGACAACTTTGATGCGCGGACGTCCAGCGGAACATCGAATTCCTGCGCCAGTCGGTCCAGCAGAGGTTGATTCCAGTGGTCGTAGAAGCGTGCGACCAGTTCAATGAACTGGCGGCCGGTCATCTGATCCAGCAATTCATCGCGTTGCGGAACGAACCCGATGCGGTGCTTCAACGACTCGTCATGCAGGACATTGGTGGCGACACCGAAGAGCGAAACAGTGCCCGCGTCTGGCAGGGCGTAGCCGAGTATGGTTTCCAGCAGCGTGGTCTTGCCGGCGCCATTGATTCCGAGCAAGCCGATGACTTCGCCGGACTGAACCTGCGCGCTGATGCCCTTGAGCACTGCGGCGCCGTCAAATCCTTTGAAGACATTGTCGAGTGTGAGCACGGTATCAGTCATTATTTTTCTCCATGGCCCGGCGAACGGCACAAAGCGTGTCTTCATCACTGAGTTGTAACTGGTGGGCGGAGGCAACGAGGTGGTCGATTGCCGGCGCCAGCCGCTTCAGTCGCGCGGCTTTGCTTTCGGTGCCCGCGGTGGACTGCGCCACCGTCATCGGCTTGCCGCGCTGACGATCCAGCAACCCTTCGGCTTCCAGCAGGCTGTACGCCTTGGATATGGTCATCGGGTTCACCGCATGCTGAACAGCCAGTTCGCGCACCGAAGGCAACTCATCGCCGGCTTTCAACTGGTTACCGGCAATCATCCGCCGCACCTGGTCGACCAGTTGCTTGTAGATGGGAATGCCGGAATTGGGGTTCAGCGAAAACATCGTGCTCCGAATGGGGTGGCTAAGTGTATCAATACAGTAATACACATGGAGCGAGGGATCAAGGCGGCTGTCCGGCCGGCTACGGCCCGTCGATCGGGTGTCAGTCCTGCAGCAGCAACTGAAGGATCACCTTGATGTGCCTGGCGGGGCTGGAAGTGGGGTCGAGGGGGTTGGTATTGGCGGCGTACTCCTGCGCGAAGGAGTAGCCATCGTGATCAGCATCGGCAAGGCCGTCCGCCGGGTCGAGCGGATTCAGGCCGAGCAGGGCTTCGACAATGTCCGTCAGGCCGTCGTTGTCGTCGTCCGGGTCGAGGCGATTGCCGATGCCGTCGTGGTCGTTGTCAGATTCAGCCGCCGGAATGAATGGTTGGGAATCAAACCGATCATCGATGTAATCACCGTCGCCGTCGACGAATTCGAAAGCGCCGATATCAGGGCCATTCCCTTCCAACCGTGAATATCCAGCCAGATCGACAGCCAGATCGGGCATGACGCTGGGAAGAGCGCCATCTATCGCCACTGAAGGCCAATGCGGAATGACGGCATTCCAGGTCTCGTCGAGCACGGGCGTGTCGAGCACGTTGCCTGACGCATTGCTGATAATCGGGCAGTTGGTCAAAGTGGTAGTCGACTGATCGAGTGAGAACAGGTTGCTCATCAATGTAAGCCCACCGCTGGAAGCCAAATGGCAGGAAATCGCGAGCCAACCCGAATTCAGGGCGCTGATATTGTTGGCGATGGTCGCGCTCGCAGAAAGGTCGAGATCTATTACGCCGAGGCCGAAATTGCCGTCATTGGCAAAAAACGTGTTGTAGGCGAGAAGCAGTGCGCCACGGTTTTCGAATCTCGTCAATTCATGGTCGCTCTGGTTGCGCGCAAGCAGGTTGTTGTAAACGCGCGTGGAGCTGGCGTTCTCGTCGCTGACGCTCAGGCGGAAACCGCTGTTTCGCAAAAACCGGTTGCCGGCGATTTCGACATTGTCGTTGTTTGCGCGGACGAGAATGCCACCTTCGAGACCAAATGCGAAGAGGTTCGCGTTCAGGCGTACCCGCCCTGGCGTTGCTGGAACAAATTCGTCGAAATAGAGTGCTAAACCGTAGGAATTGAGTTGGTAGAAAACGCTGGCACTTGCCTCAGTTTCGTCTGCGCGGAGTTCGATTGCCTGGGTTATTGTCGAAATGCTGCCGGCGACAGTATTCTGCGAGAAGTGGACACCGGGGCCGGTCAACGTCATCTTCCGTGTGGCGATGAACGTATTTTCGCTGACCGTCACCGCTGCTGAGGCGCTGACATCGAGGGCGTTGGAACGGGAGAACCGGTTGTAACGGATGGCAGTCATGCCGCCGCGGCCGACAACCTCGACACCATCGGCGACCGTGAAACCTGCCAATAGTACGGAAGTGTTCCCCGGGTGATTCAGGTGGATCTGCGGGGACGCCGGCGGCGCGATCTCACTCCCAACGTAGGTATGGGCCGGGCCGCTCGTGGAAATGATATCTACCGCTACTGAGGTGACTGCCGGTTCCTCCGGGAATTGCCCGGGTGATACCAGAATTGTCGCGCCGTCGGATGCAGCGTCAATCGCGGATTGAATCGTTGCGAAGTCGGCGGGTACCCGCAAGAAATGGGCCGAATCCGGCGCGCTGGCCGGGTTTTCAGGGTCGGTACCCAGCACCATCTCCAGGAAATTCGGATAGCCATCATCGTCGGTATCCGCAGCGGCGTCGGCGGCATCCAGCGGGTTCATGCCGTGCGCAGTCTCGTAGTCGTTGGCTATGCCATCGCCATCGATATCGGGGTCGATTCCCGGGCCGATAAAGTCGTTATCGATGTCCGGATCGAGCGGATCAGGATCGTCTTCGTCTGCAATCGCATCGTTGTCGTCGTCGGGGTCCGCGTTATCGCGGATAAGATCGCGATCGTGATCGCGCCATTCGGTGCCGTCGAACGGAAATTCGTCGAAGGCATCATCTACACCATCGTTATCATCGTCCGGATCGTTGGTATCGCCGATACCGTCGTGGTCGTAGTCGAGATGGTCCAAGGCGTCCAATGGCAACTCGTCGATATCGTCCGCGTAACCATCGTTGTCGTCATCGGGGTCGGCATTGTTGCCGATACCATCACCATCGCTATCAACGCTTTCAGAAGGATCGTTTGGCAAATCGTCCAGCGCATCGGCGACACCATCGCCATCGGTATCTACGCAGGTATCACCATGACCATCGCCATCGAAATCAATCTGATCCGGATTCGGAAAATCAGGACAGTTGTCCCATACATCGGCAATGTTGTCGTGGTCGGCGTCGGGATACAGGTCGCGTACGCCGTCGATATCACCTTGCTGAGGCACTTCGATGTTACCAATGTTTGCCAACATGATTTCATTGCCTGCGGCCGGGTGCGCCAACCCCAGCGAGTGCCCAAGCTCATGAACCGCGACACGACGAAAATCGAAAGCGCCCCGGAACGCACTGTTGCCGGAATAGACGGACCAGGTTTTTGCACTATTGAAAATGATGTCTGAATCCAGAAACGTCGTGCCGTCGTCGGTTGATTCGTGTATCTGAACGGCCAGAGTCGTGGACCCAAACGCAACACCGCAGAGGTCGTTCTGAAAAGCGACCCCGCGAGCATCGGGACTGTTGCACGGGTCTGCTGGCGCGCGTTGGCTGTGGAAGCGAAATGGCGTGCGGGAGTTCCACGCGTCCATCGCCTGTTCAAACGCGGCGTTCCAGTCGTGTTCGCTGCCGTAGCTGATGTCGACATTGAAAGTGGTTTGTGGCTCCAGCCATATCGGGCCGAGAAACTGGTATGCGCACGCCGACTGTGGAACAACCACCCCCATGATCATGGTGGCCGCGCATGCCAGGACTGCGCGCCTGCAGCGCAGCCTTATGTCGCGGCTCGACCTGGCCAAAGTGCGCACGCTTCGCTCAGCGCCGCTCAAGGCGTTGCATAATCCGGTCGCGGAAGCGCTGCGCCCGCATCGCGCGCTCACCCTCGCGCGAACGGGCTTTGCGGATGCCACCCGCGGTGCCGTCGCTCATTTGCGGGAGTACCGCGAACGAGGAGGTATCAACGTCCGCAACGGGTTCGCCATCAGCGGTGGTGATGACGGTTTCGTTGTCCTGTTCTTCGATCCGGAAGTAGCCTTGCGACCAGCCCAGCAGCGGGTTGGCCTGGCGGACGTAGCGTGATTCGACGAAGAAAATCCCGCTTTCGCCTGGCGGCGGGATCTGCATGCCTTCCACGGCGACGGTCCGGTCGCCCAGGCGGCCGCCCATGAACGGTAGTTCGACTACCGCCGGCCTTGAACTGTCGTTGCGTTTTATCCAGTCGGTGACTTCGATGGTGACGATGGTCCACGGCGTACGGCCGTTCAGGTCGACCTGGGTCCGGTGGCTGATGACATTGCCCTGGAAGATCAGCGCAGCGCGATCAATCAAGTCCGCGAACGATACCTGGGCGACGCTGGTGGCATAGGCAGGGCAGCAAACCAGCATGGCAAGCAGGGTGAGGGCGCCGACCAGGCGGTGGTGTGTCGCTGGACGTTTCATTGTTATATCGCGCCTCCGATGCGCTGACGCCGGATTATGCCGGGAAGCCTGATGCGGCTCAATCCAGGGCGGGGTGAACGCGCAATCGCGGTGTCGCGCCGCAATGCAAGCGTCCGGCGGCATCGTTTTGTTACCATGGCAGCCTTTGAACGACTATGCGGAGACTGGAATGAAAATCGTCATCACCGGGGCATCGGGGCAATACGGCCGCTCGGCAACCGACAAGTTGATCGCCAAGGGCCTGGCCAAGGACCTGGTTTTGATTTCCCGCACGCCGACAAAACTGGCCGACCGTGCCGCCCAGGGTTGCGATGTGCGGTATGGCGACTTTGACAAGCCGGAGACGCTGGCCGCCGCCATGGCGGGGGCGCAGAAGATGCTGTTGATTTCCGGGACGCGGGTCGGCGCGCGCGTCGTGCAACACAAGGCTGCCATCGATGCCGCCGCCGCCGGCGGCGTGAAGCATATCGTCTACACCAGCTTTGTCGGCATCCATCCGGATAACCCCGCGGTGGTGACGCGGGATCATTCCGCCACCGAGGATTTGATCATGGCTTCCGGTTGCAGCTGGACCATGATGCGCGATGCCCATTATGCCGATGCGATGATCGTGATGGCCGGGCCGAATTTCATCCGCTCGGGACAGTGGCTGACCAGCAGCGCCGGTGGCCGCGAAGCGATGGTCTGGCGCGAGGACTGCGTGGACAGTGCAGTAGCGGTGCTGACCGGGACCGGACATGAAAACAAGATCTATAACATCACCGGGCCGGATCTACAGACCTTCGAGGAAGTCGCCGAGTTGATAACGTCGATCACCGGGCGCAAGGTCGAAGTCGTGCAAACCTCGGATGAAGGCATGTACGCGATGTGGGATGCGATGGGTATTCCGCGCAAGCCCGTCGATGATCAATACGTCAAAGGCATTCCGTGGAACAGTGAGGACATGGTCACCTTCGAGGCGTCCATTCGCGAGGGTTGGCTGGAAGTGGCAACTGATGATGTCGAGAAGCTGACGGGCCACAAGGCGCGTTCAGTCAGGCAGATGATCGAAGAGAACGCCCAGATGTTACGCAGCGTCTGAATTTGTCAGTCCTGCCGCAGAGGTGGGGAACGTGGACGTCATCGTTACAAGGAGAGATTCGGACCGCGCAAATGCCAGCCTGTTTCCTGCTGGTAGGCGTGAGCCAGGGCAAACAGTGTGGCCTCATTGAAATGGGCCGCACTGAGTTGCATGCCAATGGGCAGCCCATCGCGACTGAAGCCGCAGGGAATCGAAATCGTCGGGATTCCGTAAAGATTGAACGGCACGGTGTTGCGGACCGACGGCTCAGCGCCGTCGGCAGCGGCCAGGATCGCTGCCTCAATCGGTTCGGGCATATCGGAAGTGGTAGGCGTCACCAGAACATCGACCTCGTTGAACACATCATCAATCCGGTGGCGCGCGATGCGCATTTCGCGTTCCGCCAGCAGATAATGTTCGCTGGAAATCTCGCCCACCGCGAGCAGACGGCTCAAGGTGGAGGGATGATAGAACCGATGGTTGGCCTCGTCGTTGAGGAACGGTGCGTGCCACAGGTAGCTTTCAGCCAGTAGGGCAACGAAATCCGGTAAGCGCGGCAGATTGATCTCGCGCATACCCGATGTCAGCGTGCCCAACACACGCAAAGCTTCGTTGATGGCTTCCGCGATGTCCTCATCCAGCTCCGCGTAATACGGCTGGCTGGGTATCCCTATCCGCAATTCGGTGACGCTGCATTGCAAAGCGTCGGCGTAGGCGCTGTACGGCGCTTCGACACTCACCGGATCCAGCGAATCAAATCCGGTCATCTCCCGCAGCATCAGTGCATTGTCCGCCGCATTGCGGGTGATCGGTCCGACATGATCGAGCGATGGCGCGACCGGGATGATGCCGCGTATCGAACACAAGCCATGCGTCGGCTTAATGCCGGTTACACCGCAGTATGCAGCCGGCAGACGGATGGACGCCAAAGTGTCGGTGCCCAGCGCCGCGGCACACAGGCGCGCAGCGACGGCCGCGGCGGAGCCACCGGATGAGCCGCCGGGTATACGCGCCCGGTCCCACGGGTTACGCACCGGCCCCGCATCCGAAACAGACGACGTGCCGCCATAGGCAAATTCATGCATGTTGACCTTGCCCAGCAGAATCGCGCCGGCGGCCTTGAGTTTCGCGTATACCGGCGCGTTCTGGTCCGGTACGCGATCAGCGAGCATGCGGTTGGCGGCCGTGGTCGGGATACCCGCGGTGTCGATATTGTCCTTCAGCGCAATGGGAATGCCGTGCAAGGGACCCCGCCATTTGCCGGCATTGAGTTCGTGCGTCAGTTCGGTCGCCTGCTCGATGGCAGCATCCGCGCAGACGGTGATATAGCTGTTGAGTGCGGGGTCGACGCGATCGATGCGGCCAAGGTAGGCGTAGGTCAGTTCGACGGGCGATATCTGGTGCTGTCGGATCAGCGCCGATGCGTCGGCGATGGACAGCGCTGTCAGTTCATCGTTGATTTCCGCTGCCACGGTTGCCCCTCCGGCCCGATGTTCCGGCCGGTATGATGAGTCAGCCGCCAGCAATCGGCAAGCGGGGAGTGGACAGGTCCGGCGGTGCGGAGAAGGTTACTTGATGGTCATCGACGCTGCCGGCGTCGACGACCGAAGTGTTGTCACAATGCGCGGCTGCCGGCGGGAACGTGACTGGATGTTCAAGCCGCCGCGGCAGTTCGGGTTTGATCGCCGCGAGGGGTTGCAACGCCGACTTCCAGCGCTTCAAACCAATCAAGGAAGCGTTTTACATCATCACCTTTGAACAGGCGTCCATGCTGGGGCGCCAGAATGTCGATATCCATTTCGCGGACGCGTGAAATCCAGTCGTTCTTCGCCGAGTTGGATGGCATCCAGCGTTTGTGGAACAACTCCATCTTCTTGGTGTGCGCCTTGAAGTCCTCGACAAACATGGGTGTGCCGGGCGGTTCCAGCGCGGCGCCGACGTCACCACTCATCAGGATCTTCGAAATCGGATCGTAGACATGGAAGTTGCCCGAGGAATGCAGGTAGTGCGCCGGCACGAACTGCAGTTTCACCGAAGGCAGATCCAGCACCATGCCTTCATCGGGAATGCCGACGTATTCAATGTTGTGACAGCCGAAATGTTTCAGGAAGCCTTCCCACAGCCACGGCGCGTAGAGCTTGGCGTGTGGTGTGGCTTTGTCCCACAACCCCAGCGACGAGATGATGTCGGGGTCCTGGTGCGAAGCGAACAGATATTTCAGGTCCTTGATCTCACAGATGCTGGCGACGGATGCGAGCATGGCGGAGAACGTTTCGATACCACCCGGATCCAGCAGCAGGTTGGTGTCGTTGTCGCAAATCAGGTACTGGTTGGTGTCAATGATCTGCGGCAACTTGTCGGGGTCGCGTCCGAACACGTACCAGGTGTGGGTCCCGCTGAAAAGTTTCGTGTGTTGCATCAAGGGCTCCGGTCAGACAAGGCGTTCGTGGTTGTCAGTGGATTTCGCGTAGCAGCGTGCGGCATTTCATTACCGTGTCATGAATACGTTCCGCGGCGTTCTCAACCGTGTCGGCGATGCTTTCAAGGGTTGTGCGATGTTCGCCGGCGATGGTCGCTTCCACCCGGGAGCGGGTGGAGATCATGTGCGCCGCGCGCGCATGGTCGCTGATTTCATCCAGTTGTTCGCAAAGGTTCGCGACATCGCGTGAAGCGGAATCGCGGGCCAGCTGGTACTCATCGCGCATACTGGAAAGCACACCATCGAGGTACGGCGACGGCTTGCTGAGGGCGTCGACGCCGCGTTGCATTCGTTGAATACCATCATGGAGATTCTGTTCGGCCAACATCTTGCGCACGACCAGTTGCGCATCCCGGTTGACCTTGTCGACCAGGTGGCGCGTCTCGCGTCCCATCTCGTCAATGAAATTGGTGATTGGCATGAACCCTGCCGCGCGTGCGCCGGCACGGGCAGCCACGGCCTTGGCATTGGCCGCTGCCAGCGAGATATCGTTCGCTATCCGCCGCACGCCTTCGAGGTATACGACCACGGTCGCGGTATTGGAGAAGAAGTTATCGTTGTCCAGGCGTGTGGGCTGCATGATGAGCGTATCTGGGTATTCTGCTGCCTTTGTTAGCGGCAGTAAGCGCGGCAGCCTTGAGACCCGGCGGCGCCCGCGCATTGCCTGCCATGAGGCCTTCCCGGCAGGTGTTCCGGTTGCTGCCGGACGGTGCCGTAATGGCCGCGTTTCCCGTGCTTTTGGACAACTTGTCCGGACGCTTCGGACGTCGATGGAAAGGTCGGTTCAAGCCCGCAGCCCGGGCCTGTAAATCGCCGTGCAAGGCGAGGGTCGGGCGGGAGGTGCAACGCCATAGCACGCCGTGGCGGGTCCGGTTGCCAGAGCGATTTAGCGCGTTGGCAGCACCTTGTCCGTACAGCCTTGCCGGATCCAGCTGCCCCACAATGGGCACCCGCGCGACCTACGGTTTCCTTGCGAGGTTCAGCGGGCGGTGGATGGTTGCATCGCTGTGCTGGACCGGTTTATCGTCGCAGCATGTTCAAGAATCATGCGTGATGCGCGATTTTCGATTTGTGGCTGCCCCGGCGCTCTCGTTCACGCGACCATTTACCTGCACTCATTGCTCTGATATGCAAAAGCTTTCGCGACCTGCCTGCTCGTCGAAACACGTCGGCGTCCGCGGCATTCTCCCGGCATTGAAGGCGGCGCTGCCGTCCGGACGCCGTGACTTGGGTGTCCTCGCCACTGATGTTTGATGCCTTGATGCTTTGGATTAGACACACTGCCGCGCTCTGGCTGTTGTCAGCCGTGGCGGCATCAGTGCTCGCGGCCGAGTCGGTGAGTGACTGCCCTGAGGGCGAGGATCTGGTGGCAGCGCGTGCCCGGCAACTCGAATCGTTGCAGCATCGCGCGCTGGAAATCCGGGCGGTGCTGGACGGCGGTTCGGTGGCCACGCCGCTCACCGGCTTGTTCACCATCGATTTGCGGGATCAGGACGCAATTCAACGCCGGGTCGATGAGCTCAACGCCTACTTAGCTGGTCAGCGCCAGGAACCGGACTCACTGGGCGCCTGTGGACCGGCGGCGCCTGAGACGGACGAGGCCCGGCGGACGCTCGCGCAGGCCCGGCTCGAATTCCTGACGTTGGCGCCGGAGCGGCGCGCCGTGCTTGTCAATCTGCAGGAAGCGGCACAGAGCCAGGAAGAGACCAGCCGCGCATTGGCCCAGGAGCGTCGTGCAACCGAAGCTGCCGGCATCGCCGCTTCCGAGGCACAGTCTGATGCCGAGGAGGCGGCGTCAACCGCCGAGTCCGCTGATGTCCGCCAACTGGCCGCTCAACGCGCAGTCGTCGAGGCCCAGCGCAAGCAGGTGGCCGAGACGCGGACGATGCTGCTGACGGAAGTGGAGGCATTGCTGGAGCAATACCGTTCGCGTGCGCAGCAGCTTTCAACCTTGGCAAGCCAGGACATCGAGGGTCTGTCCCAAGGCACTTCAATTCAATCGTATCGTGAGGCCACGTCGCTCTGGGAGGTGATGGCGCGCAGCGTTCTCAACGATGCAAGACCTGACGGTCCCGATCTCCCGCGCGAACCGGAGCTGACCGCGGCGCAGGTCGCCCGCTTCAGCCCGCTCGAACAGTACGCCGAATTGGAACAGGCAATGAACAGCCTGCGCGATGAGCAACGTGATCTGGTGATTGCATACAACGAACGATTGACCCAGATCGCGGAAATGGAGTTCTCGCTGCTGACTGAAGCGGGCAGGTTGCGTGCTGCGTTCTTACGCGCCGCCCGGCGCCTGGAGGCGCCACTCTTTGAACTGCTCGGCGCGGATGTCCTGCGCCAGATGGCGCTGGAGATACGGGTCGTACCCTATCGCTGGACGACGATGGCGACCCGTCGCATCGAGCACGTGCAGGCAATGTTGCGGCTGGGCAGTGTGCAGGAGGCGATGGCGCTCGGTCGGGCAGTCGGCGGCGTGATTGGCGTTATTTCCATCATTCCAATACTTATCGTACTGTCGCGCCTGCTGGAACGTTGGCTGGCCAGCGTTCGCGCGTCCCTGCTGCGGGCAAAATCCGGCGGTCTGAGTCGCGCGGCGGCAATGTGGATCAGGCGCCTGACACCGTTCATCTCGCTGGCGCTGGTGTGGCTGTTCATCGATCTCTTGCCGCCACTGCTTCCAGGATTGCAGCTGGAATGGGTGGCGACCCTGCTACCCGTTGCGCGCTATGTCGTCTTTTATCTGATCGGCGTGCGGCTGCTGCGGGAATTGTTTGCCGGCGCTTCATTCGGCCAGCGTAGCGTCAGTGCGCGCGCTGCATTGCAGGCCGCGGAACGGGCGCTGGCAGGCCTTGCGCGCTATGCGCTGATCACTGCCACGCTGATCTATGTATTCGAAACGCTGGTCGGCCGCTTGCTGGTGCGCGGGCTGCTGGTGGAGATGTCACTCTTCGGTGGCCTGCTGCTGGCGATGTTCATGGCCTGGCGGTCACGGCGATTCATCGCCGCCACTGCCGAGCGTCAGGCCTCGGAGCGGATGGCTCGTACGATCCAGTGGCTATGTCGCGGTTGGGTGGCGCCCTTTGGAGCACTCGCGTCGGTCGGTCTGCTCGCCTGGTCGGCAGTCGCGGGACAACTTCGTGAGACGGGCGGGAACTTCGAATTCGCCAAGCGGATTTCCGCCTGGATGTTCCTGCGTCGCATCCGCGGCAAGGACGTCGACGCGATTGTGGTGCGGTCGCCCGAGCTCCCGCAGGATTATCGCGAGGCATTCGATCTCTATCATCCGCCTGTTCCCGATGTGCGGGTCGACCCGCATACCGGGGATTTGGAAGCCTTGTTCAAGGCGGTGGACCAATGGCAGGTATCGGGTGAATTCGGCGGTGGTATCGCGATCTGCGGATACAAGGGTGCAGGCAAGAGCACCTTGCTGGCGCGGTTGGCGGAGCGGGGCGGCGACTTGCGGGTCATTACCGGCACCGTGGCCGGGAAGTGCACGACCGCAGCGCAGGCGGCGTCATTCTTTTCCGGGTTACTCGGGCTGGACCTCACGCGCGGCGCGGCGGCCCTTGCAGAAGCGCAGGAAATTCCCCGCACGCTGGTTCTGCTCGATGACGCACACAACCTGTTCCTGCGTCAACGCGGCGGCTTTGAAGGCTTCCGATACTTTCTTTCATTGCTGAACGTCAATCATCCCGACCTGTTCTGGTGTGCGGCATTCAACCAGTATCCATGGGCGTACCTGCAGGATGTCTTCGCCCGCGAGCTGCCTTTCAGATCCGTGAGACTGTTGCAGCCCTGGGGCGACGAGGATATAGAGGAGCTCATCACCCGGCGCCATTCGCGGACCCGTTATCGTCTGCGTTTTGATCGCGTGATCATGGCCACCGACGCGACCGCGGGCGAATACATCGAGTCCCGCTTTTTCCGCTTGCTGTGGGAGCAGAGTCGCGGCATTCCACGCGCTGCATTGGCGCTGTGGCTGAAGTCGCTGACTTTTGATGACCGGCGCACGATGAAGGTGTCGTTGCCTGATCTGAGCAACGTGGAACAGCTGGCCGACATTCCCCAGGAAGCCATGTTCATTTTTGCGGCCCTGGTCCGGCACGAAAACCTGACCGCCGCAGAGGCCCAAGCCGTGACGGGCCTTGCGCAGGCGCTGGTCCGTTATGCATTCGCCCGCGGTCGGGAAATCGGCCTGGTCGAGCGAGGCGATGATCGGCGCTACCGGATAGCGCCGAGCTGGAGCACCGCGGTGAACGGTTTCCTCAAGGACAGGAATCTCATTTATGAGTGATGACGCACTGAACAGCCTGGCGCAGATTCTGGGTTTGTTGCGGCCCATGACCTTGTTGATGCTGGTATCGGGCTTTCTGCTGCTCAGTCTGCTGGTGAAGGTGCTCAGACGCGGCGGCGATCAGCTCATCACGCGTTTCCCTTCGCGGCGATTGCTGGTGCTGCAGATAGTCAATATCGCAGGCTTTGTCATCTACATGATTGGCACCGCGGTATTGTTTTTCGGCGTGCTGGCGCCGCCACGCGAACTGATGATCGCAGTCGCCGGTGGTCTGGCGGTGGCCGTCGGCTTGTCACTGAAGGACATCGTCGCCTCATTGGTCGCAGGCATCATTCTGCTGTTCGATCGCCCGTTCAACGTGGGCGACCGCGTTCAATTCCGGGATAACTACGGCGAAATCACTTCGATTGGCCTGCGCGCGGTACGCATGCAGACCCTTGATGACAACACGGTGACTATCCCCAATTCCGTATTCGTGACTGATGTGGCGTCATCGGGTAACTTCGGCGAGCTGACCATGATGGTCACCGTTTCCATGTTCCTGCAGCCTGATACCGATCTACAGGCGGCGCAGGACATCGCCTACGAAACGGTCGTGACCAGTCGCTACGCGTATGTGCGGCGACCGGTGTCCATCGTGTTCAAACAGATTTTCTCAGGAGGCTGTGTCGCGACCGAGATGACCGTGAAAGCATACGTGGTGGACGTCAAATACGAAAAAGCTTTCGCCAGCAGCATTCTGCTGCAATGCTCGCGGGCATTTGCCGAGCATGGCATCCAATGGGCGGGTGCCGCGGTTGCAGGCGCCGGGCTGCGGGCAACTGCTGGCCGCGACGAATTGCTGGCGACAGATTAAACACCGCAGGCCACGCCGTAATCAGTCGTTGATAACCGAGTTGATGATGATCGTTGTGACGGCTCCGATATTCAACCTGGGGTCAGTGCCTGCGGCAACCTCGTCGCCATCGTTGACTCCGTCGCCATCGGTATCGGCTTTATTCGCCGCAGTTCCCAGCTGGTATTCCTCCAGGTTGGTCAATCCATCCTGGTCCGGATCCAACCCGGCATCAGCGCTACTCAAACGATTAAGGCCGTTGGCGATTTCATAGGCGTCGCTCATGCCATCGTTGTCGTCATCCGGGTCCGCGTTGTCACCGATGCCGTCGTGGTCATTGTCGGAGGATTCAGCCGCGTTGCCCGGGAAAGCATCTGCGGTGTCGAGGACGCCATCATTGTCATCGTCCGGGTCGCAGGCATCGCCCAGGCCGTCGTTGTCATAATCTGCCTGATTGGCGTTGGCGACGGTGGGGCAATTGTCCTGGGTGAGATGAATGCCATCGCCGTCGACATCATTGGTAAACGAGGTGGTAAAGGTCGTTACCGGTGCGCTGCCCGGAACTTCAGACGTGGTTTTGACGATGCCGATGCCGTCAGCCAGCCAGTAGGTTTCAGTCGCCGCAACGGCGAGTTGCTCGGATTGCCCCTGCGCATTTGTGATGGTGCCGCTGATGGCCAGCTCGAAAACGATTTTCACTGTTGCCAGCACGCCGTTCGGCGCGATGTTGGTCGACAATCCGGTCAGGATTTCGTGGCCGACAACTGTAGACGTGCTGGTGTAGGACAACGGGAAGGTATTTATGCCTTCGATGGCATACGACGCCGTACCGCTGCCGATGATCTGATCGCCAATCGCGGCAGTGGCGTTCAGCAGTGGAATGGCCGGCGCGAAATCGATGGCAACATCGCGCGGGGAGCCGTCGAAATCAGTTGAATCGTGTTCGACCTGCTTGTAGAGACGCAACCTGTCGTTCTGGAATGCATAGTAATGCCGTTCCCTGATGACGCCAGGATTTCCCGGCAGATCGACGATGGGACCTTGCAGCTCAACAGTCTGTATGCCCAGCAGCGTGTCGCCTGGCACCTGGGTGCGGAATTCATCGCCTCGCGTCCAGCTCAAACCTGCACTCAACGGGAAATAGTTTTGTGCATTGAACGAAGTATTGGCGACGGTCGACGCGCTGTCGTTGTTGGTATTCGAATCGTTCCCGATCGAGTCTACCGTCACCTGCGTGGCGATGACGCCGTCGGTCTGCGGCACGACAGTCACGGTAATCTGCTGGTTGGCGCCAACGCTGATGCTGGTGAGCGTGCAATTCACCCCACCTTCGATGATTTCGCAAGTCCCGGTACTGGTGGTTGCACTGGTGATATCAAGCGCACCGGGAAGTTCGATTGTCACCGCACTGCCAGGCGCCGTCAGCGGGCCATTATTGTGTACGGTGTAGATAAACGTTGCGGGCTGCCCGGTTGTGATGGCATTGGCGGGCGGCGTTACACTGGCGGAAAGATCGGTCGCGTCGTTATCCAGGATGGTGAGTACGCCACCGTAGTACAGGTCCGTTCCGGCTTCGCGTGCCCGTACGGCGAACGTCTCGTCCGGTTCGACCTCGGTGTCGTCATTAATATGAATGGTGAACTGATGCGGAGTGGTGTCGCCATCGGCAAAGGTGAAGGTTTCGCTGGCAGCGGTGTAGTCGGCTGGGGAAATAGCGGAGATATCTGCGGTTTCAAACACAACTTCAAGCGCGCCGGTCTTGCCGCCTTTACGCACGACGTTGACGACGGGATCCGCAATACCTTCTGACGACGACGTCACCGTGGCCTCGACGGTGGCGAAACCCGGGTTGGGGACGAACTCGTAAGCGCCGATGTCAACCTGGCTGCCACCTTGGCCGTCGCCGTCTACCGGCCGGTTGGTGCCGAGAATGTCCGTCGAGGGGGCATTCGAGGAACTGCCGGCATCGATGGCTGACGAATCATAGTTCAGGCGGAAATCACTGCTCGGATCGAGAAAACCCGGGTCAGCGGAAATGTTGCCGTTGAGGCCGGTCGGGTCGGTGATGTTCGCGTCATAGCCAATGGTGTTCTCCCATATGAGATTGTGATCCCAGGTCGGGTCGTTGGCCGAGGTCGCACTAGTGAACTGCACTCCGATTGCGTTCTGCGCGATGATGTTGTTGCGGTAGATCTGGCTCGCGGCGCTGTTGTTGCGATCAACCGAGATACCAACAGCATTCAGGGCAAACGTGTTGTTGATGACGCGCGTGAGGCTTCCTGCGAGCTGGCTCACATAAACGCCGCGACACGAAGGGTTGTCGACGATGATGTTGTTCTCAATGACCGGCGATGAAATGCCCTGGGCGAAATTCACCGCGCCTTCGCCACCCACTGCCTGGCTATAGCAGGTATTGTCATAGATAAGGTTGCTCGAAATCGTCGCGTTGGAGGCTGAACTTCCGATCGCTGATCCGGCGTTTGTCGCTTCGTTACGGACGATCACGTTGCCGCGAATCGTCGGAGAAACGCCATCCAGGTAAATGCCTGCACCGTTCGCCGCCAGACCACCAGTGAAAGTAAGGTTCTCTACGACGCTGCCGTTTGCTCCATTGCTGATAGTCAGAACGCGACCAAGTCGCTGCGCATCGATGATCGTCTCGTAAACGTTGCTCGCACTTTTCAGCGTGATGTTCTTCGTCAGCGTCAGTCGCTCGTTATACGTGCCGCTCGCAACGAGTACCCGGTCGCCGGTCTGCGCCGCGTCGATCGCCGCCTGGATGGTCGCGTATTGCGAAGGAACCTGCAGGTCTGCCGCGCGTGCAACGTGTGCGATCAGAATTGGGACGAGGGCGAGTGCGAGCGAGCGGGCAGTTATTTTCATCAGGGTATGATAATCGGAAATAGTTGTATTCCATCCCAAGCGCCTGTTGCGGTACTCACTTCTGATGAAGATTACCGGCACGCCCCGATGAATCGCCCGTCGCTGAAGCGCTCAGTTGTCAATGGACTTTACATTCGTCCATTCAATCGTCGACGCACCATCCGCTAGAGCCAGTGATTCCGTCAGTTTCGCAGGTTTGGTATGTCCCTTGCAGCGCGACTGGATCGTGCATGCTGTTTCGTCAACGTCGTGGCCAGAGTTACGCGCGGATTTGCCGGGATTACTCGTTACAAATCGGTAGCTTGTAGGAAGGATATGAGCGGATGCATTAAGTCATGACGATGCTGCGGATGATTTATTCAGCAACATGGCCGTTTGCAACTGATGGACGACCAACATCGGGTAATTTTTCACACCGGGGGGAATTACCTGTACGTGGCCAAAACCTTCAGCAAATGCAAGTGGTTACAATGTAGAATCGGAGCGCACCAACAACGGGCATGGCATATACACCACGCACGTGCTCAACAAGAAATATAAAGAATAGAAGAGTGCCACAGGAGGAGTCGCGGGGCCGCAACGGGCCCGCGTCGTTCATTTGTTTCCGCCTGCGGCCTCGCATTTCGATTGCGAAGCCAATCACCCGCTTCGTGATCCTATATGTCGGCAGTCATGCCGCATACCAAAGCTAGGAGACGCACATGGCGGTTAATAAGGAGTGGTTGAGACGGATATGGTCTCGACGCAAGGGCACTTCTAACGCGGGACCGGAGCATGGGAAGTTGCCACTGTCTCCTCTGAATCCCATCACCGCCGCCATCAAGGCCGCCGAAGGGCCTCGACGCAAAGTCCTGTATGAACCGCTGGAACCACGCCTGCTGCTCTCGGCTGACATCATGCCGCAAGCCGGCGATGCCCTGCTCGCCGGGTTGCAGGAGTTCCGCGACTGGAGCGTCAATTTAAGCGATATCGAAAAGCTCGAGCAGGAGCTGCCACTCGTCAATCTGAACATCAACGAAACGCTGGATGTACCCAATGCCATCCAGCAGCAGTTGATTACGCCGATCGCTGATTACTTCGCCAACCTCACGCCAGGCACCAACGGCACTACCGACGGCCTCATCTCCGCGCTTGCGTCCACCCTTGAGACCAACGCGCCGATCACCGGGGATCTCATAAACGACCGTATCGTTTTCGATGTGAGCATGAATGTCGTGCGCAACGCCAACGGCCAGCTCACGCTGGGCGCGCAAGGCGATGCACTCGGGATCGATCTGCCCGCCGGCGCGGATGTTCCGGTCACCGGCAATATTGATCTCGTGTTTTCGTTTGGCGTCGATGTCAGTGACAACACCTTCGACAGCAGCGACTTCTTCCTGATCGGCGACGAAATCTCCTTGCAGGTCGCCACTGACGGTGGCGCGCTCGCATTCCCGCTGAACGTCGGAATGGTCGAGTCCAGCGTTCTCGACGGTCATATCGATCTGGATGCACGCGTGGTGGTTGGCCTGTCGGAACTCGACACCGATGGCAGTGGTGATATCTCCGTTGCCGAACTCGCAGCCAAGGGCCCGGGCGCGCTGAATGACGTTGCCGCCAGTGGCTCGGCCACCGGCCAGTTGCCGCTGGACCTCGGCGATCTGCCGTTCGACGCCACCGGCGCCCCTGCGCTGGAGATCAGCGTCGCCGATCTGTTTGCCGGTACCGCGCCGTCCGTTCAAGGCAACAGCGATTTTGATCAGGTGACTGATTTCAACACGCTGCTGGGGCAGACGCTGGTTGATGGTATCGATGGCCTGGCGCAGGCGATCGATGAAGCGGCGGAAGAGGGGTTGGCGGGCGCGTACCTCGAGCCGGTTGTCGGTTCAATCAACTACTACCTCGATGCACAAGGCATATTGCAGCAGCATATCGGGCAGGTCATCGCCGAATATTTTGCAGGCAATGATGGGTCTGACATCGATGGCCTGGTGGCAGCACTCAACAGCCATTCCGGCCAGCATGGTGACCTGGCGCTTTCGATCACCGCTGCCGGCCGAACGGTCGGTGACGCGCTCGAACTTGACCTGTCGATTTCAGCTGACCGATTGGTGTCAGACGTAACGCTGTTCACACCTGACGACGTCTACCTGCTGGTTCAGCTCGACGACCTGCTGGTCGACCTGACTGCTCATCTGGACTGGGATTTTTCAATCACCGTCGATCTCGCTGGCCTGCTCAGTCCGGCAGATGCGTTTTCTGTCGATATGTCCAATCCGCTCAACCTTTCCGCCCGCGTGCAGGAAACGCAGGTGGAAGCGGATGGGCAGGTCGGGTTCCTCGGGTTCACGATTGGCGAAGTCAACGGCACACCAAGCTCGATTCTGCTGGATGCCGGCGTGGCGCTACAGAACGTTGTCGTGGGGACGGCCGCCGGCGGTGGGGTGAAGCTCAGCGAGTTGAACGAGAGCGCCAGCGAAAACCGCTTTGACGAAACCGGCACCGCGGATTTCTCAATGTCCCTTCGGGGATTGAGCGGCATCAACGGAATTTTCAACGATCCGGCCACAGCGCCGTCCATCGACTACACCGCGGGACTCTTCAGCGAGGAAGCGCCGGTGTTGGTGGAGAGTTTCACCAGCAGCGGGCTGGCGGCTTTCAACGACACTACTGACAATCAGGTGCGTTCGTTGCTGACCACGCTGGGTGAAGTCGTAAGAGGATTTGTCGAATCGTCCCAGCTGGATATGCCGGTGCCGCTGGCTCAGGGTTTCAATTTCAATGATGTGCTGATCCAGGGTGATGACGATTTTGAAGGCGACGACCTGGTCACGATTTACGATGCCGAAATCGTTTCCCTGCTGACTCAGCCGGGTCCAACTGCAGAATCTACGCCGGTCCTGGCGTTCAATACGCTGCAACAGTTGATGGGGCTGCTTGCAGGCAAACTGACCGGCTTCACTTACGACGCCGCGAACAGGACGCTGAATTTCAACCTCGCACTGGACGGTACGACGGACGCAGTTTCCGGACCAGTCGGCTTGTTCGACATGCAGGCGTTGACCGGGCTGGCGGCGGACACCAGTTCGACGGCCACGGCTGCAGCGGACTTTGCGCTGGCCTTCAGTTTCGGCTTGAAGCTGCAACCCATCGGCGGCAATGTCGGAGACATGGCAGACGCCACAGCAGTGGCGCTGCTCAACAATGGCAACGGCATCCGCGCGGAAAGCGGCGTAGCTGATATCCGCGTGCAACTGCGCGACGGATCGTCATTCGACGTGGATCTTTCGCACGCCGAGAGCGCGACGATGGGCGATATTCTGGCGCTGATCCAGAACGCCGCGGACGCGGCAGTGGGCGAAGGAACATTTTCGATTGGTTATAACGAGGCCGGTGACGGCATCGAACTGATCGACCGCACCAGCGGGACCCAGGACTTTGTTGTCGTCCGATTGAACGATTCACTGGCGATCTTCGATCTCGGGATTGGCGGAATTGTTGGCGAGGAGATCTCGGAGGGCAGCGCGTCCTACCGCATCGTTGGTCAGCCTTTGCACGGCGACACAGCTTCGGCGCATCTCGTGGTCAACGCCGGCAACATCACGGCGACGACCACGACCACCGTAGATCAAATAGATGCCTCCGGATTGTGGGGCGCGCTCGCAGTGGATGTCGTAGGCGGGAGCGGTACAGCCAACTCAACGATGACGTTCGATTTGGCCGAACCAGCCGGCGCGGGCGCCGACGGCATTACCACGTTGCGCGAGTTATTGAGTGGCCTCGGTGATGCAGGCGAGCTCGTCAGCGATTCAACCGTGACATCGGCGTTGGCCTTGGCATTGCCGTTGCGTCCGTCCACCCCGTTCGCAGGCACCAACGGCCTGGAACCGGTATACACGGTCACTTCGAATGATATCCGTGATCCGGACGCATTCACTTACGCGCTCGGCAACCAGGCGGGCACATACGATTCGTTGCTGAAAGCCGTTGAGCACCTGGGCGTTGGCGACCTGATCGACGACCTGTCTGCCATCGGTGATTACCTCGCCGAAGTCGCCGCGCAGAATCAAAGCCTGTCGTCGGTGATTCCCGGCTTGAACAAATCCGCAGCCGAATTGCTTGATATCAGCGGCCAGTTCCACGCCGCCGTTGATGAATTGCGCAGCGCGAATATCGCAACATTGCAGGATTTCGCCGACGCGCTCGCAGCGTTGCCGCAACTCGAAGGCCTGTCTTTGACACTGGACGCTACTGCAGGCCAGGAAGCGCTGAAATTCGCCTTCGACTTCACGTTGAATGATCCCGATCTTTCGATTCCGCTGAAGCTCGACCTGACCACGCTGGGCGTCGACCTCGATGCGCTCGGTCTTGGCCCGGTCGGCCTGCTGTTCGATTCTGTTGGCCAGGCGCCGATTTCGGTCAATGGCGGCGGTCTCATCAGCCTCGCGTTTGACGTCGATCTCAGCAATCCAGCCGCGCCGGCATTGATGCTGCGCGATTCAACCAGCATTGACCTGACACTGGAAGCATTCAACAGCGCAGTCAGTTTCCCGACGTTGCTGGGCGCGCTGGCCGCGCGAGTCAATAACGGCAGTTTCGTGCTTGATGCGGACGGCGACGAAATCAGCGCCGACCCGATGGCGTGGCAAATCGACGTATCCCATGGTTTCGGTGGCCGCCATGCCATCGCCGACGCCGCGGCGCATACCGATGTGGCCTTGACCAGTGGTGGCGCACTCACCATCGATCTCCCCATGCTGTTCCCGCCCGAGATCCCGGGCGGCCAGCCGAATCTCACGCTGACCATCGGTGACTGGACCGACATCGCCAATACCACGTCGCTCTCCGGGCCGAATGTCGCCCAGATGCTTGAGAGCTTCTCGCTGCTCGACAACCTCGACAGTTTCCGCCGCGGTTGGGACGAGTTGTGGATGGGGATTGCCGACATCCTCGATCAACACGTCTTCAATCAGCAGATTCCGTTGCTGGGTCTGCAGCTGGGTGATCGTTTCGACATCATCGATCAAATCCGCACCAAGGTTGCGGATAATCTTGCGTTGATACCGCAGGCACTGACGCCCACGCTCGTGCGTCAGGCACTGTATGACGCGCTCGGACCGGGTGGCTTGAACTGGTTGAAGGGCGCCAATGGCGCGCCGGCCACATTGAACGACATCATCCTGGTCAGCAATGCCGACGAAGTGAGCTGGCAGCTCAATCTTGGCATGTCGTTGACCCAGTTCGCACAGGGCTTCGCTGCCGATCTCGGCCTGCCCGGATTCCCGCTGGATCTGTTCGGCGAGTCACGTGGCAGTGTCGGTTTCAATTTCCCGGTCAAAGTTGGAATCAGCCGCGCCGACGGCGTCTTCATCGATGCCGCGGCGTTGCAGGACCTGACGATCGACTTTGCCGCGACCATGCCGACGGCGTCGGCGATGAATGGCGTGATGGGTTTCCTGCCGGTGACCGTGCTTAATCGCGATGGTGGCATAGCCAGCACCAGCGGCCAGTACCAGATAGATCTCACCAGTGCTGACGGGCGCTTGTCGCGCAACGAGTTACTGTCGCTGTCTACCGATGAAGTCAGCAACGTCACGCGTACCGGGCAATCGGATATCAATCTTCGACTGGAAACGGCGCTGCCCGAGGACGCGACCTTCCCGCCATATCGCATGGATCTGGATATTGACTGGAATCTCTCCAGCGACGAATTGGCTATCGATTTCTCAGCGGTCTCGCTTGACCTCGTCGGGTTGTTGAAGCGTTTCGCCTTGCCGCAGCTGGAACGTATGGAAAGCGCGTTCGGCCCATTGGCGCCGATCGCGGAGTTCATGGAAATTCGCGTTCCGATCCTGTTCGATGTGTTGTCGATCTCGAATTGGGCGGACGTTGTCCGTCTGTTTGGCGGCGTCAACGATACGCGCGAATTCTTCCAGTCGATCGCTCTCATTCTCGAGGTGGTGGACAAGATTCCGGATTTGACCGGCCAGATGTGGATCGACCTCGGGTCTTTCGAAGTCGATCCCGATGTCGCGCGCGCACGGTCGTCCGTCGGCCAACCCGAATTGATCAAGACCAGCCACGCCAAGTCCTGGTTGCCGGCGGATGCCGATACCGTCGCGACCTCGTCAGAGTTCAAGGACCTGCTGCTGGCAAATACTGCGTCATCGATTTACGCGGATATTTTCGAACAGTCGCACTTCGATACCGATCCGGATTATGCCGGGCCGTTTAACGCTGCGGATATCTTCGTCAAGCTGCAGGAGCTGCCAGGCACCGATCCCAGCGGCATTTTTTCTGTCGGTTACCCGATCCTGATTGACAGATACGTCGGCCTGTTCACCGACGGGCCAACAGCGCCGGTGCATTTCGAGATTCTCGAACACGCAACCAACAGTTTCCGGCTGTTGACCGGTTCCAGACAGTTCAAGAATTTCGAGGCCGAGGGCGACCCCCTGCTTTCAGTCGAGAACAGTCTGTTGATGCAGTACCAGATGCCGGACATGAAGTTGATCATCAATCTGGAAATCCCGACCAGTCCCTGGCAGATGCTGTTCAAGTTTCTGCTGGGAGCTTCAAAAGCGTTCGACAGCCACGAAACCAAGGAGTCCGATGCAAAGAAGGAAGCCGGTATCGACGACGGCAAGGATTCGAACAACTCCAAGGATGCGGACGGCAAGTCGGAAAAGAGCAAGCGCTCGAAGGCGAAATTCAAGGCGGGTGTCGAACTGGTCTTGCGTATTTATGTGGATGCTGCATATCGCTTCGGGTTTGATGCTACGGGATTGGACGTCTACGCACGGACGGGCGATGCGGCGGCGATTGAGAACGGTTTCTATATTGATGATTCCTACGGCGTCGGCAATACATTCGACAGCGGGCCCCTGCTGGGCCGCAACGACCCGAACAACGTAGAGATTCTGGGTGGCATCGGCGCCCATTTTGCGGCGGGATTCTCGATTTCATTTGTCACGATTGCGGCATTCCTCGAGCCGGTTTTCCGCATTGGTGGCACCTGGGATATTGTGGACCGCGGTGAAGGCGCTATCGCGCTCGCAGGGGTGCCACTTGGCGCAACTGAAGCGAGCGACGGCCGCGTCCGCGCCAATGAATACGATCTCAATGTCGGCGAGGGCGTGTTTGATGTCCTTGAAAGCTCCGGTGCCTACAATTTCGGATTGAAGGGTGACGTGATCATCAGTGCCGGGTTGGAGATTGAACTCGACATACCCGTTGTTGGCGAAATTGAAATCTTCAATCTGGCAGTGGAAATCATCACACCGCCACTGTTCGAAATCGAATTCGTCCATGCCCTCAATGCTGCGCCGGTGTTAGGCGAGGCGATTGGGACTACCCTCACGATCAACGCCGGCGATCGCGCCGCCCGGCGTGGCTTCCTGACCGCGGAAGAGGACGAGACGTTCTACATCGGCAGTGTTGAGTCGGTACAGTTGTCGCCTGCGCTGCGGGCGCTTTTGGGCGTTGATGCGTACGAGACTGTGCTGGTCAGTTATCACGGCATCACGCAGTACTTCGCCGCCATTGCGGAAATCGTGATTGATGCCGGCACCGGCAACGACAAGATCATCATCGACGACTCGGTGCTGTCCCGCGTGCGCATCAAGGGCGGCAGCGGCGACGACCTGCTGGTGGCCGGTGGCGGCCGTGCGGATATCGATGGCGGGGATGGTGACGATGTCATCTACGGCAGCCTTGTGGGCGACCTGCTGCAAGGTGGCGCCGGCGATGACACGATTTACGGCCGCAGCGGCAATGACATCATCCATGGCGGGCTCGACGACGATGAATTGTACGGCGACGACGGCGAAGATCAGTTGTTCGGCGAAGGCGGCATCGACCGTTTGCACGGCGGCGCGGCGGATGACGAACTGCACGGCGGTGACGACGGCGACTTCCTTTACGGCGATGCCGGTGGCGATACACTTTATGGTAATTCCGGCGCGGATCAGATCTACGGCGGTACCGGCGCCGATCTCATCCACGGTGGTGAAGGCGACGACAGCGTCTGGGGTGAAGACGGTACCGACGTCATCTTCGGCGAAGCCGGCAACGACACCCTGCGCGGTGGGCTCGGTAACGATATTCTCTACGGCCAGGCTGGCCAGGACCGCCTGTTCGGTGATCTGAACAACGACATCATCTACGGCGGCGATGACGCCGACACGATTTACGGCGGCGGCGGCAGCGACCAGCTGTTCGGTGAAGCCGGCAACGACATCATCTACGGTCACCTCAATATCACCGGCGACACGATCGAATCGGTCGAGTTCATCAGTGGTGGCAGCGGCAACGACCTGCTTTACGGCAACAACTATAACGACACCATCAGCGGTGACGATGGCGACGACATCATCCACGGTCTGGGTGGCGACGACTTCATCACCGGTGGTTACGGTGATGACGAACTCTGGGGCGAAGGTGGCAACGACGTGCTGTGGGGTGGTTTCGCCGGCGGCGAATTGACCGCGGCGGACTTCAACCTCGCACTGCCGGGCAATTTCGAACTGCCCCCGAGTTACACCATCGTCGAAGCGATGTACCCGACGGGCTATACACCGCCGCGCATCATGCCGGTGGCGCTCAATGGTCAGAACATGGAAGGTCGGCTGGGCGACGGCAAGGATACCTTGCGCGGCGGCGACGACACCGACTTCCTGTTCGGTGGTGACGAAGCCGATACGCTGCTTGGCAACGACGGCAATGACTACCTTGACGGCGGCGCCGGCAACGACACCAATGTCCATGGCGGTCTCGGCGACGATATCGTCCGCGGCGGCTCCGGCCGCGATTCGCTGCACGGCGACGGCGGCATCGACCAGCTCTACGGCGATGGCGACGATGACAACCTGTTCGGCGACGCCGGTATCGATGTCAATGGCGCGCATGTACTGCTCGGTCAGCGCCTGTTCGGTGGTGCCGGCCGCGATAACCTCTGGGCATTCGCACCCACTATCAGCACTGAAGTTGAACGCACCCAGCTGGGCGACCAGTTGTTCGGCGGTACCGGCGGTGACTTCCTATACGGCAACATCCGGCGCGAAGTACTGGTCGGTGAATCCGGCAACGACTTCATCGGCGGCGACCTGCTGCGCGGCCCGTTGTATGTGGACAACCTGGTGGCAGATCTGGAAGGTGCGGATGACTTGCTGGTCGGTGGCAGCGGTGAAGACCAGCTGCTCGGCGGCGGTGGTCAGGACACGATCTGGGGCGGCGCTGATACCGACTGGCTGGAAGGCCAGAATGGCCAGGACTTCCTCTACGGCGGCAGCGGCATCGACATCATCGTCATGGATGTCGGCCCCAGCCCGGCCGACTTCCGACTATTGCCGGGCGGCTATCAGGTGCGTCCGTTCGATGGTCTGGGCGACGTCATCGAAGGCCACTTCGGCAACGAGTCCGAAGGTGATGTGCTGGATGACAACGCGACCGACATCCTGCTGGTCGAAGGCACGCAGCACGACGACACCATCCGCATCCGCGAATCGGTGGCCGGCGAGAACATCGTCGACACCGCGGGCACGATCATCGGCAGCGCGGTCGGCGGCCAGTTGCTGGTCGAATACAACAATGCACGCCTGGAAGCGATCTGGCAGGACGCGGCCGGACCGCGCGTTGAACAGTTCCGCATCAGCGGCTTGCTCGGTGATGACGAGATCGAATTCGTCCGCGGCGAAGGCGCACTGGATATCAGCGCGCTGGCGGCGCGCAGTAACGATTTCGTCGGCGTCATCGACGGCGGCCCGGGTGACGACATCCTGCGCGGCACCGATGCCCGTGACCGACTCGATGGCGGCAGTGGCAGCGACACCTTGTACGGCTACGCCGGCGATGACCGCCTGTGGGGCGACGGCGGCACCGGCTTCCTGAGCGACGTCGATACGCTGTTTGGCGGCCAGGGCAACGACGACTTGATCGGCGGCCACGGCTCCAACTTCCTGTATGTCTGGACGTTCGATCCCAACGAGGGCGATGAGTTCGGCGTGTTCGTGGATGCGCAGACCGGAGAACTGTTCGCCGACAGTGCTGACGGTACCCGCGAACTGGAAGACACCGGACTGAACCGTCTGCTGGGCGGCACCAACAACGATTCGTTGTACGGCGGCACCGGGCTGGACTTCATGTACGGCAACGGCGGTGATGACCTGCTGTACCGCGCCGACGGCCGGTTGTTCGAATCGCTGGACGGCGGCATTGCCGGTGATGAATGGAAGGATTACGCGCGCTCGACCAACAAGGTCTGGTATGTCGGCGCCACCAATGCCGATGACGTGATCACCGTCGACTTCGTGACCGAGCCGGGCCTGCTGCAGGACCACCACCTCGTCACGCGCCTGACCAACAACAACGGTAACTTCAGTTTCGATGCCCAGGTGCGCCTGGACTTCAACGCCACGGATGACAACGGTAACCGGATCTGGGATCCGTCCGACATCCTGCTGGATATCGACGCCCTGATGACCGACGACCTCAACGCGCGAAATGACGCGTTGGCCGAACTGCACGAAAAAGAAACCCAGCTGGTCGACAAGCTGCTGCCGCCGGAAGGCGACTTCCTCGCCATCATCATCGATGCGCTCGGCGGCGACGACCAGGTCACCGTCGGCCCGACCGTGCAGAAGACAGTCTGGATCGACGGTGGTGCGGGTAACGACCGAATCGAGATCCTGTCGGGCAACAGCATCCTGACCGATACCACCGAGTTCGGCTCGCGTAATGATCGCGCGACCGAAGCGTACCTGCTGGGCCAGCAGGCGGTGATTCTTGCCGCGCGTCCGGCGCCGGCCGACGGCCGCATCAGCCGTAACGCCAACTTCGCCTTGCAGTTGAATGGCGGTGATCCGGTGTCGATCCTGCTGCGTGCAACGACGACGTTGGACAACGACACCATCGATGATCTGGTCGATGATCTGAATGACGCCATCGATGGCAGTGATCTGTCCGGCCAAGTCGCCGCACGCGCGGAGAACGGCCGCATCGCCTTGTACTCGCTGGTGGTGGGTTCCGATCAGAATCTGGCGCTGTCCACCAATGCGCTGGATGTCACGGTCAGCGAACTCGGCTTTGATGATGGCCAGACCGGCGACGCCAGCATTCTGGCAAGCAGCATCACCTATCAGGGCCTGACGCTGGACAGCCCCGACGACGTTGACTACTACCGCTTCACGCTGGGCCGCACGCCGGGGCCGGATTTCGCGATCCGTCTCGACAGCATCTCGCCCAACGATCGCATTGCGTTCGAAATCCTCAACGCCAGCGATCTTTCCCCGGCCGGCGAGTTGCAGGCGGGTGTCGAATACCTGCTGCGTATCAGCGATAACCGCATTCCGACCATCTATGACCTGACCATCGACTTCGGCGACGGTGTTGCACCGGTGGTGGTTGATCTGGCAGCCAACCCGGATGTGATCCGCCGCGACGTATTGCTCGGCGGCACCGGTAACGACGTGCTGATCGGCGGCATGGGCGAAGACTGGATTTTCGGCGGCGAAGGCAACGACGTGTTGTCCGGCGGCGCTGACCGCCAGGCCAGCGACCTGTTGTTCGGCGAAGGCGGCGATGACATCTTCCAGATCATCCCCGATGCCCTGCCGTTCATCACCGGTACCGAGCAGACCTTGATACCGACGCTGTCCGACCAGATGTTCGGCGGCGAAGGTAATGATCAGGTCCGCTTTGTCGGCGGCGATCTGGACGAGACAGGTCAGCTGGTGCCGGACTGGGTGGCCATCCGCTACAACCGCTTCCTGCAGCGTTATGAATTCACCGCGTTGGTATGGGATACCGCCAACCAGGAATTCGTCACCCGCAATCAGGACGTGCCGGCGCTGATCACCGCCGAAGCCAATGCACCGTTGACCGGGCAGTTGCGTGAAGATGCATCGTTCCAGCTGATCATCGACGACACGACGGTCTACGATGTGACGGTCAATGCCGACGCCACCGACGATAACGCGTCCGTCGCCGATCTGCTGGATGATCTGCGTGACGCGCTGGTGGCCGCCGGCGTGTCGGTCGCGACCGACGAAGCCAGCGCGCAGACAGCACAGATCCGTGTCGACCGGGAGGACGGCAAAATCCGTCTGGTCCGTCTGGCCACCGGCGCGGATGCCGCAATCGAGATCCGTCCGTCGAATGTCAGCGATCCGGGTGACGGCAGCGCGCCCGTCGATGAACTCGGCTTCCGCGTCCGTCAACGTGGTTCGGGCGCGGTCACGCTCTACGAACAGCACTACCTGTTCTATCAGGCCCATGATATTGAACAGACCGTCATCGACACCCGTGCCGGTGACGACGAGGTTCATGGCGACCCCGAATACACCTTCCCGAATACCGACAGCGAATACGGTATCGATCTCGGCGACTATGAGCAGGGCGGTAGCATCTCCGCACTGACGATCCTTGGCGGCGCAGGTGCCGATCGGTTGTTTGGTGGTCCGCTGGCCGATCGCATAGACGGTGGCGAAGGCGCTGACGTCATCCTCGGTGGCAGCGGAGACGATCAGATCACCGGCGGCACGGGTAATGACCTGCTGTTCGGCAATACCGGTATCAGCCCGGATGCATTGGAACTGGTGCGCAATAACGGCGTCACCGCCGGTAACGACACCTTCGATTACGCCGCGAGACTGCCGGAAGTCGTACCCGGCGCGACCGACGTGACATTCGACGATCTCGTGCTCAGCTTCCATCTGGGCGACACCGCGGACTGGTACATCCTGCAGACGCCGGAAGCGTTCAAGCGCTTCGGCAGCGCGCAGGTGGCGGCACTGTTCGCCGAAATGATCACGGTGCAGGAGCTGATTCCGGTCAACGAAATCCTGCAGCCGCTGCAGGGCAGCACGCTGCCGTTCCAGTTGTTTGCCGCGGAAGACACCGATGCCGGCCCCGGTCTCGAACTCGCGCCGCAGGAATCCTACGCCGGCGTGCCGGACTTCTATCTGCTGCGGGTGGAAAATCCGGATGCCGATGTGCCGCGCCAATACCGTTTCGAGTTCGCGCCGGAGCTGGGTCGCATCAACGACATCAGTGGCGGCGATGCGGACATCATCACGACTTCAAATGAGGTCGGCGCCCAGGCCGTGGCGATTTCGCTCGGTGACATCGATGGCGATGGCTACGAGGAATTCGTCTCCCTCACCACCGATCGGTTGGGCAGCCCGATCGACTTGTTGACTGCGCCCAGCGGCACAAACCCGGCCTCACTGATCGACCCGACGGTGGTGCAGGTCACCTTCAGCCGTACCGGTCAGACCATCAGCCTGAAATTGCCGGCACCGGTCCTGCAGGCATCGCTGTTCGGCTCACGCGCGGTGTTCGGCGAAGCCGGTGACTACAACGGTGACGGCCGGACCGATATCGCCGTGGCGATATCGCTGGAAAACCCGGATGCGCCGGGCACTGGCGAATTCATCGAAGAAGGCGTCTACGTTCTGTTCGGCCGTGACAGCTGGCCGGACGAAGTCGACCTGGTGACCGACGCCGATGTCGTGCTGCGAGGATTCGGCGCGGGTCTGCCACTGAAGGTGACCAACGGCGGCAATCTCAATGGGGATGGATTCGACGAGTTGCTGGTCTCCGTCGGCGGCCTCGAACCCACCGTGCATGTTTTCCACGGTCGGGCCGATTGGACCAACGTCGTCGACGTGTTCGCCTCTGATTTCAGCTACGCCAACTTTGGTGAGCCGACGGTGTTGCCGACCAAGGACGGCACGCTGAAGTTCAACAACAACATCGTCAATCTGCCGGGCGCGGCGATGAACGGCGCCACCAACCTCACGGTGGAGTTGTCGTTCCGTACGACCAAGACCACGCAGCAGGCGCTGTTGTCGGCGGCCAATGCCAGCCAGTCGAACGAGTTCCTGGTCTATCTGCAGAACAACCGTTCGCTGCAGGTCATCGACCGTGGAGTTACCTACAACTTCTCCGGCCTGGTGGATCTCGCCGACGATGTCTGGCATCAGCTTGCCATCGTGCGAAACGTCGCCACGTCGGAACTCAGTCTTTATATCGATGGCGCGTTGACTGAAACGCGTACATTTGGCGGTGGCGCACTGTCCGTGGCAGCCAATGGGCTGGTGCTGGGCCAGGATCAGGATGTGCTGGCCGGCGGTTACGATTCAACGCAATCGTTTGTCGGTCAGATGGACGCGCTGCAGATCTGGCACAGCGCGCGCACGGCCGCGCAGATTCAACTGGATGTCGGTCAGGCGCTGCAGGGCGATGAACCCAATCTGGCGGCCTACTACCGGTTCAATGAAAACGGTGGCAACACCGTGCTCGATTCCACACCGAATGCCTACAACGGCAGTCTCGGCGGTGCGCTGAGCGGCCCGGCCCGTGTCTATGGTGGCTTCGAAATTTCCGTCATTGGCAATCTTGCCTGGAGTCTGACCAATGCCCGCGGCTCCCAGGCTGGGCACAGCAGTGAGAACAGCCTGCGGTTTGCGCCAAGCGGGTTCTTTTTCCCGGTCCAGGGCGAAGCCAAGGTTTCCAACACCTTCGATCTCAGCACGTTGTCCAAGGCGAATCTGTCGTTCAACTATTTCCTCGATTCCTCCGGCACTTCAGGCCCGGCCAATGTCAAGGTTGAATTGCGCGGCGATGGCCCGACCATCGTTCTGGCCAGCACGGTGGCCGGTGAAGGACTGACGCAACTCACCGGTGAAACGGGACAGTGGCAGCACGCTGAAGTCGACCTGCGTGAGTATCTCGGTCGTACCGGTGTGACACTGCACGTCATTTATCTGTCCAGCTCCAACGATACCGGTGAAGGCTTCTACCTCGACGACTTCAAGCTCACCGGCGCGCCGAACCTGATTGCCGACGATGTACTTGCATTGCCGGCGGACAAGGGCCTGAACTTCCAGGACAACGTTGTCCTGTTGCCGAACAGCCTGTTGAACGGTCGCAGCAACGTCACCGTACAGTTCCGTTACCGCGGCGATGCCGCCACCGGCCACGGTGAGGCGATTCTTTCCGCGGCGGGGACCAATTCGTCCAACGAATTCCTGGTTTACGTCGAAAATAACGCGCAGATTTCCGTCACGGAACGCGGCGGCGGCTATGTCTTCGGCTTGTCTTCCCCGATTCGGGATGGCCAGTGGCATGACGTCGCGGTGGTGCGCGATGCAGGAAACAGCACGTTGAAGCTGTTCGTTGATGGCGCCCTGGTGGGAACGCGCGCGATATCGCCATTCACGTTCAACGTGTCAGCGAATGCGTTGTTGCTCGGCCAGGAGCAGGATGCGATCGGCGGCGGTTTTGATCCCAACCAGTCAGCACGCAGTGATATCGGAGAAGTGCGTATCTGGTCGTCAGCCCTCAGCAATGCCGACGTACTGGCGACGACGAACCGCTATCTGACCGGTGAAGAAGCCACGCTGGAAGGTTACTACCAGTTCGACACCACCAGCGGAAACCCGGGCGAGGATCTCTCGGGTAACTCACGCACCGCGACGCTGGGCGGCTTCTCATTTGCCGCCCCGGCGGCTGTCTCGCCGACCTGGCGCGCGGCGCCATCGATTGCCGCATTGGGTGACCTCAACGGCGATCGACTGGGCGAGTTCGGTATTGTCAGCGCCGGTCGTGGCGAGGTGTATATCGTTCCCGGCAGCCCGAATGCCTATTCCGATATCCGCGTCGAATCGACGCCGTTCCCGGCGCCGAAGTATGTGTGGGATTACACAACCGATACCAGCAACGGCGTTCCGGACGTCGGTCAATTGGGTTTGCCGAATGGTGAACTGCGCAACGGCGCCAGCATCATCAACGGTGCGCTGGTGCTCGATGGCCAGAACGATTACGTCAACTATGGCCTGGAGAACCTCAATACAACGACGGGCCTGACCATCGAAGCCGTCATCCGCCCGACCGGTGTAGGCAGCAACCCCTCGGCAGGTGGCATCATTGTCAATTCGGAAGGCTCGTTTGAAATAGCGCGCTTTGCCGATGGCACCATCCGCTGGGCGTTCGCCAACACAACGCCGGGCTGGGCTTGGGTCAACACCGGCTTCATCGCGCCGCTGAATCAGCCCACGCACCTGATTGTCAGCTACGACGTCAACGGCCACACGGTGAAGACCTTCGCCAACGGCCAGTTGGTGCATACATTTGCGGTCAACGGCGGCATTGGTGATGTTACAAACAGCGCCGCCAACAATGTGCTGTGGGTCGGTGGACGTTCCAGCCAATCGCAGTTCTTTGAAGGTGAAATCGATCAGCTGCGCATTTACACCCAGGCATTGACGCAAGCGCAGGTGGCCGATATTGCCGCCCCGCTGCGGACCACTGAAATCCAGGGCGTGACCACGCTGATCGCTTCCCACGATTTGACCGGGATGGCGATTCGTTCCGGCGGCTACATCAACGGCTATGAATTGCCGGATGGCCGCATCAACCTCGCGTCGCCGGACATCCTGTTGACGGCGGAGGACGCCGGGTCGTTTGCCAACGGCAGTCGCGACTTTCAGGGCAGCTACCTCATCACCGGTGAGTCGCTGTTGTCCAATGCCGTACTCGACAGTGGCAAATTGTGGCTGGATCAAAGCGCGTTCCAGATTGATCTCGCCGCGCTGCGCGGCGTGGGTGACTTGAATCGCGACGGTTTCGATGACTTCGCGGCGGTCACCTATGAAGAGGCCGATGGCCTGAACGCAGGCACCAGCTTCCTGCACCAGGTCATCAAGGTCTACGGTGGCGGCACGGACATCACCAACCGATTGATTGATGCCTACCAGAACGGCTCGGCGCTGCAGCCGGCGTTCGTATTCGAACCTGATACCGCGTTGTTCACCCAGGGTACCAATGGCGTACCGGCTTCAGCGCTGGTGCCCAATGCGTTGGCCGTTGCCGGGGCAGGGTTCACCGGCGGCAGCCTCGATGTGGTCACCAATGACCTGCAGGCCGGCAGCACCGCGCTGACGGGTACGTGGTCTGAAGTCGCCAGCGCTGACAGCGTGGGCGGCAGCGTGCTGGTGGGCGAAGCTTCGCAAGCCGGTGTTGGCGCAGTCTGGCGCTTCACCGGCCTTGGCGCGTCACGCAGCTACATCCTCGATATCTCGCTGGCCGATCTCGCGGCCCTGGGCCTGACACCGGCCCGCATCCAGGAATACCTGATCAGCGGGGCCGAGCAGACCGTCATCGGCGTTGACGCCACTGCAATGGCCGCGGCCGTCGTCGGCAACGACGGCGTTCGCCGCTTGCGGCTCGGCGTTTACCAGCCGGATGCGGACGGCGTACTGGAGATCCGTCTGCGTGCGGAATCCAGCGTCGCGACCTATGCCGAAGTTCTTGCCGACAACGAAGCAGGTTTCGCCGCCAGCGACATCACCAACGCTCCGGATGGCACTTATGCCAGCCTGGGCTCGGCTTCCGTCACTTACGACTTCGAAGGTGTGAAGATCATCAACGGCACCGGGCCGGACTTCCGTGTGTATACCACGGCCGACCCGATAATCACTGCGCCGTTTACCGATGTCGACGTACTGGTCAGCAGTGACGGCATCAATTTCGTCAGCGTCATGAACACGCTGGTGGTCGGCGCCGATTCCGAAGATCTGCGTTACGGCAGCTTCGACCTTGCCGGCAGCGGCGTCACCGATGTTCGATACGTCATGCTGGTGGGTATGTCCGAAGCGGCACCGGGTGCCGGCGGGTTCCTGCTTGATGCCATCGAAGGCTTGAACGTTGCGCCCGCAGGCGTGTTGTTCGCTGATGCGGCGACGATTACCGAACAGAACGCGAGCATTCTGGTTGCTGAGCCCCTGGGCAGTCGCGCCCTGCTGTACTGGGGCAAGCCGCTGGAAGACATTGCGGCAGTGACCGGCGGTGGTACAGGAAGTGGCAGCGCCGGCCTGCCGGTGACACCGTACGTCTACGATGCGGCGACACCGTTGAACGGGCAGTCAGGTAGCACCGCTGACGGCATCAGTCTGCTGGATGATGCGCCGGCCATCAGTGACGCTTTTGCCTTTGAAGGCGGCGCCACCAATCAACAGCTGGAAACCGTCATCGGCATCGGTGACATCAATGGCGACGGACTGGATGACTACATGTTCGTCGGCAAATCCATCGGCTATGTGGTCTACGGGCCGGTAGCCATCGACGGCATCGAAAACATCGCCGATGCGGCGGCATTCAGTGTCGACCTTACCCAGCTGGGCATACCGTCATCGCACGCCGGTGACATCGATGGCGACGGCGCGGCAGACCTGGTTTTCGTCAATTCATCGAAGATTACTGTGATCGCCGGGCGGCCCACGTTCCCGCGTCATCTCGACAACACCACGCTGACGCAGATCCCGCAGCGGTTCCGTTACACGATCAACCTCAACTCGTCCAACTTCGGCGCCGCCGGCGCCAGCGTGATGATCCTCAACTGGGACGGCGATGATTACGACGACGTGTTGGTTGTCGCCAATACGCCGATCCCTGGCACCAGCACCATCGGTTATCTGTTCTCCGGTGCGAACATTGTCGACCCGAACCGTACGCCTGGCGTGGCGTTGACGGTGGCCAATGCGCGTAACACGATTGTTCAGTCGACCAGCACTTCGCCGCGTCAGGTGGCGGCCGCGCAGATATTGAGCGGCTACAACATTGTGCCGGCATTGAGTGATGTGAGCGGTGCGCCGGATATCACCGCACGGGTGGTCGGCGATGTCGACGGTGACGGTCGTGATGATGTGGTCATTGCCGATAGTGGCTACGTAAGATTCGTCAGCAACCTTGCCGGGTTGCCGGATGCCGGCCGTGTCTACCTGCTGGCCAATGGCACCAATGTGTCTGCGGCCACGATCGATCTCAGCGTGGACAGCTCTGCGATCATCCAGGACTTCACGCTGGGCGAGACGATTTCGGTCGTCGGCGATCTCAATCACGATGGCTACGATGAGTTCGCTGTCAGCCGCTCGCGCGAAGGCGGCACCTGGGCGCACGGCGGTCTGTTCATCTTCAACGGTTCGACCGCACTGGCCAATAACGTTACATCGCCACGTCTGCTCTCCACCAGCAGTGCCAACATCACGCTTTCGCGTGCGGCGGCCGCCGGCCTGCCGTTCGGCACCGGCTTCGAAGGCGCGATGCAGGCGACGGCGGGTGATTTCAACGCCGACGGCGTCATCGATCTCGCGGTCGGCGTGCCGACCGATATTCTCAAGGCGCTCAACGGCACCGTGCTCGATTCCGATGATCGTGGCGCGGCCTACGTGTTCTGGTCGATCGGTGAGCGCAACGGCGAGATTCTGCTGGGTAATGCCGATGTGATCCTGGAAGGCAGCGTGCTGCTGGAAGGCGAGAGCAGCGGCGATCAGTTCGGTCATGTCGCACAGACACCGAATCTCGATATCAACAACGATGGCATTGCTGACCTGTTGATCGCAGCGCCGCAGGCCGATGCGCGTGATACAGGGCTGCGCTCCACTGCCGGCAAGTTCTACGCCATTCTCGGCGATCCGCAGCCGGTCGAACTGCCCGAGACCTTCATCGAACTCGGCAATCGTCAGATCACCGGCAGTGGGCTGTTCCTGGTCGACCGTGGTACGGGCCGGCCGGATGTGTTTGAAGGGGGTGAGGACTTCACACTCGCACCTGGCGAAACCAAGTGGTATCGCTTCATCACCCAGGGTGACGGCACCGGTAACAACATCATCCGCCTGGGGCCGGACGCCGCCGATGCCGCGTTCGAGATTCCCGCCGCAGACTTTGGCGCGGTGAGCGGCGGTGGCGCCCTGCTGCAGAGTACTGTGACTGTCGACGGCGAACCGCGTGACCTCGCGCTGTTCGGCGGCCCCAGCAACAATGTCGCTGTATTTGAGTTCGACCTGATCAGCCTGCTGGGCTTCACCGGCGTCGATCCGTTCTTCACCAATGTCGAACTCGTGTTGCCGCTGCTGAATGCGGCGGTTTCCAACAGCACCTACAGCGCTGGCATCCTGCTCGCCGAAGGCGACGGTACAGTTGCTGCCGATGATGCCACCGCGGCGCTGGTGCGCAGTGTCGCTGTCGATGTGATCCCGGGGCAGCGGGAGATCCGTATCAATATGACGTCAGCGGCCAGGGCGGCATTGGCCAGTGGTATCAGTCGCATCACCATCCGGCTGGAAAATCCGGTGGGCATCGCCAGCGAATCGCTGGGCGTCCTCAACGACAGCGCGTCCGGTGTGCCGGGTGCCCGTCTTGAAGTGGAGACAAGTATCCAGGGTGTGGTCGGTGATCTGATTTCCGGCGACGGTGTTGTCATTGCCCAGGGCCGCGCCAATATCTCGATGCGCGATCTGGCTGCCGGCACGTATTTCCTGAAGGTCTACAACCCGGCTGAGAACCAGATTGGCGATATCGATCTGTCCATCAGCGTTCGCGCACCGATCGCCGGTCTGACGCATGCCGCGGACGGCGAGCCTGACAATGACCGCATCTACGGTGAAGAAGGTGACGACGTCATCGTCGGCAACCACGGCCTCGACGCCTTGTTCGGCGGCAGCGGTGAAGATCGATTCGTCGGCGAAGCCATCGAAGTCCGTGACCTGACCGATAACGACACCCGCAACGACATCCCCGAAACCCTGCTGGCCGAGTACAGCGATCGGGTACGCTTCGTGGCCGATCCGGAAGTCGATATCGCTGATCCTGAACTGCTGGGCATCGTCGCCCGCGCGCTGGGCCTGGTGACCACTGCCGGCTTCGACGGCCGCATTGTCGTGCAGGATGAACTGCGCGCGTCCGACATGGCCAACCTGCTGCGATTGGATCTCGCCGGTTTCGATGTGGATACGCTGGCCGGGCTGGAATACGCCATCAGCCTGCGCTCGCTTTCGATGTCCAATGCCGGCCTCGGCAATGGCGTCGACAACTCCGACCCGCTGAACCCGGAACATATCCTGTTCCCGCTGGTGCCCCGACGCGCCGACAACGGTGAAGTGGTCGGCCTCATCAACCTCGAAAGCCTGAGCCTGGATTTCAATTCGGGCATCACCGACCTGCGTCCGGGCCTTGCCGACGAAAACGGCAACATCGTGCTCAGCGGTATTGAATACCTCGGCATGCTGACTTCGCTGAAGCACTTATCGATCGATGAGATCCCGGTGCTGAACATCGCGCCGGTTTACGATGGTGTGCGTGGCGGTCTGAGCAATCTGGGCCTGCTGGAATTCCTCAGCATTGATTCGTCGACGTCCACCCAGCCATCCTCGGTAACGATCATCGGTGGCGGCTTGACGGCCGAGCTGTACAACATCGCCGGCGATATCACCAACTTCCCGAACTACGACGCGCTGACGCCAACTGTGGTCCGCACCGATAGCCAGGTCTATCAACCGAACAATCAGCTCGCGTTCGCGCCAGGAATGAACGCGGATTACTTCGCCGCGCGCTGGACCGGGCAGATCTACATCACCGCGCAGTCCGCGACGGAGCTGGACGTCACGTTCTATTTAGGCAGCGATGATGGCAGCCAGCTGTATATCGATGGCAACCTGTATATCAATAACGGTGGCCTGCATGGTTATCAGACCATAGGTCAGACATTCACCCTGGCTACCGGTGTGCATGACATTGAAGTGCGCATGTTTGAACGCACCGGCTATGCCGGCGTTCATCTCGACTACAAGATCGCCGGCAAACCGGTTCAACGTCTTGTTGCCGGTGACATTCCCGCGCAATCCTCGCTGGCGGATATCAGCGGCCTTGCTGGCTTGTCGCAGATGCAGGTGTTGTCGCTGGAGAACAATGCGATAGCCGATGTCACGCCACTGGCGGGCCTGTCACATCTGCAATACCTGAACCTCGCCAGCAACGAGATTTCGAATATCGAAGCCTTGTTCGGCCAGCGCATCATCGACGACGGCGATGCCGGTTACCGCGAAGATGCGACCAACTTCCAGGGCAGCGTATTGCCCACCGATGCGGCGTTTGAAGGCGATTACCGTTATCGCTTCGTCAATGAAGGGGAAATCTTCGGCGCATTCTGGACGTTCGAGGATCTTGCCGCAGGTGATTACGAAGTCTTCGTGACCTGGCCGGAGGCGACCAGCCGCAGCACCAGCGTCGATTATTCCTATACCACCGATGCGGCCGTGGTCGACATCGGTAATGCATTCAATAGCGATCTCGTTGCACCGCAGGCGCCGACGCCGGCGGTCGGCGGACACAACGTCACCATCAATACCGACGCCTTGTCGGTGACCGGCGACGACGATGATGCAGCGACGTTCTACGGCAGCGATTTCACCTTCACCGTCGAAGGCGGTCTGGCGGTCATTTCAGTCAATGGTGATCTCGTCATCGGCGCGGACATGATTTCCGTGGTCGGTTCACGCGCACTGTCGATCCGCGTGTCCAACGATGTCTATATCGATGAAGGTGCGGTATTCGACCTCTCCGCAACCAATACGTCGGCGGGCGCCGGCGGTGGCAGCGCGGGCTCCGGCGGTAGTGGCGGTTCGGCAGGATCCGGCGCGACAGTCGGTGGTTCCGGCGGCGGCGGTGGCGCGGGTGGCGCGGGCGGCGGCTGGTTCGAAGCGGGTGACCCCGGCCGTGCGGGCGGCGCCAGTGGCAGCGGCCAGACCGGCGGTTCCGGTGGTTCGGGTACGAGTGGTGTGAGCGGTAGCGACGGTATCAACAACTCCGGCGGCGGCGGCGACGGCGGCGCAGGTGGTGCGGGTGCCGCAGGCGGCGTCAAAGGTTATGGCCAGGCCGGCGGTACCGCATACAACGCCGGCCGCAATGATGCGGGCGAAGCCGGCGGCGTAGCCGGCGCGGCGGGCGATGGCCAGGGCGGCGCCAACGTTGGACTGGTCAGTGATCCGACAGCCATATCCGGCGGCGGTGCAGGTGGCGCTGGCGGCGGTGGTGGTGGTGGCGCCGGCGGCGGTAGCGGCAGCGGCGGCTCGGGCGGTGGCGGTGCTGATGGTACCGATGGCGGCTTCTTCACCAGTGGTACCCGCGGTGCGAACGGTAATGCCGGTGGTACCGGTGGCGCCGGTGGCAGCGGCAGTGTCGGCGCGGCCGGTGGTGCCGGTGGTAACGGCGGTGGCGCCATGGAAATCGTCGCCAACGGCACATTGAATGTGGTCGCTGCCGACTTCCTTGCGCGCGGCAGCGCGGGCACCAATGGTGTGACCGCCGCGGGCGGCGCAACGGCAGGTGCGGCCGGTTCAACCGGCGACATCGGTGATCGCTGGACGGGTGCAAGCACCGGCGGCCGCGGTGCCGATGGTGGCGCCGGCGGTTCCGGTAGCAATGGTGCATCGGGCGGCGCAGGTGGTGGTGGTGCCGGCGGCACGATCAAGTTGTTCGGTTCGGTGGTTAATGCCACGGATCTCGGTATCGATGTGCAGGGCGGCGCCGCTGGCCGTGATGGCGATGGCGTCAGTGGCCAGGCCGGGCAGGCGGGACGCCTGCTGGTCGGCAGTAACGCCAACGTCGGCTTCGATGGTTGGCTGGTCAACGCGCAGTCGCCCGAAGTATTCAATGGTGTGGTGGCGGACAATCCGTTCCTCGGCGTCGGTCTGGGTGAAGCGGCGGCCTACCAGACACCGTTCCTGCCCGGCATGCTGGGCGACGCAGCGCCGTTCGGCCTGATCAATCCGGCCCTGTTCGGCAGTGATCCGGATCTGGCACTGTCGCAACTGTTGCTGGCGGACGAGGTATTCAATCAGGCGCCACAAGGTGCGCAGGCGGTGTTGCTGCGGGTCGATATGGGGCCGGAAGGCTTCGGTTTCGGCGCCGACTTCAAGTTGCTGGATGACGAGGGTAACCCGGTCGATTACGACCTCATCCTGTTTGCCAGCCTGACCGATTCGGCGCTGGAAAATCCGCAACTGCGCGCGGGCGTCAACGCCACGCTGACATCACTGCAGAATTTCTCCGCCGATGGCGAAAACACGGTGCTGACCAACCTCGGCGGTTACTCGGTATTCGCAACGCTGGTGCCGCATGACATCGAGTTCTTCTCCGTCGCCGGCAGCGTCGGTGGTATCGACCTGTTGGCCAGTACGGCCGATCTGCAGGATGGTCAGGCCTTGTACCTGAGTTCACCTGGACAGCTGTCGACCATCGACCAGACCGTCGCGCCGGATGGACCGGATATCGGCGGCCAGGTGTGGCAGTCGATCGGCCAGGTGACGGTCAACCCCGGTTCGGATCGGATCGAGGTATCGGTGCAGAATGCCGGCGAAGGCATTTTTGCCGCCGACGCGGTTCGGCTGGTCAGCCTGACGCCGGTATTGCCATCACTGCAGACATTGCTGCTCGATAACAACCCGCTCGACAACCGCGCGCATGACATCTACCTGCCGGCGGTACAGACGGTGGACGAAGTGGCGCAGGGCACAGTCATCATCAACGGCGATCCGGCCAATCCGACGATCACCGGTGACGGCGACAACGATCCGCATGCGTTCTATGGCACGCCGTTCACAACTACGGTCAGCAGCGGTTTGACGACCTTCCTGGTCCGCGGCGATTTGAATATCGGTCCGGACTTCATTCAGTTGTCCGGACCCAATGCCATTTCGATCATCGTCGGTAACGATGTGACGATTGCCGATGGCGCGGTATTTGATGCTTCTGCAGTAGCCAATAACGCCGGTCCCGGCGGCGCCAGCACAGGTGCGGCCGGCAACGGCGGCAACGGTGGCGGTGGCGGCAGCGGCGGTTCGGCTGGCTCGACTGCCGGCAGCTTGAGTGATGGTGGCGGTGGCGGCGCTGATGGTGGCTTCCTGGGTAACGGCAGCGGCGGCGGCAGCGGTAAGGCCGGCGGCGAGAGCGGCACCGGAACTACCGGTGGTACGGGCGCGGCGGGTGCCTTCGGCGCAAGCGGCGCCGCCAATGCCTATGCCAATAGCAGCGGCAGCGGCAGCGGCGGTTCGTCCACAGCAGGTGGCAGCGGTGGTACTGGCGGCGCTGGCAAGGCCGGCGGCGGCGGTGGTGGCGGTGGCAGTGGCGGAACCCTGTTTACCTCGGCGACCGGCGGCGGTGGTGGCGGCGCCGGCAGCAGCAACACGGGCAATACCGGTAACAGCGGTTCTACCGGTGGCGCCGGCTTCGGTGGCGTCAACTTCGTCACGGGGTCGACGATTTCCGGTGGTGGCGCCGGCGGCTCCGGTGCCGGTGGCAGCGGCGGTGGCGGCGGCGGCGGCGGTTCGGGTGGCAGCGCCGGCGGTGGCGGCGGCGGTGGTGGCGGCGCGTTCAGCGGCGGCGGCAACGGTAGTGGCGGCGGTTCTGGTGGCGCTGGCGGTACGGGTGGCACCGGGGGCGTGGGTGGTCGCGGCGGCCTCGGTGGTCTCGGTGGTGCCGGTGGCGGCGCCTTCGAAATCATCGCGCTGGGCAACCTCACCATCGGTGAGTCCGGCTACTACGCACGCGGTGGTGCCGGCCAGAGTGGCGCGGGTGCTCCAGGCACACAGACTTCAGGGGCCGCCGGCGCCAGTGGCACGACAGGCGCGAACGGCGGCACGACAAACGCGGACGGCGGTCGTGGCGGTAACGGTGCGCAAGGTGGCACCGGTGGTACCGGCGGCACCGGTGGAACCGGCGGCGCAGGCGGCGGTGGCGCAGGCGGTACCGTCAAGCTGGTCGGCTCGGTCGTCAATGCATCCACGCTGAATGTGGACAATGCCGGTGGCAGCAGCCCGAATGCGAGTCGGCAGGGTGGCCTCGGCCGCTTCCTGTTCGGCAGCAACGTCGCGACCTCACTGGGCGGTTCGACCATCAATGCGAATATCGCAGGTGTCGATGGCGCACGCGCGGTCAATCCGTTCGTCAGCAGCGGCGCGCTGACGCCGTTCATCCCCGGCATTGAAGGTGGCGCGGAAATCTTCGGTCTGATTCAGATCGATGCCCGTGAGCTGCTTTCACCGGAAGTCTTCAATGCAGCGCCTGGGGGTTCCGATGCTGTCCTGCTGCGTGTTGATCTCGGCCCGCAGAATTTCGGCGACGACTTCACCGGCTTCGACATGCTGGTCTTCGCCAATCTGTCTGACAGTGCGATTGAACTGCCGAAGTTGGGCGCGGGCGCCTCGGGCTATCTGAACGACCTGCTGCTCGGCGGCTTCAATCGCAGCGCGCTGTTCGGTGGTTCCAACCAGACCCTGACCTCGCTCGCGGCGCATGGCGTGTACGTGACGCTGGTGCCGGATGACACGACGACCTTCAGCATCGCCGATGCGACGACCAGTGTTTCGGTCAACTCGCTCGAAAACGGCCAGGCGCTGTACCTCGCGCCAGGCGCGGAAGCCGTATCGTTGACCCGCGTGTTCGCACCGATTGGCAATGCCGATCTCGACGTCTCGTACACCGCGAACGAAGCCCCGGTCATCGAATCCGTCGGCGCGCCGACGGATACGCCGGTTTCGCTGTACTTCGATGGCGTGGACGATTACCTGATCGTGCCGCATGCGACCGCGCTGGATCTCACCAACAGGTTCACGATTGAAGCCTGGATCAATCCGACCGCGAACCAGGACGCGATCATCGTCAACTCCGAAGGACGCTATGAAGTCGCGCGGATGGCGGATGGTACGATCCAGTGGGCTTTCGCCAATTCATCGCCTGGCTGGAACTGGGTCAATACCGGTTTCGTTGCGCCGCTGAATACCTGGACGCATATCGCAATCACCTACGATACGAGCACAGGGTTGGCGCGGACCTACGCCGATGGTCAGCTCGTACACACGCGCGCCATCTCAGGTTCGCTGGGTGATGTTGACGTTGCGCAGAATGACTTGCGCATTGGTGATCGTCCCAGCGGCCAGCGCTTCGTCGGCATGATCAACGAAGTACGCATCTACAACGTTGCCATAAGCCAGGCGGCCATTCAGAGCGATATGCAAACGCCGGTCGTGCGTGGTACTGCTGGCCTGGTCGGCGCCTGGCAGCTTGGCCAGGGCACCTCCACCAAGGTGGTGGATGCTTCCGGTAACGGCAATGACGGTACGCTGGGCGGTGGAACTGCCGCACGCAAGCCGGTCTACGCGTTCGATGTGGTCGCTACCGATCCGGATGCCGGCGATGACGTCAGCATCAGCGCGACCAGCGATTCGGAATTCGTCACGGTCACGGTCACGGGTAACCTCGTCAAACTGACGCCAGCCGCCAACTACATCGGCACCGCGCGCATCAACGTCACGGCGGCCGATGGCCCCAACGTGCCGCAGGATTCACGTGGCCGATCCGACACGGCGTGGCTGGACTTCACCTCCGGTGCGAACACCGCCAGCGGTGTCGTGTTCAATGACGTGAATGGCAATGGCGTCCGCGATGCTGGCGAAGCCGGGGTTGACGGCGTTGCGTTGCAGTTGTCCACCGGTCAGATCACCTACACCGATATCGACGGTCGCTACAGCTTCAACGACTTGCTGCCGGGTGCTGTGGTCGGCGCGAACGATCCGGCGAAGGTGACCGGCACCACCGACACCGCTGCCAATGGCAACCTGGTGTACACCGTACAACAGCAGGGAATTTCGCGTTTTGTCACGGTAACGATTATCCCCGGCCTCCCGCCGTTCATCCCGGCCGTGACCGATACCATCACGCAACCGGGCACACGAACGACAACGGTGCAGGATTTCGTCGATATCACGGTGACCACGAACGATGTCACCGGTGTATTGACGTTGCCGGGAAGCACGACCGCCAACAATGCGAATCTGGACAACCTGGTTGCTGATTTGAACGCCGTCATTGCCGCGCATCCGACCTTGTCGGGCAAGGTGACGGCCAGCCATAACGGCAACCGCATGCAGTTGGCGACTGTCGGCGGCACTGTTCCGGCGTCGATTACCATCGATGTCAAGACGCGCCGCGTTACCACCGTCACTACGACGTATAACGAGGTGTTTTACGGGGTCGGTATTGTGCCCGGATCGACCTCATCGACCTCGTCGACGCAGACCTTCAACGGTGGTCTCGGGTTCGCAGCCCAGCAATCGGCCAGCGTTTCTGACGAGCGTGAACTCGAGGTGCTGGTCCCGGCCAATGCCGCGCTGAGCGGCGGCTCGGCCGTTAAACTGCTGAGTTTCGGTGGTGGTGGCGACGCCATTGCCGGCCTGAATTTCGGCATCTCCAACGTGTTGTCGATCACCAGTGACAACAGCATCGTGGACGAAGGCGAAGCCGTTAACCTCTCGGCAGTGTTGACCGATCCCAACCCGGCCAACGGCAGCAATTTCAGTTACCTGTGGCAGGTGGCGATCGACCTCGACGATCCGAGCGACACGCCGCAGCCGATTACCGATGGCACCGCGGCGGACTTCAGCTTCGTGCCGGGCGACGACGGCCGTTACACGGTGACCTTGACCGTGACCGACAACGATGCCGGCGGCGCGCAGTACATGGCGAGCAAGGTCATCGTCGCCGAGCGCGTCAACAAGTCGCCGGTGGCAACGGGCGACAGCTATGAAGTCAACGAGGACGCCGTGCTGACGGTGGCCGCGCCGCAAGGCGTGCTGACCAACGACAGTGATCCGGATGGCCAGGCGCTGACCGCGGTACTCGTCAATGGTCCTGCGCATGGTGTTCTGGCATTCGCCGCGGATGGTTCGCTGACGTATACGCCAGCCGCCAATTTCAATGGCGCCGACAGCTTCAGCTACCGCGCCAGCGATGGCGCCGCACTCAGTAACGAAGTGGTTGTCTCCATCACCGTGCGCCCGACCAATGACGCGCCGGTGGCCGCGCCGGAAAGCTACAGCGTTGATGAAGACGGCAGTTTGAATGTCAGTGCGCCGACCGGTGTGCTGAGCAACGACAGCGATCTCGATGGTGATGTCCTGGCGGCCGTGCTGGCCACTGGTCCGCAACACGGTGCGCTGACGCTGAACTCGAATGGTTCGTTCAGCTATACGCCGGTGGCCAACTTCGCCGGTACCGACAGCTTCAGCTACCGCGCCAGCGATGGCACGGCGCAGAGCAACGCGGTGCTGGTGACGATCACCGTCAATCCGCTGAACGATGCGCCGACCTCGGTTGCCGACAGTTACCAGATCGCAGAGGACGCGACACTGGTGGTTGCGGCCGCGCAAGGCGTGCTCGCCAACGATACCGACATCGACAGCGCGCATATCTCCTTGCAGGCTTCGCTGGTCACCGCGCCGACCCATGGCAGCGTGACGCTGAATGCCGATGGTTCGTTCAGCTACACACCGGTGGCCGATTTCAACGGCAATGACAGCTTCACCTACCTGGCCAGCGATGGCAGCCTCACCGGTCTGCCGGTGGTGGTCTCGTTGCTGGTCACGCCGACGAACGACAACCCGCTGGCGACCAACAACGCTTACCAGGTCGAAGAGAACGATGTCCTGGTGGTTGATGCCGCTGCGGGTCTGTTGTCCAACGATACCGATATCGATGGTGATGTATTGAGCGCGGTGCTCATCACCGGTCCGGCACATGGTGTGCTGGCGGTGAATGCGGATGGCTCTTTCAGCTACACGCCGAACCCGGGCTTCACCGGTGAGGATACCTTCACCTACCGTGCCAGCGATGGCGGGTTGCAGAGTGCGACCGCGGTGGTGTCGGTGACGGTGAGACCCGATACCTTGCGCGTGACCTCGCTGGTGCCGACCAATGACGGCTTCATTGTCACGTTCAACCGTGCGCTGGATCCGGAAACGCTCAACCTGTACGACGGCACCTCCAACAACCTTGGCCCGGCCGACCTGCTGCTGGTCGGTAACCAGACAGGCACGGTGCGTGGCACGTTGCTGGTGGATGGTCCTGCCGGTCAGGTACGGTTCCTTGCCACCGGCGGTGCATTACCGGCTGACTTCTACACCGTCGTACTCGCCAGCGGCCAACGCGGCTTCACCGATGCGAACGGCAATTGGCTGGATGGTGATGGCGATGGCGCTGTCGGAGATGCCTACCTCGGCAACTTCGCGGTCGCCGCCAGCGATGCAGTCACCGTCGGCATGCCTGATTTCGCCCGTGGCCCAGGCCAGCATATCGATGTTCCGGTCACCACCGGCGGATTGCCGATTCACATCAGCAATGGCACCGGCGTGACGTCGGTATCGTTGACACTGACCTACGATCCGGCGCTGCTGACGGTCAACGGTGTATCGCTTGCCGCCAACGTCCCGGCCGGTTCGCAACTCACGGTCGACAATTCGGTCCCGGGTACCTTGCAGCTCACCTTGACGTCGCTGCTGACCCTCGGTCAGGGCCTGAAGAACGTGTTCGTGCTCGATGCCAGCGTACCGGACGATGCGCCATACACCGCCAAGCAGGTGCTGGATATCAGCAACGTCCTCGTCAACGGCGGCGCCCGCGAGGCGCGCGATGACGATGCACTGCAAGTGGTGGCCTACATCGGTGATACGTCTGCCAACGCGGTCTATGCATCGCTGGATGCGACCTACATCACTGCGGTCAACACCCACCAGGCCACCGGCTTCGCCGGTTATCGCTTGATCGACCCGCGCATCATCGGTGACGTTTCCGGTGACGGCCAGCTGACCTCCACCGACGCCGGCATCCTCACCCAGGAAATCTTCGGTCTCGATCGACCTGAAGTGCCTGCCCTGCCCGAGATTCTCGATCCGATCGTCATCGGTGGTCCGGACCCGCTGGTCAGCATCCTGTCGTCGCTGACCGCGGCGGCGGGCAGCATCCTCACGGTGCCGGTCAATGTCGATATCGCCGATGGCCTCGAGGCCGTCGAACTCGAGATTGGCTATGACGCGATGGCGATGGACATCGTCTCGGTGCGCGCCGGTGGCGTGACCATCGACTTCGTGCTGCTGGTCAATCTCAACGAGCCGGGCATCATCCGTATCGATATGAGCGCCATCCGGCCGCTGGTCAGCGGCAGTGGTGCGCTGCTGGAGATCGACGTCCAGGTCCACGACGACCAGGCGGGCAACGAACTGCAGCTTGATCTGCGTTGGGCAAGCCTCAACGAAGGCAACCTGGTGCTGAATCCGGAGCCGATCATCGGCAGCGACCCGACCGACGGCATCATCAAGGTGACGGTGGCAGCGCCGGAAACGCTGGTCGAAGCCGATATGGTCGTGCCGGAATCACTGGAAGCCATTACCGAAGCGGTGACTGTTGCGCCGCTGATTGCGGCCGATACCCGAGTGACGAGCCAGTCGCGCGCGGATGAGCGCAACACGGCGCGGGCACAACAGTCCGCACTGGCCGGTGGTGCGATGGGCGAACGCCTGCCGCACGACGCTTTCGAAGGCCAGCGTCCGCCGCAGTCGGCAGACAGCCCGGTGATCGAGTGGACGGCGCTGCGCGATGCGGCCCGAGCCGGTGACATGGATGGCCGCAGGCCGCAGGCGTGGCACCGCTCATTCGTCGCCGAAGTCAGGGATTTGATGGGCAAGCAGGCGGCTACGGATGAGTTCAAGATTGTCTTGAACGAGGCGTCCGAAAGCAGTGAAGAGCAGCAGGGTGATGCAGCTTCCTCGACGCCGACCTGGCGTCGGTGGACGGCCTGACGCGGGAGGCGGAGAAGCAACGATGAACGCACGTGGATTCGGTTGCAGCGGGCTGGCCTTGTGGGCAGCAATGGGAGTGCTGGCGGCATCAACGGCTGACGTCGATGCCGCGATGGTCAGACTGGGTAACGCCAGCGGGTTGCCAGGTACCACGGTACAGGTGGCGCTGCGGGTGGACGATGCGCCGCTGGATCCTTTCGGGCTGTTCACACTTGATCTGCAGCTTGAATTTGATCCGGCCCTGGTCGCAATTACCGGTATCTCGCCGGGCGGTCTGGCGGAGGTTGCGGATTTCTTTGTCATCAGCCCGCAGTTGACGCCGCCGGGTGCGCCGTTGACCGCAACACCGCTCACGTTGAGCATCATCAGTTCATTCACGCGCGTGGTCGGCGGCCAGTTCGTGCCGGAGCCTCCGGGCGGTGGCACTCTCGCTTTTCTGGACCTGCTGTTGTCTCCGGCGGTCGAGCTCGGCCAGAGCACGGAACTCGGCCTGACCTACGTCGATAGCAGTTCACCCGCACTGAACGCGCAATCGGTGGCCGGAAGCAGCGTTACGGCAGTGGTGCCTATACCGGCCGCACTGTGGCCAACGGCACTGTTGGCCGGTTGGCTGGCGACGCGAAAAAGGCGTGCTAACCACCTGTAAATCTTTGGGAAATTCCCGCATTTTGTTACGCTCTGCTACGATGCAGCCGCGCCGCGTTGGCGGCGTTGCGGTATCGTAGCTATCCCCGCACCGGAGCCGACGTTCCGGCCTTCGCCCATTTGAAACGGGCGAGTGGCTGCTGGCTGACCGGGTGGGCGTAACTGGCCCAGGTTGAATAATGACGAATGAGACGCCTGAATCCGCCGCAGTGATGCGCGAGATCGCTGCCGAGCCCGGCGAGCAGCAGTTGTGGACGCAATTCACTGAAGCCACCACGGTCAAGGCGTTCAGCGCGAACTGGTTGGCGCTGCAATGCCGGCGGGTGCCGGGTGTGTTGGGTGGCGTTGTCCTGACGCGAAGCGAAGGTGAGCATGCCACCTACCTGCCGGCCGCAGTCTGGCCGGACAACGGCCGCAACATGATGCATCTGTCCGCCGCCGCGGAACGCGCCCTGCGCGAACGCAGCGGCGTGTTGCTACCGCAGCTGGGCGCACAAGGCCAGCCGACCAGTTTTCACATCGCCTATCCCATCGAAGTCAGTGGCGACATTTATGGTGTCGCCGTGCTGGAAGTCGGCCCGCAGCCCGAGGCTCGCTTGCAGGAAGTGCTGCGCAGCCTGCACTGGGGCATCGCCTGGCTGGTGGACTTGTTCCGCCAGTTACGCAACGAGCGGGAAGAACGGCTGACCAAACGCGTGATGTCGGTGCTCGATACCATCGCCGCGACGGTCGAGGCCAACGGTTTTCAGCATGCAGCCACCACCTTCGCCACGGAATTTTCTGATCGCCTCGGTTGCGACCGCGTCGCCGTCGGCTTCAGCAAACGCGGTCATGCCGAAGTACGCGCCATCTCGCACAGCGCGCATTTCAAACAGGAAGCCAACCTGGTTCGCGCCATCGGTGAGGCCATGGACGAGGCGCTGGATCAAAAAGCGGCCATCGTCTATCCCGAACTGGCGGCAAGCGACCAGACAGTGATCGCCCGCGCAACGCGCGAACTGGCCGAACTGCACGGCGCCGATGCGGTGGCCATCATTCCATTTCACGTCGGCGGTGACTGGCGCGGGGCGATCAGCCTCGAACGCTGCAACGGCGAGCCGTTCTCGCGGGCCGATATCGAACTCGCACAAGGAACCGTGGCGCTGGCGGGGCCGATGCTGGAATCGCTGCGGCGGAACGATCTGCCGTTGCCGCAGAAGGCGATGGAATCCGCACGCGCCGTCGCCGATGTCTTTGTCGGGCCGAAACATCTGGGCTGGAAGCTCGCCGGTGGAACAGCACTGGCGCTGGCGGTGTTCTTCTCGATTGTCGATGGCGACTACCGGGTGACCGCCGATGTCTCGACCGAGGGCGGCGTGCAGAACGCCATCGTTGCGCCGTTCAGTGGCTACGTCGCCGAAGCCAGCGTGCGCGCCGGTGACATCGTCGAGCAAGGCCAGATCGTGGCGCTGCTCGATGACCGCGACCTGCAACTGGAACGTTTGAAATGGGCCAGTCAGCGCGACCAGGTGGGGCGGCAGTTGCGTGAAGCCAAGGCGGATCGCGAAATGGCGCAGATCCGCATCCTGGAAGCACAGTTGGCGCAGACCGAAGCGCAACTGGCGCTGGTCGCCGAGCAGCTCAACCGTACCCGCATCGAAGCGCCTTACCGCGGCGTGATCATTTCCGGTGACCTCAGCCAATCGCTGGGCGCGCCGGTCGAACGCGGTGACGTATTGTTCGAAGTCGCGCCGCTGACGGAATATCGCCTGGTGTTGCAGGTCGACGACCGCGATATCACGGAAGTTGCGCCAGGCCAGCAGGGGCAGCTGACGCTCTCCGCATTGCCTGACCAGCAGTTCGCTTTTGCGATCGAACGCGTCACGCCCGTGGCGACCGCCGAGGAAGGCCGCAACTACTTCCGCGTGGAAGCCAGGCCGCTGGAAGTTTCCGAACGCATGCGCCCGGGTATGCAAGGTGTCGGCAAGATCGAAGTAGGCGAGCGCAAGCTCATCTGGATCTGGACCCACCGGATGACCGAATGGCTGCGCATGTGGCTGTGGTCATGGTGGCCGTAAAACCAACGGGAATGCAGCGAGCATGAGCAGCCCGCTGTTCGATCCCGCCTGGTACCGTGTGGCCGAATTGAAGCCACGCATCCGCAGTCACGCGCAGTTCCATCGCCACCGCTATCGCGGCGAGACCTGGTACGTATTGCAGGACCACACCTCCGAGCGCTTTCATCGCTTTGCCCCGGCCGCGTATTTTCTGATCGGGTTGATGGATGGCAAGCGCACGGTGCAGGAGATCTGGGACCAGGCGATCAACGCGTTGGGCGACGATGCGCCGACGCAGAGTGAAGCCATCCAGACGCTGAGCCACCTGCACAGCGCGGACGTTCTGCAGACCGACGTCACGCCGGATTCGGCCGAGATTTTCCAGCGCTACCAGAACCGTCGTACCCAGGAGCGCTGGCAGAAGATTAAATCGCCGCTGTCCATCCGCATTCCGTTGCTGGATCCCGAGCGCCTGCTGGAACGTTTCGAATGGCTGGTGAAGCCCTGGTTCACGCGGTTGGGGGCCTTCATCTGGTTGTTGATCGTCGGCAGCGCCGTCGTGCTGGCGGTGGAGCACTGGCCGGAACTCACCGAGAACGTCACCGAGCGGGTGATGGCCCCGCAGAACCTGCTGTTGCTGTGGCTGACCTTCCCGGTGGTCAAGGCCTTGCACGAACTCGGCCACGGCTTCGCGACCAAGGTGTGGGGCGGCGAGGTGCATGAAATGGGCATCATGCTGCTGGTGTTGATGCCCATCCCTTACGTGGATGCTTCAGCGGCTTCGGCATTTCGCGAGCGGGTGAAACGCAGCATCGTCGGCGCGGCAGGCATGCTGACCGAGGTGCTGCTCGCATCATTCGCATTCTTCGTCTGGTTGCTGGTGGAACCGGGGTTGGTGCGCACCACCGCCTATAACATCATGTTGATCGCCGGCGTCTCCACCGTGTTGTTCAACGGCAACCCGTTGCTGCGATTCGACGGCTACTACATCTTTGCTGACCTGGTCGACATTCCCAATCTCGCCTCGCGTTCCAATCGCTACCTGGGGTATCTGGTGCAGCGTTATGTGTTCGGTGTGACCGATGCCGAGCAACCTTCGATGGCCAAGGGTGAGCGCTTCTGGTTCGTCGCCTTCGGCATCACTTCGTTCATCTACCGGATGTTCATCTACACCTTCATCGTGTTGTTTGTTGCCGGCAAGTTCTTCTTCATCGGCGTGCTGCTCGCGGCCTGGGCGGTGTTTTCGATGATTGTGCAGCCGCTGTTTAAAGGAGTCCGCTTCGTGTTGACCAACAGTCGCTTGCGACGCCAGCGCGGACGCGCGGTCGCTTCCACCCTGGGTTTCGTGGCCGCTATCGTGCTCGCCATCGTGCTGCTGCCATTGCCGTACTTCACCCGCGCCGAAGGCGTCATCTGGGTGCCGGAGGAATCCATCGTGCGCGCCGGCAGTTCAGGTTTTGTCGCCGGCGTAGTCGCTGTCTCCGGCAGCGAAGTCGCGCAGGGCGAGACTTTGATGACGCTGGAAGACCCGGAACTCACCACCGAGGCCGCCGTGGTGGCGTTCCAACTCGACGAAGCCGTTGCCCGCCGCCGTGCCTTGCAGGTGGATGACCTGGTGCAGGCCGAGATTACGGATGATGAGATCACCCGCCTGCAGGGTCGGCTGGAGCACGTGCAAGCACGGCAGGCCGCGCAAACCGTGACCGCGCCGGTCAGCGGTGTGTTTCTGCTGCCTAATGCGGAGGATCTCAAAGGCCGCTTCCTGCAGCAGGGTGAGCAGGTCGCCTACGTCATCGAGCCGGGTCACACGACCGCACGCGTGGTGGTCGACCAGGCGCGCGTGGACCTGGTGCGCCAGCGCGTGCGTGATGTGGAAGTGCGGCTGACCAATCGCAACGGCGAAACGATCAAGGCTACGGTGCTGCGTGAGGTACCGGCGGCGACGAAGGATCTGCCGAGCCTGGCGCTGGGCAGCATTGGCGGTGGATCAGTCGCCGTCGACCCACGCGATGCCAATGCGCCGCGTGCGCTGGAGAACCTGTTCCAGTTCGATCTCGAGTTGGCCGATCCCGCCGCCGAATACCTCGGCAGCCGCTTGTACGCGCGTTTTGATCACGGCTTTCAGCCGCTGGGTTTCCGCTGGTATCGCGCGATGCGTCAGTTGCTGCTGGGGCGGTTTGATGTCTGAGTGCTTCGTGGTCCTTGCATATGAAAGGCGCGGGGCGTGAGCGCGACCGCCAGCCTGCTGGCGATTCCCGCCGCCGGTGCCTACCCCCAGCGTGAGCTGGAGCGCGTGGGCTGGCTGGACCAGCAAGGCCACAACATTTATGGCGCGATCAAGCGCCGGCTGCAGCGGCGTGACGCGGCGTTCGCGCGGGTAACCGAAGGTGTGAGCAGCCATCGGGAAACTTTCGCGGCGCTGGACGAGGAAGGACTACGGACCGCCGCTGCTGACATGCGCGCACGGCTGCATCGCGAAGGAATCGAGAACGAAGCGCTGGTGTTCGAGTGTTTCGCGCTGGTGCGCGAGCTGGCCGGGCGTGTGCTGGGCAAGCCGCACTACGACGTGCAGATATTCGGCGGCTGGGTGCTGTTGAATGGCAGTGTCGCCGAGATGAACACCGGCGAAGGCAAGACACTGACGGCAACGCTGGCAGTGGCCACCGCCGCGCTGGCCGGGCTGCCCACGCACGTGGTGACCGTCAACGATTACCTGGTCGAGCGCGACGCGGAGGAGCTGGGTCCGCTCTATCGAGCGTTGGGGCTGACAGTCGGCACGGTGCTTTCCGGTATGAGTCCGCCCGAGCGGCGCGCCGCGTATGCGTGCGATGTCACCTACGTCACCAACAAGGAACTGGTGTTCGATTTTCTGAAAGACCGCATCGCCTTGGCCGAGAGCGCCGGAGCGGCGCGGCTGCAACTGGAGCGTGCGTTTGATTCCGGCAGCCGCAGTTCCCGGATGTTATTGCGCGGCCTGCATTTCGCGGTGGTGGATGAAATCGACAGCGTGTTGATCGACGAGGCGAGGGTGCCGGTGATCATCTCGCGCAGCGTTGAGAACCCCGAGCAGACCGATTTCTATCACGCCGCGATTGCACTGGCCGCAGAGCTGGAAGCCGGCCGCGACTACCTTGTCGACCTGCGCGAACGGCATGTGAAACTGACGGAAGGCGGCCGCCAGAAGATTGATGAGTATGCCGCGCAAGCCGGCGGCATCTGGAAGCTGCGCCAGTTCCGCGAGGCGGGCATGGTGCAGGCATTGTGCGCGCACCGGCTGTACATCCGCGATCTGCATTACCTGGTGCAGGACGACAAGGTGATGATTGTCGATGAGTTCACCGGCCGCACCATGGCCGACCGCTCCTGGGAGATGGGCCTGCACCAGATGGTGGAAGCCAAGGAGGGCGTCACCATCACCGGCGAACGCGAGGCGCTGGCGAAGATCAGTTACCAGCGGTTCTTCAGCCGTTACATCCGGCTCGCGGGGATGAGCGGCACGCTGCGCGAGATCGCCCCCGAGCTGTGGAACGTATACAAACTCACTACGATTACCGTACCGACCAATAAGCCCTCGCTGCGTGAACACCTGCCGGATCGCGTCTACGCGACCAAGGATCGCAAATGGGCCGCGGTGATCGAACGCATCAATGAATTGCATGCCAAGGGCCAGCCGCTATTGATCGGCACCCGATCAGTAGCGGCCTCGGAAGAACTCTCGGCGCGGCTGACGGAAGTTGGCTTGCCGCATACCGTGTTGAACGCGCGGCAGGATGAGGGCGAGGCCGACATCGTCAAACTGGCAGGCCATCACGGCCACATCACGGTGGCCACCAACATGGCAGGGCGGGGCACGGACATTGCGCCGGATGATGAAGCGCTGGCTGCCGGCGGCTTGTATGTCATCGCAACCGAACGGCATGAAGCCGGCCGCATCGATCGCCAGTTGTTCGGCCGCGCGGCCCGCCAGGGTGACCCAGGCGCCTGCGAGTGCATCCTGTCCCTGGAGGACGAGTTGATAGTCGAACATGCGCCAGCCGTCATCCGCCGGTTGGCATCACGCCTGATACCGGGCGAGGGCGCATTGCCTGCCAGGCTCGGACGCTGGGTGTTCTCATTGACCCAGCGCCGTGTTGAACGGCAGCACTCGCGCATCCGCGCGGACCTGCTGGAACTCGATCAACGGCGCAGTGATATGCTCGCTTTCAGCGGGGCGCAGGAATAGTCAAAGGAGTTTATGTGCGAAGTCTTAATCCCGGCCTGATATTGATGTGCCTGCTGCCACTCACGGCCAGCGCCCAGAGCACCAACGACGAAGAACTGAACTGCGTCATCGCGCCCAACCGCGTGATTAACTTGAGTACCGCGGTGGAAGGGGTGATCAGCGAATTGAAAGTGGAGAAGGGCGACGTGGTCAAAAAAGGCCAGGTGCTCGGTTCGCTGCAATCAGACGTGGAACGCGAGAGCGTGGCGCTGGCGAAGATGCGGGTGGATATGCAAGCGCAGATCGCCGCGCGCAAGGAGCAGCTCTCATCGGCGCAGCGCAAGTATGACCGCAGTGTTGAACTGAGCGACCGCAAATTCATCTCCTCCGAAATGCTCGATGAAATCCGCACGGACCTGGAAGTCGCCCGGCTCAACTACGAAGACGCATTGGAGAATCGCCGCCTCGCCGAAGTGGAACTGAACCGCGCCCAGGCGCAATACAACCTGCGCCAGTTCGAAAGCCCCATCGACGGCATTGTGGTCGAACGCTTCCTCTCCGAAGGCGAGTTCGCCCAGGCCCAGACCATCCTGCGCCTGGCCAGCATCGACCCACTCAAGGTTGAAGTGGTCGCTCCCATCGCGCTGTACGGCAGCATCAAGGCCGGCATGAAAGCCACCATCGCACCCGAAGCACCGCTCTCCGGCAGCTACGAGGCCACTGTGAAGCAGGTTGACCAGATAGTAGACGCCGCCAGCGGCCTGTTCGGCATCCGGCTCGACCTGCCGAATCCGAATAACCGTCTGCCAGCGGGGATTGAGTGTACGGTACGGTTTGATCGGTGAGGCGCCTACAACGCGGCGCCAGTCGCCCATCCATACCCACGTGCCCGCCCCGGTAAATCCCAGCCCCTCCCATAGATTGACTTCACCGCTGCTGCAGCGCATACCGCCTGGCAGGTTGAGCGGATCCGCTATTCCTTCCCAATAATGGGACAGACGCCAGACTGGAAAGAGTAGTACTAAGGAAGGTGTCTCCAACGCGCGAATTATATGGAACCCGCCTGTCTATCTTGCGGGAACGCGCAAGCTGATGACAAAACCCAGGCGGTTGAATCAAGGTAAGATTCGAGGCACGGCCGTACGCCTGCAAACTCCAGGACACAGAAACAATGGTTCATGTCCGTATTTTTTTTACCGATAATGTCCGCATTGGTCTGCGGATGTCTTGGGTCAACTAAGCGTTATGTCCGTTAGCATAGTGGAGTCGATCTGGTGAGGTTGCTCCTAGAGGCCATCGCATGGTGTGTGCTAAGCGGGCTCCCGGCGTACGGCGGCATACTGGCCCTGCGTCAAGTCCCCGAGATTGATAGGTACCTCAAAGCTCGTCCGAGCTCAATCATCAATCGGATCTTCGACGTTCTATTGAGGCCGTGGAAGGTCGAAGCAGAGACGACCGCTGCGAAGTCGTCGGAGGACAGCAACGACGCGCCACCAAGCGGCACTACGGAATCGCCCCCGTCAACTGGAGGACACCAAAGCAACGCCATCAAGCTAAGCGTTGCCTGGGTAATTGACTTCTATCCGGGGAAAATACGTATCCCAGGCGGGTTCGCGCTCCCGATAGTTCTCTTATTGTGTGGCGCACTACTGCTGGGTTTTTCCATGGAGTACATCGAATCCGAGAGCACCGCTGAAGGGCTTTTGATGCTACTCGGGAGCATACTCGCTATCGGTACTTCCTTCTTGATCTTCTCACTGATTTGGGGGCAGGTATTCAGAAAGACAAAGCTGTTTCTTCACGAACGGACGGTGCGCGTCGACGACGTACAAGGGGACCGAACCTTCAAGCTCTCTGGTCCACTGCGATTTCGGGTGGAGTCAAGACGAGAATTCCCGTTTGGGACAGTTGTATACGTGGTCTACGAAAACGTACCTGGCCCACTCCGCCGGTTGATGTGGTGCCCGACTATCCTGACGCGGTTCGTGCTCAGCAAGAGCGTGGAAGTGTTGGTTGGAGATCTGAACTCAACGCTGAAGAAGGCAGTGACACAGAAGCTGACCGACTGTGGTGATGAATCTGATCGAAGGGCAAGTCTCGAATGATGCACCGTAGACGACATAACAAGCCCTTCGAGTTCGCGCGCTGCGCGCGCCGGACCGGCAACCCGTCGCTTCGCTCCGGGTTGCCGGCCGCTCAAGGGCGGCGTTAGAGCGCAGAAAATCATATGGATGCCGTTGGCCCCAAAGCAATTTATGTGACGGCATTCGGATATTTGTCGCTCATTTCTTTTACTTGGCCGCACGGCTTCCTTCCTCTCATATCGGTGCAGGCGCTGCCCGTCGTCTTGTTATCTTTAACAGCAATTTTCATTGTTCTGCTAGTTATCCTCTTCGTGCTTTTTTTGCCCTTCTCAATGCTCACGGATAAAGAGTTCCTTCGCGGCTTGCTCTATAACCCGATGGGCGCGGAAGACGATGAAAAATATAAGGATAAAAATATCTCGATACCTGTGCGTCAACTATTCGTCGACTTGCGCGCGACGCATGGCTGGTTCGTCGCCGTAGCTGGATTTGCCTCTTTAGCACTTGTCCTTGGATTTTCGTTTTTCTGCTGGTTTGCCGTTGCGAGCGAAGTCTCGGAACCGCTCATGTTGATTGTCTGGTCGCCATTGATCTGGGTTGCCTATAAGTCTCTGGCAGGACTTTTTAGCGCAGATAGCTTCGAAAAGTCCAAACTCCCAATTGCCGGAGTGGGGTTTTTCTTTATTTTTATTCCATCATTCATGTTCGGCGGAACTGGCGGTTTCGGGCCCGGACCAAACCCCCTTGTTCGTGACGCTTTACGTTTAGCATCAATTGGAGGTGGCATTTCAGTTGTAGTCGATCCCGCATCGAACGAAATTGCGGAGTCGTTAAGTTCTACCGCGCGCTTGCTTTTTTACGACGGGCATAAGGCATGGTTAAAATCATGTGTCGTGAATGATCCGCATGTGTGGGAGGTAGAAATCTCTGCGATTGCCTTCCGAACAGACGAAACTCGAGGTGCGGGATCGTGCGAGAAGTGATTGCCGCCACAAGAACTGCTCTCTAACAATGCAATGAACATGACGCTTAACCGCACCCTTCCTTCGTTACCGCTCCGGGCGGTTGCGCTCAAGCGCAGGCTATTGCAGCGTTGGGCATCACTACAATTCACGCACACAAGGGGGAATCGTGGCCAATCTTCTTTACGTCGACAACTCGAACGTCTGGATTGAAGGTATGCACGTCGCAGCAGCAAAAAACGGACTTGCTCCTGACGTATGGACTGCCGTGCAGCAGAAAATCTGCGACTACAACTGGAAAATCGATTTCGGAAAACTTTTCCAATTCGCTGGTGGAGATCGCTCTGACGTAAAGAAGGCCGGGCTTTTTGGCTCTCGCCCCCCGAAGAACGACTCTCTATGGACAGCCGCCGGACGAAACGGCTTTGAGGTCATTGTCTATGACCGCAACGTCGCTGGTCATGAGAAGAAAATCGACACCGACATCGTCGCTACGATGATGGAAGATTCATATGAGTTACTCAAAGTGGGAGAAGATGAAATCACCCTGGTGTCCGGTGACTCCGACTATGTTCCTGCCATCGAGAAGCTCAAGAAGCGAGGAATCCCGGTGCATGTGGTGTTCTGGGGGCACGCAGCCCGCGAACTCAAAGAAGCGGCAACGAAGTTTGTTAACCTTGACCCATACCTTGAGCACTTGGCTCGATGAACCCGTGAGGCCGAATAAATCATTCCAGCGGACCAGCCAAAAGCGGCACTTTGCATCGCTTTTGGCCGTCCGCTGAATTCGCACGTTAGATTTCAAAGATGAGCTATTCGCTATACATGAACGGTGTCTTCGAAGATGTCCTTGAGGAAATCCGAGAGGCCCAATCGTCGGTACCCGGCTTAATCTGCTATTTGCAGCCATATGCCTCAGATACTATTGTGCGGTTAGCCAAATCACCTCCAACGGAGAGCGATCCCGTAACGCTGTATATCTCGCTTACTTCCTCATTGCCGTTTGTCTCCTACCGAACAGAAATCACTGGCTGGAATAATAAAGAAGGTATTGATCCCGCCCACCTCGCGAAACTGAATAATCACATTAAGCAGTACCAGCCAGGAGAAACGGAAATATATATGGTTGGCGGTAAAGACAAGCCCTCAATAAATCTAATTTCTGTCCGGAATATGGAGCGATTGGAAACGCCAATACATGTATCTAGCTTTGTAAAACTATCAAATAATCAACCGCTCAAGCCACGAACAACGTCCGGTGGCTGGTCGTATGTCAAAGAGCTTCCTCAGTGGGTCGGTTCAATACCTGTAGTGGCGGTAGAGGACGACCTAAATAAAGATTTGGAACAACAAGTATCAACGGCACTAAGAAGCACTGGTGAGGCGCGAGCGCAGAGACTTCAATCCGCACCAAAGCACCCTGAGCCTGTTCAAGTTGTGTCAAAAGGCTTTAAGCGCAACGCAGATGTTGTTGCGGAAGTGCTGCTGCGAGCTGACGGTCATTGTGAGCATTGCGGGAAAGAAGCCCCCTTCAAAAGGGCAAGAGATGGTGCACCCTATCTTGAAGTTCATCATAAAATTATGCTGTCGCAGGGCGGTGAGGATACTGTTGAAAACGCTATCGCGACGTGCCCAAATTGCCATAGAGAACTTCATTTTGGCGCATAAAGAATCGAAATCAAACAATCCAATCAATTTCGCGCCTCGGGCACCGGACGCGCTGACGCGCGCCGGTTATTGGGGGCGTGTGTGCCAGGCATGGCACTTAACTAGGGAGGTGTAAGTCCTCCTACCAGGTATTAGCAGAGCCGAAGGTCAGGAGAAGGGCAAGGGCGTCACTGAACCGCCCCGGGTTTCGCGGAGGCTCCAACTCTTGAGAGAATGGAGCCATGAACAAGTCGAACAAGTTTTCACCAGAGGTCCGTGAGCGAGCAGTCCGGATGGTCCAGGAGCATCGCGGGGAATATCCGTCGCTGTGGGCGACCGTTGAATCGATCTCGCGGAAGATTGGCTGCGCGCCACCCACATTGCTGGAGTGGGTCAAGCGTTCGGAGGTCGATGCCGGAATGCGCCCCGGAACGACCACCGCCGAGGCGCAGCGTATCAAGGAGCTGGAGCGTGAGAACAAAGAGCTGCGGCGTGCCAACGACATTCTGCGGACGGCCAGCGCTTTTTTCGCCCAGGCGGAGCTCGACCGCAAACTGAAGTCCTGAACGCCTACATCGACCAGCATCGGGAGACCTACGGGGTCGAGCCAATCTGCAAGGCGTTGCAGGTTGCCCCGTCGGCTTACCGGCGCCATGCCGCCCGGCAGCGTAATCCTGACCTGCGTAGCGCCAGGGCCAGGCGGGATGAGGGACTGATGCCGCATGTCCAACGTGTCTGGCAGGCCAACCAGCAGGTCTACGGTGCCGTGAAAGTCTGGAAGCAGATGAAGCGGGAAGACATCGTGGTGGCACGCTGCACTGTGGAGCGGCTGATGCGTCGCCTGGGGCTGCAGGGTGTGCGCCGTGGCAAGACCGTTCGCACCACGGTGCCAGATGCGTCGATGCCGTGTCCGCTGGACCGGGTCAACCGTCAGTTCACGGCCCAGCGTCCCAACCAGCTCTGGGTGTCGGATTTTACGTACGTCTCGACCTGGCAGGGCTGGTTGTACGTGGCGTTCGTCGTCGACGTGTACGCCCGGCGCATCGTGGGTTGGCGGGTCAGCACGACCATGACCACGGACTTCGTGCTGGATGCGCTGGAGCAAGCGTTGTACGACCGGCAACCGGAGCCGGAAGATGCCCTTGTCCATCACAGCGACAGGGGCTCGCAATACGTCTCCATCCGCTACAGCGAGCGGCTGGCCGAGGCCGGCATCGCGCCATCGGTTGGCAGCAAAGGCGACAGCTACGACAACGCCCTGGCCGAGACCATCAATGGTTTGTACAAGGCCGAACTCATCCATCGACGTGGACCATGGAAGACGCGTCAATCCGTGGAGCTGGCGACCTTGGAATGGGTCTCATGGTTTAACCACCAGCGGCTGATGGGACCACTGGGTTATATCCCTCCGGCAGAAGCTGAGGCAAACTACTACAGGCAACTCAACCGTCATGCCGCGCTTGCGGCGTGACTTAAACCAAACAGCCTCCGCGATTTCCGGGGCGGTTCATCTTGTCTGGTGCAATGGGTTTCGGGGAGATTGTATCAAGGGTGCGGCGTCATGCATCACAAACTGGTGAAGCATACTTGCCAACCAGTAAGTTCAATGGATAGTAATCGTAAAACAATGGGCTCCAGCCGACCCCTAAGATGCTGAGGCGTTTTCGGGTCGGCTGAGCCCGAGCGTTGGGAGTAACGGAAACTGAGTCGTGGCCGAAAACGAAGAACACTACAGCTTTGACATCCTCGCGAACGCTATCGATTCAATCGAAAGCGCGATGGACCTACTGGCGTGGGATGACTACGCAGATGAGGCGCGAAAATATAAGCAGACCATTCTCCATGTTTCTCATGGAATCGAACTGCTGCTTAAAGAGCGCTTACGCCGAATACATCCGTCATTGATTTGGGAAAACGTCGACAAATATCCAAGCCTGGAATCTCGAACCGTCGGGGTAGAGCAGGCCATCATCCGCTTGAAGAGAATCGGAAACATTGAAATCAGCGATGCAGATACTTCGCTTATACGGTCAATTCGGAACACAAGAAACGCGATCGAACATTTCAAGTGGCAGACGACGAAGTCTGAAGCTCTTTCAATAATCGGAAATGGCCTCGGCTTGTGTGCTCATTTTTCGAAGGAGCATCTTGGATATGATTTTTTCGGTTACGCAAACAAGAAGGACGACACTTGGCGCCTGCTAATTGAAAGAAACCCTACATTTTTAAAAGCGTATACCGAGCGATTCGAACGAGCGGCGAGTAAAGAAGCCCATGGCCTAATCGCTTGCGAATTCTGTGGAGCCACCGCGGTCGAACTCACGGGTGGATCGTGCACACTCTGTGGCCACTGGAATAAGGTCGAGCGGTGGGACGCACTTGGTGGGGATTTCGATGACGATATACCTTTCTGAAATTGCGCCTAACATCCTGTTGAACCTGACACGATAGTTCCTCCGGTTCAGTAGACACCCCGACCTACCCAAGTCAGGAGTGCTGAGGATGCCAAAACCAGGCCCCAGGACGACGTACGAGGGCAGTGTGGTTGGGAAATTGCAATAGAAAGCTCTCAATATCGTTTTCTGACAGAATCGGCTACGGATTCCCAGGAGGATTTCTCAGCGCGGCCATAGCGATGGCAATCATTTTCCAGCCCAGCGTTGAACGTACCAACTGGCTTTTCAAAACAAATACTGACTCGGGCAGGTTTCGTAGGTGGACTTAATTATGGAAAGCGCTTCAATGATCTTCTCAGTGATTCGTTTCACAAACTCTGGTAGGCATCATGCCATTTAACCGGCTGCTCACAGAGCGCGTCCTGTGGCGCACCGAGTTGCAGCGCTTCAAGCCGCAATGAAACCCATGATTAAACATCCAGCCGCAATCCTCCTCAGCGGTTACCTGCTTTTCCCGACCGCGGCCCATTCTGATAACTCAAACGACACCGGCCCACTTCCGGTGACTGAAAGAGTCGCTGGCGTTTCGCAGTTGGAATGGTCACAACGTTGGTGGCAGTGGGCTTTCTCCTTTGACGAGTCCAGAAGCCCTATCGCTGACACGACCGGCCAGTATTGCGCGAGTCGACAGTCTGGGCAGGTATGGTTTTTGGCAGGCACCTACGGTACACGCCGCACGATACGCAAGTGCAAGGTGCCCGCCGGGAAGTATCTCTTCTTTCCGATCATCAACTATGTGACTTTCCTTGCCGAGCGGTCAGACGAAACCTGCAGTTCATTGCTGGCGAGAGCGGCCAGACTGACTGATAAACCTTTAGGGCTTGCGCTTGAGATTGACGGTAAGAGGTTCGACTCAGCTCGAATTGCACGCCTTGCCACCGCAGGTTGTTTCAGCCTGGTGCCAGGCAGCCCGCCCGATGCAGCGTCGAATGGCTACTTCGTCATGCTTCCACCATTGTCGCCTGGCAGGCATCTCATCGAGTTTGCTGGCGTCCTGCCGACCATGGCGCAAGCGGTCACGTACGAGCTGCAAGTGGAGGAGTGAACATGCGGCCGGATTCGGCCGTCAGCCGGACGCGTAATGGCATCGCAGGGCGCGGCAGGTACCTGGTAGGTTCGAGCGGTAAATGGTCATTGACCTTCCCGACCCTGAGGGACTGCCCCCGGGTATTCTCGGGAAAAGGTGTCAGGTTTATATTGTCCGACGGGGCAACGACGATGGCGTGGGTGTGGCAGGCCTGGGCGATGGCGCGGCTGCTGCGCCTGAGCTTTGTAACGCGGCATCGTCCGTTCTCCTGCGCTGGGCATGGGCGACAGTGCCTGGGTCATCGCTTGCGATCAGAGTTCCCGGCGAATGCTGTCGGGACGATACTTTTTCTACAACCTCGTCAGGCGGCTTGGGAGGCAGACACGATGGCGGTGATAAAGAACGCTCTTTTCGTGGTGGTCGGTTTTGTCTTGGGCAGCGTGGTGAACATGGCCCTTTTGGCCGGTGGCTCTGCTCTGATACCTGCGCCACAGGGCGTGGACGTCAACGACGCCGAATCCATCGCGAACTCAATTCATCTGTTTGAAGCAAAACACTTTGTGTTCCCATTTCTTGCGCACGCTGTGGGTACGTTATTTGGTGCATTGGTCGCAGGTTACCTGGGATGGAAGAATCGCGTGGTGTTGGTGTGGTGTGTTGCAGTGTTGTTCTTCGCTGGAGGCGTCGCGACCACCTTCATGATTCCGGCGCCAGTCACTTATATAGCTGTCGATCTGACGCTCGCTTTTGCCCCAATGGCAGTGCTTGCGCTGTGGGCACTCAATAATCTACTGAGTAAGTCACGTGGCTCCGGTTAACGGCGCGCCGCCTGACATATCGTTGAACCTGACACGATAGTTTCTCCAGTCCAGTAGGCACTGGCCTAACCGATGGGTGTCAATTTTTCGCAGGAATTCTTTTCGGCAGGTACTGCGTTAAGGGCGGATATCATTGAGGCGACTGCAAGTTGGTACATGCCATCCATTGTTATGGTGTAAATTTTCGATAACCTCCCGTGAATGGACAATAGGCAGTATAGGAAGAAACCAGGCCAGTGACATTCCCGCTGCATAACAAGCTGGATGGCTGGCGACAATAGCTGGCATGCAGATTTGGCCATCCGACAACCGTCGGCACGTCCACACAATGGTTCACCACCGCCCGAGGGGCTCGCGATAATGGAAACACTAACCGCACTTGAAGTTTCCCTTGGCGTAGTCGGTGCTCTCAGTGGGCTGGCATTTGTTATTGGAAGCTTCTCGTTCTGGATTCGTCGCGTTCTGGTGGCGCGGCTCGTGCAGCTGGAATTGCCGAGATTGGCGGCGTCGGTGAAGTACCGAAAGTTTTTCATGTGGAGATTCGGCCTCGTGCAGGGGCATGAATACGTGGCCGCGTTCGAGCTCATCAGTTTGATCAGACTCGTCGTTCTTCGAGGTCCGGTCCCCGATACGACATCCGCTAAGACAAGCGACCGGATAGCGGCCGAATTTTCGATTTTGGAGAATCAACTGGACGCATACTTTTCGGGCCACAAAGGCGGCTTGCACGACGTTTTCGAGCCAATTTTTGAAGGTATCCGAATCGCCAGCCAAGGACATGACGGCAGCAGAAATAGAGGAACCTCAACCTCACAGAGTGATTCGGTAATCTTTGTCTACCGAAAGCTGGATGAAGCATCCGCTCAGCTTATCGCGCACATCAAGAAGCAGTTTCGAATCCGCTAAACGCATTACAGCGACTTTTTACGGCTCTCTCCCTGGTGGATCCGGGGCGTCGTTATGACGCCTCTCCAACTCAACACGGCGCAATGCCAAACCCCTTGTGGCCATCGGTTGGTATTCGATGAGCGACACCAATCTACAAATGTTCCGCTTCGACACTGTTGGATTGTCAACGGTCGCAGAGAATTAGTGATTTGCACCACACTCTGGAATTCGTTGACCACAACCTTCGAAAATTCGCTAGAAAATGACTTTATCGGGGGGAATGGCCGACAATACGCCGCTGCCACTATTGCTGGCGCTAATACTTAGGGCGAGGCCGCACTAATCTGTAATGCGGAATTAATCCAAATGTAATTGGTGTGTTATTCGGGGGTAATCTAAGCGAAAGTTTTGTTGCATCTTTCCCCATAAACTAGCGGCTCTTTACTCGTGTATGCAACGTCTGAATGGGGCCGTTGTGACACCGAACCAATGGGGGGACCAAAGGTGACGCATCAAACCAACTTCCGAACAACCAGAGACAGTGAGTCCGTAAGTCAGTTCCAACTGAGACACAAATTGTTAACAGCCGCGATTGGCGCAGCAATCGCGATGTCGTCCACAGTGCCGGTTATGGCCCAGGACGATACGGTGCTCGTTACCGGCTCGCGCATCGTGCGCCGTGACTACGAATCCAACAGCCCGATCCTGACCGTCGAGGCTGCTCAATTCGAACAGCAGTCGGGCCTGAACATCGAGTCCTATCTGAACCAGTTGCCGAATTACAATCCGGCCAACTCGCCCGTGACCACACAGGCTGAAATCAATGCCACGCCGGTCAACACCCTGGGTATTGCCTCTGTATCACTGCGTGGTTTTGGCCCCAACCGAAGCCTGGTACTGATCGATGGCAAGCGTCCCGTGCCGACCAATGCGTTGATGGTTGTCGATATCAATGCCATTCCTTCAGCACTGATCCAGCGCGTTGAAAACATCAGCGGTGGCGCGTCGTCCGTATACGGTGCAGACGCTGTTGCCGGTGTTACCAACTTTATTTTGCGTAAAGATTTCGAGGGCATGGATCTCGACGTGCAGTACGGCATGTCCGAGCAAGGCGACGGTGAAGAGTTACGCGTTGCAAGCGTCATGGGCGCCGCCTTTGCTGATGGGCGCGGCAATATCACATTGGGTGTCGAGTATTACGATCGCAAGGAAGCGCTTCAAATCGAACGTAGTTTCTTTACCGACGCGTATAGCGATCCTACCGTCGCTGGTGCCATCGTGGGCCAATTATGGGGATACAACGGTTACAACGCAGGCTTCAATCGGCCCAACGATGCCACGATGGATGTCATCTTCGCGGATCGGCCTGCCGGTACAGGCTTCCGCAATCAGGGGCCGGGCTTTGTCGCCGGCTACAGGTTCAATCCGGATGGCACGTTGTTTCCGTTAGCGGGCAACAATGTCAGCCTGTTCAATGGAACGATTGACGGCAGCGAAATCGCCATCCAGAACGTTTTGAATGCTACGACTTTGGCTCCGGATGATGTCGGTCAAACCTTGAAGTGGAATGCGCAGGACCAGCTTGTCAGTGCACCACAGGATCGGTATTCCTTCTTTACTAGTGCCAAATATGACGTAACGGACGACATTTCAGTGTTCGCACGCGCGACCTTCGCGCGGAGCAACTCCAAAACACGTCTGAACTATGGCTCGAACGCCAGTTTTGGCTGGGAAGCCAGTGTGCCGTTCAATGCCGCGACTGACAGCCCGGTGGACCCGACGCTGAACTACACGGATCCGGCGGTTGTTGCAGCGGTCCTGGCGAATCCTGCCGCGTTTGCCAATGCAGGCTTTATTCCGCACGGCGCTGCCGGTGCCCAGCATCCGGTACCCCTGGAGTTGGCCATGACGCTGTTAAGCCGAACCAATCCCACTGGCGACTGGATTGTCGAGACCTTTCCCAGCAACAGTGTCGGCGTGCGTGCTTCCGAAAACAACAATACGGTCTGGCAGGTCGAAGGAGGTCTGAATGCGGACCTGCCCGTCCGTGACTGGACAGGTGAGTTGTATTTCTCACATGGCGAGGTTAACAACAACAACGTATCCACCGGTTTCACCTCGCTGGAACGGTGGCGCAGGATCGTTCGTTTGCCGGATTACGCCCTGAATTCGTCCTTATTCGGTAATGCCAATGGTGCTTCCCCTGGTTTCGGTACCGTACCGACTTCGTGTACCAGCGGCTTTTTTGACACCATTTTCAATAACGATTCGCCGCCGAGCGAAGATTGTTTCAAGGCCATTGACGCGACGCTGGCGAACCGTGTGGAGAGTACACAGGACATCATCGAGCTGAATTTCCAAGGCAGTGTAGCGGACCTGCCAGCCGGTGAACTGCGTGCTGCAGGCGGATTCCAGTGGCGCAAGAACAATGTGATCTACAAGCCCGATATCCTGCAATCCAATGTATCGTTCACAGACCAGGTCGTGGGTGTCTATGGGGTCGGTGAAATGGACGCGACAACGAAGGCCAAGGACTACTATATCGAAGCACTGGTCCCGATTGTTGGCGACATCGGCTTCTTGCAGGGTATCGAACTGGAACTGGGTGCACGTTATTCCGACTACAACAATTCGGACTCAACCTGGACCTACAAGGCCCTGGCCAATATCGAGGCTAATTCCTGGTTACGTCTGCGTGGTGGTTACAACCGCGCAACCCGGGCGCCCAATGTCGGCGAGAAGTTTCTGGGTCTTCAGGAAGTCTTTCTGCGCGGTATTACCACCAACTTCGGTGACCCGTGTGGCCTGCGTTCCAACGCGCCCTATGGTGCTGGTGGCGCCGCGCCAGATCCGATCCTGGCTCCTGGTGAACCAGAGACAGAACTGGCCAGTGGACAGACCGCGGCAGGCGCTATGAGTACCTACCTGATCTGCCAGGCGCAGATGACCGCGGTCGGTGCAAACACCTTCTATGGCAATAATGCCACCGGCAACGGCGGCGGTCCTGCCAACTGGGTATTCCAGGAAGGTAATCCTGATGTAGAAGCTGAGGTCGCTGATACCTTCACCGCAGGTTTCGTTGCCTCCTCGCCGTGGGAAGACAATGCCTGGTTGTCCGGCATTACGCTTGCTGTTGACTGGTGGAAGATCGATATCAAGGATGCCATCCAGCAGTACTCGGTCGATTACGCCCGCTTCCTGTGCTACGGCACCGTCATGGTGACGAACGCTACGGAAGCTGCCGCGCAAGCTGCGACGGACGACTGTATGAATGTCGGCCGCAGCCCGACGACCGGTAACAGCACTACAGCGTTACTGCGGTATGGCAACCTGGCGACCATCAAGACATCCGGTATCGACGTCGCTTTCGGCTGGAGAGCGCAGTTGCAGGATCTCGGCTTCGATGTCCCGGGTGGCCTGGCCTTGAGTGTGCAGACGACCTGGATTGACACTTACAAGACCAAGGAGTCACAGGAGAACTTCGACGTCGAGACGGAATGGGCCGGGTCTCTCGGGCCGACCCTGACCGGCACCAACGCCGGGGCGTATGACTACCGCATCTTCTCTTCGCTGACGTACTTGGTCGATGACTGGAGTGTCAGCCTGCGCTGGCGCCACCTGCCATCGGTCATCACGGCAGCCAAGGCAGCTCAGAATGCGGTCATCGCGAATAATGAGTCGGTTGCTTCTGGCGGTGCAGGTGTGCCGTTGAGTTATACGCCGCTGACCGACGTCGGCATCGGCTCATATAACATCCTCGACATGTCCTTCAGCTGGGATATCAACGATACGTTCACCCTGCGCGGTGGTATCACAAACCTGCTGGATACCAGCCCGAAGATCACGGGTCGTACCACGGGTTATGAGCCGGGCACGGACCTGACCTCGGTCTGTGGTGGCGCACCGGGTTGCGTCAACCCGTCCAGCTACCTGTTGGCCAACAGTGGTGCCGGGCAAACCAGCCCCGGCTACTACGACACGTTGGGACGTCGTTTCTTCCTCGGCATGAAGGCGCGTTTCTAATACGCAAACGCAGACCTTGTATCAATACTTCAGGCGGGCCTCTGGCCCGCCTTTTTTTTGGGTTCTTCACCCGACACCGCGCAGCCCGCCGTGTGGCGGAGGTAGAAGTTCACGTACCAGGGCTACGTTGAACAGCGCGCTGATTGGAAGAAGTATGGGCTGGTAAAAAGTTGCTGCCTTGCTGACGGAGTGGCATGCTCGAACGTATTTCCTGCCCGGATATTTACGATGCAAGACGAAATAGAGTTCCTGCCTGACGATAGTGGCGTCGACGTAAAAGGTGTGGTGATGATCGCGGGCGGCTTCTTCGTTTTCGTACAGGTGTTCTTTCTGGATTCGCTGGCGTCGAGAGTGGCGTTTTCCGCGGCGTTCGCAGTCTTTCTGCTTGTGGGATTCTGGTTCTCTCGGCGCAGTGCGAAGACCTGGCCACAAAAGATCGTCATGTCCCGCGCGGGTATCAGCTATGGCAATCTGCAAACAGACCATGGGGTAGAACTGATTCCTTGGCTTGAAATTGACCGTATGGACCTTTTCCACACCGATCCCCGACTACCGCCGCATCTACGTATCGGACTCAAGCCTGGCTCATTCCGCGACCAGGTGAAAAAGTCACGATTGCAGCGCTTGAGCATGGGCCTTGACGTCAACATCCCGGTGTCGGTGAATGTCACACCGGATGAAGTGCTGAAGACTGCGCAACAGTTGTGGGAGCAGGCGGGCAAAGCTACCGTTTGAAAGTGTGGGGCACGTCATGCCATAAATCAGCTTGGGTGACCGAGGTGTTCGCCCAGCACTGTTTCGGTCACAACCTGGCCGAAAATTCCGGTTGCCAAGATACTCGGCTACAGCAGGGAATCTCAAATGTTTAAAAAATCTGTCGTGCTTGGCGCCGTGGCGTACATTCTGGGTACGTTTCCCATCGCGTATGTCTGGCACCTGGTGATCTTCGAAGAGCGATATAGAGCGTTTGGCTATTTTGACGATGAGCCCAACGTTTTGTTGGGATTCATCTCTATAGTTATCCAGGGTGTGACGCTCTCATTCCTGTATCAACATACGCGATTCAACGGCAGTGCTTTGGTCCAGGCGGCCAGGTTTGTCTGTGTCGTCGGCGTGTTCTTCTGGACCTCGCATGTTCTGGCATTCCTGGCCAAGCAACTGGTTCAGGATTCTCTGGCCTTTGCGATCATGGAAACCGGATACCTGGCGATTCAATTCGGTGTATTCGGGCTGTTCCTGGGCTTTATCAACCGGAACCGTGCAGTCAGTCCGTAAGCAAGACAATTCCGCAGGAAATAAACGTTCACTTCAGTGTGACCGAATGATTGCCGGCCAAGGGCGCCGAGCAGCGAGTTGCTTCAGAAACGAGGGAAGCATGATTATCCGAAAGTTCCAGCAGGCGGACAGGGACATGTTGGTCGCGCTTTGGCGGAATGTCTTCCCGGACGATCCGCCGCACAACGAACCGTCGTCTGTCATCGATGCAAAGTGCGCGGTGGACGACCTGATCTTCGTGGCCGAGGATGCCGGTAAATTGGTGGGCGCATGCATGGCCGGTTACGATGGCCATCGCGGTTGGCTGTATGCAGTTGCAGTGGAAAAAGAGCAGCGCCGGAACGGCACCGGCGGCGCGTTGGTGAGATATACAATGCAGGCACTCAAGGATTTGGGCTGCATCAAGGTCAATTTGCAGGTGCGCGCTACAAACACCGAAGTTGTTGCCTTCTACGAAGCCCTGGGCTTCTCAATCGAGGAGCGCATCAGTATGGGTGCGTTCAATTGATTGTGCTTTTCGGCTGACGATCACCATGCTCGCAAGACATGTGATGCCTTCGTGAACAGAACCAGGGATTAGATCATGGCCATAAAGGGTTCCTGCTTGTGCGGCGAAGTGACTTTCGAAATCGACGGTGACTTCGAAAACTTCTTCATCTGCCATTGTTCGTATTGCCGGAAGGACACCGGGTCAGCGTTCGCGGCCAACCTGTTCACCAGCGCGGGCGCGCTGAGATGGTTGTCCGGGCAGGCGAGGGTGGCGAACTTCAATCTTCCGTCGACCCGTCACGCCAGAAGCTTCTGTGCGGCCTGCGGCTCGGCGTTACCGAATGTTCAAATCGAAGCCGGATTCTGCGTGGTGCCGGCGGGTTGTCTGGACGAAGACATCGGCATCGGGCCGCAAGCCCATATCTTCACAGCGAGCCAGGCGCCTTGGGAAGGCGAACTGGCATCCATCAAGCGTTATTCAGGCTTTCCTGAGTAAAGCCGTCATCGCGGTTTCAGGGCGATCAACACGTTCCCGGGCGTACCCAGCAAACCATAACCTGATTGCACCAGAAGCAGTCCGTTAGCGGCGGTGACACTGGCGTTATCGATGGAACCGCCGTGGGCGGGTACACCGTTCACAGTGTTGAAGCTGCGGGCAGTATCGAACTGGAACAGTGGCGTACCTTTGGCGGCATCGAAAATGCGCACCCACCCATCGTTGCTGCCCTGGATGACCGCGCCATCCACCACCAGCGTTGCCGCAGACAAGCCGAAGTTGCGCTCACACCCGGGCACTTCCTGCTGTCGGGTTCCGCGGCAGTCCGCTTCTGGAAAGAACGACCAGCGTACCGCGCCGGAATCCACATCCAATGCGTGCAGACCGGGTGGACCATTCTCCTCGGCGGGATTCCCAATCTTGTTGACCGGTACATAAACCGTGTTGGCATCGTAAGCCATGCCCCAGTGAATACCGCCCAACGGACCGCCGGGGCCGAGTTTGCGGGTCCACAGCAACTGCCCGTGTTGATCGGGATCGAGTGCCCAGATCACGCCGTTCTTCTGGCCGGCCAGCAGTATGTCGCTGCCATCGCGGCGCTTGCCGATTATGATGGAGGCGCCGAAATCCCAATCCTTCATCACGCTGTAGCCGGGCGGGCAGTTCGGGCCATTCGGATCGAACATGCAGCCGGTGAGATAGATATCGTTGGCGGTGGCCTGAAATTTCCAGCGCAAAGAGCCGTCCTCGAGATCGATTGCCAAGACCGCATCGCTGGTGTCGGTGGCCGGGGCGGACGTGTTCTGGCCGGTGCCGACATACAGCACGCCACGTGCAGGATCGATCGCCGGCGTGGTCCAGATGGGCGCACCGGAAGGCCCCCATTGCTGCGTGCCGACGCGGCTGACGGATCGCCTGGTGGCGTTTTCCATCGTGTGATAGACCCAGAGGATGGCGCCGGTTTCGGCATCCAGCGCGGCGACTGCGCCGTGGCTGGTGCAGCACTCGTACTCAGGCGCCGCCCCCATGTTCAATTCACCCGAGGAGACCGGTGCATAGATGCGGCCGTTGTACATGACGGGCATGCCGGTGGTGTTGGAGACACTGGTCACGCGCAGGGAGGTGCGCCAAAGCAGTTTGCCGGTCGCGGCTTCCAGCATCTGCACATGTGCTGCAGCATCGCCGAACACGATGACGGGACGGCCGTCAGCGAGAGTGCCGTAATTCACATGGGTGCGCAGCGGCACGCCGTGTTCGTATACCCACTTCACGCAGGGACTGCCGTTGATATCGAAGGCGAACAACTGGCCGGAATCCGCGATGGGCAGAAACATCGTATCGCCGACGACAGCAGGCTGCGCGCGCATGTTGCCGGTCTGCGGGAAGCCGAGGGTCCAGGCGACTTCGAGGTTTTTCAATTGTGCTGTGGTGAGACCGGCTTGTGCCGCGGATAACTGCCGATGATTCTCGAAGCCAAGGCCGAAGCCACCGACGCGTACCGGTGAGGTATCAACACTGCGGCGATCAGCCGGGCAGGTGTTGGCGGCGACCCAGCCGTTATCCACCTGCGCGGTCTGCGCGAGGTAGCCGGTGACGGCATCCACCTGTTGCGGCGTCAGCGGTGCGCCCTGCACACGCATCTTGCCGTCCGTCAACGCATAGGAAATTGCCCGCACGCCCATTTTGCGCAGGGAGTCGAACGCGGGCGATTTGGTCTCGACCGGTTTGTCATGGCATGCAGCGCAGTACTGCTGGTAGACCGCCCGGCCGGCTTCAACATCAACGCCCTGATTAATCGCGGCCTGCGCGAAAGCCGCTGTAGGTGCGAGCGCGACGAGTAGTGCTGTCACCTTGACCAAGGTGTTGCGTGGCATGAGCTAATCCCCCTGAAAACCGCTCTGGTACGGAACAGGGGGAAGCATAACTGAACCGGCGCGGTGGAGGGAACGTTGCCACCGCGCCGGTGTTTGATTAGGGGTCGATCAACACGCCGGGATTCAGAATGCCCTTGGGGTCGAACACGCCTTTGGTTGCGCGCAGTGCCTGGGCGAAAAGTTCGGGCCGCTGCTTGTCGTAGGCCGGACGATGCGCGCGACCCACCGCGTGGTGATGGGTGACGGTTCCACCATTGGCGACCAGCGCTTCAAGGAAGCCGGCTTTCACTTCCTTGTACTGGCTCATCATGCTGGTGGGCGACAACGGCACCATCAAGGTGAAATACGGCGCCGGGCCGTCGGGATATACATGCGTGAAGCGACACGTCAGCGAACCTTCGTAGCCGGTGACTTCCTTCATCACCCGGCGCGTGGCGTCCATCACGTTGGTATGGAAATCGCGAAAACGATCCCAGGTGATGGCGGATTCGAACGTGGTGCTCATGATGCCGCGCGCGATCATCGGCTCGGCGAGGTAGGGCGTGCGGATGAACTTCGCCCGCCATTCGCCGGCTTTGCCGCTGCGATGGGCGAGTTCGTCATCGCCGGACTCGTCCTCCCAGGTGCCACCGAATTCCGCGCAGATCTCCAGCGCACGCTTGAGCCAGGCATCCAACGGGTGATCGGCAGATTCGAAGGACAGCACCAGCACCGCGCCCTGATCGACGGCATCCGGCGAATTGCTGGCTTCCTCGGTCTGCAGCAAGCGGCAGTTGGCCGGAAACAGTCCCGCCTGCGAAATACCGCGCACAGCATCAGCGCCATCGTAGAAGGTTTTGAAGTTGACCGTGGCCGAACCGCGGAACGTGGGCCGCTTGTGCAACCTGACCCAGGCTTCGGTGATAACAGCAAGTATGCCCTCGGAACCGAGCATCATCCGGTCCGGGCTGGGGCCGGCGCCGGAGGCAGGCAGGCGTCGTGACTGGTACACCCCGGCCGGCGACACCGCGCGGATGTTTTCAACCACATCGTCGATATGGGTATAGATGGTCGCGAAGTGGCCACCCGAACGCGTCGCAATCCAGCCGCCCAGGGTAGAGAACTCGAACGACTGCATGTAATGGCGCAGCGTCAGGCCATGCGGCTTCAACTGGGTTTCGATATCCGGGCCGAAGGTGCCGGCCTGGATGCGCGCGGCACGCGAGGTGTGATCGACTTCGAGCACTTTGTTCATGTGCTTGAGATCGATCGTGATCGCGCGCTCGGCTGTCTGCGGTGGCTCAACTGCAGCGGTGACCGCGGTGCCACCCCCGAATGGAATCGCGACCGTATCGTGATTGGTGCAGTAGTCGAGGACCGCCGCGAGTTCATCTTCATTGCGCGGATAGGCAATTGCATCCGGCGGGTTGGGGCACTTGCGGTCCATCAACGTGCGAACACCGATGAAGGTCTTGCCGTAACTGTGAAACAGGCGATCGACGTGGTCGGTGCTGGTGAAGTCACGCAACTGCGGCGGGAGGGTCAGCCGCGGCGCACGCAGCTCAATCTCTTCCGGTCGCGGCGGTGTTGCCACGTTGAACGACGTCAGGCCGAAACGATTGGCAAGACTTTTTTCGATGTTTGCGACTTCCTCGGGTGTTGCGCGCGCATCGGCATAGCCCCAGGCGTAAAAGCTGCGTTCTCTCACTGTCGTTCCCCTCGTTCTGATTCGAAATACTTTCGTAAAGCAGGCCCGTTGAAGTCCGCGGTCGTCGCTGGCACACACGCAGCGGGCGCATCGAGTCAGGAAACACGGCTGCGGGTTTCAGCCTTTGATCCGGGACAACTTGCTGCCGTTCGCGAACGGATATTCATGTGGTGGCCGGTCTGCTGGCAGTCACGATGATGGTTATACAACCTTATCGGGACTGTCTGTTGCCGCAGCTATAATGACCGAACTCCGGCGCTTGTTCCAACGGCAGCGGCCCGGCGACAGACCTGTAATCCCATTGAAAGGAAGAGTAATGCGCTTCGTTGCGGCAACCGGCAAGATTAATGACCTGGTCGCTTGTGCTGCAGCGGAATATCCCGATCGTCCCGTTGTTCATGACGGTGATCGATTGATCAGCTATTCGGAGATGGCAGCGGGGATCGAGCAGCTTGCGCAGGCCTTGAGCAGCAGCGGTGTCAACCCCGGTGACCGTGTGCTGGTGATTGCCGAGAATTGTGCCGAGCAGGTGACCTGCCTGTTCGCCTGCGCAAGAATAGATGCGTGGCCGGTCATGGTCAGTGCGCGTCTGGCGGCGGCGGAAATCGATCGCATCCTTCAGCATTGCGGTCCTCGCATGATGGTGTTGCTGACGGCGCAATCGACTGCCGCGATGGCGCATGCGCAACGGTTGGATGCTATGTCAGCGACATTGAACGGCGTTGGACCCTGCCACACGCTGACATTCAACGATGCAGTTGCGGAGCCGGTGCATGCCGACCCTGCGCAGCGGGTCGCCGCGATGATTTACACCTCCGGTTCCACCGGCACACCCAAAGGCGCCATGCTCAGCCACTCGAATCTCGTATTCATGGGGTTGAGCCAGGCACGGGTGCGCAGCTATACCCCGAAGGACAAGGTCTATTGCGTGATTCCCATCGCGCACATCGGTGGGCTGGCGTCAGTCGTCATGGGGATGACGGCGTCCGGTGGCTGCATGCATCTACACAAGCGGTTCACCCCGCCTGAGCTGGCGAAAGCTTTGCGCGAACAGGAGGTCACCATTGTCTCCGGTGTACCAACGCTCTACGTCAAGTTTCTGGAATGGGTGGCGGCAAATCCCGATAAGTATTCGGCACCGCATCTGCGCCTGATCACCTGCGCGTCATCACCGCTGGACCCGGCAGTCAAACGTTCCGTCGAGTCCATGTTCAACCTGCCGCTAATGAACGGCTACGGCATGACCGAGTCATCAGCGGTCATCTGCCAGACCAATCTCGACGAATGGCGTGATGATGTCTCCGTAGGTCCGGTGCTCGACGGCGTTTCATTGCGTATCGTTGATGAGGCGGGGCAGGACGTGCAGTGCGGGCAGGTTGGAGAACTGGTTATCCAGGGTCCGACGGTGTTTCTCGGCTACTACCGTAACGAGTCCGCCACGCGGGATGGCTTCATTGACGGCTGGTTCCGCACCGGCGATCTTGGTTACATGGATGACAACGGCGATGTCTTCATCGCAGGGCGTGCAAAAGACACGATCAAGCGTTCCGGTTACAACGTCTATCCGGTGGATGTCGAAACCGCATTGAATGCCCACCAGGCAATCGCCATCAGCGCCGTGGTCGGGCGCTTCACCGGGGTCGACGAGGAGGTCATCGCCTACGTCCAGCCGATTCCCGACGCTACGTTGACGGATGCCGACGTGGTCACCTTCCTGCGCGAAAAGCTGGCGCCGTACAAACTGCCCAACCGCATCATCTTTCTGAAGTCGCTACCAACGTTGCACAACGGTAAGGTCGACCGCAACGCCATCAAAGCGCAGGCGCAGTCGTTGCAGGGTTGATGGCCGGGCAGATTCAGCCGTAAAAAATGCTTCTTCACCCGACACCGGGGAAATCCGCATGGGCTTGGTCTTACTGCTCCGTCATTCCGGACGCGCCCGCGAAGGGGGCGCGAGCGGCGAATCCATGCGGTTTTCTACAGAGGCCCTATGGTTCCCGGCTCACCGCTGCGCGGCGTCCGGGATGACGGAAAAGAAGAGCCTGCGCTGTGGCCGGGATGACGGAAAAAAAAATGAGTGTCCTTTGGGATTGCGCGATATATTCAGTGCTGAAGTTGGCAGTCGGGTATGTCGGGTCAGGACCGTGCGAGGCAGGAAGCCGGGCCCGAGCGTACATGGATGTATTCACAGCGAGTCCTGACCCGACATACCCGACTGCCAACGACCCACCCGAATTTCAGTTCCAGTGAAGCCGCGAGCAGCGCATCTGCCGCCAAATCACTTCCAGTCAATGAACTCCTCGAATTCACGCGTAATCACCAGCCACCAATCAAACGTGTCTTCGAAATTCTTGCGGTTGACGCCGCCCAGATCCATGTTCACGTCCATTTCAATGTACGGGTCCATCTCCGCGTCGAGGTAGACTTTGCCGAACCGGTGTTCCTTGTTCCACTCGTTCACCCGCTCCAGTGCCATGCCATCGGCCATGTCATAGCCCTTGCTGTATTGAATGGCCTTGCAGTCTTTGCCTTCATTGCAGCCGTAGAAGTAGATCGTGAAGTCGCCGCCGTTGGCACTGGACCGGATCAACGGGTCACCCTGTTGGTCGGTATCGGCGAGCGCCTTGTAGCCAAGTTCCTGGATGATGAGAATCAAGGCGTCGGGCGAAGTGGCGTCGACGTTCTGTGCCTGTACCGGCGATATGGTCAGGCCGAGCAGGGCAGCGGCGGTGAACAGTAGTCTGGTTGGCGTCATGGCAGGCTTTCTGGCTGATGGGACGAAATGGGTTGAATAGTATCGACCGGCCGCCCGTTCAGCTGCAACTTATTACCGGTGCGCGGCAAACTCAGTGGAGTTTGAGCCGTGGGCGGATGACCTTGTTGACTCTGGCGACGATAATCAACACCAGGCCGCGCAGCCAGCCGTGAATGGCCAGCAGGTGCATGCTGTACAGGCTGACATAAACCAGCCGGGCGAGGCGCCCTTCAATCGCCATGCGGCCACCAATGAGATTACCCATCAGGCTGCCGACGGTGGAATAGCGGCTCAGCGATACCAGCGATCCATGGTCTTGGTATTGAAAGGCCTTTAGTTCACGGCCGTCCATCATCCGCTGCAGGTTGTGATACACCGTGGTCGCCATCTGGTGTGCTGCCTGCGCACGCGGGGGAATATTCCGGCCGGTGGCGGGATCCGGGCAGGCGCAACAGTCGCCGAGCGCGAACACACGTGGGTCCCGCGTGGTCTGCAATGTTGGCAGAACCACGAGTTGGTTGGTGCGGGTCGTTTCCAGGCCGCCGATGTCCTTGAGCCTGGATGACCCGCGTACGCCCGCTGCCCAAACTCTCAAATCCGCCGGAATGATTTCGCCGCTGCCGGTACGCATACCCTGCGGTGTCACTTCGGCGACGCTCGTGCCAGTCAGAATCCGCACGCCCAGTGTTGTCAGTTCACCGTGCGCTGCCGCGGCGAGCTTGTCCGGCAATGCCGGCAGTATCCGCGGGCCGGCCTCGATCAATGTTACGCGCAGGCGGCTGGCATCGAAGACTTCCAGACCATAGAACGCGAGTTGTGCCGCTGAGTTATACAGTTCCGCCGCCAGCTCGACGCCGGTGGCGCCGGCGCCGACGATGGCGATGTCGACGTGCGCATCGGCATCGGGGTCGCGCGTCAATGTGCGTGAAACGCGCAGACAGTGGTCCAGCAACAGTTGGCGGAAACGGTCGGCCTGGACGCGATTGTCCAGCGGGATGCAGTTGCGGTTGACGCCGGGAATGCCATAGTCATTCGTCACAGAACCGATGGCGATGACGAGGTAATCGTAGCGGATTCGATGCCGGCCGATGATCTCTTCACCGTTATCATCCAGTACCGGTGCGGTGACCACTTCACGCGCTTCACGGTCGATGGATTCCATCGCGCCATAGAAAAAGCGGTAGCCCCAACGGTAACCATGCCCGCGATAACCGACTTCATCGAGGTTGGCATCCAGTGCGCCGCTGGCCACTTCGTGCAGCAGCGGTTTCCAGATGTGCGTGCGATTGCGCTCGACCAGAATGATGTCGAACTTGTCGCGGCCGAGCTTTGCACCGAGGCGGGTGACCAGCTCCAGCCCGCCGGCGCCACCGCCAACGACAACGATCTGCGTTTTGCGCGCGGCTGTCGACGGCGGCGCGGGTGATGCGTCTGTGGTCACAGAATCCCCAGCGCGTTGAGAAACACCAGCACCACACCGGCGGGTGCGACGTAGCGGGTCAGTACGCGCCAAACGGAATATCCCAAGGTACTTTGCATACGCAGTTCGTCACTGCTGCTGGCGCGCGACATGCGCCAGCCTGCGAACACCGCGATCAGCAGGCCGCCGACCGGCAGCATCACCGAAGTACTGATGAATTCCATCGAATCAAAGAAATTCTTGCCGAAGAATTTGACGCTGTCCCAGTGATTGAATGACAACAGCGAGCCGATGCCCATGACCCACGCGATGGTGCCCGTCCAGATGACAGCATGGCGACGCCGCCATTTCAGCCGCTCCACCAGCCAGGCGGTGGCCGGTTCCAGCAGTGAGATGGCCGACGTCCACGCTGCGACGGTCAGCAGGATGAAGAACAGGCAGCCGAAGACCTGGCCGAAGGGCATATGGGCGAATGCCAGTGTGAGACTGACGAAAACCAACCCCGGCCCGGAACTGGGCTCGAGGCCGTAAGCAAACACGATGGGAAACACCGCGAGGCCGGCGAGCAATGCCACCGCGGTATCGGCGAGCGCGATGATGACCGATGTGTGCGGAATGGACGTGTTGTCCGAAAGGTACGAGCCATAGGTAAGTATGGCGCCCATGCCAAGACTGAGGCTGAAAAAAGCCTGGCCCAGCGCTTCGAGCACGGTCTTGTTGGTCAGCTTGGAAAAATCCGGGTGGAACAGGTAGCTGATGGCGGCTCCGAAATCTCCAGTGCCCATCGCGTAGCCGACCATTGCGATCAGCAGAATGAACAAAGCAGGCATCAGGTATTTGACGGCTTGTTCAAGTCCACTTTGCACGCCGCGGCCGACGATGATCGCCGTCATCACCATGAACACCGTATGCCAGGCAAGCAGGGTTTCCGCCGAGCCGATCATTGCATTGAAGCGTTCGCCGGCACCTTCGACCGTGATGTCGGCGAACATGCCCGAGCCGGTATAGAACACGTAAGCCAGCGACCAGCCGGCAACCACGCTGTAGAACGACAGAATCATGAAACCGGCCACGACACCCATTGCCCCCAGCCAGCGCCAGTTGCGGCTGAGAGATTCGTCCTGCGCCAGAGATTCGAATGAGTGGATGGGCGATTGCCGGCCGCGGCGGCCGAGCATGATTTCCGCCATCAGCAGCGGAACGCCCACCGCGGCAATACACCCCAGATACAGCAGCACGAAAGCGGCGCCACCGTTCTCACCGGTGAGGTAGGGGAAGCGCCAGATATTTCCCAGCCCTACTGCGGACCCGGTGGCGGCGAGAATGAAAACCCAGCGTGACGACCATTGACCATGGATCGAGGAACGTGCCATCAGTTATCTGCCTCACTTGCGTGTGATTGCCTGGAACAGCCGTGGTGGACCCAGATGATACCACTGGCAACCCGCAGCGGCGGTCAGCGCTGCGCGGTCCGGGCTTGGGCAGCGCTGCCGGTAAGTTCTTTTATCGTGCCGGTCCATATAGCTGGATCGCCGGCGGATTGCTGCAAGGTCGCATCCAGTACACCGATGTCGAACGAGTCAATGGCCTGTTGGACTTTCGAGGCAACTGCTGCCGGCTGTGCGACGCTGGCCAGTTTCACCAGGCGCCGCATCGCCAGCCGATGGGCCAGCATGGACTGCTCCAGATGTTGTGGCATGACGATTATCGGTTTGCGTGCGTTCAACGCCTGGCTGACAAGGCCGATGCCGCCATGACAGATGACGGCAGCAACCCGCGGCAGTACGGCATTGATGTTCACCAGGTCCGCAGCGAGGTGGATACCCATGGCTCTGACCTTGTCACGGAACACGGCGTTCGCCCCGGTGAGTACAGCGTAAACTTCGAAGATGTTGCCAAGCAGGAGAAACAATTCAAGCAACTTTGGATCATCGCCGCGCAGGTAACAGAATATGGGCGGACGTTGCGTCACTGCCGGTATCGCCAGTGTCGCAGCAGTGGCAATCGGGGTTTCGATCGGGAGATATCGCCATGTCGGCGGACGCTGGCCATAGTGATCAAGCGCCGGATGAGTAATCAGCAGGCTGTTGTCCGGGCGGAACAGATCACTGATCGTCAGATCAGACCGCGCCTGGTTGCCCGTGCGCCGTGCGATCTCGGCTATTGTCCGGTTCAACGCGGCATCGAGGCTGGCCAACTGGCGGGCGTTGCTCTTCTGCCAGAATCGCAGCGGTGGCATCGGGTTGGCCGGTAGCGGGATCTCAAATCCGTTGCCCGCATTCAGCAGCGGAAAACCGGCCAGCGTTGCCGCGATCGCCGCGCTCGGCGCGTGGTCAGCTATCACGAGGTCTGCCTGCGCTTCGGTGAAGATGCGTAACCACTCGCGGACAAGTTGCAACGCGTGCGCCGGGTCCTGCCAGCCCGAGCGCAGCAGAAGGTCGGAAAAATTCGGTGACTGCCTGTGGCTGTCGGCGTCGACAAACAGTGGCGCCTGGCAGAGATTCGCCTTGCAAGCACGCTTGATGGAAGTGTGCTTGGCTTGATCCTTCAGGGCAAAGGTAAAGTGGTCACCGTTGAATTCCGCACGCGCGGAAATGGCATCCATTCGCGCGACATGGCCATAGCCGCCACCGAGTTCCCAGCAGTAGACGATGTTGGCACCGCGGTTCGCGGTCTCGCCGTCAGTCAAGGCGCCCGCAGTTTCAGGAAGAGATTGGCCAGCGTGTACTGGTCGGGAATGCCGGTGACGCGCAGGCCGCTCTTGGCCTGATAGTCGCGCAAGGCTGCACCCAGCGCTTCACTGAGTTCACCGTTCGCTTCGCCACGGTAATGCCCGAGTTCTTGCAGACGTTCCTGCACGCGTTCGACGATGGCCTGGTAGTAGTACGATTCGGTACCGTTGACCGCGGAACTGATGATTGCACTTTCGGCCGCGAGGCGGGCCGGCAGTAACGTTTTGACCAGGGCATTGGCCGCGGTCAGGAAGCGCTGGTCCGGATTGTTCCGGCAGTGGGTCTCCAGCAGCGCCAGCAACAGTTCAGTGGTCTGCCACGGCGTGACGTCGTAAGTGTCGGCCTGGAACTGGTTGAATGAGGAGACGAACCCTTCCAGCCAACCGCCGTAGAGATAGTAGTCACGCGATTGTTCGGCCTTGGCGGTGACGAAATCACTGCAAGGCCGAGTGCCGGCGCCCTTGACGGCGAATTTGCCCTCGGCGTCGGCCGCGGAGGCGGGCATGGAAACAAGCACCACGCCAATCATCATGGCGGATGCCGCGGCAGTGCGCCTGAGCGCTGATGCAAAGATATTCATGGCTGGATTATCCGGCAAAGAAAAAGCCTCTTGCAAACCAGCGGTTCGCAAGAGGCTTTGAGTACGACAGGAACGTTGATTGTCGCCCGCTATCAGGCGGTGCGACGACGACCGCGTGCGGCACGCAAGCCGAACAGGCCTGTGCCCAGCAACGCGAGCACGCCCGGTTCAGGTACGGTGCCGCCGACATCTTCGGTGATCGGCGTCATCGAAACGCTGAACTGGCCGGCCGTATCGAACGAAACGCCAGTGGCGAATACGCCCGGATTGTTCGGGTCCAGGCCAAGCGCGGGGTCGATGCCTTCGATCGTGAAGGTGGTGATATCCAGCAGACCATTCAGCACGAAATCGAACGATTCGCCGGCCAGCAACGAGATTGAACCGCCGTTGTAGCTGAGCAGGTAGCCATCCAGGTCATTGACCGTTGCCAGTGACGGCATGGTGACGCTGGCGAAGTGAACGCCGGCATCCAGGACTTCAAAGACATAACCCACGGCCACCACAGGGTCGATCCAGATCGTTTCGAATTCCTCCACCGGCGGCAGTTCGAAGACGAATTCACCGGTTTCGGCGTCAGCCGGATTGCTCGGCAGCACCGGGGTGAACTCGGTCGCGCCCAGCGCGCCCAGGCTTGCGAGGTAGATGGTGGTATCCAGCGCCGAATCATTGGCGTCAGCCAGAATCATCGTGAACACGTTGCCGGTGCTGCCCGGCGTGACCGGAATATCAAAGCGCAGCAGCGGATTGCCATTGGGCGCCAGGACACCGTCAAGTTCGGTGCCGCGGATATCGGCCATGTCGGGATGGTCGATATTGATTGGCAACAGCGGGTCGACGCCGGCAGTGGCGCCGGTCGGCAACGCGCCGGCAACATTGGTGCCGTTCAGAAACAGGCCGAAGCCATCCACGAAGTCACCCACGAATTCAGGCCATTCCTCGGACCCGAAGGCGGCGAAGAAGGTGATCGAATCCACCGTGCTATCGACATCGAAAGTGATATTGAGCTGGATCGGATCGTGATGGCTGGGCTGGCCGGTGATCGGCTGCAGTAGAGCTTCCTGGGCCGCTGTGGCATCCGTTCCCGGGCCGCCGGAGACGCCGGTATCGGTATTCGGACCGTCGCCATAGTTCTCGACGAAACCGCTGCTGAACACAACGCCACCGGAAGCCGGCAGGCCGTAGGTGCCCGACGCATTGGTGAACAGGCCGGACTGCGTACCGCCCACCTCGACGATTGCGGCAATGTTGAATTCGACAACTTCGCCGCCATACCCGCCGTAGCCGCCATCGCCGCCGTAGCCGCCATAACCGAATTCACCGCCGAGCAGTTCCGCGCCGCTGATGCTGACGCCGCTGCCTGGCAGGATCAAAGCGTTGGCCAGCGCCATCGCATCGGTTTCCGGTGTGATTACCAGCGACGACGCCACTGGCGCTCCCAGCGCGAGTGCCACCGCGCAGGAAAGCGCCGAGGCGCGTGCGATTGTTCTGTTACTCATGATCTGGATTTCCTCCGTCCGCTTGAATTGGTCAACAAAGTTCAAAAATGCATTCTTGAACTGGTAAGCAAGAATTGAACCATCCATAAAGTTTAGATATATCAATGAGATGAATGGCAGGAACGGGGTGGGTGTAAAGTTTTTTGACGAGCGAAAGGTGTAATCGTTCTCAGTATGATCCGAACGCTGAGAGCGAACCGGCGAGACGCCGATGCAATGCCCGGGGTAACGGCGGCATTCAGGGCTGATTGCGCGGGGCCAGACGCAGGAGCCGTCCGTTCAATGCATCGGTCAGCAGGTAGATACAGCCGTCGCGCGCGGTAAACACATCGCGAATCCGGCCATATTTTCCGGTCAACAGTCGTTCCTCATCGACCACCGTGCCGTTGGACATTTCCAGCCTGACCAGCGTTGCGAATTTCAGTGATCCTATGAAGATGTCACCTCGCCACTGGGGAAACGCATCGCCGTTGTACAGCGACATTCCGGAAGGCGCTATTGATGGGATCCAGCGGTAGACGGGTTGCTCCATGCCGGCGCGTGCCGTGCCCTCACCGATGCGTGTGCCGATGCCGTAGTTGACGCCGTAGGTGATGACCGGCCAGCCGTAGTTGGCGCCCGCGACTTCGACATTCAGTTCATCGCCGCCTTGCGGCCCGTGCTCGTGGGTCCAGAGCGTCCCGGTGGCAGGATCCTGAATCAGACCCTGAATGTTGCGATGGCCGTAGCTGTTGATCTCCGGCGCCGCCTGCGCATCGTCGACAAACGGGTTGTCCGTCGGCACGCTGCCATCGTCGTTGATGCGGATTAATGCCCCGAGATGATTGGACTTCTGCTGCGCGGGGTGGCGCGCGCCCAGACCAGGGCTTGCGCCGCGCTCTCCAAGACTGATGTATAGCTTGCCGTCAGCGCCGAACAACAGCCGACCCCCGAAATGGCGGCCGCCGTCGGCCTTGGGTTCGGCGACGAAAATCCGCGTGACGTTTTGCAGGCCATTCCCTTCCAACGTCGCGAAGCTGACCTCCGTGCCATATTTTCCGCGCTCACCCGCGACGTGCGCGAAATACAGGCGATGGTTCTGCTCGAAATCAGGATGCAGGGCCAGGCCCATCAAGCCGCCCTGGCCGGCCTGAGTGATGTCGGGCAGGCCCGTAAGCGTGGTGAGCATGGCCTTGCCGTCGTCCAGGTGCACGCGACGTAAACCGCCCTCACGTTCGCTGACCAACAGATCGCCATCGGGTAGTTGGACGATGCTCCATGGATAGTGCAGGCCGCTCGCCAGCTCGGTGACTTCGAACGTGGCTTGCGCACTGGTGAAGGGTTCAGCGGCAGCGGTTGGGACAGTGGCAACGAACGACGCCAGTGCCACGGCGGTGACTGTCAGCCGTCGACACTGATGCAGCAGGTCAGTCACAGTGAATCAGCGCGGCACCGCCTCAGGCGGCTTCCGGCACCTGGGCGTCCGGCAACAGCAACGGTGCATGACGTGATGACGCCATCAGCTCGCGCGTCTGCAGTTCACCGATCAGCGGCGCGCTTTCGGTCGTCGGGTTGCCATCGAAATCCAGCCAGCGATGGTTTTCGAAGTCATACAGCTTGCAACGGCGCATGGTATCGAACAGCGTGGACCAGGTGAATTTCTCCACGATGGCATATTCCCCCAGCAGTTCGTTCAGATGCGCTTGCGCGGCACGCAGTTTGTAGACCGGCACCCTGGGATGCAGGTGATGGACGGGATGATCCATGACGTCATGAATCATCGTGCCGAACCAGCCGGGGAATACCCAGTGCACCGACATCAACTCGCTGCGATCGTAGTACGGGGCGTTGTCTTCATCGGCACCGCGCAGCCAGAGAATCCTCGGGTGCGTGTGTTGGAGGTAGAGCGCGAAACCGGTGTTCCACATGAATACCAGGAATGGCCAGACAAACCCGAGCAGCACGGCTTGTACGGATGTCAGGTTGGTGTAGGCCGGGGCCGCTATCAGCGTGCCGATGTACACGGTGGCGAAACACATCAGGAATGCGAAATGCGGCCACGCGGCGCGGCGATAACGTTCGGGCATGTGTGCGCGGGGAAATACCTTCATGTCCCACCAGCGTTCGATCAGGTAGTAGAACGAAAGACCAATCAGCGCAGGACTGCGATATAGACGCTCCATCGCCCGCCGCCAGGCCGGCATGGCGTCGTATTCGGCCTTGGTGAACGGGGTGTAGGTATCCTTGTGCGGACCATTGGTGCGTGGGTGATGACCGATGTGATGGTCGTACACCCACATGCGATAGTTATACAGGCATGGCATGTAGACCAGCACGCCAAGCAACCAATTGAGTTTGCGGTTGGCAACCAGCGCGCCGTGCGCGGCATCGTGGCCAAGTGTTTTCAGCCCGCCCATTTTGAAACCGGCCACGGTGGCGGCGAGAAACTTCATCCACAGGTCGGGCAGAAACAGCACGCCGACGATAGCTGTCCAGTAAACCGTGTAATCAATGAGAAACAGCGTGAGGCCGATGGCATTGCTCGGCTTGGCATAAGGCGCAATTTCGCGCAGCGCAGTGCGCTTGTCGATCAGCATTCATACCCTCCAGTTGTATTGCCGCTGTATCTCAGTCCGTCAGCGGCCGTCCCGGGCGGGTACGGGTCCGATGCAGATTCCGTGATGAGTACGCGGTCTTTATATATTTTCCGGGAGGTTACTACAGGCGCTTCGGCGCGTTCAACTCGGGAATTCCCCTAACTTCAGGGACCGGGATCGAACGGCGAGGTACGCCTGCGGTAGCGGGCATGTCATTGCGCAGCCGGAGTTGGTGACAGGCCGGGCGGGTGACGTAGCAGGGGAATATCCCGTAACGCTGACCGCACGGCCCATCTGGCACTTCGACGGGCCATGCCAGCCAAAAAAGCAGGGTGGTCAGTGCACCAGGTCGCGCAGGGCAGCCATATCAATGATCGGCGGGGCACTACTGTCCGGCTCGCCGATGTCCTGCAGGAGATGGCCCTGGAAAAATCCGTACTCCTCGAGTACGGCATAGGCCGGTCGCGCATAGCTGCCATGCGGTTGGGTGCGGATGGCCGCTTCCATCAGCAATTCCATATCCGGTACTGGCGCCCGCGCTTTGACTGAACGCAGGGTGATGATGCCGAGGAGGTAATAGGCTTCGGCGCGAACGGTAGCCGGCAGCGAGTCACGTTGTTCGGTCAGCAGCACCCGGAGCCGATTGGCGGCGCCGAAGTCGAGTACCGCGCGGTCGCGCCCGTAAGGCAACAGCGTGGCTGATGTGGCGCGGGAAAACAGCGTTCTCGCCGCATCGATATCGGCCGGTGCGGCAAGTTCGGGCTTGATCAGTTCGAAGTCCTGCCGCCAGCGGCTGAAACGGCTGACGAGGTACTGTGGCAGGTTGTCACGTGCGGCCAGCTTGTTGATGAATGCGGCCGCGCGATCCATCTCGCCCGCGACGGAAATGGCAGTGTGCAGGTAGTCGCTCAACGTGCCATCGATGTCCGCTTCGACCAGATCGGTCTGGGGATCATTGAGCACGCGCTCATAGGCGTCCATCGCCGCATCGAACTGCCGCGTCGCCAGGTAGAGTCGGGCGAGGTCCACGCGCTCGATGCTGTCGGTATCGATGCGCGCCATCAGAATCTGTCCGAAGCGGGCCTGCGAATCCGAAGGCAGGCGCGAGTGACAGGCGGCACAATACTGTGTCAAATCCATCATCGCGAAGTAAGCGTGCGCCGGCCACTGTTGATCGAAAGCCGACCGCAGATCAACGATGGTGCGATCGAACGAGCGGGCGAGAAAAGCAAACTCCGCTTCCTGCGCGGAGGCGTGTTTCACCAGTCCGTCGGCGGCATTTTCAAGCACAGTCAACTTTTCGTTGACCAGCGCCGTGTCGTACGGCTTGTCCTGGTTCAGATCGCGGATGCTGACCGGTAGCAGATAGGAAATGGCGTCATACACCTGGTGCATGATCGCGACAGTCTGGGCGTCAGCTGCCAACCCGGAAGTGGAATGTGCTGCGAGTGAGAATGCCAGCAACGCGCCCGTCAATACTCTACGCATGAAACAGCCCCTGAAGGTGGAGACGGTCACAATAGGATGTGCTGACCGGCGCCGCGTTGACGCCGATCAGCTGATCTCTTGGTGTATTACAGGCCTTTGATTTGCAGGTTGCGGAATCGGATCAAACCCTGACCGAACTGGAGCGCGACATAGCCGTCGGCATAGGTTTCGTCGGTCACCTGGGCGGTGATGACATCGTTCATCTTGACGGTGATATTGCTGCCGTCCGCGGTGATTTCAAACGTGTTCCAGCGGTTCTCGCCATCGACGACATTGACCGGTGGTGCGTGACGCGGGATTGCACCGGTGCGGCCGGACTGATCGGGACGTTTGTCGTAAATGTTGATCTCGTAGCAGGAAGTTTCGACCGGTTCCGCCGGATTCTGGCAGCGGATGAACACGCCACTGTTGGTATCACTGTCCGCCCAGTAGTCGACCGTCAGCACGAAGTTGCGATAGGTATCCGCGGTGACCAGAAAGCCCTTGCCGGCGTTGGCGACAATTTCATCGTTGCTGGATTGCCAGTTGGCGTCGCCGAGCACGTTCCAGGCCGCGAGCTTGGAACCGTCGAAGTCCGCTGTCGGCTTTTGATTGTCGGCGGCGACAGCGGCACCGGCACTGAGGAGCAAGGCGATGGAAATCGATGAAAGCGTGCGATAGGAGGGCATGATGCGGACTCGCTGTTGGAATGGAATCGCCGGCTATCATCGCACAGTTGCTGCGACCGATGGAGCAGGAAAAGTGTGCCCCGCCGCCGATCAGGCGGTCGGCGACGGGGCGAGAGGACCGATAGCTTCTTGGCGGAGTTGCTACCGAGAGGATCGGTAGCGTTCAGGCCATGCTGCTACCGACTGTACCTATACCTGTTGGCTGACGGACATTTGTCCCAGCGGAAGTTGCCGTCGCTTCATCAAACCACGCAACGCGACCACACCGGCACCCAGCAGCCAGATGCCAGCCGGTAGTGGTACCGGTGATGGTGTCGACCGGATGTAACTGAAACCACCACCGAACGGTCCGGCCTGCCAGGCGGTGAATTGCAGGTCCAGATAGATGTCATCATCCAGCAGATGCACGACGAGCGGTTGCTGCGCCGCCGCGGCTTCCGGCGGATTATTCAGCACCGCAGTGCGCCAGTCGGTGAACACCAGGTTCTGGATTCCGTCCGCAATGCTACCCCGGGCCCACGCAGTTCCCAGCGGGGCGCCCGGCGCATACGCAGGCTGCTGCGCGATGTTGAACAGGCCGGCTGTGTTGTCCCGCGTCAGCCAGACATAGTCGGTGATGCGATCCTGGTTAGACGGCAAGGTGGGGGCAGAGCCATCCGCAGGTCGGACGAACTCGATGGGTGGGCCTTGCCACAGGGTCTGGGCGTTGGCGCCCAGTGCGGTGAGTCCCAGCAGCGCACCGGCCGTCATGGTCCGGAGCAGTGTTTTGATAGTCGTCATCAATCAATCTCCCTCAACGGCGCACGGCGCTTTGCTGACGCCGACGCAACAGCAGGCCAGCGGCACCCGCGAACAGCCACAGCGCGGCCGGCACCGGCACCGGCGACGGACTCAACCGGAGCACGAGACCACTGCTTCCGAACGGCCCGAGATTGGGACCGGCCATCAGATACAGTTCGCCGTTCTCATCCTGGCCGAAGCCTTTGACGAACAGGCCGAGGCTGCGGTCATCCAGGCCCAGGGTGAGCTCTTCAATGACGCCGGTGTCCAGATCGCCGACGAACAAGCGGCCCAGTGGCGAGCGGAAAGCCGTCGAGAAATCACCGAACACGTATTTGCCGAACAGTTCGGGGATATCGCTGCCGCGATAGACGAAACCGCCAATCACCGAGATGCCTTCGCCGTGATCGTATTCGAGCACCGGATCGATCAAGTCGTCGGGCAGACCATCCAGCACGTCGCTGACCGAGCCGTCGACGAAATTGAAGGCGAATGAGCCTTCCTTCAGCCGCCAGCCGTAGTTGCCGCCGGCGGTGACCACGTCGATTTCCTCGATCCAGCGCTGGCCGACATCGGCGGCGATCAGCTCACCTGTTTCACTATCGATGCTGGTGCGGAACGGATTGCGGAAGCCATAGGCATAGACTTCGTTCGCCACGCGACTATCGGCGGTGAATGGATTGTCGCCGGGAATACCGTATTGTCCGTTATGGCTGTTGCTGCCATCGACATCGATGCGCAGGATGGTGCCGAGAACATTGCTCGGGTCCTGGCCATTGCCGATGAAGCCATGACCGGCGGCATTGTCATTGCTGGCGCCGCCGTCGCCGAACGCGACATACAACATGTCATCGTGGCCGAACACCAGAGAGCCGGCGTTGTGATTGAACTGCGGTTCGTCGACGCGCAGCAGTTCGCGCCGGCTGCTCATGTCCACCTGGTTGGGGTTGGACATATCGATCTGCCACTCCGCCACCACACTCTGATGGTTGGCGACAGCACCGGCCTGAAATGCGACGGTGAAATCTGCCGCGCCATCGATGGTTTCGCTGGAGTAGGTGTAGAGCTTGCCGTAACCCTGGCTGCCTGCGACCGAGAAATCGGGGTGAAACGCGAGTCCTAACAGACCGCGCTCATCGAAATCGTTTTCATCGCGGCTGCCAAAGAAGCCCAGCGGTACGAGCCGGCTGCTGACATCGAGAAACGGTGTGGGCAACAACACGCCGTTGTCGATGATGCGGACATAACCGGGTTGATCAACGACGAACAGTCGGTTGCTGCCGTCGCCGGCGCTGACACCAAGGTTGGGTGCGGCCAGCCCGGAGGCCACCGGGGTCAGTTCGATGGTGATGCTGCTTTTGCCTATCGGCGTTGGAATAGGGTCGGTCAATTGGGCATTTACGCTGGTGCTCAATGCAGCCGTGACGGCCAACACCAAGTACCCGCAGACTGATGGTGCGTAACTCATGGTGGATCCCTCCCGTGTAGGTGTTCGTTCCGCACATAGCCGGGGTGTCCCGGACGCAGAGCGATACGGCAGTTAATTCTCAATTGCATTCGGAAGGTTCACTGGCACTGAAAAATATTTACCCGGACTGTCACCGGCAGACCTCGGGTCAGGAAAATTTTATCGTTGCAAAACAAGCGGCTATGATCCTCCGGGATTGCCTGCGCAAATGCGCCCGGCCGGGCGTCTGACGACCCGGTTCGGGGATTGAACCGATAGTGTGCGAGGAGATACTTACCGACGTAACCGCGTCGCTGTGGCCCGGTTGCGTAACAGGTTGGAAGACAACGAGAAACCTTACGATGATTGGTCGCCCGGCAGTGGCAAATGATGCAGATGAAGTGGCGCTGATCGAACGCGTCGCAGCCAAGGACCGCGCTGCATTCGACCAGCTTTACCGGATCTACCGTCCGCGCTTGAAGCGCTTCGTGACCAGCGTGGTCAGCAACTGCGAGTTTGCTGACGATGTGATCAACGAAGTGATGTTCGCCGTCTGGAAGGATGCCAGCCGGTTCAACGGCGCCTCCAAACCCTCAACCTGGATCTTCGCCATTGCCTATCGCAAGGCATTGAAGACGGTACAGACCGAGAGTCGCCGCCGGACCTTGCTGGAAGAGGCGGATGTCGCGGACCCGGAACCGTCGCTGGATGTGATCCCCGAGCACCTGGTGGTGCGGGCCTGGCTGGAGCGTGCGCTGAAGACGCTGTCGCCGGATCAAGCCATGGCCGTCGAACTGACTTTTTTCCACGGCTATTCGTACCAGGAAATTGCCGAGGTCGCGGACTGTTCGGTGAATACGGTGAAAACCAGGATGTTTTACGCCAGACGCAAGTTGAAAGACGCATTGTCAGTCAATTGAGTACACCCATGAATATCAGGCGAGTGAGAAAAATCATGAACGGCAGAGATGACGCTGGTAATTACCAGACCGATGTCAGGGAATTATTGCCCTGGTATATCAATCGCACGCTGGATGCCAGCGAGCATGCGCAGGTGGCAGCCGCGGTGAATTCGGATGTCACCTGCCGCGCGGATTACGAATTGTGGAAGAAGGTGGGCGAGTTTGTCGGTACCGACACCGCTGCGGCGGACGATTGTGAACTCGACCTGGCTTACCTGATGGCCCGCATCGACAAATACGAGGCCACGCAGCGGGAACAGTTCGCAGTGCCTGCCGTCCCCCAGGTGATGGTGAAGCGCAATCTGTTCGCGACCATGGTGGCCTACGCCGTGATCGTCCTCGCGGTCGTGATTGCGCCCGTGCCCACGGACATCAGCTACCAGACGCGCACCTCGGCACAACCCACGCCGGCCGGCGCCGTCCGCCTGGTGTTTGATGCAACCCTCAGTGCGGCCGAGCGGGACGCGCTGGTGGCCGCGGCCGGCCTGCGGCTGCTGGGTGAACCGACGGCGACCGGCGTTTATACTGCCCGGGCCCAGGTCGGGCAGCGTGATATCGAACAGCGGGTGGCTGCCTTGCGCGCGGCGCCTGGCGTAAAATTCGCCGAAAGGATTCCGGCAGTACAATGATGTCGAGAGCAGGAAAAAATCGCTTACGTTTTCCCCGCGGACTTGTGCGGGCGATGGCGGCCGTCTGCCTGGCCCTCGGCGCGGCGTTGTCCACCGCCTGGGCGGGGGAACCGCCGGCGGCAGCGGGCGACCGTATCCTGATCAATATCGAAGACCCGCGCGCGGGCCGCATGAACATGGCCGGCAGCACGGGCGCCTATCGACGCCGCTTCAGTTACAACCAGTCCAGCTATGTCAGACGCGTGCTTGACGAAGTCCAGCGCGAACATCATCTGACCGAAGTCGAAGGTTGGATGATGACCACGCTCGGCTACTACTGCGCGATGTTCGAGACCGCACCCGGTACCGATGCGGAGCAGATCATTGCCGCCATCCAGCAGGACCCGCGGGTCGCGCTGGTCCAGCGTGTCAACGAGTTTCAGACACAGATCCAGCAGCGGCAGGGTGCCGACGGAACCGATCCTTACCGCAATCTGCAGTATGCGTACGACAGCCTGGAGTTCGACAACGCGCACAACATGGCGACCGGCCGCGGCGTCAATGTGGCCGTGGTCGATACCGGTGTGGTTTCACACCATCCGGATCTGGTGGGGCAGAGCATTCGCGAGGAAGCCTTTCTGACCGGCCGCGAGAACGATGCCGGCACCCGCGGTCACGGCACCGCCATCGCAGGCATCCTGGCCGCGACGCCGGCCAATGGCATCGGCATCGCCGGGATGGCGCCGGAAGCACGGATAATGTCGTTGAAAGCCTGCTGGGAACCCGGTGGCAGCAACGGTCCTGGCGTCTGCAACAGTTATACGCTGGCGCGCGCGCTGGATTACGCCATCAATCACGGCGCCGATGTCATCAATCTGAGTCTTACCGGGCCGGCTGACGATGTGCTGACCGCGGTGTTGCAGGTGGCGTTCCGGAACAACATCATCGTCGTCGGCACCGCCGGAAACGGTCCGCGCGATGCGTTTCCAGGCAGCATCCCGGGGGTCATCGCGGTTCGCAGCGCAAGGGAAGGTAATGCGCAGGGCACTGCCGATGGTACGGTCATCGCACACGGCGAAGACATTCTGACCCTGATACCACCGGACGGTTACGATTTCCTTAATGGCGATTCACTGGCGACAGCGCAGATCGCCAGCATCGCAGCGCTGGCGCGACAGCTCGACCACGGTGTCACCGCGGCCGATCTGAAACTGTTGTTGATTGCCTCAGGGGACGACCAACACGGCGGTTACGCGCGCGCCTGTCATGTGCTGCACGCACTGGCCGGTGGCGGCATGTGCGCTACATCGCTGTCGTTCACCGAAACAGCGGGTAAGTAATACCAGAACCAGCCCTGCCTGCTGTTCCATCGCGAACACGTCGTACCCGTTCCGCTCAGTTTCCACCAAACGTGATTGAAAACACGATGCGATCACCACCGGCCTGCGACGTATAGAAGTAATCATCTTCATCAAACGTCGTGTATGCGCGCAGATCGAGCGTCACCGGGCCCAGCAATAACGCAACGCCGGCATCGGCATAGACGAAATCCCAGGATTTGCGTTTGTAATGACGGTAGCCGACACCGCCTGTGAACGAGAGGCGGCCGGTCGCATGATGGCTGGCGCGAAACTCAACGCTACCGCCTGCATCCAGTGGTGACAGCGCTTCGAAACTGCGATTCACCAGCAGCGAAAACCTGTCGAGATAGTGAAGGCCGACGGAGCCTTCGTAGTAGTCGTAGCGACTGTCGCCTGGATAGTTGTAGCGTACGGCTGTCGCATCCCAGGCGAAATTGTCGTAGGCCTTGCGATAACCGGCATAGACATCGAGTTCGATGTGACGGTCCAGCGGGTTTCGCGGTGACTCGACATAATCGACATTGGCGAGGTAGAAGCCGGCGAACCACTCACGTTGCCATTCCACCTCGCCACCAATCTGCGCCGACGGTCGGCCGGCCGTCCAGGAAAGGCCACGCACGATACGGTCGGTGGTGAATCCGACGTAACCCGCCCAGAGCAAATCTCCTTCAGCCCGTGCGGCGCCGCAGCTGAAAGTCAGTAACGCCAACGCAGCGAAAATATGCAACGCACGCGAGCGCAGGAACGTGGCTGCAGTGTCGGGAACAGAGGTCATCGGTCCCGATTTTACCCGCAATGCGAATTAATAAACGATTCCGGTCATGTCGGGGCCGGCAAAAAAATGCTCCTCACCCGACACCGGGAAAATCCGCATGGGCATCGTCTTGTTGCTCCGTCATTTTCGAACGCGCCCCCGAAGGAGGCGTGAGCCGGAATCCATGCGGCTTGGAGCGAGGCCCTATGGATCCCGGGTCACCGCTGCGCGGCGCCCGGGATGACGGGAAAAGTGGGCTGCGCGGTGTCGGGGATGACGAAAAAAAAATCCCGTGGCCGGCCTGGGCCAGCCACGGGCAAGTTCCGAAGGAACGCGTCGAATCAGTCTGCTTACTGCTTGCGGAACCGGCGGGCGAACATGCCGGCGACCGCGGGCGCCATCAGCCATAATGCGGCCGGAACAGGCACCGGTGCGGGCGCAAAGTAGCCGCGGATTTCGCCCGCGCCAAAAGTACTGGTGTGGATGTTCAGGTAGGCATTGCCACTGTCCAGTGCGGCACCGAGGGTGTTGAGGGCGCTGAGCGTCGTGCCGCCGTTACTGTTAATGAACGAGGCATTCCAGCTTGTTGCATCAGACATGTCGAAGCTCATGTCGTAGCTGCCCGAAGTCACACCTGCTGGAAAACCGGTAAAACTTGGCAGTTGCGTTGCGACACCGGCATTACCCGTATTCGGAGCGGCGGTACAGCAATGGATGTGGGCTGCCGAGGTCGTACCGGTCAGATCTGCGAACGTAGTTGAAAGCTGCATTGTCAGCAGGTCGTAATCAATGATGACGGTGGCGGTGCCGGAGCCGGACGAGCCGGTCAGCGAGCCGTCGAGTGTTGCGTTGTAAGTCACGGTATGGGCGGTGGCGTTGGCGGCTGCCAGTGTCATCGCGCCGAATACCAGATTGCGAAGCGTTGTATTCATGATCCCTCCTCAAGGGTGCATCTGTCCTCGCCCGAACCCAATCGCGAGTACGGGTCGTACCGTGAATACCGCCAGCCGTGTTTCAGGTTTGCTCGGGAAGAAAATTTTTTTCGGACGGATGCGATGGGTCAGCCGCGGGCCGTGGGAAGCACGAATGGCTGGCCGTCGGCGGCAAGTCCGTGCTGGGCTGTGATGCCGAAAACCCGGGATAAATTATCTTGCGAGAGGACTGTTTCCGGTGCACCGCAGGCAATTGCACGCCCTTGGTGCAACAACAGCGCCTGGTCGGCGGCGCGCAGCGCATGGGTGAGATCATGCAGCACCACCAGCACGCCGCCGCCCCGACGAGCGAAGTCTCGCAGAATGGCAATGACATCCAGCTGATACGCCGGGTCCAGATTGGCCAGCGGTTCGTCCGCCAGCAACCAGTCCGGTTCGCCAGCCAGCACACGGGCCAGCAAGGCGCGTGCGCGCTCCCCGCCTGACAGCGACAGTATGGGTTTGTCACGCAGATTTTCGAGCCGGGTAACGGCCAGTGCACGTTCAACCGCTGCCTCGTCTGCGGCGCAATTGCGCCCTCTGCGCTGCTGGTGGGGAAGCCGACCCAGCTGCACGATGGATTCGACACTGACATTCCAATGCACGGTGCCGTGCTGCGGCAGCAGTCCGAAGTGACGCGCTCGCGTTGTCATGGGCATCTCGCCGAGTGCGACGCCACCCAGTTGAATGCGTCCGGCTGCCGGTTGATGTAAACCGACAATGGTATTCAGCAGTGTGCTCTTGCCTGCGCCGTTCGGGCCAAGGACAGCGGTAATCGTGCCCGGCTCGAATCGGGCGCTGACGTCATCCACCACGCGCGTCGTGCCATGTGTCACAACGAGATCGTCGAGTGTCAGCGTCGCCATAGGCTCATACCGCGGTATCACGCATACGGTTGATCAACAGCAGGAAGAACGGACCACCCACCAACGCCATTGCCACGCCCAGCCGCAATTCGCTGGCCCCCGGCACCAGCCGGACCAGTGCGTCTGCGGTCAACAACAGGATCGCGCCCGCCAGCGCCGACGGCAGCAGACCAAGCGAGGGTTGCTGACCGACCAGCGGCCGCACCAGGTGCGGTACCACCAGGCCGACAAACCCGATCACGCCGGTGACCGCGGTGCTGCCACCGATCGCCAGGCCGATACCGATCACCACCAACCATTGCAGCCGGGCAACATTCACGCCGAGCGTGCGCGCGACGGCCTCGCCAAGAACCAGCGCATCCAGCATCCGCGCAGTGGCGAACAGCAGCGCGCTGCCGACGGCAAGCATCGGCAATACGATCAACGCATCGCGCAGGCTGCGATCGGTCAGCGCACCCATCAACCAGTTGACGATCTCACTGGTGGCGAACGGGGTGGGAGCGAGCGAAATCAGCAATGCCGTCAACGCACCGCTGATGTTGGCGAGGATGATGCCCGCAAGAATGAATACGATGACGCTGGTGCTACGACCGACCAGCAACATCAGAATCAACATGCCGAGCAGGCCGCCGGCAACACCCGCCAGCGGCACGACCCAGACCGTGCCGCTGAACCCAAGAAAAATTGCCAGAACCGCGCCCAAAGCGGCGGAGGTCGAGACGCCAAGCAGACCCGGATCCGCCAGCGGATTGCGCAGATAACTCTGCAGAACGGCGCCCGCCAACCCGGACGCGGCCCCGATGCCCGCACCGAGCAGCGCACGTGGCAGCCGCAAGTCGAAAATAATGAACGCGCGTGGATCGCCACTGAACCAGAGTGAGGGTCCGACCCAGACCTTTCCTGCCATCAATGACAGCGCAAACGCCAGCAATACTCCCATCGCCAGCATGAGGTTGACGCGCGAGTACGAACTCACGGGAGATGCCGCCGGATATCGGCTAAATGTTCGAGCGCCGGTACCAGCGTAGGTCCACCGCAACGCAGGTACCGGCTGGGAAGGACACGAACAGCGGTCTGGCGGGTAATGCGCGCATAGGCAGGATGTAGCCGCGCGAGTTGTCCGGCGGGCACATCTGTCAGCATGACCTGCGGAGGATTCGCCGCCAGCAACTCGAGCGGCAGCATGTCCCATTGGGCGAGACCATAATCCGCGCTGGTGTTGGCAAAGCCGGCGGCCTGCAACAGTTCGTCGACCAGCGTACCGTCGCCGGGAACCAGCCCATCAAGTTGGCGCACCAATGCCGGTACCGGTGGTTGCTTCGTGTGCGCCAGCGCTACCGCATGGTCAATCTGTGCGATCAAAGCGACACCGCGATCTTCGTGGCCGGCGGCCTCGGCAACGGCCCGAATCTGCTCACGCTCTGCCACCAGTGACTGTGGCACCGGCAGGGTTTGCACCGCGACACCGTAGTCCCGCAGTGCGCGCAGCGTGGCGCTGCTGGTCATGGTCGAGGTCAACACCAGATCCGGCTGCAGCATGATGACTTCCTCGGCACTGCCGTAGGTCACCGCAAACGGCGCCGCGCGTTCCATCGCCATCGCCGTGGCGGCCGGGTCATGCGAGTAGTGACTGAGTGCCAGAATCTGTGAGGCATCCGCCACCTCGACCAGAACTGCGTCGATACACGGATTCAATGACACAATGCGTTGCGGCTTCGGCGACTGCGCCGGCGCAACCTGGCAAAGCAGCGCCAGTCCCACGGCCACGACTGCGTGCACGAGTAGGCGGCGTTCAAAAAGGCTTCGCAGTGCAGTCATGCGGCTGGCGACAGGTTGACGTTCAGTAGCTCAGCCGCAAGCCGGCAAAGGCAGCGCGTCCTGCGGCGCCGTAGCGGTAAGTCGTTTCATACGCTTCGTCGAACAGATTGTTCACGCGGGCGTAGACCTCGAAGTTATCCGTGAGTCGGTGACTGGCGCGCAGATCGACCAGCACGTACGACGCAAGCCCGGTGGTATTGCCGGCGTCATCAAAGCGTCTTCCGGAATATGTCATCGTGAGACCGACGGCATAGGCATCATTGAAGGTGTAATCGGCATTGACCGCGGCGGTATGGCGGGCGCGGCGGGCGAGCTGATTGTCGAAGTTGAAGCTGTCGCGTGCTCTATTGCGGGCATCGGTGTAGGTGTATTGCGCTGAGAGCGACAGCCGGTCCGTCGGTCGCGCGGCAAGCGCGAACTCAAAACCATTGGCCGTGGTTCGCGCAAGATTGGCATAGGCGCCGAACGGCCGGTTGGTGCAGTAATTGGCGACGGCCGGAAAACATACGTCGAAATCAATCATGTTGCGCGTCGTACGACGATACAGCGCTGCTTCCATCGTTACGCGGCCATCCAACAGTGACTGCTCGATACCAACATCCATACCCGTCGCACGTTCCGGCACCAGATTGATGTTGCCGTATTCGCTGTACAACTGGTAGAGCGTCGGCGCCTTGAAGCCCTCGCCGTAGTTCGCTTTCAACCGGGTGCCGGCATCATTCAACTGCCATGACGCACTGGCGCCGAAAGTTGTCGCGCCGCCGAATTCATCATGATCATCGTGGCGCAGGCCGCCGGTCAGGGTGACGCTGTTGTTCACGCGTGCCACAACCTGAGCAAAACCGGAGGTCATCGTCGCCGAAGCCCGCAGTGGAACCGGTTCCGGATCCCAGGGCGCCGGCGCCGCGGCGCGCATGCGGGACGTCTCGCTTTCAGCGCCCAGCACCAGTTCGATGCCATCACTCACTTCGACACTGCCTTGCCACAGGACACGTTCATTGCTGCCGGCAGCATCGAATGTCAGGCCTGGATTGGCATCCGGATCAGTGATCGCGCGGTCGGTATCGGTATAGGTGTAATTCAGAATGTTGTTGAAGCGTCCATCAAACAGGTCAAACCGCAGTCCTGCGTAGCCGACAAGTTCGCGGGTGCGCGTCTGTTCGCGGGTATCCGCGAAGCTGTAATCCGGTGGCGGAAAGCCGTCGATATCCGTGCGTCCGTCGGCATACCAGCCTCGCAGGTCGAGTTCCATATGTTCGGCAATGTCGGCGGTGACGCGCAGGTTCGCGGAGCGGTTGCGATAGCCATCCCGCTCGGTGCCGCCGTACTGGCGCGCGAATTGCGAGACGCCGTCGGTCGTAAACCAGGCGCCGCCACCACTGATGCCGAGCCGACCACTGCGGCCCGAGACATTCGCCACTACCTGGGCGCTGTCGCGGCTGCCGTACTCGACGCGGCCATTGGCGCGGAGTTCGTCTTCCGGTTCGATGGTGATGATATTCACTACGCCGCCGATGGACTGGCTGCCCCATAACACTGATTGCGGGCCGCGCAGAATTTCCACCCGTGCGATATTGCCCGCCAGCAGATCAGCAAAGTTGGTTGCGCCGCCGGTACTCGAAGGGTCATTGAGTTTGACACCGTCGATCAACACCGTGGTGTGGTCGCCCTCGGCGCCGCGGATGCGAACCGTGGTCAGGCCGCCGATGTCGCCATTGCGCGAAACGCTCACGCCCGGCGTCAACACCAGCGCATCGCTCAACGCGATGGTCTGCAGCGTCGCCAGCGTGTCGATGTCGATGACCGAAATCGATTGGCCAAGGTCGGACTTGAGATGCGAGGTGCGCGTGGCCGTGACCACGACGACATCACTCGTGGCGGGGGCAGCGGCAGCGGCAGCGGCGGAAGCAACAGCCAGCAGGCTGCTGATGAAAACGGCAAGCGGGCGCAGGTGCATGCGGAGATCCTTGTGGTCAGCGTCGATGAGCGGAATCGAGCCGACGCCGGATTACGCGGCGTGTGGTTCGACCGGTTCATGTCGCCTCACACGGAACGGTCTCCGCTCGCACGAAACACCCCGTTCGCGCGATAGACGACGTCAGGCAGGCCGGTCTCCTGGCTCTCGGGTCGTTGCCCTGTGTACCGCCTTCCCGGGATGACCCAGTGGCATGAGGTACAGGCTCGCCGATGACAGTTGCGGGGGCAGCGCCGGCTTTGCGGTGAGGTTCACCGCGCACCGGTTTCCCGATTCACGCGTGGTACGCCGGAACTGGCCATATCGCGCGCAGCGCCCTTGCGGGCACCTGCATGAAACGGCCGGAAATGTAAACCAACGCATAGCGCGCTGCAAACAAAGTTGCGGGTCGCTATGACTCAGGTCAGCCCTGAAATGTGATTGCAGCAGTACGGAACCTTTGCCCCGGGGCGATGGCCGTAGCATCATGGCGGCCATTCGCCGGTCATCATATTGGAGGGGGAAGTGATGGCGCATCGTACTGTGGTTCAGCAGGATCCCATATCCGTCGCGCGCCGCCGCTGCCTGGTGCAGCTCGCGGCGTTGCCACTGCTGGGGGCGGGATTCGAGGGCATTGCCGCGACGTTACCTCTGCCCAAGCGAAGAGTCCCCGTCTCCGGCGAACAGCTGCCAGTCATCGGCCTGGGATCGACCAAGGCGGTCATGCAACTTGGCGAACCCGGCGCCGCCGATGCGCTGGCTGCGGTATTGCGCGCACTCCGCGCCGCGGGCGGCACCGTCGTGGATACCTGGTCGCGTGATCCGGCACTGGATATCAAGACCGGTGAAGTATTTCAGCGTGATGGTCTGCTTGATGATCTGTTCATCGCGACCAAGATCGATACCGACGGGCGGGAGGCCGGTATCGCGCAACTCGAGGCGAACGAACGGGCGTTTGGCCGCGCATCGGATCTGGTGCAGATTTTCAGTTTGCGCGACGCCGATATCCATTGGCCGACGCTGGTCGCACGCAAGGCCGAGGGCAAGACGCGTTACATTGGAGTGACGGTATCGTCCGACAGTGACCATCCCGCGATCATGGCGTTCATGCGCCGCGAGCGTCCCGACTTCATCCAGGTCAATTATTCGGTGGTGGAGACCGCGGCGGAATCCGGCGTGCTGCCGATGGCGGCCGACCTGGGAGTGGCGGTCATCGTCAACCGCCCGTTCACCAACGGGGAGTATTTCCAACGTGTGCGTGATCGCGCGCTGCCTGACTGGGCCAGTGCCGCGGGCATCAAGAGTTGGGCGCAGTTTTCACTGACTTATGTGCTTGCCAACCCGGCGATCACCTGCGTACTAACGGAAACCACCAATCCGGCGCATCTCGCCGACAACCTGGTGGCCGCATTTCTGCCATCGCCGGACGACGAACTACGCCGGCAGATGCGCGACTACATACGGCAGATGGGTTGACACAGGCGCGACGCGCCGAACGACAGCAAAACGAAAGGAACCACATGGCCATCATGGGCAGAATGATTTTATGTGCTGCTACAGCGACGTTGCTGATCACCGCGCCGCTCGGCGCGGCCTGGGCGGAAACCGTGCTGATTACCGGGTCCAATCAGGGCATCGGCCTGGAGTTCGCCAAACAGTACGCCGCGCGCGGCTGGAAAGTGATCGCGACCCATCGCCGCGCCAGTGTTCCACAGTCGTTGGCCGAGTTGCAGCAGCAGTATCCGCAAAACGTCCAGGTGGAAACCATGGATGTTTCCGACCACGCACAGATCGAGGCGCTGGCGGCGAAGCTAGAGGGCGAACCGATCGATATCCTGTTGAACAACGCCGGTCTGATCCGTTACGAGCCGTTGGACAAGCCGGACAACAACATGGACCAGCGTTTCGGCACGCTGGATTACAAAGGTCTCGATCAATTCATCCACGTCAATGTCGCCGGACCGTTGAAGGTGTGCGAGTCGTTCGTGGAAAACGTCAAGGCGAGCCAGCTGAAGAAGATGGTCACCATCAGTTCCGCCGCTGGCATGGTCAGCATGCTGCCACGCGGTGGCGACCATTACTGGTATCGCATCAGCAAAGCTGCATTGAACTCGGCAATGCGTTTGATGACGGTGTCATTGAAGGATGACGGCATCACCGTGGTGATGTTCCACCCCGGCGGCGTGCAGGTGGAAAGCTTTGGTGATTTGAAACTGCCGGGCTTTGTGCCCCCGGAAGTCGCCATCGGCAAGATGATCACCACCATCGACGGTCTGACGTTCGAAGACAGCGGCCGCTTCCTGCAGAACGATGGGCGCGACCATCCGTGGTAAACATCTGAAAAGCGGCACTGCCATTCCGCAGCCAGTAACCGGGGATACGACAAGAGCTATGAAGACCATCCATCAAATCACGCTGGCATTGGCCTGGGTGTTGAGCACACTGGCCGGCGCGCCATTGGTACAGGCGCAATCCACACCTGAAGTCCGCATCGATGCCGGCATGCTGGAAGGCATCCGCGAGCGCGACATGCAGGTGTTCCGCGGTATTCCGTACGCGCGGCCGCCGGTGGGCGACCTGCGTTGGCAGCCGCCGTTGCCCGTTGCCGCGTGGGAAGGCACGCGCAAGGCGACTGCGTTCGGTCCGGCCTGCATGCAGGGGCCACGCCCCGGAATTGGTGAAACCAGCGAGGATTGCCTGACGCTGAACGTGTTCACGCCGGCGGACGCCAGACCGGGCGCGAATCTGCCGGTGATGGTGTGGGTGCATGGCGGTGGTTTCACCGGCGGCAGTGGCGCCGGCTTCGACGGCGCGGCGTTCACCCGTGACGGCGTGATCCTGGTGACCTTCAATTATCGGCTCGGCCTGTTCGGCATATTTGCCCACCCCGAGCTGGAGCCGTTGGATAACGCACAACCCTGGGCCAACTATGCCGTGCTCGATATGGTGGAGGTGCTCAAGTGGGTACAACACAATATCAGTGAGTTCGGCGGTAACCCCGGGCGGGTAACCATCTTCGGCGAATCCGCCGGTGCGATGGGCGTCCACCTGTTGATGACGACGCCGTCGGCGAAGAATCTGTTCCACGGCGCGATTGCGCAAAGCGGTTACGGCACCTGGCCGCTGCCGCGCGCTGAACGTGCGAGCAAGCTGCCCGGATCGCCAACGGCCGAGCAACAGACGTTGGCGGCAATCAGCACCATCGCACCAGGCCGTCAATTGAAGCGGCAGGATCTGAAGGCGTTGCCGGCGGCCTTGTTGGCCAACGCCGTCAGCGGTTTCCTGTTGCCGGTGGTGGACGGGGTCATCATCGAAGACGAGCCCGGCATCGTGTTCGCACAAGGCCGTCAGCACAAGGTGCCCTACATTACCGGTGCCAATGGTTTCGACGGTGTGGTATTGCGTGGCAGTGGCGTAGACGCCAAAGCCTACTGGGAGAGCTGGTCAGAGAAGGCGGATGAAATCCGTAAACTGTACGCCAGTGATTTCGCGCAAAGTGAAGAGCAGGGTATTGCGCGCTTGTTCGGCGATCAGCGCTATGGCTATGCCGGCCATTGGACGGCAGACCAGATGTCCCGCGCCGGCATTCCCACCTGGTTGTACTACTACGATTACCTGCCCGCGGCCCAACGCAGTGAGTTGCCCGGCGCGCCACACGGTGGCGAACTTGCCGGCATTTTCGATGTTCCGAATATCGGCGATGAGCAGCGCGCCATGGGCGCCACCATACGCGGCTACTGGATCAATTTCGCCCGTACCGGCAATCCGAATTATCTCGGCGGTGACGGGGCACCGTGGCCAGTGTTCGACGCAGACGACCAATGGATGGTGTTCCGCGATGGCGCCAAAGCGCAGAGCGGCGTATTGAAGGACAAGCTCGCGCTGATTGGGCAGTGGTATCTGGCGCGGATCGGTTTGAAGCGCTGATCTGAGCAGCGACTGTCCGGCGCGGCCCTGGCCACCCGGCGATTACAGTCCGACTGTGGATAATTCGTCCGATACGATGGTGGCTGTCGCCACTTTTCCGTTGGCGACCACACGATAGTTGCCCGGTGGCAGGGTCAAAGGCTCGTCACCGGTAAGACCCGTGGCGACGACGGTTCCGGTTGCGTCAAGCACTTCGAAGCGCATGGCAACGGCGCGTGAGAACGCTTTGCCCAGACCGGCCGCGTCCGCGGCGGCAAAGTACTTACCCTGGCCGATCGCAGCCCAGCTCTCGAACGTCGCCGCAAGCGTTGCATCCTCAATGGCCAGCCCCACGATATTGACCCGCACATCCCATCCGAGCTCGCGCAATGCCTGAATCGCCGCGGCGGGATCACCTTCGCAGGTTTCCTCGCCGTCCGTCAGCACCACCAGCATCCGTTGGCCCCGGACGTTCGCGAGATCGGTTTGCACCTGGCGGATCGAATCTGCAATGGGCGTGCGGGCCAGGTTCATCGCGTTGATGTTGGCGATGGCCGAGGTCGCCGCGGCCCGGTCAAGCGGCGCCAGAGGCACTTCCAGATCGGTTCGGCATGAATCAGCTTCGCGATGGCCGAACACGCGCAGGGCGAAGCCGGTACCGGCAGGAATGATATCGCTGACCAGGTGATGCAGCGTCGACTTGGCAATTTCGATACGTCGTTCACCGCCGATTCGCTGCAACATCGAACCCGAGGCGTCGAGAATGATTTCCACCGCGTCGTCGTCGGTGAGCAGTGCACCGGACTGCGTCACTTGCAGGGTGCCCGGCGGCGTAGGTGGTTGGACGATTGCAAGCGGATGGCGATCCATCACCCGGCCGGCCCGGGTCATATAGACCAGCTCGTAGTCACCGGCCGTGGTTGGCGCACCCAGGCGCACGGCTGGCGAGTTGGGATCGATATAGGTATACGCGGGGTAGGTGCCGTCGCCGGCGACGACCCTGATCACATCGCCCTGGTTGCCGTTTCCCGACCATTGCACGCCGAATTCCATGCCGGCCGCCACCTGCGCGGGACCTTCGATGGTGACGTTGGCTTCAATCACTGAAACCGGTGCGCGGCCGATGATTGTCCCGCCCGTCACATATATCGCGTCGTAGTCACCGGGCGTTTCGGTGATCCGCAGGCTGACTTCATTGCCCCGCGCGTTGCCGACATATTCGTATCCGCCGACGGCATTGGAACCTTCCCCGCCACGCGGTGCAAAGGCGATGTAGTCGCCCGAGTTGCCCGGGCCGGTGAAGGTCACGGTGACGAAACTGCCACCCGTGGCGGTGGCCGGCGCCGACAAGTTGGCAGTCACAGCCCCGATTCGTACCGGCGCGCGGCCAATTATCGTCGATCCGGTGCGATAGATGATGTCGTAGTCGCCGGCTTCGTTCGGCGCCCGCAGGCTTGTCGTGCCGGCGGTCGTATCAACGTAGACATAAGCCGCGCCTCGTATCATCTCGCCATCGCGAATGGCCCAGGTCAGGTTGTCCTGACGATTGGCTGGGCCCTGCCAGCTGATCTCCACGTCGGCGCCGGCGCCGGCGTTGTCCGGTGCGCTCAGCGCGGCTTCCACCGTGACAATATCAATGGCCGAGCGCGCCCGTTCCTGGTCATCCGTGAACAGCACGACCACGTAACTTCCTGGCGCTTCCGGCGCTTCGATCACCTGCGGATTGTCCCGTGTGTAAGCGTAGGTCACACGGCGTGATCCATTGGTGGCGGGCCGAATTTCCAACACGCCGGTTTCCCCGGGTGGCGCTGTCCAACCAATGTTCAGGCTCTGGCGGATCGCGGCCTGGACAGGCGCTTCGATTGCGTAGTCCTGGGCGAGGGCAGTGCATGACAACAGCGCTGCTGCGATTGACAGGAGTTTTCGCATGATGATTTCCCATGTATCCAAGCCTTCAAGCTTAAGTGATCGCTGGATGGCTGCAAAACCGCACAGGCGCATGACGCATTCGCATTTATGCGACAGGTTTCCTTGTTGAGTTGCGCGAGCGCCCGCAGCCTTGGGCGGACCCGACGTTGAAACGCCGCTGGTTTCAGTGGCACGGACATCTGCGCGCCAGTGCAGGGAGGACAGGCTGACATGAAAATCTTGACGACAATCGTTCTGTTGTTGACGGTGACTGGCGTGGTCGCCGCGCCGTATCCGGTGGTCACGATCACCGAAATTGAAAGCGGCGCCGGCGGGTTTTACACGGTCGATATCGAGTCACCGGACAACGAGTTCTGGTACGTGCTCGCATTCGGTGTCAGCAACAATCTCGCAATAGACGCAGTGGCAAACAATCTGGGATGGGGCGAAGACGTCATCGACGATATCAGGTGGAACTCCGGTGAGCAGTACTACCGATCCGCCGGCCCGGGTGAATTCAACGATACGTTGCTGCTGGCCACTGGTGAGGATGGTGTGGGGAGCTTTTTCGATGTCTTTGGTCCCGGCGCAATGCAAGCCGTGCTGTTCTGGACCGGCGAATACTACGCCTCACCGATTGGGCCGAACGAAACGGCAGGTGGATTCGAATGGCATGGTTCGCCGCCGGAAAGCGAGGCATTCGCCATCGTCAGCGGTGGTGCGGCCGGCGCGACGCCGACGACCGCAATCTGCAGCGGCCCGGCAGGCGCGACCAATTCACTGGGCAGCTGCACCGTGCTGACGCCGGTACCGCTACCCGCTGCGGGATGGTTGCTGGTTCTGCCGCTTGCCTTGGTCCGGCGTTGGGTATTTTCCACACAAGGTCATTCGTCCGGTCGCGTTTCAGCTTAGTGAGGCAGCGGGAAGCAAACTGTTGATAGACAGACTGTGCATCTTCAGTGCTGCCGGCAGCGGGGGGTACGAGGCTGCAAATGAAGCCTGAACTCCGTTGCCGGGCTCCTGGGTCATGCGCCAACGGCCACGGCGACCAGGTGGCGCCGTCAATGGAATTTACACGCCGCTGGCCTGTACTGTCCGGAACACCGGAAATCAGCACTTTAATAGCGAGGTCTGAAAATTGCATGCCAGAATGGAAAACGTTTTCACACTGGAATCAGGAGGAGATTCTCCCGTGCAATTGAGTAAGAGACTTATGGCTTCCGCGCTTGGAAGCATGGCGCTGGCGTTCGTCGGCGTATCTGAGGCGGCTGTCGCCATCAATCCTGTCGTGAGTTATACGGTGGCGCTGCCGGACATATCAGAATCGAACTATCTGATGGATCCGGTCGGCGATTCCGTGTTTTTCATGACGGTCATTGCCGGTTTACCTCAGTTTGACCCTGCGATGGGAACGCTGCAGCGGATCACGGTGGATATCAACGCAGCATTTGAACAGAACATCGGACTGGGCGCCGACATTGTCAACGACGACTCGCTGCCGCATTCGGTGGAATTCTTCACAGCCTTCACCGACCTGGAATTGATCTATAACGGTCTCAACTATGGCAATGTCGTCGGTCAGACAGCGCTGTTGGACGGGCTGGATTGCTTTGGTGGCGGCGGCGAAGCGTGCCAGAACTACGCACAATTTTCTGATACCTGGGCCGAATCGGAAATCGGCGGGGTCGATATCAGCGCGTATTCTGACTACGTCGCGGATCACTTCATTGGCACCGGCGAGGTCTCCGCGCTGGAGCTCTGGTATGTTGCCTACGAAATCGGCACGATCGCAGATAACGCCAGCGACATTTTCGTGATTCACGAATTTCTATTGCCCGGTGGCAATACCGCCACTGATTACAATACGTTCACGATCAACTACGAATACACACCGGTGCCCATTCCGGCGGCCGCCTGGTTGTTCGGCAGTGCGCTCGTCGGTCTGCGCGTATTTCGTCGGGATGGACGGCGCGCCTGACACGATGCGAATCGACCGTGGAATCGTAAACCCGGACTTTGTCCGCGGGATAAACGAAGCGCACGTAAGAGACAATCGACGTGGCAGCCATACGGGAAACAGGGCTGCCGCGTTGTTTCAATGTTCCAGCACTCTCGATTCAGCAGTGGTCGACAGCAACAATGCCACAGCGTTTGAGGCTGTCCGAATTGTTGGCTGCGGACGTTTATCGCCCACCACGTAAAACGTCACTGGCGCAGCTGCGCCGCCACCGTCAGGTAGTAATTGCGCGCGAGGGCATTGACCGAATCGCGTGCCAGCACCGTCAGTGCATCAGCTTTCAGCAGACGTACCGTCTGATCGTCGGAATTCAATGCAAGCAGATGATCGGCGAGTTGCGCGGCCCACTGGGTGTCGCCCGCGGCCAGCGCCTGCCGTGCCTGCGCCAGCAGCTTGTCCTGCCCGCCCGCCAACGCCGCCAGGCGGCGCGCTTCTTCAGTGGGCGACAATGGCGACAACTGCGTTGGATTGCCGTCGTACCAGCCGAGGTACCCGGTGAAGATTGATCGCACTGCCCAGTCGACGCGACCGTAGTATTCGCCCAGATCGGGATCACGTGCGAGCTCGGGCGGCAGCTGAACGTACTGCACAAGCGCGTCCGGTGTCAGACCCTTGTTCATCCCTTCAACAGTCTTGTCGTGGACGAAGGCAATCGCATCACGCAGACGCGTGAGCGCGCCAACTGCAGCAGTGGGTCCCAGCACCGGCCGTGTATGTCCGGGGACGACCGCCCTCGGTTGTTCGTTGATCATTTTGTCGAGACTGTTTGCCCAGGCGAGCACGTCGCGGTACGGCGTGCCGCGGATGGCGTACAGGTTCGGAAACGACTTGTAGTAATTGTCGCCGGCGAACAAGACGCCGGCCGCGGGATACCACACGTAGAGTTGATCATCGGTTTCACCGGGTGACTGCACCAGTTCCAGTGTGCGGCCGGCGATGGTAATGGTCTGGCGCTCGCGGCTGAAGGTATGGTTGGGCGAGGTTTCGACCCTGGCCTGGTCAGCAGCGCGCGATACCGCGGTACCGAAGGCATCCGCGCGCCCCGGACGCATGGGGGGCGCAATGCCGTTATTGATACGCAGGTCATCCGGCAAGGCAAACCCCGCCTGACGTACACCGCGTTGTTGCTGGATGGTGAGCCCGGCCGCCAGCAGCGGCCGGTCTTCGGCGCCGAGATTATCCCGTGCCCATATTTCAGGCATTGCGCCGTCAACGAAGGCGGCCGTGCCACCGGTATGATCCCCATGGCCGTGCGTATAGATGATGCCTTTCACCGGTAGCGCGGTGATCTCACGGAACGCTTTTACAATCTCCGCAGCGTGCGCCGGACTCATCGCCGTATCGATGATGATGACGCCATCGTCACCGACAATCATAGATACGTTGGCCGGGCTGTAGCCGACCGCGGTATAGACATCCGGTGTAACGCGGACCACCTCGCGCGCGAACTCGCTCGCGCGAGCCCGCAGTGTGGCTTCCGCGGTGGTCTCCTGCGCGGGTAGCTGGAACGTAGCTACCGCGCATAGCGCAAGCACGGCCGCCGCCGTTCGAAAACCAGTCGTGGATGGTCGTTGCGTGCTCATTACGTGATCCTCCGCATTGTCGCCGACTCACGCCGGGCTGGTCGCAACCCTCGGTGAACGGTCCTTCAGTCTCGCCGGCCTGTGATGCAGCGAGCGTGGTCGGCGGACAATATCATGTGTGCTTGTTCAAGTTGCAGCGGAATGTCGGTCACTTGCACTGCGGCAAATGCCCCCACGTAGCGTACGAGAGATATGGCGACTCGCGTGCCCTTGAGCGAGAATGCGCCAGGCTGTTTTCACAATTAAAACTTTCAGCTTCGATAACTGCTGCACCAGTGGAGTCCGACATGCGAATACCCACCCTTGTTGTAACCAGGTCGTCGATTGCGAGCGTTGCGTTGTTATCCCTGGTCATCGCCGCACCAGACTGTTCGGCAGTCGTTCTCACCTTTGACCAGGCGTTCGAATCCGGCGTCATCGTGCCGCTGGGGGTTGGCGGCGAGGAACCGCCAACTTACGGCGATCGCGTACGTGGAACTCTCCAGCATGTTGCCGGTGGGGTGCTCACTTATGGCGAAGCGGGTGAAGGCTTTACGCCGAATGTCGTCGTCGACTTCTTCTCGCAAGGACCGGGCAATACCAGTGATGTGAAGTTGTTCGGCGCGAACTACGGGGACCTTACGAACGTGATGTACGGCAACGAATCGGCCGGTTCGTTGAACCTCTATTTCACCGCCGACGATGGCTATGAAGTGTTGCTGTACGGCTTTGACCTCGCGGGTTGGCCACAGCAGGACTACACGATTAACGCAGTACGCGTAACCGATGGTAATTCGCTGCTGTTCGAGCAGACGTCAGTGCTGGTGGAAGGCGATGACAGCGGCCCCGGCCATACCGCTTTCATATTTGATACGCCGCTGTCCGCGGCGTACCTGGCAATCACCATTGACGTTGCCAATATCGCCGGGCGCAGCCAGGACAACATCGGTATCGACAATGTCCGCTTCGGACAGAGCCCGCCTGCGCCGGTGCCGGTGCCGGCAGCACTGCCGCTGCTCGCAGGAGCGATCGCATTGCTGGCCGGCGGTGACGCACGTCGCCGTCGCCGGGGTGTGCGCCCGTCGGTATCACTCGGATAAGGCCAGACCCAGTTGACGTTGCAAGCTTTTTGACAGTCCCGCCGCGACCAGACGGTGGGATTCGCGCAGATAGAACTTCAATTCCGCGTCAGGTAACCCGGGTTTCGCGTACTGCTGAATCCACTTGAAGCCGCGTGAGGCGAGGTAGGGTGCCGGGCGCAGGCCCGGTTCATCCTTGAGCATCTCGTATTCGCCTGGCGATACCTTGAAGGTTATGCCCGGTACCTTGCCATCGTTCCAGCCGGCGATCGCGAACACCTTGCCGCCCACTTTCCACACATCCGCGCCGCCCCACTGGACGACGTGTGTCGCCGCCACCATGCGGGCGCAAAACCGGTTGAATTGCGTGCTGGTCATGTCTGTCGACCCTCCAGACGTCTGCAGCGGTTATCATGTCCGGGAAATTGGCGCGGCAGTGCCGGCATCTTCCACGTAACCGACCGCTTTCAGGGGCAGCTTACATGATTACGCGTACGGCGATTTTCGAAGGTCGCATCAAACCGGGCTATGAACAGGCGTTCTTTCGGCAGATCGAGGAGCGACTGGCGCCGCTGTGGTGGCGTTTCCCCAAGGTCATGGATGTCCGCATGTACAAGATCGATCAGGTGGATGAAGGCGCGCCGCCAATCATCATGATTCAGCAGGTGGACTACCCCGATATGGATGCACTGGCCGCGGTCATGACCTCGCCCGAGCGCGACCAGGCGCGGGCGCTGACCCTGGAAATCCTGCAGATGTTCGAGGGCCGCTTCTATCATCTCGTCAGCGAAGGCAATGGGCAGGTGCCCAGGCCGTGATGCCCCATGCCGCCTGGGTGCACAACCCGGGCGCTGCACTTAAAATGGCCGCTGTTATCAACCACCGGCATCTGGCCGGCGAGTCAAGGTTCCCATGCAATCCGTAGGACACTACATCAACAATCAACATGTCACCGGCCAGGGCAATCGCTATGGCAAGCTGTTCAACCCCGCCACCGGCCAGCAGCATGGCCAGGTCGATCTGGCTGGTCCGGATGATGTCGAGCAGGTGCTGGCCGCGGCGCACGCGGCATTGCCGCAATGGTCCGCACGGACGCCACTCAACCGCGCCCGTGTGCTGTTCCGCTTCAAAGCATTGATCGAAGCCAATCTCGACGAACTTGCGCGGATGATTACCCGTGAACACGGCAAGGTGTTTTCCGACGCCCGCGCGGAACTGCAGCGCGGCCTGGAAGTGGTGGAGTTTGCCTGCGGCATTCCGCATTTATTGAAAGGCGAACACAGTCTGAATGCCGGCACCGGCGTCGACAGTTTCAGTCTGCGGCAACCGGTGGGCGTTTGCGTCGGCATCACACCGTTCAACTTTCCGGCGATGGTGCCTTTATGGATGTACCCGGTGGCGCTGGCCTGCGGCAACACCTTCGTATTGAAACCCTCCGAACTTGACCCTTCCGTCAGCCTGCGACTGGCAGAGTTGCTGACCGAAGCCGGCGCGCCTGCAGGCGTGTTCAACGTACTGAATGGCGATCAGCTCACCGTGCAAGGTCTGCTGGACGACAATCGCGTCCAGGCAGTCAGCTTTGTTGGTTCGACGCCGGTGGCCGAAGCGGTTTATCAACATGCCAGCCGCCGTGGTATCCGCGCCCAGGCGCTGGGCGGCGCCAAGAATCATATGTTGTTGATGCCTGATGCTGATCTGAAACAAGCCAGTTCCGCGTTGATGGGTGCAGCCTATGGTTCGGCCGGCGAACGTTGCATGGCGATTTCGGTCGCGGTCTGCGTGGGTGACGCCACCGCCGATGCATTGATACGCACGCTGTCCGACGCCATTGCCGAAATGTCGATCGGGCCAGGGCTCGGTGATGGGGATGAGCCTCATATGGGGCCGCTGGTGTCGGAAGCGCACGCGGCCAAGGTCCGGGGCTTCATTGATATCGGGGTGCAGGAAGGCGCGCGCCTGGTGTGCGACGGCCGCAAATTTGTCTGTGCCGGTCACGAGCAGGGGTTCTTCGTCGGGCCGACGTTGTTCGACCGCGTCACTCCCAACATGCGTCTTTATCGTGAGGAAATCTTCGGGCCGGTGCTGTGCGTGGTGCGCGTGCCGTCGTACGAAGCGGGGTTGGCGTTGGTCAACCAGCATGATTTCGGTAACGGTACGGCGATTTTCACCCGCGATGGCGGCATCGCAAGGCGATTCTGTGAAGAGGTGGACTGCGGCATGGTCGGCGTCAATGTGCCGATCCCTGTGCCGATGGCATTCCATTCCTTCGGCGGCTGGAAGCGTTCGTTGTTCGGGCCGTTGCATATCCATGGTCCCGACGGCATCCGCTTTTACACCCGGTTGAAGACCGTCACCGCACGCTGGCCCGAATCGGCTGGCCGCACGGCAGCGGAGTTCGTGATGCCGACACTGGTGTGATGTTGTGGCGGACACAGGCGTCGTCCGCCGCCGAATTCAAAGAATAGATCGAACAAGAGGAAATCCGATGGCCGGAAAGTCGTCTCAAGGCGCTGACTTTTTTGCACCGATGCGGTTCGAAGCCACGATCGAGGACTGCATCGTGGAAGGCGAACTGCCGCGCGACCTGCGCGGCACCTTCTATCGCAGCTGCGCGGACCGGCGGTTCCCGGCGATGTACGCCGACGATACGCCGTACAACTCGGACGGCGCGGTTGATATGTTCCGCTTTTACGACGGCAACGTGGATTTCAAATCGCGTTATGTCCGCACGCCGCGTTACCTCGCCGAGCGCGCCGCGCACAAGGTGTTGTTCGGCCGCTACCGCAATCGCCTGACCTCGGACCCCAGCGTCCGCAATGTCAGCCACAACACCGCCAACACCACGCCCATCATTCACGGTGGCCGGTTGTTCAGCATGAAAGAGGAAAGTCTACCGACAGCGATGGACCCCCACACGCTGGAAACGGTCGGCGAATGGGACTTCAACGGCACGCTGAAGACCGTGTCGTTCACCGCCCATCCCAAACAGGATCCGGACACCGGCGAAATGATTGCCTTCGCCTACGAAGCCACCGGCGACTGCAGCGACGATCTCGCCGTGCTCATCTTCGACCGTGAAGGTAACCTGACGCGCGACATCTGGTTCAAAACGCCGGTGGTTTCGATGATGCACGATATGGCCATCACCGATCGCCACGTGATCCTGCCGACGACCGCGATGGTAACGAGCAGGGAGCGGCTGGAACGTGGTCAATTGCACTGGGCTTATGATCCGGATTGCCCTGCCTATGTCGCCATCGTGCCGCGCGATGGCACCTCGAAGGATGTGCGCTGGTTCAAGGGCACGCCGGACCAGGCCATGCTCGTGCATACCACCAATGCCCGCACCGAAGGCAATAAGGTGATTCTCGAGGCGCCGGTGGCGCAGGAGAATTTTCACCAGTATTTCCCACGGGTCGACGGCACTAAGTCCGATCCTTCCAGATACTATCCCACGCTGCGTCGCTGGACCTTCGATCTGGATTCGGACAAGGACACCTGGGAAGAAGAGATTCTGTTCGACGGGCTGAAGGTCACGTCCTTCTCGCGTATGGATGATCGCTACATCACCAAGCCCTTCCGTTACAGCTATATGATGATGAACGATCCCACGCTGCCGATTAACCGCGATTTCGCCGATACCCTCGCGGTGCGTGTGTCCAACGCGTGGTTCCGCTTCGATCACCAGACCGGTGGTATCGCCAAATATTCCCCGGGCGATGCGCACGGAATTTCAGAACCGCAGTTCATTCCACGACACAGCGGCGCCGCCGAAGGCGATGGCTATCTGGTAGGCGTGGTCAATAACTTCCGTGCGATGCGTTCGGAGCTGGTGCTGGTGGACGCGATGAATATCGAGGCGGGCGCGATTGCCAAGGTCATCATGCCGTTCCGTCTGCATATGCAGGTGCATGGCTACTGGGCTTCCGACGAGACGTTGCCGTTCTGATGTCACGATGATCAATACCCGGATGTGGCGCTGCGTATGAACCGCGGGAAGCATCCGGGCAGATTTCGCTATGCCACCGATCCGACTTTGGTGGTGACCGCGGTGATCTACGGCTTTCTGCTGCGGGTGGCGGTGCAGGCCGGCTTGTTCGGCATGCTGCTGTTGGGTCTGCTGCTGGTTTCGCTGGCGCGCTACGCCCATATGGTGTTGGTTGATGCTGCGCACGAGCGTCGGTTGCGCGCAGTCAGCGCCGACATGTTTGACTGGTTCGGCGCCCTGGCGCCCGTACTGCACACCACGGTGTTCCTGCTGGCGATTCTGTTCCTGTGGACGACACCCCTCATCGAATCCTCGCTCGGCCAGCTCGCACGCTGGGTGTGCCTTGCGGTCATTCTCGTGATCTTTCCGGCCTCGGCGGCGACGGTTGCGGTATCGCGCGATCTGCAGGCATCGTTGTCACCCGGGGGCTTGAGCGGCACCGTCAACATCATGGGTGCGCGCTACTGGAACCTGTTGTTGAGCTGCATTGGTCTGGTCGTCACCACAGGGGTTGTCGATACCATTTTGAAAATGCAGGGCGGGCTGTGGTTCATCGTTGCCGACGCCGTGTCGGTCTGGACATTGCTGGCGATGTTCGCACTGATTGGTACGGCGATAGGAGAGTTCAGACGTCAGTTCGGCTTGATCGGTGAGCCTGACCAGCGCCAGCAGCATATTGATGATTCGGTGGACCGCAATCGCAGGTTCTATCTCGATCAGGCCTACGCCGCACTACGCAGCGGTAACCTCACGCAAGGCTATGCGCCGGTACGCGAATTGCTGAGGATTGAGAATGAGAGCCTGGATGTCCTGCAGTGGTTGTTCGATCACATGCTCGGCTGGAATGACCCGACACATGCAATGGTTGTCGCGGAGCGCTATATCGAGCGTTTGATCGAGGAGCGCAGACAGGGCAGTGCGTTGGACTTGTTACGTCGTTGCCGACGCATTGCACCGGATTTCCAACCCTCGCCGGAAAGCCTTGCCGTATTGCTCGAGTTCGCCCGCACCAACGGCTGGACCAACATCGCGGAGGAACTGGAACAACTGGGAGAGGCAGGCAAGCAGCGGTGATGACCGGGTCGGCGCTCTGCGCCGTGGTTCAGAACAGGTAACGCAGATTGGCGCGGACGGAGACTTCCTGCATTTCGCGCGGCAATCCGGCCCGGGCACGCGCGGAGCGTTCGTGGCTGATCAATTGCGGCTCCAGGGTGAGTCGCAGGTCCTCGCGCAGGTTGTATTGCCAGGCCAGTGTTATCGCATAGCCATGCTCATTGGTATCAAAGCCCAGAATGGTGACTCCATCGCGGTCCCGCGTATTGAAGACTTCAGCGCGTGCCGAGATTCTTCCCCTCGGCAGTTCATAACTGAGCAGTGCATACGCGGTGAAGAACCCCGCGTCCATCGCGCGATTGCCAGTCAGCGGATTTTTCCGTCCCCACAATGTTGCGCCGTACATGGCTTGCGCGATGAATGTCGTGTTGTCAGCCACCAGACCGCGGTAGCCGACCGCGCCAAACCACGTGTGCCATGAGGTCTGACCGTCTACATCCAGCAGCTCCGGATCGGTGCGGTTGTCGTACCACACGGCATTGAAGCGCCCCCAGCGCTCACTTTGCCAGTCCAGCCCCAGGTAATAACCGGGGCGGTCGTCCATTTCGTGCAGCGGATCAAACCAGCGTGATTGGTTGACCAGGGGTCCGCCGGCAAAGTTGGTCCAGGCGTAGTCAGGCAGCGGCGCGCGATCAAACAAGGCGATTTCGCGATCGTGAATCGCCCAACCGCGCATTGCCAGCAAGGTGCCGGCGGTATCACCGGCAAGGTACAGCGCTCCGTAAACGTCGAGCTGCGATTCATCGCCGGAGACTACGGCCCGCAGCTCGAAGCCGTTGGTGCGCAGCTCTTCGCCCACCCAGGTGTTCATGGCTGAGCTGCTGATGGTGTACGGCGATGTCCACCCCAATGCATGGTTTTCCAGCGAGACCGGCGCGAAGAACGTACCCAGTTTCACGCGCCAGCGAACGCCGGGCGCCGGTGGAGAACGCCAGCCCAGCCATGCCTCGCTGACGTCAACGGCATTGCGTTGTTCATCGTCGTACTTCAACTGCACACTGGCCATCAATGACGGCGTGATGATCGTGTCTGCAATCAGGCTCGCCTCGGGCACAGTCAATCGCAGGCGTCGTTCGCCATTTGAACTGCCACCGTATCGGCCACGCCCCGGTCCGCGATCCGTCCACCCGCTGTTGTCATCTGTGAGAACCAGCGCACCATCGATGTAGCCCCGCAAGGTGCCGCCCCAAGGCAGATCGGCCGAAGCGACCGAACTCGTCCATAAGACCAGCACAGCAGCGAAAAGGCTGTTCAAGTATTTCATCGTATGGGTCTGACCTTGGCGTCGTGACCGGTGGTCGTGGTTTGTTGCAGGCGGGCAAGCAGGTCAGGTGCGGGTACAGGACGTCCGAAGTGCCAGCCTTGTGCATAGTCACATCCCAGTCGCGCGAGAAGCTGGACACTTGCCACGTCTTCCACACCTTCGGCGGTCACTTTCATGCCCAGGTTATGCGCGAGGTCGACCACCGCCTGAACAATGATCTGATCCGTCGGGCTCGAGGCGAGTTCGAGCACGAATGACTTGTCGATCTTCAATTCGGTTGCCGGCAATTGTTTGACGTAGGCCATGGAGGAATGGCCGGTACCGAAGTCGTCGAGTGCGATACGCAAGCCCATCGCGTTCAGGCTGCGCAGCAGGTTCAGCGAAAGTTCCGGTGAATCCATCACCGCGCTCTCGGTGATTTCCAGCACCAGCATCTCCGGCTTCATGTCATGACGGGTGAGTTCCTGCATGATGAAGGTCGGCAGCGTGGGGTCGACCAGATCCTTGGCCGATACGTTGACGCTGACGCGGATCATGTGGCCGGCGGCCCGCCATTCACAGCTGTCGGCAATGGCACGGGTGATCACCCAACGGGTCAGGCGGCGGATATGCCCGGTGGTTTCGGCGATGCCGATGAACATATCCGGGGGCACGTTGCCGCGTTCGGGATGGCGCCAGCGGACCAGTGCTTCCACCTGGCGAATCTCGCCCCCTGGCAGATCCACCTTGGGCTGATAGTGCAATTCAAGCTGATCCTGCTCCATGCATGAACGCAGGTCGCTCATCAAGGAGAGTCGATCAGAGGTGTACGGATCCTGTTGCTTCTGGTACAGCGAGAATGCCGCGATGCTCGACTGCGCATTCCGCAGTGCGACCTCGGCATTGCGCAACAGCTGACGGGTATCGGTGGCATGTTCGGGATAAATCGCGATACCGATGCGGATCGGCACGTCCACGTTGACGCCGGCGACATTGAATTCCGATTCGAAGGCAAGGGTGATGCGTGTCGCGACCGCTTCGATCATCCGATCATTGGCGTTGCGCAGAAGAATTGCGAATTTCTCCTGCAACAGACGGCCGATGCGATCGCCTTGCTTGAGACAGTTCTGAATCCGCCTGGCGGCGTCGGCGATCAGTTGGTCGCCTGCTGCGTGACCGAGGGTATTGTTGATTTCGATGAAATTCTCGAGCCGGACGATGATGACCAGCAGGCGCTCGTCGTCCCCATCGGCCTGGGCGCGGGCGATACAGCGGCTGAGTTCACGTTCAAAGCTTGCGCGGTTCGGCAGGCCGGTCCATTGATCGAAATTCGCCTGGTGCTCGATACGTTTTTCGCGGGCGGCGATGTCGGCCACCATGCCGTTGAAGGTGTCAGCCAGATGATTGAACTCGACGGCGCCGCTGAGCTCCAGCGTGCCGTGATACTCGCCGGTCTGGATGCGCCGCGCAGCGCTATCCAGCTCGCGAATCGGCCGGGTGATGCTTCTGGCGAACAGCAGGATAGCAGCGCCGGCGCCGATGAAACCAACCACCATCGTGCCGACAAGAAAAATGAATAGCGGCCGGTGCGGTGCCAGTGCGGCATGCAACGAATACTGAATCGCGGCGTACGCGGGTACTGCGGCGTCAGCAGGGGTCAACTGTACCAGCAGGCTGGCGTAGTCCTCGTCGTCGAGCTTTACCGTTGCCAGCTCGTTGCCCGCACGATCCTTCAGTGCGGTCCATTGGGACAACAAGGCATCCAGACGCGACGTATACAAGGTGGAAGCAACCGTACGCCAGTTGCGCTCCGGTTCGTGGACCGCGAACGTCAGATCGATAGGGATAGTGGATTGGCTGACCAGCCGGGCAGCCGCGGCGTTGTCGATGGCGACGCCCAGACCAATCCAGCCGATCAGATCCGGCGCCATGACCGGTACCGCGACAAACTCCAGCAAGTCATTCCCGATTACCAGCACGCTTTGCGCCGTACCCTGATCGCGGGCCTGGACCAGCAGCGCGGTGTCTGCAAATGCCGAGCCTTCGCTTTCGGGAACTGCCGGATCCGCGACCACGACCCCATCGGGACCGATGACCATCATCCGACCGGCGCCGATTCGCATTGCGGCATTGGCCAATGCCGACCGCATGGTCGGACGGTCTTCGGTGGCGATTGCACCCCGCAGGCCGAAGTCACTGGCCAGGACGCGGGAAGAGTCGGCGAGGCGGGCGGTGGTTTCATTCAACCAACGCTCGAAGTTGCCACGAGTGGCCGTAAGCGCCGAACGGCTCTGTTCGGTGATGTGTTGACGGGTACGCTCGTACACCACTGCCAGCGTCAGACATTGCAGGCCGAGCAGCAGCGGCAGCAAGGTGATCAACAGGCGGGTCTGGAAGCGGATCATGCTCAGTAATTGGTCCGCTGCAGTTTATCCAGGCCGCCCAGCCGGCTGACGCGGAGATCGAGTACGAGCGACTGCGTCTGGCTCCGGGCCTGGGTCACTTCGATCGCTTTGCCGGCGCGCTCGTGTTTCAGTCGCGGGTGCCAGAGGCTGACCTGATAGCTGCCCGGCGCGAGATCCGGAATGTTGACGATGCCGTCTTCCCCGGTTACGCCACTTGCCGATGCGCTGGTAACGTAGACATACCCGCGCATGTGGTCATGAATATTGCAACCCAGAGCAACCACGCCTTCCTGGTCAAAGGTGACGCTGGGCACATCGTCGCGGCCATAAAGATGCAGTTGAAATGTTTTGGCGGGAGAGAAGGAATACACGTGGTGCATGACGGGATCATCATTCGGAAAGGCGACGCTGTCGCCGGGGTGAACGACGATGACCTTCGGTATGAATTCCTCGTTGGCCTGGCGGATTTCGTGGATGACCGCCTCGCGCACGGGGCGGGCGACGGTGGCATCCGCGGGTGATACCAGGACAACCGCTTCAGCTACCGCGGAACCGTCCTCGAGGGCGACGCTGAACGACACCTCGACGCCGAATGCGTCACCGTTGGCAAGCAGGCACAGCACCACAAGCAGGCCGTGAATGCGCGCGGGTATATTCGAGGCGGGCCTGGCGGCAGCCGCGGCTATGCGAGGTCGGGCCATGTATGACAACCCAAAAGATTTCCCTGGTGGCACGGACCTGTAACCTGCGGCCGTGTGAACTCCTTTAATTATCGGCGCGAAGCCGCCAAAGTTTGACGCCGCATGAACCGGCGGTGACGCGGCGCCAGAGGCGGAATTCAACCGTGACTGGTTGCCGATACATCCGCGTAGTAAAGTCGTTCGCAGAACATCGTGGTTGCAGTGTTGGAGGGCAGGGAATGACCAGCAAAATCAAACCGATCACCGCAACGGAAGTACCTGAGCGCGCACAGAAGTCCATCTACCCGGCGCCATTCGCCGAGCAGGTGCAGGGCCGTGTCAAACGCAAGCTGGGCGATGTCTTCGGGCTGACGAATTTCGGCGTGAATCTGACGGAACTGGCGCCCGGCGCGGTATCGGCGCTGCTGCATCATCATTCGCACCAGGATGAGTTCATCTACGTGCTCAGTGGCACGCCGACGCTGGTGCTGGATGACGAGGCGTTTGTTCTGCAACCGGGTCAGTGCTACGGGTTCAAAGCCGGCAATGGCGTCGGCCATCAGCTGGTGAACCGCTCGGCCGCGCCGGTGCAGTACCTGGAAATCGGCGATCGCAGCGCGGCGGACTACGCGGTCTATCCCAAGGACGACCTGAAATTCACCGAGGCGCCGGGTGGCGGCTGGGTGCTGACCCACAAGGATGGTTCGGCTTACTGAACAGTTCGGTAGTGGTTGCGTTCAAGTCGCCAGACCGAACGTGAGGATCAGCAACCACGTCAGCATGCCCCACATGATGAAGAACAGCGGCGTGCCCACCCTGACGAAATCCCCGAACCGGTAGCCGGCGGCGTTCATAACGATGAGATTGGTCTGGTAACCCATCGGTGTCAGGTAACAGAGGTTGCAGCCGAACAGCACGGCCAGCACGAACGGTTCGACGGGCGCTCCGAGTTGCTGGGCGATTTCAATCGATATCGGCGTCCCGATGGCAGCAGCGGCGTTGTTGGAGACGACATTGGTCAGCAGGCCCATCAACAGCATCAGCAGCGACATGGTGGCTGCGGGCGAGAGCGAATCCGCGATACTGACAAGTTGTGATGCCAGGAATGTGGTGGCGCCGGTCACGGTCAGCGCTTCGCCCAACGCAAGACTCGCGGTGACCAGCAGGATTATTTTCACCGACACCGACTGACTGACTTCCTGCCAGGTCAGCGTGCGGGTGGCCAGCAGAAACAGCACGCCGGCCGGGCCGGTCAACGCAATCGACAAGCCACCAGCGGCGGAAATCGCGATGACACCGATAAGCGCGGCGAGCGCGGTCCACGCGCGCTCGCGGTGTGGCGCGATGTAACGCGCGTCCAACAACAATCCCAGGCCGCGTCGCTGGGCATTGGTGATCGCTTCCTCATCCCCTTGAACGAGCAATACGTCGCCTTCGGCCAGCTGGCGACGGGCAACGTTCTGCCGGTGCCAGGTACTACCCGGTCGCGCCGGGCGCACGCCGACCACCAGCAGATCGAAGGTTTCGGCAACCCGCGCGCCCGCCACCGAGCGGCCCACCAGTGGCGAAGTGGCGGTGACAACGAACTGGGTCACCAGTCGGGCGCCATGGGGGTGCGGCACTTCCTCGCGTGTGCCGCCATCTTCCGCCGGTTGCGCGGCGGCCTGTTCGGCGCCGCCTTCGGCCGGGTCCGGCGCCACTTCAACATCATGCAGCTTCACCCCCAGACGGCGTTCCAGTTCCTTCAGATTCTCCGTTGTGTCCTGCACCAGTAATGCATCACCGGCATTGATGCGGATGGTGGGCAGGCGGCTGAGCAGTTTGTCGCCGCGGCGGATGCCGCGCAGCTGAATGCGGTAATCCACCCGCGACAGGATTTCGCGCAGCTCCTTGTCGGCAGCCCAGGCATCCTCGGGGATGTAAAGCTCGGCATCGAACACCTCTTCGCCGTAACTCTCCTGTTGGCGTGGTACCGACCGCAGCAACCACGGCGCAACGCCCCACAGGTAGAGCATTGCCGGGATCGCCGCCGCGGCGACCAGCGGGTAGAAATCGAACAGTGACAGCGATATACCGCCGATGTCGCGCGCCATGGCAACGACGATCAGGTTGGTGGAAGTACCGATGGTGGTCGCCATGCCGCCAATCAGCACCGCGAAGTTGACCGGCATCAGCAAGGCGGTGGCCTGCGAGCCGGCCCGGCGCGCGGCGGCAATCAGCAATGGCACCAGCAGCACGATGACCGGCGTATCGTTGATGAAGCCGCTGGCCATCGCGCTGGCGAACAACACCAGCACCAATGCAACGCGGGGCCGTTGACCGACCATGTTGCTCAGCACATGCGCTGCGGGGTCCAGCGCGCCGGTGATCACCAGACCCTGGCCGAGAATCATCAGGCTGCAGATGGCAATGAGTGCGGGGTGGCCGAATCCAAGAAAGAAATCAGTCGGGGTAACCGGGCCGTCGACGGTACCCAGCGGGAATAGCGCGAACAGCAGCGGTACGAATACCAGGATGGCCAGGCAGACGGAAGCCAGCGGGAAGCGGTCGAGGACGAAGATCACAAACATCGCCAAGGTGAAGGCGAGCATGACAGCGCCATGGGGCGTCAGTCCCGCCGGAAGCCAGGTGGCGAAATCCATCAGTGCACCGATGCGCTCAGCATGCCGCTATTGTAGCGGGAACCACGACGCCCGGTAGCGGTAGACGAGACCTTCTGCTACGTAGGATTTGCAAAGCCGGACTCGTGTTTTTCAACAAAGCCGGCGCTATCATGCGCGCGACGGGATCAACCTTGGGGAACCTGGACAGGATGTTTTCGGTGACGAGGATTTGTTTGCAGCTACGCCGCCATGCAGTACTGCTGGCAGGCATTGCCATGATGTTTGGAGGGCTTGATGCCTCTGCGCAGTCAGGTACGTCGCCCGACCCGTGCGTCGTGCGTTCGGCGCGGGATACCGAGCTGGTAGACCGGGTCCACGGTGAACTCGCTGAAGCGGTCTGTTCCACCTCGAAATGGTTCGACAGCTTTTTCGGCAATCCCAGCGACTACGACGCCTACCGGGCGACTTACGGCAGCATTTCCGTCGGTTCGTTATGGGATGAGTACCATGGGTTTGACCCGCGACTTCGGTTCAAGGCGCGCATGCAACTCCCGCAACTCAACGGGCGTCTCAACGCATTCGTCGGCCGTGTGGATGAAGATGAATTCATTGCCGGCTCACCCGAGCAGTTCGCTGCACTGCCCAGTCAGTTCCGCCAGGTGGATGATGAAAAACTGCTGCTGGGCATCGGTTACAGCCGGCCGGGGCTGAAGGGTTATATCGATGCCGATGTCGGCATTCATCTGGATATTCCGCTGAATCCCTACACCCGGGTGAATTATCGTCGTGCCTGGTCGCTGGATGACGATACCGTGTTCCGCTTTCGCCAGAGCGCCTTCTGGCAGGAGCAGGAAGGCCTCGGCACTTCAACCAAACTCGATTTCGACCACGAACTCAATTCCACCTTCCTGTTCCGCGTGACCAGTATCGGTATGGTCGCCGAACGCACCAGCGGGGTGGAGTGGAGCGGCTTGACGACATTGTTCCACGGTCTCGATGACAAGAACGCACTCGCGTATCAGGTCGGTGTCGAAGGCAAGACAGGCAGCCGCGTGCCAGTGCAGGATTACGGCGCGCGCATCATCTACCGCCGCCAGTTCATCCGTGAGTATCTCATTCTGGAATTACGCACCGGTATCAGCTGGCCACGCGAGCGCGTCATCGACAAGCGCGAGTTCACCTGGGGTGTCGGTGCGGCCATCGAACTGCGCTTCGGCAACTGGCCGCATATCGCCAACGACAGTCGCGGCAGCTGAGGGGCACGTCGTTGCATATGCTGCTGGCGCCAGCAGGTTTGCAGCGCCCGCATCGAAGTCAACATTGATCCCACCTGAAGCACTCGCGTATCGTCGCTGCATCGGCCGCGGTAGCGGAGGCCGGCGCAGCGCCGGTATCCCCGCTTCGAACTGCGGCGGCAACCGCTACCAGGGGGGATTCAGATGAACGGTGCGCAGAAGTTGCTCGAAAGCCTGCTGCAACTCGGGGTGGATACGTGTTTCACCAATCCGGGTACGTCAGAAATGCAGTTTGTCGCAGCGCTGGAACGCGAACCGCGCATGCGTGGCGTTCTGGCTTTGTTCGAAGGCGTTGCGACCGGCGCCGCGGATGGTTACGCGCGCATCGCCGGCAAGCCGGCGTCGACGCTGCTGCACCTGGGGCCCGGCCTCGGCAATGGTTTCGCCAATCTGCACAACGCCCGCCGCGCACGGGTACCGATCATCAACATCGTCGGCGACCACGCCACCTATCATCGCGCCTACGATGCCCCGCTGACCTCGGACATCGAAGCCGTGGCGGCAGCCGTATCCAGCTGGGTTCGGACCAGCCGCGCCGCGGGGGAAATTGCCAGTGATATTGCCGACGCCTTCATCGCCGCCACCACTGCGCCCGGCAGCATCGCGACGCTGGTGGTGCCAACCGATGTCGCCTGGGGGCCGGCTGGCGGCAGCCAGGTGCCGCCGGTGCAGGTTCCAGTGGCGGCCGCGCCGACCAAAGATGCCGTCGCCGCGATTGCACGCATCCTGCGCGCGGGCGAACCTGCTGCATTGCTGATGAACGGTGCGGCGTTGTCAGCCCCGGGCCTGGCGCTGGCCGGGAAGGTTCATGCCGCAACCGGCGCGCGGCTGTTATCGGATTTCTTCATCACGTTGAAGGCGCGCGGTGCAGGGCGCGTGGATGTCACGCCGGTGGCGTATCCGGTCGACCAGGCCTTGCAACAGCTCGCGGATCTGCGCCACATCATCACCATCGGTACCGTCGCGCCGGTGGCCTTTTTCGCTTATCCCGGTTTCCCCAGCGCGATGGCGCCGGAGCAGTGCCGGGTTCATTCGCTCGCGGCTCCGGGTGAAGACCTGGTGGCGGCGCTGGCGGCATTGGTCGATGCGCTGGATGCTGATGCTGTGCCGGTCGTCGCGGGTGACCTCGTCATTGCACCGCTGCCGGATGGCGCACTGACACCCGAAGCAATCGGTGGTGCACTCGCGCATCTGATGCCCGAGAACGCCATCGTCGTCAACGAAGCTGTCAGCGGCGCGGTACCGATTCCGACGCTGACGCGTCACGCCCGTCCGCACGACTGGATGGATGTCACCGGTGGTTCGGTCGGTGGCGGACTGCCATTGGCGCTGGGGGCGGCCATTGCCGCACCCGAGCGACGCGTCATCGCGCTCGAAGGCGATGGCAGCGCGATGTATACGATGCAGGCGTTGTGGTCGATGGTACGGGAAGGCTGCAATGTCAGCGTGGTGCTGTTCAACAATCGCGGTTATTCGATCCTGCGCTGGGAGCTGGGCAAGATTGCGCCCGACGGTGCCGGCGCGCGGGCCGATGCCGTGCTCGACCTCGGCAACCCCGACATGGACTGGGTGTCGATCGCAACCGGGCTCGGTATGCCGGCGTGCCGTGCAACCAGTGCCGGTGAATTCAACACGGCGCTGGCACGTTCACTGGCGACGCCGGGCCCGACGCTGATCGAAGCCATCCTTTGATCCGGCAAGGTCAGGCGATCAATCCATCGTCCAACGGCAGCACGCGATCCGTGGCGACGTCGATCAGGGTGACGCCAAGGCCGTAAGGCGGTGGCGCGGCGAGTTTGAAGAAGAAGTTGGGGAAGGTCTTGCCGACGCAGGCCGGGTTGATGATGCGGATCCCCGGAACGACCAGCCCGAGCATGCCGAAGCACATGGCCATGCGGTGATCGTGGTAAGTCTCGACGGTGGCAGCGTGCAGCGCATTCGGAATGAAGGCGAGCGTGTCGCCACGTTCAATGACCCGTGCGCCGCAGCGGGTCAATTCGGTATACAGCGCTTTCACGCGCTCGCATTCCTGTACACGCAGACGACCGAGATCGTTGAAATCGACCGCGTGATCGGTGAATGACGCGAGCATGATGGCGGTCATGATGCTGTCGCCTAGATCGCTGGCCCGTGAAACCTGGCCGGGCGGTGGCAGAAATTGTGGAAAGCGCGCATCAATCTGCCATGGCGTGGTTGGCCAGTCGCGCACGGTGACCGGCAACTCTGCCAGTCCGAAGCGTTGCTTGAGCAGCCAACCCGCGCCCCAGAAGTAACTGCCGCTGGAAGCATCGGGTTCGACAACGAATTCGCCGTTACCGTTGGCAAAGTTTTCGACCAGGGCACTGGTCATCGCGACGTAAGGCGATTCGTCGCCATCGCCGCCGGGCTCATCAACGATGTCGACCTCCCAACCGCCATGATCGGCACACAGCAGTAGCGCCGAGGCGAACTGCGAACTGTGGGCAATGCTGACCCGGCAACGGCCCGGCCGACGTCCACCGCCATGGATGGTGGCCGGCAGACGATCATTGGGTGAATCGATGCGATAGCCAAGTTGACGCAAGGCGTCGAACAATGCCGCCTGCGGACGTTCGTGCATCCGATCAACGCCATGCAATCGGTAGACGCCTGTGCCCAGGCAGACGTAGGCGGCGAGAAAACGCGCGGCGGTGCCGGCATTGCCAACGAATATGTCGATGGGATTGGGGCCACCGGCATCGGGCACACCACCAACGCCGGTGACCACCAGCGTGCGGTTACAGGCATCGGCCGGATCCGGATCAACAACAATCCTGATCCCAAGGGTGCGCAGTGCCGCCACCATCACCTGGGTATCCTCACTCCACAGTGCGCCGGTGATCCGCGTGGTGCGGCCGGCCAACGCCGCCAGCAGCAGGACACGGTTGGTGATGCTTTTGGAACCCGGCACAGACACCGCTACCTGCGGTGCCTTGTTGAGCGGGACGACTTCAATTCGGTCAGGCAATGCCATGGATTTCAGACTCGGAGATCAATGTGTTGCAGTGGGCTGCGTGGTCACGGCGACGCCTTCAGCGGCGCCGGTGATGTAAAGCGGTGCCATCGGGTACATCATCCCCCACCGGGTTGAGACTGCTGCCCGGTGGGACCAGAGCGTCGATGCCATCCAGAACGCGCTTCGACAGTTTCGCCGCCGCCTACTCGAACCTCACGCGCAGCAATACCGGTGGTTCGGGATCAGCGAAATGTGGCTGCACCACGTATACATCGTCACCGACTACCGCGCCGGTCGTGGCTGCGCCCTGGTTGCTGGCGATGCCGGTGATGGCAGCACTCTGCCAGCCGTCATCACTCTTCAGCCTGACCGTGCGGGCATCGACACCACAGACCACGGCGAGGCTGCCGTCAGCCAGCCAGACCATACCGTCCGCGCCATTGACGGGCTCCGGCAGTTCAACCCGCGAGAACGCGGCGGGATCGTTGAGCGGCACGCGGTAAAGCGCGCCTTCGGGTGTGCTGGCGATCAACAGGAACCCATCGGGATGACTGACGATGCCATTCATGCTGACTGATTCGGGCAATACGTCCGCCGCCACCAACAGCGACGGGTTGTTGTCGAGATCGACGGCGTAGACCACGCGCGCGAATGAATCCGTGCCGTATATCGTGCCGTCTTCGCCGACGGTGACATCGTTGATGAACACCCGCATGCCCGGTGCACGTTCACCGAGCAGGTGGTCGACATTGACCATCGCCGTACGCAAACCGGTATCGAGATCGTAGATGCCGATTGCAGCGACGCCGGTGGAATCGGGATTGGCGAATACCGAGCCATCGGTGTTGGTCACGATCAAGCGGTTGCGGGCTTCATCGACTTCGATACCAACCGATGACCTGAGGTCGGCATCGCGAACGAAAGCTGTCATGCGGCCGTCGTTGGCCACTGCGTAAACAGTCCCTTCGACGACGGAGCCGACCAGAAAGCGATTGTTGGTCAAATCGTACTCGACGCCTTCGGGCGTGAAGCCGCCACGTTCGAGCACGATACGCTCGGGTATCTCGATAGAGGTGACTTCAGGCGCCGCTGGAGGAGGGGGGACATCGTCGCTGGCAGCAGGTGGCGCATCAGTGCCACCACAGCCTGCCAGTAACAGGGCTGCGGTCAGCGCACAGAGTTTGAACTGTCGGTCCATGTTGTCGTTCCTCCCGGAGTTGCAAGTGGATGCTGTTGATGCAGTGGATTGTCGGGCATTTTCGCCGATCCCGGGGCTGCGAGTCACGGCCGGGTACGATCAGCGAAGCTGGTGGCGCGCGGTGATGGCCTGTTGATAGTACGCGGCATATTCCGCTGCCGAACGGGCCCAACTGAAATCGCTCACCATGCCGCGGCGTGCCAGCTGTTGCCAGACGATGGGGCGCTGCCGGAAATCGTCCACCGCGCGGCCGACACAGTCGGTCAGGCCCGCCGCCGACATCTCGTCGATTACATACCCGGTCTGGCCTTCGGTGACGGTATCCGCCAGTCCGCCGGTCGGGTTCACGATCGGCAACGTGCCATAGCGCAGACTGTAGAGCTGGGTCAGCCCGCAGGGCTCAAAGCGCGAAGGCATCAGGAACACGTCGGCGCCCGCAATCAGGCGATGCGCAAGTGGTTCGTTGTAACCGATGGTGGCCGCACAGCGGCTGGGCTGCGCATCTGCCAGTGCCTTGAGGTTGGCGGCGAAGGCCGGATCACCCGAACCGAGAAACGCACATTGCACGCCTGGAATTTCCAGCAGCGCGGGCAGTGCCTCCATGATGAGATCGCTGCCCTTCTGCCAGGTCAGACGCCCCACGTGGGTGACGATGAATGCGGAAGCGTCCACTTCCAGCCCCAGTTCCGCCTGTAACGCCAGCTTGTTGTGGACTTTTTCGGACAGCGTTTCCAGCCAGTAGTGCTGCGGAATATGGACATCCAGGCGCGGGTCCCACAACTGGTAGTCCACGCCGTTGAGAATGCCGTGCAGTACGTTTACCCGCCAGTTCAACAAGCCATCCAGGCCGAAGCCGAATTCAGGCCGGGTTATTTCTTCGGCATAGGTCGGGCTGACGGTCAGCAAGGTGTCGGCGCAGGCCAGACCCCCTTTGAGAAACGAGAACTGGCCGTAGTACTCCAGCAATTCCGGGTGCCATAAGCGTTCAGGCAGTTCCAGCCGGGTGAAGGTATCGCGGTCATACACGCCCTGATAGGCCAGGTTGTGGATCGAGAACAACGTTGCAGGGCGCTGCGGTTTGTCCGCCAGCAGTGCCGGAACCAGCCCGGTATGCCAGTCATGACAATGAACGGCGTCCGGCTTGAACTGCGGTAGCAGTTCACCCAGCGCCATCGCACATACGACCCGGCTGAATGCGGCAAAGCGGTCGGGGTTGTCCGGCCATTCGTTGCCGTCGGCATCGGTGTAAGGTTCGCCGTCACGATCAAACAGGCCGGGGATATCGACCAGATACAGCGGAATGTCGGTGCCGTGGAGCTGGCTGGCGCGGATCTTCGCGACCGCATCGTGCTCAGGCAGCGCGAATTCGGCGACGACCGGCGGCGGCACACTGCGCATTTCGGCAATCCGGCGGTAGGCGGGAATGACGATGCTGATGTCCAGGCCCAGCGCCTGGAGCGCGGGCGGCAAAGCGCCGGCGACATCCGCCAGTCCACCGGTCTTGATATGCGGAAAGACCTCCGACGCAGCAAACAGGATGTGGGCCATTGCTACTTCGCGGGCATCAGGATCAATGCCGCAAGCGGCGGCAGCGTCAGCGTCAAGGAGTGCGATTGGTTCATCCAAGGCTGCGCTTGCGCATGCAGAACGCTGCCATTGCCCAGATCGCTGCCGCCGTAAAAGCGCGAATCGGAATTGAACACTTCACGCCAGTCGCCGCCATGCGGCACGCCGAGACGATAGCCATGGCGAGGGACGGGCGTGAAGTTCATCACCACAACAGCGGCATCCTCACCCGCGCGGCGCACGAAACTCAGCAGTGAGTGGGCGTCGTCGTCACAATCCAGCCAGTGAAAGCCGCTGGACTGAAAATCGTTCCGGTACAGCGCCGGCTGCGCGGTGTACAAGCTGTTCAAATCACGCACCGTGTTGCTGATGCCGGCATGCGGTGGATACTCGAGCAGCGAAAATTCCAGGCCGTGGTCGTGCGACCACTCCTTCCACGGCGCGAACTCGCTGCCCATGAACAACAGCTTCTTGCCGGGGTAAGCGAACATGAACGTATACAGCAGCCGGAGATTGGCGAACCGCTGCCAGTCGTCACCGGGCATCTTGCCTAACAATGAACCTTTGCCGTGAACGACTTCGTCATGCGAGTAGGGCAGTACGAAGTTCTCACTCCATGCGTAGAGCATGCCGAACGTCAGATCGCGATGATGGAAATGCCGGTACACCGGGTCCATGCGCATATAGTGCAGGCTGTCGTGCATCCAGCCCATATTCCATTTCATGCTGAAGCCAAGGCCACCACCGCTGGTCGGTCGCGTCACCTGCGGCCACGAGGTCGATTCCTCTGCGATGGTGATCGTGCCGGGAAATTCGCGGTGGGTGATGGCGTTCAATTCCTGCAGGAAAGCGATGGCTTCCAGATTCTCGCGCCCGCCATGTTCATTTGGCAGCCATTCACCTTCCTTGCGCGAGTAATCGAGATACAGCATCGATGCGACCGCATCCACGCGCAGCCCGTCAACATGGAATTCGTCCAGCCAGTACACCGCGTTGGAAATGAGGAAATTGCGGACCTCGTGGCGCCCGTAGTTGAAGATCAATGTGCCCCAGTCGCGGTGCTCGCCGCGGCGCGGATCAGCGTGTTCATACAGGGCGGTACCGTCGAACTGCGCCAGACCGTGGTCGTCGCGCGGGAAGTGCCCAGCGACCCAATCAAGAATGACGCCGAGTCCGTGCTGGTGGCAGTAATCGACGAAATATCTGAAATCGTCCGGCGTGCCGAACCGGCTGGTCGGCGCGTAAAAGCCGGTGCACTGGTAGCCCCAGGAACCATCAAACGGATGTTCGGACACCGGCAGCAATTCGATATGGGTGAAGCCCAGGTCCTTGACGTAAGGGACGAGCTGGTGGGCGATGTCGCGGTAGTTCAGGTATTCGCCATGGCTGCCGCGGCGCCATGAGCCGAGGTGCGCCTCGTAAATACTCATTGGCGCGGATTGCCAGCCATGCGCATCACGCTGGGCCAGCCAGGCCTGGTCCTGCCAGGCATAGGCTGGCTGATCGACGACCACCGATGCAGTGGCGGGGCGGAACTCGCACCAGCGCGCATACGGGTCCGACTTGAGCAGAACAGCGCCCGTGTCGCGGTTCTTTATTTCGAATTTATATAACGTGCCGTCGCCCAGGCCGGGAACGAATAACTCCCAGATGCCGTTTCCACCGCGGTTGAACATCGGGAACTGGCGGCCGTCCCACTCGTTGAACGGCCCGACCACGCTGACGCGGCAGGCATTCGGCGCCCAGGTGGCGAACAGCACGCCGTCGATCCCGTCGACCGTGCGTGGGTTGGCGCCGAGCATGCGGTAGGCCTGCTGTTGCCGGCCTTCGGCGAACAGGTGCAAATCGAACGCGCTGAGCTGGGGCGGGAAGCTGTAAGGGTCCGCGCGATGGTGCATCTGCCCATGCCGATCGCGATATTCAATTTGATAATGCGCTACCGGCGAGGGGCCGTGCCAGGTGAACAGGTCGGTATGATCCACCCGTTCAAGCTTTGCACCGTTTTCGACGATACGCGCTTCCTGCGCACCAGGAAGATACACGTTGATGGTGGTGCCGGCCCCACTCACGTGCGGCCCCAGCAACGCTGCCGGATCGTGGCAATTGCCGCTGACGAGCTGGTTGAGCAGGTGTTGTTGAACCGGAGACAGGGTTTTCATGTAGCGGCGGTTGGCTGCCGGTTGATCTATGGCAGAACTTTTGCAGACGTTAAACAGGTAGAATTCACCAGCACGTTTCAGAGGATATCAGACTGTGTCATACCCGAGAACCAAGCGCCGCGATCAGGGCACCCACAGCCGGATCATTCGTGAAACGCTTGCCGTGGTGATGGCGGGAGGCCGCGGCCGCCGCCTCAACGCCCTGACATCGGCACGCAGCAAGCCTGCCGTCCCGTTCGGCGGCAAATACCGCATCATCGATTTCACGCTCTCCAACTGCATCAACTCCGGCATCCGGCGGATTTCGCTGCTCACGCAATACCGCGCGCATTCGCTGTTGAAACACATGGAGCGCAACTGGTCATTCAGCCGGCCTGAATTCGGCGAGTTCATCGAAATCCTGCCCGCGCAGGAACGCTACGAAGGATCATTCGAATATCAGGGTACGGCCGATGCCGTATTCCAGAACCTGGACATCATCCGCGAGCATCGGCCGAAATTCATTCTCGTGCTGGCCGGCGACCATATCTACAAGATGGACTACGGCATGATGATTACCGCGCACCTGGATTCAGAGGCCGATATCACCGTCGGCTGCATCGAGGTGCCGCTGGCGGACGCCAATCAGTTTGGCGTGATGACCGTCGACGCCCATGACCGGGTGGTCGATTTCCAGGAGAAACCGGAACACCCGACGGGTATCCCCGGTCGTGAGGGCGTCGCGCTCGCGTCCATGGGCATTTACCTTTTCGGCGCAGAACTGCTGGATGATTTGTTGTCCGCCGATCACGATGACACCAGCTCATCACATGACTTCGGCAAGAACATCATCCCCAACAGCTATCGCGATCGCCGTGTCGTTGCCTATCCATTCCGCGATCCCTTCGGCGATGGCCAGGGTTACTGGCGCGATGTGGGAACGGTGGATGCCTACTGGGAGGCGAATATCGAACTCACCAGCGTAACGCCGCCGTTGAACCTGTACGACCAGGATTGGCCCATCCGTACCGCACCCAGCCAGCTGCCGCCGGCGAAGTTCGTATTTGATGACGATGGTCGTCGCGGTATGGCGACGGATTCACTGGTTTCCGCAGGCTGCATTCTCTCCGGCGCGTCCGTGCAGCGCTCGGTGCTGTGTAACAACGTGCGCATCGATGCTGGCAGCGAAGTGCAGGATGCGGTCATCCTGCCGGATGTCAGCATCGGCGAGAACTGTCGCATCCGTCGGGCGGTGATTGATATCGGTTGCAACATTCAGAGCGGCACCACCATCGGTTTTGATACGGAAGCGGACAGACGCCGTTTCCAGGTGACCGAGCAGGGCATTGTGCTGGTCAGCCCGCAGATGCTCGGGCAGTCGGTGACGTATGCCAGCTGATGGCAGCGCCGACGGGCGCATACCCGTTGTCTTCTGCTGGCATATGCACCAGCCAGAGTATCGCGATCTGGCGACGGGTTGGTGGACACAGCCATGGACGTATCTGCACGCCATCAAGGACTATCACGACATGGCGGCGCATCTCGAAGCGGAGCCGCAGGCGCGCGCGGTAGTCAATTTCAGTCCGATACTGATTGAACAGCTGCGAGCCTATGAGGCTGAACTCGCCGCGTACCTGGAACGTGGCGAAGCGTTGACGGATCCCCTGCTTGCAGCACTGGCGGCGCATGAACTGCCCAGCGACAGCCAGTCGCGGTTGTGGTTGGCAACAGCCAGTCTGCGCGCCAATCGCAAACATCTCGTGGACCGCTTCCCGGCCTTCCGCCTGCTTGCGGATCGGGCGACCGCCATGCTGCTGCCGCCCGCCCGCGGCGAATATTTTTCCGATGCCTTTCTGTTCGATCTGGTGACCTGGTATCACCTGGCATGGCTGGGTGAATACACCCGGCGCAACGATACCCACGTACAGGCGTTGTTACAGGCAGAGCACGGGTTTACGCATGAGCAGCGCCGGCGCCTTCTGGAATGCATCGCCGGCATTGTCGCCAGCCTGCTCGCGCGCTACCGGGCATTGGCCGAAGCCGGGCGTATAGAACTTTCCGTAACACCGTATGCCCATCCCATCCTGCCCCTGATGTTCGATTTCCAGGGCGCCCGCGCCACCGTGGCCGACGCGCCGCTGCCGAAGTACGAAGGTTACCCCGGCGGTCGCGCCCGGGCGTTCTGGCACGTGACCAGGGCCGTGGAATGCTTCGAGCGGGAATTCGGCCTGAAGCCGGTGGGTTGCTGGCCGGCGGAGGGCGGCGTCGACGATGCCACATTGAGCATGCTTGCCGATGCCGGGTTTCGCTGGGCGGCGACCGGCGGCGGCGTGCTGGGCAACACGCTCAAGCGCGGTGATGGCGGCAGCGGGCCTTACCTCGCGTCCGGCGGCATCACGATGTTCGCCCGTAACGATGAGTTGTCCGATCTCATCGGCTTCACCTATTCCGACTGGCATGCTGATGACGCGGTCGCCAATCTTGAACACCGCATCATGGAATCTGCCGCGGCACACCAGGGCGAGCCGCCGCTGATTGCCATCATCATGGATGGCGAGAACGCCTGGGAATACTATCCCGAGAACGGCTGGTACTTTCTTTCAGCCCTCTACCGCAAGTTCGCCAATCACGAGCGCATCCGTCTGGTGACGTTCAGCGAGTATGCCGACGGCTCGGGTAAACCCTTGCCGCATGTCACGCCGGGAAGCTGGGTGTACGGCACGTTCTCAACATGGATTGGCGACCCGGACAAGAACGCCGCCTGGGATGCGTTGTGTGAAGTGAAGCTCGCCGCGGACGAAGTGCTCTCGCAACCCGATCTCTCCGCCGAGCGACGTTCCCGCATCGAACATTTCCTGGCTATCTGCGAAGCTTCTGACTGGTTCTGGTGGTTCGGCGCGTACAACCCGGCCGGGCCGGTCAGCGACTTCGAACAATTGTTCCGCCAGCAGATCTGCCATTTATATGCGTTGCTGGATCGGGCGGCGCCGCCGTACCTGCAGAAGGTGTTGTCGCATGGTCATGGCGATCCGGAACACGGCGGCACCATGCGCCACAGTCGCGATGCCTGAATTCATGGCGCTGACGACGTTGCGGATCGCCGGCAAACAGGTGTTGCATGACTGACGCCTTCTGGTCGACAGCGCGCCGGCGTTCCGGTGTCCTGTTGCATCCAACCTCACTCCCGGATAACCAGCCGCTGATTGATAGCGGCAGGCGCTTCATCGACTGGCTGGCGGATTGCGGCTTCGGATTGTGGCAGACGTTGCCACTGCATCCACCGGACGAGCACGGTTCGCCGTACAGCAGTTGCTCGGTATACGCCGGCCATATGGGGCTGCTGCGGCAGGACTTCGAAGCGCCACTACCGGCAAGCGAACGCGCTGCCTTCGAACATTTCGTTGCGGAACAGGCCGACTGGCTCCATGAGTACGCGCGGTACCGCGTGCTCAAGGAAATGCACGATGGCAAGGCCTGGTGGGATTGGCCCGCGCCGCTACGTTCGCGTGAACCGGAAGCACTTGCGGCCCTGGATCGCGCCAACAAGGATCGCCTCGATGCGATCCGCATCGCCCAGTTCCGCTTTCATCAGGTCTGGCGGCAACTGGTCGACCATGCCCATTCGCGGGATATCCAGATGGTCGGCGACCTGCCTTTCCTGGTCGCCTGCGACAGCAAGGAAGTCTGGTGTCACCCGGACTACTTCCAGCTCGACGCGCAACATCTGCCGACGCGCGTAGCCGGTGTGCCGCCCGATTACTTTTCCAAGACCGGCCAGCGTTGGGGTAACCCGTTGTACAACTGGCAGGCCATTGCTGCCGACGGTTTCAACTGGTGGACGAAACGCCTGCGCCACGAGCTGCAGTGGTTCGACGTGATGCGGCTGGATCATTTCCGTGGCTTCGCCGCGATCTGGTCGATCCCCGCGGAAAGCGAAACCGCGGAGCACGGCGAATGGGAAACCGTGCCGGGGCAGGCATTGCTGGAAGCGCTGGAGAAGGGCCTGGGCAGCCTGCCATTCATTGCCGAGGACCTCGGTTTCATCACGCCGGATGTCGAGGAGTTGCGCGATTCCTATGCGTTGCCCGGCATGCGCATTCTGCAATTCGGTTTCAGCGGTGAAGCCGCCAACCCTTATCTGCCGCATAACCATCGGCAGGATGCTGTCGTCTACACCGGAACGCATGATAACGATACGGTGTGCGGCTGGTATCGGTCACTGGATGAGCGCACCCGTGCGCACGTTGACGAGTACCTCGGTCGCTCCACCGAGCAGATGCCCTGGCCGATGGTGCGCGCGGCGCTGGCGTCAGTGGCCATCTGGTCCGTGCTGCCACTGCAGGACGTGCTGGGGCTGGATGGCGCACACCGCATGAACATTCCCGGCTCACTGGACGGCAATTGGCGCTGGCGTTTTGACTGGTCCCAAATCGACGCGGTCCCGACATCGCACCTGCGTGCGCTCAACGCCCTCTACGGCCGCTGCTGACAAACATATTCAGGGTCAGAGTAAAACCAGGTTCCTCACCCAACGTCGGGGAAATCCGCACGGGCTTCGTCTTACTGCTCCGTCATTCCGGACGTGCCCGCGAAGGGGGCGCGAGCCGGAATCCATGTGGCTTCGAGTGAGGCCCTATGGATCCCGGCTCACCGCTGCGCGGTGTCCGGGATGACGAAAATCAGCGGGCCGCAACGCTTCGCAGACGTCTGAAATCCGTGCCGAGGCCCGCTATTTTTACTCTGACCCTAAATATCGCTGGCCCCAACCCTGAGGTACTGGATAGGTGCAGCCAGCGCACGCAATTGGTGCGAGCTCGACGGATTCCCGTCATCCAGACGATGAGCCGCGGTCACTGACTGGCCAGGCGTCCGGCTCGCCATTGCGCGGGAGGATCGCCCGAGGTGCGTTTGTATTTCGCGATTGCACCCGTGGTGACCTCAAAATGCCCTGAAAACCCGCGGGGTTAGCATTCCCTGCCACTTCAGTTCATCAGGGCGCCTTCCTCCGCCGGATTCAGATTCAACAGGCGGCCCAGGCGACAGCGTCGTTCCGCTAAACCACGCACGATCCTTGCATGTACTTTGTACACGACCATGCCCGATGGTTACGGCCGCAATTCTGCCGACGGCTTTTCTTCACCCGGCGAGTATCAGATATGGCGCAAGATTCAGAGCTTTCCAAGCAGGAACTCAAGCAGGCGTTCCTGAGCAACCTGTTGTATACGCAGGGCAAGTTCCCGGCGCTGGCGACGCGCACCGATTACTACCTCGCGCTTGCATTCGCCGTCCGCGACCAGCTGCTGGCGCGTTGGATCAGCACCGCCTCGGCCTATACGGAGCAGGGCTCGCGCACGGTCTGCTACCTCTCGGCGGAATTCCTGCTCGGGCCGCACCTGCGCAACAACCTCAACAACCTGGGGCTGGAGCAGACCGCGCAGGAAGCGATGGCCGATATGGGTCTTGATCTGGAAGACTTGATCGCCTGCGAAGCGGAGCCGGGGCTGGGCAATGGCGGGTTGGGGCGCCTGGCGGCGTGCTTCATCGATTCGCTGGCGACCATGGAGATTCCGGCGCTGGGTTACGGCGTGCGCTACGAATATGGCATCTTCCGCCAGGAGATTGTCGACGGCTGGCAGGTCGAGAAGACCGACAAGTGGCTGCATTTCGGCAACCCGTGGGAAATCGCCCGACCGGAATGGATGCAGACGGTGCGCATCGGCGGCCACACCGAACACTACATCGGCGACGACGAAAAGCTGCGGGTGCGTTGGGTGCCGCGCAAAGTTGTCAATGGCGTGCCGTACGACACACCCATTCTGGGCTACCACACCAACAACGCGAATACGCTGCGCCTGTGGTGCGCCGAAGCGCCGGAATCGTTCGACCTGGCGACATTCAACCGCGGCGACTACTACGGCGCGGTGGTGCAGAAGATCAATTCGGAAAATCTGACCAAGGTGTTGTATCCGAATGACGAGACCGAAAACGGCAAGGAGTTGCGGCTCGAACAGCAGTATTTCTTCGTCTCGTGCTCACTGCAGGACATGCTGCGGATTCTGAAGGTCCAGAAGATTCCGCTGGCGCGCTTCCACGAAAAATTCACCATCCAGCTCAACGACACCCACCCGGCGATAGCCGTGGCGGAGCTGATGCGGTTGTTGCTGGATGAATGCATGGTCGGCTGGGACGAAGCGTGGTCGATCACGCAGAAGTCGCTGGCTTATACCAACCACACATTGCTGCCCGAGGCGCTGGAGCGCTGGCCGTTGGCGTTGTTCCAGCGGGTGTTACCGCGTCACCTGGAAATCATCTACGAGATCAACGCCCGCTTCCTGGATGAAGTGCGCATTCGTTTCGTCGGCGACGACGCTCGCCTTTCGCGCATGTCCATCATCGATGAGAGCGGCGCCCGCTATGTGAGGATGGCCAATCTGGCATCGGTCGGCGCGCATGCCATCAATGGTGTGGCCGCGCTGCATTCCGAACTGCTGCAGCAGCATGTGTTACGCGATTTCTACGAACTGTGGCCGGAGAAGTTCAGCAACAAGACCAATGGCGTGACGCCCCGCCGCTGGATCGTGCAGAGCAATCCGGGCATGACCGCCGCCATCTGCGATGCCATCGGTGATGAGTGGATCACCAATCTGCCGCGCATCCGTGCGCTCGAATCATTCGCCGATGATCCGGTGTTCCGCGCCAGCTGGCGGGGCATCAAGCAGGCGAACAAGGCGACGCTTGCGCGCGCCATCCAGCAGCAGACCGGGATCGGCGTCGACCCGGCCTCCATGTTCGATGTGCAGGTGAAGCGCATCCATGAGTACAAGCGCCAGCATCTCGCCGCGCTGCATGCCGTGGCCTTGTATCTGCAGATGAAAGCGCATCCCCAGCGTGAGTTCGCCCCGCGCACCCTCGTGTTCGGTGGCAAGGCCGCGCCCGGCTATTTCATGGCCAAGCTGATCATAAAGTTCATCACTTCGGTGGCGGATGTCATCAATCGCGATCCGGCGACCAGCGCACTGTTGAAAATGGTGTTCCTGCCGAACTTCAGCGTGTCCAACGGTCAGCGGGTTTATCCGGCGGCCGATCTCTCCGAGCAGATTTCCACTGCCGGCAAGGAAGCCTCCGGTACCGGCAACATGAAATTCCAGATGAATGGCGCGTTGACCATCGGCACGATGGACGGCGCGAACATCGAGATCCGCGAGGAAGTCGGGGCCGATAATTTCTTTCTCTTCGGGTTGCGTGAGGATGAAGTGGAGGCGTGGCGGCAACGGGGTTACCGGCCACGTGAGATTTACAACGCGAACCCGCTGCTCAAGGAGGCGCTGGATCTGGTGCAGAGCGGTTTCTTCTCCCGCGGCGACAGCGAATTATTCAAACCGATCGTCGACAACCTGTTGTACGACGATCCGTACTTCCTGCTGGCCGACTTCCAGTCGTACGCGGATTGCCAGCAACACGTCGCCGATGTCTGGGCGGATCAGGAGCGCTGGACGCGGATGTCCATTCTCAATACCGCGCGCAGCGGCAAGTTCTCTTCGGATCGCGCGATAGCTGATTATTGCCGCGACACCTGGCGTGTCGAACCGGTGTCGGTACCATTGTTATTGCCGGATGACGTGGGCTGCGCGCTGTTGCAGTAGCTGTCAGCGCTGACGCAGGTCGAAGCGCGGATTACGCCGGCGCCCAGTAGATCGCAAGCGGCGCCGTCGTCTGGTGCAGCACCGTACGCACGGGCAGGTCCATGGCCGGGCCGGGTTGCAGCGCTTGTTGCAGAACCTCCCACTTGCGTTCGCCAGTGACCATCAACACCAGCAGGCGGGCGCGTAACAACATCGACACCGTCAACGACATGCGTTCATGGGGCGCGGTGGAGGGCGTCACCGCGATACAGTGCCGGCCAGGTTCATCGGCGGCGCCATCGGCCAGCGCGTTGATGCCGGGAAACAGCGATGCGATGTGACCGTCTTCACCCATTCCCAACAACACAACATCGAAGGGCAGGGGAAAGTCCGCGAGCGTGGCCTGGCAGTCGGCCGTGCCGTCAACCGCGCTTTCGGCGCCATTGAACAGTGGTACGAAGCGCGCGGAGGCCGCGTCGTCATGCAACAGATGGCGACGTACCAGCGCGGCATTGCTGTCCCGGTGTTGCTCATCCACCCAGCGTTCATCGGTCAGCGTAATCGAAACCCGTGACCAGTTCAGCGGTGTGATGGCCAGTGCTTCCAGGATGGGGATGGGTGTGCGGCCACCGGCGACGGCGAGACTGGCCGTGCCGTGCGCGTCGAGACCCGCCTGCACAGACGCTGCCATCCTCTGCGTGACCTGCGCCACACAGTCGGCCAGCGATTGGCAGCGATGAAGCTCTTCAGGATTCTTCATGCCAGACACTGCCATCCTTGGCGACCAGTGCGCTGGCCGCGGCCGGGCCCCAGGTACCTGCCGCATACGGCTTTGGTTTGTCGCCAATCGCTTCCCACCCTTGCAGGATGGGATCGCACCAGGCCCATGCCGCGTCCAGTTCGTCACGCCGCATGAACAAGGTGAGGCGCCCACGCAGCACGTCCGTCAGCAGTCGCTCATAGGCATCCATCGGTTCTTCCGGGAAGTGATCGCTGAAATCGAGGTTCAGGTACACCGGCTTCAACGTCAGCTTGTCTCCCGGGCGCTTGGCCATCAGGTACAGCTTCAAACCTTCCTCGGGCTGCAACTCGATGACCAGGCGATTGCCCTGCAACGGCGAACTGCCTTGCGGGAAAATGGAGTGCGGAATGTTATGGAAATTGATGACGATTTCGGCCAATCGCTGTTGCATGCGTTTGCCGGTGCGCAGGTAGAACGGCACGCCGGACCAGCGCCAGTTGTTGATCCAGGTTTTCAATGCGACGAAGGTCTCCGTGCCGCTGTGCTCCGGCACGCCGGATTCCTCGAGGTAACCGGGCACGGGCTGGCCGGCCACCGCACCCGCACGGTACTGGCCACGCACGGTGCGCGCGGCGACGTCGGCCGGTGATTCGAAGGGCGCCAGTGCCCGCACCACTTTCAGCTTTTCGTCGCGTACCGCGTCAGCATCAATCGATGACGGCGGTTCCATTGCGATGATGCACAGAAGCTGCAACAGGTGGTTCTGCAATACGTCGCGCAGCGCGCCGGTACGATCATAGAAATCCGCGCGGCGCTCAATGCCGACATCCTCGGCGATGGTGATCTGCACGTCGCGGACCCAGGTCCGCTCCCACATCGGTTCGAACAAGGCATTGCCGAAGCGCAGCGCCATCAGGTTCTGCACCGGCTCCTTGCCGAGGTAGTGGTCGATACGGAAAATCTGCGCTTCGCCGAATACCCTGGTCACGGCGTCATTGATCTTCTTCGACGACTTCAAGTCGTGCCCCAGCGGCTTTTCCAGGACCACGCGCGCGCCATTCCCGGCCAGACCCTGGGCGGCCAGCTGGGTGCATATCGCACTGAATAACTCTGACGAGGTGGAGAGGAAGAAGGCCCGCTCCTTGCCGGGATTGTCTTCCAGCAACTGCTTGAGTTTGGCGTAATCAGCCGGCGAGTTGGCGTCCAGTGGCAGATATTGCAGGCGGTGGGCGAAACTGGCGAAGGTTTCCTCGTTGTATCTGGCTTTCAGGTAGCGCTGGCAATGCTCGCGAACCAGTGTGATGTATTCCTCGCGCTCCATCTGTTGGCGTGCGACGGCGATGATGCGGCCTTGCTCGGGCAGGTCATTATTCCGATGGCGGTTGTACAGTGCTGGCAGCAGCTTGCGCATCGCCAAATCACCGCTGCCGCCAAACAGGACCAAATCGAAGGAGCTTATATCTTCCACATTAAATTCCTCGGCACCAAGCCAAGAGTGTAAGTGCACTCGCTTAAATAATCACGGTGCAGTGATATCGGCTGGCGTTCATCTCAGATAAATGAAGGGTGCGCATTGGTGCATTCATGAAACCGTCGCACCATTGCGGAACTTCCACCTTGGAAAATTGAACGGTCGAGGCAATACCGCGGGCAGACGTTTATACTGTGACGGCATATTGCATGCTGAGGACAGGTGGAAGTGATGGCGCTCAATCCGGTTATTGAAAGCGTGACCGCGGAGATTACCCGGCGCAGTGTCGCGACGCGGAGCGCGTACCTTGATCGCTGCGCGCAGTATGTGCGGCGCTCACCCGTGCGCAAGGGCCTGGGCTGTACCAACTTCGCCCATGGCTTCGCGGCCTGCCCGGAAGCCGACAAGGACAGGGTGCGCGATGGCGCCGCCGCCAATATTGCCATCGTCTCCGCGTATAACGACATGCTGTCAGCCCATCAACCGCTGGCGGATTACCCGGCACTGATCAAGGAAGCTGCGCGAGCTGTGAACTGCACGGCGCAGTTTGCCGGCGGTGTACCGGCGATGTGTGACGGCGTGACCCAGGGCGAGCCGGGTATGGAGCTGTCGCTGTTCTCGCGCGATGTCATCGCAATGTCGACAGCGATTGCGTTGTCGCATTCGATGTTTGACGCGGTCCTTTGTCTGGGCGTGTGCGACAAAATCGTTCCCGGTCTGCTGATAGGCGCACTGGCCTTCGGCCATATGCCATGTATTTTCGTCCCCGCCGGCCCGATGACATCGGGCCTCGCCAATGATGAGAAATCGCGTATCCGCCAGCTGTTCGCCGAAGGCAAGGTCGGGCGCGACGCGCTGCTGGAAGCCGAGACCCGCGCCTACCACGGCCCCGGCACCTGCACGTTTTACGGTACTGCCAACAGCAACCAGATGCTGATGGAAGTGATGGGGCTGCATCTGCCAGGGGCCGCATTCATCAATCCCGGCACGCCGTTACGCGATGCGCTGACCCGGGCCGCTGCTGCGCGAATCGCAGGGTTGACCGCGCTCGGCGACGATTACATTCCGTTGTCGTCGGTCATCGACGAGAAAGCCATCGTCAACGGCATCGTCGGCCTGCTGGCCACTGGCGGCTCCACCAACCACACCATTCACCTGGTGGCGATTGCACGCGCCGCCGGCATTGTGATCAACTGGGATGATTTCGACAAACTCTCGTCGGTCATTCCATTACTGGCGCGTGTCTATCCCAACGGCAAGGCCGACGTGAACCAGTTCCATGCCGCCGGCGGCATGAGCTTCATGATGCGCGAACTCATCGATGCCGGCTTGTTGCATGAAGATGTCACCACCGTCATGGGGCAGGGGCTGCGGGCCTATTGCAGCGAACCCTGGCTGGCGCCCGAAGGGCTGCAATGGCGTGATGGTGTTGCCCAATCAGGCGATGACACTATTCTGCGAACCGCGTCCGCGCCGTTTTCGGCCGAAGGCGGACTGCGCCTGCTGAAAGGAAATCTCGGGCGTGCAGTGATCAAGGTTTCCGCAGTGAAACCCGAACACCGCGTGGTGCGCGCGCCCGCGGTATGTTTCGACAGCCAGGAAGCGATGCAGGCGGCGTTTGCCGCCGGGACTCTGGCGCGCGATTGCGTGGTGGTCGTCCGTTACCAGGGGCCACGTGCGAACGGCATGCCGGAACTGCACAAGCTGACGCCGCCGCTGGGCGTGTTGCAGGATCGCGGTTTTCACGTCGCGTTGGTGACCGATGGACGCATGTCCGGCGCCTCCGGCAAGGTGCCCGCGGCCATCCACGTGACGCCGGAATGCATCAACGGCGGCATGCTCGCCCGCGTGCGTGACGGTGACATGATTACGCTGGACGCGAATCGCGGCGTGCTGGAAGCTGAAGTCGTGGCGGACGAATGGAATGCAAGACAGCCGGCGCCGGCTGATACCACGCCGCACGGCTTCGGCATGGGCCGCGAACTGTTCGCTTCGCTGCGCGCCAACGCACTCGGTGCGGAGCAGGGCGCGTTGACCTGCGGCACGCTCGCCACCGCACAACACCCGACGATGGAACCCGCCGCCGCGCGCAGTTCCGCCGCCGTCATTGGCAGAGAAGCTGAGGCTTGAACACATGAGTAGCGGAATTTCAGTGAGCGAAGTGATGGCAACCGGCCCGGTGATCCCGGTGATCGTTGTCGATGATCCCGCGCATGCGGTGCCGATGGCAAAGGCATTGGTCGCCGGTGGCGTACGTGTGCTGGAACTGACCTTGCGCACGGCTGCGGCAATGGAAAGCATCCGACGGATCGCTGCCGAGGTGCCCGATGCCATCGTCGGCGCCGGTACGATCACGCGCCCCGAACAGTTCAAGGAGGTTCGCGAGGCGGGTGCGGTATTCACGGTGACCCCCGGCCTGACAGCCACGCTGGCGTCGGCCGCGCGCGACGAGGGTATCGCACTACTGCCAGGTGTGATGACGCCGAGCGAAATCATTGCCGCCGCAGCCGCGGGCTTTACCGCGTTGAAGTTCTTTCCAGCAGTTCCCGCCGGCGGCATTGCAATGCTGGCCGCGTTTCAAGGCCCGTTCGGTGACATCACCTTCTGCCCAACGGGCGGGGTGACGCCGGCGAATGCGCCGGAGTTCCTGCGGCTGTCGAATGTGGGGTGTGTGGGCGGATCATGGCTGACGCCGCGCAAGTTGATGGCCGCCGGTGACTGGGCGGAAATCGAACGTCTTGCCCGCGAGGCGTCAGCGCTGTCCAGATAAGTTTCAGCGCAGCCTTACAGCCACTTCATGCAACCCATTTCAAACGGGTGGCACAGCAGCGGGTGGAAGGGATAGGCACGGATGCGGTAATCCAGCAGCCCCGGCATAGGGGGCTCGAAGGTCGCCTGGAACGTCGCCTTGCCATCGTGTACCGCGCCCGGTTGCAGTAGCTGCCGCACTTCATTTCCTTCGCTGCCCGCCGTGCTGAACAGCACTTCAACGGTGATGTCGTTGGGGTCCAGACCGGCGAGATTGACGTCCACCGCGACCGTGATCGTGTTACCGGCGGCGACGCGCGCCAGCGGTTTGTCGCTTCGATGCAGGCTCACGCCGCTCCAGCTATGGCGCACCTTGGCCCGCCATTGGGCAAGTTCGCGCGCGGGACGATCGCCATCGGCCTGCAGATCGATGCGGCGCGCGGCGGCGTCGAGATAGAACTTGTCGTAATAGTCGATGACCATGCGCTGCGCGTTGAAGCGCGGCAGAATCGTCATCGCCGAGCGACGCGCCGTCTGCAACCATTCCGGTGACATGCCGCCCGTCTTGTTGAAGTACGTCGGGATGATCGAGGTTTCGAGGATATCCAGCAGTTCCTTGGCTTCCAGCCAGCGCCGCTGACCGACATCGGTGACGGCCGGGTGGGGCTCCACGCCGAAACCATTGCCGCCGTCATAGCCTTCGGCCCACCAGCCATCCATCACGCTGAGGTTGACCACCGCATTGATCGCGGCCTTCATGCCCGAAGTGCCGCTGGCTTCCATCGGGTATTCCGGGTTGTTAACCCACACATCAACGCCGGCTACCATGTTGCGCGCCAGGGCCAGATCGTAGCCTTCGAGCATGATGATTTTGCCGAACAGCGCGGGGTTGTTCGCGTGCTGCTGGATTTCCTTGATCAGCGCCTGGCCTTCCTTGTCGCTGGGATGCGCCCGGCCGGCGAACAGGATGACGGTGGGGCGCTGCGGATCGTTCAGCAACCGTTCCAGACGCGGCAGATCGGCAAACAGCAGCGTGCCACGTTTGTAAGTGGCGAAGCGGCGGGCAAAACCCAGCATCAGCACATCGTCACCACTTTCCAGCACGGCCATCTGCCGGTCGACCTGGGCAGCGCTCAAACCATTGCGACGCGCCTGCACGGCCAGCGCGCGGCGGACGCTGCCAATCAATGCGGCTTTGAGTTTGAGACGGATCGACCAGAAGGTCGGGTCCGGAATGTTCTGGATATGGGTTTCCCAGTAGTCGGGGTTTCGAATTTCATTGCGCCATCCAGCGTCGCCCAGCGCACTTATCCACTCACGGGCCATGAAGGTCGGCACATGAACGCCGTTGGTGACGTAGTCCATCGGATTTTCGTCCACCGGTACTTCCGGCCAGATATAGGATTCCATCTGCGCGGCAACACCGCCGTGAATGCGGCTGACGCCGTTGTGAAAGCGAGAAGCGCGAATCGCAAACGCCGTCATGTTGAACTGGTGGCCGTGGCTGGCGCTCTGGCCCAGCGCGAGAAACTCGGTCATATCCAGCCCCAGCGCCATTACCTCACGGCCCAGATATTCCTCGACCAGTTCCGGCGTATAAATCTCGTGGCCGGCGCTCACCGGTGTATGGGTGGTGAACACGGTACTGGCCGCGACGATTTCCAGCGCTGTCGCGAACGTGTGGCCGGTCTCAATCAGGCGGCGGCAGCGCGCCAGTATCTGCAGGGCAGGGTGGCCTTCGTTGATATGCCACACGTCCGGTTCCAGGTTCATCGCGCGCAGCGCGGCGACGCCGCCGATTCCGAGGATGATCTCCTGCGTCAGGCGCAACGCCTTGTCGGAGGGGTAGAGCGTGTGGGTGATGGCGCGCAGGTGCGGCGGGTTGGCATCGATATCGGTATCGAGCAGATACAGATCGATATGGCCGGCTTTCACCTGCCACACCTTCACCTGGACGTGCTCATCCTTCAGCGGCACGCTGATGACAAGTTCATTGCCGTTGCCATCTTTCGCCGCCGTCATCGGCAGATCGGCATTGGCCACGGACAACGTCTGCATATGTTGCTGACCGGTGGCATCGATGGTCTGCACGAAGTTGCCCTGGCGATACAGCAGGCCGACGGCAATGAACGGCAGGCCGATGTCGCTGGCCGCCTTGCAGAAGTCGCCGGCGAGAATGCCCAGACCGCCGGAGTAAATAGGCAGCGACTCGTGCAAGCCGAACTCGGCGCAGAAGTAGGTGACCAGCGGCGGCTGCTGGGCAGCCGTGCCGTTCTTCGTCAGTTCACCGTCTTCATTACGATAGGTGTCGTAATTCGCCAGCGCACGATGGTAGGACTCGAGAAACGTGCGGTCTTCAGCCGCTTCGTCCAGCCTCTGCTGTGAAACGCGGCGCAGCAACACCTTGGGATTATGTCCGCAGCTCTCCCACAGCGAGCGATCCAGCCGGAAAAACAGCCCGCGAAGGTGGCGATCCCAGCTGTAATACAAATCGTTAGCCAGCTCCGGCAGACGGGCGAGCTGTGCAGGAATTTCCGGATTTATCTCGATGTTGTAAACGGTACCTGGTTTCACGCTTGAGGTTCCCAGTTGTGCGCGGTTGCCCGCGGTTGGAATTAACTGATCGATATCACTAATGTTAAGCGGAGGATCGATATCGTGCCGGCACCGTCATTCAGTCGGGCGGCCCACTGGCTGAATTGTACACAGTCGCCGTATATGCATATGTCGGGCCAGTATGCGCAACCGATATGGGGGAAGTCATGTCGGATACTCTGCAATCGCCTCCGCAGCCGGCCATGACGGCTGCGCCGGATGTACACCCTGAAGCCTCAACCCCGCCGAAGCATGAATGCCCGCTGTGCTTTCGCACGGATCGCCGTTACAACTGCCGGCGCGTCAATTGTCGTTATCGTGGAAATTGCATGAAACTTGTGGCGGAGTGGCAGCGCTGATTGCTGTGATTATCACTGCCCGCCACTGAAAATCCCGCCCGATGACCGGGCGGGTTGCAAACTTTGTTGCGTGGGGCGGGTGATCAATTCTTGCCGAAGTGGAATTCCGCGCCCAGCGAGAACAGGTTGACCTCGTTGCCGTTGATGTCGTCGAGGTAGTCCCAGTCGCCGCGCAGCGAGAGGTTATCGGTGAAGCGATAGCGCAGGCCGACGCCGAACATCAGTGACGTGCCGCTGTTGCCATCATCCAGCCCCAGCGTCGAAACGTTGACGCCGGCGACCAGACCGCTGGCGCCGAAGCTAGAGTCATACAGGTAGCCACCCACGTGGCCCAGCACTTCAAACCGATCGGTCATCGGGTATTTGATGCCGGCGGAGATGAAGAAGCCGTCTGTGCTTTCGGTGGTCATGAAGGTCTCGCTGGTGGCAGGCAGCACGTCGTAGGTGGCATCGGTCTGCAGCGTGATGGAGTTGCTGCCCAGATCCATATAGCCGACTTCGAAGAAGGTGTACTCATGCGGCGCCCAGCCGGCGAAGACCTTGAAGCCCATGTCGGCGTCATCAACATCGGTGCTCATCAGCAGCGGGCCGGCCAGCGTGGGCGAACCGCCCTCCGGGTAGGCGACGTTGTACGCCGTCTCAACGGCCGTCTGCATGGCGTTTACGTCGTCTCCTATATCGGATTCGCGGTGGCCCAAAGTGCCCCCGACGTAGAATCCGGTCTGCGCGGCGGTGACAAGGGGGAGGGCGGCCAGAATGGCGGCCAGGGTTGCCGGGGTACGAATCTGCATGGCTCAGTCCTTTAAGTTCCAGGTTAGGATAGTTACCTATTATGTTGTAATTAATGAAATATTCAAGTTGAACTTAAAGTAGTTTGGAGGATTTACACGCAGCGCGGCAGGCGCCGGGACCGGAGTGGTCGTGGACCCTGGGGTAAATGTGGGCCGCCTGCGACAATTGCCGATACCGTGTCGCGGGCGTGGCGGGGAGCGCCTGAGATCAGTCGGCGGGGATCACCGGCAGCAACAGCGAAGCTTCGTTATCGCCGCCTATATAAAGAGTGACTGTACCGGCGAACAGCGCCGGCGGGCGATCAGCCGGGACGTTATGCGCCATCGCGCCGACCCCGTTCGGTGGCGGGCGACCACGGTCGAACACCTTCCGCGGCACCGCCTGCGGGGCGACATAATCGCTGCCGCGTACCGACAGGCCCAGCCGAAAGCAGGACTCTAAACCAAACTGGTACTCATGAAGGGGTAACGTCGGATAGACACGGAAGCGAAAGCCTGGTTGTCAGTCTGTACGGTGCTGACACTTTCCCGGGTTCTTTACACCGCATACTACAACGTGAAGTTTTACGTGAAATTAGCAAATTCTTGCTAAGAATTTCGAAGTCCTCTCCAACGCCAACTCCGCCGCATCCGCGTCATACACATCCCGATGCGTGCAATTGAACCCATGCTTCGCGCCCTCATACACATAATGTTCACCCTCCGGTCGCGTGGCCTTGATGCGTTCAACATCTTCCAGCGGTAACGCGCGGTCGAATTCGGCCCAGTGGTAGAGCATGGGGTGTTGGGGGATCTGGTCGAGGTTGTGGAGGATGCGGGTGCCGTAGTAGCTGATGCCGGCGGCGACGGGGAGGTGGCAGGCGGCGAGGTAGGCGACGGTGCCGCCCCAGCAGTAGCCGATGACGGCGACGGGGCCGGCGTCGGCGACGGCATTCATGGCGGCCCGGGTGTCGGCGAGGATCATCTCCTGCGTGAGTTTTGCCACGTATTCCCGTGCGCGGGGCAGGTCGTCGTAGGGCAGGGTGATGCCGCGTTCCACGCGGTCGAAGTAGGCGGGTGCGATGGCGGCGAAGCCGAGTGACGCATACTGGTCGACGACTTCCTTGATGTGTTCGTTGACGCCGAATATCTCCTGCGCAATCACAATGCCGCCGCGCGGCTTGCCCTTTGGTCGCTTCTGGTAGGCTTCGAGGGTGTGGCCGTCGGCGGCGGTCAGCTTATCCATCTATTTTTTTCCTTGGTTGCAGTGATGCATCAGCGTACGGGCAATACCCAGTCGGGTACCCAGTGCGTGTGAATGCCGTTGCGCAGGCGATGCGGTAAGCGCACCGTGGCCAGCGGGCCGGCGTCGAGGTGTTCGGCGTCCAGCACCAGCAGGTCGCAGCGATCCTCGAGGTAGCGGTTGACGATGCCGATCAGGTATCCCGCGCCTTCGCGCGCGGTGCGGCTACGCGGCACGAAACAACATTCCTGCAGGCTGGAGACGTTGTCGCACGAGTATGTGGTGACCTTGCGCTGATCGTGATCGAAACGCGCCCAGGTGTTGATGACCAGGCCCGTCACGCTCAGGCGGGCGCCGTCCAGCGGTTTGGTGAAATCCATCACCGGCGCGAAGCCCACGTTATACGGCAGCGACCAGTAACGTTCGTCGATGCGCGGCAGCACGCACACCTCGCCGTACATCACTTCCATTTCGTAGGTCTCCGCCGGCTCGGCGAGGTCAACCTTCAAGCGGGTGATGCGGCCATGCGCTTCGGTCGGGTCGAACACTTCATGCAGGCTGGGAACGAACGGAAACTGGCTGCCGGGCGCCATATCCATATCGATGAACAACTGGCTGCCGACCTCGTAGGCATTCATCACATGCGTCGCGCAACGTAACGGCCCCTTGTACCAGCGCAGATCACTGCCATCGCCACCCCGGCGCATCACGCCCAACCATGTGGGGAGCGATGAATCCCATGCGAAATGGATGTGGCCCTGGCGCATACGTTCCAGGTCCGCCGTGTAGGGGATGACCAGCAACGCCACGTGATTGGTGGTCAGCGCAAAATCATGCAGCATGCCGACGTACGGCACCTTGATCCACGCTTCCCAGTTCACCTTGCCGCTGGCATCGGTGCCGTAGAAGGCGACATCATCCGTGCCATTGCCGCGCGCCTCGTAACCGAAGCCCACCATCTCACCGGTGATCGGGTCGATCTTCGGGTGGGCGGTGAACGTCAGGCTCTGCAGCTTGCCATCGAAGGTGTAATAGTCGTCGAGGGTTTCCAGCGTATGCGGGTCGATCTGAACGGGCGGACTGTCTTCCTTCATTGCGAACAGGCGGCCCGCGTGATAGATGAGATTGGTGTTGGCGGTACCGCCGCTCAGGTGTTCGACGCTGGGGTCATCGGTGAACCGATTGCGATAGGTGCCGAACAGGGCTTTGCGCGCGGCCTGTTGCGCCTTGAAACGCTGGGTGCGCACGTAACGGCAGCGGAAATCGACATGCCCCGGCGTGAAGCGGAACAGGCTGACGTGGCCATCGCCATTGAACGGCACATCGTTGGCATGCGTCGGCGGATAGAGGAAATCCGGCTGCACGCGATAGAACGAGCCGACCAGATCCGCCGGCAGTTCGCCTTCCACTTCCAGATCCTGCGAGCTGAGTTCAGCGCGGAACGGCGCGGCCCAGCCGCGGAACATCGGTGATTCTTCGAAATTCATACCGGCAACTCCCAGTCTGGTACCCACCAGCCATGCACCTGCCCCGGCGCCTTGAATGGCAAGCGCACGCGGGCGATGGGGCCTTCATCGAGATGTTCGGCATCCATCACCTGCAGTTCGCTGATATTGCGTTCTCCCGGCAGATTGGCAACGCCTACCACCCAGCCGTCGCCTTCCGGCGCGTCCTTGCGGCGGGGCACGAAGCATGGCTCGGCGAGGCCGATGCCTTTGCCGGGGATGTATGTAGTCGTCTTGCGGGTGTCGTGATCAAAGCGGGTGTACGAAGTTTCCGGGCCTTGCGCTGTCCAGCCGAAGCGCGGCATGAAGCCCACCTTGTACGGGATACCGTGGTAACGGTCATCCTGCCGCGGCAGCACGCCGGTGACATCCGGGTACAGCACTTCCATGTCGTAATGGTCCTGGTGTTTGTTCAGGTCGACCGAAAGGCGGGTGATACGCCCGGCGGTGAGCTTGGGATCAAAGTGTTCACCGTGCAGGTAGGGAAAGAAGGGAAACTGGCCTTTGTTGGCCATATCCATATCGACGAAAATCCGCTCGCCTTCCGACCATGCATTCATCACGTGCGTCGCGCAGCGCTCGGGGCCCTTGTACCAACGGATGTCGCTGCCATCGCCACCCCGACGCATCACACCGAACCAGGTCGGCTTGGTCGAATCCCAGGCCCAGTGCACTTCACCGGCTTTCATCCGCTCGACATCAACCACATACGGAATGGCGAGGAACGCGATGTGCGTGGCGGTGATGGCGAAGTCGTGCAGCATGGAAACATACGGCGTCCTGACCCAGGCCTCCCAGGTCTTGCGGCCGTTGGCATCGAAGGAATACACGGCGACATCGCGCGTATCTTCGCCGCGCGCTTCGTAACCGAAGGCCAGCATCTCCCCCGTCTGCGCATCGAACTTGGGGTGCGCGGTGAACGTCTTGCTGGTGAGCTCGCCGTTGAAGGTGTAGTAGTCGTCGAGGGTTTCCAGCGTATGCGGGTCCAGCACCACCGGCGGGCTGTCCTCCTTCAACGAGAGCAGCTTGCCATGGTGATACACGATATGCGTGTTGGCCGTGCCGCCGCTCAAATCGCGAACGGAAGGGTCATCGGTGTAACGGTTGCGGTACGTACCGAACAGCCCGCGCCTCGCCTCGTGATGGGCCTTGTAGCGCTGTGTCTTCACATAACGGCTGCGGAAATCCACGTGGCCATCGGCAATGCGGAACATCTGCGCGTGGCCATCGCCGTTGAACGGGATGTCGTTGGCGTAGGTCGGTGGGTACAACCAGTCCGGCCCCACGCGGTAGAACGTGCCGCGCAGGCCGGACGGCAATTCGCCGATGACCTCGCAATCAAATACATCCGCTTCGGCGCGGAAGCCGCGGAACGCGGGGATGCTGGAAAAGTTCACTGCCATTGTTGGTTCACCTCACGCTTGTTCAGGGCGCAGTCTCCTGCCGGGCGATTTCCATTTTGAAAGCCGTGCCCAGCGTTGTCATACCGCCGGCAAACGGCGGTTCGAGTTCGAAGGCGTACATGAATACACCGAAGCGCAGCACCAGGCTGCCTTCATCCTGCAGCCAGCCATTGGCCGGATCGAAAAAGTACTGGTCGGGCGTTTCCCAGTTCATGCCCAGCGCGCCATCCTCGCGCAGATACAGATAAGCACCGTCAGCCCACAATGCCTTGGCCGCAGGGTCGATCTGGATGTTCGGGTCGATGACATCAATCCTGCCGTACCAGGTGCTGCCGGAGGCCTGCAGTTCGGGAGTGGGCGGCGGCTCATCGGCCACTGCTTCTTCTTCAATCGTGACCAGCTTCGGTGAAAGCCAGCGCTCCTGCGCCACCCAGGTGGGGTTGCCCTGATAGGAAATCAGTTCGCCGTGGTGGCGGCTGTCGAGCCTTACCGCGGTATTGAGGCGCGGCAATTCCTCAACACGCGCCCATGCGCCATCGGTCAGCCGGTAAAACCATTGCTCACTGCGCACCCAGCCGCGGCCCTTGATGCGTTCACTGCGATAGGTGAGGGCGAGAACGTCGCCGTTGGCATCGGATTGGATGCTGCGAATCTCGGCCGGCGCCGGCATCACTGCCCATGCACCGCTTTCATAGCGCATCAATCGGTGTTCTCTGGTCTGCTGGTCGAACACCAGCGCCAGTGGCGTGGAGTTCTGATCAAATGCGGCCGCGACGATGCCGATCAGCTCCGGCGCGGCCCGCCATTTGCCGTTGATGCGAACGTAAGGTTCGGGGTGCTTCTCCAGCCAATCCTTATGCGATTGAAAGTGGGCGTCGTTCGACCAGGTGACTGCGGTGGCGCCATCCGGTGCCACTTCAATCTGGTCGCCGCGCACGCCGGGCTCGGCTTCCCAGTTTTCACCCTGAGGGCGGTAGATGAAGCCATCCAGGCAGGCGACCCAGAACTCACCGGTGGGGGTAATCGCAAAGCGGCTGGCAATGCCGTTGATCTGGTACGGCGGTCGGGTATCGCGATAGGCCCATGCGCTGTGATCGGGCTGCGTACTGGTCGATTTGCGCACGCGCACCGTGTACTTGTTTTTGGGCGCACCGGATTTATCAATGCCGAAACTGTTCAGAGAACCGAAGCGCGGTTTGATCTCGCCATCTTCCAGCAGGAATATCGAGCGCTGGTACACCATGTAGACGCTGCCGTCCGGCGCATTGGCGACATCATCCACCGTGGGGGACATGAACTGATCCATCGCCTTGATGACCGGGACGCGCCGCCAACGCAGTTCTTCTGCGGCCTGCGCGTTCGCTGGAATCGCGGTGACCGCCGCCAGCAGGAATAACCACGCACTCACACGCTGGCCGCGCAGCGGGAAACTCGGCATCACTCACTTCCTTTTGATCGGGTGCGCGTGAGTATACCGCAGGCGGTTGCAGGCTATGCGGGCATTCGCGCCCGGCTGGGTTCGACTCAGGCGGCGGGCGTGGATGATGTTGCTGGACGCCAGAAGCGCTCGACAACGGACTGCACCGCGACATAGAACACCGGCACGATGAAGGTCGCGATGACCGCGGTGGCGATCATGCCGCCGAACACCGGCGTGCCGATGGCGTGTCTACCGGCGGCCCCAGCACCTTCCGCAGTCACCAATGGCAGCACGCCGCACACGAACGCGAGCGCGGTCATGATCACAGCACGGAATCGCAAACCGGCACCGGCTTCGGCGGCTTCGATGATGCCGTCGCCCGCGCGCCGACGGCGCATGCTGAATTCCACGATCAGAATCGCGTTCTTGCTGGCCAGCGCGATCAACATGACGATCCCGATCTGGGTGTAGATGTCGACCGCCAGCCCGCGCAGAGACAACGCGGCCACCGCGCCGAGAATCGCCACCGGTACCGAGAGCATCACCGCGAACGGCACCATCCAGCTTTCGTACTGGGCGACCAGGAACAGATACACGAAGACAAATGCCAGCGCGATGATGATGGGCGCGGTGTTGCCGGATTGAATCTCCTGGTAGGTCACGCCGCTCCATTCGAAGGTCATGCCGGAGGGCAGGGTGGCGCGTGCCACGCGTTCCATGGCCTCGATGGCATCGGCCGAACTGTAGCCCGGCGCGGCGTTGCCGTTCACCGGCACTGACCGCAGCAGGTTGTAACGGCTGATCGATTCCGGGCCGACCGTGGTCTCCTGCTTCACCAGCGAACTGACTGGCAGCATCTCGCCGCTGTCGTTACGCACGTAGAGGTTGTCGATGTCATCCGGCGAATCGCGGAAGCGGTCCGCGGCCTGCATCCGCACCTGGTAGACGCGGCCGTATTTGTTGAAGTCATTCACGTACCAGGAACCGAGCTGCGTCTGCAAGGTGGTGAACAACTCGTTCAACGGCACGCCCAGCACCTTGGCCTTGGTACGGTCGACTTCGAGATTGATCTGCGGCACGTCGGACTGGAACGAGCTGAACACGCCGGCGAGTTCCGGCGCCTGGTTGGCGGCGATGACCAGGCCATTCAGCGCCGCGCTCAAATCGCGCGTGCTGCGGCCGGTACTGTCCTGCAACTGGAAATTGAAACCGCCCACATTGCCCAGCCCGCGCAATGCCGGTACCGGGAAGGCCACGATATTCGCACCCGGTATGGCCGCCGCGCGTTGCTGAACCTCGCGGACAACTTCAAACACCGGCCGCCGGTCGCGCCACGGTTTCAACATGCAGAAGGCGACACCGGTGTTGGTGGCGACACTCTGCGAGACCGCGGAGAAGCCGCCCAGCAACAGCACGGTCTGCACATCATCGATATCGCTCAAGATATCGTCATACAAATCGATCAGGGTCGAGCGCGTGCGCGCCATCGAGGCCGCCGGCGGCAGCTGAACATCAATCGCGAAATAACCCATGTCCTCGCTGGGCAGAAACGACTTCGGCAGTTTCAGATAGCCGAAGCCGACCAGCGCGCACATGATGACGAACAGCCCCAGCACCACGCCGACGCGCCGTACCAGCACCGCGACGGTGCCGCGATAGGCACCGAACACGCGGCTGAACACCTTGTTGAACATGCGCACCGGCCACCAGGCCTCGGGCTCATGGTCGCGTAGAATCACTGCGCACAGCGCCGGGCTCAGCGTCAGCGCCACCACGCAACTGATCACCATGGTCGTGGCGATGGTGATGGCGAATTGCTTGTACAGCACACCGGTGATGCCGGGCACGAACGCCACCGGCACGAATACCGCCAGCAATACCAGCGTGGTGGCGATGATCGGGCTCGTCACCTGCTGCATGGAAATGATGGCGGCCTGGTGTGGATCATTGCCTTCGGCGATCAAGCGCTCCACGTTCTCGATGACCACAATGGCGTCGTCGACGACCAGGCCGATGGCGAGAATCAACGCAAACAGCGTGACGGTGTTGATCGACATACCGGCCGCGCTGAGTACGACCATCGCGCCGATCAGCGACACCGGCACCGTGGCCATCGGAATCAGCGTGGCGCGCCAGTTGCCGAGGAAGAAGTAGACGACCAACAGCACCAGGAACACCGCCAACGCCAGCGTGTACAGCACTTCGGAAACCGCGGTGCGGATGAAGCGGGTGGTATCGAGCGGAATGCGGTATTCAACACCGGGCGGGAAGTCCTGCGCCATCTCGGCCATCGCATCCGTGACGGCCTGCGAGATTTCCAGCACGTTGGCATCGGACTGGCCGAAGATCGCAATAGGCACCGTCGGGCGGCCATCGAGCATCGCGAAGCGATCATAGTTGTCACCGCCGATTGCGACTTCGGCGATGTCGGCAAGGCGCACAATCGAACCATCGTTCTGCGCGCGGATGATGATGTTTTCAAATTCCTCGGTTTCCGTCAGCCGGCCACGTGTGCGGATGGTGTAGGTGAACTGCGTTTCGTCGCTGGAAGGCAACTGCCCCACGCGGCCGGGCGCAGCCAGCGTGTTCTGGTCGCGGATGGCGGCATCGACTTCGCGCGGCGCAATACCGAGGCTGGCCATCTTCTCGGGGTTCAGCCAAACACGCATCGCATAACTTGCGCCGCCGAACACCTGGACGTCGCCGACGCCAGGGATACGCATGATGCGGTCGCGCACGTTGATCAGCGCATAGTTGCTGAGGAACAGATCGTCCAGCCGTGGATCACTGGAGAACAACACCGCGAACACCAGGATGTCGGTGGTGTTCTTGCGTACGGTTACGCCCTGGCGGCGGACTTCCTCGGGCAATCGCGACAACGCCTGGTTGACGCGGTTCTGCACGTTGACCTGGGCGATGTCGGTATCGGTACCGACTTCAAACGATACGGCCAGCGAGTAGCGGCCATTGTTCGCACTGGTCGATGACATGTAGATCATGTTCTCGACGCCGTTCATCTCCGATTCGATGACAGCGCCGACGGTGCTCTCCATCACCTCGGCATTGGCGCCGGGATAGTTGGCAGAGACCTGTACGACGGGCGGTGTGATCTGCGGGAACTGTTCGATGGGCAGGCCGGCCAGCGCCAACGCACCGGCGAGCGTGATGACCACGGCGATGACGACCGCGAAGCGCGGACGTTCGATGAAAAAGCGGCTGATCATGAGCGCGTCCGAATGATCAGGCGGCGGCCGGCGCGACCGGCTCGGCCACGACTGCATCCACCTTGGCGCCGGGCCGGACCTTCTGCACGCCTTCGTAAATCACCCGTTCGCCTTCGGCGAGACCTTCGCGCACCACCCACAACACGCCGACGCGGCTGCCGAGCGTGACGCGACGGACGCTGACGGTGTCATCAGCGCCGACCACAAGCACGAAACGTCCCTGGATGTCCTCCTGCACGGCGGACTGTGGAATCACCAATTGCATGGTCGGCGCGCCGACCTGTACCGAGACGACAGCATATTGCCCCGGCACCAGTTCCTCCTGCGGATTGGGGAACTCGGCGCGGATGGTCTGCGTGCCGGTGCCGGAATCCATGCGGTTATCGAGAAAATCGATGCGACCCTTGTGCGGGTAGGTACTGCCATCGGGCAGCTGCAGCGTGGCGACGAAATCCGCTGAGGTGTCGCCAATCTCGTAGTTGCTGGCAGTGATGATGCGGCGGGCCTGCAACGCGACTTCCTCGTTGACCGACCAGTTCACATGAATCGGATCGAGTTGCACCAGCGTGGTCAGCGGTCCGCTCTGCGGGCTGACGAGATCGCCGATGCTGTAATCGGAACGGCCCACGCGGCCGGCGAAGGGCGCGCGGATTTCCGTATAGCTGAGATTGAGCCGGGCGACATTCAGATCCGCCTTGCTGGCATCGACGTCGGCGGCCGCCTGGTCACGCACGGCTTGCGCGCCATCCAGTTCGGACTGGCTGATCGCGTTGCGCTGACGCACGCCGCGCGCACGTTCCAGATCGAGATTGGCTTTGCGCAGCGTCGCTTCCGCCCGTTGCAATTCGGCTTCCACCTTGCGGACTTCCGCCTGGTAGGCATCGGGTTCAATCACATACAGCAAATCATCCTTCTGCACGGTGCCGCCTTCGGTGAACGCACGCTGTTGGATGTAGCCGGTAATGCGTGCGCGGATTTCCACATCCTCCACCGCGGTGATCTGGCCGACACGCTGACGGGTGTCATTAACGGATTGTGTACGTGCTACCGCAACCGTCACCGATGGTGGTGGCGGCGGTGCGGAGGGCACTGGTGCGGGTGAACACCCGGCGAACAGCAGAAGGGTTGCCAGCAGGCTCAGCGGCAGGGTCGGACGAATGGACAATCTGGTCACCTTTGAAATCTGGTCAGGGCACTTCGGGTCGGGCCCGGCCACCTGCCGGTGACCATGGAGCGCATTTTAAAGCCGGGCTCCCTGCCGCGGGCGGATGGATTTGGTTGCTACGCCAAGTATCCGCGAGACCTACGCTGCAATGCAATATTTCTGTCAGGCCGTTGGTGCCTGTTTCGCGGCGAGCAGCACCTCGGGGTCGTCCGGCAGTTCCATGTAGCTGCCACTCAATGCGTCGTAGCGGCCTGAGGCCAGGGCCACGCAGCGCTCGCCGCAACGTCGCAAATCGTCATCGCTGCCGGCGGATTCGGCCAGCGCATTCAGCCTGCCGACCATACCCGGCAGCCAGCGCTGCGCATCCGGCGATTTCGCCGTGGAGGCCGCCAGCTCGGTGTAGGCGAACCCCGGGTCGATGGCAAATATGGCAAGGCCGTTGTCCACATTCTCCGCCGCCACCATGCGGGCGATACGGTTCTGGCCGGTCTTGGCCACGCAATAGGCCGAAAGGTTCGGCGCGTCGACGCGCGATGCCTTGGCCGAGACCAGCACAATCCGGCCCAGGCCCCGCTGTTGCATTCCGGGCAACAGTGCGGTCAGGAACAGCATCGGCGCGCGCACATGGACGGCCTGCGTATGCCACCAGCGGTCGGGATCAATCACGCCAATCGGCCCGAACGGATCGGGTACGCCGGCGTTATTGATGAATATCGATATCCCACCCAGGGCCTGTTCAGTGGCGGCGACGATGCGTTCCACGTCGGCTCGCTCGGTAACATCGCCGGTCACCGCGAATGCCTTGCCGCCGGCCGCTTCGATAAGGCTCACCGTCTGCCGGAGCTCGTCGGCGCTGCGCGAGGTCACCGCCACCGCGGCCCCGGCGGCCGCCAGATGGCAGGCAATCGCCCGGCCAAAACCGCGTCCGCCGCCGGTGACAAGTGCGACATGGTGCGACAGGTCGAAGTTCATCGTCATGGGATCATTTTTCCATTTCGACCGGTTCACCGGTCACCGGGTGCGGATAGTGGAAGGGCAGGATATCGGTCTGCGGCCACAGCACCAGCGGCGCGTCGGCGAGTTCGTCGGGGCCGTAGGGATCTTCAGGGAAGGTCTTGCTGAGATTGTTGATCGCGTCCGGTTTGGTGTACGCCCAGCCGTGCTCGTAGTAGCCGACGTAGCACATCTTCGGCACGATGATTTGAATCTGCCACGCGCCGTCGCGCTTCACATAGGTGTTCTCGTACAGGCCACCTTCCCACCATTGATGGGCCGTGCCCGTCGTGTAATGCGTCCCGGCCTGCATCAGGTAGCGGAACCTGCCGCGTGCGGTCAGGCCATCCGGCGCCACGTCGACGATGTCCTGCAATTGCGGATGATCCATCAACAATCCGGGCTTCGGGCCATCGGTGCCGCCGGCGAAGCGGTTGCGCAGGCGGCCGCAATACAGTCTTCCTGCGCCTTCCTTGCCGCGGAAGACACCGCCGAGAAAATGGATTTCGCAATCGTCAGCCATCAGGTCGATGATCGGGTCATACAGACACTTGTCCATGTAATAGCCGTACTTGAACTGTAGATGCCGCACCGCAAAAGTATCTTCGAGCAGACCGACCTGCCGCGTCAGCGCGGCGACCTGTTGCTCGAGCGCGGCAATGCGCGCGTCATCATTCATGCTTGTCTCCTTGCGGAATTCACGGCCCGAAGCCGTGGTGCAGGTTTGCCGAGGGCCGATGGAAGCAGGCATTATAAGCCCCGACCGCAGTGCTTGAACTGCGTCGCGTGGCCGTTGTCGATGTCAACAAACATCCGGATGGGGAAGCGTGCATGATGAACAGGTTGTCGTCGTTGAAACAGGTGGCCGGCGCAGTGGTCATGGGGATGGTGGCCGCATTGGGTATCAACGGGCCGGCAGCCGCGGCCGATGCCAAGCCGGATTTCACCGGGCTGTGGTTTCCCGCCGGCGCGACGCAGACGCCGAAGCAGCTGCCGTTCACTGATTACGCGCAGAAGAAGTACGACGATTACGTCGCACAATTCGAAATCGATGACGATGCAGGTTACTACTGCATCTCGCCCGGCATGCCGCGCTCAATCTGGGGCGCGCCGTTCACGGTCGAAATCTTTCATCGCCCGCAGGACGTGACGATCATCTGGGAAGGCTATAACCAGTACCGCAAGATTTATGTCGATGGCTATCCGCGGCCGGAGCCGTTGATCGCTACGCAGATGGGTTTCTCCGTCGCCCACTGGGAGGGCGATGTACTCGTCGTCGAGACCGATAACCTGCGCGAATATCCCTACATGATCCGCACGCCCACCAGCGAAGGCGCGCGCATCACCGAACGCATGCATATCGAGACGCGTGACTATCGCGGTACGCCGACAAAATTTCTGGTGGACGAACTCACGCTGGTCGATCCCAAGATCTATCGCGAGCCGGTGAAAATCACCGCGTCGCTGCGTTACTCTCCCGAGACACCGATCCTCGAATATACGTGCACTGATTTGCTGTGGGAGCAGTATCTGGAACGACGTGGGTTGCCCACGCCCACATTGTCCGACTGAACATTCCTGTCTGCTGAGATCAACGTCGCCCGGCCGCGCTGCGCGGTCGGGCAGCGTATCGCATACAATCCGGGGGTGATTCCCCCGATGCCGTTGATTCGATGAAAACGAACAGCAACCCGGGCGGGTGGCCGGCCCGCCTGCTGGAACGTCTGCGTCTGCTGCTCGCGCGTCCCGATGCGCTGGTGCCGCTTGCGCTGCTGGGGCTGCTCAGCGGGCTGTGCGCCGGCGGCGTCATCATCGGTTTCCGTTATCTGGTCGAGTCCTCGCAAACGCGTTTGCTACCGGGCGGCTTCGGTGAGAACTACGAAGCGCTGCAGTTCAGCCTGCGCGCGGCGTTGCCGATTGGCGCCGGCATCGGGCTGGCGATCATGTTCCGCCTGGTGGCCCGCAGTGACACCATGCTCGGCGTCGCCGGTGTGATGAACCGCATGGCTTATCACCAGGGGCGGATCACGGTGCGCGGATTCGCATTGCAGTTTGTCGGCGCCGCGCTGGCTATCATCGGTGGCCATTCCGTTGGCCGCGAAGGGCCGAATGTCTATCTGGGCTCCGCCGCCGGCAGCCTGCTTGGTCAGTATCTGGGCGCACCCAACAATGCAATCCGCACACTGGCGGCCTGTGGAACGGCTGCTGGAATTGCCGCATCGTTCAACACGCCGTTGGCCGGGGTCATCTTCGCGTTGGAAGTCGTGATGATGGAGTACACGGTGGCGAGCTTCGTGCCGGTCATTCTCGCCGCGGTGGGGGCAACCACGTTGTCCAATCTGGTGTTCGGCACCGCACCCGCGTTTGCCATGCCCGCGCTGCAGATTCATTCGATGGCGGAACTTGGCCTGGTGATAGGTCTGGCTGTTGGTTGCGGCGCTATCGCCGCCATCTTCAACCGTGCGATACAGGCGGTGGCGGTGTTGACCAAGCGACTGGCCATCTGGTGGCGCATGCCAATCGCCGGCTGCATTGCCGGCATCATCGGTGTGTTCGTACCGCAGGTGATGGGCATCGGGTATGACACCGTCAGCCTCGCGCTGGTTGGCGACCTGGCGTTGACGTTGACGGCCGTACTGGTGGTGGCCAAGTTGCTCGCCACCGCGGTTGCAGTGGGCTGCGGCGTACCCGGCGGCATGATTGGTCCGGCGCTGTTCATCGGCGCGATGGCGGGCGCGACGGTATCGGGTGCGTTGGCCGCAGGCAATATCGGTACGGCGACCGATGCCGGGTTCTACGCACTGCTAGGCATGGGCGCGATGATGTCCGCCAGCCTGCACGCGCCACTGGCGGCGCTGACCGCGATGCTGGAATTGACTGACAACCCGGCGGTCATCCTGCCGGGCATGCTGGCCGTGGTGGTCTCCCGGCTCGCGGCATCGGAACTGTTCGGCGGCCAGTCACTGTTCATCAGCACGCTCAAGGCTGCGGGCATGGATTACGATGCCAGCCCGGTGTTGCAGGCTTTGCGGCGGATCGGCGTCGCCGGCGTCATGAACACGCAGTTCGTCCGGGTTGATCGAAAGCTGACCGGTGAACAGGCGCACGCTGCGCTGGTGGGTGAACCTGCCTGGCTGCTGGTCGACGAGAACGATGCACCGGCGTTCATGTTGCGCGCGGTCGATCTGGCGCGCCAATTGGAAACGGAGCCCCCTGCCGCGGACGCCAGTGTCGATCTGAAGGAGATTCCGGCGCGGCGCTACGCCGTGGCGCCCGTGCATCTGGATGAAACGCTGCAACAGGCGATCGCCCGCATCGAGCGTGGCGAAGGGGAGGCGTTGTACGTGCAACGCATTGCCGTGCCCGGCATCAATCGCATCTATGGCGTGTTGACGCGCGAGGCCATTGAAGGCGCTTACCGCAAGTGAAGTGATGCTGCGCGACGGCGCAGGAAATCACCACGCCATCACGGCGCGGCGAGATCGATAACAAATACGAGGTCTTCTTCTTCGGCCGAAGCTTCTGCCTGCGGCGCGATGTCCGAGGTTGTCGCCAATGACGGGTCCGCGACGACTGCGCCCAGCTGCGAGATGCAGCGGTCGCCGCCTTCCGCCGCAGCGCGGTCGGCAACCGCCAGCGCGGAGGCCAGCAGATCATCTGCCGCCAGCGTCGGGCAGGTCGTCGCGCCGCCGACTTCCAGCAAACCCGCCGACGCCGTGAGATTTTCCGTCGCCGAACCCAGCCTGAATTCCCGTACAGTCGCCAATACCCGCTCGGCGACAATCTCGGCGCCGGCCAGCGGCGTGCTCGGCATCAACACTACGAAGGTGACGTCGTCCAGGCGGCCGACGACGTCGGTCTTGCGCGTGTCATTCAATAACTTCTGGCCGAATTGGAACCAGAATTCGTTGCGGGCATCCACGTGCAGCGTAATGCTGCGCGCCGTGAAGTCGTCCAGTTTCAGGCACAGTACCGATAGCGGAACACCGCTGCGGTTGGCCGCTGCCTGGCTGACTTCGCAAAGGTACTCGGTGTGGGTCCGCGCGTAGAGACCGGTGACCGGGTCGCGTTCGGAGCTTTCGCCGGCGCCGACACTGCCCAAGGTCAGTTCGCGTCCACCTTGCAGCGTCCGCAGTTCCAATGCATCACGCGCCTGCTCGATGATCTGCGTCATCGCTGACAGGTCGCCCAGGTCGATATCGAACACGGTTGCGGTCTCCTGCAGCAGTGCGGTTTCGGTGGTCAACGCATCAATGTAAGCATCACGGTCTATGCCAAGGCGCTCGGCGGATTCACGGGCGGAACGGCGCAGGCAATCACCCCAGTCACGACGCCACCAGAGATCGCCACTGAGCTGGGCGACGTAGATGTGGTCGAGCAGGCGTTTGAATTCAGCGGGCAGCGGCGGCTCGGCTTGCGGGTTGTGGCTGTACAGCGCCGAGTACTGGAAGGCTTCCGGAAATGCCCATTCATGTAACAGCCACGCTCCTATCTGGCTGTGGTCGCAATTCAGTCGCCGTTGTTCCCGGGCCATCATCCAGCTGTGGTCGGCCTGGGCCTGTTCGGCGCCGACGTACACTTCAGGATGAATGCGATCGACCACCAGGATGCCGAGATCCTGCAACAGGCCACAGAGGAAATACTGCTCGATATCACCGGCGCGGGTGGTGCGGGCCAGTACGCGCGCGAAGGTTGCCACGCCGAGTGAGCGACGCCAGAACCTTTGATAGTCGAGTCCGCCCTTGACCGATGTGCGCAAGCTGCTGACCAGCGAAAGGCCAAGTGCGATCGACAATGTGGCATTCAGCCCGAGCAGGGTCACCGCCTGCGTCAACGTGCTGATACTGCGCTGACGTGCGTAGGTGGGTGAATTCGCGGTCTGCAGGAGTTTGGCGGCAAGCGCAGGGTCAACTTCGATCACGGCCGCGACTTCGCGCATGCCGACCGAAGGGTCTTGCGACATTTCCACGATTTGACTGGCAACCCCGGGCGGACTCGGCAAGTCCTTGCAGGTTGCCAGACGTTCGATCAAGTCCTTTTGTATCCGAAATCCGTTTGCGGCCGGTTCTGTGCTGATAGCCGTTCCCCTAGTGCTATGCGGATGTGATACAGGCGAAAAGTTGAATGCTTGTCTTTGGGACTGAATGTCCTCTGCGACAAGATGTCGGCTGCGCGCGGTAACTCTTTAACGGGTATGGAGAATGCTGGGTCAAAGGCTGCTCTGTTGGGGCCGGGTATTGTTCAGGTGTATCGTACGCGCCACTACCTTGGGGGTGACTGCGGAGTCTGGGGGGACCATGTCGATCACATCAATTCGTGTTGAACACTTGCTTCGTATCGTCGCTGCCATGGGCGTGGCGGCGGTCAGCTCCGGCGTTGTGCCGGTGGCCGCGCAATCCCGGTTGGACATTGCGGTTTACCAGGATGAACAACTCGTTTACCCGGCGGATGCCGCGCGCTGGATCGTGATGGGCGCGAACCTTGGTGGTGATTACAACGAGCTGGTGTTTGACGCCAACAATCCCGGCTCCATCGGCATCGTACAGATGGAACCGGCGGCGTATGACTATCTGCAAGCCAACGGTCGCTATGCCGACGGCACGATGCTGTTACTTACCCGCTACGTCAGTACCCGCAAGAGCGAGCCGCAGTTGCAAGGGTTCGTGCAGGACAATCTGCTGTTCAAGGAAATTCACGTCATCGACCGCGAACGCTTTGCCGAGGGCCGCGCGTTTTTTGTTTATGCCGATCCTGCGGTTGACCGTGTGGCGGCCGTGCCTCCGGGCAGTGAGTGCGTGCAATGCCATGAGGCGCACGGTGCGTTCAACGGAACCTTCACCCAGTTCTACCCGACCTCACCCGCGCACGCGCTGCACGACTGAGGCGCTTTTGGCGCCCGGTCAGCGGCGGAATTCGGTTGGGCGTTCGAGTTCGTAGATGGCTTCGGCGAGGGTTTCCATGCGGGTCTCCAGCAACGCCTGTGCATCGTACAAGCCGCGGTTGTAGAAATACGCGCCAAATTCCTCGGCGATGAAGTCCAGCAGGAACAAGGCATCGAATTTGCCGATGTCCTGGTTCAGTTCCTCGCGGAAATACATTTGCAGCTTGCGCGCAAGGATGTCCTTCTCTTCGTTTGAGAACTTGATTTCGGGCATGGAGGTTCGGCCTGCGGCTGGTAAGAGTGGGGCGAATATAACTTGGTCAGTGGCGGATGCGAACGGCGTGGCGAAAATGAAAGGTTCTGTCATCCCGGACACCGCGCAGCGGTGAGCCGGGATCCATAGGTCCTGTCTGCAAGCCGCATGGATTCCGGCTCGTGCCCCTTCGCGGGCGCGTCAGAAATGACGGCGCAGCAGGTCGAAGCCCGTGCGGATTTCCCAGGTGTTGGGTAAGGACCCAAATAAAAACGGCGCGCAGTGGGCACTGCGCGCCGCTGGTGATACTGGAATTCAGTTGGATCAGCGATCCTGGTTTTTGCCTACGCTGCGGAAGGTCTGCCCGTCGTCAAGAATGACCACCTTGAGGAAGTATGCATCCGGGTCATCGTTGCGCGGCGAACCAATCGCCTTGAGGTGCGTGCCGACCTGCATCATGTCGGGCTTCAACCCCATACGCAGCAGCATGTTGGCGGGGGCGCCTTCCACGAAATTGATGGTTTTTTCGGCGCCGCTACTGTCCTTGATCTTCAGCACCATGGCCATGTGCGGGTTGCGAAATGTCAGCTTTTCCACGACGCCTTCGAATTCGATCTCGGTCGCGAAATCGTAGATTGCGAACGAATGGTGCGCTGCAACTATCGTCGATGCGATGGCGAGCAGTAAGCCTGTGAAATACGGTGCGATGCGTTTCATGGTTGTCTGGCCTTTTGATCTAACAGTCTTTTTTGCCCGGAATTTGCGGCAGTCCGACAGCGCCCGGATGACCGCGCCGCAGGTGTCGTTGGCAGCGTACCGGACCCTGCATCGACGTCAGTCCACCAAACAGCGGAAAAGTTCGCGCTGGCGGGAAACCTGCAGCCGGTACCGGTAATTGCTTAGGTCCGCTGACAAAGCGGGTGCCGGAGATGATACCCCGGCGATGCGACAGAAATAAACGGTGAATCGTGCGGGCCGTGCTTGTGTTGAATCAATAAATTCACAGGTCGCGGCATTCCGGCTCAAACGTGCTGCACATGCCCATCCGTTTGCGCAATCGTCTGGTCAGCAGTAGCTTAAGACAGCCAAGGGGGGCTGCATGGAACAATTGAAATTCACGCTGAGGTGCCGCAGCCACGCTGCCTGGTCCGGAGGGGTTGCTGGCCAGCTCGTCGTTCTGACTGATGCCGACGCGCAAGGGCTGGCAGCGTGTGGCCTGTGAGTCACGGTAACGACAATCCGCAGGTCATGAACGAGGCGTTGCTGCGGCGTCCCGCCTATCGCCACTATGTGTTGGCTGTGTTGTTCATGGCCTATGTGGTCAGCGTGGTCGACCGCGCAATCCTCAACATCCTGCTGGAGCCGATCAAGAGCGAGTTCGGTCTGGGCGATACCGAGCTCGGCCTGTTGGGCGGGATTGCCTTCGCGTTGTTCTACGCCGTGCTCGGTGTCCCGGTCGCGATGTGGGCGGACCGCGGCAACCGGCGCAACATTCTGGCGCTGGCGATTGCGATCTGGAGTGTGATGACGGCGTTGTGCGGGGCAGCCGCAAGCTTCGTCATGTTGATTGCGGCCCGTGTAGGCACCGCCATCGGCGAAGCCGGCGGCAGCCCGCCATCCTATGCCTTGATCGCCGATTACTTCCCGTTGTCCCGCCGCGCCACGGCATTATCGATTTACGGCATGGGCGCCACTGCGGGCATCATGGCCGGCAACCTGTTTGGCGGCTGGAGCGTCGCCCATTACGGCTGGCGCATGACATTCGTGCTCGCGGGTATACCCGGCCTGCTGGTTGCGCTGTTGGTATTGCTTACCGTGCGCGAACCGCCGCGTGGTTTTGCCGACGGCGTCAAGGTTGCGAAGGCTTCACACGGTTTCGGCACCGTGGTGGCGCGTCTCTGGCAACGGGCCTCATTCCGTCACCTCGGCACGGCGGTCGCATTGCAGTCCTTCGCGATTGCGGGTGGCGCGACTTTCAATGCGCCGTATCTCGCCCGTTCGCATGGCCTGACGCCGGCGGAAATCGGCGGCTGGCTGGCGTTGTTCGGTGGCTGCGCGGCCATCGGCACGTTGCTGGGCGGCATCACCGCCGACCGGTTGGCGAACCGTTTGGGCGACCGCCGCTGGTATTGCTGGCTGCCAGGCTGGGGTGCCTTGCTGATCGTGCCGTTGCAATTCATCGTCTATCTGGCGCCTGCCTTCAGCTGGCTGCCGCCGGCCTATATCGCGATGGTCATCATCGGTTCGTCGTTCCTGGGGCCGGCGTATGCGGTCACGCAGGGATTGGTTGGCGCTGATATGCGCGCGGTTGCGGCTTCCATCATGTTGTTCCTGCAAACCTTGATCGGGTCAGGGCTTGGCCCGGTCGCCGTGGGTTTTCTCAGTGATGCGCTGGCCGAATCCGCCAAGGGCGAGGCCCTTCGCTACGCGATCGTCGCGGTCAGCCTGGTGAATCTTTGGGCGGTGTTCCATTACTTCCGCGCGGGACGGACGGTGCGGGAAGATCTCGACGCGGCAGCGGGATCTGTTTGACAGCGGACAACCCGCCTCGGGTAAATGGTTGGTTGCCGGAGCGGCGTGCAGTAGTCTCGGTGCTTCGGCTCAGGCAGGAAATCACCATGAACAGATCGCATTTCATTCGCATGCTCGGCATCGCTTGCGTCCTCAGTATCGGCACCGGCTGCAACCAGTCTCCGAACAACACCGACGTCGATGCGCGGGTCGCGGAACTGGAACAGAAACTCGATACCGCGGTCGCGCGCATCGGCCTGTTGGAAGACCGCAACGCCATCGTCCGTCTGCAACGCGTCTATGGCTACTATCTGGACAAGGCGAAATTCGATGAGCTGCTGGCATTGTTCACCGACGATGTCTCGCTGGAATATTCGCAACGCGGCGTTTACATCGGCAAGGCACGCGCGGAACAGTTGATGAAGGCGATGCCCGGCGGCGAGACGGGCTTGCAGGACGGCATGTTGCAGAACCATATCCAGATCGGCGGTGTCGTCGACGTGAATGAAGACGGTACCACCGCGCTAGGCCGCTGGCGCGCGCTGATCATGATGGGGTCGGCCGATGGCTGGGCCGCATGGCAGGAAGGCATTTACGAAAACGAATACCGCAAGGAAGGCGGCGTCTGGAAAATCAGCAAGGTGCATTTCTACCTGACGCTCAATGCAGATTACGAGGGCGGGTGGGGCAAGTCACCGCGGGGGCTGCCAGGGGTCGACGCCAACTTCCCGCCGGATGCACCACCCAGCGAAGTCTACGGTGCGTACCCCTCGGTCTACCTGCCGCCTTACCATTACCCGAATCCGGTGACCGGTCGCTGACGGCACCGCGTCTCGGCGGTGGTCGCCGCGTGCAGGAGGAGTGAGCGTGGTCCGGTTGGTGATTTTCGATCTCGATGGCACGCTCGTCGACAGCGAGACGCTGAACGCGCAGGCGTATTTCGAGTTGCTGCCGGCGCTGGGCCTGGACATCGAGGCCATCCGCGAGCGCTATCACGGCATGCAGTATGCGGCGATCATCGAAGACATGCAGACGCTGATGTGCACGCCGCTGCCGGCTGACCTGGAAACGCGCTACCGGACCAGGATGGCCCAGCTGTATCAGCAGTCGCTGCGGCCGGTTGCCGGTATCAGCGAGGTGCTGCCACAAATCGACAAACTGCTCTGTGTGGCGACCAATGCGCCACGCGCCAAGACCGAGCACGCCCTGGCGATCACCGGCTTGCGCGAGCACTTTGCGGACCGGCTGTACAGCGCTTACGACATCGGCGCCTGGAAACCTTCCCCGCGAATCTTTCAACATGCCGCGCTGGCGCTCGACATGGCGCCGACGGACTGCATTGTGGTGGAGGACAGCGTGCATGGCGTGACTGCGGCGCTGGCGGCCGGTATGCAGGTGTTACATTATCGCCCGCGAACGCAACCACAGCCCGCTGGCAGAGTTGGCTACCGGGCATTCCACGACATGCATGATCTGCCGCAGTTGATTGCGGCGGTCAGTACAACCAACGCACAGACGGACGGAACAACAGATGAATGATTTGACAGACAAAGTGGCCGTGATCACCGGGGCCAGCTCCGGTATCGGGCTCGCCATCGCCAAGGCGTTTGCCGAAGCGGGCGCCAACGTGGTGCTGGTGGCGCGTAACGTCGACCGATTGAATGCCGCGGTCGCGGAGGTCACCGCCGCCGGTGGCAAGGCCGAGGGCGTCAGTGCCGATGTGGCACGCGAAGCGGATGTCGTCGCATTGTTCGAAGGTGTCGCCGGGCGGCATGGAAAGCTCGACCTGTTGGTGAACAATGCCGGCATCGCGACCGGCGCGCCGGCCCACGAGATGACGCTGGATGCCTGGCAGCGCACCGTCGATGTGAACCTGACCGCGGCCTTCCTGTGCAGCCGCGAGGCATTGAAAACCATGCGCGAACAGAAACGTGGCCGCATCATCAATATCGGCAGTGTCGCCTCGCGCGTGCCGCGGCCCAATACCGTGGCTTATGCCGCGACCAAGTCAGGCCTCAACGGCTTGACCCACGCGCTGGCGATTGAAGGGCGGCCGATGGGCATCACCGTAACGATGTTGAGCCCGGGCAATACCGCCACCGGCTTTCCCGTGCCGGGTGCGAAGACCGGCAATCCGGAACCAGTCATGAATGCCGCTGATGTCGCCCGGATGGCCGTCACCATTGCGACCATGCCGGACGACCTGCTGGTGGTTGAAGCGATGATGATGCCATTGCAGATGCCGCTGCTCGGGCGCGGTTGAGCCGCTGGGCGCTGCACCCGCGTCATGCTGCCGCGAGGTCGAGCAACATCGCGGCCAGGGTTTGCGGCATCGTGATATGCGGGTTGTGTGAGGCATCGAGTTCGCGATACGTCCAGCCGGCGGTCCGGGCCGCCGCGCCGAAGCTGCTGAACGCCGGGTTGCGCGTGCACAGAATGTAACTGCGTTTCACGGTCAGCGGCCCGGCGATGAGTTGCAAGGGGGTCGACAGCGTTTTCAACGGCTGCGCTACGCGACGCGGCGCGGCCCACTGTGCATCGTCCTCGCTGGTGTCATCCGGCAGTGGATTGGGTGTCACCCGCCAGCCATCGCCTTCCTTGGTGGCGACGGCCTGGTGCCTGGCGGCAGTTGCCGGGCTGGCCAGATCCAGTGCGCTCTGCCCATCGGCCGGCACATAGGCGTCGAGGTAGATGAGTTGGGCGATGCGTTCACGCGCGCGGTCAGCGACGCCGGTCGCCACTATGCCGCCGTAGCTGTGTCCCACCAGCACCACGTCGCGCAGGTCTTCCATCGTCAGCAGCGTGGTGATGTCCTTGATGTGCGTATTCAAATCGATATCGGGATGCGCCAGATGCTGGCGTTCGCCCAGGCCGGTCATCGTGGGTGTCCACAACCGGTGGCCGGCGCCGGCGATCAGCGGCCGCATCTTCTTCCACGCCCAACCTGCTGACCAGGCGCCGTGGACGATGAGAATGTCCGCCATGTAGCCCTCCATTGCGCGACGTTATCAGTCGTTGGCAGATGGTGAATCGAAGTTCCGAATCATACGCATGTTCCTGATGACGCGCACAGCGTGCGCTGCGCCGCGATGGTGAGGCATAATCCAGCGGTTCATATCCGCCAGGCGCTTCTGCTGGAATCGCTGCAGCGGCAAACTTTGAGGGGGGAGTGCGGTGTCGAGAATCTCGCGTCGGGGTTTCATCGTCCGCGGCAGTATCGTCGCGGGTGGCAGTGGCATGCTGGCGGTACCCGCGCCAGTGCTCCGCGCGGCGCAGGTCGCCGCCGCCGGTTTGTCGGCCGGTGCACCGGCCACGCTCGAACAAATCGTTTATGACATCTTTCCGCATTCCGGCCTGCGGCGCAGCGTTTATACCCATGTCGTCGATACCTTGCTGGCACAAGCGGCTGACGATACGGCGCTACGCGCGTTGCTTGAGCAAGGCATAGCCCAACTTGATGCCGCGGCCGGCGCCACGCCCTGGCGTGACCTGGCGCGCCAACAACGCTTGAAAATCCTCGATGCGATCAGCAAAGACGCGTTCTTTCAACGTGTTCGGGTCGCCGCCACTTCAATCTACGGCGATCCGGAAGTCTGGCAGCGCATCGGCTATCCGGGGTCATCGATCGAACACGGTGGTTATCTTAATCGCGGATTCGGCGACATCGATTGGCTCCCATGAACAGGCATCACATTTTCGAGGGCAGGCACTGATGGCTCAGGCAGGCAGTTTCGATCTCAACGACGACAGCGTTGCCGTCGTCATCGGTTCCGGCGCCGGCGGTGGCACCGTTGCGAGCCAGTTGGCGCAACGTGGCATCAATGTGGTCTGCCTCGAAGCGGGCGCACGTCTGGCGCGAACGGATATCGTCAATGACGAAGCGACGATGTTTCCGCGCATCACCTGGATGGACGAACGCATCGGTGAGGAAGACGCGGTCAAGGATTTCCCACTGTGGACGTGCAAGACAGTCGGCGGTACCACCATGCACTGGACCGCGGCGTGTCCGCGCCTTTCGGCGCATGAGACGCGCGCCCGGTCGACCTACGGCAATGTCGCCGGCGCCAATCTGGCGGACTGGCCGATTGCCTATGATGAGCTTTCAGCATGGTATACCCGTGCCGAGCAGTTGATGGGCGTTGCCGGTACCAACGGCATTCCGCGCATGCCGGAGAACAATAACTTCAAGGTGCTGGCCGCGGGTGCGCGTGCAATCGGCATGCGCGACATGGACACCAACAACATGGCGATCAATGTCACGCCACGTGATGGCCGCGCGGGCTGCCTGCAGACCGGGTTCTGCACCACCGGCTGCGTTGTCGGCGCAAAATGGTCGACCTTCCATGCCGAGTTGCCCAAGGCGGAATTGACCGGCCACCTCGAAATACGCCCGCAAAGCATGGCGACGCGCATCGTCACCGATGACTCGGGCAAGGTGACAGCAGTGGAGTATCTCGATGCCGCGGGTCAGCGCCGTACGCAGCGCGCGGCCTTCGTCTGCGTGGCGGGCAACGTGGTGGAGACTGCCCGAATTCTGCTCAACTCGCGCAATGACCAATTTCCCAACGGCCTGGCCAATTCTTCCGATCAGGTCGGACGCAATTACATGCGGCATATCTATGCCGGTGTGATCGGCGTGATGCCGGGCAAGGTCGGGATGTACAAAGGCGCGCAGTGCGCGGGTATCGTCAAGGACGATATGCGCCATGATCCCTCGCGCGGCTTTGTCGGCGGTTTGCAATACCATATCGTGCCGTTCTCGCCGTCGACCATGATCAACTACGGTCCGACCGGTTGGGGCAGTGACGTTGCCGACATGATGGAGCGTTACGACTACATGGCCGGCACGCTGGTGTTGGGCGAAGACCTGCCGGAAAGTGATAACCGCATCACCTTGCATCCCACCCGCCGCGATCAGCACGGTCTGCCGGTGCCGGTGGTCCGTTACAAGCTGCATCCCAATACGATTGCCATGCGTGAGTACGGCCGCAAGCGGGTGCACGAAATGTATACCGCACTGGGCGCCGAGCAGATCATCGATATGCAGAACCTGCCATCCACCCACAACATGGGCGTAGCGCGGATGGGCGATGATCCGGCCACCAGTGTCTGCAATCCTTATGGGCAGACCCACGATATCGCCAACCTGTTCGTGTCCGACGGCAGCCTGTTCCCCAGTGCAGGCTGCGCCAATCCCACTTTGACCATCGTTGCGCTGGCGCTGCGGCAGGCGGATTACATTGCCGGCCAGCGCGCCACGGGCGCGTTGTAGATACGTCGGCGCGCAACTTCAGCCAGGGAATTCAGCACATGACTCAGCAAGACAAACCATTGGCCGGCAAGACGGCACTCGTCATCGGTGGCAGCCGCGGCATTGGCGCGGGTATCGCCCAACGCCTGGCCACGGCGGGTGCGAACGTCTCCATCACCTATGCAGCGCGCTCCGATGCCGCTGATGCAGTAGTGCGTGCGTGTGAGGCGCTTGATGTGAAAGCCATGGCGCAGCAGGCGGATGCCGGTGACGTGGCATCGGGGCGCGCCGTCGTCGACGCCACGGTGAAGACCCTGGGTGGCCTGGATATCTTTGTCTACAGTGCGGTGGCCAATGAAATGGGCGACATCACGGCAATAACCGAGGAAGGATTCGATCGCGTGATCGCGGTGAACCTGAAAGGGCTGATGTTCACCGCGCAGGCCGCCGTCAGTCACATGCAGCAAGGTGGCCGCCTGATTCTGATCAGCAGCGTATTTTCGGAAATGGTGCCGTTCCCCGGCCTGGATCTCTACACCATGAGCAAGTCGGCGATGATCGGCCTCACGCGCGCATGGGCAAGGGATCTCGCGGAAAAGGGCATCACCGTCAATTGCATTCAGCCCGGTCCGGTTGAAACCGACATGAATCCGCTGAATGGTCCACTGGCGCAGGTGCTGCTGCCGATGACGGCCATCAAACGTTACGGATCGGTGGCGGAGATCGCCGAAATGGCGGCATACCTGGCGCACCCGCTGGCAGGCAACGTCACCGGCGGCATTTTTGACAATGATGGTGGACTGAGCCTGTAACCGGTAACTGGAACGGTAGCTGATGTTGACTTCATCCGCCGCTTCACCGACACTGCGCGCCATGTTGAACCCGATCACTTTCGCCGTTGCCTATTTCTGGTGGCGCCCCACACAGGGCAGCCAGCGAATGTCTATGCGTTGAAGTTTCGGTAGAAAGCAGCATTCAACAAAGGCCGCCCGGGAAACCAGGCGGCTTTTTTTTCGTTCGATTCCCGTCCTGGCAACCCGGCGCAACCGGAAAGCGGACTCAAGGTTCGCAAGCATAACCAGGAAAATCAGATGAAAGTCATCAGCCAGTACACGACGCCCGGCGGCGTCGCGATCGAAGTGGCCGCCGAGGATCTGCCTTATGCGGCAGGCCTCGGCAATCTCCCTGAGCAGTTGAACACCTCGCCCGGGGTGGTGTTGACCTCGGCAGTGGAATTCCCCGGCCGGTACACCCGTTGGGACCTGGGCTTCTGCGCGCCGCCGTTGTCGATGACGGCGCATGGCCGGCAGTTGACGCTGGATGCAAGCGGTCCGCGCGGCGAAGTGTTGCTGGCTGCGTGTCACGCTGCGCTGACGCGTTGCGAGCATGCCCGCGTGCGCGCGCATTCGCTTCGCCGCATGGTGGTGGAGATTGAACCTGCCACCCAGGCCGTCGCGGAAGAGTTCCGCAGCCGTCAGCCGAGCATCTTCTCCGCGCTGCGAGCATTGACCCACGCGTTCGCCGGGCCCGATGAACCGTGGTTGGGGCTGTACGGCGCATTCGGCTACGACCTGGCCTTCCAGTTCGAACCTGTCCGCCAGGTGCTGCCGCGCGCGCCGCTGGACCGTGATCTCGTGCTGTTTCTGCCGGATGAAATCACTGTCGTCGATCATCAGCGCGAGGTCGCCCGGCGTTTCCATTACGCGTTTGAATTCGACGGCCGCGCCACGCGCGGGTTGCCCAAAGTCGCGCTGCCACCGACCAATGATGTCACGCAGAGCGACAGTGCGGACGTGCGCGATGATCACCTCCCCGGTGAATACGCTGCCACCGTCCGTCGTGCCCGAGAGTACTTTGCCCGCGGGGATCTGTTCGAAGCGGTGCCGGGCCAGTTGTTCAGGCGCAAGACGACGCAGCAGCCGTCCGCCCTCTATCGCCGACTGTTGGCGGCCAATCCGGCGCCGTACGGGGCTTTGCTGAGTCTTGGCGAAGGCGAGCACCTGGTGGCAGCGTCGCCTGAAATGTATGTGCGAATCAGTGGCCGACGGGTGGAGACCTGTCCGATTTCCGGCACCATCGCGCGCGGTCGCGATGCAGTCGAGGACGCGCGCCAGATCCGGGAGCTGCTGAATTCGAACAAGGATGCCGCCGAACTGACGATGTGCACGGATGTTGATCGCAATGACAAGGCGCGCGTCTGCGTGCCGGGCAGCATCAAGGTGATCGGCCGGCGGCAGATCGAAATGTACTCGCGGCTGATTCACACGGTCGACCATGTGGAAGGGCAGTTGCGCGACGAGATGGATGCGTTCGACGCTTTCCTGTCCCACGCCTGGGCGGTGACCGTGACCGGCGCACCCAAGGCCGCGGCCATGCAGTTCATCGAGGAACATGAACGATCCCCGCGCCGCTGGTACGGTGGCGCCTTGGGCGGCGTGATGTTCAACGGCAACATGAACACCGGCCTGACGCTGCGCACGATACGGCTGCACAACGGCGTGGCCGAGGTACGCGCCGGCGCGACGCTGTTGTTCGATTCCGATCCCCGGGCGGAGGAAGCCGAAACCAGGCTCAAAGCCTCGGCCTTGCTTGCCGTGCTGGATGAGACAGCGTCTGCGCCCGCCATGGGTCGAGCCGCGAAGCCGCCGGGTCTGTGTGCTTGCGCACGGTTGCGCCGGATACTGATGGTCGACCATCAGGATTCGTTCGTGTTTTCGCTGGGTGGATATTTCCGTGAAACCGGGGCGTCGCTCATCACCATGCGTGCGCCCTATGCCCGCGAATATCTCGCGCGGGTAGCGGCGCACGAGCGGCCCGATCTTGTGGTGTTGTCGCCGGGACCCGGCAACCCGCAGGCGTTCGGGCTGCGCAAAACGATCGCGGCGTGTCTGGCGTTGGACATTCCGGTGTTCGGCGTGTGCCTGGGATTGCAGGGAATCGTTGAATACTTCGGCGGGACGCTCGGCCAATTGCCAATCCCCGTGCATGGCAAGCCCGGCCGGGTGCGCACGCAGGGTGGCAAGCTGTTCGATGGTCTGCCAGCAACGTTCGAGGCCGGTCGCTACCACTCACTGTACGCCCGCGAAGTGCCCGCTGTATTGGCGGTCACAGCGACGGCGCAGGACGACATCGTGATGGCGGTGGAGCATCGCAATCTGCCGGTCGCCGGGGTGCAGTTCCACCCGGAATCCATCATGACGCTGGAGGGCGGGTGTGGGCGGGCGCTGATCCGCAATGTCGTGGAGCGCTTGCATTGAGTGCGCTCCACGACGCGGGAATAATGGGCTGGCACTTTCACATGGGGGCAAGGAAATGGCATGTCATTCCCGAACGGTTATGGCGCTGACATCAATGTTGATGTCAGCCTGGGCCTTCGCAGCGCAGCCGTGGGACACCGACGCACAGGTGCAGGAGGTGCTGGCGCTGCGCGCGGCAGGGATCAAGGCGATCATTGAAGGCCGTGCAACGGCTGAAACAGAACGCTACTCGAGTACCTTCGTCGCCAACACGCCGGGCAACTCGGTGGTCAGCGGGCAGACCATGGCGGCGAATTTCGGCAACCGCAGCGTCAACTACGTGGCGGTGGAGCAGCACATCGAATACGCCGGCTCGCATGGCCCCGACATGGTTGTGATCATGGGCGAGGAGATCGTGGTGCCGGGCGAGGGGTTACCCAACGCGGGCAGGCGTATCCACCGCCGTTTCACCGATGTGTTCCGGCGCGAGGCAGGGCAGTGGCGGCATGACTTGCGCCACGCGAATGTCGTCAATATCGATTGAAAATCCGGCCCGCCGCCGGCGCCCGCCGATGTGGCAGGTGCGGCGGCAAATTTATTGGCGGATGACTCTGCACCCGCGCTATGCTGTTGCCCTCATCGTGGGGGAGAGCATAAGAACATGCAGGGCAACAGCGCCGTAGCCGGGCAGGGGGGATATCCGTCGGCAGTCAGCGGGTGGTATCTCGTATTCGTTTTATATATTGCGTACACGCTGTCGTTCGTTGACCGGACGATCATCGCGTTTCTGGTCGGACCGATCCGTGCTGACCTGCATATCACCGATTTCCAGTTCAGCCTGTTGAACGGCCTGGCCTTCGTGATCTTCTACGCGGTACTCGGCATTCCTATCGGGCGCATGGTCGACAGCTACAACCGGCGGCAGCTGGTCGTCATCGGCGTTGCGTTCTGGAGTGTGATGACGGCGTTGTGCGGCGTGGCCTCCACCTTCTGGCAGTTGTTCGTGACCCGGCTCGGCGTTGGCGTCGGCGAGGCAACATTGTCGCCCTCGGCGGTCTCGATGTTGTCCGATTCCTTCCCGCCCGAGAAGCGTGGACTTGCCATCAGCATGTTCGCCGCCGGCATTCACGCCGGCGCCGGCATGGCCAACATCTTCGGCGGGATCGTGGTCATGTTTTCGATGGGTGGCGCACTGACGGTGTTGCCGCTGCTCGGGGAACTGCGGCCGTGGCAGCTGGCGTTCATCCTGGTCGCCTTGCCGGGCATCCTTGTTGTCGGCTTGCTGTATACCGTGCGCGAGCCGCTGCGGCGTGAGCGCTCGCGTGGCAGCAGTGGGGCGAGTTTCGCCGGCACGCTGTCGTACATGCGCCAGCATTGGCTGGTTTACACCACGCTGATTATTGGCGCGGCGTTTTCGGCCATGTCCATGTACGGCGCCTTCCAATGGGTGCCGGCGATGTACCAGCGCTCGTTCGGTTGGAATCCAGGCCAGATTGGCTGGTACATCGGTCTGCTCACGATCATCGGCGGCACCGGCAGCATGTTCTTCAGCGGCTGGCTGGCCGGGGTGCTGCTCAAGAAGGGCGTGACCGGCGTCTATCCCAAGATCATGATGAGTGCGATGTTGCTCGCCATCGGACCGGCGCTGCTGCTGGTCATGCGTAACGATCCGTACTGGAGTCTCATCTGGCTGGGGTGCCTGGTGGTGCTGCTCAGCGCGCCGATTGGCCTGGTACAGGCAGCGTTGCAGGCGATTTCGCCGAATGAAACGCGTGGCATGATCATCGCGGTCTATCTGTTCTTCGTGGCCGTCATCGGCACCGGCGGCGGCCCCAGCGCGGTAGCGGCTATGACCGACTTCTACTATCACAACGACGCAATGGTGGGGCATTCGATCGCGTGGCTGGTGGGCGTTACAGCGGCTATCAGTGCCTTGCTGCAATTCATCGCCATCGGAGCGTACAAGCGCAAGGCGGCGGTGACGGATTTTTCCGGCACCTGATCCGGCATCAGGCAGCCGGGTAGCGGCGGCTGTCGCCCGAATGAAGCACGGCGCGTGTTTCGTCGGGTGACAGCCGTGCGTTGATACACCGACCTGTCTCCCCTTTCTGATCCCTGCCCGACGGCCGTGCACCACGGCGGTGCCGGTTTGGCCCACTGCAGCAAAGTGCGTTAAGGTTGGCATCGTAATGCCGTTGAAATCAGCACGCGCGGGATTGCCCCGAGGTGCGAGGCGCTGACATTTCCACGATTCGCATGACCGATAAAAACTCAGGCAAATATCTACTGTTCATCAGTATTCATGGCCTCATCCGGGGGCAGGCGCTGGAACTCGGGCGCGATGCCGATACCGGCGGCCAGACCAAGTACGTGGTCGATCTCGCGAAGGCACTGGCCGAACAAGGCGATGTTGCGCAGGTGGATCTCGTTACCCGTCTGATCGATGACCCCGCGGTCAGTGATGACTACGCCGCACCCCAGGAGCCGTTGTCGGCCAAGGCGCGCATCGTGCGAATCCCTGCCGGCACCGGCGCGTACCTGCCCAAGGAGCAGTTGTGGGACCACCTGGACAGTCTGCTGGATAATCTGGTCAGTTGGCTGAACCGGCAGCCGCGTATGCCGGATGTCGTGCACGCACATTACGCCGATGCCGGCTATGTCGGTGTACGGCTGGCCAGCCTGCTGGGCATACCGCTGGTCTTTACCGGCCATTCGCTGGGGCGCGACAAGCGCAAGCAGTTACTGGCGCGCGGACTTTCCCAGGAACAGATCGAAACAACGTACAACATCGCGCGCCGCATCGATGCCGAGGAAGAGGCGCTGGCCAATGCCGACCTGGTCGTCACCAGTACTAATAACGAAATCGAGGAGCAGTACGCGCTTTACAATTACTACGATCCGGCGCGAATGGTTGTCATGCCACCGGGCACGGACCTGACGCAGTTTCATCCACCGGCGCCGGAAGAGACCTTTGAATTCCGCGCGCAGGTCGAGCGGTTCCTGACCAACCCGCGCAAACCGTTGGTGCTCGCGCTGTCACGACCGGACGAACGCAAGAATATTCTGACGCTGCTGGAAGCCTTCGGTGAGTCGCAGCCGTTGCGGCATGCGGCCAACCTGCTTATCGTCGCCGGCGTACGCGACGATATCCGTGATCTTCCCAGCGGGGCGCAGGAAGTTCTCACCAATATCCTGTTGTTGATTGACAGCTATGATCTGTACGGCCGCGTGGCCGTACCGAAAAGTCACCGCGCCGACGAGGTCTCCGAAATCTATCGTATGGTGGCCGCCAGCGGCGGCGTCTTCATCAATCCGGCATTGACCGAACCGTTCGGGCTGACGCTGTTGGAAGCCGCTGCCAGCGGGCTGCCGGTAGTCGCCACCGAAAACGGCGGGCCGGTGGACATAATCGCCAATTGCAACAACGGCGCACTGGTCAATCCTCTGGACAAGGGGGAAATCGCCGAGTCGCTGCTCTGGCTGTTGCGCGATGGCGATGCCTGGGCACGGGCTTCGCACAACGGTCTGGCGGGAGTCGAACAGCATTATTCCTGGCAGGCGCACGCGGGAACCTACCTCGCGCAACTGGCCGAGCTGACGTCGACGCATCGACGGGTGCCTGTTGTGCCGGCCGTGCCGCGCGGCCAGCGCTATCGCGATCGGGCCATCTTTACCGATCTGGATCAGAACCTGGTCGGCAACCAGGAGGCGCTGCTGAAATTCGTTGATGTCATGCGGGACCGTCGCAAGGAAGTGAATTTCGGTATCGCGACGGGACGCCGGATCGATACCGCGCTGGCGCTGATGAAGAAACATGGCATCCCGACCCCGGACATCCTCATCAGCAGTCTCGGTACGCGAATCCATTACGGCCCTTCGTTGGATGAAGACGACTACTGGGCCAATCACATCGATCACCACTGGAATGCGCAGCAGGTGAAGCGCGTGCTGGCCGATGTGCCCGGCCTTGCGATGCAGCCCAAGCAGGAGCAGACGCCTTCGAAGATCTCTTATTACTACGATTCGCGCAAAGCTCCCCGGGTCGATGACATCATCGCCACCATACGTCAGCACGAACTTGCCGCGAACGTCATCGTCTCGTTCGGACAGTTTCTCGATATCGTGCCTTCGCGTGCGTCCAAGGGCCGCGCCTTGCGCTACGTCGCGCAACGGTTATCGATTCCACTGGAGAATATTCTCGCCGCGGGTGGTTCGGGCGCGGATGAGGACATGATGCGGGGGAACACGATGGCCGTGGTGGTGGCGAACCGGCATCACGAGGAGTTGTCGCAGCTGGTCGATCTTGAGCGAATCTATTTCACCCGCCAGCCTTATGCATTGGGTATTCTCGAAGCCATGGAGTACTACCATTTCTTCGAACGCTCGCAAGCGGCCGAACCCTGATGGCGACGCAACTGCTGATTTGCACCGATCTCGACCGCACGCTGATCCCGAATGGTGAACCGCCGGAAGACCCGCGCGCCCGCGCGCTGTTCGCCGCCTTTGCAGCGCGTCCGGAAGTCTTGCTGGTCTATGTCAGCGGGCGTGATCGCGGGTTGGTCGAGCAGGCCATCGAGCAGTATTCGTTGCCTATTCCCGACCACGTCATCAGTGATGTCGGTACCCGGATCCATGACATTGATCCGGGCGGGCGGTGGACCATTGACCTGACGTGGCAGCAGCAGATTCAGCGCGACTGGAAAACCTGCTCACGGGCGGATATTGCCGGGATGCTCGCCGGGTTGCCTGAGCTGGTGCTGCAACCGGCAGCCCGCCAGAACGATCACAAGTTGAGCTATTTCGTCCCTGCGCAAGGCGATAACGACGCGTTGTCCGCCAAGGTCATGCGGATGCTTGCGCCGGCAGAGATCGAAGTTCGTCTCATTTTCAGCGTTGATGACATCACCGGTGAAGGTCTGCTGGATATCCTGCCGGCCAATGCATCCAAATATCATGCGATCATCGCGTTGATGGAAATCACCCGAAATAACCGTGACACCACCGTATTCTGCGGCGATAGCGGTAACGACATGGAAGTGCTGGTCAGCCCGCTGGACGCGGTGCTGGTGGGAAATGCGTCGGCGCAGGTCAAAGCCCGGGCGCGGGATGCCGCCGCCGCCGCCGGACTGTCGGAACATCTCTACGTGGCGCAAGGCGGTTTTCTCGGCATGAACGCCAATTACAGCGCGGGTATGCTGGAAGGTATCGCGCATTACCATCCCGCCATCGTTGGCATGTTGCCGGACATCGCAAGTGGAGACTGAAGCATGCAGCCGCAGGTGGTGATCTTCGGCGAAGTTCTGATGGACATTTTCCCCGATGGCAACGAGGTGCTGGGTGGCGCGCCGTTCAATGTCGCCTGGCATCTGCAGGCTTTCGGGTTGCAACCGAAATTCGTGAGTCGCGTTGGGAATGACGATGCGGGGCGGAAGATTCTCGGTGCGATGCGCGAGTGGGGCATGGATGTCGCCGACGTGCAAATCGACGCTGACCTGCCGACAGGCCGCGTCGAAGTGACATTGCATGGCAGTGAGCCCAGCTATGAGATCATCGCCGACTGTGCCTACGACGCGATCGACCTTCCAGCACACGTGACGGAAGCCGGACTGCTCTACCACGGGACGCTTGCGGTGCGCGAACCGCGTTCCGCCGCCGCGCTGGAGGCACTGATTGCGGCCGCCTCGCCACAACGCGTGTTGATGGACGTGAATCTGCGTGCGCCATGGTACAAGGCCGATGCGGTGACGGCGGCAATGCGGCGGGCGGATTGGGTCAAATTGAATGCCGCCGAACTTTCCGAACTCGTGGGCGCAGAGGATTCCATCGAAGCGGTGCGCAACCAATTCGGACTGCAAGGGTTGATTGTCACCCACGGCAGCGCCGGCGCCGACGTCTGCCGCGTCGACGAACCACCGCTGCGCGACCGACCGCCGGTGAGCGGGACCGTGGTGGATACCGTGGGCGCGGGCGACGCATTCACTTCGGTGATCCTGCTCGGGCTCGCCCTCGGCTGGCCATCAGCGGTCACGCTGCAACGCGCGCTGGCATTTGGTTCCGCCATCGTCGGCCAACGCGGCGCCATCGTCCGCGATATTGATTTCTACCGGCGACACGCCCAGTCGTGGTCGCTGCCAGCCCTGGATTGATGACTGCATGTACGAGCAGGTTTCACATTCACTACTGAACCGGATTCTCGATGAATTGAAGCCGGAGATCCTCGAGCGGGATCTGCGACATTTCTATACCCGACTTGGGGCCAACTTCTACGCAATACATTCGCTATTCCATCATCTGTACGGGCAGCGAGCGGATTTCGAGAAGCAGATGGTGCGACTGGTCGAAGTCATGGCGAGCCAGTACATCCGTCGTGCGGACGATTTGAAGCAACTCGATGTACAACGTGAGCTCGACCACAACTGGTTTCTCAGCCAGCAATGGGTGGGCATGGCCTTGTACACCGGCGGTTTCGGCGGTGACCTGCGCGGCGTGCGGGCTCGTCTGGGCTATCTGCAGGAGCTGGGCGTGAACATGATGCATATCATGCCCATTCTGGAATGTCCGAAGGGCGCCAGCGATGGCGGTTATGCCGTCAGCAACTTCCGGAATGTCGACGAACGAGTAGGGCAACTGGCCGATGTCGCGCCACTTGCCCGGGAAATGCACCAACGCGGCATGTTGCTGACGCTGGATGTGGTGGTCAATCACACCTCGGACGAACATGCGTGGGCACAGGCGGCGCGTGCGGGTGAAAAAAAATATCAGGACTACTACTACGTATTCGACAACCGCGATGTGCCCGACATGTTCGAATCGACCATGCCGGAGATATTTCCTGAATCCGCGCCCGGCAACTTCACATTCGATGGAACGATGAAGAAGTGGGTGATGACGGTGTTCCATAATTACCAGTGGGATTTGAATTACAGCAACCCGGCGGTGTTCATCGAGATGCTGGACATCATCCTGTTCTGGGCCAACCAGGGCGCCGACATCGTGCGCCTGGATGCGGTGGCGTTCCTGTGGAAGAAGATTGGCACGACCTGCCAGAACGAGCGGGAAGCGCACCTGATATTACAGTTGATGAAGGATTGCAGCCAGGTCACCGCACCGGGCGTGCTGTTCATCGCCGAAGCGATTGTCGCGCCAGTGGAGATCATCAAATACTTCGGCGAAGACGCCGTGATCGCCAAGGAATGTGAGATCGCCTACAACGCCACCTACATGGCGTTACTGTGGGACGCGGTGGCGACACGCAACGCGAAACTGCTGACGCAGGGGATCCGCAGCCTGCCGCTGAAGCTCGAACGGGCAACGTGGTTGAATTACGTGCGGTGTCACGATGACATCGGGCTGGGTTTTGATGACAACGATATCATCCGGGCCGGCTATCAGCCCTTGGCCCACCGGCGCTTCCTGATCGACTACTACACCGGGCGGTATGCCGGCTCGCCTGCGCGTGGCTTGCCCTTCGGACAGAACGATAAAACGGGCGATGCACGCATCTCCGGCACGCTTGCATCATTGGTCGGGCTGGAAACCGCGCTGGAGAGCAAAGACGAGGACGCGATTGCGCTCAGCATCGACACCATACTGTTGGTGCACTCGTTGATCATGTCCTTCGGCGGTATCCCCCTGCTGTACTACGGCGATGAGATTGGCACCATCAACGATCGGACCTTCTTCGATGACGCCACCAAGGCCTATGACAACCGCTGGATGCATCGGCCGAACATCGACTGGAGCAAGGCGGATTTGCGTCACCAGAAGGGCACGGTGGAACAACGTATCTTCTCCGGCATCCAGCGCATGATTGCGGCACGCTCCAGCGCCGCCGCATTTGCTGATTACAACAATCGCGAACTCGTGGAAACCGGTAACCCGCACCTGTTTGCGTTCATGCGGGACAATCCGTTTCAACCGGGCGACGCCGTGCTGGTCGTCGCCAATTTCGATGCCGGGCCGCAGTCGTTTTCATTGCGCGAAGCCGCTCCCAGGTTGCTGGCGCGTCACGGGCAATTGCAGGACTTGTATTCAGGCGCTGCGCTGGATCTGCACGACGGTGCGCTTACGCTGCCGCCGCGTGGATTCTACTGGCTGCGTCACCGGCGCTGATCTGCGGTACGGAGTTTCCAACACGCATCGTGTTGAAGGTGTCCGCCGGGCTGGTGTGGTCAGGACTGTGCGAGGCATGGATGCCGAGCCCAAGCGTCCAGGGATGGATTTTCAGCGTGTCCTGACCACACCACCCCGGCGGACCACCCGGCACCGACATTCCAGAAAATGCTGTTTCCCGCACTGAGCGCCAACTCATTGCGCCGCGCGGTCAAACGCGGCCAAGGTTTCGGCGCCCGGCAAGCGAGTCATTTTGCTGACGATGACTACCGCCAGTAGCGCGCAGAAGAATCCGGGCAGCAGTTCGTAGAGGTAATGGCCGGGAATCGTTACGTGATTCTTGCACAGGTAAACCGTGACTGCGCCAACCACAAGACCGGCCAGAGCGCCGTTGCGCGTTGTGCCGCGCCAGGTGACTGACAGGAGCACCACCGGTCCGAGTGCCGCACCAAAGCCTCCCCACGCATATCCGACCAGATCCAGAATGGTGCCCGAATCGTTGGCGGCGATCAGCGTCGCGATGACGGCGAAACCGACAATGCCGGCGCGGCTCAACCATTGGCGATGGCGATCCGGCCAGTGGCGAAACCAGGGCAGGTCTTCGGTCAACGCCGAACTCAGCACCAGCAATTGCGAATCCGCGGTCGACATCACGGCTGCCAGAACCGCAGCGTAGACCAGACCGGCGAGCAGGGGATGGAACATCGCGCCAGTCAGGGCGAGGAATATCCGTTCGGAATTGCCACCGTCGCCGCTCACACCAGTCAGCGGATACAGCGCGTGATAGCCGATGCCCAGCAGACCGATGCTGACCGCGAGCAGCAGGCACAGCGCCATCCAGCCAATTCCGATGCGCCGTGCGCGCGGAATATCCGCTATCGAACGGATACCGAAGAATCGCGCGAGGATATGTGGCTGGCCGAAATAGCCCAGCCCCCAGGCCAGCAGCGATGCGCCGCTCAACCAGGACGTCGCAATGTGCCAGACGCCGGGGCGCACTTGGGCCAGCGACAAGGGGGCATCGGCGATGGCCGTGGTGGCCAGCAGGGCACAGAACGTCAGCGCCGACAACATCAACAACCCTTGCACGAGATCCGTCCAGCAGACGGCGAGATAGCCGCCGAGGAATGTATAGGAGACGACGACAGTGACCGTGACCAGCAGCGCGACTGATGGCTGCGCGTTGAAAGCGTGGGCGAACAGCAAGGTACCCCCCTTCAATCCTGCAGCGACATATAACGTGAAGAAGACGAGGATGACGGCGGTGGTTGCGATGCGCAGCGCGCCATTGCTGTCATCGAAGCGGCGGGCAAGATAGGTCGGCAGCGTGATCGCGGACAGCGATTCACTGAGTGCGCGCAGCCGACCTGCGACCAATCGCCAGTTCAGCCAGGCACCGATGAGCAGACCGGTTGAAATCCAGAACCCTTCCACCAGACCACCGGCGAATACAGCACCGGGCAGACCCAGCAGCAACCAGCTGCTCATGTCGGATGCGCCGGCGCTGATGGCGCTGGTCACCGGTCCGAGCCGACGCCCGCCAATCAGAAAATCATCATTGCTGTGGGTATGGCGCAGCGACCAGTAGCCGATGCCCAGCATCAGGCACAGGTAGGCGGTGAACTCGAGAGCGAGCATGCGAGGACAGGCGCGCGTCTAAACCGGGCGCGGCGTGTCGTCCAGTCGAACTATCCAGCCGTCCTGGTCGGGTGACGGCGCAGAGTAACGCTGCATCACCTGTGGATCGTGTCCGGGGATGATATGACAGGGGTCGTCAACGAGTTCGCGCAGGCGTTGCCAGCCATCCACCATGGCTTTCACGTCAGCCACGATCGGAAACGGCCGGCCGCTCTGCATGTTGGCGTAGTAGTGGCTGGCGTCCGACGCCAGCACCAGCCAGCCAACGCGGGTCCACACGCGCACGGCTTGCAGTCCCGCGGTATGGCCGCCAATCAGATGCAAGGACAGCCCCGGACACAACGCGTGGTCGCCGGCATGAAACATCACGCGCCCGGCATAGACATTGCGCACCATGGCCAGGACTTCATCGAGCTCATAACTGTGGGAGAAGAAGTGATGCGCCATATGCCGGCCGGTGGCGAAGGCCATTTCAGCGTCCTGCAGGTGGAAGCGGGCAGCGGGAAACAGATCGAAGTTGCCGATGTGATCGTAATGCAGGTGCGTCACCAGGACATCGGGTGCGGTGGCGGCATCCACGCCCAGCGCTTGCAGGCCAATGCTGGGGCAACGCAGGAACTGGCGCCGGCGACGCTCCGCGGCGGCCGCATTGAAGCCGGTATCAACGACATAACTTGAACTGCCATTGCGCACCAGCCAGACGAAGTAGTCCATTGTGGTGCCGGCTTCATGGGCATCGCCGCCGATGAAGTTTTCCGCCGCCCGACGGGTGACGGTGGCATACCGGATGGCGTAGACCTCGAAGGGATCAGTCATGGTTTGCACTGAGTCGGTGAAGCCGCGGTGATTGACCCATCAAGCCACGGCTTCCGTGACATCCTCAGACCAGGGTGGTGACGTAGAGGCTGTCCATATATTCGCGCAGGTGGAAGACCTTGCCGTCGCGGATTTCGAAGAACCAGGCATAGATGTTGTCGTACACCTTGCCATTGAGCAGCTTGCCGACGCCGCGTGTTTCGCAGGCAACGATATTCCCTTTACCGATACACGTGTCGACGATGACCTTGGGATCGCCCGGTTCGAACAGTCCCCGGACAGGCGCCAGGAACTCATCGCAGATGTAATCGCGGCCGCGATGGATGCCTTCGCCGGGAATGTTCTTGGGCATCACCTGCCAGATGGCTTCGGGGTGGAACAACGGCCGGACCTGCTCCAGGTCGCCGCTGCTCAGCGCAGCGAAAAAATCACGGACGAGTTGTTCGTTCTGTTCGGACATCAGGCTCTCCAGCGGGATTGGATTTGGATGGTATTCTGTGCTCTGGACGCTGTCGGGTGCAACCTTCCCGCCGGCATTTTCGGATCCGACTTGGAGCAGCAATGAAACTCTATTCCAGCGACGGTGGCGAACTTCTGGAAGTCGCCACCATTGAGCGCGATGGCAATGAACTGGTCATCAAAGGCAAGATCTTCCAATCCATGCCACTATCGGCGCGGGTGAAACCCGCCGAGGCACGCAAGGCCTTGCGCATGCTGGATCTGAAAACACTTTGGTTCATTATGACTCTGCCGTGGCGCAAAGCCGATTGAACGACGTCGCCGCCTGCTGCGAGCGCGGCGACGTCGATGACTAAAATGACAGTTGCGACCTCAGTCGATGGCGATCGGGTTGACGATGGCCTGCACGCCACCGGTCAGTTTCGGGATACCCAGGACAAACATGAACTCGTAGACCTCGTCGCGCGCGAGTTCGGCGGTGTTCATCGTTTCCAGAATGTAGATGCCGTTGCGCGGCAGGAACAGGGTATGGACCGGCATGGCGCCTTGCGCGGGGTCATTGGGTGACACTTCCACGCCCCAATTGTCCGCGCCGACAGCAACCACTTCACGGCTGACCAGGTATTCACCTCCATCCAGACTGACACCGGGCTCGGCCGCGAGATAGGCATCGCGATCATTGCCGTGGGCGGCGAGCCACCCTGTGTGAATCAGGACAATGTCGCCCGTGCGGATTTCAATGCCCTGTTTGGCGGCCTGTGCCTTGATGGCCGCGGCATCGATTTCCGTGCCGCCGGGCACCGGATCCTTGCCGTAGTGCCGGGTCATATCAAGCATCACCCCGCGCGTGACAATGGGTGGGATACCTTCCACGCCAAGTTTGCGCAGGCCGTCCGGTTGAACGAAATCGGTGTTGTGGTTGCAGTTGTAGTAGACGTTATCGATGCCCACATGGCCGAGCCCGTCAATCTGCGACCCGATGCCGGCATAACCATTGATGACATCGTCGTTATAAGTGGCCTTGTTGCTGCCCAGACCCGCGCCGCCGGCCTGGCCGGGTTGCAGAATGACCAGGTTGAAACTGCGGGATCCGTAGGCTGGTGTAGTGTTGTTGGTTTCAATGCCCAGTGCGTAGGTGCGGCCCTTCTTCACCAGCCCCGCGGCGGCCGCGGCAAGCGCGGGCGTCAATCTGTTGGCCGCGCCGATCTGATCTTCCGCACCCCAATGCGAAGGGCACCACGCAGGTTTGTCCGCCGCGCTGGCGAGAGTTGACGTACCAAGCATTGCGCAGACCAGCGGCAATGCCAGTGCAGTGGGAAATCGGGAACAGAACGAGGAGGCCATGGTCTTTCCTTTCGTATGCTGCGGCGCAATTTGCCGGCGGCGTGGGAACAGCTGAAAGGGCGGCAGTTTACTGCATTGCAGGGCACTGCGTGTTCACCTGCTGAAGGCATTGTGCTTGAGTCAACGGTGTCTGGCCTTGGATAGGGCGGGCCGTGTAGGCTAGCGGTCTTGCCGCAGTCAGCGACATAACATCTGATGACCTAAAGAGGGGAACGCGTCATGGCCTTCGTAAACAAGGACAACCTGACTCAGCTTGCGAAAGCGCGCTGGGAAACAAGTCATTCGCCGCGAATGCGCGAAGTGATGACCAAGCTGGTGGAACATGCGCACGCGTTTGTGCGCGACGTCAATCCTACCGAAGCCGAATGGCTGGCCGCGTGCGAATTTCTTGCCAGAACCGGCCGTGAGTTCTGCGATGACCGCCGCAACGAATTCATTCTGCTGTCTGACGTGCTGGGCATCAGTACGCTGGTCGTACAGTTGAACGATAAAAAGGCCGATGGCACAACCCCCAACACCGTGCTCGGTCCGTTCTATCAACCCGGGTCACCGGAAATGGCCGATGGCCAGAACATGGCCGAAGGCATCGAAGGCGAAACCTGCTACGTGCATGGCAATGTGACGGACCTCAACGGCACGCCGGTGCCCAATGCCCGCCTCGACGTGTGGCAGGCCGATGATGAAGGCATGTATGAAGTGCAGTTGCCGGAAATCACCGATCCGCGCCTGCGCGCAGTGTTTCATACCGGGTCCGATGGCAAGTATTGCGTGCAGACGATTTCTCCTCTGGGTTACACGATTCCGATGGATGGCACCGTCGGTGATTTGATTCGCGGCACCGAGATCAGTCATTTCCGTCCCGCGCATATTCATTTCATTGTCGAAGCACCCGGTTACAAGCGCGTGGTAACCCATCTGTTCCGCAAGGACGCACCGTATCTCGATTCCGACGTTGTATTCGGTGTGAAGGACGATTTGATCGTTCCGTTCAACGTCCACGACGGCGGTGAATCACCCACTGGCGACAAGGTGAACGGTCCGTTCGCCACTGTGCAATTTGATATCCGACTGGAGGCGGTTTGATGCGTATTCTGACGGCGGTAGTAGGTAGTTTTCCGCAGCCCGGCTGGCTGCTTGATCGCGATGTATTCCTCGGCAGGCTGCCGGCGCGGGTACAGATAGATGAGTTGTGGACGGTCAAACCCGAAGTACTGGAAGAAGCGCAGGATGACGCCACGATTCTGGCGATTCGCGCGCAGGAGCGGGCCGGCATCGACATCGTCACCGACGGAGAAATGCGTCGGTTGAGCTATTCCAGCGTCCTGGCAAGTTCGCTGGGCGGCATTGATCGCGAACGCACCGGTGTGGTTGTCGGTCGCGCCGGCAAACCCAACAATGTGCCATTGATTTCCGGGCCGCTGACCCACGAGCGTTCGGTTCACGAGCGTGATGTGCGGTTCCTGCGCGCCAACACCGACCGTACCGTCAAGGTCACCATTCCCGGCCCGTTCACGCTGACGCAGTTGTGCGTCGATGAGTATTACGGTTCCGAGGAAGCAGTGGCGATGGCCTATGCCGAAACCATCAACAAGGAAGTGCGGATTCTGTTCGAGGCCGGCGCCGATATCGTCCAGCTGGATGAGCCCTACCTGCAGGCCAAGCCGGAACAGGCCAGCCGCTATGCCGTGCCAGCCATCAACAAGGCGCTGGAAGGCATCACCGGTACGACCGCGTTGCATGTCTGCTTCGGCTATGCGGCGATGGTCAAGGACAAAAGCGCCTCGGGTTATTCGTGCATTGATCAGCTCAACGACACCATCGCCCAGCAGGTTTCGATTGAAACGGCGCAGCCCAAGCTCGACCCGGCGTTGCTGAAATTGTTGCCGTCGAAAACGGTCATGGTCGGTGTCATCGATCTGAACGACCCGAATCCGGAAACGCCGGAAGTTGTCGCCGACCGCCTGCGTCGTGCGCTCGACCACCTGCCGCCCGAGCGCATGATTGCCGCGCCCGATTGCGGCATGAAATACCTTACACGTGACCAGGCGTTCGGCAAGTTGAAGGCACTGGCCGAAGGCGCCGCGATCGTCAGCAGCGAGCTGTAATGGCAGTACGGCCCGCCGGCATGCCGTCGGCGGGCCTTCCATCTCCGGCTTCCAACGCCGGAAATCCCGAGTTGCGAACCCAATCCTGAGGAATCCGCCATGTCCACCAGCCGAAGAACGTTTATCCACCGCAGCGTTGCCGCCAGTGCGACCCTGGCCCTGGGTTCGCGCGCGCCATTGCTGCGCGCGCAGGATGCGCGGGAACTGAAATTCGGCCCGGTGGCCGCGACGACGGCCGGGCGGGTACGTGGTATGCGGCGGCTCGATGGAACCCTGGCCTACTACGGCATTCCCTACGGCGGCGACACCAGTGGCAGTAACCGCTTCCTGCCGCCGCAGGCGCCGGCGCCATGGCGCGACGTCAGAGATACGATTGCCCTGGGTCTGCGTTCACCGCAGATAGACGGGCCCATCATCCCCGAGGTCGGCGCGACGGATCGCCACGAGCCGATGGGCGAGGACTGCCTGATGCTGAACGTGTTCACACCGGATACCGCGCGTGGCGATCGCCCGGTCATGGTCTGGCTGCACGGCGGCGGCTATTCGGTCGGTTCCGGTGGCTTCCTGCTGTATGACGGCGGCAACCTCGCGCGCACCCAGGACGTGGTGGTGGTAACGGTCAATCATCGCCTGAACGTGTTCGGCTATCTGCACGTTGCCGACATCGGCGGTGATAAATTCGCGCAGTCCGCCAACGTCGGTATGCAGGACATTGTCGCTGCGCTCACCTGGGTCCGCGAAAACATCGTCAATTTCGGAGGCAACCCGGATAACGTCACCATCTTCGGCCAGTCGGGGGGCGCGGGGAAGGTGTGTACTCTGACCGCGATGCCGTCGGCCAAAGGACTGTTCCACCGTGCGATCGCGATGAGCGGCTCGGCGATTACCGGCACGCCGGCGTCGGTCGCCAGTGATGCCGCGCAGAAGATGTTGCGGGCCCTCAATATCAGTGGCAATGATATCGGCGCCTTGCAACAGGTGCCGATGGACAAGATGTTGAGCACGATGCAGAGCGTTGGTGGGTTGCCGTTATCGCCCGTGGTGGATGGCAGGATTCTGCCCGCCAACGGTTATGAGCCGAACGCGCCGGAAGTCTCTGCCGATGTGCCGATGATGGTGGGTTCGACAGTCAACGAGACCACGTTTTTCCTCAATACGCCGCTGGACCCGATGGACGACGCGGCGTTGATGGCTGCATTGAAACAACAGCCTGGCGTTACTGACGACAGCCGCGCGCAGCGTGTGGTCGATACCTACCGCCAGACCCACCGCGGAATCAGCAACGTCGAGTTGTTGCAGGTGTTTGGATCCGATCTGCGTTTTCGTCGTGGCGTACTGACCACGGCCGAACGTCGCGCTGCGCTCAATCGCGCGCCGATGTTCGTGTACTACTTCACCTGGAAGTCGCCGGTGCGTGACGGCAAGCTGGGGGCGTTCCATTGCGTGGACATTCCGTTTGCCTTCAACAACGTCGATCTATGCACCGCAATGGTGGGCGCGGAGCAGGACCGTTACGCGCTGGCGCAGAATGTCAGCAGCGCGTTCGCGGAATTTGCCCGCAACGGCCGTCCCGCGGCCAGCGATCTGCCGAGCTGGACGGCCTTCGATTCGACCAACCGCTCGACCATGCTGTTCGGCAACGAATCGCGCGTCGTCACCGATCCGAATGCGGCCGAACGCGCCTTGATCGAATCGCTGAGCTGACCGATGTCACCGCTTTTTGACCGTTCCCGATGCGGGGGACTGGCCAGCCCATGACCGACCCTGTGATTGTCATCAGACGCGGCCGTGAACGTTCGCTGCTGCGCCGGCACCCGTGGATATTCAATGGCAGTATTGCCAGCACCAGCGGAGACCCTGCCAGCGGTGCCACGGTCGCGGTGCGTTCTGAAGATGGCGCATTCCTGGCGTGGGGACAGTTCAGCCCGCAGTCATCCATCAGGGCACGCGTATGGAGTTTAGATGAGCGGCTGCGGCCCGGCCCGCAACTCATCGAGCAGCGTGTTCGGCGGGCATGGGAAATGCGCGCTGCGCTGTTGCCAGGTCTCGACGCGGTGCGCGTACTCAATGCCGAGTCCGACGGTCTGCCCGGGGTGACGGCTGATCGCTTCGGCGACGTGATCATTTTGCAGCTGACAAGCGCCGGCGCAGTGTATTGGCGCGAGGCCATCATTGCCGCGCTGGTCGCTGTCACCGGCTGTACATCGATTGTCGAGCATTCCGACAGCGACGCCATGCGACTGGAAGGTCTGGCGCCGTGTACTGCGCTGGCGTTCGGCCCTGAGCCTGCACGATCCATCGTGATAGAGGAGGGCGCGGTCCGCTATGGCGTTGAGCCGGCCGCGGGTCAGAAGACCGGTTTCTATCTGGATCAGCGTGACAACCGTGGGCTGATGCACACGCTGGCGGCAGGGCGTGATGTCCTTGACTGCTTCTGCTACTCGGGCGGGTTCGCACTGAATGCCGCGATGGCCGGCGCCGCCAGCGTCACTGCCATCGACAGCTCGGGTCCGGCGCTGGAACGGGCGCAGGCCAATGCGTCACTGAACAACGTTGCCGATCGCGTCACCTGGCTGGAGCAGGATGTCTTCAGCTACCTGCGCAAACTGCGGGACATGGCGAAGTCATACGACCTCATTGTGTTGGACCCGCCGAAGCTTGCACCTACCTCCGCTCATGCCGAGCGTGCCACGCGGGCCTACAAGGATCTCAATCTGCTGGCGTTCAAACTGCTGCGGAAAAACGGCTTGCTGCTGACATTCTCCTGCTCGGGTGGTGTCGACCGCGCATTGTTCCAGAAAGTCATAGCAGGGGCAGCGCAGGATGCGGGTGTCAGCGCGTCGGTGCTGCGCCACCTCGGGCCGGGCGCGGATCATCCTGTCGCACTCAGCTTTCCGGAAGGGGATTACCTCAAAGGACTGCTGTGCGGCGTTGATCGTTGATAGCGCTGATCGCCGCTGGCGGCGGGCGAAAAAAAACGGGCCCGGCAACCCGGACCCGTCATTGTTTGAATCTTGATGCTCAGCTGGCTGCCATGTGCGATCGACAGCGACGTGCGGTCGTCCGCCTGCTTTATCAGCTCGCAGCGAGATCCTTCAGCGATTTGAGGGGACGCGCGCCTACCGAGAAACTGGCAGGACGTGCGGCGACTTTGACCATTTCGCCAGTGAACGGATTACGCGCCATACCGGCTTTGCGGGCCGGACGGGATTTACGTACGAGTTTGACATTGACTTCCGGCACGGTGAACTCGCCGGAGCCGTTCTTCGTCAGGTGGCGTCCCGCCAGATCACGGGTTGCGCTTAATACTGCCTGCACGTCCTTCTTGGACAGGCCGGTCGCTTCGGCGACCGCGCTGAGAATCTGCGACTTCGTCTGCTTTTCTTTGATCGCGCTAGCACGCTTGGTTGCCATAAGTAGATCACCTCCCATGTCAGAGTTTGATTGTCCGAGGCGCGAATTATGCAGCAGTTACCGCCGAGATCAATACAAATCGTCATCTATCACCAAAAAAAAAATCGCAGATTGACCGGGGAAAACAGGGTTTTTTGATTGGCAACACGTTTGCAGTGGCTATAAGATGCGCGCTCCTTCAGTGCCCGGATGGTGAAATTGGTAGACACAAGGGACTTAAAATCCCTCGGCGGCAACGCCATGCCGGTTCGAGTCCGGCTCCGGGCACCATTTCCACGTGAAACCTGATGCCACGGCCGGATGCCATTGGCAGCGTACAACTCGCGCGTCCGGACGTTGAATTTATTGCAAATGATTCTTCCTGCTCTAAAATAGCCCGATAATTTTTGCACTCGGTGTATCAGTAGGTTAGCCGTCTTCCCGGCGCACAGTCACGGCGCGGGCAGGTGGTGGTGAACAACAAACGTCTGCGGCGACAAGCGAAAGACAAGAACGCACATGAAATTGATCGAGGACGTAGAAACCTTCCTGTCGAACAGTCCGATCGATAACCGCGAAGTCCGCTATCTCGAACCGCAATCCGACCCGGTTACAGCAAGCCTGACCAAGGCCTCGCAGGCATTATTGCGCCGTCAGGCCAACGATGGCCATTGGCTGTTCGAACTTGAAGCCGATGCCACGATTCCGGCGGAATACCTGCTGCTGCAGTATTTCCTCGACAATGTCGACGCTGCACGCGAGCAGCGTATCGCCGCCTACCTGCGCCGTATCCAGCTGCCGAGTGGCGCCTGGTCGCTGTTCGCCAATGGACCCGGTAATGTCAGTGCCACCGTAAAGGCCTATTTCGCGCTCAAACTTGCTGGTGAGGATCCCGATTCACCGGTGATGACACGGGCGCGCAACTGGATTCACGCCAATGGCGGCGCCGAAAGCTGCAACGTGTTCACGCGGATCACGCTGGCGGTATTCGGGCAGATGCCCTGGCGCACGGTGCCGGCAATGCCTGTTGAAATCATGTTCCTGCCGAAATGGTGGGTGTTCAATCTCAGCAAGGTGTCGTACTGGTCACGTTGCGTGATCGTCCCGCTGCTGATCATTTTCTCCTTCCGCCCGGTCAAGCACGTCAGGCCGGAGCAGGGCATCGGCGAACTGTTTCTGGCCGATCCGGCGAAAATGGGCAATATCGACAAGTTCCACCCGGGTGGCATGACGCGCAAGAATGCTTTTCTGGCGATGGACCGGGTGCTCAAGGTCGTCGACGGGTTCGTTCCCGCAGGCATCCGTCGCAATGCTCTCAAGCGCGCCGAGCAATGGTTGCGCGCACACATGCAGGGCGATGGCGGCATCGGCGGTATTTATCCCGCCATGGCCAATGCGGCAGTGGCGTTGAAACTGCTGGGAGCCAGGGACGACGACGCGGACTTCGTCCGCAACCTGAAAGCCATTGATGATCTCGTGCTGGATTTTGAACACGAAACCTATGTCCAGCCCTGCCTGTCGCCGGTCTGGGATACCGGGCTGGCGCTCGCGGCTATCACTGAAGCCGGCGCGCGGCCGGACAGCCCGGCGGTTCAGAGTGCGGTAGATTGGTTGTTCGACCACCAGGTATTCATCAAGGGTGATTGGTCCAGCAATGCACCTGATCTGGAATCCGGTGGCTGGTGCTTCCAGTTCGAGAATGATCTCTATCCCGATGTAGACGACACCGGCATGGTGCTGATGTCGCTGCTGCGGGCGGGCGCGCAGAATCGGCCGGCGCGTCGCAAGCGCATGGCGCAGGCGTTGAACTGGGTTCTCGGCATGCAGAATCCTGACGGCAGTTGGGCGGCGTTCGATATCGGTAACAACTGCGAATATCTCAACGACATTCCGTTTGCTGATCATGGTGCATTGGTCGACCCGGGTACTGCCGACCTGACCGGTCGCGTCATCGAATTACTTGCTACGCTGGGTTATGACGCCAGTTTTCCGCCGATTGCCCGCGCGCTGGAATTCCTCAAGCGCGAACAGTTGGAATGTGGCGCCTGGTATGGCCGGTGGGGTGTGAACTACCTCTATGGCACCTGGAGCGTGCTGTGCGCGCTGGGACTGCTGGGCGAGGACGTGCACAAGCCCTATATCGCGAAGGCGGTGGCCTGGCTGAAATCAGTGCAGAACGACGACGGTGGCTGGGGCGAAACCTGTAATTCCTATGACGACCCGGTACTCAAGGCCAGCGGCGTCAGCGTCGCCTCACAGACTGCATGGGCGCTGCTTGGATTGATGGCCGTCGGCGAAGCTTCTTCCGAGACCGTACGACGTGGCGTCGAATACCTGTTGCGGACACAGAACGCCAGCGGTGAGTGGGACGAAGAGGAATATACCGGTACGGGTTTCCCGCGGGTGTTCTATCTGCGTTATCACGGTTATGCCAAATACTTCCCGGTCTGGGCACTGGCGAACTATGCGCGGGCGGTGCGTGGAATCAAGACCTGCCAGGAAGAGATAAGGGATTCGGGTCCGATCGACCTCGGCCCGCTGGCGGTACTTGCCGCCGCCTGATAGTTACTTCATCGATGACGGGTAGCGTTGCTGATAATCCACCAGCGTGGCGTCAGCTTCCGCCTGCTGGTCAGGGGTGAAGGTCTCTTTCAACGTGGCCAGCGCCGCAGGCGCCTCTTCGACACCGTTCGCAGCCGCCAGACTCATCCAGGCATAAGCGCGTATCGGATCCTGTGAAACCGGCCCGCCATCGCGATACAACTCGCCGACCTTGAACTGTGCCGGTCCCCAGCCGCCTTTCGCCGCCTCGATGAACTGCGTGGCCGCTTCGCGCATATTGATTCTGACGCCAAGGCCTTCCTCGTAGATGAGTCCGATTCGGTAGTTGGCGTCAGGACGGTTATACCGGGCTGCTTCCTTGAACCAGGCCAATGCCTGCTGGAAATCCTTCTCAACACCGCGACCGCCGGCATACATGGCGCCCAACGCCATCATGGCCCGGTGGTCACCCACCTGAGCGAGCGGAATAAAACGTTTGGCTGCACCGGCGAAATCGCCGGCCTCGAAAGCGGCGATGCCTTTATCAAAATCGTCGGCGACGACCGTCGTGGAGCAGGCGATCAACAACAGGAAAATGAACTTGCGCATGCACTAAATATAACGCGCATCACCGCGGATTCAAAAACCGCCGTCCTGAAGCCGGTACCCGCCCCGCGGGTACCGGAATCCATGGCACATGGTCAGGGCATCGGATGCCAGCCGGCGTCGGCCCAGAGCTGGCCGCTCACCGCGGAGTTCGTAATCATGAAGCAGATGGCGTCGGCGATTTCATCGGTACGAATCAAGCGGCCGAGCTGCGTGGCCGGCAGTACGTTGGCTTCGATGTACGCATCACCCATGGCCCGTACCATCGGCGTATCGGTAAAGCCGGGGTGGATCACGCCGCAGCGGACACCGTAGAAAATCGCTTCCTTCATCAGCGTTTCCGCCGCGCCTTCCAGGCCGGCCTTGGCCGTGGAATAGGAGATCTGGCCCTTGTTGCCTTGCGAGGAGACCGAACCGATGAAGATGATTGCGCCCTGCAGGCCTTCGGTGGGATGCCACTTGCCCACCCCGCGCTCGGCGCGATCCTGCGCAAGGTTGGCGACGGTTTCCAGCGCCCAGTAGATCGGCGCGATCAGATTGACCTCGGTGACGAGACGGAAATTCTCAACGGGATAGACATCGGCTTGCTTGGTGTTCTTGTCGATTTTGACCGCGAGCCTGTCGCGGGTGATACCGGCCGCTGGAATACACAGATTCACCACGCCATAATCGCGCCGCATGGTTTTGAACACTTCGCGGCGGAAGTTCTCATCGGTGGTATTGCCTTGGAATGGACGGGCAATTTCATGGCCGTTGATGGCATTCAATTCCGCTGCCACTTCGTTCACTGCTTCCGCCATGTCGACCAGCGCAATGCCACGAACCCCGCGTCTGGCGAGTTCAGCGGCGGTGGCGCGGCCGATACCGCTGGCGGCGCCGGTAATCACGGCAATCTTGTCTTTGATAAGCATCTTCAGGGTCTCCGGACTGAATTCAGGTTTCCGCCGACGAATTCGCCGGCCCTTCGAGGATGATTGTATCGTTATTCTTGTGCGCCGCAATATTTTTCGCCGGAACCGGCGGTTGGGCGGGGTAATCAACCGTAAATTCCCGCCGGCACGCGCTGGTACGCGGAGCGGTTGCCGATGACGCGCTTCGACCGTGGATTTGCCGCAGTATTCACGCCGGAAATCAGCGAACGCTATTTCCACCCGCGCCCGGCGGCCCGGCCGACACTGGACGCGCAGACATTCAATCTGCCCCTCGCGTGGTGGTTGGCCGAGTTGTCCAGGCTGTGCTACGCCCGCGACCCCGGTGAAATCGGCGGCACGGTGGCCGATGTCGGCCGTGATCATTGGCTGGGTGAAGTCGGATTAGCCGAGGTTGCAACGCTGGAGCGGTCGCCGGGGCATCTGTCCGCAATCGTGGTCGATGATGCGCATGGCGCAGTGTTCGGCCAGGGCGGCGCCCGCTGCGTTGTTTTCCGCGGTACCGACAGCATGCAGGACTGGTACGACAATTTCCGCGCGGTACAGGTCGCGATGCGAGGCAATGGCCAGGTGCATGCAGGTTTCCTGTCCGTGCTCGACCTGGTATGGACGCCGCTGCTGCCGTGGGTGACGGCCAGCCCATATCCATTGCTCATCACCGGTCACAGTCTGGGAGGCGCACTGGCGGCGTTGTGCGCGACACGGTTGGCGGAACTGAGCATCGCGTTCGCTGCCTGCTATACCTTCGGCGCGCCGGCGCTGGGCGACCTCGCATTCGCCACCAGTACGGAAAAACTCAATATTCACCGCGTGGTGCATCATCTCGATATGGTTGCAATGTTACCGGTGTCGCTCGGACACGTGCGTTGGGAACACGCAGGCAAGGCCTGGTATTGCCTGCCGGGCGGTCGTTGTCTCGGACCGCTGTGTGAACCTGACCTGGATAGCCTGCGGCAGCAGGAGGGATGGCGGCTGGATGCCTTTGCGCTGACCCGGTTGATGACCGGCATCGGCGGGCAGGGCGTGGAGGTGCCGGAGTTCATATCGGATCACGCGCCGGTCAACTACACCGCTGCGGTTGAAGCGGCGATCGCTGCCACGACGTGAGCGAAATCTCAGAACGTCCACGATAAGCCGATGGAGCCGAAGTTATGAAACTTCGGCTGATTGCGGAATTCCCGCGTGCGCCATACCTGGGCATAGGAGAGCTTCACGCCACGGTACAGCAGGCTGCCACCGACAATCAGGTCGCCTACGGCGTGGCGCTTGTTGACGGAGTGACTGTCGCGAAACGTATTGCCATCGAGGAATAGATTTCGGCCCACGAGACGGCCGGCGACCGCAGCGAACAGATGGGCGCCGAATCGCGATTTCAGGTTCAGCCGCGGATCGGTATTGTCGACCGGGCCGCTGACCTCACCGCCGGGCCGAATCATCGACAGACCGAAATCCGCCGGCAGATTCCAGCCGAAACGCGCTTCGATCCCGGCATTGCCATAGATATGCACGTTACCCAACGCGCCACCGTAATGACTGATGAGGTCGTAGCCGATGCCACGCGGATTGGTGGATTGCAGCAGACGTCGCTTGCGCTCGATGACAATGTTGAACCCCGGTTCGTTGCGCAGCTGATTCGCCCAACCCCGGGCGGTAGGAATGTCGCGAACCTTGTGGACGAAGTTCTGCGCATCGCCGCCCAGCGCGGCCGGGCCCACCACGCCGAACACGAGTTGCACGGTATCCATGCGATGCAGGTTTTTGTTATGAAATGCGACCGAGAAATTCAACCAGCCGGCGTACGGGCGGTCATCGGTGACGAGTTCGGCGACGGAGATATCGGCGGGCGTGAAGATCTGCTGGTCGAGTGAGAACGAGACATTGCGTTGCAGACCGGTTTCGTTGATGAAGGGCATGGCATCGACCAACGGCGATAACCAGCGCGGGATCCTGCCCGCTTCGCGATACTGGGTGAGATCGCCGGAGATCCAGCTCAGTTTGACGCCATTGGTGTAACTGCGGTCCGAATTGCCAAACAGATCGTTCTCGAACATCACCGACGCAGTCCAGCTATCGTTGTAGGGGAGTGCCGTGGATTGCGCGAGTACGCAGGCAGGCCGCAGAATTATGGCCACCAGCATTGCCCACAGGACACGGCCAATGGGATGTCGCAAGCATTGCGCTGGAAGATTGCATTTCGAAATCATGGGGTCATTATTGTAACCGCACGAAACATGAAGCTGACCCTGCGGCTGAATGTGCGCGGCAGAGCAAGCGAAGGAGGTTGTTGCCATGAGGCTACTCGATAAATACGTCAGTCTGCCGGAACCCGGTGATGCATTGCCGGGCCGTGCGCAACCCATGCCGGTGCGCGAGCGCCATGTCGTGTCAGGGCGCGCCATCGATGCAATACCCCCGGCCGGCGCGCAGGAAGTGGTGCTGGGAATGGGCTGCTTCTGGGGTGCAGAGCGTCGCTTCTGGCAACTTCCCGGCGTGTATGTGACCGCTGTTGGCTACGCGGGCGGACTCACGCCCAACCCGGAATACGAAGAAGTCTGCAGTGGAATGACCGGCCATACCGAGGTCGTGCGAGTGGTTTACATGCCAGCAGAGCTGCCGTTCACCACACTGCTGCAGACCTTCTGGGAGTCGCATAATCCGACCCAGGGTATGCGCCAGGGTAATGATGTCGGCACGCAGTATCGGTCGGCGATTTATTGTTATGACGAGAAGCAACTGCTCGCCGCGGCGCGCTCACGCGACATCTATCAGCAGGCGTTGACCGCGCGTGGTTTTGGAGAGATCACCACGGAAATCAGGAGTGCGCCGACGTTCTACTATGCGGAGACCTACCACCAGCAATATCTTGCGCGGAATCCAGCGGGCTATTGCGGGCTGGGTGGTACCGGAGTCAGCTGCCCCGGCTGATGTTGATGTAACCGGTTCAGGCCAGGCAGGCAGTCACATCTCGGCTACTTGGTGACGTAACTGCTCGCGCCGGGTTGGCTCGGGCTGCCGTCACGCAGGGCATTGGCGGTCTGCGCGAGATCACCATCGAACACCACTTTGCAGCGCAGGCCACTGGGCAGGCGCCCATCGGGATTGGGCAATGTCAAACGTACGGTAAACGTCCCGCTGGCGGGATCGATGACGCGGTCGACGCGGGTGACAGTTCCGGTATAAGCGTCGGACTGTGGCAATTCAGGCACGATGCGCGCCCGCATGCCCGGCTTGATCGCGTCGAACAGTTGCAACGGCGCGACGACTTCAACACGCAATGGATCGATTCGGGCGACGCGCAGAATGGGCTGCTCGTCGACCCGTCCACCCGGTTCGATGAAACGTTGCAGGACGACGCCGTCGATGGGGCTGCGGATCTGCCGCTGTTCCATGTCACGCTGAGCGAGGTTGAGTTCCAGTTCGGCGATTCGGCGTTTTTCCACCGCCGCGTTGTAATCGTGTTGCGCGACCCGCGCGCGGGCTTCGGCTTCATCGCGATCCTGCTGCGGAATGACGCGCTTGTCCCACAGTTCATTCTTGCGTTCGAGTTGGCGTCGGGCGAACTCCAGTGCTGCTGAGCGGGCCTGGATTTCAGCTTCCAGTCGCACGCGCGTCTGCGCCAGTTCGACCTGGGCCTGCTGCACCTCGTTCTGCAATTCGGCGACCACTTCCTCCGCGACCACGCTGTCGGCCCGGTCGACCTTGACGGTTTGAATGACGCCGCTGACGGGGCTGGCGATATCCACCACCATGTCGGGTTCCAGCAGGCCGTCGAGTTCTGTCGCCATCGATGGCGCCGTCAATGACATGGCTGCTACCGTGAGTAGCGCTACGTTGATATTCCGGGAAAGGAGCTGCATGGTCGGAAATGCCTTCTGCATTGGGCTAGAACTGCGATGCGGCGGCGCCGCTGTCCGTCCGCGGGAATCCAGCTTGCCGGCTGACACTGCCCGCGCTACCCGAATAGGTGTTCAGCAGTGCCATGAAATCAGCATGTGGCAGCGGGCGGGCGACGAGGAAGCCCTGGTAGCTGTCGCAGCCACCAGCGGCGAGGAAATCCCGTTGCGCTTCGTTCTCCACGCCTTCAGCAGTGACCGTGAGTCCAAGGCAATGCGCCAGCGCTACGACGGCGTTGACAATGGCGCCGTTATCCTTGTCCTCGATGACTGTCGACACGAACGAACGATCGATCTTCAATTCATCGATTGGGTATTGTTTGAGATAGCTCAGTGACGAATAGCCGGTGCCGAAGTCGTCCAGCGAGATCCTGACGCCTTCGTCATGCATGGCGTTCATCAACATCGCGGATTGACGGGTTTGCTCGAGCAGAACGGATTCGGTGATCTCCAGGATGATGCGTGATGGCGCCGCGCCGGTGGCGGCCAATGCGCCGCGCAGCTGCTCGATCATGTCAGCGGCCATCAATTGAATCGGCGAAAGATTGATCGCGATTTCGAGGTTGCGGTAACCCGCTCTGGCCAGCGTTGCCTGCTGGGCACACGCGGTATTGAGCACCCAGTTGCCAATGGTCTTGATGAGCCCTGATTCCTCGGCCAACGGAATGAACTCCGCGGGTGTGACGAGCCCGCGTACGGGATGCAACCACCGAATCAGCGCTTCCGCGCCAATGATGGCGCCGGTGCGCAATGACACCTTGGGCTGGTAGTACATCTGCATTTCGTTGCGTTCGATGGCGCGTCGCAACGCGGTTTCCAGGCTCAGCCGTTCCACCGAACGCTGGTTGATGTCGGGGGAGAAGAACGCGCAGCTGTTGCGGCCACGCTGCTTGGCGACCTTGGTGGCGCTGACGGCGTTGTGCAGCAACGTCACGCAGCTGTCACCGTCGCCGGGCGCAAGGGCAATGCCGATACTGGTGCTGACAAAAACCTCGGCATCGTCAATCCGGAACGGCTTTTCGCAGAAGCCCAGAATTTTCCGGGCCAGATATTCCGCCTGCTTGGCCTTGGTGACGAAAGGAATCATTACCGCGAACTCGTCAGCGGTCAAACGGGCACTCAACATTGAATCACGGCCGGGCAACTCTTCCTGCACCATCAGCTCGGTGATCTTCACCTCCAGCCTGCGGGCAAATTCCTTCAGCAGCTGATCGCCGCCACCCATGCCAAGGGAGTCGTTGACCCGCCCGAACCGATCAAGGTCAATATGCAGCAGTACTGCGCCACTGGAACGGTTCTCGCAGCTCTGGCACATGGCGGCAAGATCAGCCATGAATTTCTTGCGGTTCGGCAGTCCGGTCAACGGATCCAGATTGGCCTGACGGTCCTGGAATTGCTTGTAGGCGAGGGTATTGCGCAGTCGCAGATGAAGTTCGCTGGCATCCACCGGTTTCTGCAGGAAATCCGTTGCGCCAAGCTCCAGTGCCTGCAGCTTGGTGTTGGAATCACTGGCTGCGGTCATCACGATGACAGGCAGGAACTGCAGTGCCGGGGTGCTACGGACAGCTTGCAGCAGGTCGAAGCCACTGACATGCGGCATCATCAGGTCGAGCAATAATGCATCGGGTTCGTAGGCAAGGATCTCGCGCAATGCCAGACGCGAATCATTGATGCCGAGAAAATTCTGACAGCCCACGTCTTCAAGGAAAGTCTGCACAACTTCCGTCATGATCGGCTCATCATCGACCATGACGATGCGCGCCTCGGCCATCAGCGAGCGCGCATGCTGTGTCAGCGTGTCCTGCGCTGCCGGTTCGGCGAGGTCTATGCTCAGATCATATTCGGGGGTCGGGGCCAAGCCTGCGTCCTCAAATAGCTATGCGCTGACCGGGCATGGTGGCGCCTTGGCGGTCGCCCCAATGGCATCGGTCGCGGGTAACTCCAAACGCGCGGCAAGGCCGTGCAGCACCTGGAGTTCGGTCGTCATTCCTTCGATATCGGCACGTTTGGCGAAATTCTCCAATGCGGCTGCGGGCTTGGTGAAGTCGTCGAAACCGACGCTGCCACCGGCGCCTTTCAGCCAATGCGCCAGGCTCGCCATCGCCGCGCCATCCTGGTCGGCAAGTGCTTGATCCATCAACGAGAGCTGATCCTGCAGTCGTTCACCGAACATTCGAATTGCATTGTGCAGCCGGCGGTGAGTGTGCAGGCGCGACACCAGCGGTACGACATTGCTGGGTATGGAAACTTGCGCGGCGTCGGGTTGCGCCTCGGCGGCCGGGGTATGAAGCGTCGCCACTTCCGATGTGGCCACGGCTGCCAGCGGGCTGTGTTCGGCACCGACGAGCTCGGCGAGCAAACCGGCGAGCCGGTCGAGGTCGATGGGCTTGGTCATGTAGTGCGAGCAGCCCGCTGCCTTGATCTGTTCTTCGAACCCCTTCATCGCGTGGGCAGTGAGCGCAACGATTGGCTTGGCATAGCCGCGCTCACGCAGGCGCGCCGTGGCGGTATATCCATCCATGATCGGCATGGACATGTCCATCAGCACCAATGCGTAATCGTTCTTCGCAGCAAGATCGATGGCCTGTTGACCATTCTCCGCCTGGTCGATGACCAGCGGCGTTTCGCTGAATGCAAGGCGGATGAGTTCCCGGTTTTCGTTGCCATCGTCGGCAACCAGAATACGGACCGCGGGAAATCTCCAGCTGTCCAACGCCGGTGCGCGACTGGATTCCTCGGTACGCACTTGCTCAAGCGACGTAACGATCGGCACATCCGCCAACGGACCGGTGCTCAACGTGATATGGAAAGTGCTGCCCTGACCGGGGACGCTGCTGGCGACGACATCGCCGCCCAGTGCGCGGGCGAGTTTACGACTGATAGACAAGCCCAGACCGGTGCCGCCGAAACGCCGTGTGGTGGAACTTTCCGCTTGAACAAACGCTTCGAAAATGGATTCCAGCCTGTCCTGAGGAATGCCAATACCCGAATCCTGGATGTCTATTCGATAGCATTCAGGTTGTCCGGCATCCATGCTCAAACGGATTTCCACGCTGCCATTGTCAGTGAATTTGATCGCGTTGCCGACGATGTTGGTGACGATCTGGCGCAGGCGCGCGGGGTCGGTCTGGATATGCGCAGGTACCGGCCCGGCCAGACTGACATTCAACGCCACGCCTTTTTCGCTGGCGCGGATGGATAGCGCACGGGCGATCTCCTGAACCAGCAGGTGTGCCTGGCAATCGATTCGCTCAACTTCCAGGCGGCCGGATTCAACTTTCGACAGGTCGAGGATGTCGTTGATCAATGACAGCAGGTGGGTACCGCTGCTGTGGATGGTATTCAGATGTTTGCGCGTTTCCTCCACGCCGGCATGCTGCTTGCGCCGCAACAGTTCCGCGTAGCCGAGAATGGCGTTCATCGGCGTACGGATTTCGTGGCTCATGTTGGCGAGGAATTCGCTCTTGGCGCGGTTGGCGGATTCGGCTTCGTACTTGGCTTTACGCAATTCGATTTCGGTCTGCTCGAGCTCGGTGACGTCGTCCAGACTGACCAGGTAGCCGGCGCATTTGCTGCCGGTCATGATCGGCGTGCTGTTCATCAGAAAGGTATGACGGGTGCCGTCTTCGGTAGCCATCCAGGTCATGCAGTTACGCACGGGTTCGCCGGTTGTGAGCGCGGTTGCCCAGCTCTGGGAGCCGGCAGGGGCCACCTCGCCAGCCTGATCACGCCACGGCAATTTATGAATGGAACCGCCAAGCAGCGATGCCGTGCTCTGACCGGTCAGCGTTGCGATAGCGCTGTTCGCCAGCACCACATAGCCTTTCGGGTCGAGTACCAGCAAGCCCTCGGTCAAGGTATCAAAGGCGTCACGGACGCGGTCGGGAATCGCCTGCGATGGATCCAGATAGCGCAACATGCGGCCGAGGTACAGGTAAAACAGTACGAAGCTGGCCGAGGCAATGATCATGGTGAGGCGGATGCGCTCGTTCAGCGGAAAGCCCATGATTGTCGGCGCCTGGCTGGCGGTGAAACGCATCTCCACCTGGCCCCAGCGCGCACCGCCGTTCCACAGTGGGACGACGATCTGGTCATCGGTCGAGCGGCCGTCCGGCAGCGGTTGCCACGGCGAGTGGTCACCGGTCTGGGCGACTATGGTATCCAGCCCCCGGCGCAGCGCGGCCGATTGCAGGTCGGGATTGCGTTCAACCACGAACTCGAGTGTCGTCTCGAGATTGCGGATGTCGCCACGGCCGAGCATGGCGGTGCCGCTGGCGGCAATCGCTTCACCCAGTGCTGCGCGACCATCGCGCAAGGTTCGCTGACGGTCGGGAACGATGTCGAAATACAGCGCAGCCAACAATACGGTCGTGACCAGTGAAGTCAGGCCCATGGACATGTAGAAGCGCGTATTGAGTTTCGGCATCAGTCGACCTCCGCACTTGTCAGGGACGAGCTGCGGCGCTGGACGATGTCATGCAGTGATTCAGCATCGTCGTCATCATCATTGCGACTGACGTGACCGAGCACCGGTAAGGGGTCGAGTTGGCGCCAGGCGGGCAGCGATGACAGCATGCTGGTCATCAGGACGCCACCACGAATGAGCCAGACCACGTAGCCGATAGACAGGCCTGTGCTCATCGCAATGCTGGAGGCGACCAGCCCCTGCTCTTGTGCCGTTTCGGCGTCGAGCAGCGAACGTAGTTGGCCAACGTCATTCGCAAAAGCCAGAGCTGTCAATGGTTCATCCAGCACGGAAGTAAAGTCCTGAGGCACCTGTCCCAAGTCAGCAAACGAGTTGCGCAAGGCATTGGTCAATCCCGCTGTGGCGGCTACCGATGCCGCGCCGGTACGTATCGAGTTTTCGCGGTCCATCGCGATCAACGTGAAGCTCCCGTCGAGATCGCTGGCATAGATGGTCTGGTCGGCCAGGATATCGTCCGGGGTATCGCCGAAAATAGCGTCCTCGGGTACCGGATCCTGAAGCGACTCGTCGCTTTGGGCGACATCCTGTTCTTCGGTGATGACGGTTTCATCGGGCGCGGGTATCGGTTCGTCGACCGGGTCGACACTGGCGACGAGCACGTTGTCTTCTTCAGTCGAGAACCGGATGTTCAGTAGCAGTGTGAATTCGCTGGTTGCCGCACCGCTTTCGTCGGTCGCGACCACCCGGACCGCATCCAACGTGATATTGCTTCCCGGTGTGTGCGTATAGGTCAGCAGGCCGGCGTCAACCTCGGCCTGGGTGAATGTCGCGCCAACCGTCAATGCCTGCCCGTCGCGCTGAAGTACCCCCTGGCCTGGCAGCGAGAGCACCGTGAACGTGATGCCCGTGCTGTCACTTTCATTGTCTTGCACGCGTAATTGGGCGCTGCTGATGACCGAGGTACTGCCCTCGAAGACGGTGACTTCGCCATTCGCTGCAAGCCGTGGAGGCGTATTGGGATCCGGCGCTGCAATGCTTACCGTTGCCGATGCGATTCCACCTCTGCCGTCGCTGACTTCGTAAGTGAAGCTGTCGGCCGCATGGGTGCTCGCGTCGTGCTGGTAACTGAAACTGCCGTCGGCATTGAAGGTGAAGGCTGCGGCAAACTGCGGCCCCTGCAGTATGCGGAACTGCAACGGATCGCCATCCGGATCAGAAACCACTGAGGTCATCGCAGAAGCGGCCACCTCGAGGCTGCCGCCACGTTCAATCGTGTAGGCAACGTCCGTTGCCGTGGGCAATTCATTGATATCCGTGACCTGAATCGCCAGGTCCTGCTGGACCGAACCACCGGCACCGTCGCCGAGCGCAATGGTCAGCTGGTAGACGTTATTGCCGTCGGCATCGGCGGGCAGTTCGAAATCCGACGCCGCGCGGAAGGCGAGCACGCCGTTGGGACTCATGCTGAACAATGCCTGATCGGCGCCGCCGACGATGCTGAACACCAGCGTCTGCGCTGGCAGGTCGACGTCCTGGCCGGAATACGTTGCTACCGCTGCGTTATTCTCAGCGATGGTGAAGATAGCTGACCCACCCACCGCGGGCGATGTAATCACAGGCGCATCATTGGCCTGCAGGACGTTGACAATTACCTGCTCAGTGTTCGAAACCGCGCCATCACCGTCACTGAAGCTGATATCGATGGTCCGTGCCCCGGCGGTGGGGTTGGCGGTATCGCTGTTGGAATAGACAAGATTGCGCAGCAGTGCTGAAACCGCGGCGGAATCCGCATTTGCATTCAGGGCAATCTGCAGCGGGGTGCCGCTGCCACCGGTGAACGTACCAATGGTCACGCGGCCGCTGCCACCATCAAACGCCACCTGGCTGCCGGTCACGGTGATGTTCCCTGCGGTATCGGCCTGTGAGCGGATACCCAGAACGTCCTCATTGATATCTGCCCCAGCGGAAATCGTCACAGTGACGGTCCCGCCCGCAAAATCCATCGAGTCGACATCACTACCCGAGGCGGCGACGCCGATATCCAGCAGCACCGGGGCGCTGTCTTCAACAAAGTTGACGGTGTCTCCGTTCAATCCGGCCAATACCGGGGCATCGTTTACCGGCGTCACGGAAATGGTGAAAGTCGCGGGCCCGGTGGTCGCGCCGGCGGAATCCGACACGGAGAATGTAAAGCTGTCGCTGACAGATTCGTTGCCACTGTGGGCGTATGTGAGCACGCCGTTGTCAATGTCCGCCTGGGTGAATACCGCGCCGGACGAAAGTGCGGCGCCGTTCAACGACAGAGTTCCGTTGGCCGGCACGGTGGTGAGCGTGAAGTCCAGAGCAGCTGCCGAGTCGTCCACATCAGTGACGGACAGCTGTACATTTGAGATTGTCGTTGCGGCGCCTTCGGTGACTGTGATGCCGCCGTTCGCTGCCAGAACCGGCACATCGTTTACGTCTGCGACTACCAGGTTGACGTCCACCGCACCAGTGGTGGCGCCATCGCCGTCACTCAAAAGGATGCGCAGCGTATGCGTATGGCTGTCCGGATTGGCGGTGTTCAAGTTTTGATAGGTGAAATTGCGAATCAGCGATTCAACGGCCGTGACAGACGCATTGTTGTTCAACGCGATACTCAGTGGCGCACCGAGTGTGCCGCCGGTAAGGGTGCCGATAACAACGGGCCCTGCACCGAAGTCATAACGTACGTCTGAGCCGCTCACAGTCACCAGGCCGACGCCGGCTCCCTGGTCGCGTACTGAAATCACTTCGTCATCGGCGTCGGTTGTGCCGACCAGGGAAACCGTCAACGTGCCGCCATCCAGTACCGGTGAATCCGGATCGGACAATACCGCCGCGGCGCCGACATCCAGCAATACCGGGCCGTCGCCCTCTGTGAAAATACTGGTATCACCCGCCAGATTGGTCAGCACGGGCGCGTCATTGACCGGCGTGACGTTGATGCTGACCGTGAAATTGCCTGTGGTACCACCATTGCCATCGGCAGTATCGACGACGAAGCTGTCCGCGGGGGCCTCGCCGCCCGCATGCGAGTACGTAATTTTGCCGGATTCCACGTCGGTCTGAGTGAAGGTGCCTCCCGCGTTCAGCGCGACGCCGTCCAACAAAAGCGTGCCGCCGGTGGGTGCCGTGATCAACGTGTATGCCAGGTCGTGCGCAATATTGTCGACGTCAGTGACCTCGAGTGCGCTCTGCGCAATGGTGACTGACGAATCTTCCGAGACTGTCACCCCGGTATTGACCAGCACCACCGGTGCGTCGTTGACTGCCGCTACGGTCACCTGGGCGTCGTGCGTCGAACTGACGCCTCCATCACCATCGTCGACCTGGAAGCGGACGGTTCGGGTCGAATCAACCGGATCGTCGTTGTTGGTGTTCACATAAGTGACGTTGGCAAGTACGGCAGTGGCAGCGGCAGGCGTCGCGTTGGCGTTGAACGTCACCGTCAATGCCACGCCGTTGCTGCCGCCGGTGAGGGTACCTATGACAACAGGACCCAAGCCGAAATCAAAACGGACATCGCTGCCGGCGAGCGAGACATTGCCGATGCCCGCACCCTGGTCACGGATCCCCAGGATGTCTTCGGCAACAGCACCTCCGCTCACGATGCTCGCAATCAAGTGGCCCCCATCGAAGTTCAACGAATTCACATCCGCAATCAGCGCGTTGCCGTTACCGTCGATGACCGATGCGGCATCGCCTTCGGTGTAATTCAGCGTGTCATCGCTGATCCCCGAGATGATCGGTGGCAGGTTGCCCACGGCAGTGACAGCGATGCTGGCGCTGTTGATCAGGCTTGTTCCGCCATCGCCATCGGACAGCGAGAACGAGGCGGTTCTTACGCCAACCGTGGGCGTGAGCGCATCGTTGTTTTCGTAACTGACATTGCGTACTAGCGCGGTCAACGCCGTTGCTGTCGCACTCGAGTTGAGCGTGATCGTCAGTGGCGTGCCGCCGCTGCCACCACTGGCGGTACCGATAACCACCGGTCCGGCGCCGAAATTGAAGCTCACATTGCTGCCGGCGACCGAGATGAGACCGACGCCGGGGCCCTGGTCGCGAACTGTCAGCAAGTCCTCCGCCGGCGCAGCGCCGGTAGTAATAGCAACCGTCAACGTACCGCCACTGAAATCTGCGGAGTCTGCATCGCTGACCGCTGCATTGGCCGATTGGTCTATGATCTGCGGCCCGAGGCCGTTGAGATAGGCCAGTACATCGCCGGCGATTGCCGAGACAACCGGCACGTCGTTCACTGGCGTCACCGCAATAGTGAACGTCGTGTTGCCGATACTCCCGCCAGCGCCGTCGGCGACGCTGAATACGAATGAATCGGCAAGGGTTTCACTGCCGCTGTGCTGGTATTGCAGCAGGCTGCTGTTGATGTTGGCCTGGGTGAATGTTGCCCCGGCCGTCAAGCTCTGACCCGATAAACGCAGGCTGCCGTTTACCGGTGCCGTGACCACGGTGTAGGAAATCTGCGCGGCGGTGTTGTCGACGTCGTTGACGGCCAGACTGCCGGCGCCTATGACAACATTGCCGCCCTCAGCAACGGTTGCGCCGGCATTGGTCACGAGGGTAGGGGCATCGTTGACCGTCATGACATGGACGGTCATGGTCTCCGTGACGGATTCACCTTCGCCATCGGCGACCGCGAACTGGACGATGCGGCTCGATGTCAGGGGCGCATCGTTATTGGTGTTGTTATAGGTAACATTGCGAAGCAAGGCAGACGCCGCGGCGTTGGTCGCATTGGCGTTGAAGTTGACAGTCAGCGGATTTCCGTTGCTGCCGCCGCTGAACGTGCCAATGGCAGCGGCGCCGGCTCCACCGTTATAGCTGATCACGTTGCCGCTGACGCTAATCTGGCCCACGCCGGTACCCTGGTGGCGGACGCCGAGCACGTCCTCGCCGGAAACACCGCCGCTGACGATGGAAATGGTCAGCACGCCGTCGGCCATTTCGTCGGGATCGCTGTCGCTCAGCGTCCCGTCGCCTGTTTGATCCAGTGTTACGGCGCCTGAACCTTCCAGGTAGTGCAGCGTGTCGCCGTTGATGCCTGTTATCAAAGGCGGGGAGTCATTGGTAAATTCGTAGGCACCGCTATCCGGTGCCGCGATTCGGGTTTCTCCACGCTGGTCAACGCTGGGCGCCTGCGCCGAAACGCCGGCATCGATTGCGGGGCTGGAGGCGAGCAGGGCGTGGGTAGCGGTCTGGCCGCCATTGAGTCGCAACGGGCCGAGCAGCGGATCAGTGTTCTGTTGATCGGTTGCGTGGGTCAGTCCGGCGCTGGTGCCGGAATCGATGTTGCCGCCTGCCGAAGTGAACGTGCCGACGAAGGCATCGCCGGTGTTGAATGCGAGAATGCTGTTCCGTAAAACGAAGCTGCCGGAATCATTGATGATGCCGCCGCCCGTGTTATAGGCGATCGTCGCGTTGGTCACCGAGGTGGAGGTTGCGCCAGACCAGATCGCGGCGCCTGCCCCAGCCTGGTTGCCGCTGATGGTCACGTTCTGCAGGGTCACCGAAAGCGTGTCACCTTCGGTGTAGAGGGCCCCGCCACGGTTGCCCGCGGTATTGCCCGTCAGCGTAACCCGGTTCAATGTCAGCAAGCCGTCGTCTTCGACATAGATACCGCCGCCACGATTGGTCGCGGCGTTGTCCGCCACGGTGATGTCCGTAGCATCCAGTGTTCCGTCGACATACAGGCCACCGCCGCGATTTTCCACGCCGCCGGAAATGGTCACCCCCGAAAGTGTCAGTGCGCTACCGAGAATTTCAAATACCCGGTCGCCGCCGTCGCCAATGACCTGCGTTGAACCGGCGCCGGCCCCTTCCAATACCAAGTCGCCGATGACGTCCAGGTCGCCAGTGTAGCCACCATCCTCAGCGTCACCGGTTCTGGTCAGCTGGTAGGTGCCGGAGGGCAGCATGATGCTGTTGGCGCCGGCACTGTTGTTGGTGGCGATGATGGCTTCGCGCAGCGAAATTTCGCCATCCGCGCCCCTGTTACCCAGCAGTGCGCTGACCGAGGTGACGTTGCCATCGACAACATCATCGGTGGTGGTAACCACCAGGTCGAATGCCTGGTTGAATACCGGGCTGATCTCCGAGGTACTGCGGTAGACGCCGCCGCCGTTATCTCTTGTCGCCGTCGCGGTCACGGTGTTGGGCGCTGTTGCGGTGACTGAGGTCAGCGTGCGGGTGAATCGCTCGTAGCCGGCGGCGCCGGTGGTGGTCAGCGAGAATGCGCCGAGCAGGAGCTCGCCTTCACCGAACTGACTGCTGTCGATGCCGATCGGATTCTCGAATATCTCGATCCTGTAGGTACCAGCGGGGAGATCCAGATCGACAGTGATATTCAGATCGGCGCCGGCTTGCGCAAGCCCCGTGATCACGGGGAAGTTCAACCGCTCATTGGCGCCGGAGTCGAGATCCTCGGTGTCGTTGGTGGTGACGCCGCTCGGACCCAGATCAATGCCCAGCCCGACGTTGCTGTGAATGCGGTTCCCGATGATGGCGTTGCCGGTCGCCGTCGCACTGGAAATGGCGACGCCCGCCGCGTTGTTGAACGCAATGAGGTTGCCCTCGCCGACACCGGTACCGCCGAGCAGGTTGTCGGTCGCGGTGCCATTGAGCAGGATACCGGCGCCGTTGGCCAGGACTTCCACACCTCCCTGACCGGTGCCTATGTAATTGCCTTGAATGACCGAGCCGCTGGCCGCACCGAGGCGGATGCCGGCGATACTCGCGCCCGCCACGAGATTGCCGCCGCTGCCGTTCGCGCTGCCGATGATGGTATTGGCCGCACCCTGGTCAACGACGATGCCGTAATTGCCGTTGCCAATCACCGCTGTACCGGTGTGGTCGGTGCCGATGAGGTTGCCGAGGATCTGGTTGTCATTGCTGCCGGCTTGCAGAATCTGTACCCCGGCTGTCAGGTTGCCGGAAATGAGGTTGCCTTCACCGGGCACGATGCCGCCGATCATATTGTTGCTGGCGCCACTGGTGATAACGACGCCACTGCCGGCGTTGCCCCGCGAATCGGTGCCGGTGACGTCGGTTCCGATGTGGTTGGTCCTGATCAACGTGGCATCAGCATTCTCGATGCGAATGCCATCACCAGCATTGCCGCTGATGAGATTGCCGTTGGTCGTGCCTATGACGTTGTCAGCGGGGCCGTTGCTGACTTTGATACCGTTCCCGCCATTGCCCAGTACCCCGTCGCCACTGTCGTCCAGCCCGATGATGTTGCCTTCAATCACATTGCCGACAGCGCCAACGCCGGTGAGCGAAATGCCATTGCCACCATTGCCGGAGATGATGTTGGCATCCAGTGCGCCGGCGCCGCCGATTAAATTGCCGCCCGCGTTGTCGATGACGATGCCGTCACCGTCATTGGCGCGTGGAATCGAGCCTTGGCCGTCGGTACCGATGTAATTACCCGCCAACGTGTTGCCCGATGACAGGATACGAATGCCATTGCCATCGAAGAACTGAATGTTCAGCGAGCGAATCGTCGAGCCGTCACTGCCGATAGCCAGCACCAGTCCGTTGGCGCCGGCGCCGGCGGCCGCCCCCCGTAACTCGATAACGGGATGGTCGGAGAAATTCGGGTCGGTGGTACCGTCGATCACCAGAGTATCGGTGATCGACGGCAGCGGGGAAGTCACGGTGATGACTGCCGTAACACCGGGCACATTGAAGATGATGGTATCGGGGCCGGGCGAATTGTTTGCCGCAGTAATGGCTTCGCGCAGAGATATCCGGTTGTCGGCGCCCGGACCGACAATAAGCGCGGCCACCGAACTCGTCTGGCCGTCGGCGACATCACTGTTGCTATCAACAGTGATGGTGGCCAGCGTGCCTTGCCACCGTGCCGGCGCACCGAACACGTCACTGTCGAGCGTGCCGGTTCGGACTTCCAGTTCCCAATCGCCGCCGGGCGCCGCACCGGTGAGGTCGTTGCTGGCCGCGACATCGGTCCCGGTAGCCGAAGCAAGCGCGGCGACGAATGCCGTACCTTCGGCAGTCGCGGCGACGTTGCAACCGTAAAGCAGAATGTCCGCATCGGCGTTGAACAACGAACGCCACGACGCGATCAGCGATTGGTAGCCGGCCAAGGTGGATGCGGTAAGCTGTTCGCCAGCGACCACCAGACTGCCTGCATCGCCGTGACTGAAGATGTGTACGGCATCGAGATCATGATGCCCGGACAGTGCCTCGTCCAGGGCTTGCAGGCCGCCCTCGCTATCCAGCACCACGAACGCCATCGCGGTATCCTGGTCGGCCTGCCGTTGAATGTCCGCCATCAATGTTTCAACGTCATCGATCGCAGTGTCGAAGATCACCAGTTCGTGACGCACCGGTTCCGTGCTGACGTCGTCCGCGCTATGCACCAATGTATCTTGTGGCAGAGCAAGCAGCTCAGAGAGCAATCCGTCACCGGAAAGCAGGATCCTCGGTTCGAGTTCCTCCATCAGCACGCGCATGGGCGCCTTCCGCGCGTTTGCGCGGCGGCACGATGCCTTGCCGAGGTTCTCAGCGCGACGCATGGGCGATAGCCAGGTAGCTCATTTCACAGGAAATTAGCGGTCCTGACAGACATCGGCTTGAACCGACTCGGGGCAGGGCTGAACGCTTCAGGAGAGGTGGCGGGATAGCCAGAGTGCGCGCAGGGAACGCCATACCTGCCGGATCAATGGCTCTGCTCCGTGGCTGAACCGGACCGAAACGCGCTCACCAATGAGGGGCGGCGCGTCGGCGGCATCGGTACTGAGTTCGAATACGAAGAGGCTTTCCAGCGCTTGCGTACCTTCGGGGTCGGTGGGATCGACCAGAATGTTTCCACCGGCAAGGTGGCCGAGTGCGGCACTTGGCAGGCGGGCATCCGCTGCGGGTACTTCGCGGTCCAGCACGGCCCGGGCGGCGAGCGAGGGGCGGCTAGCGGTTCTCACCATGATTGAACGCGCCTGGTGCCGCACCAGATCGGCACGACCTTGGGGTACGACGACGCGGTAATGCGGCCGGCTCGGCCCGAGGATGTAGGCCAGCACTTCGCCTTGCGCCAGGTATCGGCCTTCAGCTGCGATTTCGCCCGCGATTATCAGGCGGCCTTCGGCTTCAGCGGTGATCGTCAATGCCTGCCGACGTCGCTGCAGATCGGCGAGTTCCGCCGCCGCACTGTCCAGCCGCTGCTGTGCGTCCTGCCGCGCGATCGGATCGCTCAAGGCGGCGAGCAGGTCCGCCTCAAGTCCACGCACTCTGGCGGTTTGCGCCTTGAGCTGTGCATCCAGCCCGGGGTCGGCCGCTTGGGCGATAACCTGGCCGGGCGACACGCGGCCACCGTTCTCGACCAGCAGTTGGACGATTTCCATATCGGTTCCGGCGCGAACCTCGGCATTCTCCGGCACCGTGGCGACGCCTTGTACGAGTGTCGTCAGCGGCAGTGGCATCACACCGGCAAACAGCGCAATTACGGCTACCACGCCGGCGAGCACTGCCACTGCATGCGTGCGCCGTGGCGCTACGCGGGGGCTGCTGTGCAGAAATCGGAACAGCGAAACAATCGGCATTACGAGGTAGAGCGCGCCCGCCCAAATCGCCAGTACGATGCCAATGAAGAAGTAGCGATCGGAGATGTACCACAGCAAACCCAACACAACCGTCCAGCGATAAATCGCCGCGATAAACCCGTAACACAGGAACCAGCGCCGCTCGCCCGCGGCAACGGCTGGCGATTCAGCCGCGAGACCGAGGACAAAACGTTCAGCGAGATAACGCCAATAGCGGTTGGCGCGCGGGCCCAGGTTCTGGATGCCGATGAGATCGCTGAGCACGTAATAGGCATCGTAGCGCAGCAGCGGGTTGCCGTTGACGAGCAGGGTGGAAATGCCTGCGATCAGAATGGTGTTGAACGCCAATCCCCGCAGCAATCCCGGCCCGACGCTGGCCCAGACCCACAGCGCGATGCTGGCGATGAACAATTCAACCATGACACCGGCAGCGCCGACCAGGACCCGCTGACGGCGCTGCGCAAACAGCGAGGCGCTGGAGCAATCGACATAAGGCAGTGGCAGCAGCGCGACCAGCAGGACGCCCGCGTCGGTCACTATCCCGCCTTGCAGTCGCGTGGCCAGCGCATGGCCGAGTTCGTGCAGAAGTTTGAGTAGCGGGTAGAGCCCCAACATCACCAGCAGGTTGTCCGGAGCCAGCGCACGTTCGGCAAGATTGCTGGTAAGCATCGAATGATGCTCCACAAGCAGCACGCCACCACTGCCGCATACCACCAGCCAGAGCAGGGCTGCGAACCATGGGTTAATCCGTCTGACCAGCGGGACCAGCCAATCGAGCAGGCTGGTTGGATTGATGAGCGGCACGCGAATGGACAACGGATTCAGCCAGCGCCTGGGCGGGGTGGGTGTCTGGCCACTGATGCCATGCCGGGGCGTCAGCAGGCTGTTACTTGCCAGCAAGTGGTAGACATGGTTGATTTCGGCCGCCGTCATACCGCCGGCCGGTTCCCCGGCCAGCCGCTCGGCAATGTCGGCAATTGAATCCACGCCGTTCAGTGCATCGCAGAAGCGGAAGGCAAAACTGGAAAACCGGAACTGGCGTGAGCTGACCGGATCCCGCACGATCACCCAGTCCTGATCACGTTGGCGTTGCCGGCTGATCAGCAGGTCGCGCCGGAACTGCGGTTTCAGGTCGGCCAGCCCGCTCGATTGCAAATCCATCTCGTCAGTGCTGTTGGCCATTTCACCATGCCCACCAACGCATGCGCAGGTAATCCAACAGACCGTGCGTCCATATCCACCAGCGCGGGCGCTCCGCGGTCGCGACCTGGGCGATGCCGCGCATTCCCGGGCGCAATGCCGAATCCACACCGTTCAGCTGCCCTTCGACGCGGAAGGTGTTGAGATCATCGTGGATGCTGGCAACCGGCGTGATACGGGTGACCGTGAAGCCGAACCCGCGGCCGGGCATCGCGGACAAGCGCAGATCGCCTTGCTGACCCACCTCGATTTCGTCGATATCGGATTCCGCGACGTTCAACACGATCCGGTAGTCATCCTTGGGGGCAATCTTCAGCAGGACGTCACCACGCTCAACCGGCGCACCCAGTCTGTGCTGGAGTTCACCTTCGATGATGACGCCGTTGAACGGCGCGCGCAGTTCACTGCGTGCGAGTTCGCTGTCCACCAGATCGACCCGGGCCGAGGTTTCGTCAATCTGGGCGGCGATGACGGCGGCGCGCGCCAGGCTGCGCTCCGCCAGTAATTCCCTGTGCTGACGTACCAGTTGGTCGCGTTCGCCGACGAGCCGTTGCCGCTCCAGATCCAGTTCCCGGGTTTCCAACTTGAGCAGTGGTTGTGTGTCATCCACCGTGTCACCTGCGCTCGCGCCGACCGAACTGATAAATCCATCGCGGGGGGCAACGACCACGCGTTCAATGGCGCCTTCCAGTTCGGCGCCGGCATGGACTTCGTAGGGCGTTGTACCCAGCAACAGCCAGGCTGCCAGCGCAATGGCGGCAGGCACCGCGTATCGCATGTGCGTGTGCGCTTGTATTTTCCGCCAGTGCGCAACAGCCGTGGCGCCAAGGCGGCCACCCGCTGAAAGGTCCGCGTTGCGCCGCAGGTTCAGCAGGTTGCCAAGTTCCGGCGCGAGCTGTTGCAGCACGGACAGTTGCCGCTGTTCGAAGGGTGCGGGCTCGGCGCGGACCAGTGTCAGTGCGCCGATGGCCTTGTCGCCAGCGAGCAGGGGCAGGGTGACGAGCGTGCGATGTCCGGGATGTTGCCGAAGGCGGTGGTGCGCCGGCGTTTGCGCCGCCGCGTCGGCATCCTGTGCGGTATCACCGGCGGCAACGATTCCGGATTCGGAACTGATTGCTTCGCGCATGGCGCTGCCGGCATCCAGCACCAGCGGGCTGCGGCGATCCAGCCG
>JACKNH010000007.1 GCA_024234975.1 Gammaproteobacteria bacterium
CGAACGGCCATGGCACGGCACCCATCGGCGAATGACGTCACATTCTCCTCGCCGGAACGGCGCGGGGAAGGACGATAAACCTTGTTGAATTATGGCCTTATGGCACATATCGTGACGGATTCTAACGCAAACCAGCTGCCGCTAGAAGTTATCGAATTCGGACGATAGCCGCGAAAACCCGCCACTTTCGTCCCCGCTGAATTCGCTGCGGTAGTGGTAAACCGCATCTACACCGTGTTTTTCGATGTAATCGGCGGCATATTCATAGCCCGCCTGGACCAGTTCGTCGAAATGGCGCATGTCCAAGAGTCGGTAGTCGCCGACCGGCGGCGTAAGGTAGGAATAGGCAATCTTGGAGTTGACCTGCTGGCGTAACCGCGAAGTGCAATCCATGGTGCGCATCAGAATATCGCCCACTGACGGTATCGAACGTTCGTCCCGCTTCCGATCCGACCAACGGCGGGCCATCAAGCCGATGGCGGACGGCGTGCTTTCAAGCATCGGACTCACTTTGAAGTCACTCGACTTGGTGACATCGCACGCAATAATCGGCCCGACACGATCGCCGGCCATGACGTCTACGGGCATATTGTCCAGAACGGCGCCGTCTACAAACACTTCGCCCTTGATGAAGACCGGAGGACACAACCCGGGCACCGCAGTGCTGGCGCGGATAGCACGCCATACCGGTCCGCTGCGGAATACTGCCAGCTGGGATGTCGTGAGGTTCGTCGAGCAGGCGAAGCTGTGTAACCACAAATCCTCGAAATCGGCGCCGGCAAACGTCTGTTGCAGACGACGCTCGGCATTCTCGACCTGTAATAGCGAAAGTAACGGAATCGTATAGCCGAAGGCCGATTTCTCAGCCAGCACGTGGCGGGCGCGCTCGACGATCTGCTCATAGGGGAAACGCGCCGCAATCAGCGTGCCTATAAAGGCGCCAATACTCGTTCCGCCTACGCGGTCTACAGCGATTCCAGCCTCGGTCAAAGCGCGGTAAACGCCAATGTGCGCAAAGCCACGTGCTCCGCCGCCGCTCATGCACAGGCCAATCGGACGATTCATGAAATACCGGCCAAGGCGTTTTACGTCCGCGATGTCTCCGGTTTGCACGTGGAAATGTTGGCGAACGCCCAGAGCTTCCTGGGCTTCTGTCGTCCGCGCCGGTAGCGCAGCGGTGCCTGACGGGTGCCAGAAGATTGCTGCCTTGGGCACATCGGCCAGTTCCTGCTGGCGCAATCGTTCGGCACTGATACGAATTTGCGACGGGTCGTAATCTATGGAATAGATGACTCTGTCTGCATGCCGCAGGCACCGGCGTGTCCACTCACTCTCAATGCCTTCCCCGATATACAGGATGTAGTCGTGTTCATCCTCATTCGAGGACAACCACGCACTAAGGTGTCCCGAACGCGGATCGTCGGCGGTAGTTTGCGAGGCCTTTTCGCCATGGATGTCATCGAAGACGGCCGCGGACAGCACCATGACGCTGCCATCGCGGGCGAATTCATCAGTAATCGCTTCAACAAAGAATCTCGGTAACGGCGTCAGGGGAACTACCGCAATTGCCAGCGAGGTCGGCGGAACGGAGACCTGACGGGCCTGAACATTGGACTGCCGTAACCGTTTGGACAGTACCTTGATCATCGGCAACAGCACCGACGGATGCTTGGCGACCACCGTGTTGAATCCACTGCGCGACAGGCCCAGCAGATCCGTATCACGCATGGCGACAACCGTTGCCGAACGAGGTTCCTCGTCAAGCAAGGTCATCTCACCCACCCATTCGCCCGGACCCAGTTCGCCTACCACCCGGGCGTTTCCGTCGTTGGATTGAACCATGACCTGCAGCCGGCCGTGCACGATCATGAACAGCTCGTCACCCGAATCCCCTTCGCGAAACAGCACGCCGCCACGGGTCAATCGCCGCCACGAAAGTGATCCTTCGATCTCGCGCAGAACGGCATCATCAACGTCGCCGAACAAGGTATGCAGAACGGCTCGTAACTTGGGCAGGCGCTGCTCGATAATGCGCCCCAGCACGCTTTTCAGATCCGGGACATCCTCGAGCAATTGCTGGAAAGTCGTCCGCTCCAGCTTTATCAGTTCCACAGCTGATTGGGCGCGCACGGTTGCCAGGCGATTGCCGGCGGCGAACAGTCCCATCTCACCGACGCACTCGCCGGCGCCAACGACATTGATCCGGCGCGATTGCGCGCCACCGCGATCTACAAGAATGTCGAGTGTCCCTGCACGAACGAAGTAGATGTCGGTACCCGGATCCCCTTCACGGAACAGGACCTCACCCGGTCCCAGATGCATGGTCCGGGTAGCTGTTGCTACGCGCTCCAAAAGTTCGCGACTGACGTCCGCAAACAGGTTGATGTTCGCCAGAAAATCAACAAGGTCGGCCGATTGAGTCACGACAATTGCACCTTCACCTTGGTCCAGCGGCAGCCCTACGGCTGCATCAGGTTGTACTTCTTCATAAGGTGGTAGATGGTCGGACGCGAAACGCCCAACAGATTCGCTGCACTGACGATATTGCCTTCCTTCATCGCCAAAGCCTGCTGAATCGCCTTCAATTCGGCTTCCTCGCGCAACTCTTTCAAGGTCCGCAATGGCGAAAGGTTAGTGCCTGGCAACTCGAGGTCTTCGGGTTCAATGTTCTTCCCGTCAGCCATGATATAGGCGCGCTTGACTCTGTTCTCGAGTTCACGAACGTTGCCCGGCCAGTTGTAGGATTCGATTGCCGCCAGGGCAGACTGGCTGAACCCTTTTACATTGGTCTCCCGTTCCGCCTGGTGTTTCTTCAACAGGGCGCATGCAATCAGCGCGGCATCACCATCACGCTCACGAAGCGCGGGAATGGTAATCGTGATTTCACTGATCCGGTAGTAGAGATCCTCGCGGAACCCGCCGGAGGTGCTGAGCTCACGCAGGTCCTTGTGGGTAGCGCAAATGACGCGGATATCCAGCGCAATCTCTTCTCGTCCGCCGACGCGTTCAATTACGCGCTCCTGCAGGAAACGCAACAGCTTTCCCTGCAGGGACATCGGCAGATCGCCAACCTCATCCAGAAACAGGGTGCCGCCGTTGGCGTATTCGAGCTTGCCCTTGGTGGTTTTGGTTGCCCCGGTAAATGCCCCCTTCTCGTAGCCGAATAATTCGCTTTCCAGCAACGTCTCGGGAATTGCAGCACAATTGATGGCGATGAAGCTGTTTTGCTTGCGGTCGCTCAACTGGTGTAGCGATCGGGCCAGGATTTCCTTTCCCGTACCGCTTTCTCCCAGCAACAGCACGGTCGTTTCCGTCGGGCCGACTTTTTCTATTTTTCGACAGACGTCGGTCATCTGCTTGCTGGCGGCGATCAGGCCTTCGAGCGGTTCACGATGCGTCGCCTGCAGGCGGCGGTTCTCATCCTCCAGCTCATATAGTCTGTGAGCCCGCTCGATAATGATCCGCAAGAGATCCGTGTCTACCGGTTTCTCACAGAAATCGTAGGCCCCACGCGCGACAGCACGAACCGCCGTCTGACGATCATCGTTTCCCGTCACGACGATCACCTTGGTGTGTGGCGCGGCGGCGAGAATTTCATCCAGCGCGGCCATCCCTTCCGAAACATTGGTCGGGTCGGGCGGCAGACCGAGATCAAGTGTCACAACCGGTGGTTCCAACCGTCGCAATTCATTCAGTGCTTGCGGGCGATCACCCACGATTGCGAGTTCGAAATCGTCAAACGACCATTTGAACTGCTTCTGCAGGCCTGGGTCATCCTCAATTATCAGCAGCTTTTGTTTGCTCATTGCTATGCATTCACCACGTTTGACTGCTCGTCGAATAATGGCAGGGATATCGTGAAGCTTGTGCCTGTGCCGGGCTGGCTGGTCACATCCAGGCGTCCGCCATGCTGGTGCACGACGTCACGGCTCTCGTAGACACCAATTCCCATGCCGGCATTGCCTTTGGTACTGTCGAACGGACGGAACAGCCGTTTATCAATGAACTCCCGGTCCATTCCGACGCCGGTATCAGTGATGGTAACCAGTGCCTGATGACCGCTCCGGCTCAGCACCACTTCCACCTGGCCTTCAGATGGCGTTGCGTCCTGTGCATTCTGTACGAGGTGTTCCATAACCGACGCCAACCGCTCGCCGTCGCCCAGTACGAACACGCCGCTTGCCTCCACCCTTAATGTCGGCACCGGCTCCTGAATCTGCCGGTGCTGAACGACTTTTTTCGCCAGCACTTCAAGGTCAACCGGCGAATGCCTGGCCGGTGATTTCTGGTTCTGCCTCAGTCCTGCCAACATGTGATTCATACGGGAAACTGCGGCATCTATCGTATTGAAAGCATCTTCCACAAATTCTGGATTATGTTTGTGTTTGACGGCATTCTTCTGGATCAACGATAACTGCGCGATGACATTCTTCAAATCATGGACCAGAAAGGCTGAGAGCTTGGAATATGTCTCGAACTGCCGGGCATCCGCCAAGTGCTCCGTAATCCTCAGTAGCACCAGGTAGCTCGCGGCCTGACGGCCAACCGTCCGCAATAACTCAACGTCTTCCAGCGTAATCGAAGGCGGGGCCTGTGGCGCCAGCAAGATGACGATGCCAACCAGTTCTTCATCGTGAAACAACGGCACCAGAAGCCATGCCCCGACGGGTTCAAGAAAAGCCGGGGGCAGCGCAACCGCATCGGTGATGGCGCGCCTGGCGGTATAGTCTGCCAGGTCGATCACCCATTCATCGTGCGCGATCCGCGCGATGCACGGGTGATCCATGGGAATGGGCTGAACGGGCGGACTGTTGGTCTTCCAACGGGCGGTCAATACCATACCGCCCTGGTCATCGCGCTCCCACAACAAGCCGCCTGGACTCTGCATGATGTGGCCAATGGCAGCAATGATGTTTGTCTTCAGCAGCCCAGGGTCGTCACTGCCGACGGCTGACAACCGGTGTGTGAACTTGCGCCATTCCTCCCCATACTCATACTTGTTGCGGTAGAAATGCGTTGCAATAAACCGCTGCGTTTCACGACGCAATGTCGACGAAAACAGTAACGCGACAAGTCCGACAAGTCCGGCAAACGTAGCGACGATGCGCAGAGCGCCGCCCCATGAACCACCGTACGCCTGAAAGTAGTAGCCGGCGCCGGCAATCAGCAGCAGGTAGGCGCCCGCCAGGAATATCGTGCCACTGTGGAATACAACACGTCGTGAGACGAAAAGATTGGTATTCCAATCACGGTTCCGCGCTGCGGAAATCGCAATCAATGGAACCGCCACCGCGTTGATGGCCCCGCGGGCGATCCAGAAATCCGGGTTGACGCGATTGAACAAAAGGGCGTCAACGTACATCACGAAGTCATAGGCAAGGAACGCCGAAATGCCGATGCAAAGGTAACGGATGTTCCAACGTCGGTCGGTATCCGTATTCCGGTACAGCTGTTCCACCAGTACCAGCCCGAGTACCGTCAATCCGAGAAAGCCGGCCAGCATGGCACCGGTATCACGCTTGGCATCGCCGAGCGTAAATGCGGTGTACTTCATCAATAACAGGTAGGCGCCGAGTAAACCGGCCGCCGCAAGGGCGGCAATGCTCCCCCAGCGCACGCCTCGTTCGATTCGCGTGGGCTGCTGGTGTTGCAACAGCGCAGTGAGGAACATGAACCAGGTGGCGTCCCGCGCCACCTCGCCAATCTGCAGCGCCGCAACGCCGAAAACCTGGCTACTGGTCAGGTAGTAGTAGATATGGGCGCCGAACCACAGCGTCGATACCGAACCTGCCAGCAGCAGGTGCAGACTGAGGCGTCCCCCCCGATACCCGGCCAACAGCAGTATGGACAGTGCCAGGTACGCAACTGTCGCGAAAAAGCTGCTGATAACCGGTAACGAAAACCAATTTTCGTTCAAGACCTTACGCCCCTGATTCAATCGCGCCGACAAACCGTGGAAATATATCGGCCACCCCGTATGGAAAACTTTACACCAATGCGTTCACTTTTTTTACAGTCGGGGAGGAAGTGCCAATCAGTCTGCTGAGCTGTGACAAATTTTGGCATTGTGCGAGGGAAGCGGGGCACGGGGATTCCGCACCGTCCGCGGCATCAGCAGCCACGACTGGCGGAACAGGCGGCCAGATACCGGCGACTGCCGGGCGACTGTCTGCCACCAGCTAGCAGCTACGGCAGTAAGGATTGCGGGCTAGCGGGCGCCCTTGCGCCACAGAATTACTTCGACGGTTTGCAGCAGGATCGCGATGTCGAGGAAGACCGAGTAGTTCTTCAAGTAGTAGAGGTCATATTGGAGCTTTTCCCTGGCGTCCTTGACCGATGCGCCATAGGGATAGCAGATTTGAGCCCAACCGGTGATTCCCGGTTTTACATGATGTCGCAAGTCGTAATACGGGATTGCGGCAGAAAGCTCTTTGACGAAGGATGGCCGCTCAGGACGTGGACCCACGAAGCTCATGTCGCCGCGCAATACATTCAACAGCTGTGGCAACTCGTCTATGCGGGTTTTTCGGATGAATTCGCCCACGCGCGTGACGCGGTCGTCGTTCCGGGTGGCCCAGCGCGCGACACCATCTTTCTCGGCATCCACGCGCATGCTGCGGAATTTGCAGACCGGGAAGGCTTCGCCGCGTAAACCCACGCGCTCCTGGCAGTAAAAAATCGGCCGTCCCGATTCGATCAGGATTGCCAGCGCAGTCAACAACATGACGGGAAGCGCCAACAGCAGCAGAATACTGCTGGCTACGATGTCGAAAAGTCGCTTGGTAAATGTCTTGGCTACGGCCTGGATAAAACCATCGGCGAAGATCACGTTACTGGGATGCAGTGAATCGAGCCGTATCTTGCCCAGCTGCCGCTCGTAGAAATCGGGTACCTCCAGAATGCGAATTCCATGCATTTTGCACTGGAGAATAGGCTCGATTGGAATGCCTTTCCGGCGGTCATCCAGTGCTACGACAATCTCATCGATAGCGTACCGCTGAACAAGCTCAAACAGCCCATTGGATGAATCCAGCAACTTGTCGACACTTACCGCCGGCACGGCGTTAGCGGAATCGGTAAAGCCGACAATCGTAATGCCCTGCCGATCCGACGTGCGGCGCAGATTCTCAATTTGACGCGCACGCTCGCCGACGCCAAAGACCAGCACCCGTTGCGTCAGGTGCGCATCAGTGGAGCGATAAGCCAGGATGCGACAGGATGCGATGCCCAGAAACGCGCAGCACAGTGCCACGAGAAAAGTCCAGACACCGGCGACTGCCTGCGGCAGCACCAGATTCACGAGGGCCATCAACAACAGGCCGATGACGAAACTCAATGCCAACCGGGTCAACGTCGCCAGCGGCGCATCTCGCAAATCACGCTGATACAGGCCCATTGCGATCATCCCCAGCAGTATCGCCAGCCAGAACACGACTGCCTGCACGGAGATGAGGCCCGGGGATGGAAACTCGGTCCCGTTCGGAAGGAGCCCGCTGACACTCAACGTGACTCCGATAAGCACGGATACCAACAGAATCAAAGTTTCGGCGACCCCTAACAACAACAGGGTTGTAGGAATATAGTGCCGAAAAATCCTATACATACATGAAGTTCCCCAGAAGCCGGTCTGTCCGAACCATACTTAGCGGCTGACCAGCGATTTTCCCTTAACTGCAGGTAATGCAACGCCTATGCCACAGGAATTGCTACGCCGCAGCAATGCGCTGGCGCCGCAGATTCTATATGAATTTCATTTGCTTATAGCGGTGCCGCGGATGACGGGCAGGCGGCATTTGTCGCCCCGGAGATACCGGCGGTGTGCACACTGTCGTCTACAGACGACAATCGATGTTACGTCATGCGGTCCCGGTCTCTTCAACCGGACCAAGTCTGGATCGAAGCGCGTCGAGCAGCGTCGCCTTCTTGATCGGTTTCGTCAGGTGGGCATCACAGCCCGCGGCAGCGCTCTTGTCCATTTCCTCACGGATGGCATGGGCGGTCAGCGCGAAAATGCAGGAGGGTGAGCGACCGGCAGTCTGTTCAAACTCACGGATTTCCCGGGTCGCGGTATGGCCATCCATCACCGGCATCTGCACGTCCATCAGGATGATGTCGTATTCGGCGGCCTTCACCCGCTCCACCGCGATAGCGCCGTTTTCGGCTTCCTCAACAACGTAGGGTTCACGTTTCAAGTACGTACGAATCAGCAGCCGGTTGTCAGGGTTGTCTTCGACCAGAAGGATACGCGGCGTGTGTTCGGGTGCAGTCACCGGCGTCGTGCCGAGGGTGAACGCTGTTTCCGTCAGTTGCGTCGCGTCCGCATGGCTGGTTGCGGGGATCGATTTGACCTTCGCACTCGCCATTGACTCGATAATCGTTGCCATCAGCTCCGCACGCTTCACCGGTTTCACCAGGTAGCCGTGCAAACCGATGCTTCGCGCACGTGTCATGTCGGTATTGAGGCTGGATGATGTCAGCATCATCAACGCCGCAGTGTTGGCTTCGTCACCCAACATACGCTCGGCCGCATCGAATCCATCCATTTCCGGCATACGGCAGTCCAACAGTACCAGGGCATAAGGACGGTTATCTGCGACAGCCTGCTTGTAGCAGGCCAGACCCGCCGCACCATCCGCACACTCATCGATTAGTGCTCCTTCGTCCGCGAGCAGCTCACGTAGAATCAAACGGTTGGTATCGTTGTCATCCACCAGCAGAATGCGCTTGCCACGCAAATCGGGGGCCGCAGTCGTTGGTGCTGCGGGAACCTTGCTCGAAGGCATGAACTCGGCTGTGAACAGAAAAGTACTACCCTCCCCTTCACGACTCTCTACCCAGATCCTGCCTCCCATCATTTGCACCAGCCGGCGCGAAATGGTCAAACCGAGTCCGGTGCCACCGTATTTCCGCGTCGTCGACGAATCCACCTGACTGAAGCTGCTGAAGATTTCCTCAAGCTTGTGTGAGGGAATTCCAATGCCGGTATCGGCGACGGAGAAACGCAGCTTACCTGGCGAATCCGCGTGTTCCGGGTCAAGTACAACATGCACGACGATTTCGCCCTGCTCGGTGAATTTGATCGCATTGCCAATCAGATTCAGCACGATCTGTCGCAGCCGCGTCGGGTCGCCCACCACCATTGTCGGTACGTCGGGGGCGAAATGCAGCGCAAGCTCGAGACCTTTTTCATCGGTCTTCAGTGCATACAGGTCGACCGCGTGCTCGATAGTGTCACGCAGATTGAAATCAATGCGTTCGAGTACCAGCTGGTTGGCCTCGATCTTGGACAAATCGAGGATATCGTTGACCAATGCCAGCAATGCTTCCCCGGACTTGCGGAAGATATCCACATACTTGTCCTGCTCATCATTCAGCGGCGTATCTGACAACAATTCAGACATGCCGATGATCGCATTCAGCGGCGTCCTGATTTCATGGCTCATACTTGCCAGGAACGCGGATTTAACTTGTGACGCCTCCAGGGCAGCATCGCGCGCCTCAGCCAATTCCCGCGTCTGGCGCTGCACGGTTTGTTCAATTACCTGATTGCGTGCGCGAAGTTCGCGTAGCTGCAAATCTTTCGCGCGAGCCAGTGCTATGAGCAGCAATGCGATACCGGCACCCAACACAAGGGCAGCGAACAGCAGTTTGTGGTCAAGCTCCGTGAAATACAGGCCACGATTGGCTTGCACGCGCAGTGCGTATTGGTCGAATCTTATTTGAGCTGTGGACTCCAGTGAATCGATGCGCCACGAGCCAGCCTCCTGCATTGCTCCCGGCTCGCCGTGGTATAGAAGTCCACGGCCACCGATACCGCCACTTTCCGAGAACAAATCAATCGTGAGGTTGCTTTGCAGGTCGCCCTGTCCGAGCAGGCCAACGGCGTTCGCCGCTATGGCCAGAACCAGTGACCCGGCGGGCTCCGTGCCCGTTGCTACGGCACGCACCAGAAGCAGGGTTCCGGAACCTGAACCTGCTCCGGGATCTGGCGTCGGCATGGTCGCGCCGGATGCGGTAGATGTTGTTACTGCATGGCGGACGGCAATATCGTCAAGTGGTAGCGCATCCGGCAACTTGCCGGGCGTGGTTGCGCTCACCAACGACAACGCATTGGTGAGTGGTGAGTGCGCATACAACCCTATTGCGTTGATGAAATCGTGCTGGCCCAGAAAGCCGTTGGCATAAGCTGTGAGGTCGAACGATGCCAACTGGTGGTTTTGACTGACATATGACGCCAGTCCATCGAGACCCACTTCCAAGGTTCTGGCATTGGTTCCAAGTGCATCGTTCAGTGTGAGGCTTTCAATGGCGAAATTACGCCGTGCAGACTCGACAGCACTGCCCCATGCAAGGTAAAGCAGGATTGCCAGGAACACGAAACCCAGCGTCCCGGCGACGGTATAGAACAGCCCGGCGGATTGACCGTCTGTTTTCACTGACCGTCGAACACCGGGTCCACGCGATGCAGGTAGTCCTCCAGCGCATCGGTGGCAGCAAGAATCGTGGGTTTGTCTCCTGCCTGGGCAGCCTGCTCGATTTTCGCGCCCAGTTCGGTGATTTCGTCGAAACCGTAGCCGCCGCCGGCCCCCTTCATGCTGTGGCCGAGGATTCTCACCCGCTCGATATCATCGTCGATCAGCGCCCGAATCGTATCGACGTCCCGCTGCCGGTTACTCAGGAACCCGGGAATCAGGTCCTCAAGGTCTGGATCGATATGTACCGTGATTTTTTCCGTCATGATGGCCACCTGGTTAGTGGATTGATCCGCGCCGGACGGCTCGCATCAGCGAACTCCCGACTCTGACTGCTCAAGTATCGTCCGTGCCCGGCCGGAATTCACCTGCATCCAGTCCATGTTGATTGAGTAGCTTGTAGAACTCGGTACGATTCCGTCCGGCCACTCGAGCGGCATTGGCGACGTTACCTTCGGTGATACGCAGAACGCTGACGAGGTAATTGCGCTCAAATTCATCCTTGGCTTCCTTCAGCGACTTGATTGCACCGGCGCCGTGACGCAACGCCCGTTCAACCATTGTCGCAGGAATCGAATCTCCCGGCGTCAATGCCACGCACTGCTCCACCACGTTGACCAGCTGTCGCACATTGCCCGGCCACGCAGCACTGCTCAATAACTGCATCGCATCCGTTGCCAGGCGTTTTCTCGGCCGTTGCAGCCGCTGCCCGATACGGGCGAGAAAATGTTCGACCAGCAATGGAATGTCATCGCGCCGCTCTCCCAGCGACGGCATATGCAGCGGTACCACATTAAGCCGGTAGTACAGGTCCTCGCGGAACTCGCCACGGCCAACCATTTCGTCCAGATCCTGATGGGTCGCAGAAATAACGCGAACATTGATAGGCACTGAGGTGACGGAACCGACGGGCCGCACGGCAAAGTCCTGTAGCACCCGGAGTAGCTTGACCTGTAACCCCAACGGCATGTCGCCAATTTCATCGAGGAACAACGTGCCGCCGTCAGCCGCCTGAAACAAGCCTTCGTGCCTGGTGTTGGCGCCAGTGAATGCGCCCTTTTCGTGACCGAACAACTCGGATTCCAGAAGCTGTTCCGGGATCGCCCCGCAATTGACGCCAATGAACGGAGCGCTCGCGCGTGGGCTGGCTTCGTGAATGGCCTTGGCCAGCATTTCCTTGCCGGCGCCGGTATCGCCACTGATGAATACCGTGATGTCACTCTGCGCCACCAATGCCGCATGTTCCATCAATTCAGTCATTGCCCGGCTGCGATAGACGAGGTTGGCGCCAAATGACTGCCCCGTTCTGAAACCGCCGTGCAACTCCAACGTACGGGATACAGCGGCAATGAAATCTTCCTTGCCGATGGGCTTGGTGAGGAATGCGGAGCTGCCGAGGTGGGTAGCTTTTACGGCATCGGGAATTTGCGCCTGACCGCTCAGCATGATAACTGGCAGCAGCGGGTCACGTTGATGGATTTCTGACAGCAGCGTCAGACCATCCATACCTGACATGTAGAGGTCGCTCACGACCAGGTCGGGTTTGCCTTTTGCCAACTGCTCCAGCGCGGCCTCGCCTGAAAAAGCACACTCCACACAATGGCCTGCTTTCTCCAGCCACGTGCCAAGCAAATCGAGCATATCCGGGTCGTCATCGACCAGTAGGATACGAAAACTCTGAGGTGAGTCTTGCACAGTGGAATCAAGGGGTATTGAAGTAGGCGCCAACTATAGTCGATCACCGCCGACGGTGTCAGTTGACTTGGTAACGGCCCGGAATTCCGGTCCTTGAGAAAAATGCCCGATCAGGAATGCTGTCAGCGGAAGGGAAAGCCTGCGACGCCGCTGTTGGCGACGTCGCAGGTAAAATCAAGAATGGTCGGCTTATTGTTGTCGCAGGCAATTATCGTGGGCTTGTTTTGCGCCTGACGTATTGCGCTTGACCATCCTCAACTGCAGTCTAACAACACATCCGATGTGTGACTGTTGCAGTCTGTTGACTTAACACTTCGCCACAGGCGCGACCGTATCTGCAGCTGATGTCCTTATTCGACCGTGACCGATTTGGCGAGATTGCGTGGCTGATCCACATCCGCCCCTTTCAAGACTGCCACATGGTAAGCAAACAGCTGCAGTGGAATCGTGTAGATGATAGGCGCGACTTCATCCTCTACCGCGGCGATATCCAGCACATGAACGCCGTCGGTACGTTGTACGTTCGTTGCGGAATCGGCGAACACGTACAACTGTCCGCCGCGTGCACGAACCTCCTCGAGGTTGGACTTGAGCTTTTCCAGCAACTCATTGTTGGGTGCAACCGCCAGCACCGGCATGTTCTCGTCAACCAATGCGAGTGGGCCGTGCTTCAATTCACCCGCCGGGTAAGACTCCGCGTGAATATACGAAATCTCCTTGATCTTCAGTGCCCCTTCCATCGCAACCGGGTACATGGATCCACGCCCCAGATACAGTGCATGTTCCTTGTTTGCAAAATGGTGTGCCCACTTTTCGATTTTGTCGTTCAGCTCAAGTACTGCGTTGATCCGGCCCGGCAGACTTTCGAGTTGCTGGACGAGGCGCTGCTCCATCTCGCTGCTCAACGCATGTCGCTTGCCGAGCGCAATGACAAGCAACATCAACGCGGTCAACTGGGTGGTGAAGGCCTTGGTCGAAGCCACACCTATCTCCGGGCCGGCCCGCGTCATCAATACGAGTTCAGACTCGCGCGTCAGGGAACTCTCAGGGACGTTACAGATCGCCAACGAATGGGCGTAACCCCAATGCTTGGCTTCGCGCAAGGCGGCCAATGTGTCGGCTGTCTCCCCGGATTGGGAGATCGTCACAAACAGAGTGGACCCGTTCACCACCGGTTTGCGGTAACGGAATTCCGAGGCAACCTCAACGGAGCACGGCACACCCGCAAGTCCTTCAAACCAGTAGCGCGCTACCATACCGGCGTGGTAACTGGTCCCGCAGGCGACAATCTGTACTGATTTCACACTGTCGAGAATCTTGCCGGCGTGAACGCCGAAGATGTTGTCGGATACTGTTCCGTTCTCGACCCGGCCTTCCAGTGTTTCGGCAACCGCCACCGGTTGGCTGAAGATTTCCTTCAGCATGAAGTGGCGGTAACCACTTTTTTCAGCGGCGTCAGCGCTCAGCTCCGAAACCCGCACAGGGCGCTCAACAATGTTGCCCTCGGCGTCGTAGATGCGCACGCTTTCGCGACGGATGTCGGCGATATCGCCGTCCTCCAGGAACATGAATCGCTGCGTCACCGGCAACAAGGCAAACACGTCTGATGCTATGAAATGCTCTCCGAATCCGATCCCGATCACCAGGGGGCTACCGCGTCGTGCGGCAATGAGGCGGCCAGGTTCATCTATACAGACAACACCCAGTGCAAAGGCGCCGTCCAGTTCCGTAGTGGTATCGCGGACGGCCTGCAGCAGGTCGTGGCCGGTCTCGAGAAAGTCATGAATCCGATGCACGACCACTTCAGTGTCAGTCTCAGAACTGAATTCGTGGCCATCGCTGGTTTGGCGCTCGCGCAGTTCGGCATGGTTCTCGATGATGCCGTTATGCACCAGTGCAACGCGGTCATTGCAAATATGCGGATGGGCGTTCCGATCACTGGGTACGCCGTGCGTCGCCCATCGGGTATGCGCAATGCCACAGGTACCACTCACAGGAACATCGCGCAGCGAGTCTTCCAGCACTTTTACCTTGCCGGTGACACGGCGCTGCTCGATCACTGCCGCCCCGTTCAGTACCGCCAGTCCGGCGGAATCGTAGCCGCGATATTCGAGCCGTCGAAGGCCTTCCAGCAATATAGGTGTGACACCACGTTCGGCGACTGCGCCCACTATTCCGCACATAGAATTTGACCCGTTACCAAATGGAATTGAATGCCCTGCCTTGCAAGCCAGCTTTCAGCAGTTCCGTCGCAGTATCTGCACGCGACTGGCTGATGCTGGCCAACTCGACTTCCCAGGCAAAGATTATCGACCGCATGATGCACAGACTGGAATTCCAGCCACTATCTGATCGATTTCACAAGAATTTGCACGCACCGTCAGAGGGCTTTTGACCCGGGTGGGCGAATGGACCGACTCCGCAAATGACGATGGACTCTCTGGTCGGGGCGGGGAGATTCGAACTCCCGACCCCCACAACCCCATTGTGGTGCGCTACCAGGCTGCGCTACGCCCCGACTGCCAGAGATGTCACCACCGGACGGACTGAATATCCATCGCGCACGCATTTTAGTGAAGCCTGCTGGTGGCGGGGCGATTCTAACCCAAATTGGATCAGAGGTGGGCATCGATCATGCTTTCGCAGATGGATTTTGGGTATCCTCCCGGCCCGGGACCTCGCGGGACATCGTCTATCAAGACTGGCTGTGGACCCGCCGTTAATCTTCATCAATCGCATGCGGAGTAGCAATAAAAGATGGGCAATATTCTGGTCACCGGCGGCGCCGGGTATATCGGCAGCCACGTTTCAAAGCAGCTATCGGATTCCGGCAGGTCGCTGGTCGTGCTCGACGATTTGAGCAAGGGTTTCCGCGATGCTGCCCGGTTCGGTGAGCTGGTCGTTGGGGAAACCGGAGACCAGGCGCTCGTCAGCCGGGTGCTGAAGGAGTACGACATTGAAACCGTCATGCATTTCGCCGCGTGGACCGTGGTACCTGATTCCGTGGCGTTTCCGCTGAAGTACTACCACAACAATACAGCCAGCACCCGCAACCTGCTCGAATGCTGCATAGATGGCGGGGTCAAGCACTTCATATTTTCGTCGACCGCAGCCGTGTATGGCACCCCGGAAGGCGGGGTTTGCGCCGAGGATACGCCCAAGGATCCCATCAATCCCTACGGCCAGTCGAAATTGATGAGCGAACTCATGTTGCGGGATGCCTGCAATGTGAATGACATGCGCTACGTAGTGCTGCGATATTTCAACGTCGCCGGGTCGGATCCTTCCGGCCGCGTTGGCCAATCGACCATCAACGGCACCCTGTTGCTCAAAGTTGCGGTCGAGGCTGCGATGGGCCTGCGCGAATCGATGTCGATTTTTGGTACCGATTACCCGACGCCCGATGGCACAGGAATCCGGGACTACATTCACGTAGAGGACCTGGCGGACGCACATCTGAAGGCATTGGACTATCTGGGTCAGGGTGGTGAGTCAACAACATTGAACTGCGGATACGGCCACGGCTACAGCGTTCGCGAGGTGCTCGACATGGTCGGCCGCGTCCATGGAAGCCCGTTGACGATCAAGGAAGGGCCACGTCGAGCGGGTGATCCCGCACAGCTGATTGCCCGCGCCGAACGGATTCGTGAGGTACTTGGTTGGCGTCCGCAATATGACGACCTCGAGACGATCGTCAGAACATCGCTGGCTTGGGAGCAAAAGTTGCAGGAGCTGCGTCGTGCGGGCCAGTGGCAACCTGAATCCTGAGGCTGGCAAGAATGCATTGTCCGGCGTGAAATAAAAAACCGGTTGCTGTACCGTCCGTCAGGGCGGGCCAACAACCGGTTGTATGTATTCGATAGCCGATTTTCCGGAGCAGGTGCTCAGCGCCGCAGAATCTCCTGAATTTCTTCGAGTTCCACCCGCAGCTGGCGAATGATCTGCTGGCTCATATTGGCGTCGTCACGCAAGTCCTCGCCCGAAAGCCGCTGACGCGCGCCGCCGATGGTAAAGCCTTGTTCATACAGCAAACTTCTGATCTGTCGGATCAGGATGACGTCCTGACGCTGATAGTAACGCCGGTTGCCTCGGCGCTTGATTGGTTTGAGTTGCGGAAATTCCTGCTCCCAGTAGCGCAGGACATGCGGCTTTACTGCGCATAATTCGCTCACTTCACCAATCGTGAAATAGCGCTTGCCGGGAATCGTTGGTAATTCGTTATTGTTCGAGGCTTCCAGCATACGCTTCCACTCTTGCCTTCAATTTCTGTCCAGGGCGGAATGTCACCACCCGTCGCGCACTGATCGGAATTTCTTCTCCGGTCTTGGGGTTACGCCCTGGACGCTGATTCTTGTCACGCAGATCAAAATTGCCAAAACCCGACAATTTCACCTGCTGCCCCTGCTCCAATGAACCACGAATCTCCTCGAAAAAGGCTTCGACAAGTTCCTTGGCCTCTCGTTTGTTGAGGCCCAGGTCCTCGAATAGTTTTTCTGCCATATCGGCCTTGGTCAAAGCCATCGTAACCTCTCAAGGAACTCCTGCATCGTTGGCGAAAACTTCGCCGCCTGACATCGCATATTTCATCGAGACTGCCGCGCGCGGACCGACTGGGTGAAATGACTTCAGATGAGTGCCGCGCACCGAGAATTGCGCATCACGCTCGTAATACCGCCCCCAGTTCATCGCCCAGTCCGGCTACGATACTGCCAACAGTTTCATCGACATAGGCATCTGTAAGGGTGCTGGAAGAAGCCTGAAAAATCAACCCCAGCGTTACACTTTTTTTCCCTGATTCAATACCTTGGCCCCGATATACGTCAAACAACTGCAGGTCACGCAATTGTGCGGGAGCACGCTGCCGGATTGTGGCCAGAATGGCCGCAGCAGTCACGCCGTCATGCACGACCACGTTGATGTCGCGTCGAACACTGGGGTATGGCGATACCGCTCTCGCCTTGGCGACAGGACGCTGTTGCAAAACCGACATATCCAGCTCAAACAACATCACAGGCTGGTCCAAATCGAATTCACCGCGCAGCCCTGGGTGCAGACTGCCAATCCAACCAACTGATTTTCCATATATTTCGATACGAGCACTTTGTCCGGGGTGGAGCGCCGGATGGGTCGCCGGCACGAATGCCGCATCGCAACCGAATGCTTGCAATACGGATTCGAGATCCGCCTTCAAATCGAAAAAGTCGGCTGCGCTTGATGAGGCGCCCCATTGCAGCGGATAGACCGGCCCGCAGGCCAGCCCAGCGACGAGGGTACTCTGAGCAGAACCTGCTCCGGCATTGCCGTATACCGGCCCAACCTCAAACAGGCGAACCCGTTCATGCTGTCGATTGCGGTTGTGGCGCGCCGCTTTAAGTAGTCCAGGCCATATCGTCGTCCGCATAATCGCCATTTCGGCCGATATCGGATTCAGCAATTGTTCCGGGTTACTGGCGGGGTCAATCCGAAGATTGCTTTCACTATCGATAAAGCTATAGGTGATCGCTTCGTAAAATCCACGATCCACCAATACGTCACGCACGCGACGATCAGCGTCGCTGGCGCCGTTGGCCATGCCGATATTCAGACCGCCCCGAGGTACTGCAGAGGGTATCGCGTCATAACCATACAGCCTGGCGATTTCCTCGATGATGTCGATCTCCAGCGTCAGGTCAAAGCGCGCCGGGCCCGGGATCACACGCCACCCATCTGGTGTCCGCTCGGGGGTGAGGCCGAGATGTGACAGGATCTGGTCGATTTCCGCAGCGTCAATGCTGCAGCCAATAATCTGCGTCACGCGCGACTGGCGGACATCGATGGAATTACGTGCGGGCAGATGCTCATCGACGATCTGTTCGACGATGGGTCCGGCCTGCCCACCGCACAGTTTCACTACCAGTTCGGTAGCGCGCTCCAGCGCTCGACGCTGTCCACTGAAATCGACACCCCGCTCGAAACGATGCGATGCGTCGGTATGCATCCGATAGCGTCGCGCTTCGCCCGCAAGCTGCAACGGGGCAAAAAATGCACTCTCCAGAAATACATCCGTCGTCGAAGTGCTGATGCCACTGGCCTTGCCGCCCATGATGCCGGCTGCGCCAAGTGCCTTGCGGTCGTCAGCAATCACCAGGGTCTGCGGATTGAGTGCAAGCTGCTGTCCATCCAGTAACTCAAGACACTCGTTGGGTCGCGCATAGCGCGCATGTATGCCCCCATCGATCAGGCGCATGTCGTAAGCATGCATGGGTTGACCGAGTTCGAGCATGACGTAGTTGGTGATATCGACGACGACGCTGATCGGTCGGATGCCGCAACGACGCAACCGCTCCTGCATCCAGAGTGGCGAGGCTTGATCTGCATTGATGCCGCGAACGATCCGACCGGCGAATCTCGGGCAGGCTTCCGGTGCGGAAAGCGTGATCGGCAATGTATCGCTGATTCCGGATTCGACATTGACCAGGCCGGGGCCAGCCAACGGCAACCGATAGTTGGCAGCGACTTCCCGTGCGATACCGAGGATACCCAGGCAATCGCCGCGGTTCGGCGTTACGTTCAACTCAATGATGCTGTCGTTGAGCTTCAGATAGTCCGGCAGTGCCATGCCGACAGGGGCGTCAGCGGGCAGTTCAAGCAGCCCGTCGCCCTCTATATCAAGCTTCAATTCGTCCGCCGAACACAGCATGCCGCCTGACTCGACGCCACGCAGCTTAGCCTTGCCGATTTTGAAATCTCCAGGCAACACGGCTCCCGGCAGCGCAGCCGCGACCCGCAGTCCCGGGCGCACGTTCGGCGCGCCACATACGATCTGATGCAGTTCGCCGGCCCCGGTATCCACCTGGCAAACACGCAGGCGGTCAGCATTGGGGTGCGGCTGCACATCCACGACGCTGCCGACAAATACCCCGGATGTCACTGGCGCCGCGCTCTCGATGCCTTCGACTTCCAGCCCGGCCATGGTCAGTCGTTCCGCCAGTTCGTCCACGGACCCCGGTACTGCGACCCAGTCTTTCAACCATTCAACAGAAAATTTCATTGCATATCTACCGGCGAGAGGTCACGCGAATTGACGCAGGAATTGCAGATCGTTTTCGTAGAAGGCGCGCAAATCGGCGATCCCATGACGCAACATGGTCAACCGTTCCACGCCCATACCAAAGGCGAACCCGGAATAGCGTTCACTATCGATTCCCACATTCTGCAATACGGCCGGGTGCACCATGCCGCAGCCAAGCACTTCCATCCAGCGCCCGTTGCCGGCTTCGCCGAACCAGATGTCGACTTCCGCTGACGGCTCGGTGAACGGAAAATAGGATGGGCGGAAGCGCATGCGCAAATCCGGCTGCTCAAAAAATGCGCGCATGAAGGAAACGAGCAGACCTTTCAAGTCGGCAAACGTCGAGACCTCGTCCACCAACAGACCTTCCACCTGGTGGAACATCGGCGAATGGGTCTGATCGTAGTCGCAGCGGTATACACGTCCCGGCGCGATGATGCGCAGCGGCGGCTTACGATTCGACATCACGCGAATCTGCACATTCGAGGTATGCGTTCGCAGCAACATGCCGCCCGGAAGATAAAACGTATCCTGCATCGCGCGCGCGGGGTGTGCCGGCGGAATGTTCAAGGCCTCGAAGTTATGGAAATCGTCTTCGATCTCCGGGCCGGTGGCAATTTCAAAGCCGGCGCTGCCCAGCAGGTCTTCGATCCGCTGCATCGTCGCGGAGATGGGATGTAAACCGCCGCGTTGCTGGCCACGGCCCGGAAGGGTCACGTCGATTCGTTCGGCGCTCAGTGCAGCTTCCAGTGCCGACTGTTCCAGCGCTGCGCGGCGCCCCTCGATGGCGCCAGTCACTTTTTCCTTCGCATCGTTGATGCGTTGGCCGGCTGCCGGACGCTCTTCCGGCGGCAACTTCCCCAATGATTTTAGTTGTTCGGTCAGTACGCCTTTGCGGCCCATGTATTGCAGCCGGACGGCTTCCAACGCAGCCTTGTCATTCGCGTTGGTCGCCTCGGCAACTGCAGCTTCTACGATTGCATCAAGTTCTGACACGGCGTCTGCCCTAGTTCCGCCGGCCCGCTGCGCGCGCCGGACTTTTATGATTCCATGGCGAACACGGACGGCATGCGCCAACCGTGATACGAATGCAAAGGCATGACGCCGCGAGCTGCTATGGCGTCACGCCAGCAGTACTTGCAGAAGAATCGGAAAGTCAGTGGACCTTGAGGTAACTTCGGAAGGGATACCGGGAGGTCATGCTGCCATCCGCTGCAAGCCTGCCCAGTGAGTACGCCGTCGTGGCGGCGGCTGACCGCCACGACGGGTTCGACTATCAAGCTGCCAGGGCTGCCTTGGCTTTCTCGGCCAGCGCGCTGAACGCGGTAAAGTCACGCACGGCCAGATCGGCCAGCATCTTGCGATCCACTTCGATTGCGGCCTTGTGCAGACCGTTCATCATCATCGAATAGCTGAGACCACACATGCGGGCACCGGCGTTGATTCGGGTGATCCACAAGGCGCGGAATTCGCGCTTCTTGGCGCGACGATCACGATAAGCATATTGACCCGCCTTGGTGACCGCCTGCTTGGCTACGCGGAATACCGTGCTGCGAAAACCGCGGTAACCCTTCGCCTGTTTGAGCACCTTTTTATGGCGGGCCCGAGCCGTAACTCCGCGTTTTACGCGTGGCATACTCTAATTCCTCAACTTAAAAACTTAATACGGCAGCATCTGCTCGACCGCGGCGACATCAACCGCTGCGATCTCGGTCACGCTGCGGAGCTGACGCTTCCGCTTGGAAGACTTCTTGGTCAGGATGTGGCGTTTGTACGACTGCTGACGCTTGATGCGTCCCGAGCCGGTCTTGATAAACCGCTTGGCCGCGCCACGATTGCTTTTCAACTTTGGCATTACTCTTCTCCGTTACTCATCCGACGCGTTTGGGCGCTATGACCATCACCATCTGGCGCCCTTCCATCTTCGGAAAGTGTTCGACGGCGCCCAGGTCGCCGAGATCAGACTCGACCCGCTGCAGCATCCGCGCGCCTAACTCCTGATGTGCCATTTCGCGGCCGCGAAACCGCAATGTCACTTTTACCTTGTCACCGTGTTCCAGAAACTTCTTGAGGTTGCGTAGCTTGATCTGGTAGTCGCCCTCATCAGTGCCGGGGCGGAACTTCACTTCCTTGACCTGTATCGTCTTCTGCCGCCGCTTCGCGGCGTGCTTCTTCTTGCTCAACTCAAACAGGTACTTGCCGAAATCCATCACCCGTGCGACGGGTGGCTCGGCATTGGGCACTATTTCAACCAGATCCAGTTCCGAATCCTGCGCCAGTTGCAAGGCTTGTTCGATCGTAACTACACCGACGTTTTCACCTTCGGCTCCGATCACACGTACCTGCGGCGAGGTTATCTCGCCATTGACGCGATTTTTCTTTTCGTTAGCTATTGCTAGTCCTCCAAAACACGGCGGCCGCGGCACGCGACATCTTCAGCAAGAAGACTGGCGAATTCGCCGGGCGCCATAACGCCCTTATCGACTCCGCCTCGCGTACGCACGGCCACAGTCTGATTTTCAGCTTCCCGATCACCCACGACGAGGAGGTAGGGAACCCGTTGTAATGTGTGCTCGCGGATTTTAAGGCCGATCTTTTCATTTCTCAAGTCCGTTACCACACGGAAGCCTTGATTTTTCAGGGTTTCTGCAACAGCTTTGGCGTGTTCGGTGGTCCGGTCCGTAATATTCAGGACTGCGGCCTGTACCGGCGCCAGCCAGGCCGGAAAACGGCCTTCGTATTCCTCGATCAGGATGCCGATAAATCGCTCAAGTGAGCCCAGGATCGCCCGGTGCAGCATGACCGGCACCTGCCGGCTGCCGTCCTCGGCCACGTATTCCGCGCCAAGGCGGCCCGGCATCGAAAAATCGACCTGGATGGTGCCACATTGCCAGAGACGGCCCAGACAATCCTTCAGCGAAAACTCTATTTTCGGGCCGTAGAAGGCACCTTCGCCGGGCTGCAGGTCGTACGCCAGACCTTTGGCGTCCAAGGCATCCGAAAGCGCCTGCTCGGCCTTGTCCCAGACCTCGTCCGATCCCACCCGCTGCTCCGGCCGGGTGGACAGCTTTACGATCACCTCGTTGAAGCCGAAGTCCGCATATACGTCGAACAGCAGGTCGATAAAGCCCGCAACCTCCTGCTGGATCTGCTCTTCGGTGCAGAAAATGTGGGCATCGTCCTGAACAAAATTTCTAACCCGCATCAGCCCGTGCAGTGTGCCCGAGGGTTCATTGCGATGGCATGAGCCGAACTCGGCCAGCCGCAGCGGCAGATCGCGGTAACTCTTGATGCCCTGATTAAACACCTGCACGTGGCACGGGCAGTTCATCGGCTTGATCGCGTAATCGCGGTTCTCGGAGCCGGTGGTGAACATGCCGGTACCGAATTTGTCCCAGTGGCCGGATTTCTCCCACAAACTGCGGTCCACCACCTGGGGGGTATGTATCTCCTGGTAGCCACAGCGCTCGATGCGCCGGGCAATGTAGTCCCGAATCTGCTTGTAGACCGTCCAGCCGTGCGGGTGCCAGAACACCATGCCCGGCGCTTCCTCCTGGGTATGGAACAGTTCCAGCTGACGGCCGATGCGGCGGTGGTCGCGCTTTTCCGCTTCCTCCAACCGATGGAGATATTCGTCCAGCGCCTTCTTGTCCGCCCAGGCGGTACCGTAAATCCGCTGCAACATCTCGTTGCGCGAATCGCCGCGCCAGTAGGCGCCGGCCAGCTTCATCAGTTTGAAGGCCTTCAATCGACCGGTGGATGGCACATGCGGGCCACGGCAGAGATCGATGAAATCACCCTGGCGATAAAGTGAGATCGCCTCGTTGGTCGGAATCGAAGCGATGATTTCCGCCTTGTAATCCTCGCCCAGGCCTTTGAAGAATTCGACGGCCTTGTCGCGCGGCATCTCTTCGCGCTGGACCGCGATGTCCTGCTGCGCAAGCTCTGCCATGCACTTTTCAATGGCTGCCAGATCTTCGGGCGTAAAGGCGCGCTTGTAGGCGAAATCGTAATAGAAGCCGTCTTCAATCACCGGGCCAATGGTCACCTGCGCATCGGGAAACAACCGCTTGACCGCATGCGCCAGCAGGTGGGCGGTTGAATGGCGGATGATTTCCAGGCCTTCGCTGTCACGTGCGGTGATGATGGCGAGACTGGTGTCCTGCTCGATGCGATACGACGTGTCGAACACGCGGTCGCCGACGCGGCCGGCGAGTGCGGCTTTGGCAAGTCCCGGTCCGATATCGGCCGCAACATCGCCGATGGAAACCGGGCCATCGAAACTGCGGACGCTGCCGTCCGGAAGGGTGATCTGAGGCATAACGCTTCGTGTCTCCGTGACCTGTACGAGGGGCCTTGAGAGATTCAATGTATTCGCACGGTGAATTGCGCGGATAAAACAGGACCGCGGCGGTCCGTCGTTTCCGACCCGCCCAGGAACGGGAAATCCACTGGGGAAAGGTGTGCTGCCGGCGACTGTTGCTGCTTTTTTGCAGGATACTGGTAGGCGCGATTGGAATCGAACCAACGACCTCTACCATGTCAAGGTAGCGCTCTAACCATCTGAGCTACGCGCCTGTCGTATCACTGCCGGACTAATCATCGGCGCCAGGCGCAGGTGCTTGAGTCCTTCACAGGGTCGCGAAGAATACCCAATAATTTCGAACCTGACCAGCCCGAGCTGTCGATTTGGCGAAAATTTGCAGGGGCCAGGGTACCCGCGTGCGAATCAGGCAACCCCGGCCGCTTCGAGTTTGAGCAATCGGTCACGCAGTGACGCCACCTGGTCACGTACCTTTGCCGCCTCCTCAAACTCGAGTTCACGCGCATGCTGGTGCATCCGCTGCTCGAGTTCGGTGATTCGCTTCAGAATCTCGCCCGTGGACATCAGATCGTCGGCCTCGGCCTGACGTCGACGGCGCGACTTGCCACTGCCCCCGGCGCGACTGCTGCCGTAGGCGCCGTCCATGATGTCAGCCACGCCCTTTTCGATACCCTTGGGCGTGATGCCGTGCTCGGCATTGAAGGCCAGTTGCACCTCGCGCCGACGCGCCATCTCATCCATCGCCCGCTGCATCGAGCCGGTCACCGAATCAGCGTAGAGAATCGCCCGACCGCCGAGATTACGTGCGGCACGACCGACAGTCTGGATCAACGAACGTTCCGAGCGCAGGAAGCCTTCCTTGTCCGCGTCGAGGATCGCCACCAATGACACTTCGGGCAGATCCAGACCTTCGCGTAACAGATTGATACCCACCAGCACGTCGAATTGGCCCAGACGCAGGTCGCGGATGATCTCAACCCGTTCCACCGTCTCCACGTCGGAATGTAAATACCGTACGCGGACACCGTGTTCACCGAGATAGTCCGTGAGATCCTCGGCCATGCGCTTGGTCAGCGTCGTCACCAACACGCGCTCATCACGCTCCACCCGAATATTGATTTCCGATAGCAGGTCATCCACCTGAGTCGCGGCCGGACGGATCTCGATTTCCGGATCGATCAGGCCGGTCGGTCTCACGACCAGCTCGACCACCTGGCCGGCGTGTTTGGCTTCGTAATCTCCGGGAGTTGCCGAGACGAAAATCATCTGCGGCGCGAGGTCTTCGAACTCCTCGAATTTGAGCGGCCGGTTATCCAGTGCTGAAGGCAGGCGGAAGCCGTACTCGACCAGTGTTTCCTTGCGCGACCGATCGCCGCGATACATCGCCCCCAACTGGGGAATCGTCACATGGCTTTCGTCGATCACCAGTAATGCATTCTTCGGCAGATATTCGATCAACGTTGGCGGAGGTTCACCGGGACCGCGGCCGGACAGGTGCCGCGAATAGTTTTCGATACCGTTGCAGTAACCCAGTTCGTGCATCATCTCCAGGTCAAATTTGGTGCGCTGTTCCAGTCGTTGCGCTTCGAGAAGTTTGCCTGCGCTGCGCAGTTGTTCCAGACGGTCGGAAAATTCGACTTTGATACTTTCGATGGCATCCAGCACGGTCTGCCGCTCGGTCACGTAATGCGACTTCGGGTACACAGTGATACGCGGCACCCGCCGGATGACCTCACCGGTCAGCGGGTCGAAAAAGCTCAGACCTTCGATCACATCGTCGAACAACTCCACTCTGACCGCTTCGGTATCCGATTCGGCGGGAAAGATATCGATGATTTCCCCACGGACGCGGAACGTCGCCCGCGCGAGCTCGTAGTCGTTACGGGTGTATTGCAGTTCCGCCAGACGTCGCAGCAGCGCGCGCTGGTCCATCGGTTCGCCACGCTTGAGATGCAAGGTCATACGATGAATCTGGTTCGGATCACCCAGGCCGTAAATGGATGACACCGTGGCGACGATGATGACGTCGGTGCGTTCCAGCAACGCCTTGGTTGCCGACAAACGCATCTGCTCGATGTGGTCGTTGATCGACGAATCCTTCTCGATGAAGGTATCACTTGCCGGTACGTAGGCTTCCGGCTGGTAATAGTCGTAGTACGAAACGAAATACTCCACGGCGTTGTTCGGAAAGAACTCGCGGAACTCCCCATACAACTGGGCCGCCAACGTCTTGTTCGGCGCCAGCACCAGCGTCGGCCGCTGGACCTCGGCAATGACGTTGGCAATCGTGAAGGTCTTGCCCGATCCGGTCACGCCCAGCAAGGTCTGGTGCGCCAGCCCGCTGTTGATGCCGGCTAGCAATCCGGCGATCGCCTCCGGCTGGCCACCGGCGGGGGTGAATTTGGCGTCAAGGACAAGGCGTTCAGTCATGGCGGGTATTCTTATGGGGGCTGCGATCGGCATTTTAACCCCCAGTCGCCGCCCTGGGCTGCACCGTCTGCAATGCCGGGCCAGGAGCAGCAGACCAAGACCCCGACTCCATATTAAAGAGTGTTGGATAAACGCCGATGCAGCTCCAGCAGGCGGTCGCGGCCGGGATTCAAACCCCATATGGAAGTGGCTTGCCTAACGCACCCAAGGCCATTACCATTAGCGGCCTTCAAAACTACTCCCCGGTAGCTCAGTCGGTAGAGCAAGTGACTGTTAATCACTGGGTCGGCGGTTCGAGTCCGTCCCGGGGAGCCATTCGAAGGCCTGGTGTTTCCTGAAGTTCATCGCTTGATCCAGCAGTTGCTTGTCCCATTCACGCTCTCAGTTCTGCAGTGACAGCGGCTGCCTACTGCGGCAGTTCTTTGAGTGTTCGATCAAGCGGCGACTCACGCGATAAGTGCCATCCCGAGCCGCCACCGAATTCCGGCAGCGAACCATCCACTAAATCACACCGCTATGGCTCCGGTCACCCGACCTGCACGTCACCGATGGTTGGCCACAAGGTTCGTACCACGCGAATGTGAGGCAAGGTGGTCACGCGGGCATCCGCGCCAGTAGCGCCTCGGAAGTTGACCTGCCAAAAGGGCCCGAAGCCCCCGTGATGATGATTTTCATGAGTTCATCCGAAATCAAGATGTATGTTTGCCGGGCGTGCCCCGGATGCCGTCGACGTTGCGCATGATTCGACGCAACGCGTTGCCCAGCACGTTCCGTTCGTTGTCACTCAATCCCGCCAGCAGCGGCGTCTCGGCCTTGCGTCGCAGACTATTGCCTTTCTGATAAACGACCTTGCCGGACCTGGTCAGTTGTAACTCGGTATTTCTGGCATGGAACTCAAGGTGTGTCCGCAGCAGCAGGCCCCGCTGTTCCAGGGCGGTGATCGCCCTGCTGACATTGGCCTTGTTGACGCCGGTAACCGCGATGATGCGATTGGGTCGAGTGCACTTCTCCGTGCCGACGATTTGAATGACGCGCCATTCCATGTAGCTCAAGTCAAGCGTCTGCCTCAGCGTCTGCTCGGCAATCAGCGCAATACGGCTGCCCAATGTCGAGAGCAGAAAGGTCAGCGATTTCTCAAAATCGGTATCGGCGGTATCGGAGTCCATCGTCACCGGTTTTGTTGTCGGCACCCTGGTGTCTGCCATCTGTGATTTCGATCCTGAAATGTCGTCAACAATGCGGTGACTCGTCCATGGTACCAGCATGTGTTGCGATCGCAACACATGCCCAATACAATCCGCCTCGGCAACAGGCCGTGGCGAATTCCGCCACCAGCCGGCCGGTTATGCGGCGCGACCGGCCATCAGCAGCCGGCAGGCTGGCGCAATCCGAAGCGTGAACATTCCCGAACCGGGCGAAAGGTATAGCATGGCGACTATTGATGAGCTGGAAGAAAAAATCAGGGTCCTTGAACACAAGCTGGAATCCGTGCTCGAGGAACGCCTGCAGCGTCAGGAGGATATACACGCCATCGAGCGCCTGCAGCACATGTACGGGTATTACATAGACATGCTGCTCTACGACGAAATGACGGAGCTGTTTACCGATTCCGGTTCAATGGAGGTCGGACAACGCGGTCGCTATGTCGGCAAGGAGAACATACGCAGGTTCCTGACTGATGTGCTCGGCGGCAAGAGCCAGCCCGGGTTGCATCGAAACCAGGTCATCAACCATACCCAGCATCAGGGCATCATCACCATCCTGCCCGACGGCAAAACCGCGTTGGGCAGATGGCGTGCGTTGGTGCAGGCCGGTACCACGCCGAGCAACAGTGCTGATGCGGCTCCCGCGCAACTGGCCGGCGCAATGATGTGGGCCGACGGCGTGTACGAGAACACCTATGTCAAGGAGAACGGAACCTGGAAGTTCCAGCGCTTCTGGTGGTCTCCCACCTTCTACGCGACTTTGAAATACGACCGCATGTGGTTTGACACCGCACCGGTCAGTGAGGATTTTCCACCCCAGGCGAACTCACATACCGTTGATGCGGCACTTGGCCGCACCTTCGTTCCCTACCACTACGTCCACCCAGTGACCGGGAAAGTCGTGCAGCCCATCTTTCTGGATGAGTGAATCAACCAATGGGGACCGGACTTCAAGGCAGCACAATTTTGTCGTCGGTCAACAGCGGTGTCGTGACCGGCGTGCGTATCGCGTGGGTGGCCTGCTCGAACGAATAACCCAGGGCCAGCAGCTTCGGCTCGCTGAATGCCGGGCCGAAGAAGGAGATGCCAACGGGCAGGTCGTCACCGGTGAAACCGGCGGGCACGATGAGATCCGGAAATCCGCTCAGATTGGCGAAGTTCGTTGCTGACGGTACGCCAGCAGATGTATCGCCAACGGTCTGGGCGATCAGGGCCGGCCTGCGTGGTGATGTCGGGTAGACGATGGCGTCGAGCTTCTGGCTGGTGATGATGCCCATCAGCGCGGCGCGCACCAGCGGCAGGGCATAGTCGCGCACGGACAGGTACTGATAATCATCCAGTCCGGGCGTCGCAGTTTCCCGTTTCATCAGGTTCCAGCGGCGGGGGTTGGGACCCGCGCCATCAGGGCGCGTCGAACGGAAATCGTTGGCACGTGCGATCAGTTCATCGATGTTTTTTGGATAACCGGCCGCGGTTGTTGCGAGGTAGTCGCCGATCTGGCTGGCGAATTCCGGATACCTGATTGCCGCGTAGAACTCGCCGCGCGCATCGAGCAGCCACCTGGGGTAGCGCACATCAACAATGGTGGCGCCCGCCTTGCGCATCGCATCCAGCGCCGATTCAATGACCCAGTCGACATCTTCATCCGCGCCGAGAAAGTCCCGCGCAATGCCGATGCGCGCGCCATTGAGCGCGTTGGCGTCGAGCACGCGGGTGTAGTCCTGCACCGTTTTGCCGGCACTCTTCGCAGTCGCCGGATCGGCTGGGTCGATTCCAACCGTCACACCAAGCGAAACAGCCACGTCGTACACCGAGCGGGCCATCGGACCGCCGGTGTCAAAGGTCAGCGCCAAGGGAATGATGCCGTCGCGGCTCAACAGACCATGCGTTGGTTTGAGACCGACGATTCCGTTGGCGGTCGACGGGCCGCGAATGGAACCACCGGTGTCAGTGCCGTAGCCGAGCGGTGCGTATAAGGCCGCAATCGCCGCGCCGGTACCGCCGGAGGATCCCGCAGGCGTCCGGGTGAGATCGTGCGGATTATGGGTCTGGCCGCCCAGCGAACTGTGCGCGCCACCCGACGCGAATTCCGACAGGTTCACCTTGGCCAGAATAATCGCACCGGCTTCCCGCAGCTTGCGCACCAGGTAGGCATCGTCCGGTGGCATCGAACCTTCCAGCAGCAGGGATCCGCCAGTAGTCGGCATATCGCGGGTGTCGTAGTTATCCTTCAGGACCACGGGGATGCCATGCAATGGCGATCTCGGACCACTGACCGAGCGCTCGGTGTCGAGCAGCTTCGCCTGTGCCATGGCATCCGTGTTCAAGGTGATCACGGCGTTGATGGCTGGCCCCTGCTTGTCGTAGGCCTCGATACGCCGCAGGTACATCTGCACGAGTCGTTCGGAGGTCAACGTGCCGGCGGCGAAGGCTGCGTTGAGATCCGCGATGGTGGCGTCGGCAAGAGACTTTTCAGCTGCGTGGACGGGTGGCAGTGCGAGCGTTGCCAGCATGGCAAACGTTATGAGCTGTTTGACGACCGGTGAATGGTCTATCCGGGTGGCTGTACTTGATAGCTTGGGTCGCATGGGCACCTTGCGCTTGCTGTGTGGCAGATACCCCCATGACGCGAGTAAACCGACAGCACCCTATGTCGGTATCGGGCAGCGCTGGCAGTCACACCGGGGGTGGATGACGCCTGCCGCGTCTGACCCGGTATGAGCGTCCACCACAGCGGGATTCGACCATGCATGTAACTTCATCTCTCTCCGCCCGACCCATACCGGCTCACGCTGACGTACCCCGGACATATGAAGGGAGACGATCCAGAGCAGCCGTCGGCCGCATCGGAGCAGCGGTCGTATTGTGCCTTGGGATGCTGGTCACGCAGGACAGTCGCGCGGACGCGCCGCTGGATTTGACCAGTGCAACCATCGCCGACTTGAATGCGGCCTTTGCCCACAATGCCCTGAGCGCGGAACAGCTGACGCGGGCCTACCTTGCGCGCATCGAGGCCTATGATAAACAGGGGCCGGCCATCAACGCCGTGATTACCTTGAACCCGAACGCAGTGGAACAGGCGCGCGTACTGGACCAGGAGCGTGCCAACGGTAAGATTCGCGGGCCGCTGCACGGTATTCCGGTACTGCTGAAAGACAATGTCGACACCTTCGATCTGCCGACCACCGGTGGCTCGCAGTTGCTCGAAGGTTCACTCCCGCCCGACGATGCATTCATCGCGGCCCGCTTGCGGGATGCCGGCGCCATCATCCTCGCCAAGGTGAACCTGTCCGAATGGGCAGGGTCTGGCGGATCAGCCAGCGGCGCGCCCGCTGCGGTGACCAGGCAAGCCTTCATCCCCGGCGGCTTCAGCTCCGCCGGTGGCCAGACGCGCAATCCTCATGCTCTGGACCGCAGTCCGTCGGGTTCCTCCGGTGGTACCGGCGCCGGCATTGCCGCGGCGTTCGCCCAGTTCGGCATCGGGTCTGATACAGGCGGTTCCATTCGCGGACCGTCATCGCACAACGGTATTGTCGGACTCAAACCCACCCGAGGCCTGCTGAGCCGTGATGGCATCATTCCGCTTGGCCTGTCCTATGACACCGGCGGCCCCATGGCACGCTCGGTCTATGACGTCGCCGCCGCGCTGGGCCCGATGACCGGCGTCGATCCCGCCGATGCGGCCACTGCGCCAAGCGCCGGCCATTTCCATTCCGACTACACACCATTCCTCCGCGCAGGCGCCTTGAAAGGCAAGCGCATCGGCATCAACCGGGACTATCTGGGTCAGGATCCGGAAGTCGACCGCGTTTTCGAACAAAGCGTTGCGGTGCTGAAATCGTTGGGTGCGGAAATCGTCGATCCCGTGGTGATTCCAGCCGCACTGCGCGAAGCACGCGGGGTGATCTACAACACGGTAGTACGCGCAGAATTCAAGGCCGACCTGACCACCTACCTGAAGACTACAGGTGCGAAATATCCCAAGTCATTTGCCGACGTTGTTCGCCTGTCCAATGATCCGGTCACCGGCTACCGCAGCCCGGGCAAGGCCGCAGGGCTTGCCTGGGTCAACCTGCCCGATAACACCCTCGCCCTGGATGACCCGATTTACCTGGCGATGAAGAACACCCTGTTGCCGCTGGTGCGCTCCACCATCGATGGCTTGTTCGCACGTCATAAACTGGATGCAATGGTCTATCCGACCATGCCGCGGCCAGCGGTGCCAATCGACCCGCAGGATCGCGTGGGCTTTCCGGATTCACCGGCTGCGATTGCCAACTTCACCGGCTACCCGGATCTCATCGTACCGGCCGGGTTTACCGCGGAAGGGCTACCCGTCACGCTGTCGTTCTTCGGGCCGGCCTGGAGCGAACCGACGCTGCTCGGCTTTGGCTACGATTTTGAACAAGCGGTCAAAGCCAGACGCCTGCCGGTACATACACCGCCGTTGGCGAGCGATTCGCTGCGACGGTGAGTACGGCGGAAGATTTATTGCGCCGGCATGCGCGAGCGCAACAGCGCCTGCGCCTGGGGGTTGGCGGCGATCCGGTAAGCCGGATCGGGTTGGCCGAGGGCGATGTCCATCGGCGTCCAGCCCGTCCGGTTGACGATGGTGGGATCAGCACCCGCATCGAGCAGGAACTTCATGATGGCCAGCGACCCGCGGTAGGTCGCGGCGTGCAGCGCGGTATCACCCGCCTGGTTGGTGCCGTTCACGTCCGCGCCGAGGGCCATGAATATCTTCAGTGCCTCGATGGCGTCGGCATCCCGGCCGCGGCTGACACTCTGCCGCCAGCCGACACCGGCAGCAGCGAGAAACGGCGTCGTGCCACCGTGGCCGTAGTCGCCCATGCCGCCACCACCGCCCATGCCTTCGCCTTCACGCAAAGGTGTGGCCAGCGTCGGGTCAGCGCCGGCATCGAGCAACAGTCTGATAATGGGCAGATCACCGGACATCGCAGCACGGAGCAATGTCGATGCCCCCTTGCCGACTATCGGGCTGTGATCACCGCCGACGTTGATCCAGGTCGGCGGCTTCTTCGTCAGTAGTGCATCCGGGTCTGCGCCTTTGGCCAACGCAAGGCGAACGACATCCGCGGCCGTCAGCGTATCGTCGAATCGCGGCTGCGCGCGGGCAATGGCGTCGCGGGTGATGATATCGGTCACCGTAAAGATCACCGTGCGGCCCCATTCGTCGGCGACATTCGGATCAGCGCCGGCTTCCAGCAGCGCACCGGCAACATCGAAATGACCGTTCACCGCGGCAACGATCAGCGCCGTAGTGCCGTATTCATCGGTGATATTCAAGTCCGCGCCAGCATCGATCAGCGTCCGCACCGCCGCGAGCTGGCCCTGGCGTGAGGCGAAATGCAGTGCCGTAAACCGGCCTTTCGGTATATGCGAAAACGATACACCCATGCTGCGCCCGCCATCGATATTCGGGTTGGCGATCAGCCAGGACTGCTCGTTGATATTCGCGCCCCCGGCGATGAGGGCCTGCATGGCTTCGACATGACCAGCGGCAGAAGCCCACATCAGTGCTGTCTGTCCCAACCAGCCCTCGTGCGCATTCGGGTCGACGCCGTACCCATCAGCACCGGCCGCCAGTAACATTTTGATGATCTCGGCGTTGCCGGCCCGCGCCGCAGTCATCAATGCGGTCTGCCCTTCCGGTAACGCGGCATTCGGGTCGGCGCCAGCCTCCAGCAATGCCCGCACCGCATCGGTGTCGCCGTTGTACGACGCCACATACATCGCGTCGATGCCGTAGCGATTGACGCGGCGGATATCCGCGCCGGCGTCGAGCAGCGCGAGCATGGCGCCGTGATGCCGCTTGCGTATTGCATTCATCAGCGCCGTGGTGCCATCGCTGCCCGCGACATCCGCGTCCACACCCGCTGCCAGCAGCTGCCTGACCTGCTCGGCATCACCGGCGGCAGCCGCGTTCAGCAGTGAAGTCTCCTTGTCCGTCGTGGCCATGGCCACGCTGCCAAAGGCCAGGGCTCCGGCCAGCATAAGTGATGTGGTCAACTGCGCACGTATGAAGGCCATTGAAGCGGCGTCCGTGATTACGATAGGTCGATAGTCGTACTTTGCGCACGACCGAAACTGTCCATCTCGATACCGAACTGCCGGGCAATCGCGATATGCAGGTCGCCGATGGTGCGGGTCTTGTCCGGCACTTCGATATGCCTGTCGCCACGCACGAAACCGGAGACCAGCGCCACCGGCAGGCGAATCTTCGAATGACGATCACCATTGCTCATGCCGGCGCCATACATCAACAGTGTGTTATCGAACAGCGTGCCGTCACCATCCGGGGTGGCGGCCAGCTTGTCCACGAAGTTGGCAAACAGCTGCATGTGGTATTCATCGATCTTGCCTTTCTTCTCGCGCTCGTCCGGTTTGTCGCCGTGATGCGAGACACCGTGATGCGGTTCGCGCACCCCGATCTCCGGATAGGCAATCGAAGATAACTCACGGGCCATCATGAAGCCGAATACGCGCGAGATATCCGCCTGATAACTGATGTGCAACAGGTCGAACATCATTTCGACATGCTCACGGAAAGTCGGCGGCACGCCGATGGGGGAGTCCGGCGCGATGTTGGCGAGTTCATGATTGCGCGCTTCGGCCCGCTGTATGCGCTGCTCGACCTCGCGGATGTTCTCCAGGTACGACTCCATGCGGATGCGATCCGAAGCATCGACATCCGATGCCAGCCGGCGCGTTTCTTCCAGCACGGAATCCAGAATAGAGCGATTGGTCTGCATGCGGACCAGCCGTTGTTCCGGCGTACCCGTGCCGCCGAACAGCCGTTCGAACACCACGCGGGGGTTGACCTGCATCGGCGCCGGTTGCGTTGGCGTCGCCCAGGAAATCGTATTGAAGTAAGCGCAGGAGAAGCCGTCCTCGCAGGTACCGGCGAGGTGGCTGGCGTCTTCGATGGCCAACTGCATCGAGGGAAAGACGGTGTCACCCTGGATGTTGCGGGCGATCACCTGGTCTATGGAAACGCCGGCACGGACATCGGCACCGGTGGTCCGCCGCGGTTCGGCATCGGTCAACCAGGCCGAACATGCCCCGGTGTGTTGGCCGGCCTTCTCCACCCCCATCAGGTTGGAAACCACGGTCACGTTCTGCCGCCGGTGTTCCAGCGGTTTCAATGTGCGGGTGAATTCAAAGCCGCTCCCTACCGTAGTTGGCGTCCACCAGTTGCACCCTTCGGACATCACCAGTCCATTCGGCACATATACGAATCCAGCCCGTAACGGGCGGGTGGTTGCTGCCCTGGCCGCACTTCCGCCCAGTGCCGGCACCATGGCGCTGAGAAAGGGCACCGCGATACTGGCGCCGGCGCCTTTCAGGAAGCTGCGCCGATGCAGCACTTTTTTCGTATTGATCATCATGGCCGCGATATCCCTTGGTTGAGGTTGCCGCTTGGTCGGTTCAGTCGTTGACCGGCGCGAGCGACACCGCCCGGACCGGCGAACGTTGGTCCGCACGTTTCATCTGGAAGGCAGGAGAACTGACAATTTCCAGCACCAGCGTAGCGAACCGGTAATCGTCAGCTCGTGCCGCGTTGACGATGTGGCGTACGGTCGGCATGTCGTAATACTCGACGCCGCGCCCGATCGCATAGGTCAGCAGCTTTTCGGTAAATGAACCGACAAATGTCTCGGGATGACTGAGCAATGCCTCACGCAATTGAATCGGTCCGTTCACCGGCGCACCGCTGGCGAGCTGGCCCGATGCGTCTATCGGATTGCCAGCGTCATCCTTTTCGCGCCAGGCGCCAATGCCATCGAAGGTTTCCAGCGCCAACCCGATCGGGTCCATCACGTTATGGCAGCCGGCGCAGGCCGGATCGTCCCGATGGCGCATCAAACGCTCGCGCAGGGTCTGCCGGTCAATTGAATCCTCGGCGTTCTCGTCCAGCGCGGGAACGTTATCCGGCGGTGTCGGCACCGGGGCCGACAGCAGATTCTCAAGCACCCATTTGCCACGCACGACCGGTGACGTGCGATGCGGGTACGAGGTCACGGTCAGAATCGAGCCATGGCCCAGCAGCCCGCGGCGGGCCTGCTGGTGCACGGCCACCCGGCGAAAGTCACTGCCATAAACACCGTCTACACCGTAGTGTCGCGCGAGACGCTCATTCAGGAATGTGTAGTCCCCGGTGAGCAGTTCCAGCACGCTGCGGTTTTCGCGGAAGATGCTGTCGACGAACAGCGTGGTTTCGCGGCGGAAAGCATCGCGCAGGTTTTCATCGAAGTTCGGGAAAGCGACGAGATCGGGGGCGACACTTTCAAGCTTGCGCAGGTGCAGCCACTGGGCCGCGAAATTCTCCACCAGTGCCGAGGAACGCGGATCGGCCAGCATCCGGCTGACCTGCGCGTGAAGTTCATGCGGCTCCCGCAACTGCTCACGCTCGGCGACCGTCAGCAAGGCATCGTCAGGAATCGTGCTCCAGAGAAAGAATGACAGCCTCGAAGCGAGTTCAATGTCGGTCAGCGCGAATGGCTGGCCGGGGGCGATGTCCTCCGGGTCACGCTCGATCCGGAACAGGAATTCCGGACTGGCGAGTATGCGGCGCAAGGCGAACTGAATGCCGCCGTCGAACGTCCCTTTACGCTCGCGTCCGGCGTGATAAAAGGTCATCAGGCTGCCGACATCCGCGTCGTCCACGGGGCGGCGGAACGCCCTGCGGGCGAGCCTGCCGATGATCTGTCCGGCACAGGCCTCTTCGGACATGGCATCCGGCTGGCAGGAAAAAATGACATCGCGGCTGGGCGTCGACGCGGCCGGCGCTTTGCCATTGAACGGACCGCGGATGATCACGCTGTCCACGCCAGGTACGCCACCGGCGAACACAGGGTCGTAATAAGCCATTTCGAATGGCATCAACTGATCATTTTCCAGTGCATCGGTCTTCATGACGAACGACGCGGTGATGACATGCGGCCCGGCGGTTACCGGCAGCCGCAATCGTGCGCGTTGTTCCACCGCGTCGCGATTCTCTTTCCATGACAACATCATGTTGGCAAAGTCAGCCATGCCGCCGATGGTGACCAGCTTGACCCGCTGGCCATCGACGGTGATTTCGAAATCGTGCTCGTGCTGCAGCCCGCGCAAGGCGTCGACCGTATTGCCCAGGAAATGCGTATCGAACTCGTAGACGCCATCCAGCGGAAACGTATGTTCGATCCGCAAGCCACCGCGCGTACCCAGCGGCAGCCCTTCAACGGCTTCATCCTGCGACCTGCGCATGCCGCCGGACTGATAGACAGCTTCTTCGCGCGCGATGTCCGGGTCGCCTATGGCAAACGCACTGACCCGGTCAGCCGCCGCGAGGTAGCCTTCGAGCAGCGCGGGCGATACGTTCAGAACATCCGCGATGTTGTCAAAGCCATGGCTGGAATTATCCGGCGGCAATATCGCTTCAACATCGATATCCAACGCCAGCAGGTCGCGAATTGCGTTGGCGTACTCGACCCGGTTCAAACGGTATAACGCCGGACGCCCCGGATCGATCTGATCAGCCGCCGCGCTATCCAGCGAGGTCTCGAGCCAGGCGGACAAAGCTTCGTACTGGTCAGCCGATGGACGGGCTTCACCCACTGGCGGCATCATGCCGGCGCGGAGTTTCTTCACCATCATTTCCATGCGGCGCGCGTGCGCAGCGGGATCCAGCAGATCGACCTCATCGAGGGCGAGGCCGCCGACACGATCAGTGGTGTTATGACAGTCAGCGCAATATTGATCGACGAGTTGCACCTGGCGGCGGGCGCCCGCGGTATCGTGCACCTGGGCGGACGCTTGCTGATACGCAAGCAGGCCCGTCGCCAGCATGGCGAACATCAACTTCGACATTCCATGGCCTTGCTTTCCGAACACGCGTCCCCCTTGCTCGCGACGTCGGCGGCATCGTTGTTGCTGACAGGGATGACACGCTGCAAGACGCCAGTGCTGTCTTCGTTTCCGGTTACCCGGACTACGGTTTCCGCGCGTATCCGCCAGCATCCAGCCGTCACAGATCCGGAACTGAGGGTAGCTACACTTGACCGGCGGCGCAAGTAAGTTGGCATATCATCCGAACGGCAAGGATGCGCGGAATATCCGGGTACGCAGGCGTGGGAAGTAATCTTCCGCCAGCGCACTGCACAAACGCGGTTATCTCCCACACTGGATCTCGTGCATGGAAAGACTCACCTGCCGCGGTTTTTTGTGTACGCTTCGCCCCTGACCAATTGATTCACGGATCCCCGTTCACCACCATCATGACCGATCAGTCTCCTACCCTGGCTCTCGCCGACTACGTCGTTCAATCACAACCGGAGAAAATTCCCACGGCCGTGTGGGAAGAATCCAGACGCGCCGTTCATAACTACCTCGGCTGTGCGCTGGGGGGCAGCATAGAATCCGCGCTGGACGTGGCAATCAAAGTGCTGATGCCTTTCAGCGGTCCGGCGACAACCAACGTACTGGGCCGACCCGAACGGTTCGATGCCTTGCATGCCGCCTTGCTGAACGGCATCGGTTCGCATGTGCATGAATATGACGACACGCTGCCAAGCAATTACATCCACCCCAGCGTGCCGGTGGCGTCCGCGCTGTTCGCGTACGCAGGCGCCAACCCGGTCAATGGCCGCGATTTCCTGCATGCGTTTATCCTCGGCTTCGAAGTCGAGGCGCGCATCGGCGACGCCATTTATCCCGCGCACTACGATGCCGGCTGGCACATCACATCAACCACCGGTGTGTTCGGCGCAGCCGCCGCCATCGGCAAACTGCTCGGCCTGACGACCACGCAGATGGTCTGGGCATTCGGCCTCGCCGCGACCCAGGCGGCCGGCGTCAGGGAAATGTTCGGGTCGATGGCCAAGTCATGGCAACCGGGGCGCGCGGCGCAGAACGGTTATACCAGTGCCCTGCTCGCGCAGGCGGATTTCACCGCCGGCGAGCATGGGTTGGAAGGTCCGCGTGGTTTCATTCCGGTCACTGCCGCTCAATATGATCTGGGCAGAATCACCTCCAACCTGGGCACTGAGTTTGCGTTGATGCGCAACGCCTACAAGCCTTATGCCTGTGGCCTCGTTGTTCACCCTGCGATCGACGGCTGCAGTCAGATACGGGCCAACCATGAATATTCGCCGGAGCAGATCGAAGCTGTACGCGTACGGGTCGCCCCGCTGGTGCTCGACCTATGCAACAAGCGTGATCTGTATCGCGAATTGCAAAGCAAGTATTCGATCTATCACGCCGCGGCGATTGGCCTGGTTCGCGGCAAGGGCGGCCTGCAGGAATTCACAATGGCGGCGGTCCAGGACCCCCTGCTCAAACATGTGCGCGATCGGGTGACGGCGATTGCCGATCCCGGCGTCACCGAAGACCAGGTTGGCATAGAAGTCGACCTCAAGGACCGCCGCACACTCACGTTGTTTGTCGAACAGTCGCTGGGGAATGTTCATCGCCCGTTGAGCAATGCCTTTCTGGATGAAAAGTTTCGCGACCAGGCGATCCTGGCATTGCCTGTCCAGACAGTGGAAGCGCTCATGGGCGAATGCTGGAAATTTCAAGCGTGCGCTGACGTCGGCGAACTGGTCCGCCGTACGGCGCCGGCGGCGGTATGACCATGCCGGGAATCGTCTGGCTGCGCTGTTGCGTACACCGTACCTTGCTGGTCCTGTTCGCCTTGATGCTAGGCGTTTCCGGCTGCGGAAATGAGGTGGAATCGGGACGACACATACGCATCCCGCTGGGGGCGGGCGGCATCGGCTTTCTCCCGCTCTACGTCATGCGCGACCGGCAGTTGCTGGAGCAGCATGCGGCTGCGCAAGGCGTCGATGATCTCAAGGTGGATTGGCTGGATCTGGGTGGTCCCGCCGCGATGAACGATGCACTGCTTTCAGGTGCGGTCGACGTCATCGCCGCCGGCCCGCCGGCATTTCTGACGCTCTGGGACAAGACCCAGGGCACACTGAATGTCAAAGGTATCGCGGCAATCAGCGCGCTGCCTATGTACCTTAACTCCCGCTCACCGACGTTTGCATCACTTGATGTGATTTCCGACCGGGACAAGATCGCGCTCACCTCGATCAAGGTATCGATTCCCGCCATCATCATGCAGATGTACGCCGCCGACCGCTTCGGTGCGGCCGAGGCGGAGCGGTTCGACCGCTATACCGTCAGCATGGCACACCCGGATGGCGTGATCGCCATGCTGTCCGGTACCGGCGACATCACGGCGCATTTTACTTCGCCACCGTTCCATCAGCGTGAAGTGCGGGATGCCTCCGTGCAGACGATTCTGACTTCGGACCAGGTCATGGGCGGCACCACTACTTTCACCATGCTCTCGACCACCGAAGCGTTCCTTCAGGCCAATCCGGAGCTTGTAGCGGTCATCGTTACAGCACTGAGCGAGGCGCAGGAATGGATCACGCGTGAACCCGCGGCGGCGGCGGAAATCCTGATGCGTGCGGACGGCAATGCAGGGTTGTCGAAGGCCGAAATCGCCGCCTTGTTGCAGGATCCGGCGATCGTCTTTTCCGCCACGCCGGCCAATGTCATGCGCTATGCGACGTTCATGCATTCGATCGGGTCGCTCAAGCATCTGCCGGAATCCTGGCAGTCGCTGTTCGTTGACGACATCCACATGCTGCCTGGCAGTTGACTGACACCCATCCATCGCAGGCTCTGCCCATGACCGGATCACAGACCACAGCGTTGTTGAGCGTCCGCGACGTCAGCCTGCAATACAACACTGCCAATAGTGTGGTCACCGCGGTATCGCAACTGAGTTTTGAAGTTCATACGTCCGACAGGTTTGTCCTGCTGGGCCCCTCGGGCTGTGGCAAATCAACCTTGTTGAAAGCCGTCGCCGGATTCATCGAACCGACAGCCGGGAAAATCACGCTTGCCGGCAAGCCGGTGTGCGCGCCGGGACCTGAACGCGCCATGGTGTTTCAGGAGTTTGATCAGCTGCTGCCGTGGAAGACGGTAACCGGCAATATTATGTTTCCGTTGGTCGCGACCGGCATGGCCACAGCTGCGGCGCGTGAACGCGCGGCGCTGTATATAGAGAAGGTGGGGCTTTCCAGGTTTGCCAACAGCTATCCGCACACGTTATCCGGAGGCATGAAGCAGCGCGTGGCGATTGCCAGGGCGATGGCGATGGAGCCCGGGATATTGCTGATGGACGAACCGTTCGCGGCATTGGATGCCTTGACGCGGGACCGCATGCAGGAGGAATTGCTACGCTTGTGCGCGGATACCGACTCAACCGTCTTGTTTGTGACCCATTCCATCGCCGAGGCGATTCGTATCGGTACGCGCATCCTGTTGCTCAGTCCGCATCCCGGACGCGCAAAGGCCGAACTCAATTGCGATGGAATCGACACAGCTGATGCCTCGGGAGAACATCTGTCGCAGCGTATCCGGCGCCTGCTGTTCGGCAATCTGGTTGAAGAGGACACCGCTGATGACTGACAGCGATCAAAACCCGGCAACGATTCAGCGCAAGGAAATCATCTACACGCTGGACGACATCCCGGCGCCAGTCAGACAGCGTCCACGCTCCTCTTGGCAGCGCATTTCCGACATTCCGGCATTCCGCAAGTCCTTGCTGCTGGCGTTGCTTGCAGGCATCTGGGAAGCCTATGCACGCTATCTTGGCAATGAACTCGTGCTGCCGACGTTTTCCGGCACGGTGCTGGCATTGTTCAGCGCGATCGCATCCGGCGAGCTGCCGCGGGCGACGGTCTACACCCTGGCATTGTTATTGAAGGGTTATGTCGCCGGGCTGGCGATTGCCGCCGGGCTGACGGCATTTGCCAGCGCCACCCGCCTGGGCGCCGATCTGCTGGAGACTTTGACCGCGATGTTCAACCCGCTGCCTTCAATCGCATTGCTGCCGTTGGCATTGATCTGGTTCGGACTCGGCGAAGGCAGCGTCATCTTCGTGCTGATTCACGCGGTGCTATGGGCGGTCGCCTTGAACACCCATGCCGGTTTCAAGAGTGTCAGTCCGACATTGAAGATGGTGGGCCGAAACTATGGCCTGACCGGCCTGCGCTACGTCACCCGCATTCTGATCCCCGGCGCGTTCCCCAGCATTCTGACCGGCTTGAAAGTCGGTTGGGCCTTCGCCTGGCGTACGCTGATTGCAGCAGAGCTTGTGTTCGGCGCCACCTCCAGCAGTGGCGGGCTGGGCTGGTACATCTTCGAGCGCAAGAATCAGTTGCTGATTCCCGATGTCTTTGCCGGTCTGCTGACCGTGATCGTGTTCGGGCTGCTGGTTGAAAACCTGTTGTTCAGAACCCTGGAAAAGTACACCGTCAGGCGCTGGGGCATGGCGAGCTGACAGCATAGCCGTGTATCCAACGAACACGGGAGTATTATTCGGCAAACCTTACGAATGTCTGGTAACACCGCGACGTGTCCAGCCAGATCACCGCCATTCCGGGAGAAGGTGTTTTGTCATGCGTCACACTGCTGTCAGCCATCGGCAATCGCGCCGGGCGCTGAGAATTCTGTTGATCAGTTTCATCTGCGCCGTTGCGTTCACCATTTCGGCGCATGCGCTGGAATTACCGGATGCCGTCAGTGCGGTATTGGGAAGCAGAGCGCCTGATACCGTGTCCGAACTGCCCGGGGAGTACATCAAGCTCATTGCCCAGGGCATGAACCCCCGTCAGTACAAACCAGCCAGCAACCAGCACCCGGTGAATATCGATGCCAATGACCTCGCCGTCATACTCGCGTCTCTGCATGCAAGCGAACCGGTGAGTGCGCCCGTGTTTTCCTCGATGGCGGCAGGCGTGCTGGCGCCGAAACTAGCTGCGGCGTTGGCGCGTGCCGACGCCCGTGAAGACGTCATCTTTGCATTCACCGACAAAGGAGATGGTCGCCGCACGGTGACGTCGGCGCGGATGTTCTATCTGGATGACAAGCTGCATTTCATTTTTGGCGACACGCTGCAGAGCGTCGATGCAGTTGCGGATTCACTGCCCAATCAGTTCCGCGAACCTTTTCGCGCCGGCAAACGCAGCGAACGGATCCGCGACCATGTCCGGGTGGATGGCCCAGGCGTCAGCCACTGGCCAACCCGAATCTCCGAACGCGACGATTGGATCATCGTCGACATCCCGCGAATTGTCGTCGCGTATCAGGGACCCACCATTGCTCTGGTGCCATTCAACGTCGATGGGCAGATCGTATCCACCCGCACTACCCAATCAGCGCCACCTGTCGAAGAGCGAGTAACCCCGCTGGTTGCTCGCACGGCGGATGCCCAGGAATTACAGCCGGCGCCTGATGCCGCCGAGGTCAATGCATCCAGACCGGGGTTCGAAGGCATACGCCGACGACTTGCTGAATTGAAACAGTTGTTTGAAGAAGGCTTGATCACTGACGAGGACTACACGTTGCGACGACGGGAAATTCTGGACGAAATCTGAGCCGGGCGTGCGCAGACCGATGCACCGGTGCCCGAAGCTGGCGTTGACAGCCCCTGGCTTAAGGCGCAGATTGACAACCGCGCCTGCCGAAACCTTACGCGCCCGGCCCCTGCCCCTGGAATTCCACCGCCATGACACACAGATACACTCTGCGCTGCGCGCTGGCGATGGCCGTTGTGCTGGCGGCACTACCAGTCCACGCGGAGCGCCCCACCTGGACACCGATAGCTGAATTGCTGGTCGGCGGCCTGAGTGAATCCGATCCATTCCGCATGTCCACCGTGATGACCCGCTGCACGGCGTTGAGCATGACCATGGCAGGGCTGGTGGCGGACTACTCTCCGGAGATGTCGACCTACTATCAGAACGAAGCGCTGAGCCTGATGCAGCATGCCGTGCTGCTGGATTCGAACCTGGAGCGGCAACTCACCGGCATGGACGCCGACATTCGCGCGTTGTCGTCGGCCATCATGGTCAAGGTCAGCGACATGCTGGGGGGCTACAACCAATGGCTGGACCACAACATGGCCACCGGTGAAACCTACTTCAACAAGGATTTCGAACTCGAAGTCGACAGCTGCCAGCTGGCCTCCAAGTTCGTCAAACACCTGAGTGCGCAGTAATCACCTGCATCGATTGACGGTACCCGCCGCACTATTGGCGGCTGCTTAACATCTGAAAACAGACGGGCCGGTCACCCGCCAGAGGTGTCCGGCCCGCTGATACTCACTTACTTAAGACTACTTATTCCGGCGCGAAACAATACGCGCACAGTTTGTTGCCATCCGGATCGCGCAGGTAGGCGCCATAGGCCGTCGGGGTGAAGGTACGCGGGCCGGGCGCGCCTTCATCGGTTCCGCCGTTGGACATGCCAGCGGCATGGAATGCGTTGACCCCGTCGCGGGTGGTCGAATGGAAACCCAGCGTACCGCCATTGGCGTAAGTGGCCGGCTGACCATTGGCCGGCTTGGTGATCAGGAATTCGGGCGCTTCCGCGCCATACAGTACGCCGCGGTCACCCATCGGGCCGAGATTCTTGATGCCCAGCGGCGCCAATGCCGCGTCATAGAATTTCGTCGCCTTTGCCAGGTCGTTGGTGCCGAGCACTACATGGGTATAAATCGCCATTGAAGGTCGTCCTTTCAGTGAAACTTCTTGTGTGTGTTGTCAGGTTCCGGCTCGCGCCAGCTGTGTTGTGGTTTTCAGGTCGCAGCGCCATGACCTGCCCCTCTCGATGACACGGGCGCGGCCCTTTTTGGAACCGCGCCTAATATCACGCGAGTCGCGGCATCAGGCAAGCGCCGTGAACGGCCATCATCGCTGCTTGAACGGAATATGCCGTCCGGCCACACAAGATCGCCGGTGTGCCTTCCGGCAGGCGGATTCGTGCCGCTGGTCCGCGTACTCCAGCGCCGCGGGTGGCGCCGCCCTAGGTGTAACGCAGCCGCAGACCCGGACGCGGCCAACGCAACGATACCAGCTGGCCGCGGCTGCCCCCCGGGTGGTTAGCGGTGACATATACAGTACGCATATCAGGCCCGCCGAAGGCGAGATTGGTAACCCGCAATCCGCCAATACTGCTCTGACTCACAATGGCGCCATCGGGCGCGAGCGTCGTCAGCCCGGCTTCGCCTGACGCAACCACAATGTTCCCGCCCGCTTCCACCTTCAATGAATCCAGGCTCACGTCGAGTTGGGCGAGAAGTTGGACCCGGGCGCCATGTCCGTCTTGTGCGACCTGGCCACGGCCCGTGATCGACATGGTCACCACCCGCTGATCGAAGGTCTGGGCGACAAACAAGGTGCGGCCGTCAGGTGAGAGCCCGATCCCGTTGGCGCCCGTGAGGTCAGCAATGAACCGCAGCTCACTGCCATCGCTGCGCGCGTTGTATACCGCGTTGCCAGAGAAATCGGTGAACCACAAATCACCCCATTCATCGAACACCAGGTCGTTAGGACCATTCAACATGCTGCCCTGGTACCTCGTGTAAAGCGTGCTGCTGGCACCGCTTGCGAGATCAATGCGTTGGACTGTGCCACCAGTGGACTGGCCGGGCCGGCCGCCATTGGTCAATACAAATAATGACCCGTCGGGTCCTATCGCCTGACCGTTGGGTCCGATTCCAATCTCCAACAGCGTCGACGCATGGCCGTCGACGGTCACCGCCGTAATCCGATCATTCAGGATTTCGACTGCCGCGACCCGGCCGTCAGGCATCACCAGCGGAGCTTCGGGAAAGCCAAGTCCGGTCGCAAGTACGGAGTAACCGATACCCACTGCCGGCATACCAGCATCAGCCCATGGGATACTGGCGAGCATGCCGACCATTCCCTCTGCTGGATTGGCCGCCAGATACAGGGTTTTTCTATCAGCACCACCGAACGCGATGTTAATCACCCGGAGGTCAGCAACAACGGTCTGCGACAACCATTCACCCTCAGGTGAGAACACTGCGATGCCGTCTTCCCAGCATGCGCAGACGACGTTGCCCTCGGTGTCAGTCTTGATACCGTCGGGGCCGTGCAAACCTGCAGGCCACGCGGTGACTACTGTCGCGCGCGCATGGCCATTCCGTTGAACCAGTTCGCCGCGCGCCGCAATGTCATAGGCCAGCAAAGCGCCCCCACTGACGAGGTAAAGGCGGCGTCTGTCCGGTGACAAGGTAATGCCGTTTACGCCCGGTACATCATCGATTACCCGGTTGATCGCGCCGCCATCGGTACGCGCCGAGAATACGGCTGCGCTGGTGGGATCGCTGAACCACAAATCGCCGAAATCATCGACGACAAGATCGTTCGGGCCTGGCAGCTCCGCACCGTCGTAGCGGTCGTAAAGCGTGCTCGCCGCACCAGTCGCAAGGTCGATGCGCACGATCGCACTTGGCGAGGGCTCGTCAACAGTTGGCGCGGCGGGTGGCTGACGATTTGCATCGAGCGCCATCCGTCGGGCGAATGTGTCGGGATTCAGCTTGGCCACGTACAAGGCGCCATCATGCCCGAGCACGGTGCCCGCAGCACCGCGTCCCGGTGTTGCCAGCATCTCACGGTGGCCGTCCGACCCCACGGCGATGACTGTGCCGGCGAGAAACTCGACCATCGCCACCCGGCCATCCGCTAACGGCGTTGGCCCTTCCGGTCCTCGAATGCCGTCAACGATGATGGTCACCTGGCTTCGGTCGAGTCTGCTCCGGACCGTGGCATGCGCCGCCAGCGTGGCACGGGCAGCAATCATCGCGACTACCGAGGCCCCGGTACCCCGGAGTACCGCGCGCCGGGAAGTTGATTTGATCAGCATTGGTCAGTCTCCAGATGGCCGGCCACGCCGCAGGGGTCCCCCGCAGGCGGGCTATCGCCCGCAGCTTCGCATTTCAGCCAACGTGATGCACGCAGGTCGATAGCCCTGACGCTTCAGTCGATGCTGCGTCTGCACAGTCTGGCGGCGGCGCGCACGGCCCGGACCGTGACACCGAGAGACGAAATCATGTCGACCACCGAACGGGTACTCGCGGCCGATGGACAATCGTTCACCTCGCACATCAAGGGCGTGAACTCGGCAGGCCAGGCCACCAATAACATCCTGGTATTCGAACGCGAGTGACCACCGGCTCCGCGCTGCGGCCGCAGCTGTGTCGCTGCGCACGCCGCGTCATGCCGGAATAATCAACTCGTATCATCGCGGTGATGCGGTCGGTGAGGGTCAAATCCCACACGCCGTGGGAGCAGGTGCGTCCTTGACTATCACCACGCACTTCGGCCACCCTCCCCGGTCCAATATTCACTCCCGCGCCACCGCGCGGCATTCCAGATTTGGCTCGAGGAAAGAATCATGACCAACCGACGCGATTTTTTGCGCTCCACTGTAGCGGTTTCAGCCTCATCCGCCGCCGCATCAGCGACAACGCTGGTCAGCGGATCGGTGTTCGCCGAGGCAGGCGCGCCGATTCCGCTCGCCGCAACCGTCATCGACGCCCGCCACGATGCAGCGCGTCGGTTCGGCACTGAGGCCGAAGCACGCGGCATTCAACAGCACACTATCGTCGGCAATATCACTGATGTATGGCAGCATCACCTGGCCCGCCTCTGGCGTTCGTCCGACCAGGTTGTCGCGGTGGCCGGTTTGACGGAAGGACCGGCATTGTTTGTGCTCGAACGTCTGGCCTGGGATCACGGGCTGCGGGTGGTGTTTGAAGCCGAACATGCCTGGGCGCCTCACGGCACGGTTGACCACCGGGTGATGCGCAGCACGGACAACCGTTTGCCATTCGATCTTCGACAAGCCGGTCAACATTGGCCGGTGCTGCTGGTGCAGTCGCTGCTGGCCGAAGCCGCGGCGCCTGTACGTCAATATCACCCGACGGCTGTCGGCATGGCAGCCTATCCGGGCGAGGCCGCCAAGCTGTATTCATGGATCATCGCGCCGCGAACCGCGGCAGCTGCTTGAAGGGGAACTTGAATGGCCTTACCACCAGGCGTCAGTGAAGCTGACTTCGCCGCTGCGCTGACGGATTTCCGCGCTGCTGTCGGCGATGAATGGGTGTTCACCTCCGACGAGGACATCGCGCTGTACCGTGATGCCTATTCGCCCTATTGGGGCGAGGGCGAAGAACGGCTGGCCTCTGCGGCTGTTGCCCCGGCGACCGTGGAGCAGGTGCAGGCGGTGGTCCGCGCAGCCAATGCGCGACGTGTGCCGTTGTACCCGATTTCCACCGGCCGCAACCTCGCTTACGGCGGCTCGGCGCCCGTGTATTCAGGCAGCGTGGTGCTGGACCTCAAGCGGATGAATCGCGTCATCGAGGTCAACGAACGCAGCGCCTATGCGCTGGTGGAGCCCGGCGTCAGCTATTTCGATCTGTACAACTACATAACCGAGCACAATCTCGACGTTTGGATCGATCCGCCGGATCCCGGTTGGGGCAGCGTCATCGGTAACGCGCTGGACGGCGGTGGCGGCTGGACGGCGGCACCGTTCCGCGATCACTTCCTGGTCCACTGTGGCATGGAAGTGGTGCTTGGCGACGGCGATATCGTGCGCACCGGCATGGGCGCCGCCCCGCACGCGCAGACCTGGCAGCAGAACCGCTGGGGTTACGGCCCGTGGGTGGACGGCTTGTTTCGCCAGAGCAATATGGGCGTGGTGACGAAAATGGGCTTCTGGTTGATGCCCCGCCCGGAGGCGTTTCTTTCCGCCACGGTGCAGGTGTTCAATGACCGCGACATCATTCCACTGTTCGACATACTAAACCTGCTGGAGAACCAGCATGTCATCAACGGCTCCACCGGTGTATTCCCGGGCTTCGGCCCCAATGCCGCCGCCTGGAATCTGCAGTTGCCGATTTACGGCCCGGCCAATGTGATTACCGCGCAGATGGATTATGCGCAGGCGAAATTCGAAACCATCGACGGTTGCCGCTTCATCCGCAACGAGTTGATCCGCACGCCACTGTCCGCCGAAGACCGCGCGCGCGTCCGGCTGGTGAATTTCGGAATTCCTGACCTGTCGACGTTCGGCATGCTGGGACGCACGGAACAATCACCGAATCCCGCCGGCGGCCATATCGGTTTCTCACCCATCATTCCGCGAACCGGCGAAGGGCTGCTGGAATATCGCGATTTCTTCCGTGACAACGCCGCCGAAGTTTCCGGTGGCGAGAACCTCGGCATCATCGGGCCGGTGTTCATGACCAACTGGGAGCGCTCGCTGGTCGCGCTGATCATGTTTCCGATTTCCAAGGACGCCACCGCCAACGGCAAGATCCGCGCGGCATTCCGCAAATGGGTCACTTTGGCGGCCGAACGCGGCTGGCACGAGTATCGCGCACCGGCCGTCTTTCAGAACGATGTCGCGGAATCGTATTCGTTCAACGATCACGCGTTGCAGCGGATGCGCGAGAAGATAAAGGACGCGATCGACCCCAATGGCATCATCTCCGCCGGTCGTTATGGCGTCTGGCCCAAACACCTGAGGGATGCATGAGATGAAGGCGCGAAAATCAATCATCAAGCCGCTGATGTTGCTGCTGGCGCTGCCGCTGGCGTCGACCGCAGCGGACACGCACGGTGATAGCACGCAGGGCAAGGCGCATTTCAATTACTGGTGCGCCCCCTGTCACGCGGCAGGACCCGGTCATCCGGGAACGCAGTCGTTGACGGTGAAATATCGCGGCAGTGTCCCGGCCGAGCTTGAGCAACGCAAGGATCTTACGGCGGCACTACTGACCAGTGCAGTACGCCAGGGGATACTGTCCATGCCGCCATTCCGCAAGACGGAAGTCAGCGATGCGCAACTCGCGGACCTCATCGCTTACCTGACCACACGGTGAACCGGACCCGGGCATCGCCCGGGAACTGTTTATTTCTGGATGGACCTGCGAATCAGGCAGCGGCGGGCCGGTCACGAACTGTCAGCAGTGCCAGCGCCAATGTGATGACACCGCAGGCGGCGATGATCATCAGCATGGGCAACGGACTGCCATCGAATACTGCGCTGCCCAACGCCATAGCGACCACACCGGTGACCATCTGCATGGTGCCGCCCAGCGACGCCGCGGCGCCGGCAATCGGACCGTGCTCTTCCAATGCCAGTACGTTGGCCGTCGGCATCATGAAGCCCAGGAACAGGTTGCCCATCACCAACAGCAGGATCATCAGCGGCAGGCTGCCCCACCCCGTTACAAACGCCAGCAGCAGCGTCGTGGTGGTCAATGCGAAGCCGAATACCGTATAGCGAATCAAACGGGTCGGCCCCAAGCGGCCGAGCAGGTTGGCGGAAAATTGCGAGGCGATGAAGAAGCCGGCGGCATTGACCGCAAATGCCAGCGAGAACTGCGTCGGGCTGAGCTTGTAATACTCCATATATACGAACGAAGCGCTGCCGAGAAAGACGAAGAACGACGCCATGCCCAGGCCGCCGATCAAGGTCAGGCCGATGAACAACCGGTCCTTCAGCAGGATGCCGAAATTGGTCAGCATGATGCTCAGCTGAAATGGTGACCGCTGGTGCTGCGGCAACGTTTCCGGTAAAGCAAAAATGTTCAGCACCAGCGCCAGCGCTGCCGCGCCGGCAACCACCGCGAACACCGCGCGCCAGCCAAACGGCACGATAATCATGCTTCCGGCCAGCGGCGCCAGCATCGGCGACACTGAAAATACCAGCATCACGGTCGACATCAGGCGCGTCGCCTTGACCCCGGTGTAGCGATCCCGGATGACTGCGCGGGGAATCGACATGATGCCCGCCGCACCAAACCCCTGCAGGAAACGGACGGCAATCAGCATTTCGATCGTATGGCTGAGCACGCAAGCCACCGACGCGAGGATGAACAATGTCATCCCGACATAGATGGGCTTTTTGCGACCAAACACGTCGCTGGCCGGTCCGAACACCATCTGTGCAACGGCGAACGCAACGAAATACGAAGTCAGTGTCAGCTGGGCGACGCTGGCCGAGGTATTGAAGTCCGCGGCAATCGCGGGCATCGCGGGTAAATACATGTCGATCGCGAACGGGCCGATCATCGACACCAGGCCCAGAATCAACGCCATTTTCAACAATTCGCGATCCACGCTCTGCAAGGCTCCCAGTGCTGCTGATTTAAGGTTGAATTCGTCACGGGCCGCGGCGCACAAGCGCATGCATGACGGGCGCGCATCCTAACAGATGTCGCTCGTGCGACGGCCGCCCCGGTCGCAACTCAGGGACAATCGTCTGCCCGGCTAACCGGACTTCGGCAACGCCATTCCGCGCCGCACTGCGCACGTGCGGTTACCTCACTCACCGGACTGCAGTAATTCGCCTTCGACAGGGGTGGCGGAACTGACAAACTATGCGGAGGAACCGGTCTGGTACGGGCGTTCAGACGTGTACCGAAATTACTGGCAGTAAGGATACCAAGTTAATGAACGCCATGGAAAAATTTTCATCGCCCGCATAACACGGCTGCGAACAAACATTCTGGACGCCTGTCAAACTGCCGTGCAAATATATCGACTTCATCGCGGCCTGGTTGGCGCACTTTTTCTGTTTCGGGGGTAACTGTTTTGAAACATCAACGTAACGCGGCGCTGGCCGCGCTGGTCACACTCGCAGTCAGCACGCCGGCCATGGCGCATCACGGCTTCGGCCGGTTCCTGATGACGGAATCAGTGAGTTACAGCGGCACGCTGACCAAGCTTGAACTGGTCAATCCGCACTCTTACCTGTACTTCGATTCCGTGGACGCCGATGGCAACAAGATCGAGATGCGCTGCGAAATGCGCGCAGCGACGCTGATCCGCCGCTCAGGTTGGGATATGGAAGCGTTCGTGCCGGGGCGTCGCGTCGACATCATGGCCCGCCCGCACCGCGACGATCCGCATTCCTGCTACCTGGAAAAGATCACCCTCGGCGGGTCCATTGCGATAGACCGCAATGACCAGTTCTCATCGTCAACACCGGTGGATACGTCCAACCGACCGAAAACGCTGACTTCCGGCGAACCGAATATTTCAGGCGATTGGGCGGTGGAACAAGCCGTGCTGACCATCCCGCCCAGCGGCGGTACCGGCGCACTGGTCCCGCGCAGCGTACGCGAAGATTTCGCCGCCGGTCGCATCACACTGGAAGAAATACGCGCGCGGAACCCGCCGCCGTCACGGCCGGTGTACACGGACAAGGGCAAGACCTCGGCTGAAGCGTTCCGCATGTGGTCACCGGAAGATAATCCGCGTCTTTCATGTAAACCGACCAGCGTGATTTTCGACTGGACGTTCGACTGGCCGGTGAACCGCATCACGCAGACCACTGATGCCGGCGAGAACGTGATCGATATATCCTACGGCTTATACAGTTTCTCACGCCGCGTGCATGTGGGTATGGCTGCACATCCGGCAAACCTGTCGCCAAGCAACATGGGGCATTCCATCGGTCATTGGGAAGGTAACACCCTGGTGGTGGATACCGTGGGCTTCGAGGAAGGCGTGCTGGTGCCGCCGACGCGCAACAGCGACCAGTTGCACGTGGTGGAACGCTACACGGTAGATACCGACTCGTGGATTCTGCGGCGTGAATACACGGCCGAAGACCCGGTGTATCTTGCCGAACCCTACCGCGGCGCCGACGTCGTGTTGCTGTCGGAAACGCCGTTTGAAGCGCAACCCTGCCAGGAACTGACGTTTGAGTTCTCGTCGGGCAACCAGGCGCGGTGATTGCAAATCGTAAGATGAATTGTTCTGGTCACAGACCGCTGCACACGTGTGCAGCGGTCCCTCAGCCTCCGACCGAAATCACGCCAACGCGCGCACCGGCACCCGTGAGAAACTGCGGGTGACGTTGTACAGGCGCCGCTCCGGCTCACCGACAAGTTCGAATCTCGCCACCTGTTGGGCCAGAGTCTTGAAGATTGAATGACCTTCCAGGCGCGCCAGGCTTTGCCCGGCACAGGCGTGGTTGCCCATGCCAAAGCCAAGATGTCCCACGCCCTTTCGCGTGATATCAAAGCGGTCCGGATCATCGAAGCGGCGCTCATCCCGGTTGGCGCAGCCATAGCTGACGATGACCCGCGCGTCGGCCGGAATCACCACGCCCTCGCCCATGTCCACATCGCGTGTCGTCACGCGTGAGAAATGTTGGATCGGTGACTCCATGCGGACAATCTCGTTGAATGCCGTCGCTACCAGCGACGGATCACTTCGCAGCAACTCCCACTGGTCGGGGTTTCCGGCGAACAACCAGATACCGCTGGCCACCGCACTGATCGTTGTATCGAACGCTGCCACCACGTAACCGAGCAACATGCCAATAGCGGTTTCGCGCGTAATCTCGCCGCGGCCTGCCGCGTCTGCCACCGTGGAGCCGAAGCCGCCAGGCGTCAGCGTGCCGGAATCGTATATACCGGAAACAAGATGATAGATGCGTTCCAGGTTGGGAAAGGCGTTCTGTGTGCGTGGCTTGTCCCACGGACCGCAGGGATCGAAAGAACCATCGGCCAGTTCGAGCAGTTCGTCACGCACGTCGTCAGGCCAGCCGATCAGATCCATGATCACATGCACCGGCAGGTCCCGAGCCAGATCTGCAACGGCGTCAAATTGTTCTCGCGCAACCAGCAGTTCGACAATCTTCTGGCAACGGCGCTCGATGGTCTCTTCCACCGGCTTGAGCTGGCGCGGGCCGAGCCGATCGGTAATGAGCTTGCGCATTTCCGTATGGCGCGGCGGATCTACGCAAATCAGCGCATCGGCCCATGCCGCATTGATTTGCGGATTCAGTCCGATGCCTCTGGCCGAGGAAAACGTCTCCCAGTTCTGCAACGCATCGCGCGCCTGCTCAAAGCGGCCGATGAACCATACATCGTGGCGCGCCAGCCAGGCCGCCGGGCCGACATCGCGCAGCGTTTGGTACGCGGCGTAGGGACTGTTGAGGACATCATCGGCGAACAGGTCGATGTCAGAGATGACGGCATCTGGAATGGATAAACTCATTGTGGGGTCCGGTCTGTAGTGAGCGCGTTTGTTGGAAGGATTGTCAGGAACATATCAGAAATGCACACGAATGAACGGCCACACCACTGCCCGCGACGGCCGTCACCAGACAATGCTGCATTACAACAACGCTTCGGCCATGACATGCCGTTCCGGTTTCGATAGATTGTTGCGGCAACGGTTGGCCTTCGAACCAACCCCGGACAATGGCAGGAATTCTTGATGCAGCGCTTTTCCACGGTCGATTTACCCGCGAACAAAAAGGTCGAACACTGGAACGCTCTGGTCAATGACCATCTCTACAGCGTGCGTACCGAACCGCATGATCCGCGCTCGTTCGATGGCACGATGTGCATCGATGCCATCGGCCGCCTGACCCTGACACGCGCAAGCTCTTCGCTGGCTAATCTGACGCGCGACGCAACACACATCTCGCATGTTGCGGAACGGTTCTTCCTGCTGCACATGTCCGAGCAGGGTTCCTACTCGGTACGACAACGCGGTTCCGAAGCGATCATCGCGCGCCACGACTTTGTTTTTTCGGATTCCACGGAGCCGATGTTCATCTCCCACCTCGCACCTTGCAGCGCCATCATTCTGAAGATTCCCGAGCGTTCGCTGATGCCGTACGTGCCGCAACTGGATCGGCTCTCAGGCATTGTCGTCTCCGGCAAGCAAGGGCTGGGTGAGACGGTGGCAGTGATGTTGCGCAGCCTGACCCGTCGGATGATGGCCTCGCCGGAGGAACAAACCGATCCGCTGCTTGAAGATGCCGTGGTGCGCGTCGTGGCCGGTGCGTTGAACGAGCGAATGGGAACAGCGGACGGTGGCTCACGCCTGGTGGCCACGCGGCGACGGCAGATTCTGCGCTACGTGGAAACGAAGCTGGCTGACCCCCGGCTGACACCAGCGGCGGTCGCCGACGAATTCCGTATCAGTGATCGCTACCTGCGGATGATTTTCGCCGGTGAAGAGGAATCGGTATTCGAGTACATCCAGCGCCGACGCCTTGACGAAGCAGCACGCCAGTTGCGCGACGGTCGTTGGCAAGGGCACACGATCTCCCGCATCGCGTTCAGCTGGGGTTTTGTCTCGCTGAGCACCTTCGAGCGTGCGTTCAAGATGCGTTTCGGTGTCACCCCGCGGCAGTATCGTCGCGACCACTGAAGTTCCACCCGGCACGACTTCCGTTGTTGCCGGCTTCTGGTTCCGTCTGCCGTTAGCTGATGAGATGGTAAACCGTTAGCGTTTGCCTCCTGCCCGCCAACCCGGCACGGGCCCGAACCATTCCACCTGGAGGATGCCGATGTTTCCATTCCGTGAAGGCTACGATTTCCCCCGCAATCAGTGGTATGTCGCAGGCTGGAGCAATGAGGTCACAGACAGCGGCATCCTTGAGCGCTGGATACTCAACGAACCGGTGATCTTCTACCGCACGGTGGATGGCACGGCCGTCGCGCTGGATGGCCGCTGCCCGCATCGCAATTACCCCTTGGGCAAGAGCCCGTTGAAGAATGGCAAGGTCGAATGCGGCTATCACGGAATCACCTTTGACCATACCGGTCAATGCGTGCATATCCCTACCCAGGTGGAGATTCCGGCAGTGTGCAGCCTGCGCGCGTATCCACTGGTGGAGAAATGGCGCTGGTTGTGGATCTGGCCGGGAGATCCGGCCAAGGCCGATCCTTCGTTGATTCCCGATCACGATGAAATCCGGATCACCAGTGAAGGCTGGTTGCCGCTGCAGGCATTCACCTACGAAGTACAGGCGCGCGCCCAGTTGTTCAATGAAAACCTGATGGACATTTCACACCTGACCTTTCTGCATGCCGGCACCATCGGCACCGCGGGCGTGGCTTCGACCGAAGTTGAAGTCATCGACCAGGGCCGCTACCTGCGTGGCACGCGCAGGATCCGCGGCGATGCATTGACCGGATTCTTCAGCGATGTGTTGAAGTATCACGGCGATATTGATCGCGAAGTGTTGATTGACTTCTATCCACCCGGCTTGCACGTGGCATGGGAGATGTTCATGCCGCTCGGCAGTCTCGATGCTGCGGAAGGATCCCGGCCACCCTCGTTGGGTGAATATCGCGTCCACCATGCCGTCACCCCGGCGACTCATCACAAGACCAATTATTTCGTGGCGTTCTCACGCACTTTCGCCCGCGATGAGCAGTCGGTGACCGATACCATCGCCGCAGTATTCACTGATGTGATTGCGCAGGATATCGATGCCATTGAAGCCATCGAACAGATGATCACCCAACGCGACGCCGCCCCGCGCGAGGTGCTGGTCCGCGGTGACCGCCATTCGATCTTCGGCCGCCGGAAGCTGGAAGGATTGTTTGACGCCGAACGGGCGTCTCATACCTGATGGATACCTGCCGGGCCATCGCCGGCCCGGCAGTTCTGATTGTTGGATTGGTCAGCCGAAGAACCGGCGAATCGCGGCGGCCATTTCCTCACGCGCGAAAACGCCGGAGCCGATGATGTCCACGGCCGCCAGTGACATATGGGTATGGCCTTCACAGTGCAGGTGACGCGCCTCCACGCCGGCTTCACTCAATCGCGTGGCATATGCCGCGCCCTCGTCACGCAGCGGATCAAATTCGCTGGTTATCACCAGGGCCGGCGGCAGTTCGCCAAGGTACACCGCGCGCAGCGGCGACGCAGTGGGATGGTTGCGGTCACTTGTATCCGCATAGTGATCCCAGAACCATTGCATCAGGCTGGTCGTCAATACGTAGCCATCGGCATTCGCAACATAGGATTCGCGGGTGAAATCGTGATCGGTCACCGGCGTGATCAACAACTGGCCGGCGACCTGCGGGCCGCTGCGATCGCGAGCCAGCTGACACACTACGGCCGCAAGATTGCCGCCGGCGCTCCAGCCGGCCACTGCAATGCGTTCCGGATCACCGCCCAGCGCGTAGGCATTGGCCGCCGTCCAGCACAGCGCCGCGTAGGCATCTTCCACGGCAGCCGGGTAACGCGCTTCGGGCGCATGTCGATAATCGACTGACAGGATGATGGCATCGGTGCGGACGCAGAGATCGCGACACAAGGGCGCATCAGATTCCTCGCTGCCGAGCACCCAGCCACCACCATGAAAATACACGACGATGGGATGCGGTCCCGGCGTTGCCGGACGGAACATCTGGAAGGCCAGCGCACCGGCCGGGCCGGGCAACGTCCCGGTGAGTTCCTCGCCGACTTGCGGGCCGGGTGGCGCGTCGGCGCCGGACGCGCGGGCGAAATCACGTGCATCGGTGGCCGACATCGTCTCCATCGGCGGCGCGTCCAGTGAGGCGATGAAATCCAGCATCAGTTCAACGTCCGGCGCAATCGGTCGGATATTGCCGTCCACGCAATGCACGCGCTTGCCATTGCTCAGCACGAAACCGAGATAATCCTGCGCCACCACATCGCGACAGATCGCACGATAACGATCGACGCCGCCAACATACGGCAGAAAAACACGCGGCTTGCCAGGCACGTTGGCGCCCATGTACCAGGAGTTGGCCTTGGGATACAGCGTCAGGTCGCCCCAGGCGTTCACATGTTTCACCCACCCACGCTCGGCGCGCTCGGTCGGCTCTATCACCTCGTAGCCTTGATCACGCAGGTGGGTCAGGCAGTCACCGATGAATTCGACATGCTGTTCAATTGAAACCGCCATGTTCGACAACACCGACGGACTGCCAGGGCCGGTGACCAGGAACAGGTTGGGAAAACCATTGGTCATCAGGCCGAGATAGGTTTCCGGGCCATGCGCCCACTTGTCTTTCAGCGCACGGCCATCCCGCCCCCGGATGTCCACCGCCACCAGCGCGCCTGTCATCGCATCAAACCCGGTGGCGAAGACGATGGCATCGAATTCCAGGTGACCGTTCGCAGTTTGAATACCGGTCTCGGTCACCGTAACAATCGGGTCGCGGCGCAGGTCGACGAGGTGTACGTGCGGGAGATTGAATGTCTCGTAGTAATTCGTATCCAGGCAGGGACGCTTGGTGCCAAACGGGAAACTGTATGGACAGAGCGCTTCGGCGGTTGCCGGATCATTGACTGTGGCGCGGATCTGCTTGCGCATGAATTCCGCGACAACTTCATTCGCAGCTTCGTTGGTCAAGGTATCGCTGAAGGTGGCGATCATGTGGAGCAGATCGCCTGATTCCCATACGTCATGCAGCCGCGCATCCTGCTGCTGGGGCGTCAACGACAATGCGCTGACGGTTTCCGGTGCGCCCGGAACGCCGCCCACCGTCCAGCGGGCCGATTCGCGATAGGCGACCGTGTCGCTTTCAAATACTGCACGCTTGGCTTCCGGCACGGGTCCGTTACGCGCAGGCATCGAGAAGTTTGGCGTACGTTGGTAGACATAAAGCTCAGCGGCTTGTTGCGCAATCAACGGGATTGACTGGATCCCGGATGACCCGGTGCCGATGACGGCCACCCGCTTGCCGGTGAAATCCACGCCCTCATGCGGCCAGCGGCCGGTAACATAGCTGTCGCGCTGAAAACGATCTGCGCCGGGAATATCGATGTCCTTGGGCTGCGAGAGGCAGCCCGTCGCCATGACATAGAATCGAGTTTTCAACACCTGGCCGTGGTTGGTCGTCAGCACCCACTGCCGGGTCGCTTCGTCCCAGACCGCACTGGCGATGCAGGTATTGAATTCAATGTCGCGCCGCAGATCATAGTGGTCGGCGACAAAATTCAGATAGCGCAGAATCTCCGGCTGGGTCGCAAACTTCTCCGACCATTGCCAGATGCGGTCCAGCTCCGGATCAAAGCTGTAGGAGTAATCGATGCTCTGAATGTCACAGCGCGCCCCGGGATAACGATTCCAGTACCAGGTGCCGCCAACGCCGTCGGCGCTTTCGACACAGCGAACCGAAAATCCCAGCTCGCGCAGTTTATGTATCAGGTACAGCCCGGCAAACCCGGCGCCGACGACGACAACGTCGAATTGCTGCGGGCTCGATAAATCGCCGGAAATATTAAGAGTACTTGTCACGACTGCGTCTCCCACGAATTTGGATGCAGGCCGGTCGGCGCCCGTCTATCTATGCTTTTGGCAACCAGGTCAGATGCATCGGACACTTCTTCCCGCATGTCCACTTTGCACACTCAGAATGCCTCGAACAGATACGCAGCAACGTTGGCGATGGCCTCATCGTCCAGCAGGTCGGGATACAGCCGGGGCATCGGGTTGTTGGGATTCTTGATATAGGCAATCGTGTCCGCCAGATCGCGCCGGGCTTCGAGAGCCGACAACTTGTGATCCGCGATCATGTTGCCATCCGGTCCGTGGCAGGACACGCATACCTGATCGTAAAGCTTGCGACCCGAGACGGGGCCGATGCCGGCAGCTGTTCCTTTGGTGCTTGCCGAGTCCGGATTCAAGGTCATGACCACGACACTGGGCAGGCCCAGTGCGCCGAAGGCATTGCGCGACACATTGCCGGACGCAAACGCGATGTACTGCTTGCCGGCGACATCGTAGGTCACCAGTCCACCGGCCATCGCGCCCCCCGTTTGCATCGTGCGCAACAGCTTGCCAGTCTTGCTGTCGAACAGCATGAGATTGCCGCCAAGATCGCCAGCAAGAGTGATACCACCCGCGGTCGGTGTCACGCCGGACAATACCGGCTTTTCCGCCTTGTGTTTCCAGATCACCTTGCCGCTCAGACTGTCGATGGCCGTCACCCAACCGTTGGCCTCGCCGATGGGCTCGACGCTGCCCCCGTAGTTGGAGGCGCCGGGTTCATAATCGGGCGTTCCCAGCTTGAGCAGAAAACAGAGATCGACCGCACCGGTGATCAGCGTATTGTGCATGCGATCCAGTGCCGGGCCATTCCACTCAACGCCGCCGGCAAACCCCGGGCAGGTACGGATGCCTGCCGGTGTGGCGCTGTCCGGGGCGGTTTCCACGCGCGTGACCGGCGTGCGGAAAATCATTTCATGGCTGTCGCGATCAACGGCGACGACGTAACCATCCTTGCCGGCAAACGCGACGATATCGCGGGCATCGCCATCGCGATACAGCACCGGCGGCGCGGAAAGATCCAGGTCGCGCCAGTCTTCCGGGGTGACCTGATACCACCATTTCAGCGCACCGGTATTGGCGTCGAGCACGACGACGGAGTTGGTGAACAGATTGCTGCCCGGTCGGTAGGACTTGTCGATATCCGGCCACGGGTTGCCCACCGGGACGAACAATTCCGCGGTGGTCACATCAAGCGTCATCGCGCCCCAGATGCCACCCCCACCGGTTTTCGCAGTGCCGGGCCGCTCCCAGGTTTCCGCGCCGACATCATCACCCATCGGAATCGTATAGAAGCGCCAGAGTTCGCGGCCGCTCTCCGCATCGAACGCCAGCACCCGGCCTCGTGCGCCGACATCACTACCGCCGATGCCCATGTAAACGACACCGCCCGATGCCAGTGGCGCGGCGCCGGTGGATTCGCCAATCGCCGGTGACGCGATCACCGTCTTCCACAACAATTTGCCGGTGGCCGCGTCCAGCGCCAGCAGGCGGCCATCGCCGGAACCGCGATACAACCTGCCGTTCATCAATGCCATGCCACGGCTGGAAGGTGAAAAGCGCTCGTCCTCCGGCGTGTAGGAGAACCGCCAGCGCAAAGCGCACGTCGTCGCATCCACCGCCACGGTTTCGCTGCCGGTGTTGGTGTAGATCACGCCATCTGACACCAGCAGTGCGGAATGGAATGAGGTCGGACCATCAATCTGCACGCGGCAGGCTTCACCCAATTGATCGACATTGCGCGGGGTGAGCTCCTTCAACGGTGAGAAGCGCTGGCCATCGAGCCGATTGTTGTAGGACAACCATTGGCCGCCGGGCGTGGATTGTTGCGCGATGGCAGTATTGCTACCGACCATCACCGCCATCGATGCCGTCAGACTGGCAAACGTTTTTACCGCGGCTCGCATCATGGCGGCCAACAGATTGCTATTTGAATGCACCCGTAACTCCCCCCAGGTGAATGATTGAACGAGCTGATGATGACGCACCCCCTGCGTCGGCCCCGCTTATATTCGTGCACCCGCGGGTTGCGAGGGCCAACGCACATTCCATCACCAGGCGCGAATGGGTTACGGCGATTCCGCAATCCGCTTCATGTTGGCCAGTGCGGTCATGAACATGCCGCGCCGACGCTCGATGTCCGCATCCTTGGCGGCCTGATCGGGTTTGTCCGAGACGTCGTAGACCAGCGTGTAGAGCATCTTCGAGGACTTGGCGTCGACCGGACGTGCTTCCATGAAGCCGTGGTAGAGGTTATAGAATTGACCTTCATTGACCGGCTGCGTGTAGCCGTAAGACAACTCGGTCTGCGCAACAAGGATTTCGGTCACGCGCCCACCGGCAAGCACGCGCACCGTGCCCATGCCGCCGTCGCCGGAAGTGATCGCGCAATCCACGTTGAGCCACTCACCGATCGCGCAATAGTCGCCGACCTTGGCCCAGACCTCTGCTGCGGGACGGGCGATGTCGATTTCCATTGAAATCGTTGCGTACTCGGGTTCAGCAAAGGCTGCGCTGACGGGCAGCAGGGCACAGACGGCTAACCAAGGCATTTTCATAAATCCGGCTCCTTCGTGTGTATACATAAACGGGGTGGGCCGCGCGGCGGGCCACCGTCCTGACCTATAAGTCGTTCAGCAGTCCGCGGGCGACGCTTCGCACCACGCTGCCATATTCCTCGTCATCGGCAATCCCCTTGACAATGTCGATGAAGCGTACGGTATTACCGGCACGCAGGTAAATCTCCGCGCGAATCAGTACAAGCATACCTTTGGCGTCTCTTTGGATCGCCTGCAATCGTTGTTCGAGTCGTGCGGACAGACCAGGCCTGCCCAGCTCGACGCCGGTCGCCGCCACCAGCGCCTCATAATCGCTGCTGGAAGCCGCGTCGGCAGCCAGTTCCAGCACAGGGGTCATGACCCAGTATTCCTGCAGAAACTGGCTGAGGGTCCGCATTTCGTCCGTCAGCGACAAGGGGCTCTGGTCGGCTTCGGCGAGTGCGACCAGGGCTGCCTCGTGGTCGCCGACCCGCGATGCCTGCAGCGCATCCGCCAATCTGAATATGCCCGAGGTGGGATGGAACTGCCGGCCGACCGCCAATGCTTCCACCACCGCGGCGGAATCCCCGTTGGTGCACACCAACGCCCTTACCAGCAGGGCGAAAGGTTCAATCGGTTGCGGATTCTGCAACGCCGCCTGTGCCGAGTATTCGGCGATCTGTCTTGCCACGGGCTCCGGCAGAATCTCTTGAGGTGACATCACCACGTGGGTGGCATTCTCGTTGAACAAGGTCACAGCCTTGTGTTGCAGAATCCATGTATCACTTGTTCCCGCCACAAGCGCGGCATCGATCTCGCGCGCGGCCCGCGCCATGTCGCCCCGTTCGTAGGCTAAGGTCGCCATCAGTTCATGACCTTCAGGACGTGCTGGCAGCAAGGCGAGCACGTTTTCCGCGTGCCGTTGCGCCAATTCCGGATTGCCGCCGCCGATCGCCAGTCGCGCCAGGGCGAACTCGACCTGCGCCGGTGCGGCCGGAGCAACCGTATAGTGGTAATCCCGCGCCGGGAGCGTGAGTTCCCATTGACTGTAGCGCCCCAGCTGCAAGTAGGCGTGGACATCGTTCTCCAGGTTGACGATTGAACTACCGTAGGCTTCAAGCACTGCGTCCTCGGCGGACATGGTCCGGGAGAGCCTGACCAGGTCCTCGAGTTGGTCGCGGTGCGAGCCCTTGTCGCCAAACAGAAAATAGTGAACGAGCAGCCAGGCTTGCGGATAGAAGCGGTTATTGTGATGCAACGCTTCGTCCTGCGACTGGTTGAGCAGTTGTGTCAGCGACTGCAGGCCGACCGCGTTCAACTGATTCAGGTATTTATCAATGGCGTGGCCCCAGGTGACCCGGGTGCCATCGACCTGATAGGTCGAAAGTACATCCGCATAGCCTTCACTGAACCATAACGGTGTTGGCTCGTTGCGGGTGCTGGTGAGCCAGTGAACCGCTTCATGGCGCAGAGTACGCAGGTTCTCCGGCGACGTTCGCTGGCCCGGCATCCCGATGACGCTCCAGTCGCCACGCAAGGCAAAGAATGCCGCGGTATCCTCGACCTGGCCCGATTCGGTACTCATGCGATAAGGCGCGAACTTGCGCGTGCTGTCGAACAATACGACTGTCAGCGGCGGTGCGCTCTGTTCTGGCCGGTTGAACAATGCGTGCAAGGCATCTATGTACTGATCAAATTCCGTTGCCCAGCGCCTTGTCTGTTGCTCGTTCAATTGCGAAACGATGCCAAATCGTTCGCCACGCAATTGCAGCCATTGTGCATCCCCGGCCATAGATGACCATGAGGCCATCACCAGCCACAAACACAGCAGGGTTTTCGCGGGAACACTCCGTGTCATTGTCGTTTCAGCCTCAACCGGGTTGCGGGAATTGTCGCATTGTCCAGCCCGGGAATTGATCCGGTCCAACTGGAAAAGCATGCCGCGGCGCGTTCCGGCCGCATGCATTCTGCGGCGCAACACTCCGCCGCCGTATGCGACATCACGTCGCCAGATTACCAGCGTTCAACTACCGCGGTGACTGTTTTAGACTACACGCGGCCGGAACTGCTGCGAACGATTCTTTCCGAGGGGATGGGGGTGCCAGGCGCCCAGGGCGGACGACGGCGACGACCGGATCCATTCGGCCCCGTCGTGCGGGCAGGACCGAAGTGGCGGAATCCGGACCGCTTGTAGCAATCCGCTTCACCCGGGCTGCATTTTGAGAGGGGCAACCAACCATGTACGTACATACACACATGCGGCGCGCGAGTATTGGCGCCGTCGCCGCGGTGCTGGCGGTAACATCCATCACCACGCTGGCCGCTACGAAGATCACAGGGTCTGTGGTCGACACCAACGGCAATTCTGTTGCACAGGCCCAGGTGGTGTTTGATCGCGATGAAGGCGCGCCAGGCGCCAGCGTCGTCACCGTCTTCACTAACGCGCAGGGCGAATTCTCGTTCCCCGGCGCGTATCCGGAAGCATTTGACGCCACAACAGCCATCACCGTCCGCGCACTGGGCTACCGTGCCGCGGATGCAGTCATGCGCAACACCGCCCATGGCGCAGACACCCATCTCGCACTGACGCTGATCGTTTCACGCACCGACAATCAGGCCGATGTCGCACCGCCTTCGGCCTGGTTGCGACGCCTGTCTGATCGGCGCCAGCAATCGGACTTCATCATGAGTTGCATCGACTGCCACCAGGTGCCGGCGCCGGAAGTGCGCAACTACGCCGCATCAATCGCCGACCTGCATGCAGCAGACCCGGTCGCAGCACGGGCACAGAGTTGGAACGCCATCGTCAAATACATGAACTACCTGTCGGCCTGGGAGTTCTCGCGTGGCGCGCGTGACACAGGCGAGAAGGTCGATGCTGACGCGGTCTACTCGGTGACCAACGGCGAACAGGTTGCCGCTACGTTGACCCGCATCTTCGACGACCGGTTGGATACCGTCAGCGGTTTTGACTGGGGTGCGCCGGTGATTGCCGACGAGAACACCGTCATCTGGGAATACGAGGTGCCGCATCCCAATGCCGTGCGCGAGGCATTGATGCTGGGTGACCCCGCCAAACTGTGGATCGCCGACGTGTCGTCGAATCGCATGTTTGCGGTGGACGTCGCCACCGGCAAGCAGGAAGTCCATGAAGTCCCGGTGGATGTGTTGATGAGCCCGCACTCACTGCATCGCGGCCAGGATGGCTCCTTATGGGTGACACCGCTGTTCAACAGCATCGTCGGTCATCTCGATATCAAGTCCGGCAAATGGCAGACCTGGCGTCTGCGCACGCCGGATGGCAAGGACCCCGGTATCCATGATTTGAGCTTCGGTTACGAGCACGAACTGCTCACCGACAAGGATGGCCTTATCTGGTTCTCCGACATCGGCAACAACTCTGTGGGCTATTTCGATCCGCGCGACGGCAAATCCGAAGTATGGGAGGCGCCCCCGTCGCCCGGCCGCGATGGCGCGACCTCGCTCTATGGGCTGATCATGACCAAGGATCGCAAGGAGGTCTGGTACAGCCAGCTTGCCAATGGCACCTTCGGCGGTTTTGATATCGAAAAGCGCGAGTACATTGGTCCGTTCCAGTTCCCGGATCCGAACGCCGGCCCGCGCCGTATCACCATCGACGACAATGACATCATCTATTTCGCACTTTACGGCAGCGGTCAGCTGGCCGCGTTCGACGCCAAGGCGCGCAAGATGGTTGGCGTCTATGATCTGCCGGATACCGCCAGCGCTCCGTATTCCGCCACCTGGGATCCGGTCCGCCGCGTGGTGTGGATTCCGACCTCCAATGGCGATGTGATCTACCGCTTCGATCCGGCGACAACAACCTTCGGCGTGCTGCCGTTGCCACGGACACAGACATTCCTGCGGATGGTCGATGTCGATCCCCAGACCGGTGTCTTGATCAGCTCCTATGCCAACATTGTCGACGTCGTGCAGGGGCCGCGCATGGCCTTGATCATTGAACCGGGTGACAACGCCTACCCGAAGAAATTCACCCGCGCCACCCTGCCGGAGGCCAACCAATGAACGCGATTACCCGCATTGCTCTCGCGCTCTGCGCATCATTCGCCGCATGTCTGCCGGCAACCGCCCAGGACAGCGCCGTGGATTTGCTCGAAGTCAAACGCTGCTACATCTGTCACGAGATGACGCAAACCATCATCGGTCCGCCTTATGCCGCGATCGCCGCGCGTCACGGTCAACGGCGTGATGTCATGACCGAGGTGCTGGCACGCAAAATCGTAAACGGCGGCGGTGGCAACTGGGGCCTGGTGCCGATGGTGCCCAACCAATGGGTTTCACTCGACGAAGCGCGCACCATGGCCGACTGGATCCTCAGCCTCAACGCGGAGCAATAAAGCGGTGTCGGACAACGCCCCCGTCAACGCCGGTCGATTGCGGCAATCCGTCGCCCGCTGGTGCTTCGGTGACATTCCCGCCAACCGGTTCTACGCCACGTTGCAGGAACTGGGTGTCGTTGGCGTCGATCTGGCTGACGAGAGCGAGTGGGATACCGCGCAACACTATGGCATCACGCCATGCATGATCATGGGCGGCGGCAGCTTCGGTCCGCCGCCCATCGGCAGCGACCGCATGTTCGGCGGCGCCATAGGCTGGAATGATCCCGCCAATCATGCAGCGTTGATCGAATCCATGCAGTTGCAGATTGCCAAGGCGGCGCAGAACGGCTTGCCGGCCATCATCGGCCTCTTCGGCGATCGCCAGGGCAGAGATGATGAAACGGGTATCGCGCATTGCGTGGCAGGAATTTCACAAGTCGTGCCATTGCTGGAACAGCATGGCGTCATGCTCGCGCTGGAATTATTGAACAGCCGCGTCGACCACCCCGATTACCAGGGCGACAATTCCGCTTTCGGCGTTGAAGTCTGCCGCCGACTGGGATCGGCCAATGTGAAGCTGGTATACGACGCCTATCACATGCAGATCATGGAAGGTAACCTCATCAGCACGCTGCGCCAGAATATCGACTACATCGGCCATATCCATGTCGCCGGCGTGCCGGGCCGGCATGAGATCGATGAGCGCCAGGAAGTGAACTGGCGCGCCGTGGCAACGGCGATTGCAGATCTCGGTTTTTCGGGATACGTCGGGCACGAGTGGATTCCGACCGGCAGCGATCCGCTCGCTGATCTTGCACGTGCTGTCGCCACGTTGACCGTTTAACGAATTGGAATCGACAACGATGGCAGATGTGAAGGTGACCTACTGGAAGCAGATACCCGTTTCCGTACAGGTACGGGGCGAAGGCGGCGACCGCAGCGGACTGCAATTGCCGCCGGTCTACATGGAAACCGTTGATGGCATCGCCATGCGCGAAGGCGCCACCAGTTCAACCGATTACATGAAGCAGTTCCGCTACGAAAAATTCACCCGCGACGGCAGCGCCAAGGACATCGCCGCCGCCGTCGCCGAGGAACTGCAGCAGAAGCATCCGGTTCAGTGGCTGCGGGAGCAACGGCGCAACGCCGGGTTGGATGGTGAGTAAGCTGGCATGCATAATTTCATCGAATCTGAGACGCTGATGTTCCGGGTTGTAACTGTTCAATCAGGACCGTGCGAGGCAGGACGCCGAGCCCGAGCCCACATGGACGTGTTCATGGCGAGTCCTGATTGAACAGTTACTACCCGGAACCTGCCGCGTGTTCCTGCCGGATCGAAAATCCGCACAGCGACTTATTCCAGCCCCCGCCAGACCTGCTGTGGTGATCGCAACGCCGCCAGTTGATCAAACGGAGAGTTTGCCAGCAGGCAGGCATCGAAACGCGCGCCGACGGTAAGTAATGGATCCGGCAGCCCAAGAAACCTGCGCGCCTTGCTGGTGGCACAGGATAACGCCAGCGTCAGCGATGCTCCTGCTTCGATGAAGCGTTCGATTTCATCCACAATGGCCGGCCCGTGCACCACGCCCATGCTGCCGGCATCGGTGCCGGTAAGCAGCGGCACACCGTATTCAATGGCCAGCGCGAGCATTTCCCCATGTTGATCGAGAATGCGGCGCAGGTGCGCAACGGTTTCATCCGACCACGGCGCATGCTGTGGCTGTGACCATTGGAAATGCACCGGACAGAACGTCGGCACCCAGGTCGTACAGCGATCCGCCATTTCGCGCAGCACCGCCGGTGTCATGAAGTAGCCATGCTCGATGGAGTCGACGCCTGCGGCCACTGCAACCCGCAGCGCGTCCTCGCCACTGCAATGGGTCATGACTTTCAGGCCGGCGTGGTGCGCGGCATCGACGATACTGCGTGCGGTGGGGATATCAAACTGCGGCGGTTCCAGCACGCCGCCCGCGGCAAAATTAATCAAACCTGAGATGACCAGCTTCAGCGTGTCGCACTGCGCGGAGATGCGGGACATTGTTGCATCCAGTGACGCCACGTCAACCAGCTCGGCGGCGATGAACGCGCCATAGCCACCCTGGCTGCGCAAACCCATGCCTGCGGAGATCACTTTCGGCAAGGAGCCGTCGTGCTCCGCGGCGGCCCGCACCGCGTGATTGATGCCATGCCTGTCACCGGCATCCCGCATCACGGTGACACCGCTGGACAATGCCCGGTGGGCCCGCGCGATGGCATCATCACGTATGACGCTGACATCGGCCTTCAGCGAATCGCTGCGCTCGGCGCGGTCTGTGAGCGCGCCGTTGAGCGCGAGATGCACGTGAGCATCAACCATGCCGGGCATCAGGAAGGCACCGCGGTGACTCGGCAGCGTCAAAAGTTCTGACTGATCGCCGCCGGCAATCGTTTCAATGCGGCCGCCGCGCACCGTCATCGTAACGGGCCTGCAATGGAGATGTTCGCCGTCAAACCACGCGTGGGCGATGACGGCAAACGCCTCGGGCGTTGAGGAGGTCACTGATACTCCGTGCCCGCTTACAGACCCGCCTTGTAGAATTTGCGCGCCTTGCGCAAGGCATCGGTGCCGGTCGCCTGCAGAAACTCATCGTATACCTGCGACACATAGTGGTCTGCCGGAATCGGCGAAAACTGACGCCATGGCGTGGCCAGTACGTAATCGAAACCGTGCGGCACCACGCGGGTGAGGAAAACATTCTCCAGGCAAAGTTTGAGGTCAGAGCCATCGACCGCCTTTGGCGGCAACATCTGGCCGACATTGGTCAGGCCACCCATCATGTGCACACCTTGCATCTCAGGATCGGTATGGATGGCCTGCACGGCGGCGTGCGCCGCGCGATGCTGGCCATAACTGTCAGAACACACCGCGACGACCTGCACGTCGATGAAGATGTCATTCAGCGGCACACCGTATTCGTCCTGCATGCGGCGCGTCACGCGTTTGGCGGTGGAGATGACTTCGTCAGCGCTGCGGTTGGTTTTGTTGACGCCGTCTTCGACGCGTTCCGATGTCAATAGAATCACTTTGAACGGCCGTACTTCCTTGTACAGCTGCATCATTGCATAGCGTGGTTCAACCACGGAATTCACCAGCGGCAGCTGGCCGCCCGCCTTGTCCTGGTCATAGGCTTCGAGCATGACACGCTGCAATGGTACTTCCGGCTCGTCCATGCACAGTGGAACCGCCACCACTTCCTGCACGGCCTTGATGACATCGATGAGAAATTTCGGGTCTTCCTTGGCGCGGCGGCCCACGGTGATATCCAGATATTCGGCGCCCGCTTCCACCTGCTTGACCGCCAACGCCTGGATGCCTTCCATATCGTTGGCATCCATCAGCGCCTTGGTGCTCTTGAAGCCGGGATTGATGCGATCACCGATGATCTTCAAACCGTCAAAGCCGTTGGTCTGGCTCATGTTTCAAATCTCCTTCTGGTTGGCGGCTGCCGTGGACAAGTCAGTTATTCTCCCTGCCGCCACGATCACCGTGCTTGCCGCAGGTCAAACGTGTCCGGGCGTCAGCGTCGACGGCTGGTGGAAATCAATGTGGTATACGAACCGGCGCTGGAATGCCTTCACCGAACTCAGTTCAACGTATTCACAGGTACGCGCAATGTCGTCGGCGCGACGACGCGCGTGGCTGGACGCCAACAGGCATCTGACGCCAACGCCGGCCGCATTACCCACCTGGGTGAAGCGCTCGCGCGGCAGGTCCGGGAAAAGTCCGATGGCGATGCCGCTTTCCAGATTTATGTAAGCGCCGAATGCGCCGGCGATGATGAAGCGCTGAATGTCGCTTTCCACAAGGCCAGCGGCCTGCATCAGCAATTCGGTGCCTGTGCGGATCGCCGATTTCGCCAACTGCACCTGGCGGATGTCCACCTGGCTGAACCAGACATCCGGCGCCAGGTTCAAAATGCGTTTGCCTTTAAGTTCACTGATACCGACGCCACCGGCGGCCAGGCGACCGCGCGCGCTCATCAGACCCGATGAGAGCATGGCGGCCATGACATCCAGCACGCCTGAACCGCAGATGCCGACCGCCGCCTGGCTGCGCGTACCAATGATGCCGAGGCTGATGCTGTCGTTGACTATCGTGACCTTTTCAATCGCGCCTTCGGCCGCGCGCATGCCGCACGCGATATGCCCCCCTTCAAGTGCCGGACCGGATGGGCATGACGCCGAGTACATCCGGTCACCATGGATCAGTGTGATTTCGGTGTTGGTGCCGATATCCATGACCAGCGTTGGCACGCCATCCTGCCACTGGTCCTCAGTCGCCAGCAGCGCGGTCACGTGATCGCCACCGACAAAGCCACCGATGTTGCCTACCAGGTGAACGTAAGCTCCGGCACACACCTTCAGCCCGATGTCGCGCGCCTTGATGTCGACGCTCTCGCGCTGGGCGGCGATGAACGGCGCCTTGCCCAGTTGACGCACCGGCAGGCCCAGCAACAGGTGATGCATGGCAGTATTGCCGCAGATGGCGACATCGACGATGTCGTCGGTCAACGCGCCAACCGCCAGGCAGAGATCGTGCGCCAATGCATTGAGCGCGCCGACGGCAGCGGTCTGCAATTCCGCCGCGGGTTCACCACCCACCATGGCGTGATTGATGCGACTGATGACATCACCGCCCCACGCCGCCTGCGGGTTCTCAATGCCCATACTGGCGAGGCGTCGACCGCTTTCCAGATCGATGAGAAATCCGGCGGCATTCGTCGTGCCGAGATCAATGGCCAGCCCCAATGTCCGCGAACCGGGCGCTGCCACGGCGATGACTTCGTTGTGCCGGACCCGCGCTCTCACCTGCCATTGCTGGCTGCGCAGCACAGCCGGCAACGCGCGCAAGGCATGCAGGTCGCAATGCGTGGCACCGGGAATGGCCGCCAACAACCGTTCGGAATCCGCGCGGACATCGGCCAGACTGGCCGCAGTCAGCATCAGATCATGATTCACAACCACCGGCGCCAGCGGCAATTGTTCGTCGGTCGCAACATCGGTTTCCGCACGCACCACTGGCGCCAGCGACCGAGCCGATATCTCAACCGTGCAGTTCGAGGTGGCGCTGACCTGACACGCCCGCATCCAGCGCTTTATCCGTTTGCCGTCCGCCTCGCCCGTGCGTTCGAACGAACCCTCGCTGACATGCACCATGCAGGATCCGCATGTGCCTCTGCCACCGCAGGCGCCGACGATGCGCACACTGCCGCGCCGTGCGGCCTGGTAGATCGTTTCACCGGGCCTGGCTTCTATCTGCCGATCAAGATGTGGAAACGATAACGTGTTGTTCGTGGGTTCCTTCGTGACGGAATTCTTGCCAGCAGCCATAAGCGAGAGATCAGCCAGCGAAAGCCGACAGACCCTCCGTGGTGTGCTTCAAGGTGCATTTGAAGCGCGACGGACAGAGTTCGCAGCGGGAGAAGACCGACCGCGGCAAATCGTGCCCGACCCCCATGATCATCGTGGTCGACTTCAACGGCACCAGCTGTTCGCCGTGATTGAGCTTGACCCCGATGGCATGCGCCCATGAAAGTTTCACCACCGCTTCATGAGCCGTGATCGAAAGGCCGGGGTCGCCGGCATTGAGTTCGCCACTCGCCGTCAGGCCACGGCGCATGCAATCGGCAAGAATCCGGTCCTGCGCGCGGCGGGCGACCGCGAACAGCAGTTCGTTGGCGAGATCATCCAGCGCCAGCGCCAGCGACGGTTTGCGTTCTCCGAACAATGCCGTACTGCGTTGACTGAGTTTTGATCCCACGGTGCAGACGCAACAGGCCAGCGCAGTGAGTTCACCGGATGCCGGCAACAACATCGGCGCATCAAACTGTTCGCCTTCCAGCCGCATGGTCGGCCCTACGGGTTGTTCCAGCGGCACGATGCGATAGCTGTAGGCGGCGTCGAGCAGGTCTTCGTTCTTCACCAAAGCAATTGCGTCCGGCCGAAAACGCTGGCGCACGGCCGATGCACTGGGCAGCGGGTTGGCCGCGACCAGGCGCAAGACATCGAAACCGCGCGCCATGGGCATCGTTGGATGACCTAGCCGGCGTACTTGCGGGCGGCGTCGAACATGGCCCGCACGTTGGGCACGGGCGTTTCGTCGGGAATGCCGAACGCGCAGTCGAGCAATAACCGTCCGCCCTTGTTCCAGACGTTGTCGACCAGGTTCTTCACCGCGGCATCGACATCGTCCGGTGTGCCGGTGGTCATCATCGAAGGCGAGAGATTGCCGCGCAGCGCGACCTGACCTTCCAGCACTTCGTTGGCCAGTGTCAGCGGCGTACGCTCGAACCAGTAGATGCATTTGCCCCGAGGTACGTCCTTGATGATTTCCAACCGCTTGCTGCAGTCCGCTTCCCACAACGGCATTGGAATCAAACCTGCGTCTATCATGTCGCACAGCATCTGGCGGAACGGCGGCCAGTAGACCTCGCGGAAGACCTTGTCCGACATGAACGCATCGGGCGCCCAGTGGATGGGAATCATGACGATCGGGTGCCCCGCCATCTTCGCGTTGTCGATAGCGATGCGCGTCAGCCATTCACGCGAACGATCCAGCAAGGCCATCAGCTGATCCTTCTTGCGGAACAGGTCGGTCATCATGCCGCGCGCACCGCGCAGGTAGTCGGCAATGAAGTCGTAAGGTGAGACGCCGTTACTGCCGGAATCACGCGGATAGCCGAGATTGGTCAGTTTGGATGAAAAGTCGACGATGTGGCCGGTCATCACATCAACTTCCTCTGCCACCTTGAGCAGATTCATCAACGCCTGGCGCACGGAGGGTTTGTTGAAGCCGCGCAGACCGCTGATGAGACGAAAGTAATACATGCCGGGCAGGTCAGGCATGTCAGCAAGACCTTCCAACGCACCTGACACACGCGGCAGATATTTGCGCAGGTAGAAGCCGGTGGGATCGGCCATCAACTGCTCATATTCCTCCTTGAACATGTATTCGCGGTCGAGATATTGGTACGGCTGGTGCTCGCCGACGCCGTGCCCCGGCCATTGCAGTTGCTTGAAATCCATCAACTCCATGGATGGCCCGAAAACATTCGCCGCCATCATGCCGGGCGCGGCGATATCGGGGTCGAACTCCTGCACCGCGCGCAGCGCGATGTCCTTGGTGCCTTCGTAGTTGTACATCAACTCCTTGCAGCTGATGCCGGCGTACTTGGCCAGCCAGAACGTCGCATACATCACGACCGGCATGCGATCCGGCTGACGGCCTTCCACCAGGTCCATCAGGCGCTGCGAACGCGCTTCAAACCGGGCCTGCGCGGCAGGCTCGGTGGGCTGCAGTCTGACCGGCAGAAAACCCGTTTCCCCGGCACTTCCGCTGGCGGCGTCGCTCATGCCTCGACTCCCAGCCACTTGTTGCACAGTGCGATGGCTTCCACGGCATTGACGCCATAGGCATCGGCGCCGGTGTATTTCAAAACGTTGTCGTCGATCTGCCCGCCACCGATCATGATCTTGAACTTGTCGCGCAAGCCGGCGGCGGCAATACCCTCCACGGTCTCCTTCATCGAATCGAACGCCAGCGTCAGGAAGCCCGACAGGCCGACGACATCCGGTTGGAAATCATTGATCTCATCGATGAAGGTCTGCACCGCTACGTCGACGCCGATGTCGCGCACGTTGTAGCCGTTGATGTCGAGCATGAAACTGACGATATTCTTGCCAATGTCGTGCAGGTCACCGTGGACGGTACCAATCAGCACCTTGCCGAGCTTGCTTTGCTCCTGGTCGCCCTGGGTCTCCTTGATGATTGGCTTGGCTACGGCGCTGATGGATTCCAGCATTTCACCGGCAAGCACCAGCTCCGGCAGGAAGTATTCACCTTCGGCAAATCGCTGACCGACAATATCCATCGCTGCCCGACATACCTCCAGCACCCGGATCGGGTCCTTCTTCTCCTCCAGCAGCATTTTCATCGCCAATGCGACGGCTTCCTCTTCCTGCATGTCTGCCAGCCAGTCGATGAGGTTCTGCTCATCAGGTGTGATGTCGCTCAGCTTGTCGGCCATTGTCGATCCCCTAGTCTGAAGTTATGCGCAGCCTTGCACCGTAGCCCAGGTGACTATCCGGGCGATTAATTCAGGTCAAACAACCGCAAACGGTTGCCAAGGCAAACATTCCGCTGGCGGCAGGCGGGGGTTTCCGCAGGCGTTGCGCAATGTATTGATTTGGCAGGCGGTCCCGGCGCGCGATTCCGTTTCAGCACAATCGACTGCCGTTTCAGCAAACTCGGGGCGGCGGTCAGTATCAGCGGTTGGGATCAGCTGTTACCATCGGTAACAATTCATCGCGCCGTTGTGCGCCCTGACCAACGCCTGGACTCACGACACTTTTCGCAGGGGACATCACGAATGACCAATGACGCATCCAAAGCACCGCTGGCCGACGTAACGGGCAAGACTGCCTTCATCACCGGCGGCTCCAGTGGCATAGGCCTTGGCATGGCGCGGGCGTTTTCCGCCGCCGGCATGAAAGTCGTCTTCACCTATATGCGCGAAGAACACCGCGACCGCGCATTGGCCTTGTTCCCTGCCGACAATCCGGGCGTGCATGCCATCCGTCTGGACACCGCCGATCGCGACGCCATGCCGCGCGCCGCTGACGAAGCCGAGCGTCGGTTCGGCAACGTGCATATGCTGGTCAACAATGCGGGAATCGGGATTACCTCACAGCTCAGCACGGCAAGCTGGCAGGACTGGGACTGGGCGATGAACGTCAATGTCGACGGCGTGTTCAATGGCATTCACTGCTTCGTACCTCGCATGCTGGCGCATGGTGAAGGGTCGCACATCCTCACCACCTCCTCGTCCGGTGGATTGCTGGCCGGCACGCTGGGCGTTTATTGCGCCACCAAATACGCGGTGATGGGCATGATGGAATCGCTGCGGGTCGAACTTGCCGGCCGCAACATCGGCACCTCGGTGCTGTGCCCGGGCCTGGTCAGGTCCGACATCATGAACTCGGAACGGAACCGGCCCCAGGACCTCGCCAACGAGAAACCCGCGCCGGACATGGGGCTACCCCCGATAGACCTGATGGCAGTGGCCCTCGATCCGGTTGATGTGGGTGAAATGGTGCTTGCAGGGATCCGCAATAACGACTTGTTCATATTCACGCACGAGGAATTTGCCGATCCGGTCCGGGTGCGGGGTGAAGCCCTGCTCGCTTCGTTCCCGCACGAGCGAGCGCCGCAGGCGCGCTATGACGTCGTCGCGACCTATGTTCCCGATATCTACGAACAGGAACTGAAACATCGAACGCGCTGACGTGCGGGGTGATTCAATCTTGGCAACCTGTGGGGACTGCATGGCGCGCCGATAACCCATGACTGATTATTTACGGCCATGGATTGCTCTGCCATGACAGATAGCGCCACACAGGCACGCCTGCCGCTTCTGCAGCGACTTCTGCACGCCGCACCGGACGTCATCACCGCCGGTGTATTCCTGGTGACCTGGATCACGCCACGCCATTGGCGTGACGGCATGGTCGCCGAACTGATGCTGGTGATGCTGGTGGAATTCATCCTTATCCACTCCGCGCCCTTTCTCGGCAGTGTCGTAATGGCCTCGGAAATGAGCCTGGGAAAAAGACTGGCGACGCTGGCAGGTTTCGCGCTGTTCTACAGCTTGTTCATTGGCGCGTTCGCAGCCTCGTTTGAATCCTGGTGGCCGGTCATGGCCTTTGCCTGGCTGATCGGCGCCAAAGTGGTGGCGATGGTGGGAGGTGATCGTCAGTCCGCCGGGGAGGTGGCGCGAATGCGCGGTTACTGGGGCTTATCGGCGTTGTTCTACATCTGCACGGTGATGGCGACGTTGTTCATCCCGTTACCACGCCTGGGCATCATCGAGCACGGTCACGCCTACGGCATCGGCGGCAGTGGCGAATGGGTCAGCCGGCCGCATATCGTGGTGGCCGCGGGGTTTCTCTATTTCAGCCTGCTCGCTTTCACCAAGCTCACCGAGCGTCCTTCATGGTGGCAAAAAATGGGGCTGACCTGACGTTGGAGAATCGTGCTTCAGCGTTGCATCCGATCCAGCACCAATGACGTGATGGCCTTGATGCCGACGGGAATCGATGCATCATCCGCCTGAAACGTCGGGCTGTGATTGGGTCCGGAGGTCGTGCCGGGTTTTACGACGCCGAGGAACAAGAATACCGAGGGGATCTCGTTGGCGAAATAGCTGAAATCCTCTGCCGCCATCACGGGTTTGGTCAGCACCACGTTGTCGCTGCCCAGCGCCTGTTTGAGCACCGGCACACTTTCCTCCATCAACTGCGCATCATTGACCAGCGGCGGCGTACCGCGACGGTAATCGATATCCGCGGTTGCGCCACCAGCCTGTGCGATGCCGTTGATGATCTCGCGCATGCGCCGTTCAACCAGATCACGCGCATCCGGGCTGAACACCCGCACGGTGCCACCGAACGTCGCTGTCGCCGGAATGATGTTTCCCCTGACGCCGGCGTGAAACGTCGCGGTCGAGACGACCACCGGTTCGAATGCCGACAGGTTGCGGGCGACAATGGTCTGCAGTCCCAGCACGGCCTGCGCCCCAATCACGACCGGGTCGACGCTCAGCTCGGGGAACGCGGCATGTGACGAGGTGCCATTGATCGTGACATTGAATGTATCGGCGCTGGCCGCGGCCGCGCCGGCAACGTAACCGATTTTACCGGCGGGGAAGTCGGTAGTCGTGTGCAGCGCGAACATGGCGGTCGGCTTGAGATCGCCGAACACCCCCTGCTTGAGCATCAAGGCCGCGCCACCCTCCTCGCCCTCCGGCGCCCCTTCCTCGGCGGGCTGGAAGACGAAGACCACCGTTCCGGCCAACGAATTCCGCTGCGCCGCCAGGGTCGACGCCACACCCAACAGCACGGCCGTGTGGATATCGTGGCCGCAGGCGTGCATCACGCCGACGTCCTGGCCGTTGTAGGTGGACCGCTCGAGTGACCGGAACGGCAAGGTTGACTCTTCAACCACCGGCAAGGCGTCCATATCCGCACGCAGCGCGATGACCGGACCCGGCCGGTCGCCTTTGAATATGCCCACCACGCCCGTATGGGCAACGCCGGTGCGAACTTCCAGCCCCAGTGATCGCAGATGTTCCGCCACCAACGCACTGGTCTTGAACTCGCGGTTGGACAGCTCGGGGAACTGATGGATGCGGTGCCGCAAGTCGATGACCACCGGCGTAATGGTGCCGATTGTTGCGTCCAGCACGTCTGCCGCATGGGTTCGGCTGGCAGTCATCGCGATCATCAGCATGGCGACGCAGGTCGCGTATCCGCGCAGAATCTTCACGGTTTCGTTTCTCCAGTGTTCGTGGGTTCGGTACAGACGGGGCCTGGGAATATAGCGTGCATAATCGGAATCGGCCACCCGCACCCGATCCTCCATGGCGGCGCCATGGTAGCCGACTGAGATTACGATGACCTGCGCTGGCCGCCGTCTCGCATGGTGGCTCCGCGTTGAACAATGTTAGGCTTAGGCACGTGTCGCCGTTGACGCATGCCAGGCGATATCTCACAGGGGGGAGCTTCCATGGCTGTTTTACCACCGGGCGTTTCGGCGGATGCATTCGCCAGCGCGTTGCGCGAATTCGCCGATGCGATCGGATCTGAATGGGTCTTTGCCGACGACGACGATCTGCTGCCGTACCGTGATCACTATTCGCCGGTGCCGGAAGCGGCGGAGGAGTTGATTCCTTCGGCAGCGGTCGGGCCTGATTCGGTCGAACAGGTCCAGCAGATCGTCCGCATCGCCAACCGCTACCGGATACCGCTTTACGCCATTTCCACCGGCAAGAATTTCGCCTATGGCGGACCGGCCCCCAACGTGCGTGGCAGCGTCGTGCTGGATTTAAAACGCATGAACCGCGTGCTCGAGGTCAACGCCGATCGCAACTTTGCGCTGGTCGAGCCCGGCGTTTCCTATTTCGATCTGTATCGCTATATCCAGGACCGTGGTCTGAAGGTGTGGATTGACACACCCGACCCCGGTTGGGGCAGCCCGATAGGCAATACCATGGATCGCGGCATCGGCTACACGTTGGGCTTCTATCGCGATCACACCGCCGCGCAGTGCGGCCTGGAAGTTGTGTTACCCAATGGCGAGGTCATGCGTACCGGTATGGGCGCTGTGCCCGGCGCGCCCACCTGGCAGGAATACAAGTACGGCTTCGGACCTGATCCCGCCGGACTGTTTTCGCAAGGTAACTTCGGCATCGTCACCAAGATGGGCATCCGCCTGATGCCGCAGCCCGAGCATTACCGTAACGGCCTCATTACCGTGCCGAAACGCCGTGACTTCATTGCCCTGGTCAACACCGTCAATTACCTGACCGATTTGTTCATGATCGGCGAGCCCTGGTATGGCAGCCCGTTGCGGGCTTTGCTGGGCAATACCGAGTTCCGTGAAGCGGCCACGCGTCGTGGCGGCGTGAATGAGGAGGAACTTGATCGATTCGCGGCTTCCGCCGGGCTGCACTCCTGGCAGGTCGAGTTACAGTTCTACGGTTCGGAGAAGACCACGCTGGCGAACTGGGAGTACGCGAAGGAACGCGTCGCGCGGGCGATTCCCGGGGCACGCATGATCGACGGTGAATCACTTCCGGTGCCGTTGACGCCGGAACAGATTGCCGAAACCACCGGACCTTATCCCACCAACATGCGTCGCAATGTCACTCAGGGTGTACCCAGCCTTGGGATATGGAAAAGCCTGGGCCGTACCGAAGCCGTACCCGATGCCTGGGCCAAAGGTCATATCGGTTTGTTCGCGATAATCCCGCGCAGCGCTGAGGCGGTGTTCGAAGCGCAGCAGGTCTTTGGCGATACCTTGCGGGAACTGGGGCTGGACAGTGGCATTTCCGCGCTCAATACGCCGCTGAACTGGCATCAATTCACCTTCCTGTTCTCGGCCGGGTTTTCCACCGGCGGTGGCAACTTCAGCGCCACGCCGGAAGGCAAGGCAAAGATCAACCACGGCTTGAAGACGCTGCTGCTCAAGGCGGCGGAGCGAGGCTGGGGCGAGTATCGGGCAGCCCCGTATTTCCAGGATGAAGTGGCGGCGGCGTATTCGTACAACAACTATTCCTTACGGCGCTTTCACGAAACGCTCAAGGATGCGGTCGATCCCAACGGCATCCTGTCGCCTGGGCGCGGCGGCATCTGGCCACGTCACCTGCGGGGAGATCGGGCATGAGACGCTTCGCGATATTGGCTTGCTCCCTGCTGCTGGCTGGCACGTCGTCAGCCCAGCAGAACGACCTCGCCGCCCACGGTGCGGAAGTCTTCGATCACTTGTGCGCGCCGTGTCATGGCGATGGTCCTGGCAGCGACGGTGCGACCATGCTGCCTGGCACCTATGCGCTGCATGTGAAATACGGTGGCAGTAAGCCGGCGCTGCTGGCGCGGCGGACCGATCTACCCGCCGAAGTCATACGCACGTTTCTACGCAACGGCGTCGCCTCCATGCCGCCGTTCCGGCCCACCGAATTGCCGGACAGCGATATCGATGCGATCGCAGCATTCATCAGGTACTCATCAAGTCGATAGCTCATCGGGAACCATCAGGCAGTCGATTCGTACAAACACAATCACGTTCAAGCAGTTATTCGGGAGGGGAAACATGAACAGGATTCGAAGCAAGCTGGTGCGTGCCGGCGTCGCGCTGGCCCTGGCAGCCGCGTTGCCGGTGTTGGCGCAGCAGAATGTGCCGTTCAACAATGGCATTCCGGTCGCGCCGGAAGGTATTTCACACAAACCGCTGGGCACCGGACCGTTTGACTACCAGACCGCCGAAGGTCAGAACATCCGCGTGGAGGTGCTGACCCGCGACGTCGAGTTTCCTTACAGCATGGCGTTCCTGCCCGACGGCACGATGTTGATTGCCGAACGTGCGGGACGACTGCGCATTTTCAAGGACGGCAAGCTCGACCCGCGCCCGGTTCAAGGCGCACCGCAGGCCTTGATGCGTGGCGAGCCCGGTCTGCCCGGTTCCATTCACGGCTATTTGAACGTTGCCGTACATCCGGATTTCGCGCGGAATCATCTGATATACATCGCCTACACCAAGGCGCTGGATGCTGAACGCAACGGCGTAGCGGTGGCGCGGGCCAGACTTGAGGGTGACCGTCTTACCGAAGTGAAAGACGTGTTGTCCGCGGAAGAAAATCTGCGCGGCGCGACGGCATTGGCGCTGACCACAGACGGCAAGCTCTGGATTGCGACCAGCGCATCAAGCGGCGATGGCCCGCAGCGTGGCGACAACCTCGGCGGCAAGGTATTGAGGCTGAACGATGACGGTTCAATCCCGGACGACAATCCGTTCGTCGGCTTGCAGAATTTCCGGGGTGAAATTTATACGCTCGGCCATCGCAGCAGCCTCGGACTGACGGTTCACGCGCCCTCGCAAACCGTTTACCTCAGCGAAATGGGACCCAATGGGGGCGATGAGATCAATGTGATTGCCCCGGGCCGCAACTATGGCTGGCCACTGGTAAGTTATGGCCGTACGTATCAGGGTCCCTGGCAGTCCTCCGCTGATCGTCCCGGCCATGCAGGCTACGAGCCGCCTTCGGTTTACTGGACACCATCGATATCCGTTTCGGGCCTCAATTTCTACACCGGTGACAAGCTGCCGAAATGGCGTGGAGACCTGTTTGTCGCCGGACTGCGATACGGCGAAATTCCCGGTACCGGCCGGGTGGATCGCATCCTGTTCAACCAGGATATGCAGGAACTGCGGCGGGAGACGCTGCTGGATGATCTTGGCCAACGCATCCGGGATGTGAAACAGGGACCGGATGGCTACCTGTACGTTTCGACCGATGAGAAGCAAGGCGCGATTATGCGCATCGGACCCCGCTGATTGCGGCTGATCAGGCGCCGCTGTTGTTCACCGCGGCGCCTGATTCGACTTATCTTTGAACCAGTCGCGCATCAACCGGACCGGTCTCACCACGTAGTAAAGCCGTTGTAACCCATCAGGTAGCGCGATGAACTGCCGATCGCGCTCGGTTGGCGCGAACATCGCGGCCGCCGCCGCTGACCAGTAAGGCAGACGATCACCCAGGCGATCCTGCAGTGACGCCGCAATCCGCAGTTTGCTCGAAGTGGCATATTCAGCAGCCGGCGCGCCGCGTAGGAAATTGTTGATCACAGTCTCGGCAAGCTTACCGACGACCGTGTCGCGCGCGGTCAGGCGGGCAACGTCATCGGGCAATGGCGTGCGCAAGGTGCGCGCGCTCACGGCCAGACACAGCAACAACGGCCGCAAGCAATGTCCCTCACGGGCGCGGTTCAACATGACCCGCCAGTCAGGCGGCTGATTGCAGACGAGCCCGTCGATGTCACAGACCCAGCGCATTTGCGCCAAAGCCGTGTTGAAGCCGTTCTTCAGTGTCGTCTGCGATTGTGCGATAAGCGCGTCCTCGGCGCTGAATGCCGGCACCGGGGTACCATCATCCAGCAGTATGGTCTGTGCGCGCGAGATGGCCGCCGCCGCGTCGAACGCGAAGCTTATCCAGTACTGGAACGGTCGTTGCGGGCCGAGACGCCAGTGCAGATCCAGTTCCAATTCGACTGGCTCGCCCAGACGCCAGGTTTCCTCCCACGTGAGGGATTTGCGCAAGTGATAGTAACCAAGCCCGCGCAACACCTCGCGCGCCGCCGCCACGTCGTGTTCAGCGACCAGCCAGTCCAGGTCCGCAAACTGTCGACCCGCCAATGAACCGTAGGCGGTCAGTGCCACCACCGGACCTTTATAAGCTACGCCTGTAATTCCTGCGTCCGCGAATTCAGTGGCCACTGTACCGAGCGCGCCCGTTTTGCGGCTGTTGAATGCTTCTATATCCGCTTGCAGCACCGCGAACTGCGTGAGTAACGCATTCGGCACGGCGTCCACCGGCAGGCATCGCAGACCGCGGTACAGTTGTGGAATGACCTTATGTGCCAACGCGTAGTTGGCGACTGGCAACCAGTCCAGGCCACGTTCAATCGCGTCAACCGCTTCACGCACGGCCTGCACATCACGGTGAACGCGCAGACACGTCCAGACGAATCGGACGGGGTCGACGTCATCCGCTGGCTGGCTATCGGGCATGGTTACTCCGCTGACGTTGGTACATGGCAGTCGATTGTTGAGCCACGCCATCATAGCGCACGACCCGGCGGAGGACTTCAGGCGGACTGTTGCGGCGGCCCGCCGCGCGCAAACGCGGCGGGCCGGCTAATCAACGTGCGAGCATGCGCGCGCCGATAAGCGCGCCCAACGCGCCGACCGACAGGCCGGGTAGAAGGTGGAAGGCCAGGTTGTGGCCGGGCATGTACATACAGGCGAACGACATTGCCAGCGCAGGTACAGCACCGGCGGTCAGGCCGATCAACGCGCCGGTCAATGCCGGGTACAACGGCCACAGGCGGCGCGCCCACCACAGGCCCAGCGCCAGCGATGGCAGCGCATAGACGATGATCTCCAGGTAGCAGTGATGGCGGTCGCCCAGCATCGACGGTGGTACCGCCGGCATCGCCAGCGCCAGCACCTGCATGGCCAGCCATGCGCCCAGTAACGCCAACGCCGGGACCACTCGTCGCGCCAACGGCGCGGCTTGCGGAATGCAAAGACGAAAGGCGCAGAACGCGAGCACGCCAATTGCGCTCGCACCCAGCAGCGTTTCCAGCGCGTACTGCGGATAGTCGGCCAGTTGCATCAGGCTGCCCGGGCGGAACGGCGCGACGCTCCGCATCAGGCCGAAGCCTGCGACTACCGCCAGCAACAACCACAGCATTGTCTTACCACCGGTATGGCCGCCATGCGTCACCGGCGTGAGGTCGCTGGCGAGTTCGCTGATTAATTCCTGCCGCTGCCTGCTCATGCCCAATACTCTTCTGTTTCCATCTGTTTCCGTATCGCGAGCAAGCCACGCCGCAAGCGCGCCTTGACCGCGGTTTCGTTGATACCCAGCCAGGTTGCCGCCTCAGCCGTCGTCATGCCGACGTACTTGGTCAGCGCGACCGCCTCGCGGTGGTCCGGCGACAGGTTCTGCAGGACGCGAATGCCATCGAGTTGATGCAGAATCGCGTCGGGATCACCGGGCGCTGCCTCCTCGTCGGCCTGTTCCAGGCGCAGTTCCGACCGCTGCTGCCGGAGTACATCGATGACACGATGGCGCACCAGGGTGAACAGCCAGGGACGGAACTGGCGCGCCGTATCGTAGGTATGACGCGCCTTGTGAATCGTCAGCAGACATTCCTGAACGCAGTCTTCCAGCGTATCCAGAGTGCCAAACCGGACGCGGATATAACGTTCGATCACCACGGCGAGTTCATCCAGCAGCGTGTGATACGAAGTCTGGTCGCCGCCATGGGCACTGGCCATCAGCGCCGACCAGCGGCGCTCGTCGGCTTCGAATCTGTCGTATCGCTCGGTGTCGGACATCTGGGCCTCGGTTCCGTATTCAATAGCCAATACGGTGAACGCGCTGATTTTGATACCACGTCATGTTCGTGAAATCGCTCATGGGCCGAATATGCCCGGCAGCCGGCCAAGAAACCAGTATGCGGCGGGAATGCCGATGGCATAGGCGGACACGCAGGCGCAGGTCCGGGACCGCGCGGGATGCGAGAATCCTGCGTTCACGGCACGCGCCGCCGTCATCAACAGGACAATCCCCATTACGAACGCCAGTTGGCCGAGTTCAACCCCGACGTTGAAGCAAAGCAGTGACTGCACAATATATTCATCGGGCAGCCCCGTCTCCCGCAGCGCCGATGCAAACCCCAGCCCATGCAACAAACCAAACGTGGCGGCGATGAGCAGCGGATAGCGATGGGCCAGCGAACACCTGTCGTTGATGACCACTTCGCGCGCGAGGAACACGATCGAGAGCGCGATGGCCGCTTCGGTGGGTGCGGCGGGTATGCGCACAATGTCCAGTGCGGCCAGTGACAACGTTATGGAATGTCCGATGGTGAACCCGGTTATCGCCAGCACCAACTGTTGCCGACCGCGCGCCAGCAACAGCAACCCAGCGACGAACAGCAGGTGATCCAGGCCGCCCCAGATATGGGTCGCGCCAAGACGCAGATATTCCCATGCCACATCTGCAACGCCGGGCTCGACCGGGATGGTCCACGTCGGCTGCTCGGGCGGCAACACCCCGACGCGTACCACGCCGCCTGCCGGCGTGTAGCGGATTAACGTGGTGATGTTCGGATTAAAAGCCGGAAAATTCACCGCCAGCGGTCGCCCTTCCAGCGGCTGCTCGCAGCGAACCACAGCGACATTTGTCTGCGCCACAGACTCTGTCGGGCCATCGTACATACAGTCACCTGGCAAACGCAGGTATGGACGGTTGTCCGCGCCGATCGAATCCGGCATCCGGATCTCCACGCGATAGACGATCGTGCTGCCGAAGCCGTCGATCGTCACGACCAGCGGACGCGCCTCATGCGCTGTGGCACAGGCCGCGAGTAACAGCCATGGCAGCAACAACAAGCGTCGCCAGCCGGCCAATGGCATTCGCATGGCCATCACCTCGGGCTATCCGGATCCGAAACGCGGGAACCGCACATCAACGTGTGGCCGGCGAATACCAGATGGGTGACGAATATGCCCGCTCCTGGATACTGACAGGGGCGCGAGTTTCGGCGGCATCGAGGTTCAATGCGGCGGCGTCATATGCGGAATGCCGCGGCGTCGGTATCTCGAGCACGCGAACGTAATAGAATGCGCGCTGGTTGCGATCGAACGACTCGTCCGTCCACACCGTTGCCAGCTGGGCCGCGCCATATTCATTGGTATAGGCAGCCTTCGCGGCATCCACGGTATTCTTCACCGGCAGCAGGTGGCCGTCGGGCTGGCGTTCGCGGTCGTCGCTCCAGGCAACATCAAAAATCCGCTCATGTCGATCACCATGATCGTCCAGCCAGCCCTTTATCACCTGCACGCGCTCGAGATTCGCGCCGGCAGGATCCTTGGCCGCATGGATCAGCAGCTTGAGTTTTGCGCGTGCGCCGGCGTTACTGAGATCGCCTCCCATCGGTACGCCATCCCGATATCCGACATCCGCCAGGTCAGCCGCGGTCGCCGCCGCCTCGGGAAACTCAAACCCGCCGAAAACACGCAACACGATGCGCGGCCCGCTGGTCGCGAAGACTTCCTTGCGCTTGAATGCCGCCGCGATTTCCTCGCGCGTGTTGGCTCTCGCCCAGACTGCCGCGAGCCCGGAGGCCGACATCTCCCATGCCGCGAATCCCACGCCGCGTTGCGCAAGGCGTTGCGATGGCAACGGGTCATTCGCCATCTTGCCTAGAAAATTGTCCTCTTCCACGGACGTCAGCCCGGTGTGTGAATCCGAACTGCCAATCATGCCGAACCTGTAAGGATTGGTACCAATGTCAGCTTCCAGGCGCAATCCACGCAACAAGGATGCGCGCGCATAGGCGCCTTCCGCCGCCGCCGCGGGTTGCCCGCCCAACAACTTGTTTCTAATTTCGAAATCAGCGAATTCATCACCAGGTGACAACAGCGGATGGGTTTCCGAAGTGCCCTTGACCTGGGTGACTTCCATAACGGGTTCCCACCGCAGGCGGTTGCGGGCGTATTCATTGGTCAGCGGTCGGCCATTCCGATCGACGAGATCAAACATCATGCCGTCGGACAGATTGGAGTTGTGGGGGATGGCGATGAATTCGGCGCCGGTCCGCTTGCTGGTCGCTTCCAGCCATGCCCAGAGATCTTCCGGCTGTTGCCCTTCGTAGTAGCTGTACGGGATGAACTGACGCGCAACTTCAGCAGGCGAAGGCGTGAACACCACGCGGTGCAGGTTGCGACCATTGGGTGCCGACGACCATTCCCAGCCGAACAAAGTGGTGAAGCGTCCCGGCTCATTATGTCGATCCGCAACTTCGATTTCAGCCAGCCAGCTGCCGCGGCGGATCTCATCGGTAAACAAATCCGTCGGGATCGGGTCGGACATTTTCTGGATCTGCATTACCTGCCGGAAAACGCCATTCGGGTTTTCCTCGAGTATCTTCAGCAGGCGCTGACCTTCGGTCGTTTTCAACAGCAGTGGGTCATGCGCACCGAGTCGAACCTGCAGCTGCATCATTTCCGCATGGTCCGCCACCACCAGAAAATCCAGTGGCCGATCAATGCGAACCCGCGCGCGGGTGGATGGATGTAGTACCGGCAAGCCCTTGGCGAACCGAAAGGCGGTATCCGGATCTGCGTAAAAGTTGCCAGTCGAATAAGCATCGACTGACCACGATGAATGGAGGTGGGTGTCGCCCCAATAAAGATGTGTCTGCGCGTCGGCGGCGACAGCGCCGTCCAATGTGATCGTGGCGAGGAATGCAATGGCCGGCGCAATCCGGCTTGAGGCGTACGATTTCATGGTGTCCCTGGACTTTTCAACCTGCGGTACCGGCCCTGCGCTGCCCGGCCGCCGCAGCGGCGACACTGTGCCCGGTTTCCGGATAGAAATTCAGACTTATGGCACGGCTGCGGACGGGCACGGATAGGATTCCTGCAAGGCTAGCATCACTGCGGCCGCGGCCGGCAGATTCCCGTCCTCCTCATTGCGCGCCATGTAACCGCTGAACACGCGGGCGAGTTGGCCCAGGGTTGCATCCGCGGGCGCGCAGTAGGTTGGATTCATTCCTGCGGCGGTCACGAGCAAAGTATTGGTGTCGTGAACACCGGCGATAAAAGCCAGGCATGCCTCGCCGGCAGCGTGTTTATCAGCCGCATCTGCCGCCCCTTGCTCCGCCAATCGGCACCATTGGGCAACCGTATCCGCGCTGTCGAAATATTCAGCAGCCTGCGCAGCGCTCATCATAGCGATACCAAGCAAACATGTTCCTGCGACTCTCATAGTGGTGTTCCTTTAACCTCCAATATCGTTCAACGGTGCGATCGCGGCGCTTGTCAGATGCAGAAGAGTGGGCACATTACCCTGATATTTTATGAGCTTACAGCGGAAGTTGCCGCTATAATCTCAGCTACTTCATCGGGTAGGGAAGTGATTGATATGCGTGCACTGGCATTGGCTCTGATCTTCAGCGTATTTGCCGCGGCGCCGTTGGCTGCGCAGGACAGGTCGCAAATTCCGCAGCGGGGCGCCACCATGGCGCGAGTAATTGAATCGCTGGGGGAACCGGTTGAGCGGTTGGCGGCTGTTGGCGATCCGCCGATTACGCGTTGGCGTTACAACGGCTTCACGGTGTATTTCGAATACGACCGCGTACTGCATACAGTGGTGCGTTGAGTTAGCGGTCCGCTGTAGTTTTGCGGGCAGCGGATTGGAAAAACCGGGGGGAATGTACGGTCGCCGCGACCTGACCCTCGCGCTGGCGCAGCAGTTTGATTAAACTACGCGCCGGCGCAAGCAGGACAATCAGCGCGGCTGTGGCGGAATTGGTAGACGCGCTGGATTTAGGTTCCAGTGGCCTGCGCCGTGGGGGTTCGAGTCCCTCCAGCCGCACCAATTGTCCTTTTCTTTTCTTGCATCATTGTTCAGCCTGGCAAGTGCCTCAGTTGACGTCACCGTCGACCAGCACCAGCGCGCGGCCCACCATTTCCACTTCGTTGGCATCCGCCACGTAGCCCAGCAGCGAATTCAACAACTCAGGCGCCGACGCCAGCTCGATCGGCGGCAGAACCGGGATGTGTCGCACGACCAGAACTTCGTAGTCAGGCGCCGGACCTGCGGCATTTGCACTCACCGCACCTGACGCACCTACAACGAGCGCGCTTGCCACAACTACCATCTTCAACTTGCTCATTTCTACTTCTCCTTCATATTCAATCTATTAGGCAATTTCGCGGGTAACCCTGAAAATTTCTCCGGCCACCCTATTGCGTTGCAGCAATACTAGGTCTTGGATATCGACTGGGAAACATCAATTCTTGAAAAATGGTGTTTCCTGATGAGAAACACCGCACATACAATGCGGAGCCAAGGAGACGCTGATGGATAAACTGACCAGCATGGAAGTATTTCTATCTGTCGCCCGCGAAGGCAGCTTCACGCGCGCGGCGGATGAACTCGGCATGTCCAAGGCGATGGTCTCCAAGCACATCAAGTCGCTGGAGGACGAACTGGGCGTGAGGCTGTTGAACCGGACCACGCATGGCGTGAGCGTTACAGACAGTGGCCGAATCTTCGAGGACCGGAGCCGGTCGATACTCGATGAGCTCTCGGAGGCGATTGATTCGATTAGAGATTTCGACAGCACCCCGCATGGCACTTTACGCGTGGCGGCACCCTCCACTCTGGGCACCTTCCACATTACGCCGGCCGTTGCGGAATACATTCAGCGCTACCCGAGCATGCGGGTTCAGCTGGCTTTGCGGGACGCGGTGCCGGACATCATCGAAGAAGGCTTCGACGTCGTCATCCAGGTTTCCCGGCCCCAGGATTCCAGCCTGGCAGCCCGCAAACTGACGACGACGCGCATGGTCTGCTGTGCCGCGCCCGAGTACCTCGCCGAATATGGCACGCCGGAAACCACCGATGACCTGAAGGTGCACAACTGCCTTCGAATCTCGACCTACCGGGTCTGGCGATTCATCGTCCACGGCGCGTTTGTGGACTGCCATGTCGATGGCAACTTCATCACCAGCATCGCGAACTCGGTGCGTCATGCCGCGGTGGCGGGCCTGGGAATCGCGTATCTGCCGACTTACATCGTCGCCAATGACATTGAGGCGGGACGCCTGAACTGGTTACTGCGCGACCTGGCGCCGGTGGAGCGCGACATCTTTGCACTGTTTCCACATCGACGACATTTGTCTGCAAAAGTGCAACGATTTCTCGACCTTTTGACGACGAGGATGGCTGATAGCGTCGCGACTTACAATGTGATCGACTGGGGTGGCTCAGGCGCGCGCGAGTAACCCACACCGACCCGCGGGGCCTGCCAGGGCGGAGGAAATGTCAGTACTGAAACCTGTGCCCGGTGACGATGCGTTGAAGTGCCTGACGGGCGTGTGACCAATCGACAATCGCAGCACCTCGGCCACGCCCGGTGCCGTACCCGTGATCATTCAGAATCCTGATCGCTTCGACGCCTTGACCTGACTCGATGGCCTCGTGCAAGAGCACCATCGCAGCCGCCTTGTCGGAAATAAAATGATGTTCGTGCATCCCCCACCATTCCTCCACGCTACCCCGCAGCAATTCGCTGCAGGTCGTACCCCACGACACTCTCCCCAGCCTGTGCGGACCAGGACGACTGGGATCTGAGTTCAATCAGCAGGATACAGGCTGAATATTACAATCAGTTTTACAGATAGCCTGTTCTTATTGATTTTGCAAGTTTATTCCTGAGAGGAAACACCGGACCAAAGCTCAGGCGTGCGCAGGCAACGAGCTTCAGAAAAACGGACTGAGGGAGGGAGCGAGGCCGATCAGGCCTGACGGATGTGGTGGTCTGAGTCGTCCGTGGGTTTCTGGGGCTCACCCAGGAACGAGCGTGCTTCACGCTGCAGGGCGCGCCAGAGTCGGGCGGCACGCGCGGTAACCTTGATTCCACGGATGAACAAGCCGCTGTAGGTGCGGCTGACACGCGGATCGTTGTTGACCACCATCGCGCCTTCCGCCTCATCGGCGACCTGCAGCGAAGTGTACGGACTGCCGGAGGTGGCTGACCGCTCGAGACGATAGATTTCCCGCCCCATGTCGCAATACCAGCGGAGTTCGTCCAGGCAGGCATTCAGCTGGCGCACCGCAGCGGAGTCCACCAATTCGAGTTTCCGCAGGGTTTTCTGCAAGGCCTGGATATCGTGGTCGATGAACAGCAGCGCTCGGTCCGGACACCATTGCTGCAATTCCTTTACCGCCTGAGCCTTGCTGGGCAGTCCGACCAGTGTCTTGAGGTAACGCGCGAGTTCGCCCGCACTGTCCTGGTCGAGGTCGGCCCGGCGATCCGTCCACAGGTTCAGCAGCTCAAACAGCGCGCGCGTGCGAACAAGTATCGCAGGGATACTGTCAGACGGTTTCGCTGTTCTGTCCAGACCTAACGACTGCCCCATGGCGGTTCAGCAACTCTCATTGTCAATTGCGAGGGGCAATTCTAGCATCAATGCCGTCGGCCACGGGGACGGATATCGAAGGCGCCTTCGGGAAATACGCCACGCCACTCCGATACCTTGACGGATTACCCATCCGCATGGCGCTCAATAAACTCCGCTACTGCGGCCGGCCCCATGTATTTCTCCAACGTTGTCCGCCCAACGGCGCGAAGATCCACAGTCAGCAGGCAGTCAAGAGCCTGACCGAACAGCGGATCCACATTGAACCCAAGAATCCGGCCGCCGAGTTTCAGATAGTGACGAAGCAGAATCGGAATTCCACGCCCATCCGGCTCGTACGCTGAGATCAATCGATTCAATGCCGCGACGTCCAATCCGTGCAGAGAGGTTGCCGACAACGATTCGGTGATCGCGGTCCGGAACGGCCGACGAGGTGTCACCTGGCTTCCATGCTGATCGTCAAAGTGATTTGCGCATAGGTAACGCACGATGATCTCACGGGAGAAGCGCCGGTAACTGTTGCTGATGCTGACCGGGCCCAGCAGCAGATATTTGTCCTGGGTCCGGGCGATATACGCGCCGATACCGCGCCATAGCAGGAACAGCGGCAGGTAGTTCTTCTGTGCTTCCGGTCGCACGAAGGAGCGGCCGAGTTCGATCGCCGGCGCCAACGAATTCACGAGTTTCGGCGCCAGCGCGAACAACGAACTCGTGTATAGCCCGGCAACTCCGCGGCGGGCGGCGATTGCAGATACATCGCCAATCCGGTACCCGCCGATCACCTGGCGGGTTGCAGAATTCCAGATAAAGAGTTGCTGGTACCAGGGATCGTAGCGATCCACATCCGTACTACGTGAGGTTCCTTCGCCTACGCCGCGGAATGTGGCCTCTCGAAGCCGCCCAATCTCCTGCATCACGCAGGGGATGGCATCACTTTCCGCGCAACAAACGACAAGTTCGCCCTGGGTCACCAGGCGCGCACTATCCGGCAACGCTTCGACCTCAGCTGCCAGCCACGATGGGTGTAGCGCAGTGCGAATATCGACGACGGCAGCAGCCTTGTCCTTACGCAACCGAAAACGCCGGACCGCCGTCCCGCTGGCTGCGGCATCCGCCGTAAGACCATCGCAGGCGGCGCGAAAGAACGCGCCGCGGTCCTGGTGGCTCCGGTCAGATGGGATATCGTTACTGGCTACGGCACTGGATACGCACACGTCGACGTGAACGCCGTCCTTGTTCAATAACTCGCGCGGCAGCAGCGCAGTACGCAACCTGGGGTGCAGCATGCCACCCAATTGAAAGACATTACTGTTTCGACCACTGATTCCGGCTACAACGACACTCGCACCGCAGTTGCGCGCCAGGCGCGCGAACGAAAATTTCCATCGCGGATCCGTAACCTGGCCCAGGCGCGGGTGATAATGCGCAACCTCTCCGGCCGGAAACATCAGCAACATTCCACCTTGACGCAACCACGCAGCGGCATGGCGTGCGCCTGCAATGTTGCGCGCCACCGGCGCGATGCCCGCGAACGGATCCACATCGATCAGCAAGTCCTTTAATTCGGCGATGCGCGATAACATCCCGTTGGCGACGATCTTGAGGTCCGGTCGAAGCCCCAGCAGGTAGTGGGCGATGATGACGCCATCCAGGCCGCCGAACGGGTGATTGCATACGACGATGCATTGGCCTGACACAGGCAACTGCCCGCCGGTCTGCGGTTCGACGTTATAGGTGACCGACAGTGCCCGGAGTATCGAGCCCAGAAATTCGCGTGTGTCGCCGCCCGCAGGCAGCGAGCGATAGCGCGCATCCAGTCGGGTCAAACCGAGCATGCGGTTGGCCAACACGCCCATACCTGCTTTCAATCTGCTCTGGTTCCCCTGCCCCACCAGCAGTGGATTACGTGGCGAGCCGGGGATCATCTGCTGCATTTCGTCGTTCATTGTTGTGTCCTTTGTGTACAACGTGTGCAGTAGATAACCGATACGTTAATATGCCGTGTCGATTCGATGACAGCGTTGTTGCAACGCTGTCTCGTACTTACATCTCCCTGTCATGACAGGCCGGTTTTCTGATTGGAAAGCATGGACAAGCAGCGCGAAGACTTCGTACTTGCGCAATTGCGCGGCATTTTGCCGGGCTCGGCACTGATTACGGATCCGGTGGCGGCACGGCCATTTGAATCAGATGGCCTCACGGCCATCCGGCAACTGCCGTGGGCAGTTGCGTTGCCCGGCGACGTCGAACAGGTACGGGCAGTACTTGCCGTCTGTCGCAATAATGAAATCCCCGTAGTCACCCGCGGCGCGGGCACGGGGCTTTCAGGTGGCGCCCGTCCGTCGACCGATGGCTTGTTGCTGGGCATGTCGCGGATGAGCCGTATTCTGGAAATCGATGCGGAAAACCGCTGCGCGCGGGTGCAGCCGGGTGTAGCCAATCTCGCCATCAGTCAGGCCGTCGCTGATCTGGGCCTCTATTACGCGCCTGATCCTTCGTCGCAAATCGCCTGCAGCATCGGCGGCAACGTGGCGGAGAATTCCGGTGGCGTGCATTGCCTGAAGTACGGTCTGACCGTGCACAACATTCTGGCGTTGAAACTGCAAACCATTGCCGGTGAAGAACTGATACTTGGCAGCGGTGGCTACGATGCCCCCGCATACGATCTGCTCGCACTGCTCACCGGCTCCGAAGGTTTGCTGGGCGTGATCACTGAAGTCACGGTTCGCCTGCTACCGGTACCGCAGACCCGCCAGGTGATGCTGGCGGCGTTTGAGGGCGTCGAACAGGCGGCCGACGCCGTCGCGACCATCATTGCCAACGGCATCATCCCCGCCGGTCTGGAAATGATGGACAAGCTGGCGATTCGCGCCGCGGAGGATTTTGTCCACGCGGGTTACCCGTTGAACGCCGCCGCGATTCTGTTGTGTGAACTCGATGGCACGGCCGAGGAAGTGAATGACCTTATTGATAAGGTCGCGGCACTCGTCCGCTCAAGCGGCGCATTCGACGTCCGGGTAGCAGCCAATGCCACGGATCAGCAGCGACTATGGGCGGGACGTAAGGCCGCGTTTCCGGCCGTCGGCCGCCTCGCCCCTGACTATTACTGTATGGATGGCACCATCCCGCGGGCTTCGCTCGGCCGCGTATTGTTGGAAATCGGCCGCTTGTCGGCTGAATTCGGCCTTGAAGTCGCCAACGTCTTTCACGCCGGCGATGGCAACCTGCATCCATTGATTCTGTACGATGCCAATCAACCCGGCCAGCTTGAGCGCGCCGAGCAGATGGGTGCATCGATTCTCGAATTGTGCATTTCCGCCGGCGGTACGATCACCGGAGAACATGGCGTCGGTGTCGAAAAGATTGACCAGATGTGCAGCCAGTTCACAAGTCCGGAGCTGGAACAGTTTCATCGCGTGCGCTCAGCGTTTGATCCTGCCCGTATGCTGAATCCCGGCAAGGCTATTCCCACGCTGGCCCGATGCGCCGAGTTGGGCGGAATGCACGTCCATCGTGGGCAACTGCCGCATCCTGAACTCGAGCGGCTCTGACCGCGACGACCACAGTAAAATCTTCCGCATGACCGATATCGATTTTTCCCGGGCGCTGACCGATCAGGTTGCCGAAGGCATCGCCCAGCGAACGCCGATGGCGATCTGCGGGCTCCGTAGCAAGCGCTTCATCGCTGACGCAACCACCGCGCCAACAACGCTGGATATCTCACGCCATTGTGGGGTCATCGACTATCGCCCCACCGAACTCGTCGTCACCGCACGCGCGGGCACGCCGCTGGCTGCGCTGGCCGCCGTGCTGGCAGGCGAGCGGCAATCGCTGGCCTGCGACCCGCCGCGCTTCGGTGGCGCCGGCACGCTGGGTGGCGCGGTTGCCAGTGGCTTCAGCGGTCCGGCACGCCCATGGCTTGGTAGCGTGCGCGACGCCGTGCTGGGCGTGGAAATGGTGAACGGTCGCGGTGAACGTCTGAAATTCGGCGGAACGGTGATGAAGAACGTCGCCGGTTTCGATCTTGCGCGGCTGAACGCCGGCGCCTGGGGTACGTTCGGTGTACTGCTCGCCATCAGCATCCGCGTGCATCCGCTACCTGAATCGACGGCGACGCAGTGCCTTGAGTTGAATGCGCAAGATGCACAGAAACTATTAAACGCGGTACAGCGCAAGGCGCTGCCGATTACCGCTACCGTGTGGCATGGCGGCGAGCTGCGGGTCCGCCTGCAGGGTTCGAGCGCAGGGGTCCGTCATGCGCAGACACTGATTGGCGGCGCTCCCGCCACGGACGCTGACAGCTGGTCTGGCGTGCGCGACCACAACACCCTCTTTTTCACCCAACCCACGGCAGCGAACCTGTGGTGTCTTTCAGTACCGCCGGCTTCCTCGCTGGCCAATGACGCTGAAATGTTGATCGAATGGGGTGGCGCCAGGCGCTGGCTGTGGAGCGATGCGGCGCCTGCTGATATACACGCTATTGTCGCCCGTCACGGCGGCCACGCTCGCTGCGTCCGTGGCCCGGCTGCTCATCCGTTTACGCCGTTGCCGGCATCCCAGGTCGAATATCAGCAACGACTGCGCGCGGCGTTTGATCCCGACAGCTTGTTCAATCCTCACCTGCAACTTATCACGGCCAATGCGCACTGAACTGCCAGCAACCTTTCTTGCCACGGAAGACGGCCGCCGCGCCAACGCCATCCTGCGCAGCTGCGTCCATTGCGGTTTCTGTAACGCGACCTGCCCTACCTACCAGGTGACCGGCGACGAACTCGACGGCCCGCGTGGCCGCATCTATCTGATGAAGTCGATGTTCGAGAGCGGCGAAATCTCCGGCGTGGTGCGTGAACATCTGGATCGCTGCCTGACCTGTCGTTCGTGCGAAACGACCTGCCCGTCCGGCGTGCGCTATTCCGAACTGCTGGAGATCGGTCGCAGCAGGATCGAAAAGGACGCCCCGCGTCCGCTGGCAAAGTCGCTCATGCGCAAACTGCTTGGCGCGGTCCTCCCTGCCAAAGGACTACTGACTGTCCTGCTGCGTCTCGGCCGACCATTACGCCCGCTCTTTCCGCGTAAGTTTCGTCACTACCTGGCGCCCGTCAGTGCACATGCGCCGCAACCGCGGACGCAGCACGCGCGCAAGGTCCTGCTGTTGAACGGCTGCGTGCAGCGGCAACTCACGCCGCAGGTCAACGACCATCTCGTTGCACTGCTCAACGCCCGTGGCGTCACCGTCATCGAAGTCGCGGATGAAGCCTGTTGTGGTGGGTTGAATCTGCATCTTGGCCAGGACGATGCCGCGCACGCGTCGATGACACGGAATATCAAAGCGCTGACGCCGTACCTAGGTGAGGTCGAAGCCATCATCTCCACTGCATCCGGATGTGGCGTCACCCTCAAGGACTATGGCCGTCTGTATCCGGCGGAGGGACCGCTGGCGGCGCAGGCACAGGCTATCGCCGCGAAGACCGTGGACGCCGTCGAGTTGCTGGCGCACTTTGAATTCAAGCCTGCGGTTCAGGCACGACGTATCGCGGTTCAGACACCGTGCACATTGCAGCACGGTCAGAAACTCAATGGCCGGATGGAAGTGTTGCTCGAACGTTGCGGCTACGACTTGCTGCCGGTGGCAGAGCCGCACCTGTGCTGTGGATCAGCAGGGACTTATTCGATTCTCGAGCCGGAGATTTCCGATCAATTGCGCACGCGCAAACTGGCCGCCTTGCACAAGCATCAACCGGAAGTGATCGCAACGGCCAATATCGGTTGCCAGATGCATCTTGCCGCAGGCACTTCGACACCGGTGCTTCACTGGCTGACGCTGCTTGAATGACCTCAGTCGGCAGCGTCACACAATCCGGTGGTCGTAACGTCGAACTGTTTCACCCAGGCGTCAAACTGGCAGGCATCACCCGCCGTATAGCCGCTGGTGTCGACATACATCACACCACCGATTTCCGACATCGCCTTGATCATCAGCGAGGGATGAGCCGCGTGACCGACCTTGGTCGCCACGAAGGTGGTCATCGTCTGCTTGTTCTCGATCACTGTCAGGTGATTCGTTTCATCTTCAGTGATGCGAGCGCCCTTGGCGTTTGCAGCCTCGCCGACCACGGCCGCAACCACCGGTGCGGAAACAACCTTGAAGTCACCGGCCATGACGGGATGGGCGACAGCCAATGCCGCCCATCCACACCAACCTATGACATGACGCGACAAACGCATCTCAACGATTACGACTGACCGCGTCATAAGCGGCGCCGAGCACATCGTCGGGCTTCATGAAGCCACTGCCCCAGGTGCCGTCGAGATCGGCCATCGGCTTGGCGGCGATGACCTGATCACGTGTGCGTCCGCGCTTGACCAGCGCAGCAACGCGTTCGCGCAACGTCGCCAGGGTGTCGTGATACAGCTTTACGTCGGCCTTGCGCGCGAGCTCGCCATGGCCGGGAATGATCAGCGTGTCATCATCTGCCATTGCCATGATCGTTTCGGCGTTCTTGATGAAGCCGTCAAAATCACCGCCACTTTCGCTGTCAGTAAACGGGTAACGGCCCGGCATGAACAAGTCACCGGTGTGGATGACATTGGCCTGCTCGAACTTGACGATGGTGTCGCCATCGGTATGCGCCGGCACGCCATGGACGCCGTGAATGGTCTGGCCGTTGATGTGCAAGGTGATGTCCTCTCCATAGGTCACGACCGGCAGCGCCGAGGCCGGTGACAGCTCGCGCGGTTCGCCACGCAACGAGGACATGGTCGCCATCCGGCCGCGCACATTGTCCTGGGCGAATATCAGCACCCCGGCGTTGCCGAAGTTTTCATTGCCGCCGGTGTGATCGCCGTGCCAATGCGTGTTGAGGAGGAAATCGATCGGACGGCTCGATAGCTTCGCCACCGCGGCGGCTATCTTGGGCGACAGCGGGCCGTATTGATCATCGATGATGAAAGTCTTGTCTGCGCCGACGCTGACACCGATGTTGCCGCCGGAGCCCATCAACATGTAGATGCCATCGCGCACCGGCACAATTTTTATTTCCACCGCATCAAAATTCTGTTGTGCACTTGCCGCCGTCGCCGCAACAAGACCCAATACCGCGGCAAACCTGGTTGAATACTTCATGACCTATCCCCTCCCTTTGCTGCTGACAGTGAGACGGGCGTTTGCGCCCATCCCGAAGAAACTGGAGCTCAGTGGTTCGTCAGGGTATCAGAACGCTGGAACCGACGGTGCGGCGTGCTTCCAGATCGCGGTGGGCCTGGGCAGCGTCGGCAAGACGATAGCGCTGTTTGACCTCGACCCGGATGGTGCCTTGCTGCACCAGCTTGAAGAATTCCCTGGCGCCTTGCACCAGCCACTCGCGGCGCGAGAAATAGTGAATGCCGGTGGGTCGGGTCAGGAACAATGATCCACGCTTCTGCAGTTCCCCCGGGCTGACCGCCGGTGCGACGCCTGACGCGTTGCCATAGCTCACCATCATGCCCATCAGACGCAGGCTGTCCAGCGATTCGAAGAAGGTATCCTTGCCGACGGAGTCGTAGACAACGTCAACGCCCTCACCGCGGGTGAGCTTGCGCACCCGCGCCGCCATATCCTCAATCCCGATCAACACCTTGTCGTAACCATGACGTCGCGCCAGTCTGGCCTTGGCCTGCGTGCTGGTGATACCGATGGCGCGCGCGCCAAGATGGCTGGCCCATTGGCCGAGTATCAGCCCCATTCCACCAGCTGCCGCCGTGACCAGCAGCGTGTCGCCTGCCTTGACGCGGTACGTCCGTCGCAGCAGATATTGTGCGGTCAAACCTTTCAGCAATCCGGCCGCGGCGATTTCGTCGTCAATGCCACGCGGGATTTTCAACACACGATCTGCGGCGATGGTATTTACTTCGCAATACGCACGCGGCGGTGCAGCCATGTACATGACGCGATCGCCGATACGAAATCCCGTCACCTTGCGCCCGATGGCTTCAATCACACCGGCGGCTTCGGCGCCAACGCCGCCGGGCAACGCGCCTGGATAAAGGCCGGTGCGCGAATAAACGTCGGTGAAGTTGACCCCGATGGCGGTATGCCGGATGCGGACTTCATGGGCGGCGGGCGGACCCGGATCGAACTCCTCCCAGCGCAGGACTTCGGGACCGCCGTGTTCATGGATTCGAATGGCGAAAGGCATTGCAGGACACATCCCCCGATTGACTGCAGGTATTGTGGCGCACGCTCCAGCGCCAATACCAGTGGCGCCGGTGGACTATTTCAATGCCAGCAACAGAATTCCGGCCGCCACCAGCACAACGCCCAGCCAGTTGAGTACCGAGAGCTTCTCACCGAGAAATACGACGCCGAACACCGCGACCAGGACAACGCTGAACTTGTCCACCGCCGCGACCTGGGCGACGCGCCCGAGTTTCAGTGCATGAAAATAGCAGAACCAGGAAGCGCCGGTCGCCAATCCGGCCAGCACCAACCAGAACAATGCGTTGCGCGAAACGCTGGCCAGCGCGCCCAGTTTCGAGGTGGCCCAGAGCAGGCCACCCATCGTAACCGCCACCACCAGCGTGCGAATCCACATGGCAAGGTCGGTATCGACCTGCTGCACGCCTACGCGCGAAAGGACAGCGGTCAGCGCCGCGAACACCGCGGCGAAGACCGCCCATAACTGCCAGGTTCCCTGCATACGCCATCCATCACGCCAGCCGATGCCGGCTATCGTACCATCTGCGCCGCAACGGGACGCCGGACACTTCGATGCAGGGCCTGTTCGACCAGGATGCGCACAAGGTCCTGGAAGGCGTGGCCGCCCGCGCGCGCCGCATCGGGATACAGACTGGTTGGCGTCATACCCGGCAACGTGTTGACCTCGAGCAGCACCGGCCGGCCCCGGCGCGGCACGATGAAATCGGCGCGCGACAGATCGCGGCATCCCAATGCCAGATGCGCTGCCAGCGCCATCTGCTCGATGTAGCGACCACGGCTGGACGGTATCGGTGCGGGCACGATGTGCTGGCTCAGGCCGACGACATAGCGATGGACATAGTCATACCAGCTATCAGGCGGTGTCTGGATCGCTACCGGCGGCAACGCCTGTGGCGTAGCGAGGTCCAGAATGCCCACGGTCACTTCCGTCCCCGGTACGTACTGCTCGACCAGCACCCTCGCATCAAACTCAAACGCCAGTTCCAGCGCCTCACGAAGTGTCGATTCATCCTGCGTCAATGTGATGCCCAACGCCGATCCCTGCGTCGCGGGTTTGACCACCAGGTTGGGACCGAGCCGGCTCATCAATGCCCGCGCGCGACCTCCGTTCTGGCCGTTGCGATCCACCACCACGTCGGCGGCAACCGGTATGCCACGGCTGCGGAAAATCATCTTCGCCAGTGGCTTGTTCATCGCCAGCACACTGGCCGCGACGCCGCTGCCGACGAACGGAATCTGCATGGTCTCCAGCAGGCCTTGCAACGTGCCGTCTTCGCCGGGCGAACCATGGACGGCGGGAAACACAACATCGATCTGGCGTCGACGCAGCACCTGGGCGATATCCGGTTCAAGTTCCAGCAGGCTGACATCGTGATAATGCGCATGCAGCGCCGCGGCCACTTCCCTGCCCGACATCCGCGAGACCGACGCTTCGCGTGACGTACCGCCGCAGACAACGGCGATTCTTGCATCCTTGGTCCAGTTCATGACGTTCTCCTTTCAAGCGCGCTCGCGCTTCGTTTGCGGTGAAGTCATTCAACGCCGCAACCATGGCTGAAAAAGGGCAGCATCCGGACCGATAATGGAAGCGTCGTGGTATGCTGCCGGCGGTTGGGGACACGCATGCGCCGGAGCTTCGCCAGCAATTCATTGCCGGAGCGTGATGATCCGATCCGCCGGCAAGGATTCCGGGATCGCGCACGGCGCGGGCCACCACGGATGCACAGGCATCCGGACCGATTGCCGGTAGCGCGATGCCCCGTACCATCGATGAAATCGTCAGACGCTGCATAAACAGATAGCGAGGCACTAAGCCTGATGCCGTGGTTGCTAGCTCTCGTGTTCGGAGTACTCCTGGCCGGGATTGAACAAGCGCCGACCAGTTTTTTCATCGGAGGCATGCTGGGATGGCTGCTGGGCACGGTCATCAAGCTGCGCAGCGAACAGCGCGGACTGACCATCGAACTGCGCGACCTGCGGCGTCATCTGGCAGCCCTGGTCACGCCGACTGCACCATCGGCAGCGAAAGTTTCTGACCAGGCCGAGACACCCGCTGCTGCTTTGGCGCCCATTGCGCAGCCAGGCGAAACGCCGTCGACCGAAGCACCAGCACCACTTCCCAAGCCGGTACCGGTGGCGCCGCCCGCCGCCGCAGTGGCCCGGGTCAGCATTCCCACAATCTCCGATCGACAAGCAACACCACGCGCGCCGTCAGCCGTCGTACGGCACCTGAAATCTGCATGGGAATGGATCGCGGCGCGCAACCCGCTGACCATCGCCGGCATCGCGGTCCTGTTTTTCGGCGGTGCGTTTCTCGCCCGCTATGCCGCGGAGCACGCACTGTTTCCGCTGGAAGCACGTTTCATCGTACTGGCCATCATGGCGCTGGCGTTGCTGTTGACCGGCTGGCGTCTGCGGAAACGGGTGCCGCTGTACGCGCAGATTCTGCAGGGCGGTGGCGTCGCCGCCATGTATCTCACGATTTTCGCCGCGACGAAAATGTTCAACCTGCTGCCGCCCACGGCGGCATTTCCGATGATGATTCTGACGGTCATCGCTGCCGCCGTTTTGGCAGTTGCACAGGATGCGTTGGCGTTGGCCATCATCGGCACACTGGGCGGCTTCATGGTGCCGGTGTTGCTGTCCTCCGGGTCTGGCAATTACATCGCGTTGTTCAGTTACATGGCGGTGTTGAACGTCGGCGTGCTGGCCATCGCCTGGTATCGCAGCTGGCGTGCGCTGACCGTGGTGGGATTCGCTTCGACCTACCTGCTGACCATAGCCTGGCGTGTGTTTTCCTATCGCTCGGACCAATGGCTGGCGGCAGATGCCTTCCTCATTCTCTTTTTCCTGATGTATCTCGCAATGCTGGTTACCGATGCGGCACGTCGTCCGGTACCGCTGCGCTCGTTGGTTTCCGGCACGCTGCTGTTCGGCCTGCCGGTACTTTCATTCTCGTTGCACGCGTCATACGTCAAACACATCGAATATGCGCTGGCGATCAGTGCGCTGGTGCTGGGCGCGGGTTACCTCTTGCTGCTGCGCTGGATCGGCCGCAAGGTCAGCGAGAACCGTCTGCTTGTGGAGGCATTCGCCGCGCTGGCGATCATATTTGCCAGCCTTGCAATTCCGCTGGCGTTCGACGGCCGCACCACAGCCGCGACCTGGGCAGCCGAGGGCGCTGGTTTGATCTGGCTGGGCGCACGGCAGGGCAAGCTTTCACCGCGGGTTTTCGGCCTGTTGTTACAGGCTGCCGGCGCCTTGGCTTTTCTTGCCAGTTACAACCCGTATGCAGACCTGTTGATTAAACCGCCGCTGTTGAACGCCACGTTCGTCGGCGGCCTGATGCTGGCAGTGGCCGGACTGCATTCCGCACACACGCTGTTCCGCAACCAGGGCAGCGAACACAGGTTCGAGCGCGGTTTGCACGTTGCGCTGTTGTTATGGGGGCTGTGCTGGTGGATTGCCGTAATCGTCCGCGAAATCGACCTCTATTTCCCGGACATAGCACTGGGTGCAGCGCTGCTGGTTCTCTGTGTCAGTGCTTTGGTGCTGGACCAGATTGCCTATCCACGCAAATGGCGCCCGGCGGTGCTGGTGGCACGCCTGCTGCCACTGCTGTTCGCTGTTGGTGGCCTGTTCCATGCAACCGCCATCCTCGGGCATCCCGGTAGTGAAGCCGGCCTGGCGGGTTGGTTCGCCATGCTCACGGTGTTTTACCGTCTGCTGTTTCTCGCCGACGCACGTGATGATTCAGCGCCGTTGATCGGCTGGAAGCATGCCGCCGGCTACTGGGTGCTGTGTGTCGCTGCGAGCTGGGAATTGAGCTGGCAGCTGGACCAGCTATTGGGTGGCGTCTGGCCGGTCCTTCCGCTGGGCGTTGTGCCGGCGTTGCTGCTGCTGGCGGTGTCAGCCGCGTCGCCGCGCCCCGCGTGGCCACTCAAGCAGCACAAATACAGCTACCAGGATCTGGGTGCCATCGTGCCTGCCATCATGGCGATACTGTTTGCGCTCGGCGCCAATGCATTCAGTCGTGGTGATGCCCGGCCGCTCAGCTACCTGCCCATTGTGAATCCACTGGACGTCGCGTCATTGATGACGTTGCTGAGCCTGTTGACCTGGTGGCGCAGCATCCGGCCAGCGGTGCGTACGCGGGCGATGCAACAGGCCAGGCTGGCGCCGGTTGTGACCTTCGGCGGGCTGATGTTTGTCTGGGCCAACTCCGCCCTGATCCGCGCGCTGCACTATACGGTCGGCACACCGCTGGATGTTGCGCGGATCATGCATTCCGTCGTCGTGCAGGCGGCGGTTTCCATTTTCTGGGCGCTGCTCGGCTGTGCCGCAATTATTCTTGCCGCGCGCAGACAGGCGCGTTGGTTGTGGTTCACCGGCGCGACATTGATGGGCGTGGTGCTGGTAAAACTGTTTCTCATTGATCTTGCCAACAGCGGTACGCTGGCCCGGGTCGCTTCGTTCATGACGGTGGGCGGCTTGCTGGTGTTGACCGGGTATTTCGCGCCGTTACCGCCCAAACGGGTGACCGACACAGGAGCGCAATGATGTATTTGAAATCTCTACTGGCGCTGCTGCTGCCAGCCACGCTGGCCTTCGCCGAGCCGATGCCGGAACAGTTCGCGCAGGGCATCATTCTGCGTAGTAGCGACGACAAAGCTGTGCTGGAGTTCACCCTGCCGGACAGCGTCTATGCCACGGTCACCCGCGCGGATCTTGGCGATCTGCGAATATTCAATGCTGACAACGACATCGTCACCCACGGCTTTTGTGCCGCCGACGCACGTACGGAAGATAGATTTGAACGCCTGCCGCTACCGATTTTCACCTTGGCCGAATCCAGCGCCACCGTAGATGCGTCGCCAAGAATCTCCATCGCCGCCGACGAGGCTGGGCAGGTGGCGATAGAAGTCGGGCCTGAACAGGTTGGCGCCAGTAATGAATCGTACGTATTGGATGCCAGTTATGAAGACCCTGAACTGGTGGCGGTCGATCTGGACTGGATCGCCAGCGAATCCGTCGGCGAGGTGCACATGCGGGTATCGGCCAGCGATGATTTGAATCAGTGGCGCACGGTCGTCGCCGATTCGACGTTGTTATACGCTCAGGGTCGCGATGCAGCCTTGCAGCAACAACGTATCGCGTTGCCCCCGGCACACTATCGTTACCTGCGTATCACCGCGCTGTCGCCCGCCCCCGGGTTCGAGCTGCGCGCTGCCACCGCCAGCCAACGCATCAGCGGCGAGGTGGTGACGCCAACCTGGTTCGAACCCGTCAGTACTTCGCGCACCGACGATGGCGGTGTCGAGTTCAGCTACGCGCGCAATATCGCCGTCAGCCATCTTGGCCTCGAATTTCCGTCACCCAATCAAAGATTGAATCTGCGGCTCGAATCACGCGTCGATGTCGAACAGCCGTGGCGCACCCGCTGGACGGGCGAAGTCTATACGCTCGAGGTGAACGGCGAAACGCAAACCAACCTGCCGATTGCATTCGACGCGACCGCGGACAGGTTCTGGCGCCTGCAACCTGCCACGGGCTCGCTGCCTGTCGCGGCCGGCATTCAAATCGAGTTTGGTTATCTGCCTGCGCGGGTTCGTTTCCTGGCGCAGCCACCCGGCCCTTACCTGCTCGCATTCGGCAGCGCCCAGGCCGCCGCTTCCAATGCGCCGGATTGCAGACAACTCATTGCAAGCTACGACGGAATCAACGACGTCCTCGGCATCGCCGCAGCGGACAACGCCACGACGTCACTCGGTGGAGATGCGGCGCTTCAACCCGCCCCACCGGACGTGCCATTGCGCAGAATCATCCTGTGGGCGGTGCTGGTCGCCGGCGTGCTGGTTGTAGGGAAGCTTGCGTTGAGCGCGTTGAAGGACACGCAACATTGATGGTCGTTGCGTGCGTCAGCTACATCCCGTAATGGACGCTCCCCTGGCACTGGACCTTTTTGGCGCCGGGGATGATTTCGCCAATGACGTAGGCGTCTTCACCACTGCCGATGAATTCGGCGCATAACGCAGCGGCGTCATCCGCGGCGCAGACCACGGCCATGCCGACGCCGAGGTTGAAGGTGCGAAGCATGACTTCCTCGCTGACTTTACCGATGTCACGGATCATGCCGAATATCGCCGGTGGCCGGTAATTTTCCAGATTGATCAAGGCATCGACGTTGGCCGGCAACACACGGTCGAGATTTTCGCGGATGCCACCGCCGGTGATATGCGCCATGCCGTGAATGCGGCCACTGGCGAAGTGCGGTTTCAATGCCTGGTAGTAGCAACGGTGTGGCACCAGGGCCAGATCCAGGAAAGTTTCATTACCGACCAGCTTGTCCGCCAGCCCGGTGTTCTTCTTCAGCAAATCGCGAATCAAGGTGTAGCCGTTGGTATGTGCGCCGGACGACCCAAGCGCGATGACAACGTCACCGACGCCGATTTTGCTGCCATCGATGATTTCGTCGCGCTCCACCACGCCGATGATGCTTGAGCCAAGAATATAAGTGCCGGGCGCGATGATGTCCGGCTGCTCGGAGGTCTCGCCACCGGTCAATACGCAGCCCTGGGCGGATGCAGCCGACGCACAACCGGAGACGATGCGGCGGACGATGTTTTCTTCAATCTTGCCGCAGACGATCAAATCCTGGATTGCCAGCGGCTCCGCGCCCATGACGATGCAGTCGTTGATCAAATGGTTGATCATGTCCTCACAAACCGCTTCCACGCGGTCATTGGCAACCGCCAGTACCTGCTTGCTGCCCGGCTCCTCGGTTTTCATCACCAGTACCGGCTGGCGATAACCGGTGGTATCAAACGCGAACAACGACGCGAACGCGCCGACCTTGTTCAACACTCGCGGGTCGCGGCCGTCAAGCACGTTGGACAGCCCGGCTTTGGTCTGGTTGGCGACGTCGATGTTGACTCTGTATTCCACTGTTGGCTCCTGGATTGACGGGCCGACGGTCGTAAAACGATCTGGGGTCGGCGATGGGTTGGATGGCGCTATTGTAACCGCCCGACGCACGCCCCGGCGACTTGGGAGCGGGCCCTGGCGCCCGGGCGCCACACCTTTCCGGCGAGCTGTCGGTTGGGCAAATGGAATACGGTAGACTGGCGGCCGGCCACCGCCCCACACATCTGGAAGGAATCGCATGGCACTGTCGCGCTCACTGGCGAATGAAGTCACGCTGAAGGAAGTCTGGGCCTGGAGCATGTACGACTTCGCCAACTCGGGCTACACCACGGTCGTCATCACCGCCGTGTTCGGCGCCTATTTCGTCGGTGTCATCACTGGCGGCGCCGATTGGGGAACCTTTGCGTGGACCCTCGCGCTATCGGTGTCCTACGCCATGGTCATGCTGACCGCGCCGCTGGTCGGCGCCTGGGCCGACGCGCATGCGGCCAAGAAGCGCCTGCTGGTGGCCTGTACTGTGGGGTGCGTGGTGTTCACAGCATTGCTGTATTTCACCGGTCCAGGCTCGGTGGCCCTCGCGGTCGTATTGCTGGCAGTCTCCAACTACTTCTTCGGCACCGGTGAAAACATCATCGCAGCATTTTTGCCCGAGCTTGCGGATTCGGGCGCGATGGGGCGGGTGTCAGGTTGGGGCTGGAGCTTCGGCTACTGCGGCGGCATCGTCGCGCTGGGGGTGTGTCTGGCCTATATCACCTGGGCCCAGGGCCACGGCGTTTTGGCGGAGGACTATGTGCCGATCGCAATGCTGATCACCGCGGTGATATTCCTGCTATCCGCCCTGCCGACCTTCCTGTTCCTGCGCGAACGCGCCAAGCCGCAACCGCTGACGGAAAACCCGTGGAAGCGGGTCCGCCAGACCCTGCGTCACGCCCGGGAATTCTCCGATCTGCGCTGGTTCTTGATTTGTATGTTGTTCTACCAGGCGGGCATCCAGGCGGTCATTGCGCTGGCGGCGATTTATGCGGATCAGGTCATGCATTTCACCACCGCACAGACCATCCAGCTGATACTGGTCGTCAATTTCACCGCAGCCGCCGGCGCCTTTGCATTCGGCTACGTCCAGGACCGGATTGGTCATATCCCCGCTGTGGCCGTGACCCTGGTGGGCTGGATCATCATGGTCATCATTGCCGGTACCGCTGAAGGGCCGACGCCGTTCTGGGTGGCGGCCAATATCGCCGGCTTGTGCATGGGCTCATCCCAAGCCAGTGGACGGGCGATTGTCGGCTACCTCGCGCCGCCATCCCGGGTGGCGGAATTCTTCGGGCTTTGGGGATTGTCGGTGAAAGCGGCGTCGATATTCGGCCCGCTGACCTATGGCGTCGTCACCTGGTTGTTCGCGGGTAATCATCGCCTGGGCATGTTCGCGGTCGGCAGTTACTTCGTCATCGGTCTGTTGCTGCTCACGAAAGTGGACGTGCGGCGTGGCCGCGCCAATGCGCTGGCCGAGGATGCCGCCGGATCGGTCACGTAATGAGCGGTACACATCGCGTTGATATCTTCTACTGCACCCAGTGCCGCTGGCTGCTGCGCAGCGCCTGGATGGCGCAGGAACTCCTGACAACCTTCGAGCGGGATCTGGCCAGTGTCAGCCTGAACCCCGGCACTGGCGGCATATTCGAGGTGCATGTGAACAGTAAGCGCATCTGGTCGCGCGCCGAAGACGGGGGCTTCCCTGATATCAAAACCCTGAAGCAGCGCGTGCGTGACGAAATCGATCCTGAGCGGCCGCTGGGGCATGTCGATGGTCACAGCAAGGTTACCGAGTAACCCTTCAGTGTGTGGCTACCGCCTTGAACTTCACCGAGGCAGGTAACGCGCCAAATCCAGTGAGGCTGCGGTGCGCCGCAGGTTGGCGCCTGTCGCTGCCAGCATCTCCGCCAACGGCTTGATCTCCAGATTGATGGAGAACGCGTCCGCCAGCCCGACCTGGTGGATCTGCTCCGCATCCGCAGCGAGCCTGCCGCATAACGCCAGCACGGGTTTGTTCATGGTTCGCGCCTTGTCACAGATGCCGGAGATGAGCTTGCCGTGGAGGGTCTGCGAATCCAGCGCACCTTCGCCGGTGATCACGAGATCCGCGGCGGCGAGTGCCTGGCTGAAACCGGTCAGTTCCATGATCAGATCGATGCCACGCGCCAGTTGTGCGTTCATGAACACCATGGCGCCGTACCCCATTCCGCCAGCCGCGCCGGCGCCGGCGCGATCTGCAAAGTCCACCTTCCCGTGCTGTTCAGCCATACATCTTGCGAGGTTGGCAAGCCCGGCATCGAGCGCCGCTACGGCTTCGGTGTCGGCACCCTTTTGCGGGCCATAAACCGCGGCTGCGCCCCGTGAGCCGCAGAGCGGATTATCAACGTCACAGATCACTTCCACATCGATAGCCGGGAATGCGGTTGCGGGCGGGATGATGCTCGAGATCCTCGACAGCGAACCGCCGACGGGTGCCAGGGTGGCGCCGTCGGCGTCAACGAATTGCCAACCCAGCGCAGCGGCGACACCGATTCCGCCATCGTTGGTCGCGCTGCCGCCGATCGCAAGGACGATGCGACTTACACCCTGGCCGACCGCGTGCGCGATCAGCCGGCCCGTACCGAACGTGGACGCGCGCAGCGGATCACGTTCCTCGTGACCCAGCAATTGAAGGCCGGACGCCACCGCCATTTCGATCACCGCCGTCGTCCGGTCTGCACTGATTCCATAGTGGCCGCCGATCGGTCGACCCAGTGGATCGTCGGTTGCGACATTGACTTCATGCAACTTGAGGTGATGACGCAACACGTCCAGCGTGCCTTCCCCGCCATCGCCCAAAGGAAACTCGATGGTTTCAACAGTGGGGTTTCGATTATGTATGCCGTCGGCAATTTCCGCACAGACGGCAGTCGCCGGCAGCGCGTCCTTGAATGAATCCGCAGCTATTAGTATTCGCATTTGCAGCTTGAGAATCGATTAATCCAGCTCCGTGCACATGCACCTGACACACGCAATCATGCTGGCGCGGTGGTGGGATAACGATGGGCAACGGACTTCGCGCCGGTATTTTTCAACGTACTGGCAACGACGTATGTGTATCATATTGGCCGGGGACGCGCAGCCTGCAGTGCTGTTGCGATTTGCATATCCGCGAGAATTCGCGGCGCGGCGGGTCAAGGTAAAGCCCGCGGCAATGGGGAGAATGCTATGCGTAGATGGATGATACTGGCCGCATCGGTCGCGATGTCGGCAGGGCTGCTGAGCAACGTTCACGGGGCCGGACTGAAAGATCTGCTGCCCTTCAAGTCTTCAAACTCAGGCGCCGTCAGTGACGCCGATGCCACGGGTGGATTCAAACAGGCGTTGCAATCCGGCGCCAATCACGCGGTCGACATACTTGGTCGCGATGGCGGTTTTCTCAACAATGACGCCGTCCTGATCAAACCACCCCGTTCGCTGCGTTCAGTCGAGAAAGGCATGCGCATGCTGGGCAAGGGCGACGTCGCTGACGAGTTCATCGCCAGCATGAATCATGCGGCGGAGAGCGCCGTTCCGCTGGCGGCCAATGTCTTCGCTGACACCATCAGCCACATGAGCGTCACCGACGCCATGGGAATTCTCAAAGGCGGCGAAACATCCGCTACTGATTACCTCCGAACCAACAGCAGCGACACGTTGCGCGACCGCTTCCGCCCGGTTGTCGAACAGGCCATGCAGAGCAACCGGGTGACGGCCAAGTATCAGGCATTCATTGACAAGGGTGGCAAGGCCGCGCAGATGGTCGGTATCGATCAATCCATGTTGACCGACCATGTGACGGACAAGGCGTTGGACGGGGTGTTCTATATGATCGCCGAACAGGAAAAGAAGATTCGTGCCGACCCGGCAGGTCAAGGCTCAGCGCTGATCAGCAAGGTGTTCGGTGCATTGAAGCGTTAGGCCCGGCCGGACGCGAGAGGCCGGGATTCATACCGCCGCGGAAATCCACGGCGGTATGACGATCATTCGAAGCTGTTGATGCCTTCGCCTTTGCCCTGGAACATCTCGGCCGAGCGCAAGGTGTTTTCGATCAGCATCGTCACCGTCATCGGGCCGACACCGCCCGGAACCGGGGTGATCCAGGAAGCCTTCTCGCGCACACCCTCAAAATCCACATCGCCCACTACGCGCCCATCAGGCAGGCGATTGATGCCTACGTCGATCACGACAGCGCCGGTTTTGACCATTTGCGGCACAATCAGGTTGGGCTTGCCAGCGGCGACAACGAGAATGTCGGCAATGATGGTGTGCTGCGCCAGTTCCTGCGTCTTGATATGGCAGATGGTGACCGTCGCTTCCTTCTGCAGCAGCATCAATGCCATTGGCTTACCGACGATGTTGCTGGCGCCGATGACGCAGGCATTCTTGCCCGCGACGTCGATACCGGTTGTTTCCAGCAGCAGCTGCACGCCGTAAGGGGTACACGGCGGGAACACGGTGTTGCCGACGACCAGTCCGCCAACGTTATACAGGTGGAAACCATCGACATCCTTGTGTACCGAGATCGCTTCCAGCACCGCGCGGTTATCGATATGCGCCGGTAACGGGAGCTGGACCAGAATGCCGTGGATTGTGGGGTCTTCGTTCAGTCTGGAGATCAATGCCAGCACTTCGGTCTGACTGACATCCGCGGGCAGTACATGTTCGCGCGATAGCACGCCACACTCTTCGCAGGCTTTGATCTTGTTACGCACATAAACCTGCGAGGCGGGATTTTCCCCGACCAGAATCACCGCCAACCCGGGGGTCACATTGTTTTCGGCCAGGCGGCTGACGCGCTGCTTGTAGCTTTCCCGCAATTTTTTCGCCAGTGCCTTACCGTCAATGATGCGAGCCGTCATGCCTGTCACCCGTCGTGTTGTGATTTGATGTTGGAATCCGTTGGCGCCGCCGCACTGCTGCAGCTACGCGAAGCAGCCGGATGTTTCAGGGATGGAGTCTGCAATGGAAAGCCTGTGTCCACCCCACACACGCTGCCCCATGTTACTCATTATTCGCCATTCGTGGCCACCATGTGCACTGTGCGCGGTGCACGACGGTCCGGCGGCCAGATGCCACGGCTGATTGCCGGCGCGGCGGGATTATAGCGGATTGGTGTACTGATCGGTACGGTTAATCGGGATTCGGCGGCAATTCCTGCTCAGGCACTGCGGGCGTATACCCGGCTGCCGGTCAAGGCAGGCGGCTGCACAGGTATGCGAACCGGGTTTGCTGCCTCCGACAACAGAATTCGCCGGATGAGATTGGCGGTTTCGTTGTGGTCGCGAACCGCCAGCGTCCGGATTCCCATCTCAAGAACGGGATAGTCGTTACCACCTTCGTGCAGACGGTCACCGACATAGATAACTTCATCTCTGGCCAGGCCGAGCGCGTTCAACAACTTGCGCATACCATATGCCTTGTCGATACCGGCGCGCGTGACGTCGACCGACGTCGTTCCACCTACCCGGACGTCCAATCCAGGCAGACGGGGCGCGGCCCACTCGGCAAGCATGCGGCGCTTGATGCAATCAGGGTCCCACTCACTGCGCAACTCGATGGGCGCGTACTGGCCGAGCGCGGAGAAAGTCATCTGGCCACCGCGGTCCTCGACAATATCGCCGAACGGTTCCGCCGCCAGCAGATTCAAGGCACTTGCGCCGGCCAGCAACACATCGGCAATCAAGGCCTTCTCGTCAGCCGTGAAGTCTTCCGCGTACTGCTGTTCCCAATCGCCCTCGAGCGGTTCGTAACGGTAGTAGCGCGTACCACAGGCGGGCATAAGGTGCAGCCGCCACAGGCGATCGGGGGAAACGGCGAGGCTGCCAAGAAGTTGCCGTTGAAACTGCTCGAAGCTGCCGCCGGAGATCACACCGACCGGATAATACTTGAGCAAGGATTCGAGCAGCACGGACATCTCCGCCGTCACCGGGGCCTTGCTCGGTGCCAACGTGTTGTCCAGGTCGAATACGATGGCGCCAACCGCCATGTGCTGCTCCGTGATGCTGTTCAGGTGGAAGCATCATCGGCCAAGGTCCACGGATTGGCGAGTCCATCAGGTCATCGATCCGGCACAATTTACAGTCTGTTACGTATTTGTTTTCCCGAGAGATTTACGCCGTGCCGAGGTTCGCAATGTGACCGTACGTAGCTTGACGGACGTAGCTGGACTCCATCGCTACAGCTCACGCCGCGGCATGGGTAGTGAAGGCATACGTGTGCGTCGACCTTGTCAGCGCATCAGGTCCAGCAAATACACCTGTCCCATCCGCAAATTCAGCTGGCGGCAATACCGTCGATAGTGCAATGCGTTCGCCGGGTTCGGCAGCACTGAGCATTTCCGTCAGCTTCTCAAGCGCCGCTGCACTGACCACTTCACCGTAAAGGTTCTCGATACTTTCGATTCGGTTGGACGCAGAACCGAACCACCCATTCACCCGTACCCAGTCCCCGTCATCACCGTAGTGAACGAGCATGGATCCGAACCAGTTCTCAGCAGTTACTTCCCCCAGGTTCGCTTCGTCCAGGAATACAATTCTATCGGCGTTGCCGCCACGCTCCCGGATGAAGTCCCCGCCATCACCTGTGGAAAAGAGATAGAGATCATTCTGGATTCTACCGACCATGGAATCCCGGCCGGGGCCGCCGACGAACACAGCAGCGTGATCATCGGCACCGGCGGAGAGGCGGTCGTTGCCAGCCAGCGCTTCGAGCCTGGTCCGTGTCCCGATACCAATCAGCGCATCAAACCCATTCGTACCTGTAACCACAGGGACATCGGAAACAATTTCCAACGCGAAGCTGTCCTTCGCTTCTGCTCCATCGCGATCAACAGCGACGACCTCGATTGAATAATTGCCTTTGTAGGCTTCGTCGGCTGCGACGGAAAATTGCAGGGTAGCCTCTGCAAACTGCAGCCACGCTGGCAGACGGTCATCACCGTTGAACCTCACGCTGAAGGACAGCTGGTCATCAATATCCGCATCCAGCACTGCATCCGGAGCGTAGGAAATCCTGGTAACCGTTCCCGCATTGACGCTTACATCCCCCATCGGTTGCACCCAGCGCGGAGCATCGTTGACATTGACCACATGAACCACCGTTGCAGCCGTCGCCGACAACCCACCCGAGTCGGTTGCAACGATCTCTATTGCGAAATCCCCCGGATCGGAGTCCCCCGGCAGACCTTGCAACCGGTGCTTCGCAGGTTCATACGATATCCAGGCAGGCAACGCGCTACCGCCCGCACCGCGCAGCGCTATCGTCATGGTGTCACCCGGATCGGTAAACAAGTCGGTCGGCAGTTCGTGAAAGAATGGCCGGTCTTCGATGGCCTGCAGTGGGGGCAGCGTCACGGTAACCTGTGGTGGAAGATTGGCCGGTTCGGCCGCAAGTAGCGCGTCGATATCGCCAGGCGTCAACCAGGCGCCGTCATTGGTCCGCACACGCTCCACCCGATGGGTATCGTCGATGAACCAGCCGTTGATGCGGACCGAATCCTCCACCGAGTAACCGATAGTGAGATCCCCCTCGTCGCGCGTGAAGAGCAGGTCGCTCAGCGCGTCGACGTTGATCTCCAGTTCATCCTCGCCCCCAAAATCGGTAATCTCATCGCGCCCATCGCCTGGCAGCACCACATAGCGATCGGCCCCTTCACCACCTTCCAGCACGTCATCGCCGGCGTTTCCGGTAAGGATGTCATCGCCCGCATTTCCGCGCAGCACATCGGCACCTGCACCGCCCGCGATCCGGTCACTGACACTGGTCCCGGTCAACGTGTCGTTGTCCGCCGTGCCGTTGATATCAAAACCGCGTTCCAGCAGTGTTTCATACGTCAGTTGACTGCCGTCGGCGAAGGTGAAGCGTTCGAAATCCCGCGGGCCATCCAGCGCGTGCTGTGGGTCGAAATTGGCCAGATGAATAGCGCCGCGCTGATTATCGAAGTCGATACGCAGCGAACCGATCCCGAGGTGTACCACGCCTGGGTTGGGCACATAGGGCAACACCAGTTCTGATGCGGCGATCGCCCCACTGGTTGAACCGGTTCTTGATAGAAACACATCCGCCACAAGGGCTTCATCAACGACCACGATGACGTCGTCGCCGTGAATGTCGACATTCACGGCGTCAGGCGCCAGGCCACGTAGTGTCACCTCAGACTGGCCATCGCCGAACGTGATCCGTCGCGTGCCGCCACCGGTCAGAATCAGCGAATCGTGGCCGCCGCCACCGGCAAAGTGGATGACCTGTCCAGACAGCGAAAGTACGTCATCACCCGTGCTGCCCTGGGCGACTGCGTCGCCGTGGAAATCTCCGCCGGCAATGATGGCGACCGCGCCCGGTGGATCAACTCGCGCCACACCGGCATTTTCGTGGAACGGCAAACCAACGGCGAAATCCCCGTAACCATCCCCTGTGGTATCGCCGAGGCCTGCCACCCGACCCACGAATTCGTTGCCCAAAGGCACCGACAGCCTTTGGGAATCATCGAGGTCGTCGAACGCGAGCGCACTTCCGACAGGCACAGCGCTACCGGGAACCACCGATATCGCATTACCGGTGCGAACCACCAGGTCGTCGTACCCGTCGCCGTCAAAGTCACCTACTCCGTCGACGCTGGCAGCGCTTGCCAGTGTTGTCAGCACGCCGAGTTCGGTCGCGGCGCCGGACGCCGTGCCAACGTCGAAGCCGAACACGAAGGTCTGTGTTGACGATGCACTGGTGAATGCCAGGTCGCCGAATCCATCGGCATTGATATCACCCACGATGCTCACTGATGATGTGGCAAAGGTCAGACCACCGCCGGGATGAAACGCCAGAATATCGGGCACCCATACTGTCTGGTTCGCGGTGGCCGTCGTGGTAATCAGAAAATCAATGCGACCGTTGCCATCGAAGTCTCCGGCCGAGGCCAGGCTGCGCACGCCCGGCAACGTTTTCATGATGTGCGCGTCGATATCGGGCGCACCGCTGGCGAATACCCAGGGACCACCAGCGACAATATTCATCACGAGGTCTGATTCGTCAGCGCTGGTACCGCTGACGTATGCAAAATCATCAAAGCCGTCGCCGTCAACATCGCCAATGCCTTGCGCGCCGCCGTAACGCCGTTGAACCAGCGCGACCGGGCCATATGCATTGGGAGCGTCGTTGGTCTCACCCAACGGGCCGTCGTAGGTCGCGATACCCGCACCGTCAAATGATGCGACTGCGACATCGGCGGTGTTCAGCAGATCGACTACCGCGCGCCCTGCGACGCCTGCGCCGTTGACCAGCCATACCCGGCCGGTCTCATCGAAGATTCTGCTTGCGCTGAATTCGCTGAAACCATCACCGTCGACATCGCCCAGGCTGCGCAGATCCAACTCGTCGATATACGCCCACGGGCCGACCACCTGCAGACCGTTGCTACCATTCATCTGCAGCGCATCGATTTGCTGTACCTGATTTCCGGCCTGGCCGTAGGTCACCAACGAAGTCATTCGGCCGGGCGCCATCGTGTCGTTCGAGGGATCTACCTCCGACAGAATCCACTCGCCTTTACGCATTGCGCTGACCAGCACGTCTGCCAGCCCGTCGCCATTGATATCGCCGCCGGCCCGGACCTCAGTGCCGGTGTATACCGGCGTGGAAGCCGTACTGCTCAACATTGGCGCTATCAGTGTGACGGCTTCTGCTGCCGGTGGTGCGATGACCTCCCATGACAGCGGGACATCGACCGAAGCGCCCTGCGCATCGGTGACGCGCAACGTCAATTGGTGTTCACCGATATCATCGGCGCCCGGTGACGCCGTTACTCGCAGCGTGACACGGTCAAAATTCAACCAGTCCGGCAACGGCTGGTCGGCGGCTGCGACGAGTTCCAATGTCAACGTGTCACCGGCGTCGGGATCGATAACCGTTGCGCGGGGAATATCCCAACTCACTTCGCTGAAGGCGTTGGATCGCACGCGCGGAGGCAGCTGGCTGAGAGCCGGCGGGTCATTGGCGTTCCGGACGCGCAGAAACAAGGATACTTCCGTGGCCGCCCCGGCGGCGTCCATGGCAAACCACTGTGCGGTGATATCCCCGACATCGTCATTCCCGGGCGTGCCGTGAACCACGCCGGTCGCGCTGTCCACCGCCAGCCATCGCGGACTGGTATCGCCAAGGCGATAAGACAGTGCACCACCTTCCGGATCGGTGACGAGCCCTGTGGGCTCCCACAGAAAGGGAATATCCTGATCCGCCGCGAGGTTGATTGCGGAAACCGATGACACGGGGGCATGATTCGCGCCGGCCAACCGGGTCGCCAGAGGCTCTCTTGAGCCATCCGCGAACACGATAGTGTCGTTCTGATCGAACACATGGTCCGCAAGTATCAGTTGCTGACCGGCCCCGGTGAGTACGACGTCATCGCCATGGATTTCGACGGTAAGTGCGGACGGCGCGGGAATGGATGCCAGATGGAATGTGTCGTCGCCTTGCGCATCATGTATGACTGCCCACTGTGCACCTGCCTCAACCAGGTAGAGATCATTGCCTCCCGCATCGGTGATTTCGGCATCAACAGTGATCCGGTGGATATCGTCAGCGCCAGTGTCGGATGTGCCTTTATCGCCGGTTGAATGCCAGCGCAGCCACGGAGCCTGCGCATTGTCGCGCAAGAGTCGTGGCGTCGTTGCGAAGCCATCACTGAGTGAAATGACCTGCAATGAGCTCGCGGCGTCGTCAGGCAAGGTCAGGCTGATGTCGCCCGCATACAACGTGAATCCGTCGGTCGTGAGGTCAACGGAATATCCATCTGCCACCGTGGCGGCAACCCTCGCGATATCCATTCCGCTGGTATCGAGAATGGTGTTGTCGCCGCCCGTGAGCAGATAGACATCGTCACCGGGTCCGCCGGCGAGGACGTCGTTGCCGGGGCCGCCGGCGAGCACATCGGCGCCGGCGCCGCCCAGCAGGAAGTCATCGCCTTCGCCGCCGGCAAGTGTATCGTTGCCCGTCCCGCCATCCAGACGGTCGTTCCCGTCGTCGCCCTCCAACACATCCGCGCCATCGCCGCCGAGCAGTTCGTCGTCACCTGCACCACCGGTCAGACCATCGTCTCCTGAACCACCGTCGAGCCGATCCCACCCACTGTTGCCCGCAAGCAGATCATTACCGGCTCCGCCGTCCAACCGGTCATCTCCCTCGCCACCCAGCAGCAGGTCGTCACCCGCCTCACCCAGTAACGTGTCGTTCCCGGTTCCACCGTCAAGTTCGTCGTCGCCTTCGCCACCCTCCAATACGTCATTACCGCCATTGCCCTGCAGGACATCGTTACCGCGTCCGCCATACAGGATGTCATTGCCGTGTGCGGATTCCGCCAGTTCGAAGTTGACCGCGCTGTCGCCGGCCAGCCGATCGTTACCGTTGCCGCCCACAAGCGAATCGTCACCGCCACCGCCGACCAGGATGTCATTACCCTCCGCACCGTCGAGATAGTCGTTGCCATGGAAAGCCGGATCATCACCCGCTTCATCGCCGACCAGCACATCGTCCCCGGAGCCACCGAACAGACGGTCGGCGCCCACTCCGCCGCGCAATTCATCATCTCCGGCTTCACCGTAAAGGTCGTCCGCCGCCCCGATGTCACGGTGCGCAAGCATGTCGCCGTACAGGACGTCATCATCCGCGCCGCCGTAAAGAACATCCTCACCGGGACCACCGACCAGATAGTCACTGCCAGCGCGCCCATAGATGACATCGTCGCCAACGACGTCGTCCCGGTTCAATGCGTCACCAAAGATCCGGTCGTTGCCGGCGCCGCCGTCAAGCAGATCATCGCCCGGCTCACCGGCCAGCCAATCGGCGCCTGCGCCGCCGTCCATGGTGTCGTCGCCGGGGCCGCCGAAGAGCGTGTCATCACCGTCGCCGCCTTCGAGAAAATCCGCATCGCCAACAAGCTCCTGCGTAGTCACGATGGCATTCGCGATGACGACCGTGCGATCCCACCCGGTCATGCTGCTGACCACGATGGTCCAGTTCGTGGGCATGGCATCGGGATGCAGTATGTGGGCGTCGCCAAACAGCACATCGTTGCCGGTGCCGCCCAGCAGGACATCGTGGTCCGATGTATTCCCTGTGCCATAGCCGCCGGCGAGGACGTCATCGCCTGCCTCGCCACTCAAGTGATCATTGCCTCCGACACCGGACAGCAGGTCATTACCGGTATTGCCTTCCAACGCATCCGCATCGGGCGAACCTTCAATGAAATCCCGGCCGGGCCCGCCGTCTGCGATGCGTGCGAATATCAAAAAATCGTCACCGACACCGCCGAAGACACGATCACCTGGACCGGCGAAGATGACGTCGTTGCCATCCAGCCCGTCGACGGTAACCGGTAGGGCGCCACTGTCGAGAACATCGTCACCGTTGGTGCCGTAGATCCGCGTGGGCGGCTCGAAGTCGGGCAATAGCTGCACGACTGATCTGGCCACCACGCGATTCTCGGCGGAGCCGAAGATATCGGCCAGAAAACGATTGCTGAACTCGACGTATTCCGTCACTGATTCGCCGGCTCCGGAACCCGAAAACGACAGGGTGATGTCAAGAATGTCACTTCCGACCGGCACCTCGATGAGATAGCGCCCATCCAGCTCATCCGCCAGCACGCCTTCGCCGTGCAGCGTCATCGCGGCAGGATCGGAAACCCTTGCATAGAGCACGGTTGACCACGGCTGGTCCGAATCGGTGACCAGAATCTGCAGTCGAGCGTCGGTTCCCGCTGATATATTCTGGTGCGGCGTAACCAGAAACGGTGGCAACGTCTCGCCCCGCAAATGTTCAAAAACTTCCGAAATCGGCGTGCCGGAATCATTCAAAGCACCTTTCACCGCGCCCAGTGCAACTTCAATCGAAGAGCCGATTTGCGAAGAATACTGTTCCGGCACGCCGACGAAATCCGCCGTCACTTCCAGGGCATCCTCAAGCAGCGCCAATACCAGCGCCACACCCGTCACCGCGCCCCCGAACGCAGACAGGATGCCGACACGGTCAGCAGCAGACACGATGCCGATGATCTGACTGAGTGATGTCTCAGACAGACGATCGAATATGGTTCGTGCTTCGGCTGACGCAGACGTATCGCGTAAATTGCGCATGATGGCGCTGAAAACGCGATCAACGTCACCGGCGATCAATGCGCCGCCGGGCAGCGTCATCAGCGTGAATATCCCGGCCACAGCCGCGACCAACCGCGCCTTGCCTTCCGCGCCATCGGTTTCCGTACCATTGAGAAACGTACCAATCTGCGAGGCCAGTTCCGGCAGACGATCGAGATGGATGTAATCCGGCGTGCGTTCCCGCAGGTAGACATCAGGCGCGAACCCTTGCACGTCCGCCGCAGCAAACGCCTCTACGAAACGATCCAGTTTGTGACCATACAGAAACTCAAATGGCCGATCCCAGAAAGGACCATTCTCGAGATTCTGAACTTCGTAGGTACGCCCGCCAATGTGCCCGTCACCGAGCATGCTGACGAAATCGCCTTGCATGTAGAAGTGTGAGCCGTTGATGGCAGAAACGATTTCTGGATCTAATGGTTCGGAGTCCTGGGTACGTTGGCTTTCACCTGCCAGACCGCCCAAGGCGTTGAATGTGACGACCGAGATGTCCACACCGCGAACGAACTCAGCCAATTCCGAGTCGTCGCGTCGCTGGCCCTCGAATTCGTACACGGCATATTGGGCCAAGGCACCACCCAAGCTGTGGCCAGTGAATACAATCGAATTCGGAGCGGTCGAATTCCGAAAAACATCGGTTACGGAATTTAAAAATTCACCGGCCTTCCGTTGCCATTGTGGCAACCCGAAATCTAGATTCGCAACCCAGTCTTGAGCATCTTCCGTACCCGCGAATGCGATATACAGATTGCGTTCTCCATCGATGTACGCTGAGGAAGAGAAACCAGTAGTTTCATCGACTATAGAGCCGGCAATTCCAAACCCTGTAAAGAGGGTCAATTCCTCCTCAAAATTGGTTCCGTATACAGCGAGACTAGCGTCCAACGCCTTCCGCGTTTTCAATTCTTCCATTGCGAATCCTTCCTTGGATGCAAAGATCGATCATTGCCAGCTGCGAATCCATACGAATGGGCACCGTGTATGCATTCCGTCGCTTCACAGTTGTAAAAGCCACCTGGCACCCACTGGGTGAGACGTTAATTTCATAGACATATCCGTTATCAATCTGCAAAACCTCTCCGCGTACTATGTAGTAAAGTCCTGAGCTGCCCATACCTTCGTGCGTCAGCTGTGCACTGGAGATAATATAACCCGCTTTGACCTTCTCAACTTCAAGCTTCCCACCATTCAAAGAGTAAGGCCCCGACGGGATGCAGGTTGTTTCGAGAAGGCCTCGCATATCGAATTGATAAGCTTCTAGGCATCCGGACGCTTCCCATTTTTCGCCTAAAGGATACGAGCGCGCATGAGTGAAGTACGCATTAGCCCACGGTAAATATCTCATTCCTCCGGATATCGAAATTCGTCCAAGAAACGAAATAGGAGTTCTGGCGTCGCCGTTTACCAAATAGCTTTCCGGCGCTTTGTCATCAAACCCAGTCGCCACACTACCTAAAACCAAGTAACCAAAACCTTCTTTCAATGCCACAACGTATTCGTCTTGTGCGGACTCCGGTCGAACCATAAATGCGCCGCACTGGCCAATGCGCGGAACCTTGCTGCGTGGGCGGTAGCCTGCTTCCTCATCCGCGATACGTTGACGCTCGTGAAAGAAATACGTGACGATTTCCTCGGGGGCAGGCGCATCGACCGGACCTGCAATAAATGTCCTCCGCAACATCGATTCGCCGTTTTCCTCGAATCGCTCCATGCGAGCGAGGTATCGAACTTCACCTTCAAATACACAGAGACCACCCTTGTACTCGTCTGCGTAAACGTTGACTTCGTTGCTCTCCGTATCCCACAGGTAAAGTGTTGCGGAAATCGTCTCCCGATCAGCACTGAGCGAAGGCTTCTCCCGCCCTTTGTATCCGACGAAAATAACGCGCCTGTCATCGACCCAATACAACGGCCCGCGGGCCGCGACGATGCCGGCCATTTGAATCGGATAGGGAGATGCGTCTGCCTCGGTATGCTCGGAGCACCCGGCGAACAAAGCACACGCGATGGCCAGCACGCAAATCGCGGCAGAATGAACGTGGCTGTTCCACTGAGAAATGAAATGAACTCGCAATCCCTTGCCCTCGAACGTTGACTGACAGGCGTGGTCGCCGACAGCAGCTTCGTGCTCGACCGACGTGTTGAATCAGTGCCGTGGATCAATAGCGCAAGCGGTCGGACCGCACAAGTCTGATATCGACATTTTTTGCCTCTGCTGCACGTCCCATTTTTTGTGCTTTGAATGGTACCCGGCGTGCGTTATGTTTACGCCATGCCAAGGATGGCGCGTTCGATACATTGTGGTTATCACTACCACGTCTGCAGTCACGGTCAGGGCCCGGTGATGGCGCTTGCTGCTGCCTGTGATCGCGATCATTTCGAATCGCTGTTGCTGCACACCGCTCATGACGGGGCGTCCGCCATCGTCGCGTATGCGGTGCTGCCTGACCGTTTCCATCTGCTGCTGACGGAATGTCAGCCGCACGGTATCAGCCAGCGATTGCACCGTCTGCTGTCCACCTACGCCCATTGGCATCGCAGCCGGTACCAGCAATCAGGCGGTCTGTGGCGAGGACGCTTCAAAGCCTTTCCGGTGGAACCCGGCACCACGCTGAACACTGTCGTCAGCTGTATTGAATACATGCCGGTGCGTCTGGGCCTGGTCGACTGTCCGGTTGCGTGGTCCTGGTCGAGCAGCAGGCCGAATGTGGATAGTTTGACCGCTCCGGGCATGCGATCGTCAGTCAACCCGGCCACGGCTCCCCGCGAACGGGACAGCCCCGCCCACCCTCCCTCCGAACAGGTGTTGCAGACGTTCGAACAATGCATCGCGCGCAGTGCCCCCATGGGTTCCCCGGGCTGGGTCAACCAGGTCGCGCAAGCGCATGATCTTTCACACACCTTGCGGCCCCGCGGACGCCCCCGGGGTTCGGGTCGCCGCGTGCCGCTCGCAGTGGACTGAGAGGACGTCGCGAAACTCCTGATATCATGGCGGGTCTGTTGCAAGACCACCTGCGAAGGCGCATACGGCAGTGACGACAGCGGTACTCGATGATGATTTTGCCAGCCAGTTCGCGTTTGCCGACGCGCGCATACTGCGGCGGGCGCTCATGGCATCGTTGGTCATCCACGTCATACTGGCGCTGTATTTCGGCCAGCGCCTCCTGATCGATCCCGAGCAGTTCCTGGTGCCGGAACTGCCACCGCTGAGTATTGAACTGGTCAGACCCGCTTCCGCGCCGGTCACACCCGCGCCGCAGCCGGATTCGACCCAGGCGCCGGTATTGGAAATCGCGCCGGAACCCGCACCTGCCGCGGTACCTGAACAGGCCGTTACCGAGCCGGAGCCTGCGCCTGTCACTGAAGCGCCGCCGCGCACCGAGCCGAAACCAGCGCCACGATCCGAAGCGCCCCCGGTGCGCCCCAACGAGCGGGAAATTGTGGTCGACAGCGGTTCGCCGGTGGAAGTACCGCGCATCAACCTGGATGCGATGAAGCACCAGATTGTTGGTGAATACCTGTTGCGCGAATCGCCGGAGGCGTTCGGTATCGCCCGTGGCGATCTGCTGGGCGACAGTAGTGGCGCGGTCACCCCTGAAGTGGCCGCGTTGCGCGCGGCGATCCGCAAAGGCTCCGAATTCCCCAGCTGCTGGAATTCCTACTCCGGCCTCGGCATCCTCGCCGCGCCGATGTTGTTGAAAGACGCGGTTAAAGGCGACGGCTGTCGCTGGTGATGTAGCGCCCGGGCGTTACGTCAGAGCCTGCGCCAGACGAATCCTTCGCCAGATCTGAAGTAGACAGCAACCGCCCGCCCGTAGAGCTCCCGTACCGGCACGAATCCGAAGTAGCGGCCGTCCAGGCTGTTGCCACGGTGATCTCCCATGGCAAGCACCATGTCGGCAGGTACGGTCACGCCATCGATGTCAGGGCCGCCGCCATCACGCAGGTTGAGTTCAGCCACACGTTGACCGAATTGCTCGGCCGCTGCCTCGTTTTCAACCGCCAGCGGTTCGCCGTTGATGAAAAGGTGCCCGTGGTGCAACGTCACCTGGTCGCCGCCGACGGCGACGATGCGCTTGATCAACAATTCGCCATCCAGTGGTGAATCGAAAACCGCGATTTCGCCTGCTGCCGGCATGTCGCGATCAACGACGTCGATCTTCGTATAGGGGATCCGCAACCCGTAAGCGGTTTTATCCACAATGACACGGTCGCCGGGAAACAACGTGTTCTCCATGGACCCGCTGGGCACATGGTAGTGATCTGCCAGGGACGACCGCCCCGCTGTCATGAACAGGACAATGGCCAGAATCGGCAGGACTTCACGTCTTATCCAGGACAGGTATCGTTGCATGGCGCCACCTCGGGTTGTTGAACTGCGCAAATGGACCCGCGACAACCGTCAAAGTTCGTTGCCCGGCGGCGGCCCGGCCGGCCGGCAGCGTTCTCCCGCACTGCGAAATAGCCGATAATGCGCCGATGAAAATCAACTACTGGCAATTGAACCGGCTCACACCGGCGCAGAAGGCCGCCATCATCCAGCGCGGCGAAGGTGAAATCACTGCGGTGATGCCCGCTGTCGAACCCATTCTGGCCGCGGTTCACGAGCGCGGCGACGCGGCGCTGATCGAATTTGCGGCGCGTTTCGAGCAGGCGGATATCAGCGCCGGCATCAAGGTGACCGACGCCGAATTCGACGCCGCCTACGCCAGCCTGCCCGCCGACCTGCTGGATGCGCTGCGCACTTGTGCCGGCAACGTCATCACCCATCACCGGCAGCAGATGGCGCGCGTGGAAACGTATTGGTTGGAGGAGATCGCACCCGGCGTTCTCGGCGGCGAGAAGGTGACGCCGATCCCCAGCGTCGGCATTTACGTGCCGCGTGGCAAAGGCGCGTTTCCCTCAATGATGTACATGTTGTGCGCACCGGCCCGTATCGCAGGTGTACCGCGTATTGCCGTGTGTACGCCGCCAATGCCTGATGGCACGGTTGATGCGGCTTCGTTGGTTGCGGCAGACCTGTGCGGCGTGCGTGACGTCTACAAGGTTGGCGGCGCACAGGCGATTGCGGCGCTGGCGTATGGCACCGAGACCGTTCCCAGGGTAGCGAAGGTCGAAGGCCCGGGAAGCCCGTATGTTTCCGCCGCGAAACGCATGCTGAGTTCGGTCATTGACCCGGGAATGCCCGCCGGTGCCTCTGATTCAATCGTTCTGGCCGATGCGACCGCGGACGCCTGGAACTGTGCGCTGGACCTGATGAACGAAGCCGAGCACGGTCCTGATTCGGCCAGTGTACTGGTGACGGACAGCCTGTCCTTGTCTGAACGCGTTGCCAAGGTGTTGCCGGACGTACTGCAGTCATTGCCGCCGCAGCGGCGTGAATTCTGCGAGACCGTGTTTTCCACCACCGGTGGCGTGATGTTGTGCGATTCCATGGATGACGCCATCGCGTTCTGCAACGAGTACGCACCCGAGCATCTGCTGGTGAAGACTTCGGATCCGGAGGAAGTGGTGGCGAAGTTGACCAATGCCGGTGAAATCCTGATCGGCGAATCCACGCCCATGGTGCTTGGTAACTTCGGTATCGGCGTGAATGCGGTCCTGCCGACCGGTGGCCGTGCCGCCACGCATAGCTGCACGTCGGTATGGTCGTTCCTGAAACGCACCAGCATTTCGCGTGTGACCGCGGCCGGTTATCACAGTCTGAAGGAGCCCGTCACCCGCCTGGCACGTTATGAAGGCTTTGATGGCCACGCGATGGTGCTGACGGAGCGGAACGAAAAGGCGCTCGACTGAACGCGACCAGCCAAACCATTGCGCCCTTGTCTTTTCGTTCAGCGCGCCGGATACAACGCCGGTAGCGGTGACGCAGCAGTGTGGCTGCGTCCACTATCGGTTTGTCGCTGCAGATAATCCCGCAACGTCTGCCAACACGCCTCCCCATCCCAGCTCATTTCACCTCGCGCATACAGCGCGCGATCGAGTCGCGACAGACACTCGGCGATATTGATGTCGTCCACCTGGCGGGCGAGATCGTGCAGTGTCGTTCGCGGCCGGGTCGGCCGGGACAGGCTGGCCCAGGCCAACAATGCGCGGCGCGCACCTTGGGCATCGTTGGCGTGACAGGCAATCTCGACATTGCGGACGGCATGCTTGATCGACAGTACCCTTTCGCTGGCGCCGCGGTCAGCATCTTCCGACACTGGATTACGCGGCTTGCGGAACAGCGCCACCAGCGTTACGGCCCAGAGAATCGCGAGAATGCCGGTCGCCCAGGGCCAGTACCCTGCCGAACCTTGCGTCGCCGGCGATGAAAGCACGCCGACGTCCGCAGGCGGGGCATTATCATCCGCTGCTGCTACGGATGTTCGGGCGGCAGGCGCTGCTGGCGTTGTGACCACCGCGCCTGGCGCGACGGTAATGGTGCGTGCGGGCAATTCAGCTCGGCGCATCCGGCCCGCGGTGGTATCCCACCAGGCCAGACTCAAGGCCGGCAACGTAAACTCCCCGCCGCGGGTCGGTACGAGCGCCATGCGGAAGCGGCGGGTGGCAACCAGGTCGTTGCCTTCTGATCGTGTTTCGCCGACAGGTTGATCCGGATACTGCTTGAGCGACGGGTCTACCGGTAGATCGAGATCGGGCAGTTGTGCCGCTGTGAGGCCACGCGCGACGATGGTGATTTCGCGCGTCACCGGCTCACCCACCTTGAATTCCGGTGGATCGGGTTGCCATGTTTCGGCCAGCGTCACCGCCGATGCCGGCAACCATCCTGCAGTTGCCGCGGCTGGCGGGGAGGTCACTTCGATATCGATCTGGTTGCCACGTAATTGCACGCGGCGCATGTCCGTGAACAGACCGAGTGCACCGCCGCCCAGAATGCCGGGCCGACGCGCACGCCGCTCGACCGGAATCGCCGCCGTCAACACCGGGCTGGTAATCGTCAGCTGGCCGCTGTGCTGGGGAAAGATGGCGTACGAACGCTCGATGACCGTATAACGCTCACCATTGATGTACTCTTCAGAGCGCTTGTCGTCCCCTACCCGTTCGATCAACGCATCGCCCGCTTCGGGCTCGGTCAGACCCGCATCGCTCAACTGCACGCGCGTGAGAATGCGCACGGTGTAGCGCAACTGACTCTGGACAGGGACGGATTCGCGATCGGTCACGATGTCTATCAGCGTCGGCTGGTTGGTCGCCCGCTGATTCGCCAAATCAACATCGGTGACTTTGATCGTGATTGGATCCGAGCTGCGCCCGTTCGATGTCAACGACGGGATCGTCAGGTCGCCCACACGCTTTGGCGCCAGTTCCATCCGCCACTCCTGGGTGGCGCTGGTCTGACCATTGACGATGCTGACGCGGCTGGCTGAATTGCGCCCGAGGACATCAAAGTCCTTTTCGAGTTGCGACATATCCGGGGCGTCGTTGGAGGTGCCGGGGATGATCAACGTGAGAACCACTGACTCCTGCCGGCTGATTTCGTTGCGATCGACGTAGGCTTCGATTTCGGCCGCGCCGGCCATGCCGGCGCCAAACGCCAACAAGGCCAGTAAAGCGTAGATTGAACACGCTATCCGCTTCAATGTGGCAGCGCTCGATATGTTCATCATAGTTCTCCGTTCCGACGCAGGTGCTGCAACATGAATCGCTGTCGCAGCAACCCGGCGGGGTCATCAGGTACGCGGCGCAACTGGGTCTCGATCGATTGTTCGTTCTCGGACTTTTCCTTGGTTAGCGCCAGCATCGCCTGCTCCTGTGCATCGCTGTCCTCGCTCTGCTCGCCCGGTGTGCCCTGTTGTTCGCGCTGCTGCGCGAGATCCGCGCTGCCGGGTTCGGATTCGCCGGACTGCTGTGACTGGTCACCCTCCTCGTCGCCCTGGTTGCCGTTTTCAGATGCGTCCGCGGTTTGACGTTCAGCGCTCAAGTCATCCGCGGATGGCTCGTTGCCCTGCTGGCTCTCGCTGTCGTTCTGCTGCGCATCGGCTTGTTGGGACTGCGGTTCCCCATCCTCACCGGGTTCGCCGCTCTCGTTCTGCGCGCCCGGCTGTTGATCCTGCGAGGCCTGCCGCTCCTGCTCGCCTTCCCCGCTCTGGTTACCCTGTGATCCCTGGTTGGGGTTTTGCTGTTGCTCCTGCTTCTGTTGATCCAGCAGCTTCTGCACCAGTTCACGATTGATGCGGGCATCCTCGAAATTCTCATCCGTGGCGAGCGCATCGTCATACTCGGCCAGTGCTTGCTCGAGTTGGCCTTGCCGCGCGTAAGCATTGCCGCGGTTGTACGCCGCATCCGCGCCCGGCTTGTCCGCCAGTGATTCCAACGTCTTGCTGAATTCACCCGACTGATAAGCCGCTGCCGCTTTCCACTGATCATCCTTGAACTGCCGCGCAGCCAACTCCGCATTGCCTTCCGCCAACGTCGCTGCCGCCTGCTGATCGGGTCGCTGCCAGAGATCGCGCCAGCTCAGCGCGGACGCCGGTGGCGGCGGCAGACACAATGCAACGGCGGCAAGTACGCCCAACCAGCCGCGCCTGAACGCCAGTGCGCCCAGCGGTAACAAGGGCAACAGCAACCAGATGCCTTCGTCGCGCCAGGTATCGGACTTTGCATTGTCGTCACTTCGCTCAGCGGCACTGGCGACCGGCGCTTCGGCCATCAGTTGCTCGATATCGCTGTCGTCGACTGTCGTCTGAACGTAGCGACCGTTACCGAAACGGGCCAGCGTACGCAAGTCCTCCGCATCCAGCCTTGCCAGTTGGACCGTTCCCTGTCGATCGCGGAAAAAGCCCCCCTCCGGATCCGGCACCGGCGCGCCTTCGACGGTACCCAGTGCCAGAACGGATATCGAGAACCCGGCAGCGGCGGCATCGCGCGCAGCGGACAAAGCCGTCGCGGCATCCGGCAGACCGTCGGTGACCAGGATGATGTTGCCACTGCGCGCACCTGCCTGCTGCAGCAGAGCGACGGCCTCGGTCAATGCCAGGTCGGTATGACGTTGACCGACTTCCGGCAACAGTGCGGTATCGAGTTGTGGCACCTGGGCGGCGATGGTCGCGGCATCGGAAGTCAGTGGAGATACCACAAACGGCTCACTGCCATAGGCCAGCATCGCAGTCAGGCCCTCCCGTGATTTCGCCAGCAGATCCAGTATCTCGAACCGTGCTCGCGCAAGGCGCGACGGGCTGACATCAGCAGCGTTCATCGAGGGTGAGAGATCGAGCACGATGACCTGGTACTGCGAAGTCTTGAATACCGGCTGCGGCACGCGCTCCCAGGCCGGGCCGCTCAATGCGACGACGGCCAGGCTGCCTGCGATAGCAGTGGCCCATGTGCGCCAGCGGCTGCCGGGGTCGTGCGCCTGACCAAGCAGATGATCGATGAGATGCGCATCGATCACCGCCCGCCACGGACTTTCGGTCGTGCGCCAGATCACCGCGCGCAATGCGAGCAGCCAGATGGGCAGCAGCGCCAGCAGCCACCAGGGACGCAACAACTGGAAGGTTTCGGCCATCACGGCCGCAGCGTACCCGGCGTGGTTGTCGCGGCACCCGGCCGCCGGGCTACGCTTATCCAACGGCCGAACATCGACCACGGCATGGCCATCAACAATACTAGCACCAGTGCAGCACCCGCCGGCCAGTAGAACAGCGCGCGGGTTGGGCGATAGGTCTGCGTATCGCGGGTGGTGGATTCGATTCTGTCGAGTTCATCGTAAATTGCCGCCAGCGCGCTGGTGTCGGAGGCTTCAAAGAATCTGCCGCCGGTAGTATCCGCGATGCCCTGCAGCGTCGCGGGATCGAAATCGGAGCGGCGACGACCGAACAAGCCGCTGGTCTGACTGCCGATACCAATGGTGTAAATCCTGACACCGGCGTCCTTCGCCAGCCTGGCGGCATCCAGCGGCTGCAATTCGCCGGCGGTATTGGCGCCATCGGTCAGCAGAATCAGAACGCGATTGGTGTCGGTGGTTTCGCGCAGGCGTTTGACCGCGATACCGATGGCGTCACCGATGGCCGTGTCCCGCCCTGCCAGTCCGATCACCGTTTCACGCAGCAGTGTCGATACTGTCTTGCGGTCGATGGTCAACGGCGTTTGCAGGTAGGCTCGGGTGCCGAACAGAATCAGGCCCAGACGATCGCCTTCGCGGCGCTCGATGAAATCGCTGGCCACGGCCTTGACCGCTTCAAGCCGGTTCACGAGCCGGCCATTGAGTGAAAAGTCTTCTTCTTCCATGCTGCCCGAGACGTCGACCGCCAGCATCAAATCGCGACCGGTGATGGGAAGTTCCAGCGGGTCGCCCAGCCATTGCGGTCTGGCACAAGCGGCCACCAGCAGCGTCCACGCAACCAGTGCGACCCAGAAACGCCAGCGGACATCGAACCGCGGGCCGCGCCCGTCAACCACCGACAGTTCACGCAGGTAGGGAAGATTGAGTGGCGGCCCACCGCCATCGCGGGCAGGACTGAGTACACGCCTGACAATTATTGGCAATGGCCAAGCCAACGCCAGCCATGGCCACAGCCATTGCAATGTGCCGTTGCTCACGCGTGTTGCTCCCCGCGCGATTCGACGACGGGACCCAGATTTGCCGCCAACCATTGCCGGGTAAGCGCAATCAGTTCCGCGCGGTCGACCTGGCCGATCCCGGCGTAGCGCATTTCGATCAAGGCGCGTCCCGGCCCATTTCGAAACTGTGATGTACCGCCATTGGCATCGAGAAACGCCAGCCAGCGTTCACCGCTCAATCCGGCGACTTCGGCCTGTGGAAACCTGGCCAGTGCGCCGCGCTTGAGCAGTGCTGACAATTCGGCGCACAAGCGGTCCGGCGCCAGGTTGGCCTGTGCGGCGGCGATCCGCTCGAGTTCCTGCATGGCATAGCGCAGGGGACGCAACGCCACCTGCTTTCGGTAGTACAAGTAGCCCACAACGGCAACCAACGCGAGCAACAGGAATGCAAGCAACCACCAGCCCGGCGCGGGCGGCCACCAACCGACAGCTTCCGGCAGGTGGTAAGGGCGCAACTCGGCGAGTGGGTCGTTGGCATCCATGGTTTCGGTTTATCGCGTCCTTGACGAAGTTGCGCGCGAATGCAGTCGCGTAGCCAGTGCGCTGACGATGTTATCGTCGGTACGCAGCGTCAACCGGTGAACGCCGAAGCGGCGTGAGAAATCCGCCATGCGCTCGCAATGCTGCTGGTAACGCTTGAGGTAGGCCTCGCGTAAACCACGCTGGGCAAAATCCAGTACCAATGTGCGCGTGCCATCGGTGACCGGATACTGGCCCGCCGGCGGCGGATTGATTTCGATCGGGTCGACGACATCCACCATCACGACTTCGCTGTGCCAAACCATAGGACCCAACCAGCTGGAAGTATCCACTGCGCAATCGGTGAAATCGCTGAACAGAAACACCAGGCTGCCGGGCCTGACCAGCTTGACCAACTCACGCGCAGCGGCGTCCGGGCTTGCGTAACCGGCGGACGTCGCCCGTTCGTTCAGGCTGGTCAACGCATTCAACAGTGGCATCAAGCCTCTGCTGCGCGCCGCCGGGCGCTGGTAGAAGGCATGGTGTTCGTTGAAAACGAAACAGCCTACGCGGTCGGCATCGTCAATGGCACGCCAGGCAATCAATGCCGCGGCCTGCGCCGCTACCACGGATTTGAACGCACGCCGCGTACCGAAACGCATATTGGCACCCTGGTCGACAAATACCCAGATGGGGCGCTCGCGTTCTTCTCTGAAAAGCTTGATATGCGGCACACCGGCGCGCGCGGTGACGCGCCAATCCATGTTGCGCGGATCATCGCCCGCCTGGTACACGCGTGATTCGTCGAATTCCATGCCGCGGCCGCGGAACCGGGACAGATGTCCGCCGGTCCTGGTTGCCAGGACGCGTCCACGGGATGCGAGCTTCAATTGTCTGACATTGGCGCGCAGCGCCAGCAGATCCGCCAACGCCACCTGGACGCCCGGTTGTGGCTTGATCACTCGGTCGGGTACCGCGGGGTTGCTCACGGCACGGCGATCCGCCGCAACAGTTCTTCAATGAATTCAGAGGCTGTGCGACCTTCCGCTTCGGCTTCGTACGATAACAACACGCGATGGCGCAGGATGTCGGGGGCGATGGCCTGCACGTCATCGGGTGTCACATAGTCGCGGCCAGCCAGCCAGGCATGGGCCCGCGAACAACGGTCGAGTCCCAGTGTGGCGCGCGGGCTGGCGCCGAACCGCAGCCAGCCGCGTAATGCAGGGTCATAACGCGCCGGATCGCGCGTCGCCAGCACCAGCTGCACCAGGTATTCCTCGACTTCCGGCGCCATGTGCAACCCGAGTATCGCCTTGCGCCCGGCAAAAACCTCGTCCTGTGATAACCGCACCGGGGTCTGCGGCGCGCGCTCGCCGCGGACTTCATCGCGGAACAGCTTGAGAATCTCGCGCTCTGTCTGGCGGTCGGGATAATCGACCCGGACGTGCATCAGGAAGCGATCGAGTTGCGCTTCAGGCAACGGATATGTGCCCTCCTGTTCAATCGGATTCTGCGTTGCCATCACCATGAACAGTGACGGCAGCGGATAGGTCTCTCGGCCTACCGTGACCTGGCGTTCCCCCATCGCTTCGAGCAACGCCGACTGCACCTTCGCCGGTGCGCGATTGACCTCGTCGGCGAGCAGGATGTTGTGAAACACCGGGCCCGGATCGAAGCGGAAACTGCCGTCATGCGGACGATAGACTTCGGTGCCGGTCAGGTCCGCGGGCAACAGGTCTGGCGTGAACTGGATGCGATGAAATGTCGCCTCGACGCCGCTGGCAAGCACCTTGACTGCGCGGGTCTTGGCAAGTCCCGGCGCACCTTCCACCAGCAGGTGACCATCGGCAAGGAGTGCGATGAACATCCGGTTGACGAGTTGCGACTGACCGAGGATCTGCCGCTCGACATGGCCAAGCAGTTCGGTGAACCGCTGCCGGATGGTGTCGTTGTCTTCCGTGGTCACGGCGTTGGTGGCATCGCTATGCAAGGAGTTTCTCCGGTTGGATGGTTACGCAGTGGGGTGGCGTTTTCCCCGCACCCGTCGTGGTTATCTGAAATCGCTGAATAGATATGTTTCACGCACATTCGTTCGTACCGCGCGCCGCTGCGGCATGACCGGCGCCAGCGGCGAGGAAATCCAGCGCCTCATCGAGATACCGTTCGAAGCCGGTGAAGCTGTGGTCACCACCGGACTCGGTGATGACCCGGGCGCCATGATACTTCGCCAGCGCCAACCGGTAATCGAGAACTTCGTCGCCTGTCTGCAGCAGCACCAGCAGATTTTCCGGACACATGATTCGCGGTCGCTCGAATCCAAGCAATTCCCGCACGTGGTCTCGGGTCAGCCGGTATGTCTGCTCGGTATGGTAATTCCCCAGTGTTTTGCCGACGTAGGCCAGTTCCAGCAGCGCGGGCTGGGTTGCTGGATTAATCAGCACGGCACGGCCACCGAAAACTTCCGCGCACCAGGTCGCCCAGAAGCCCCCCAGCGAACTTCCCATGAACACCAGTGGCCCGCCCCGGTTGGCGATCGCCCGGATTGTCGCCTCAACCTCACGCGGGTATGGCGACAAGGCAGGACACTCGAACGACATACCAGGGTAGCGACTGGCCAGCGCAGCGCCGGTCTGAACTGCCTTGGCCGATAGGGGTGAACTTAAAAATCCGTGCAGATACAACAACGTGCCGGTCACGTCGGCGGCATCGCAAGCATCACTGGTCATGTGCCGATTATACGGATTGCGCGGCCGCAGACACCTCGCCAATCCGGCGAGTCGCCACCTTCGAGCGACCCTGGGATGACGCGGTATCGCTGGCGGCAACCAGTAATATTTCTCATAAATCAATCAAGATATATTTTGCAAGCCAGTGAATTATATGTATTAATTAACCGAGGTTGTTGTCGCAGGTCAGTCGAGATGAAGCACAGTCCAGTCTCCAGATTCAGTGCCATTGCCTTGCTGTATATCAGCGCGGCCACGGCACAGGCAGTGGAATTCACCAATGCTGATCTCTCCATCGAACTGCCTGAAGGTTATACCGCCCACGAAGCGCGGATGAGCACCAGCGTCACCTATACATTCAAAGCGCCACTGGATGAACGTGGACGCCAGGCCAGCCTGCAGATTTCCGTTATCGACTTGCCGGCCTGGTCACGCGAAGCGAACGGGGCCGCCACCGCCACTGCGCTCGATGAATGCCTGGAGATGTTCCTGAACGAACTTGGCAGCCGTCAGCAGGGTTTCCAGGTGTATACGGCGCAGAGCGGCGAGGTCGCCGGTTTCCCATCACGCAAGGCGCGGTGGATGGGCAAGAGCGGCGGCCTGTACCAGACCGGCGTCATGCATTGCGCACGCGAAGGCCGGACGATTTACGTGGTGAACATGCAGGACCGGGTACGGCATGCGCTGGAAACCTTTACCACCCTGAACGAGAGTCTGCGCTCCGTGCAATTCCGCCGCGAGCAAACGTCAGCGCCGCTCGCGCAGCGCTAACACCCCGCCTCAGCCCAACAACGATTTCAGATTGAAGGTCTCGTCGGCCGCCTGCGCCGGTGTCAGTCGCTTTCGAGCAGCGGTGTCCGCCAGTACCTTGCGCGCGATCATGTGATCGGCCGGTCGATTGATCGTATCCATCGCAATCAGGGCGTCGTCCTTGAAATAGCACACGGCAAACTTGCGGCTCGCCGGATCTCCGCGAACCACGAATGCGTCGTGGCGTTGCGAAAGCCCGGCCATCTGCAATTTCAAGTCGTATTGGTCTGACCAGAACCACGGCACGGCGACATAGGGCTGGCTGCGCCCGACCATGGTGGCAGCCGCGGTCCGCGCCTGATCAGCCGCGTTCTGCACTGATTCCAGACGCAGCCGGTAGCCGTAAATCGCATTGGGATGCGAGGCGCAATCACCGGCGGCCAGCACCTCGGGCGCACTGGTGACGGCGTACTCATCGACAAGGATGCCGTTGTCGCATGCGATGCCGGCATCGCGTGCGAGTTCGTCGTTGGGCAGCACACCAATGCCGGCGACGACGATATCGGCCGCCAGTACTTCACCGTCGCCAAGTTCAACGGCGGTGACCCGGTCACTGCCGCGCAGCCCTGCTACCGAGGCGGACAATCGGATATCGACGCCGTGCGCGCGGTGATAGTCGCGGTAGTACTCCGACACCACCGGTGCGACCACGCGGGCCAACAATCGATCCTGGGTTTCGACCACCGTCACCGCCTTGCCCAGCTTGCGGGCGACCGCGGCGACTTCCAGGCCGATGAATCCGCCGCCGATGACGACGATCTTTGTCGCTGCGCCAAGTGCCGCGCGCAACCCTTTGCTGTCATCCAGTGTGCGTACGTAATGGACCCCTGGCAAATCGGCACCGGGCAAATTCAATCTCCGCACGCGCGCGCCGGTCGCCAGCAACAACCTGGAATATCCGAAATCAAGCCCGTTATCGGTGACGACGCGGCGGGTCGTGGTGTTCAGCTGCGACACCCGCTGCCCGAGATGCATTTCCACGCCATGTTCCCGGTAGAAGTCCTCGCCGCGGAACGCCAATCGCGATTCGTCTGTTTCACCGGCTAGAAACTGCTTGGAAAGCGGTGGCCGCTGATAAGGTGCGTAAACCTCCTCACCAATCATCATCAGTCCACCGCTGTAGCCATCACGACGCAGGCTGTCCACCGCCTGCATGGCTGCCTGGCCGCCACCCACAATGATGATCGGATCATGTTCGTTCATGGCGCGAGTGTAGGGCATGTCGCGGTGCTTGAGCAAAGCCATGGGCATGGTCAAACGCGCCAACCAACATCAGGTGGTTGACAGCACGACGCATCACCTTACAGTTCAAGGTACGGTTTCACGGAGATAAAAGATGTTGGAACAATTTCAGGAATTGCAGGCACAGATCACTGCAATCGTTTCGCTGTACGGACTGAAAATCGTCGCCGCGCTGGCAATATTCATCTTTGGCCGCTGGATTGCGCGCGGCCTGACCAGGCTGTTGCGCCGCGTGCTCACCGCCCGCAAGGCCGACGGTATGCTGGTGTCCTTCCTTGGCAATATCTGCTATTTCGCGCTGGTGACATTTGTCATCATCGCGGCCCTGAGCCAGCTCGGCATTCAAACCGCATCCATGATTGCCGTGCTCGGCGCAGCGGGCCTGGCGGTCGGATTGGCGCTTCAGGGTTCATTGTCTAATTTCGCCGCCGGCGTGCTGATTGTCACTTTCCGTCCGTTCAAGGTGGGTGACTACGTCGAGGCTGCAGGTATCTCCGGCACCGTGGAAGCGATGAGCATTTTCTCGACGATTCTGTGCACACCGGACAACAAGCAGATCACGGTACCCAATGCAGCGGTCACCGGTGGCACCATCGTCAACTACTCGCACAAACCACAGCGGCGCATCGACATGACCTTCGGCATCGGCTATGCCGATGACATCGATCGTGCCCGTGAGGTTATCCGTGAAGCCATCGCCGCCGAGCACCGCATCCTGCGTGACAGGGATACATTGGTCGCGGTCGCCGAGCTTGCTGACAGCAGCGTCAACTTCTACGTGCGTCCCTGGGTCAATAACAGCGACTATTGGCCCGTGTACTACGCGCTCACCGAAGACATCAAAAAGCGATTCGACGCCGCGGGCATCAGCATTCCATTTCCGCAGCGCGACGTTCACCTGTACCAGGCAACGCCATCGTAACAGTGGGTACGTTGCATGGCGCGGGCGCAATATGTTTGAATGCAGCGCGCGATGCTGGAAGGCTCGCGCGAGTGGCATCAACACAGCGATACGAATAACAGGCAGCAACGAATCAAGGCATGAACATCTACGTAGGTAACCTCCCTTTCAGCATTCGCGACGAACAATTGCTCGCGGCTTTCGCCAGTTATGGCACGGTGAAATCGGCGCAAGTCATCGTCGACAAGCGCAGCCGCCGCTCACGCGGTTACGGCTTCGTGGAAATGGCGGATGACGCCGAGGCTGAAAAGGCCATCGCAGCGCTTAACGGCAGTGAGTTGGATGGCCGCACGCTACGGGTCGACCGGTCGAGTGAAAAGTCGGCCGCGCCCTCGCGCAGCAACCGTGGACGCCGTCGACCCGCGCGTTCGGGCACGGAGCAGAAAAGCGCCAACGTCAATACGGCCACCACCCGCCCGCAGCAGTCCCAGGGTGGTGTTTTCGGATTCTTCAGGAAATTGTTCGGCTGATCGGCCGGCCACTGCCGGCAGGGCCGGATGAACTCAGCCCTGTTCGAGCAGTTTGCGCAGGTCGATGACTGCGGCGTTGGCGCGCGAGATATACGAGGCCATGACCAGCGAGTGATTGGCCAGCAGGCCGAACCCGGTACCGTTGAGGATCATCGGTGACCATACGAGATCCTGCGTGCCTTCGAGTTCACGAACGATCTGTCGCACGCTGACCGTAGCGTTCTTCTTGTCGAGCACCGACGCGAAATCCACTTCCATCGCGCGCAGGTACTGAATCAATACCCAGCTTGACCCGCGCGCTTCGTAAAATACGTCGTCGATCTGCATCCATGGCGTCTTCACGGTCTGAACGCCAGGCGTTGTCGTTGCCTGACGCGCGCTCGCATCGCCGCCAAGATCGGTATTCACCCTGACCTGACCGACGCTGGCCGACAACCGTTGTGACAAATCCCCCAGCCGCTTCTCAACAATCCCCAGCCAGTCGGTGAGGTTGTCCGCACGCGCGAAAAACTGTGCGTCCGGTCGCTCCGGATCGGACAGGCGGTCGAGATAGCGCAACAGCGATTTCATGCCGTCGCGATACTCTGATTCGGCCGCCGGCAACATCCACGCATAGCTGTCGATATGCAGCTTGGTTTCGGCGGTGACCAGGTCTTCGTCTTCGGTGGACTGCGTCTGCGAACGACTCATGTCATTACGCATGGAACGCGTGAGATCACGTGCCATGCGCAACACACCCCACTCCCAGTTCGGCATGTTGTCCATCAACACGCCTGGCGGCATCTTGTCGTTGGATAGATAGCCACCGGGCTTTTCGAGCAGAATCCTTACCGATTCGGTCAATGCGACGGTGGTGACGTAGCCGGTGACCAGTGGGCTGTCCGCCTCTGCCGGCATGCCTCGTTGTTCAGCCTGGTAGGCTCGGGCGGTAGCGACGACATCGAACGGTTCGGGTTCGTTGTCCCATATGAACATCAGCACCAGGATCAGCACGATAACAACGGCCAGCCCGATCGTAATGAATCGGGCCGGACCGGAAAGCGCTTCAAGCTTGCGATTGACGTTGCCGGTCGCGCGCTTGAATACGCTTTGGCTTACCTGGGTTTCATCGGTCAAAATGATATCTGCATGACGTTGGAGATGCCCGGAATATTCCGGATGCTTTCAAGTGTAGACTCGTCCAGCAGTTGCGACACGCAAATCGCGGCCAGTGCCTGATCGCTGCCCGGCGCAACGCCCAGGTGCATGCTCGAGATGTTGATGCCGAGCTTGCCCAGGCAGGCGCCGATTGCGCCAATCACGCCCGGCTGGTCCGCATGACGGGTGAACACATACAACCCTTCCAATGCGGTTTCCAGGTCATAGCTGTTGATCCGCACCAGCCGTGGCCGCACTTCATCAAACAAGGTGCCTTCCACGGTCACCGTCTGACCGCCGCTGCTGCCGGTAAGTTTCAGCAGCGAGACGAAATCACGTGAGTTTTCCGAACAGGTCTCGGTCACGGTGACGCCTTGCCGGCGTGCAATCGCATTCGCATTGACCTGGTTTACCGGAATCGAGAGATGTCCGGATAACACACCGATCAGCGCGTCGTTGGCGATGGGGCGGATTTTCAATTCGCTGGCGCGGCCGTACAGACCGACTTCAAGCGTCTTCAGCGGTTCGGTGATCATGCCAGCGAGCAATGCGCCCAGCTTGCGGGCCAAAGCCTGGTACGGTTCGATTTTGCGGATGGTATCGCCGGGGATACGCGGCAGGTTGACCGCGTTGATGGCCTCGCCTGTGCGCAGGAACGTCATCACCTGTTTGGCGATCTCGGTGCCGACGGCTGCCTGGGCTTCGTGGGTGGATGCACCAAGATGCGGCGTAAAGAGAATTTTCTCGCACCCGAGCACCGGCGAATCCTTGGGCGGCTCGGTCTGAAACACGTCCAGTGCGGCGCCGGCCAGATGTCCGCTGTCGACCGCCGCGACCAGCGCAGCCTCGTCAACCAGCGTACCGCGGGCGCAGTTGATGAACATTGCACCCTTTTTCATCTTGCCGAAACGCTCGGCATTCATCATGCCCTTGGTCGAATCGGTGACCGGGCAATGCATGGTCACGTAATCACTTTCGGCCAGCAGTTCATCCAGACCACGCGGTTCCACGCCGTGCTCCATGAACGTTTCGTTGGTAACAAAGGGATCGTGGCCGATGACCTTCATCTTCAGCCCACGGCAGCGATCGGCCACGATACGGCCGATGGTGCCGAAACCGATGATGCCGATGGTCTTGCCGGTGATTTCCGTACCAAGCAGATCGCGCCGCCATTGACCGCCACGCACCGAACTGTCGGCCTGTGGCAGGTTGCGATTGACGGAGAACAAGTGGGCGATGGCCAGTTCAGCGGTGGTCGTGGCGTTTGCATCAGGTGTATTCAATACAACGATGCCGCGTTCGGTGGCGCCGTCGACATCGATGTTGTCGACCCCGATACCGGCACGACCGATGACCCGGACATTCTTCGCCGCTTCCAGCACCGCGCCCTTGATCTTGGTGGCTGAGCGGACGATGACCGCATCGTATCTGCCGATCCGCTCGATGACTTCCGCTTCCGAAAGTCCCGGTGCGAAATCAACTTCCGCATCGGATTGCTGCTTGAGTAGATCAACACCTTCCGGACCCAGTTTGTCCGCAATGAATATCTTGTACACGGTTTACCCTTTAAACGAGATTTGAATTCTTACGAGTTGGCGACCTGCTGGTAGGCCCATTCCAGCCATGGCAGCAGCTTGCGCAGATCATCCTGTTCGACAGTGGCCCCGGCCCAGACACGGAAGCCCGGGGGCGCCGCGCGGTAGGCGTCGATATCGAAGGCGACGCCTTCCTTGTCCAGCAGACTGGTGATCTTCTTCGTCGCTTCGCCTTGCTGTTCGGCATTCAAAGCCGTGAACCAGGGGGCAACGATTTTCAGACACACCGAGGTATTCGAACGCGATTCCGCGGACTGTGCCAGGAATTCGATCCAGTCGGTGGATTGCACCCACTGGTCGATGACCGCGAAGTTACGCCGCGAACGTGCAATTAGCTCATCCAGGCCGCCGAGATCCTTCGCCCAGGTGAGCGCATCGACATAATCTTCAACGCAGAGCATCGACGGCGTGTTGATGGTGGCGCCGGTGAAAATCGCCTCGTCCACCTTGCCGCCCTTGGCCATGCGGAAAATCTTCGGCATCGGCCACGGTGGCGTGTAGGTCTGCAACCGTTCGATGGCGCGCGGGCTGAGAATGATGACGCCATGGCCACCTTCACCGCCCAGCACCTTCTGCCAGGAGTAGGTCACTGCGTCGAGCTTGTCCCACGGCAACGGCATCGCAAACGCAGCGGAGGTCGCATCGCAGATGGTCAAGCCCTTGCGGTCAGCCGCGATCCAGTCGCCATCCGGCAACTTGACGCCGGACGTGGTGCCATTCCACACGAACACGACGTCGCGTTCGAAATCGACCGCCGACAGATCGGGCAGTGAGCCGTACTCGGCCGTCTGCACGCGGGTGTCATTCACTTTGAGCTGTTTGACGATGTCGGTCACCCAGTCCTGGCTGAAACTTTCCCAGGCGAGTACGTCGACGCCACGCGCCCCAAGCAATGACCACAGTGCAGCCTCAACCGCGCCGGTATCGGAGCCGGCCATGATGCCGATCCGGTAGTCATCCGGCACATCCAGAATTTCGCGCGTCAGGTCAATGGCCAGTTTCAGCCGTGCCTTGCCGGGTTTTGAACGGTGTGAGCGTCCCAGGATCGCGTTGCCCAATGCCGATGGCGTCCACCCCGGACGCTTGGCGCAGGGACCGGAGGAAAAACAGGGATTCTGGGGTCGGATTTCTGGTTTGGCGCTCACGTAAGAGGTCCTGTGGAAAAATGCTGCATTCTAAGGTCGCGGCGGTAAGAAATCCAACGCACATGCAGCATTACGCGCCGGAAATGGCGGACAGGATGCCACCGGGCCTGTCGTTAAGACTGTTCAGTCCGTGGCGGCGATATCGGCAGCTGCCCGGTAGGCTTCAAACATCGGGGCGGCCGCGGCATCGTCTCGGTCGTAAACGGCGGCCATCAGTTGCTGCTGGCCGCGCAGGTCGAGACGGAAAACAGCGCCCGCAACCTCGCGCACACTGCCGTTGCGGCAGCGGTGGCGGCCGGAGAACGTGTAAACAGGTACCCTGCCCTCACGCATCGGCGCCAGTTTCGCCAGCAATGTTTCGGTAGTCTGCCCGGGTATGACATCAGCCGCTTTCATGCGACGGATTTCGCGGTTGCAGTAGCCGGTCTTGTCCCGCGCACGCTTGTTGGCCGCAACGAATTCCAGCGTCGCAGCGTCGATGAGAAACATCTCTACCGTTGCGTGCTCAAAAACCGCGATGGATTGGCGTTCGAGGGTCGCGGCGCGCCTTTCGTTGCTGATGTCCTCGAACTGCACGATGTAATGCGTGTCCTGGCCGGGAGAGACAATCGGCAGCACCGTTCCCCGAAGCCAGAACGTGGTGCCGTCGGTGCGGTGCCACTCGTGTTGGAAGCTGTAAGGCGTAATCCCGGGCCTGGTCTGCGTACCCGCCGCCCATGTCACCACATCCTGGTCGCGGCCAAACACCGATTCGATGGTGGCGCCGATGAGATCCACGTCGGTCATGCCCAGAATGGTCTGCAACGCATAATTGGCGTGCAGAATCGTTCCTGTCTGATCAACCACGGCCCGGGGGGCGGGCAGTTGCTCGAATTGGCTCTTGAACTGCGTCAATGCCAGCGTCACCACCGCGCCCAGGCGTCCCAGCAGCTGACGATCAAACGGCGTCGGCTTGCGCGGCTGATCGAAATACATGGCAAACGTGCCGAGCAATGTCCCGTCACCTGCAATCAGCGGCACCGACCAGCACGCGCGCACTCGCAGTTCCTTTGCGACCTCCTGCAGGTTGACCCAGTTCCTGTCGGTGAGGATGTCACTGGCGATCACAACTTCGCGGCGAAATGCCGCAGTACCGCAGTTGCCCACGCCCTCGCCGATCGGCACCAGCGATTCCGGACCGAACAGGCGTGAAAACAACGTCGGCGCCGCGATCATGCGGAGATATCTGCAGTCGCGATCGGCAGCGAATATGGTTGCCCGCATATCCGGCATCAATGTCTCGATGGTCAGCGCGATTTCATCGAGCACCATGCCCAGCGGCCGGGCCTGATTGATGATGGCGAGCATACGGTTTTCGATCGCCAGCAACTCTTCGGCCTCGCGCCGGTTCTGTTCGTTGCGATAGGCATCGATCATGTTGCCGCAGGTCAGCAACAGCGATTCCACTTCGAACTCCTGCACAGGTTGATAGCCGTGCGCACGATTGCCAATGCCCACCACGCCGATCATCTGGCCGCCACGCCACAAAGGGATGCCCATGAACGAGGTGAATTCCAGCATCACCTCGCCGTTTCCCAGCGCCTGGCCGCAACGACCGGGCTCGTTGATTATCAGCGTCTGCCCTGAACGGACGACGGTCGCCAATATGCTGCCTTCGGGATCGAATGACTCAGCCCGGGCGAGCAGGCTGGCATAAACGGGTTTCAGCGCCGCAGTCGCATGGCGGTCGACGATCGCCGTGGCTTTCAGCAGTGGTCGCTCGCCGAGATCATTGACGACTTCGATCACATACCCGAACGAGCTACCTGACAGCTCGACAATGACATCGAGCAGCTGCTCGAATGACGACATCCGGTTGCGGGCGCTGATATATGTCGACTGTGCACGATGGATACCGCGCAGAATGATGTTGGCCTGGCGCAAGGCACGTTCCGCATCAAGCTGGCGCTGGCGCGAGCGGATGGCGGCGATGCGGAATGCGATACTGCCCACCAGCTTTTCCAACACCTCGATTTCGACACTGTTGAAACCATTGGATTCGCAGGACCAGATAGCGACGGCACCCAGCCGGGCCTCGTCAACGGTAAGCGGGATGCAGACAACGGAATTGACCCCTTCGGCGATGGCATTGGCCCGCCACTGCGGGCTGCGGTCATAACTCGAAATCTGGGCGATAGCGGTGGTGCTGCCGGTGCGGATGGCCGCCGTGATGGGTCCGTCCTCCGCCGGCGAGCTGCCTGACGGAAGAAACCCGGAGATGCCCGCACGGGCGATGACTTCGTACCCGCGCTCCGGGCCGTTGGTCCGCTCATATACGGCGGTACACAAGTCATAGCCGGCTTCGGTGACAATGATTTCGCTGATGGCCTGTAACAGGTCGCGCATATCGTCGATGGTGACCAGCGCGCGGTTGCTCGCGGCCAGAATCCGCATCGCGCGGTTGACCCGTTCCTGCAGCACATCACGTCGCCACTGGTCGGATATGTCGCGTGCGGTGGTGACAACGCAGGGTTCGCCATCGATTTCGGTCAACGCCGCCGATATCGAAGCCATGATTTTGCCGCCGGTCTTGATCTGGAACTCGATCGTCCGCTCGTTCACCCGGCCGTTTTCGCGCAGGTCGGCGGTGAATTTGTCTCGTATCACCGGGTCCGTCCAGAAAATTTCCAGCGCGGACCTGCCGATGATTTCGTCCGGGCGGTAACCGGAAATACCGAAACTCGCATCGTTGACGTAGAGAATCGTACTGTCCGCCAGCCGCGACAGTACGACCATGTACGGACTCTGCGTTATGGCGGCACGAAACTTCTGCTCGGTATCCCGCAGTAACAGGTCGGATTTCTTCCGTGTGGTGATATCGAGCAACACGCCGTGGCAGCGCGTGGGATGGCCTTCGGCATCGCGGACGGTGTGAACAACGTCCTGTACCCAGACGGTGTCGCCATTGGCATCGAGCATGCGGTACTCAAACGCCCGATCATTGGAAGAGATTGATTCGCGGCGACGGACCTGGGCAACTTCAAGATCGTCGGGATGGACATGGCGCGCCCAGAATTCCGCCTCCTGTGTCCAGGCCACGCGCGGGTAACCCAGCAAAGCCTCGGCCGCGTGGGTGACGAATTCGTAACGGAATTCAGGGTAGGTGGCCTCCCAGAGGACGGCGACCGCTGGCGCGTCCTGGGCGGAACGTCGACGTTGATCGCGCAGCGCGTCGGCAAGCGCAATGATGTTAACGGTACGCGGCAATGCAGTTCGTCCGTCGATGAGCGGCGACCCCGGGGTGTTCAGGCCTGGCCGTTGATTATATGCGCTGCCGCGTTGTTTTTACCCGCCTGCCAGTGATTGCGGACCGGCATAACTGTCTCCGGTTGAACCGGGTGTGCGTCAGGCTTGCGGCGGCGTCCCGCGTTGCTTGCCAATCTTGCTGGCCAACGCGATCAGCTTTTTGTAATGGTTGCGCAGGACCAGTTCCTTGTCCTTGTATTGCTTGCGATAGGCGGCGCGGATGGCGGCTTCGCGTTTGCGAACCTGGAGTGCGGCGATCTCGCGGATCCGTTCGATGTCTGCGGCATGCTTCAGGCGCATCTGGGCGGTTGCCGTGGCGACCGCCTGGTCCACGTAGTGCTGGATGCGATGCTCGAAATCTTCCATCAGGCTCAACAGCGAATCGGCTTCGCTATCGCCAACCATTTCGGCGGCGTCCGCCGTGTCAGCGAGGTCCATGGGTTTGAGCGCACGACTTTGTTCAGCGGTCGGGCTGGCCGTCTCTTCGGTCACCATGCCGGGCGCCACTGGCGCATCGAGACCACGATCCAGATCGGCGTGACGGGCGTCCATTTCGTCGATGAGCTCGGCGAGGCTGCGACCGGTTGCGGTATCGGCATAATCGCGCTCACTGGCATTGGGATCCTCGACTTCCGGTCCCTGCTCGACAACCAGCTTGTCGATTTTCATCATTGTGTCGTCCAACGCCTGCTGGCGGCGACTGGCCTGGTCGGCGGCATCATCGGTCGCCGCTTCACTACCGGGCTGACGGGGCGGGTTGCGCTCGCGTACGTTGGGAAAATTCAGGATGTCACCGCGGTTCTTTGCGTCCATGTTCCAGGCCTGCCTTCACGCGTGTTGTTGATACCCTAGCGTGGTTATCGACGGTTTAATAGCAAATCGTTGGCGCAAGATAGCGCGTTTACGGGTATTTTGCGCCAGCCCGGAGCAGTAGTGCCCGCATTGTTTACAAAATTCCCTGGGTCCGTAGCCGCGGCACCCATCCGGTTCAATGAAAATTCCGCGAACTGGTGGCAAGTTTCCCCAGCAGGACGGAATAGTCGTGCAACTGGTGGGCGATGACATGCACCACATCGCCTTCACGCTGCACCTCACCGGACACCGCCAACAGGCGTGAATGCAGCAGTTCCCGCCGTTGTCGTTCCACCAGCGAAGACCAGACAATCAGGTTAATCAAGCCGGTCTCATCTTCCAGGGTCACAAAGACCACCCCGGTGGCGGTACCGGGCCGTTGGCGTGAAATCACCAGCCCGCAGGTCAGAACCGCCGTGCCATGGCCTGTTTCGGTGATGTCAGTCGCCGACAGCATCCGCCGCCGGTTCAGACGCGGCCGCAACAGGCTGAGTGGGTGGCGCCCCAGCGGCAGGCCCAGCCAGCTGTAATCGGCCACGATATCCTCACCCTCGCGTGGTCGGCGCAGCATGGGTTCCCCTTCGCGGATTTGCGCTGCGGGCAACACCGGCAAGGCGGGGGAAACGCCCAGGGCGTCCCAACCGGCGCGATGCCGATGACCACTCAAGCCATTCAATGCGCCGGCCCGGGCCAGCGCCCGCACCTCGGCCTGGTTCAACCGCGCACGGTCATGCAATGCCTGCGCGGTGGCAAAACCGCCGCCACTGGCGCGTGACTCGACCAACCGCCGCGCGCTGGCTTCGGCCAGCCCACGGATCATCCGCAGCCCCAGACGCACGCTGGCAGGCCGGCCTTCCAGTGTGCAATCCCAGTCGCTGGCATTGACGTCCGGCGCAAGTACCACCACGTCATGGCGACGCGCATCCTGGACCAACTGCGATGGGGCGTAGAAACCCATGGGCTGACTGTTCAACAGCGCGGCGGTGAAGGCCGCCGGCTTGTGACATTTCAGCCAGGCCGAGACATAGGCCAGCAACGCGAAACTCGCCGAGTGCGATTCCGGGAAACCGTATTCGCCAAAGCCCTGGATCTGGTTGAAGATGCGCGTCGCGAATTCGGTGCTGTAACCGCGGGCGCGCATGCCGTCGAACAGGCGGGCACGGAATTTCTCTATGCCGCCGTTGCGCTTCCAGGTGGCCATCGCCCGCCGCAACTGGTCGGCCTCGCCCGGTGTGAAGCCGGCCGCGACCACCGCCAGCCGCATCACCTGTTCCTGGAACAGCGGCACCCCCAGCGTCCGCTGCAAAACCTCGCGCACGGCTTCACTGGGATATTCGACCGCCTCTTCACCGTTACGCCGACGCAGATAGGGATGGACCATTTCGCCCTGAATGGGCCCGGGCCGGATGAGCGCGACTTCAATCACCAGGTCATAGAAGCAACGCGGCCGCAACCGCGGCAACATGGCCATCTGCGCGCGCGATTCGATCTGGAATACGCCAACGGTGTCGGCGCGCTGGATCATCGCATAGGTAACGGGGTCCTCAGCCGGGACCGTGGCCATGGTCAGCTGCTCACCGTCACTGCCGGCGACAAGTTCAAAGGTACGCTTGATAGCCGTCAGCATGCCCAGACACAGGCAGTCCACCTTCAGCAGACCCAGGGTTTCCAGGTCATCCTTGTCCCATTGCAGCACCGTGCGATCAGCCATGGCGGCGTTCTCCACCGGCACCAGGCTGGCCAGCGGTTCATCGGCAATCACGAACCCGCCGACATGTTGCGACAGGTGGCGGGGGAAGCCGATGAGCGTCCGCACCAAAGACAGCAAACGCAGGCTGACCGGCTGGTTCGGATCCAGTCCCGCCAGCCGCAGGCGCTCCGCCATCGCGGCTTCGTCATCCCACCAATAGATGTCCCGCGCCAGCCGATCGACCTGCTCCAGTGAAAGCCCGAGCGCCTTGCCGACATCACGCACCGCGCTGCGCGCCTTGTAGGTGATCACCGTAGCCGCCAGCGCCGCGCGCTCGCGCCCATACTTGCGGTAGATGTACTGGATGACTTCTTCACGCCGTTCGTGTTCGAAATCGATGTCGATGTCCGGCGGCTCGTTGCGCTCGCGCGAGATGAAGCGTTCGAACAAGACCTCGATCCGCGCCGGATCGACCTCGGTGATGCCCAGACAGAAGCACACCGCGGAATTGGCCGCCGAGCCACGGCCCTGGCACAGGATGTGCCGCGAACGCGCGTAGCGCACGATGTCATACACGGTCAGAAAATAGGATTCGTATTGCAACTCGGCGATCAACTCGAGTTCGCGTTCGATCTGGTTGCGTAGTGCGGTGCTGATGCCCTGCGGCCAGCGTCGCCCGATGCCGGCTTCGGTCAACCGTCGCAGATAGCTGGCGGGTGTTTCCTCGCACGGCACGATCTCACGCGGATAGCGGTAACGCAGTTCGCGCAGATTGAACCGGCAACGCCCGGCAATCACCAGGGTCTCGGCCAGCAATGCGGCGGGATAGAGTTTCGCCAGGTGGGCGCGCCGGCGCAGGTGTCGCTCGGCATTGGCGCAGAGCGCAAACCCGGCCTCGGCCACCGTGGTCTTCAACGCGATGGCGGTCAGCACATCGGCCAATACCTTGCGATCACGCTGATGCATGTGAACGTTGCCGGCGGCGACCAGTGGCAGGCCGTAGCGCTGTCCGCAGGCCGCAAGCTGCGCGAGCGCTGTCTGGTCCAGGCCGCTGCGCAACAACTCCACCGCGATCCACGCCCTTCCGGCAAAGGCGCGCTGCAACCATGCCGCGACGGTTTCATTGATCGCCTGCGGATCGGGCAACCACAGCAACAGACAGCCTTCGGCCAGTGCGGCCACGTCTTCGGCGGTGGCGATGTAGTGGCCTTTTTCCGCCCGCCGGCGGGCACGGGTGATCAACGTGCACAACGCCCGATAGGCCGGGTACTCGGGCGCCAGCAGAACCAGGTGAGTGCCATCGACCAGCCGCAGTTCGCTGCCGATGATGAGGTGCATCCCGCATTCCTCGGCCGCGGCATGGGCGCGGACCACGCCGGCCATCGAACACTCGTCGGTCAACGCCACCGCCCGGTAACCCAGCGCCTGCGCCCGCCGCACCAGTTCCTCGGGATGTGAAGCGCCGCGCAGGAATGAGAAGTTGCTCAGGCAGTGCAACTCGGCATAGGCGGGGGAAGCGGTGGAGGAGGATTCCGACATACTGTATGTATATACAGTTACTGACCTTGTCGGCAAGCCGTCCTGCGAGCGCCGGGTTCCGGGAATGTCGGCCCCTATGGCTCAACCGGCGGAAATGCCGGCCGCTATCAACGACATGCATCACCTCACCTCTTTCCGTGGCCTCATTCGCGTCTGCACCGGCCTGCTGCTGCTGGGTCTGGCCGCTACTGCCGCGGCCGACTTCCGCGGTGACGCCGCGGCCGTCGCGCACAAGGCGCGGATGCTGGCCATGCAGCCGCTGCGACTGCTGTATGGCCCCAGCCAGCCGGAGTTGCCTGATTATCTCGACCTGGACGGGATGGACCCGGCGGAAGTCGACCTGCGACTGTGCGGCGATCTGTATCAGCGCCGCCAGGTCTTGCTGCGCCAGACCCTGGATTACGTGCCGGCTTACCTGGATGACCCGCGCAACGCCACCGCCATGGTCGTCACCACCATGGGCACCACACCGATCTATTTCTATTACCTGGGCTTCACTGCCTTGCAGGACTACCAGCGCGCCCAGCGCAACGTCGCCATCGAGGCTGAACTGGATGCGTTGAGGCGAGCCGCCGCGGCACTGGACTGCTTCGTCACCGCGCATTAAGTCCGCGAGGCGGCGCATGGCTTCGTTGCGCGGTGCTCGGCCGCTCGCCTATCCCACCTGATATGTCTCGCGCCCTGCGCGCCGTGCGCCTCGCCCTGCATCCACCTCGCGAACTTAATCGGGCTCCGCGAGGCGGCGCATGGCTTCGTTGCGCGGTGCTCGGCCGCTCGCCTATCCCACCTGATATGTCTCGCGCCCTGCGCGCCGTGCGCCTCGCCCTGCATCCACCTCGCGAACTTAATCGGGCTCCGCGAGGCGGCGCATGGCTTCGTTGCGCGGTGCTCGGCCGCTCGCCTATCCCACCTGATATGTCTCGCGCCCTGCATCCACCTCGTGAGCCTGATGGGAGATTCCGCTGAATCGCTGTGCGGGATTCCGCTTAACGTATAGCGCAGAGGTTGGCCATTGGATCTGTCTGGTCAGGACCGTGCGAGGCAGGGATGCCGAGCCCGAGCGTACACGGACGTATTCACAGCGAGTCCTGACCAGACAGATCCAATGGCCAACCGCCCACCCACGCCCCATCCATAGCGGAATCCCGCACAGCGACTCAGCGCGCGAGATACTGCAAGGCCTCGTTGCAACCGTTCACTCAAACCAACCATGCAGAAACCATTGTCCCTGCGCGCGCAGATCACGGAATAACCAGCAGCACCCGCCGGCCGGCGCCTGTGCCCGGTAGTAGTCGCGGCCAACCGGCTGCTCATCCCACCAGCCGCTTTCAATGCGTTCACCCTCGCCCAGCAGCCGGTATCCCGTCGGCGCTCCGGCTTCTCCGGCGGGCAGTGACAGCGGTGTCTTCAGGAGCCATGCCGGCCGTGGCGGCAGCGGGGGCGGACATTCCGGTCTGCCCGCAGCCAGGCCGCAGGACCAGCGCGAGGCATGTTCAGGCCGGTGCTCCGGGCAACTGCTGACGCCACCCACACTGGCCATGCCCAGTCTTGCCGTCAGCCTGTCCACCAGCGCCGCCACCCGGGCCTGTTCCTGCTGGGGCGTGAACAACACCGGCTGACGCAATTGCTCGGCCACCTTGCCGGCCTGGAACAGCGTCGCGCTACCGGCCACCGCCAACCTGACCTGCTCGACCCGCAGTCGCAGTTCGATGACCGGTGAGGTCAGCGTATGGGTGCTCAACTTCTCCGCCAATACCCGCAGCATCAGCGCGCTGTCCGCCTGCGGCTGCGACAGGCGCAGGGCGAAGGATTGCCGCCGGCGGGTATCGTCGATCAGTGTCCACTCAAGCAGCTCGGTCACCGCGCAACGGGCGCGCAGATAGCCCTGCAGCGCCACCAGCAGCGGCTCGGCGGCTGCCAGCAGCAAAGCGGTATTGCGGGCGCCCCATGGCAGCTGTGCGTCGACTGAGAACACATCAGGCAATGGCACCGAGGCACGTGGTTCGTCACGCCGGCCCGTCAACGTATCCAGCCGCTCCAGCAGGGACGCGCCACAACGCCGGCCGAGATCGGCCCGTGGCAGGCGCAGACATTCGCGCAGCGTGCCCACCCCGATATCGTGCAAGGCCTGGCAGGTTCTGGCCGGCAGCCCCAGCCCCTCGACCGGCAGCCCGCCCAGCAGTGGCAACAGTTCGTCGAGCGTCGCCACCGGTTCATCGATGCCGTGGCGCGCCAGCAGCATGGCCGCGGCCGGTAGCGGCGCCACCGCCAGCCGGGCCTGGCAACGTTGCCCGGCCAGATCCTCGCGCAGCCGCGCCAGCAGTGCAGTGATTCCGCCGAACAGGTGCAGGCTGCCGCCTATCTCCAACAGCAGTCCCTGTGGCTCCAGGCTGACCTGCGGAGTGAACTGCTGCGCCCATAGCGCCAGACCGTTCAGCAACCCGGCCTCGGCCCGTTCATCACGCAACATGATCATCAGTTCGGTCAGGGCGCAGGCGGCGCTGGTACGCATGCCGGCCACGACCCCCGCGCGCAAGGCCGCCGGGTTGGCCGCCACCACCTGTTGCCGGGCGCCCAGGCCACTGGCGATGACCGCGGCCACCTCGCCTGTTGCCAGCAGATTCAACGCCCGCAAGGGCAGCTCGTGCAGATGGATGGCCAGCCACAATTGGCCGGTGCGTACAGCGGTCTTCGCCTGAGGAACGACACGGCGCCGACGGGTACGCGGTTGCGCCGGCATCGGCCATGGCAGTTCCAGTGAAGCGTGGTCGATCGGGCCGGACTTCACAGCGTCAGCTCGCAGGCGCCGCCCGCCCAACCGCCGCGGCATTTCAGGACCTCGATATGCAAACCGGTCTGCCGCGGCTGCAGACACAGGCGCAGTGCCGCGGGGGAACTCTGCCGCGCCATCGCCAGCGGCCGGTAAAGAATGCCGCAGCTGCCGCTGGTCTCAGCCGCCAGTTGCAGACGCCGCAAGGCTGGCATGGATGCCGTGCCCAGCCATGCCAGCGCTGCGCCACAGAGTTCGAAGCGCAATGCCTGTTCCAGCGCCCACAATGTTTCCTTGTGCCGCTGCGCGTGCGATGAGGACAGCCGGATCAGCAGCAGCCGTGAGAGGTCAAGCTGCAATTGCTGCAAGGCCGGTGCATAAGGATCGGCCGGCGGATCGACCCATAACAGCCAGCGCCCCGCCTGCTGCAGACGCTGCCAGGCCGGCAGCCACAGCCGCAAGGCGCCGATACCGGTGGCGTCGAGCAGGATTTCGGTCAGCCCGCCCAACGGCCAGCCGGCTTCCGGCAACAGCGCATCCAGCGCAGGATAACCGGTGCTCAAGCCCGACTGGGCCGGCAGCTGTCCCGCACGCCACAACCCGGCGTGCGCGATGGGTAAACCTTTCACCACGCTGGCTGCTCAATCCGTACCCAGACGCAACACACCCACCGCGAGGCCTTCGATCACCAGCGAGCGGGTTTTCAGATCGATTTCCAGCGGGGCGAAATCCGGGTTCTCGGCCAGCAGCTTCACCTTGTTGCCACGGCGGCGGAACCGTTTGACGGTGACCTCATCATCCAGCCGGGCGACGACGATCTGGCCATTGGTGGCTTCCGGCGTGGCATGTACCGCCAGCAGGTCGCCATCGAGAATGCCGGCATCGCGCATGCTCATGCCACGTACCCGCAGCAGGTAGCTGGCGCGCGGTTTGAACACCGCCGGATCACACGGGCAATGATCCTCGATATGTTCCTGCGCCAGGATCGGCTGACCGGCGGCCACCCGGCCGACGATAGGCAACATGCCGCCCGCCACCTGCCCGCCCAGCAGCCTGATGCCGCGCGAGGCGCCCGGTATCAGTTCGATGACACCTTTGCGCGCCAGCGCCCGCAGATGCTCCTCGGCGGCATTGGCCGAGCGGAAACCGAACCTGGCGGCAATTTCCGCCCGCGTGGGAGGCATGCCGGTTTCGCTGAGGGTCTTACGGATGAGATCGAATATCTGTTGCTGACGCGGGGTAAACTCTGCGCTCATGGCCGGGCCCTTTGGCTGGCGTGAAGATACTGTGATTATATACAGCCCCTGTCATCATCGTCATCCGGCCGGCAGTCCCGTTCGGGACGGGAACACTTCCCGCTCGCCGCAGTGCGACGAGCAGGGTCAAACCAGCTAAACTACCCCCAACCTGTCGCCACCAGGGGGCTTTAATCGGCCAGGGACAGCTTGAATTTCAACGATGAATCGATTGCCACACCGCTCATGAGCCAACCAGCCACCTCTTCTGCTCCTCATTCCGTAACCCTCATTCCCGGCGATGGCGTCGGCCCGGATATCACCGCCGCCACCCGCCAGGTGCTCGAGGCGCTGGGCGCGCCCCTGACCTTCAGCGAGTACCGCGGCCCCTACCGGGACGATGCCACCGGTCAACTGCCCGCCGCCCTGGACGAACAGATCCGCCGTCAGCCGCTGGTGCTCAAGGGCACCACCACGCTGGATGACGACCATGCCGCTTTCACCGGCCTGTTGCGTGACACCTATGACCTGTACGCCAACGTCCGGCCCGCCTGGGGCGTGCTGCCGGAGAATCGTTTCGGCGAACTGGACCTGGTGCTGATCCGCGAGAATACCGAGGGTTTGTACGTCGGCCTGGAACACTACATCCCGCTGGGTGACGACCCGCATGCGGTCGGTGAAGCCACCGGCGTCATCACCCGCGAAGGCTGCCGACGCATCGCCAATTTCGCTTTTGCCTATGCCGCGCGCCAGCAGCGCAAACGCGTCACCGTCGTGCACAAGGCCAATATTCTGAAAGCGCTGACCGGCCTGTTTCTCGAGACCGTGATGGAAAGCGCGCAGCCCTACAAGACGCAGTACACCATCGAGGATCGCATCGTCGATGCCTGCGCCATGCAACTGGTGTTGAATCCGACCCGCTTCGACATGCTGGTGACCACCAACATGTTCGGCGACATCCTCGCCGATCAACTCGCGGGTATGGTCGGCGGCAGGCCGCTGGCGCCCGGCGCCATCATCGGCGATACGGTGGCGGTATTTGAACCCATCCATGAAGCCCATCCTGAACTCGCTGGCAAGGACGTCGCCAATCCCACCGGGATGATGTTGGCGGCGGTGATGTTGCTGCAGCATATCGATGAGCAGGCGCTGGCCAGCCGATTGCTGGCCGCGGTTCGCGCCGCCCTGAAGGAACCTGCTGAGCGCACGCCGGATCTTGGCGGCGATGCATCGCTGACGGCATTCACGGCCAGTGTGATCGGGAATTTATGAGTGCTTCCCCGGCTGGTGATGACCAGCCCGACTGGACGGTTCACACGCGGCGCCGTGGTCTCGTCCGGCTGGCCAATGCCACGCGTTTCTCACTGTCCGGCATCGCCAACTGCTGGCGCACCGAGGAGGCCTTCCGCACGGAGATGATTCTGACCGTCATCGGCGTGCCGCTGGCGTTCTGGCTGGGACGCAGCGCCGTCGAATACGGCCTGCTGATCGGCTCGTTGCTGATCCTGTTGATGACCGAGTTGTTGAACAGTGCGATTGAGACCGTCACCGACCGCATCAGTACCGAACAACACGAACTGTCGCGGATAGCCAAGGACATCGCTTCAGCGGCGGTTTTCTTCGGCTTGATCCTGGTGGGTCTGGTGTGGGGACTGCTGCTCTGGGAAAGGTTCTGGTAGCGAGCCTCAGACTGTCGAACGGCGTATCTTGGCCAGGGCTTTGGTGGTGGTGCGCAGACGGTCGATCAACACTTTCTGAAACGCCTTGGCGAAACGCATCTGGCACGGCAACGACGCCCAGGATTTGATTTCCTTGTCGATCCGGATCAGCGTGGTGTCACGCCGCGTGGTCACCGCGCCCGCGCGACCACCGCCATCCAGATATTCCATTTCGCCGAATGACTCGCCCGCCTCGAGATCACGGATGTGGGTGCCATCGACCGTGACTTCGGCTATGCCTTCCACCATCACGTAAAACGCCAGATCGTGTTCGCCCTCGGCAAAGATCCGCTCGTTGGCCTGCCGCCGTTCCCAGCGCGATACCTTGGTGACTTCCTTCAATTCGGCCTTGGTGAAGTCAGCGAAAAATTTCAGCCCCTGCATTTTGACGATCTTCTCGTCGTCGCTCAGCTGCACCGGATCGTGCTTGAGATCCTCCAGTACGCTGTCCAGATCGCGGACGATATCGGCGCCGGACTTGTAGCGCATGTCCAGGCTCTTGGCCAGCATCTTCTGGATCACCGGCCAGACGCGCGCGGGGACTTCGGCGCGGACCTTCTGAATCGGCTCGGGATCCTCGTTGACAACCTTCTGGATCAGGCTGGTCAGACCCTTGGCCGCGAACGGCGGCGTGCCGGCCAGCAGTTCGTAAATCACCGAGCCCAGCGAAAACAGGTCTGACTGCTGGGTGATGTCGGCGTCCTGCGCCTGCTCCGGTGACATGTACAGAGGTGAACCGAACCAGCCCACGATCTGGGTCTGATCCGCGCCCAGGCGGCGGGCGATGCCAAAGTCGCCAATCTTCGCATTGCCGTCCTTGGTCAACATGATGTTGGCGGGTTTGATGTCCCGATGCAGCACGCCGCTGCGATGCGCGTAGTCCAACGCATCGGCACACTGACGCACCAGCCGGATGGCCTCGCGGATCGGCAGCAACGTGTCCGGCTTGCAGTACGAGCGCAGCGTGTCGCCGCCGTCGATGTACTCCATCACCATGTACGGCTGACCTTCGGATTCGCCGGCTTCGAAGACCTTCAGGATATGGGCATGGTCAAGTCGCCCGGCTGAGCGCGCCTCGTTGACGAACATGCGCTGGGCCAGTTCGCTGGCCTGGGTGTCATCGCCGGAATTGGTCGCAACCTTGATCGCCACCAGGCGATCGACATAAGCGTCATGGCCCTTGTAGACGATGCCCATCGAGCCTTTGCCCAGCACGTCGATGATGTCGTATTTCCCGACCTTGGATGGCAGTTGTGACACTTGGTAGCGGCCCTCAAGCCTGGGTGAGCGGTTGCGGCTCGGCAATCTCGTGAATGAAGTCGATGCCCAGTTCCTTCAACCGCGCGGTGGCGTCGACCGAAGGCTTCAGGCGTGCAATGGACCGTTTGCCCATGAAGTGCACCAGTTCATTAATGGACCGTACCATCGCCTGCTCGGCAGGGCTGGTTGCGGCCTCGGAAAAATATATCGACTGGATGGATACAAAATCCACCTGCAGTTCCTTGACGTAATCGTAGGAACCCTGGCCGGTGCCGAACTCGTCGAGGACGAAACGGCAACCGAACTCGCGCAGCGTGCGCACCAGTTCCATGGCGCCGGCGAGGTACTGGTTGGCATCGCTGTCGTTCATTGAAAACGCCAGCTTGCCTGGCGGCACCGGTGTTTCCATCAGCTCGTTGACGATGAACTGGGTCAACATTTCATCCTGGATCGATGCGCCCGAGAGCGGAATCACCACGCTGTCGTAACGGTCGATCAGTTCCTCGTTGTCTGCCATCCACTTCAGCGCATTGCGGATGGTCCACTGGTCCACTTCCAGGCGGGAGGTTGACGCCAGCACCGCACGCATGAACAGTTCCGGCGGAATCATCTTGCCGTTGCGATCCTGGCCGGACAGGGTGAGATGCAGCGCCGGCGCCGAATCGCTGCTTCCTTGCACCGCGCGCAGGCGGCGGAACAACAATGTGAGACGTTCGCGGGCCACGGCTTTCTTCACATAACCGACCAGCTGTTCAAACTGTTCGCGATTTCGCGCATCGGTGACGCCGGCGACGAACAAGCGCTTGCCGGCAGCTTCGTGCGCCGACTCGCTGGCGGACACTGCGGCTTCTACCAGCTGTTCACCGGTTTCACTGCCATCCTGGATCTGCGCGATACCACACCAGGTATCGTCGGCGTAATCGACGTCACCATGGCGAATCGGCTCGCCGTGAATTTTTTCAATCGTCGATTCGAGGAACTTGTACACCGGTTCCAGGGCGGCATTGCGTACGTAAATGCCGATCTGGTCGTCTGTCAGACGGCCGGCTGTCATTTCCAGGCGGCCACGCTGTGCCGTCAACGTGTCGGCAACAGTCTTGAGCACAGCGTCGGCAACCTCGGCGTTGGCCGAGCGGCGGAGGTCGGCCAGGTGGCGCAGATGGAGTACGCCAACCGCACCGCGCGGCCGGTTCTTGTCCGGCACCTGCGGCACCGTACGGTCCAGCAGGTCAATGAAGTTCTTGCGGTTGAGCATGCCGGTGGCGTGATCGTGAACCACTTCGGATTCAAGCTCACCATGCATGCGGTTCAGCATGCCGAAAAAGGCTCGATTGATCGGCGGCAGCCGTTGCTCGTCCAGCAGTTTGAGAATGCCGCGGCGAAGGTACATGGCCACCTGCTGCAATGTCAGCGTCTGTGCCTTGGCCCCGGTGTTGTCGACGAACACGTAAGGGTCAAAGCCCTCGCCCACCCAGGCCAGCGTCAACAGTTGACTGTTATTGCGCCCGGGGTTCATCACGAACCTGTCGCCGACATGTAATTCCTTGCCACGCTTGAGCCAGCGTGACCACTCCGCATGCATTTCCTGGGTGCGTGCGACCTCGGTACTTTCGCCCGGAACCTGCGTCCCGCGACGCTGTTTCAACATCTCGTTCTGTTCGCTGCTCGTCTTGACGACGTTGGCGACGTTGGCATCGAACGCCGCGCGCTGCGCGCGCAGGATGTCATCGAGATCGTTCAGCACATCACCGAAGATGTTGATGTCGCTGTTGAAGTCGCGGTTGAGCCGATCAATCAGGCCGCTGACGCGCTCGATATCGTCATAGCCGTCCGGACTCAGGCCGGCACGTACCGCAGCCACCCGGTCCAGCACCTGACGGGCGGGATGTTCTGCGCTCTCGAAGAAGCGCGGGTCAAGCAGACCGGCCTTATAGACCGAAGGCTGCATGCGTCGGAGTTGAGCCTTGGCGGCGTCCGGCACCATGACGTCGTCGATCAGTGCGCGGAACAGGTTGGCGATGACTTCAATGGCGTCCTGCTCGTGGTCACCAATGCTGCCGGCCGGCACACCGGCGCTGCCGAGGGCATCAAAAATGCGGGACTTGATGGATTCGACATCGAACAATTGCGGCGAGGTGCGATCAAGCATATCGGCCTGCATGGCGTGCAAGCCGTCAACAATCTGGCCGGAGGAATACGGGGCCAGTCCGCCACCTGCGGCGCCGCCACTGACACCAATTGCACGACCGAGTTGATCGGCCAGCCGACGACGTATCGCCATCATGTGCTGCGCCGCGCCGTAGGCACGGTCTATCGTTGGCGGCGCGACGAAGCCGCCACTGCTGAAGGCCATGCCCGCCGCAGGCACGCCCGGCGTACCGGTTGAGGAGCCACCCACGGCAACACCGCCGGCAACACCGGTGCTGCCTGCCGTGGCAGAAAAGTCATAGCCGCCGAGGCCGGCACCCGCGGCGACCTGTGCATGCGGGTAGCCACCTGCCGGTTGCGACGATCCACCCGCAGGCCATACCCCCGAGGATGTAAATTGCCCGGCGGCGGCGCTGCCTGCCACGCCAGATGGACCTGGCGGTTGCGCAAATGCCGGTCCGGGCGACACGGCACCAGGCCCCGTCCGCTCGGCCGGCGCCTGTCCGGGGCTGGTACTGCCGCCCACGGCGTAGCCGGCGCCACCGCCCAGTGTTCCTGCGAGGTTGTCAGTTGCGGCATCCGGCCTGCGGCCAGGGCTGGCAGACTCACGCTTCTTTACGACCTGCGGCCGCTCGGCTTCGATTTTCGGTAGTACGCCGTTCTCAATGAGGATCCGGTTCGCTGCGTTGACCAATTCATTGAACACCGCCCCGATGCTGGTGGACAGCGTTCGCAAGACGACGGTCAATGGCTCGCGCGGCAGGTTGCTTTTCTGCACGGTGTGGGCCGCGATTTCGCAGACAACGGCCGGCCCCAGTGGATTTACCGATGCGTCCACTGTCTTGTTACCGATGAACGACAACCGCTTCTCCAGCTCGCCGAGCGCATCCTTCAGCCGCGTCTCGATCGAAGAGACCATGTCGGAAACGGTCAGGAAATCCTCAAACTCGTCCTTTTCAACCAACGACAATGACGAAAAGGTGCGGCCCTGGGTCGAACCGCCACTCGAATTCAGGGGATTGCGCAAGTCACGCAATGCCTGTTCAAGCAGATTTTCGAATTCCTTTTGCGACGTGCCCCGGCCCTTGCGCCATTGGGTCTGCGCATCGAGGTACACGGCCTGCTCGGCATTGGACGCGGCATCACGCGCAGCCAGAAACAAGGCATCGTCCGCCGCCTTGGCAAACCTGTCGAACATGTCCCTGGCCCAGCCGCGGGTAAGGGTAACCAGTGGCGTGATGACCTTGGTGTACTCAGTGGCGAACTTCTGATCGACGTCGCCACTGGTCCGCTTGCCGGCATCGGAGAGCGCCAGCCTGGTCAGCCCCAGCAGTACTTCCGCCGGCGGGTCATCAAATGCGACACCGAGTCCCGAACCGGTCACCCGCATGACCTTGACCCGGAGCTGGTGCGGCCGGCTTTGACCGCCATGATTCAGCTCGAAGCTGAGCATGGCGCCGCCCATCGGCTGCAGGCCGGACATCTGCTCGGTGCTCAACGCGATGAACATGCCGGCTTCGCAGAAGTCGCGAACCGTGCAGCGAAGCGCACCACTGCCTGGCGATGACAATTGCGCGGCCAGATTCAGGGGATGGCGGGTAAAACGCCGTTTTTCGGCACCAGCAGCGGGCATGTTATGAACAGTTCCGTTGGAAACTCTGGCCTTGGGCAGACTCGGAGTATAAAAGGCCGCATCCGGCCACCGCAAACTGCACAATGACAGAAGCGTTCCGCGCCTGCTACAGGGATTGTCTCAAGTCAGGAAAGTTCGCTTACCGCATGGGGTGGATCAGCGCTGGTCATCCGCCCCATCGACGCGCAAGCCCGGCAGCACCCTGTGATAAACTGCCCGCCCGTGTCGTCGGATTGGAGAGTGCCATGCGCCTGTTTGTTATTCTTGCAATTTCCTTGATCGCCAATGTCGCCAACGCCGCCTGGCACGTTGACCCGAACGCATCTACTGTCAGCTTCGCGACCATCAAGGCGGACAACGTCGGCGAGTCCCATCGCTTCACCCACGTCACCGGCACCATCGCCGACGACGGCTACGTCAATATTGAAATCGACCTGGCGAGTGTTGATACCGCAGTCGAGGTGCGCGACCAGCGCATGCGCGACATTCTGTTCCAGGTCATGGATTTCCCTGCCGCGGTGATCACGACGCGCATCGAGCCAGCGGCATTGCATACCATGTCGATCGGCAGTTCCAAAGTCATGAATACTGAAGCGACGGTGACCGTACACGGCCAGAGTACCGCCGTCACCCTCGCGGTCCGCGTCAGCCGGCTGGGCGAGAACCTGGTGCAGATTGCGAGCGAGAAGCTGCTGATCGTCAACGCGGCACAATTCAATCTGGCAGCGGGCGTGGATGAGCTGCGCAAGGTTGCCGGGCTGGAACGGATCAGCCTTGCCGTACCGGTCAGCTTCGTACTTGAATTGAGTCGATAAACAGGGTCAGAAACACTTTGCTATGGGTGCTCCGGACAACACCGCACAGAAAACTGATTTCATCCGTCAGCGCATCGCCGCCGACCTTGCGCAGGGAAAGAATGACGGCCGGGTCTGTACCCGATTCCCGCCTGAGCCCAATGGCTACCTGCATGTTGGCCATGCGAAGGCCATTTGTATCAATTTCGGTATCGCGAATGACTTCAACGGCGTTTGCAACCTGCGCTTCGACGATACCAATCCGGAGACTGAAACCGACGAGTTTCAACGTGCGATCAAGCAGGACATAGAGTGGCTGGGATTTTCCTGGGGCGACCGGCTGTTCCACGCATCCGATTACTTCCAGGCCCTGTACGATTTCGCCGAAGTCCTGATTAACGACGGCAAGGCGTATGTTGACAGCTTGTCTGCGGACGAAATTCGGCAGTATCGGGGAACGTTGACCGAACCCGGCAAGGACAGTCCGCATCGCAGCCGTAGCGTTGAGGAAAATCTTGATCTGTTCCGCCGCATGCGGGCGGGCGATTTCAAAGATGGCGAACATGTTCTACGAGCCCGAATCGATATGGCCGCAGCAAACATTAATATGCGCGATCCGACGCTCTACCGCATCCGCCACGCGCCGCATCACCGGTCCGGCACCACTTGGTGCATATACCCGATGTATGACTATGCACATTGCATCTCCGACGCGCTGGAAGGCATCACCCATTCGCTGTGTTCGCTGGAATACGAGGATCACAGGCCGCTTTACGACTGGATACTTGATCAATTGCCCGTTGCCTGTCATCCGCAGCAGATCGAGTTTGCACGCGGCGAGCTGGACCACACGATCACCAGCAAGCGCAAACTCAAGCGACTGGTGGAAGAACACCATGTCGATGGTTGGGACGATCCGCGGCTGCCGACCTTGAGCGGTTTGCGTCGGCGTGGGATCCCGCCGGCGGCGTTACGTGAATTCTGGAATCGTGCCGGCGTCACCAAGAAGTACACCATCATCGACGCCAGTGCGCTGGAAGCCTGCGTACGTGAAGATCTGGACCGTGCCGCGCCGCGCGCGCTGGCGGTATTGAACCCGCTGCTGGTCACGATCGAAAACTATCCCGACGACGGACCGCTGGAAAATCTGACGGCACAGAATCATCCCAAGGACGACACCCTCGGTACCCGTGACGTGCCATTTGGCCGGCAGATATACATCGAGCGCGATGATTTCATGGAGTCGCCCAGCAAGGACTTCTTCCGCCTGGCTCCCGGACGCGAAGTCCGCCTGCGATTTGCGTACTTCGTCACCTGCACGGACGTCATCAAGGATCCGGCTACGGGTGAGGTCATCGAATTACGCTGCACTTATGATCCCGCCACACGCGGTGGTAACGCACCTGATGGCCGCAAGGTGAAAGGTACGATTCACTGGGTGGCGGCCGCGACCGCAGTGCGCGCGGAAGTAAGACTTTACGACCGCTTGTTCAACGTGCCGGACCCTGGCGTGGAAGAGGATTTTCTTCGCCACATCAATCCGGCTTCCAAGGAAGTCCTTGGCAACTGCGTGGTGGAACCGTCATTGGCCGCCGCCGCACCTGAGGCCCGCTTTCAGTTTGAGCGGCTCGGTTATTTCTGTGCCGATCGCCATGACCATTCGGCCGCAAAGCCGGTTTTCAACCGCACTGTGACGCTGCGGGATACCTGGGCAAAAATCAGCGGCCGCTGACCCGACAGGATGCCGGGATGCTATTCGGAATCTGGCGTTCCAACGATCCTGGTCATCCTGTGCGCCGCCAGCCGACCGCAGTAATAGCGCGGCAGAATGCGTTCCTGCTTGAAGCCGAGTGACTCGTAGAACCGGTGCGCGCCGGTGTTGTCGGCCCGCACTTCAAGGGCGATCTCATTGATACCCGCGACAAGTACTGACTCTTCCAACCAGGCATATAACGCGCTGCCAACACCTTGACGACGCGCCGCGGAATGCACCGCCAGCAACATCAGGTATGCCCGCAGGTCACCGAACTTCATCATTGCGAAACCGACGATCGACGAATCACGAAGTGCCAGGATTGCGCAGGTTTCGCGATCCTTGAGTGCGTCGCGGATCCGTTGTCCGGTCCACTGCCAGAGCGGCAGACCTTGTTCAATGTAATCACGTGACATCTCGGCCATCAGGTCCGCATCACGCGGTCGGGCCAGTTTTACGCTGATGCCGGGTTCGAGTCTTGCCATGTCCTTGGCCTTTTCAATGCCGGGTCTGCCCGACGGAATCGATGTGGGTCGTACTTTCGAGCTGCCTGCAGTCGACCGCGTCGAACAGGTATTCGCAGCCGCAGAATTCGCAGGTCACCGTCACCACCTCCTGTTCGGCTGCCAGCGCTTGAAGCTCTTCGCTGCCCAATGCACGCAGCAGGCCGGCACTGCGTTGTCTTGAACAGCTACAGCTGAAACTGACCGGGCCAGGGTCGAAAATGCGGACCCGCTCTTCGTTGAACAAGCGGAACAGCAAATCGTCCGCATGCAAGGTGAGCAACTCGTTGGCAGTAACCGTTTCGGCGAGATAGTTGACGCGGTTCCAGTTTTCGTCTGCCTCATCCTGGCCGATGGCCTGTGCTGACGGCAGCCGCTGCAGGAACAAGCCGGCACAGCGTTGTTCATCCGCCGCCAGCCAAAGTGCCGTGCCAGTCTGCTCTGAACTGCTGAAATAATTGGCCAGCGTCTGCGCCAGGGCAGGATGGGTCAATTCCACGGTTCCGGTGTATGGCTCGCCGCGTGTTCTCTCGATCGAAACCATCAGTTGGCCGTCGGGGCATAATTGCTGCAAATCGGTGGTATCCGGGAGCGCGTCATGCCACCGGGCAACAGCGCGTAAACCGCCAGCGTTAGTGATTTGCGCCACCAGCAGGTGCAGTGGGCCTGCGCCACGGATTTGCAATGTGATCTTGCCGTCGAATTTCAAAATGCCACCCAGCAGCGCGATGGCTGCACATGCCTGGCCCAGCACATCACGAACCACCGGCGGATACACCACGCGCCGCTGTATTTCCCGCCAGGTCAGATCAAGCTGGGCAAACTGTCCACGGACATCGGCCGATTCAATGACGAACCGGTGATTGAGATCGTGGGAAGAAGAATCTTTCGGCATGTTCAACGAGTTACCGAGGTTGCCGGATAACAGTCGACACACTACCATGAGCGCGCGACGCGAGGAACCGTCAGTGCGGATCCTGTTCGCATTGCGGGTTAAACGTTCCGCAACACATCATTTGCCCCGGTAGCTCAGTGGATAGAGCACGCGCCTCCTAAGCGCGGGGTCGCAGGTTCGATTCCTGCCCGGGGCGCCAGCAGCACAGTGCGATGCGCCGGTTAATCGGCGTCCTGCGATACCAGTTCCGTGGTCATGGACAGGCGCTGAATCAAGGTGCGCAGGAATACCTTCAGAAACCTCACCTGGCAATTCAGGGATACCTGGCTGATCACTGTCGAGTTCACTTTCATCAGTGATGTGCGTGCGTTGGCGATGATGGTTGCGGTCCGTTTGGTCTTGGCGAGGTAACCCATTTCACCAAAGCAATCGCCCGTGGACAACGCGCGCAATTCGCGCCCGCCTTTTCTCACCGTCACTTCGCCATCCACAATGATATAGAACGAATCGTCAATTTCGCCTTCGATGATGATTTCGTCTGCGGGCGCGTACTCTTGCCAATTGCCCGCGCGGACGATCTCCCAGATTTCGGAATCGGGGAAGCCTTGAAAGAAATCGAGCCGCTTGGCGGCGATGAACTGCTCTTCCGCGGTCAACTGGTCGGCGGGCGTATCCAGCAAGGTATTGAAGGCTCGGCTCAGGTCCGCAGCCAGTTCAACGCCCATCTGGTAGCGCTCGTTGCGATCCTTGGCCAGGGCCTTGTTGACGATTGCTTCAAGTTCCGGCGGCACACCGCTGCGGAACTCAGCCAGTTTCGGCGGGTGTTCATTGAGAATCTTCTGCACCAGGCGCGAAAAATTCTCGGCATAGAACGGATGACGACCGGTCAACAGTTCGTAAATAATGATTCCCAGCGAAAAAATATCCGTATGGTTGGTGAGGTAGTCTTCGCTGACCTGTTCCGGCGACATGTAACGCGGCGAGCCGATCATGCCCATGGGCATGGTTTCAGTGGAATCGAGCTTGGTCAGATGCGCGATACTGAAATCCCCGATTTTCACGTCGAGATCCTGGGTGACGAGAATATTGGTGGGTTTGATATCGCGATGAATCACGCCTTGCTTGTGGGCGTAATCCAGTGCCTTCGCGCACTTGAAGACAATTTCCACGACCTTTTCAATTGGCAGCAGGGTTTCGGGCCGCGTGTATTGCTTGAGTGTGGCGCCCCCTTCCACGTATTCCATGACGATGTAACAGGTTTCACCGTCAACACCGGCATCATAGATTCCGATGATGTTGGGGTGGGTAAGACGGCCTGCCGTGTGCGCCTCATTGAAGAACATCTTGCGATAGCGGTCACCCATCTCCGGGTCCGCCAGTTGTTCCGCCAGCGCAACCTTGATCGCAACATCGCGGTCGAGATAGGGATCGTGGCCGAAATAGACAATCCCCATGCTGCCGCGATTGATTTCGCTCAGGACGTCATATTTACCGAGCCGGGACGGAATCGTGTTAGTCATATCGTAGTACGCCACGCAGACACGGCGGCCACCGCGCTTCGAATCTTAATGCAATTCCCGGTGAGCCGACAGCGGCAGAACCGTTGTCTGTTGCCCTCGGCCATCACCATTTACAATGTTTTCTGACTTGCAATGCCGGAAGCCAACGTTCATGACAACCCCTCACCCGCTACTGGACCAGCCTGAATGGCAGTCGCTCACCGCCCACTGCGAGGCACTGCGGAACCTGGATATAAGACAGGCATTCATCGATGACGCCGAACGTCATCAACGCCTGGAATTCACCGCCGCAGGCCTGACAGTCGATTTCTCGAAACAAAGTGTATTACCCGACACCCTGCAGATGTTGGTGGCGCTGGCACAGGCCAATGCATTACCGGCAAAAATCGCCAGCCTGTTTGCCGGTGCAGATGTCAACGGCACAGAGCAGCGGCCGGCGCTGCACATGGCACTGCGTGATTTCAAGCCCGAGGCTATCGAAGTTGGCGGCACCGACATCAAACCCTTGATAGCTGACGAACGCAAACGGCTTCACAATTTCATTCAGAACCTGCACGACCACCACTGGCTCGGGTTTCGCGGCGATGCCATTACCGACGTGGTCAATCTCGGCATAGGCGGGTCGGACCTCGGTCCGAAGCTGGTGGCGGATGCCCTGCGGCTGGATGCCCCTCGGCGCTGCCGTGTGCATTTTGCTGCGAATGTTGACGGCGGTGAACTGTTGCGGATTCTGGGTGATTTGGATCCGGCCACAACACTCTTCATCGTCGCTTCGAAATCGTTCACCACGCCCGAGACCCTGCTGAATGCCACGACTGCGCGCGAATGGCTGCTGGCTGCCGCCAGCGGAAACCGTTCCGCAATCGCCCGCCATTTCGTCGCGGTCAGTGCGAACAAGATGCGGGCGGTGGAATTCGGCATCGATGAGCGGAACATATTCTCGATGTGGGACTGGGTAGGTGGGCGCTACTCGGTATGGTCGTCCATCGGACTGCCGGTGATGTGCGCCTATGGCACCGATGTATTCCACCGTTTGTTACGCGGTGCAAATCTCATGGATGAGCATTTCCGTACAACGCCGCTGGCGCAAAATGTGCCAGTATTGATGGGATTGCTCGGCATCTGGCACGGTAATCTTCGCGGCGCGCAGTCCTGGGCCATGGTGCCTTATGACGACCGCTTGTTTCACCTTCCCGCATACCTGCAACAACTGGAGATGGAGTCCAACGGCAAACGTGTACGCAATGACGGCAGTGCAGTCGAGTATGCGACAGCGCCCGTGGTCTGGGGTGGCCTTGGCACCAATGCTCAACATGCTTTTTTTCAGCTGCTGCACCAGGGGACGCAACTCATCCCGCTGGATTTCGTCGTTGCGCTGAACCATCCAATCTCGCCCCGTGCCCATCACGACGCACTGGTGGCCAATTGCTTCGCCCAGTCTGAAGCCCTGTTACGCGGCAAACGCTTCGCCGAAGCATTCGCCGACTCCAGTCATGGAAATGATCAAACGCATGCTGAGCACCTCGCGCGCCATCGCACGATGCCGGGCAATCGCCCGCACACACTGATCGTCGTCGACGAACTCAAGGCCGAAACAATGGGTGCTCTGCTCGCCCTGTACGAACACAAGACCTTCGTCCAGGGCGCGATTTGGGACATCAATCCATTTGACCAATGGGGCGTGGAACTTGGCAAGAAAATGGCAGCGACGATTCTTGGTGAATTTGATGCAAGCGGGCCGACACCCGCCCATGATGCGTCGACTTCGGCGTGGATTGCCCGCTATCGTCAGCGTCGCGGTGACTGAGGGCTGTGGCGGGTTATCGTCGGTGAACTACTTGTGGGCGGCGGCAGCAGTCATCTGCGCCAGCCGCTCGCACAGCACGCGGATGAAGGCGTTGGAAAAATTGAGCTGACAGTCGCGTGTCACCTGTTCGAGCACCGTCGTGTTGAGTTTCAGCAATGAGACCGGGCCATCGGCGACGACCGAAGCCGAACGACGGGTTCGACTGAGGTAGCCCATTTCGCCGAAGCAGGCGCCGGTGGCCAGCCGGCCGATGTTCTGGCCGTTCTTGCGGACACGAACCACCCCCTCGACCAGCACAAAGAAAAAATCCTCCAGTTCACCTTCGGCGATAATCGTGGTGTCGGTAGGCGACTCCTGCCAGATTCCTGCCCGCAGGATCTCCCAGATTTCGACATCGCTGAAGTCACGGAAGAAATCCAGCCGCCGCAGGCGTGCGAACTTGTCGTCATCGGAAATATCCTGCTGCGGTTGTTCAAGATGTGAGAAAGCCGCGCTCAAATCTATCGCGAGCTCCATCCCGGTGCGGTAACGGGCGCGCAAATCCTTGGCCAGCGACCGCGCGATGATGTCGTTCAAAACCGGTGGAAGCTCCGGGCGCAGGTCCTGTACGGGGGGCGGAGTCTCATGAATAATCTTGTATACGAGCCGGGAGAAACTGTCGGCGACAAACGGATGGCGCCCGGTAAGCAATTCGTAGAATACGATGCCCAGCGAGAACAGGTCGCTCTGCGAGGTCAGAACGTCCTCCTGAATCTGCTCCGGCGACATATACCGTGGTGAACCGACGAACCCCATCGGCATCGTCTGCGCCAAATCCGCCTGCGCCACATGCGCGATGGAAAAATCCGCGATTTTCACGTCGGTATCAACCGTCAACAGAATATTGGTCGGCTTGATATCCCGATGAATTACGCCTTGCCTGTGTGCATGGTCGAGCGCTTTGGCGCACCTGTAGATCAGCTCCACGGCCTGTGTCACCGGCAACAGGTTGGTCGGCCGGCAGAAGTACTTCAATGTACTGCCGCGCTCGATCAACTCCATGACGATGTAGCACGTATCACCATCGATGCCGGCGTCGAATATCTCGAGGATATTGGGGTGGTGCAGCATCCCGGCGGTCTGCGCTTCGTTGAAGAACATCTTGCGGAAGCGTGCGCCGGAATCCTTCTCGCGCAGGAATTCGGTGATCGCAACCTTCAGTGCGACCCGGCGCTCGATAAACGGGTCGTATCCTTCGTAGACCACGCCCATACTGCCACGCGCGATCTCCTTCACGACTTCGTATTTTCCGAGCTTTTCAGGCGGTTGAGCGCTCATGACGGGGCCGGATTCTACAAGATTCGGTAGCCTGGTGTCGTCAGCCTTTTGCCCGCCTCTGGTATAATTTCCGCATGAAATTCGATAAACAGACCCTGATCATCGCCGCGCTTGCCATCGCGGGTTTCGCCGGGGGCATTGGCGTCAACTGGTACGCCGACCGGCCGCGCCAGCAAACCGGCGGGCAGGAGATCGCCGGTCTGCTTTGGCCCAACCCGCGCAGTGTCACCGGCGTCAATCTCATCGATCAGGATGGCAAGCCATTCACTGATTCCAATCTGCAAGGCCAGTGGTCACTGGTATTTTTTGGATTCACGCGCTGCCCTGACGTCTGCCCGACGACCATGTCAGTCCTGAAGGACGCCTTTGCCCAGATGCAGCGCGATCCCACCCAACCGCTGCCCAGGGTCATCTTCATCTCCGTTGATCCCGAACGCGACACCCCTGAAATTCTGAACAGCTACGTCGGCTTCTTCGATCGGAGTTTTGTCGGGCTTACGGGCAACATGCAGAACGTCACCGCACTGACCCGCAGCCTGGGTATCGTGTACATGAAAGTGCCACTGGAAGGCGATGACTACACTGTAGACCACAGTGCTGCAATTCTGCTCCTCGATCCGCAGGCGCGAATCGTCGGCCTGTTATCTCCGCCGCATACCAGCGCTGACATCATCTCGTCGGTGCGGCAGATTCAGCATTTCGTGACGACTGCCAGGTGAGTCCGCGTTCGTTTGACGAACGCGCCGATCTCGCAGATCGCGCGTTTCAACTACTGCAGAAATGTCTGCCACAGCACGGCTTGTCGCAGGTCATGCACTGGCTGACGCGACGGGAGATTTCCTGGCTGGTGCAGCCGGCGATTCGTGCCTTCGTCAGCCGCTTCAATGTGAATCTCGCCGAAGCCGCGGCGCCCGAGCCGGGCGCCTACGCCAGTTTCAATGCATTCTTTACCCGGGCATTGAGAGGCGACGCCCGACCACTTCCCGCTGCTACCAACGTGCTTGCAAGTCCGGCCGACGGCGTCTTGAGTAACCGGGGGATACTCGATAATGACGCAATGCTGCAGGCAAAAGGGCGCACCTACAGTGTCGAGGCTTTGCTCGGTGGTGCGGACCATGCCAAGGGTTTCCATGGCGGCACTTCAGCAACGATTTACCTCTCTCCACGCGACTATCATCGACTCCATATGCCCTGGCAGGGCCAGCTGGAATCGATGGTGTACATACCGGGGGACTTGTTCGCGGTGAATCCGCGCACGGTGCGTGCGGTTGATGGACTGTTCGCGCGAAATGAACGCGTCGTCGCCATCTTCAACTCGCCGGCCGGTCGTTATGCGCTGGTTCTGGTGGGCGCCATTTTTGTCGGCAGTATCGAAACGGTCTGGTGTGGCGAAGTGACGCCGGGCAGTCCACGTCACCTGACCGTCCGTGCCGGTAGCGAGTTCGAGTCGCCGGATTTTGCGCGGGGCGCGGAGTTCGCGCGCTTCAATATGGGCTCAACAATCGTCATGGTGTTTGAGCCGGGCATGGTCGATCTGGGCATCGATGCACCGGCTGCGGTGCCCAGTGCCATCCGCATGGGTGAGCCTATGGGTCGCGTTCTCCGGGTCTGACTGAGTAACCGACCCCAGGCCAGGCGTCAACATCGCGGATTGCCTTGTTGCGACACCTTCACCTCATACCTGGGCCGCTGACGGCAAGAATCGTCGAAATACCAGGTGAAACATCACTGCCGATTGATCGCACTCATAACCTGACATCAAGTCGTACCGGATGCAGCGCAATTGAAACTTGTTTTCGCTGCCATCCGTTTTTATAGTGCGCTGAGATGTATCGCGGGTACGACAGAATCTCACGGTTAATCCATTGCCAGTCGAGGTGACAGACCAATGAGTAATCTTCCCGGAATCCTGGTTGAAACAGACTGGCTTGCCGACCACCTCGGTGACAGTGACCTGCGCGTCATGGATTGCTCCGCACTGCTCAAGGATGACGGGACCGGCAAATTCGTATTTGTCTCCGGACGCGACGAATGGTTGAAAGCACATATCCCCGGCAGCATCCATGTCGACGTGTTGACGGCGCTCAGCGATCGAAATCACTCACTGGCGAACATGCTGCCCGACGAACAGCAGTTGGCACGCGTGTTTGGCGAACACGGCATCGGAAATGATTCGAAAGTGGTCCTGTATGACCGTGGAAATCATGCCTGGGCGACCCGCGTCTTCTGGATTTTCGCTGTATGCGGTTATTCCAACGTCGCTGTGCTCAACGGAGGTTGGCGCAAGTGGCAGGCGGAAGGCAGGGCGCAAACCAGCGGCGAAGAGCGCTATCCCGCGGCCAGCTTCTCCGTTCGGCACCAGCCACATCTCATCGCATCCAAACAGGACGTACTATCAGCGGTTCAAGGCAGCAGCCCGTCACTGCTGGTGAACGCCCTGCCACCGCCGGTATTCACCGGCGAGCGGAAAGTCTACGCACGTGCCGGCCGGATCCCCGGCAGTTGCAACGTGTCCTGCGACACGCTGCTGGCTGAGAACTTCTGCTATCTGGACGAAGCCGACCTTCGCGCGCGGTTTGCAGCCGTAGGCGCGCTGAATGCTGACCAGGTTATCGTGTATTGCGGTGGCGGCATCGCCGCCAGCAGCAATTTCTTCACCCTTTACCGGCTCGGTCAGCGCAACGTTGCACTCTACGACGGCTCGTTATCGGAATGGACAATCGACGAGTCGCTGCCGATGGAGTGCGATTTCTACTAAACCGTCAGCGTCCGCGGTTCAGTGCCAGCCACCCAGGATGGCGCCAAAAACGACATAGTTGAGCAGGTGATGGCCTTGCTCGATTACCCATGCCTTGATCTGGCCGGGAAACAGTTTGTTTACCAGTGCGCTGGGCGCGACCAGTCCTCCCCACACCACAAGGCCGATCAGCAGGCCCGACGTTGCGGATTCTCCGCCGACCGCCGGAGCGAGCAGCGGGACCAGCCATGCCATCGCAATCACCTGCACGATTGGTGCTACGACGATGAGTATCCAGGTCGATGCGCCACCGTGCGGCCGATCCTCCTTCGTGCGCCCAAGCGCCTGCCACCATGGCCAGAACAGCGTACGCGGCCCGTACCAGATAGAACCACTGACACAGCTGAAAATCACGCAGACGACAACCGCCAACACATTGAAATGCAGAATGACCACGATACTCTCCCACCCCGGTTTTTCGTTGGGTATCGTGCACGAAACGGTGTAGCTTGCACAACCGCGTGGTCATCAGAAATCGAACCGGCGGCACTGTTTGACTGAACGCTCATGGCCTTCAAGCCAGGGTTCAGTCACCACGTCTTCGGCGCGAATTGGCGGGCCAGGAATCCGGCCCGAAACCGGACTTGCGCTAATGGCCCGGTGGCTTGGTGGCCCCGGTCTCAGGCTCCACCCGTTGTGGCGCACGATGAGCGGTCTGCCGTAGCGGAATTTCCGGAATGAACAGCGTCGCGATAAAAGTCAGAACGACGATGACAAAGCTGGCCAGGAATAACCGCGTAATCGAAATCGAAAATGCATTCTTGAGGCCACGTTCGACGGATTGCGTCGCCTGATCGCGCACAAGTTGTCGCAGTCCGGCCGCCTCATTGCCCGTGATGGGCGAACCATTGTCCAACGCGGATTTGACTGCATCCGGAATGGCCGCGTCACTCAGCAATGCGGTGCGGCGCGTTGCATTGCCCTGTAACGCGAGGTCAAACTCGGTCACGCGGTTTTCAATAGGCTGCGCGAATCCACCTTCAACGAGATGGCCGGTTCGGGCCAACCCCTGCAACTCTGCCAAATCAAGCGCGGCGACGTCCAGACCCGGTAACACCGGCAATTGACGCGGAAGTTCCGCGGTCAGGTTTGCGGTCAACATCGTGCCAAATACCGCCACACCAACGGTTGAGCCGATCTGCCGAAAGAACTGGGTTGCGCTGGTCGCGATGCCAATCTGTGTCGGTGGGACAGCATTTTGGACGGCGATATTGTTGATGCTCTGCGACGGCCCCAAACCCAGACCGACCAGGGCCAGGCAAATCGCAATGATCCAGATCGGCGTGTCCGGACCGACGTGCGACAGAAATAATGCCCCGGTCGCCAGGATCAGCACCCCGCCAATGAGAATGCGTTTGTAACGCCCACCTCGCGCCACGATATTGCCGGCGGAAATCGAGCCGGTCATCATGCCCGCCATCAACGGGAACATCGCCAGACCACTATTGGTAGCACTGATCCCTTGCACCACCTGCATGAACAGCGGCATGAACATCACCACGCCGAAGAAACTCATGCCCACCAGAAAGCCCGCCACGTTGACGCTGCTGACGACCTTGTTCTGAAACAGCGTCAACGGAATGATGGGCTCGGCGACCATCGTCTCGACTTTCAGCAGCACCGCCAGCGCAATTGTCGCGCCGACGAACAGCCCGATGATTTGCGGCGAATCCCAGGCAAACTCGTGCCCGCCCCAAGACAACGCCAAAAGCAACGGCACGAATGTCGCAATAATGAGCGCGGCGCCGACGTAATCCACATGCGGACTACCCGTACCTGGCATGAAGGGCATCCGGCGGACCAGTATCAGGATCGAAAGAAAGCCCAGCGGCAGATTGACGTAGAACACCAGTCGCCAACCGGCGATGTCGTAGCCCAGCAGCGTCATATCGCCGAAGTCGGTCAGGAATCCTCCGACAAAGGGGCCGACGATGCTGGCGAGTCCGAAGATCGCGCCAAACATCCCCATGAACCGGCTGCGTTCCCTGGGCGAGTACATGTCGGCGATCGTCGCAAACGCGATAGTGAACAGCGCACCGCCACCGATACCCTGCAAGCCGCGGAATACGACCAACTGGCTCATGCCGCCGCCCAATACGGGTAACGAGCCGAACTCACCGGCCACGCCGCAAAGGACCGAGCCCAGCAGAAATATGACGATACCTGTAAGCAGGATCGGCTTGCGGCCAAACTGGTCACCCAGCTTGCCGTAAATCGGCACGGTGACGGTTGAGGCCAGCATGTATGACGTGGTGACCCACGCGTAAAGATGCAGGCCTTTGAGTTGTTCGACAATCCGCGGCATTGCCGTCGACACGATTGTCTGGTCCAGCGCGCCCAGCAGAAAAACTATCAGCAAGGCGCCGAGTGTGGCCCGCCGCTGCTCGGCGGTATAGGTCGTGGAGGTTTCAGCCACCGAAGCGTTGCGGGTTCCGGCGCGTGCGAATTAGTGCGCGAGCCAGGTATTGGCCTCGACGAGGTCTTCCGGACCCAGTGTTCCGGCCGCCTGTTTCAACCGCAACAAATCGAGCACGTAGTCGTAACGGGCGCGAGCGAAGTCACGGCGGGATTGGGACAGATTGCGCTCCGCTGTGACAACGTCGACCGCGGTTCGGGTGCCGACTTCAAATCCGGCGGACGTTGATTCCACCGCTGTCTGCGCGGACACCACGGCTTGCTCGAGCGCGTCGACCGAACTGATCCGGGCGACGACACCGAGGTAGGCCTCACGTGTCTGGCGGTGAACCTGACGCCGCTGCTGATCGAGAACGGCCTGGGCTTCCTCACTGCGGTACTCGGCCTGGCGGGTGCGCGAAACGACGCTGCCCCCGGAATAGATTGGAATGTTCAAATCAAGGCCAACGTTCCCGGAGACCGATTGCGAATCACCAAATCGGCCACCTGTCTTGCTGTAGCCATGGCGACCGCTGACATCCAGCGTGGGCAGATGACCTGCAAACTGCAGCTTGATTTCCTGCTCGGCGATTTCCGCCGCGACCCGTGCACCGGCCAGCGCCAGATTCTGTTCCAGTGCGGTCTCCGTCCACTGATCGATGTTAGCCGGATCCGGCGTGACCAAAGGCAGATTGGCGCCGAGCGGCGCCAGTTCCGTGTGGTACGCGAGGGTCAATTCACGCAGCGCCTCGCGGGCGTTGTCCAATGCGTTCTGCGCGGCAATCTGGCTGGCGATGGCCCGGTCGGCGCCCGCCTGTGCTTCCTGGACGTCGGTAATCGCGATCAAACCGACTTCGAAGCGCTGTTGTGCCTGCTCCAATTGTCGCTGCAATGCCTCGTACTCGGCGTTGGCGAAGGCGAGTCCGTCCTGGGCCGCGAGTACTTCGAAATAGCTTTGCGCAACACGAACGAGAAGATCCTGCTGCGCGGCGTCCAGCTGATACTGCGCCTGCTGCAAACGCTTGTCCGCCTGCTTGAGGGAAATGATGCGGTCGAAGTGAAACACCGGCTGGCTGAGATTGACGCTATAGGATTTCGAGGTAAATCCGGTCACACCCGCGGATGCACCGAAACCACCTGCGAACTCGTTGTCCTGACGGTTCCTGGCGATGGAGCCCGTTGCACTCACCGTAGGAAGCAGCAACAGCGCCCGTGCCTGTGGAATGCCTTCCGCAACGGCGTTGGCATTTGCAATGGCTTGACGATAAACAGGATCCGACTGCTGGGCCTGATTCAACACGGTCAGCAAATCGATATTCTGTGCCGATGCCCAGTGCGAAAGGATTGCCGCTGCCAGTCCGGTCAAGGCGAGCATCGGCGTTTTGAATCTTTGCATGATATTGATTCCCCGGCCGTTGGCGCCGGCTTCGGTCAAACAGTTAGCAGCCCTAATCATATTTACTAGCCCTCCGGAGTGTCAACGACGGCCTGCACTTCGGCAAGGCGCTTACCCAGCACACGCAGCGCAACGTCAATCTGACCACGCTCGCTGGCGGACAGCGGTTGCAGGACACTGGCAACATGGCGATCGACCTGCCGCTTCATGCGGGTCAAAACCTTGCGCCCCTCGGACGTCAGTCGGAGCATGGTCTGCCGCCTGTCGGTTTCCGGCACCCAGCGCTCCACCCAGCCTCGCTGGACCAGTAATGCCACCGATTTGGACATGGTGGGCAGACGCACCGATTGATAGCGGGCCAGTTCAGTCAAACTGCAGGGCTCGCCGCTGCCCAGGCGCATCAATATACCGACATGCGCCGGTTCCAACCGCTCCTGGCCTTGTCGCATTCGCGCGCCAATACTGCGCATCAACAGCATATTCACCTGCATGAGTTGCCGCGCGGTTTGGAGTGGTTCGCTTGCCATTAAATTGGGTTCCCAGTGGCGGGCTGAACAAGAACAGCGCGCCTGTACGCGGCCGGAGTCACACCATAGCCACGCCACCCGCGCTTCGGACAAGCAGTATCCAGATCAGCGCAAGCCATTGTCAAGCTGGGCTTTTTTCCTGTTGTCGCACGCCTGGCGGCAGCCGCCCCCGGCGCAGCGTCAGAACGTACGGGTCGCGACCAGACAGATCGTCATCAACCAGGTAGGTAGTAGCCCCAGCGCCAGGATGACCAGACCGTTGAAACTCAATGCCGCGCGCATATCGCTGCCAGCACCGACGACCACCGATCCATCCGGGTTGTCGAAATACATCAGCTTGACGATGCGCAGATAGTAGAACGCGCCGATGACGGAAAAGAGCACTGAGACGATGGCAAGCCAGAGGTAACCGGCCGCCAGGACTTCCTTGATGACGAACCACTTTGCCCAGAAGCCCGCGAACGGCGGCACGCCGGCCAGGGAGAACATCACCATCATCACCAGCAGGGCAAAACCCGGGCTGGTTTTGGCAAAGCCTGCGAAATCAGCAGTCTCGTCCCGTTCTGCATCGGCCTGACAGATGAGTATCAGCGCGCCAAACGCCGCGAGGCTCATCAACGCATAGACGACGGCATAAAACATCGACGCTGCGTATCCATCATTGGTGCCGGCGATCACGCCCAGCAGCAGGAACCCCATATGGGAAATCGTCGAATATGCCAGCAGACGCTTGAAGTTGGTCTGCGCGAGTGCGGTGACATTGCCGATGGCCATCGACAGTACGGCCAGAATAGCCAACATGGCGGACCACTCCGGACGCATCGGCGACAAACCCTCGACCAGAATCCGCATCACCATGCCGAACGCGGCGATTTTCGGCGCCGTGCTGATAAACAGAGCAACAGGTGCCGCCGCGCCCTGATAGACGTCGGGCACCCACATATGGAATGGCACAACGCCCAGCTTGAAGGCCACTCCGCACAACACGAATACCATCGCGAAGACGACCAGCGTTCCATCGCGAACGCCGCCGATGTTGTGCGCCAGGGTGGCAATATCCAGCGTGCCGGATACGCCATACATCAGCGATATACCGTAAAGCAGCATGCCGGAGGCCAGCGCGCCGAGGACGAAATATTTCATTGCAGCTTCAGAAGCCTGTGAGGCGTCACGCTGCATAGCGACCATCGCGTAGAGCGACAGCGACATCAATTCCAGACCGAGATAGACGGTCAGCAGGTTACCTGCTGAGACCAGAATCATCATGCCGAGCACACTGGAAAGCGCGAGGACGTAATACTCGCCGACGACGATACCGCGGCGTGCGAGATAGTCGCGGGAATAAAACAGCGCGAACACACCTGCAGACAGGATGAAAACCTTCAGCGACGTAGCCAATGGGTCCGCGATATACATGCCGCCAAACACCGCGATGCGCTCTGCCTGCCAGCCAGTCGCAGTAATGACAAGCACAATCAGCAGCGATGCCACTGACAGACCGAAGGTACTGGTCCAGTCGTTGCTTCGGCCGCGCTTGAAAACGTCAATCAGCAGCACACAACACAGCAGTGCCAGCAGCGACAATTCAGGAAGTATCAGTTTGAGTTCTGGCATCTTTAATACGGCAGCTTGGAGAGCGAAATATGTTCGACCAGGTGGGCCACGCTGGCATTCATCATTTCCAGCAGCGGCGCGGGGTAAAGACCCAGAGCGAGCACGCATACGGCAAGAATGCCCAGGATCAGCAGTTCGCGGTTATTGGCATCCTCGAGCTCGGCCACATGCTCATTGGCCACATCGCCGAAGATGACCCGCTTGTACATCCAGAGCGTGTACGCTGCACCCACGATGAGGCTGGTTGCAGCAAAGAATGCGAACCAGAAGTTGGCCTGGAAAGCAGCCAGGATCACCAGGAACTCACCAATGAAGCCCGAGGTTGCAGGCAGACCGCAATTCGCCATCGCGAACAGCAACATCAAGGCAGCGAACTTCGGCATGGTATTGGCCACACCGCCGTAGGCGGCGATCTCACGGCTATGGACACGGTCGTACAAGACGCCGACGCAGAGGAACAGCGCGCCCGACACGAAGCCGTGCGAAATCATCTGCACCATGCCGCCGTCGATGGCCATCTCGGCAGCCACTGTATTACCGGTGGCTGCGGTGATGCGATAAACCATGAAAAAGCCGAGAGTGACGAAACCCATGTGCGAAATCGATGAATATGCGATGAGCTTCTTCATGTCTTTCTGCACGAGGGCGACGAAGCCGATGTAGACAATCGCTACCAGCGACAGCGCGATCATGAAGCTATCAAGTGCCGCCATGCCATCAGGGGCAATCGGCAGGCTGAAGCGGATGAAACCATAACCACCCAGTTTCAACATGATGGCGGCCAGCACCACCGAGCCTCCGGTGGGCGCTTCGACGTGCGCATCGGGCAACCAGGTGTGTACCGGCACCATCGGCACCTTGACCGCGAATGCCGCGAGAAACGCCAGGAATACCCAGATTTGCGCCGTCAGCGTCAGCGGCAGCTGATGCATGTCAAGAATGGAGAAGCTGCCACCTTCGTAATAGAGGTACAGAAACGCCACCAGCATGAACAGCGAACCGAGGAAGGTGTACAGGAAGAACTTGATACTGGCGTAGACGCGGCGCGGTCCGCCCCAGATGCCGATGATGAGAAACATCGGGATGAGCAACGCTTCCCAGAACACGTAGAACAGGATCGCATCCAGCGCGCTGAATACGCCGATCATCAATCCTTCCATGATCAGGAAGGCGCCCATGTAATGGTGTACACGGTCCTTGATGACTTCCCAGCCCGCCAGCACGACCAGCACTGTGGTGAAGGTGGTCAGCAGAATCAGCGGCAGCGCGAGCCCATCAATGCCCAGGTAATAGTAGATATTGAACGCACCCACCCACTGGAAGTGTTCAACAAACTGCATGTCACTGGTGGAGGCATCGAACCCTGAGTTGAGCAGCAGAGACATCAGGAACGCCACGACCGACACGATCAGTGCATTGCGTCGGGCGGCGCCTTCGCCGGCCAGAATCACGAAGATGCCTCCGAGAATCGGCAGCCAGATGTTTATGCTCAGTAACATTGGAAGGTTAGACATAAACGAAGTACCCGAGCAGAGCCAGCAGACCGATGATCATTGCGAACGCGTAGTGATAGAGATAACCCGTCTGCGCGTAACGGATGACGCCGGATAACCAGCCCACCACGCGCGCCGAACCGTTGACTGCCAGGCCGTCGACCAGGGTGGCGTCGACCGCGCGCCACAGGAAACCGCCCAGCGCCCTGGCGCCGCCGGCGAACACCGTCTGATTGAAGGCGTCGAATCCGTACTTCGCGACCAGCAGCTTGTAGATTGGGGAAAGTGCTGAGGCGATTTTGCCGGGAATCTCCGGTTTGAACATATACAGGAACCACGCAGTGGCAAAACCCGCCGCCGCCAGCATGAATGGCACACCCAGAAAGCCATGCAGCGCGAAGCTGAACCAGCCGTGGAAATGATGGGCTACTTCTTCCAGTACGTTATGGCTGTGTTCGACGTGAATGGCCGAACCGAAGTAATCACCGAACAGCATCGGCTCGATCAAGGCAGCACCGGCAAGCACCGAGGGGACAGCCAGCGCAACCAGCGGAATCCAGACCACGGCCGGCGACTCGTGCAGATGTTCCTCGGTGTGGTGATCCATCCGGCCCTTGCCGTGGAACACCATGAAATACAGGCGGAAGCTGTACAGCGACGTAATGAAGACGCCGCCCAATACCGCCATGTACGCAATTCCGTGACCGTAAAGGTGCGACTCATGGACGGCTTCGATGATGGCGTCCTTGGAGTAAAAACCCGCAAACCCCGGGAAGCCGATCAGCGCCAGCGTTCCGATCAACGAGGTAATCCAGGTGATGGGCATGTACTTACGCAACCCGCCCATCTTGCGCATGTCCTGTTCGTGGTGCATGCCGATGATGACCGAGCCGGCAGCGAGGAACAGCAGCGCCTTGAAGAAGGCATGGGTGACCAGGTGGAAAATCGCCGCGCTGTAGGCCGAAACGCCAAGCGCCACGGTCATGTATCCGAGCTGAGAAAGCGTGGAGTACGCGACTACGCGCTTGATGTCGTTCTGCACCAGGCCAAGCAGCCCCATGAAGAACGCCGTGATGGCGCCTATGAGCAACACCGTCGACAGCGCCACCTCTGACAATTCGAACAGGGGTGACATACGCGCGACCATGAAGATACCGGCAGTGACCATGGTGGCGGCGTGGATAAGTGCCGAAATCGGTGTCGGACCTTCCATCGAATCGGGCAGCCAGACATGCAACGGCACCTGCGCCGACTTGCCCATCGCACCGACGAACAACAGGATGCAGGTCAAGGTCACGACCGACCATGGATGGCCGGCAAACACTTCAATCGATTCCGCTGACAGCGCTTCGGTATTTTCAAAGACCGTGCCGTAGTGCAGCGACCCGCAGTACAACAGGACAGCGCCAATGCCCAGCAGAAATCCGAAGTCGCCAACGCGGTTGACCAGGAAGGCTTTCATGTTGGCGAAAATCGCCGTGTCCTTCTTGAACCAGAAGCCAATCAACAGGTAGGAGACGACGCCCACCGCTTCCCAGCCGAAGAACAGCTGCAGGAAGTTGTTCGACATCACCAGCATCAGCATCGAGAAGGTGAACAGCGAAATATAGGAGAAGAACCGCTGGTAACCCGGATCATCATGCATGTAGCCGATGGTGTAGATGTGCACCATCCACGATACGAAAGTCACCACCGTCATCATGGACGCGCTCAGCGGGTCGATCAGGAAACCGACCTGGAACGGTATACCGGCGGACTCTGCCCAGGTGTACAACACCATGTCCAGCGGCGCCTGACCGTCGAGGACGAAGCGCGAGAACGGAATCAACGACAACAGGAATGACAGGCCGACGGCGCCTATGGTCACCAGGTGTGCCCCGGTGCGCCCCACCTGCTTGCCGAAGATGCCGGCAATGATGCTTGCCAGCAGCGGGGCGAGAACTATGGTCAACAAAATCGCAGTCATTACCTATCCCCGCATCGAATCCAGATCTTCGACGTTAATCGTGCCGCGATTTCTGAACAGCACCACCATGATCGCGAGGCCGATAGCTGATTCCGCCGCGGCCACCGTCAGAATGAAGAACACAAACACCTGCCCCGCGATGTCGCCATGGAAGTGCGAAAACGCGATGAAGTTCATGTTGACCGCCAGCAGCATCAACTCCACGCACATCAGCAGGACGATGACGTTTTTGCGGTTGATGAAAATGCCGGCGACGCTGAGGCAGAAGAGTATCGCCCCCAGTACCAGATAATGTGAAAGTGCGATCATCGTCGTTTAATCCTGCTGCTCGACAGTACCGCTGACCTTGACCAGCCTGACGCGGTCGGCACGCCTGGCGCGCAACTGCATTTCGGTCTTGGGTTGCTTGTGCTGGCGTGATGTACGCAGCGTCAGTGCAATAGCGGCGATGATGGCGACCAGCAGCACCACCGCCGCGATTTCAAACGGAAACAGGTAGTCGGTGTAGATGGCCGCACCCAGCGCCTGGCTGTTGCTGTAATCGGCGGCATGCGGGGCCGGAATCGCCACCTTGTCGGCGCCGAAGTTCGCCGGGCCGACGGTCACGCCGATAGCGCCAACCATCAGAATCGCCACGACCAGCGCCAGCGGCACGTACCGCGCGAAACCTTCGCGCAGCACCGCGATGTTGATGTCCAGCATCATCACCACGAACAGGAACAACACCATCACCGCGCCGACGTATACCAGCACCAATGCGATGGCGAGGAATTCGGCTTCCAGCAACATCCAGATGCCGGCGCTGGCGAAGAATGCCAACACCAGGAACAACACCGCGTGCACGGGGTTGCGCACCGTGATCACCATGGTCGCCGCCACGATCAGGATGGCGGCAAAAGCGTAGAAAACGATTTGTTCAATCATCTCGGTTACCGGTAGCGGGCCTCGGCGGCGCGGTCGGCGGCAATTTGTGCCTCCATCCGATCGCCGTGGGCCAGCAGTTTGTCCTTGGTCATCAGCAGGTCGCCGCGGTTTTCACCGTGATACTCGAAGAAACGTGTTTCCACGATCGAATCGACCGGGCAGGATTCTTCACAGAACCCGCAAAAAATGCACTTGGTCAGGTCGATCTGATAGGCAGTGGTGCGTCGGGTGCCATCATCACGGGGTTCGGAATCAATAGTAATGGCGAGCGCCGGGCAGACCGCTTCGCACAGCTTGCAGGCAATGCAGCGTTCCTCGCCATTGGGATATCGGCGCAGCGCGTGCAAGCCGCGGAAACGCGCTGACTGCGGCGTCTTCTCTTCCGGGTATTGCACCGTGACCTTGCGGTCGAACAGGTAGCGACCGGTCAGCCGCATGCCCTTCAGCAATTCCCAAAGCGTCAGGCTTTTGAAATATTCAGCGACAGCACTCATAACGCTTTCCTGTCAGTTGAACCACGGTGGCAGTTTGATCATCACCAGTACGCTGGCGACCACCACCCAGACCAGGGTAATCGGGATGAAAATCTTCCAACCCAGCCGCATGATCTGGTCGTAGCGGTAACGTGGGAACGTCGCGCGGAACCAGAGGAACAGCAGCAGGAAGAATGCAATCTTGAAAATCAGCCAGTGGATACCCGAGCCGAGGAAGGTGCCGAGTACCGGAATCGACAGCAGACCACTGATGAATGGCAGCCCTTCCAGAGGTGACAGCCAGCCGCCCATGAACATCACCGACGTCAACGCGGCGATCATGATCATGTTGGCGTATTCGGCGAGGAAGAACAGCGCGAACGCCATGCCGGAATATTCGACATGGAAACCGGCGACGATTTCCGATTCGCCTTCGCTGACGTCGAATGGCGCGCGATTGGTTTCTGCGACGCCGGCGATGAAATAGACCACGAACAACGGCAACAGTGGCAGCCAGAACCAGCCAAAGAAGCCGAGTCCGCGCTGCGCGCCGATGATTTCATTCAGATTGAGGCTGCCGGCGGCGATCAGTACGCCCACCAACGCAAAACCCATCGCGATTTCGTAAGCGACAATCTGGGCCGCTGATCGCATGGCGCCGAGAAACGCGTACTTGGAGTTCGATGCCCAACCGGCAATGATGATGCCGTACACACCCAGGGACGTCAGCGCCAGGATATACAGCAGGCCGGCGTTGATGTTGGCCAGCACCGTTTCGGCGCCGAATGGAATGACAGCCCAGGCGGCCAGTGCCGGCCCGAGCGCCACTACCGGTGCGATCAGGAACAACACCTTGTTGGCGTTGGCAGGCACCAACACTTCCTTGGTCATCAACTTGAACACGTCAGCGATGGGCTGCAGCCAGCCACCCGGTCCGACACGGTTAGGTCCGATGCGCACCTGCATGAAACCGATGACTTTGCGCTCGGCAAACGTCAGGTAAGCGACACTCAGCAGCAGGCAGACAATCGTGATTGCTATTTTGATCACTATGGTCAGAACGGTGATGACTGCCTCCGGCAGATACGGCTGCAGCAGGTTGTTCAGCAGCTCATGCATTTGTGCCGCCCTCCGCCTTGAGACCGACCGACGCTGCTGCCGTCAGCGGCGCAGTCGCCACTCTACCGGCATCGATTTGCACGGTGCCCGGTGCGACGGAGTCGTCGGCGACAATCGTTGTCGTCAACGACACGTTGCCGGCGGTCACAGTGACAGTCTGACCATCAGTGATACCCGCACCAACCAGTGTCGCGGAATGCGCCCGGATGTTGTCATCACCGCCGTGGCCGGTACGCTGTAGTGCGCCAGCCCTGCGCACCAACGGGTCACCCGCATACATCGGTACCACGGTGTTGAGTGCGACACCGTTACCAGCGGCTGGAATGGCTGCCGGCAGATCGACCGCTGCCGCTTGCAGCGGCGTTGCGGTACCAATTGCTGACAACGCAGCGGCACGTACATCTGTCACTGTTTCGAATTCGAATCCGGTCAGCGCCAGCCGATTGGCCAGCACACGCAGCACCTTCCAGGCGGGACGCGCATCACCGGGCGGTTTCACCGCGGCGTCGAAGCTCTGACAGGTGCCGTGGATGTTGAAGTAGCTACCCTCGTTTTCGCCGAACGAGGCGATAGGCAGCATGATGGTGGCGGTCTGCGCAAGTTCAGGAGACGCAAAATTGGTCAATGCAATGACGGTACCGCCAAGTGCGCCATCGCCACCTGCGCAATCGAGGCCTGGCTCAACGCCCAGCAGCACCAGTGCATCCAGCCCGCCAGCGAGCATCTCGGCAGCGTTACGCCCCGCACCTGAAACCTTGCCGGCACCGGCGCCCTGGTGGGGCAATGCACCGGCGAGCCAGCAACCCGTCGCGTTCGGACCGTCGGTCAGAATGTTGAGGTCTGCTCCTGCCATCCGCGCAACCAGAGCGGCCACTGCGCAAATCGCGCCATACTCCGCGGAGGTCTGCGCACCGCTGCCGACGATGACCACAGCGTTCTGCGCGTCGCGAAGCGAGGCCGCCACGGCCCGTTGTTCTTCGCTGACATTGCTCGACGCAAGTAACGCAGTCGCAGCGCCGTCGGCACTTGCGCCGGCATCGGTCAGTGCTTTGGCAACGCCCGCAAGGGAAGCCGCCAACGAGCCTGCCGGAGTGACGATTTGCGTTGCTGGATAGTTGAGATCGAGTTGTCGCGCGGTGATGTAGCCGACGTTTGCGCCGCGTCGGGTAGCCTTGCGCAGGCGATGATTCAATAGGGGTTGTTCGTCACGGGGCGCACCACCAATTACGAGCACGGATTGCGCGGCTTCCACAGCCGGCAGCGCCGTATTCATTCCCGGAAATTGACCGCCCGCGTACGGCAGCTTGAAATCGCGTTGACGCAGACGATGGTCAATATTGTTGCTGCCCAGACCACGAATCACGGCCTGCAGCAGCCAGGCTTCCTCGGTGGTCGATGTGGGCGAAACCAGCGCGCCCAATTTTTCCGGCGCAGCGGCACGCAACGCCTCGGCCGTTGCGTTCAGCGCGGTATCCCAATCCACATCACGCCATTGGCCATTCTGCTTGATGCGCGGGTTCAACAAGCGGTCTTCGCTGTTCAAACCTTCATAACCGAAGCGGTCGCGATCCGAGATCCAGACTTCGTTGATTTCCTCGTTATCACGCGGCACCACGCGTTTGATGACATTGCCGCGTGCATGAATGTGTACGTTGGAACCCAGGCAATCATGCGGCGCTACGGAATCGTACTGACGCAATTCCCATGCCCGCGCCGAATAGCGGTAGGGCTTGGAAGTCAACGCACCGACCGGGCACAGATCAATGATGTTGCCGGACAACTCGGATTGCATCGCATGCTCGACGTACGTTCCAATCTCGGTGTTCTCACCACGTCCGGTGGTGCCGAGTTCGGGCAGGCCGGCTATTTCCTGACCGAAGCGGACACAGCGCGTGCAATGGATGCAGCGGGTCATGTCGGTCTGAATCAGCGGGCCGAGATTCTTGTCGCGGACCACGCGCTTGCGTTCGGTGTAGCGGGAGACGTCACCGCCGAAGCCCATCGCGAGATCCTGCAATTCGCATTCGCCGCCCTGGTCGCAGATCGGGCAATCGAGCGGATGGTTGATCAGCAGGAAGGCCATGGTCGCCTTCTGCGCGGAGACGGCCTTGTCGGAACGGGTGAAGATTTTCATGCCTTCCGCCACCGGCGTCGCGCAGGCAGGCAAGGGCTTGGGCGCTTTTTCGACCTCTACCAGGCACATGCGGCAGTTGGCCGCGATGCTGAGCTTGTCGTGATAGCAGAACCGCGGCACGTAAGCACCGGCCGGATCCGTCACCTGGATGATCATGGCGCCCTTTGGCGCCTTCATCGGTACGCCGTCGACTTCGACGTTGAGCAGGTCGTCACCGGTACTCATGCTGCCTGTGCTCCCTGATCCGTCACGATACTTCTGCCACCGTGTTCGACCATGTATTGGAATTCATGTCGGTAATGTTTGATGAAACTCTGCACCGGCCATGCCGCGGCATCACCGAGCGCGCAGATCGTATGACCTTCAATCCGGTTGGCGACATGCACCAGCAGATCGATGTCTTCGCTGCGACCCTGGCCGGCGAGTATCCGCTTGAGCATACGGTTCAACCAGCCCGTACCTTCGCGGCATGGCGTGCACTGGCCGCAGGATTCAGACATGTAGAAGCGCGACAGCCGCTCCAGTGCCTTGACCATGCATGTCGTTTCATCCATCACGATCACGGCAGCCGAACCCACTGAGGAGCCGGCAGCCTTCAAGCTGTCGAAATCCATATTTGCCTGCATCATGATGTCGCCGGGCACTACGGGTACTGATGAACCACCCGGAATGACGGCCTTGAGCTTGCGGCCTTTCCAGATGCCGCCGGCCAGTGCCAGCAGATCCTTGAACGGGACGCCCATCGGCAACTCGAAATTACCCGGCTTTTCGACGTGGCCGGAGACCGAAAAGATCACCGTGCCGCCGGAGTTGGCCGGACCCAGATCGGCAAACCACTTCGGACCCTTGCGCAGGATCGTCGGTACGGAGGCATAACTCTGGGTGTTGTTGATGGTGGTCGGCTGGCCGTAGAGGCCGAAGTTGGCCGGGAATGGCGGCTTGAAACGCGGTTTGCCCTGTTTGCCTTCCAGCGATTCCAGCAGTGCGGTTTCCTCACCGCAGATATAGGCACCGGCGCCCATGAACATATGCAGGTCGAAGTCGATGCCCGAGCCCATGATGTTCTTGCCCAGCAGGCCGGCTGCATAGGCTTCCTTCAGCGCCGCTTCGAAACGCGGAATGGGTTCGGCCATGAACTCGCCGCGGATGTAGTTGTAGCCAACGGTCGCACCCATGGCATAACCACCGATGGCCATTCCTTCGACCAGCGCGTGCGGATTGAAGCGGAGAATGTCGCGGTCGTGGCAGGTGCCTGGTTCGCTTTCGTCGGAATTGCACACGATGTATTTCTGCATCGGCGCGTTGCGCGGCATGAACGACCATTTGACGCCGGTCGGGAAGCCCGCGCCACCACGCCCGCGCAGCCCGGACGCCTTCACTGATTCGATGATTTCCTCGCGCGGTGTGTTCTCGCGCAGGATCTTCTCCCACGCACTGTAACCACCGATGGAACGATAGGTCTCAATCGTCCAGGAGCGTTCAAGCTTCAGTGGCTCGAACACGGTGAGATTGAGCTTGTCTTCGTAGTCAGTCATTGAGCGTGCTCTTAACTATCGCTGCCATTGCCAACGCGACGGTTTGCACCGGCGCACAGGCGTCGAAACTATTCGAGTTCGTCCAGAATCCGGTCGACGATTTCCGGCGTCAGGTACTCGTGGTAAACGTGATCAACCATCATCATCGGGCCGCCCGTGCATGCTGCCAGGCATTCCTCTTCCTGCTTGAGGAAGATGCGGCCATCAGCGGTGCTCTCGCCGGTCTTGATCCCCAGTTTGCGTTCCACGTGTTCGACGATGGCTTCCGCGCCGCGCAGCATGCAGGAAATATTGGTGCACACCGAAACGTGATGGCGGCCGCAGGGCCTGGTCTCGAACATCGAATAGAACGTCGCGACTTCGTAGACCTGGATGGGCGGCAAGTCGAGATAGCCGGCTACGGCATCCATGATGTCGCTGGTCAGAAAGCCGTTGTTCTCGTGCTGGGCCGCGTGCAAGGCCGCGATTACCGCGGACCGCTGGCGCCCTTCAGGGAATTTCGCCCGCCAGTGGTCGATGACCTCACGGACATGGGACGAAAGCTGGCCGTCGCCGGCCGCGTGGTCTGATTCAGGATGATGACTCACCGGTCTATCTCGCCGAATACGATATCCATGGTGCCGATCACCGCGACGACGTCAGCCAGCATGTGGCCTTGAACCATTTCGTTCATCGCTGACAGGTGAACAAACCCCGGCGCGCGAATCTTCAGCCGGTAAGGCTTGTTGGCGCCATCGGATACCAGGTAGATGCCGAATTCACCTTTGGGCGCTTCGACCGCGGCATAAACTTCGCCTTCGGGCACGCAATAACCTTCGGTGAACAGTTTGAAATGATGGATCAGCGACTCCATGTCGCCTTTCATCTCACCGCGCTTCGGCGGCGTGAGCTTGTGATCATCGACGATGACCGGGCCAGGGTTGGCGCGCAACCAGGCGACGCATTGCTTGATGATCTTCGCCGATTGCCGCAGCTCTTCGACGCGAACCAGATAGCGGTCGTAGCAATCGCCGTTGACGCCCACCGGAATGTCGAAATCGAGCTCGTTGTAGGTTTCGTACGGCTGGGCCTTGCGCAGATCCCAGGCGATGCCGGAACCGCGCAACATGGGGCCGGTGAAGCCCAGCGCTTTGGCGCGATCGGGCGTCACCACGCCGATACCCACCGTACGCTGCTTCCAGATGCGGTTTTCGGTCAGCAGGGTTTCGTATTCGTCGACACAACCCGGAAAACGGTCCGCGAAGTCATCGATGAAATCAAGCAGGGAACCCTGACGATTGCTGTTGAGGCGATCAACTTCGGCCTGAGTGTGCCACTTCGATGCCTGGTACTGAGGCATCTGCTCCGGCAGATCGCGATAAACGCCGCCCGGGCGGTAATACGTGGCATGCATACGCGTTCCCGAGACCGCTTCATAGCAATCCATCAGGTCTTCGCGTTCGCGGAAACAATACAGGAACATCGTCATCGCGCCGATGTCCAGCCCGTGCGTCCCCAACCACATCAGGTGATTGAGGATGCGCGTAATCTCGTCGAACATCACGCGGATGTATTGCGCCCGCAGCGGTACCGTGATGCCGAGCAATTTTTCGATCGCCATCACGTAGGCGTGCTCGTTGCACATCATCGACACGTAATCGAGCCGATCCATATAACCGATGCTCTGGTTGTACGGTTTGGATTCGGCGAGCTTTTCGGTGCCCCGGTGCAGCAGGCCGACATGCGGGTCCGCACGTTCGACCACTTCGCCGTCCATTTCGAGCACCAGACGCAGCACGCCGTGCGCAGCCGGATGCTGTGGCCCGAAATTCAAAGTCATGTTGCGAATTTCCGGCATCGCCTATGCCTCCTTCGTGTCGGCCGGGCGGAGCGGATTCTGTTCGCCCCGGATCACACGCGGCACCAGGACGCGATTCTCGATAGTCACCGGCTGATAGATCACGCGACCCTGCTGCTCGTCATAGCGCACCTCCACATGGCCCTCCAGCGGAAAGTCCTTGCGGAAGGGATGGCCGATGAAACCGTAATCGGTGAGGATGCGGCGCAGGTCGGGATGACCATCAAACAGGATGCCGTACATGTCGAACGCCTCGCGCTCGAACCAGTCCGCGGCCGGCCAGATATCGATCACAGATGGAATCCGCGGCGGATCATCGGTTGTTGCCGCCCGCACCCGTAACCGCTTGTTGTGCTCGAACGAAAGCAGGTGATAGACCACGCAGAACCGCGGTTCGTCGGCCGACGCGGCTTTGACGATGCCTCGATCGACGCCGCGGCTGAAGCCGGCTGTGCTGGCGCTGGCGGTTTCCCAATCGGCGCGGCCATAAGTGCTGTAGTCGACACCGCACAGGTCCGTCAGCTGATGAAATGCCAATGACGCGTCGTCACGCAACGTCGTGCAAACATCAAGGAGGTCCGCGGCCGCGACTTCCATTGTCACCTGCCCGACGTGCTCGCCGAGGGTGAGGATGCGGTTGCCGAAAGTCTGTTGTAGTCGATCTTTGAGAGCTGCCACGATTCGTGTCTTCAACGCTGCTGATCAATTCTTTTGCCAATGGGCCCCGATTGAAACAACCTGGGCACGGACGCCGTCACCGGGTCAGGTGCGTCGTCGCCTTGCGCTTAACTGCGCACTATCGTCGTGGTACGACGAATCTTGTTCTGCAACTGGAGTATGCCGTACAGCAATGCTTCAGCTGTCGGCGGACAACCTGGGACGTAGACATCCACCGGCACCACGCGATCGCAACCGCGCGTGACTGCGTAGGAGTAGTGGTAATAACCACCGCCGTTGGCGCATGACCCCATGGAAATCACCCAACGCGGTTCAGCCATCTGGTCATAGACCTTGCGCAACGCGGGCGCCATCTTGTTGACCAGCGTGCCGGCGACAATCATGACATCGGACTGCCGCGGACTTGGGCGGAAAATGATGCCGAAGCGATCAAGGTCGTAGCGCGCGCCGCCCGCCTGCATCATCTCCACCGCGCAGCAGGCCAGACCAAAGGTCATCGGCCACAGCGAGCCGGTACGGGCCCAATTGACCAGACCGTCGACGGTAGTCGTTATGAAACCCTTGTTATCTGCATCTACTCCCATTCCAACGCCCCTTTGCGCCACTCGTAGATGAAGCCGACCACCAGTACGAGCAGGAACAGCATCATGGCCCAGAACCCGACCCAGCCGATTTGATCCAGGACCAGTGCCCAGGGAAACAGGAAGGCGATTTCGAGATCGAAAATGATGAACAGGATGGCGACCAGGTAATAGCGGACATCGAACTTCATGCGGGCATCTTCGAATGCTTCGAAGCCGCATTCGTAAGGAGAGAGTTTTTCGGCGTCGTCCTTGGTGTTGCCCAGCAGGTGGCTGACGCTGAAGCCCACCGTCAACAGGACGCAGCCGAACACCACGGCGATGACAAGAAAGATGAGAATCGGTAAGTATTGTGCCAGCACTTGAATCTACCGTTTAAGCGATCGCATGAGGGTCGCCCCCAAAGCTGTTCGTTTCCGCCACGCTACAGATGGCGGCAACAACTTCCATTTGATTCAACCCGTTTTGGTACCGACGGCCGGATTCGAACCGGCACACCTTGCGGCACTGCCCCCTCAAGACAGCGTGTCTACCAATTCCACCACGTCGGCGCGTGCAAAACAGGCGAAAAAATAAAGCCGGATCATACGCTATCGCGATCACCACGGACAGTGGTTGCAGCGCGACAACGCGAAGTCTTATGGCGCCTCCTGCGTCCCCCCGGCGGCGGCTTGTTCTTCCGGCGTCGTCGCGGCAGGTGCTTCACCCACGGTGCCTGTGTCACTTGCTTCATCGATGATGGCCTGAACGGCCTCAACCAGATCCTGCTGCTCCTCCGGGATTGCGCCGCTCGACAGTGGATCAGCGGTGGGCGCCGGCACGGGTGGCAACGAAGGGGCCGACGAGTCAAGCGTGGTCTGTACCCTGTCCATCAGCGATCCTTCATTGGCCACGTTGCCGTAGATGCGGGCAAGCGCGAGGCTGTTGGCAATGAACAGCATGGCCAGAATGGACGTGACCCGCGTCAGCAGTGAAGCCGAACCGCGCGCACCGAACACGGTGCTGGACGCGCCGCTGCCAAAAGCTGCACCAGCGGTTGCACCCTGGCCACGCTGCAACAGGATGACGCCTATCATCGCTACACCCAGCAGCAGGTGAACGACCAGTAAGATGGTAATTAACATCAAGGTTCTCCGGCCGGGGTGAACGCGGCCTCACAAATATGCAGGAAATCTTCCGCCACCAGCGACGCACCACCAATCAAGCCGCCATCCACGTCGGGCATGGCCATCAATTCGGCTGCGTTACCCGGTTTGACGCTGCCGCCGTACAACACCCGGGTCTGGCCGCCCAACAGCACGTCTCTTGCGGTAAGCCGCTGGCGAATCAGGGCATGAACCTCTTGTGCCTGTTCCGGCGTCGCGGTCTCGCCGGTGCCGATGGCCCAGACGGGCTCGTAAGCGACCACGCATCGACTCAGCGCGTCATCGCCTGCGCTGGCCAACACGGCATCCAGCTGCGCCAGTACCACGGCCTCGGTCTGACCGGCGCGGCGCTGCTCAATGGTTTCGCCGACACACAGTATCGGCACCAGGCCGGCGTTGCTTGCCGCCAGAAACTTGCTTGCAACCCGTTGATCTGATTCGCCAAAAATGTGTCTACGCTCGGAATGGCCAAGGATGACGAAATGGCACCCGCACTCGGCCAGCATGGCGCCCGATACCTCACCGGTATAGGCGCCGGAGGCATATTCCGACATGTCCTGCGCGCCAAGAAGGACTGGCGTGCCTTTGACGAGTTCTCCCACCAATGGCAACAGCACGAACGGTGGGCACAGCCCAACCTCCACGCCCGGCAAATCGGCCACCCCGGCGCAGACGGCACCCGCGAGGGAGCGCGCCGAACCCAGCGAGCCGTTCATTTTCCAGTTACCAACTACCAGAGGTCTGCGCACAGGAATCAAGGCCTTGAAAAGGCGCGAAGCTTAACGAGGCATCCACGCAAAATCAATGATTTTCGGCCCTCCGGCATGGGTAGCCGCGACCGTTGACGCATCAACGTGGTTTGCGTCTCGCGGGCGTTCTGGCAGCCGGTACGCGCCGTTTTAGCGGACGTCGGGGCCGTTCTGCCGCAGGCTTTTCCTTCGTCTGCTCGAGACCCGCGAGCCGGTACAGTTCTGCGACCTCGTGGGGACCCAATTCCCACCACCGTCCGGCGGGCTTGTCGCGCGGCAGTAGCACGTTGCCGTAACGGACACGGATCAGCCGGCTCACGGTAAGGCCCACGGCTTCCCACAGGCGCCGCACCTCGCGTTGCCGCCCTTCGCATAGCACAACGTGGTACCACTGATTGATGCCGGTACCACCAACGTGGACGACCTGGTTGAATCTGGCCTCGCCATCTTCCAATGTCACTCCGGTGGTAAGCGCCTTGAGCTGGTCCAGACTGGCCTGGCCGAGAACCCGCACCGCATACTCTCGCTCGACCTGATGGGACGGATGCATCAAGGCATCGGCCAGGCGACCATCGGTGGTCAGCAGCAGCAGGCCACTGGTATTGATGTCCAACCTGCCGACACTCACCCAACGCGCCTGGTCCCGCTGCGGCAGGGACTGGTAAATCGTCGGGCGTCCCTCCGGATCCTTGCGGGTACAGATTTCACCCACCGGCTTGTGATAGCCAATGGTCGTCTGACGGGTCGGAAACAAACGGCTGGCGACAACCGGCTTGCCGTCCACCGTCACCTTGTCTTTCGAGGTGACACGCTGGCCAAGTTCGGCGGGTTTGCCGTTGACGATGACGCGGCCGGCGCTGATCCAGGTTTCGACTTCGCGCCGGGAGCCGAGACCCGCCCGGCTCAAGGCCTTTTGCAGACGCTCACCAACGGCATCGCTGGTCGCGCCGGACTTCTGCCTTCCGGGCACGTCAGCCGGCCGCGGCGATGTCCCGGGAATCATCCGGGTCTTCGTCGTCCTGGTCGTCGTCCTGGTCGTCGTCCTGGTCGTCGTCCTGGTCGTCGTCGTGCTCGGACGAGTCAGAAATTTCCGGCTCGGTTACGGCAGCGGACTCATCGGAGTTGTATTCCTCAGCATCTTCGGTCCGGCCTGCCTCGGCCTCATTGTCAAGGTCGGCCCCGATGTCGCCGTCGGCGCCAGCCGGCGATTGCGCCTGGTCCAGCACGTCAACGGGCTGCTCGGCGAAAAGATCGGCGTTCAGGCTGTCGAAGTCACGCAAATCCGCGAGATCAGGCAGTTCGGCCAGGCTGCGCAGGTTGAAGTAGTTCAGAAATTCACGGGTGGTGGCATATACCGCCGGTCGGCCCGGAATATCGCGGTGGCCGGCCACCCTCACCCACTCGCGCTCGGTCAACGTGCGGATGATATTGGTGCTCACCGCGACGCCGCGGATCGATTCGATCTCGGCACGGGTGATGGGCTGACGATACGCGATGACGGCCAGCGTCTCCAGCAATGCGCGGGAATAGCGCGGTGCGCGTTTCTCGAACATGCGGTTGATGGTCGGCGCGACATCGGCACGGGCCTGGAAGCGATATCCGCTGGCCACTTCCTTGAGTTCGATCGGACGTTCGGCATATTCGTCAGCGATCTCCTTCACCATCTCGATGATGTCGGTTCGGGTCGGCGCCTCGGGCTCGTCCTGCCACAGTCCGACCAGTTGATCCGCATCCAGCGGCTCTTCGGCCACCATGATCGCGGCTTCGCAAATCCGCTTAATCTGCTGCTTGTCCATCGGCTTCATTTTCCGTAGTGCTTGTACCTTCGCCGGACCGGGCAGTGCTGCCCACCGCGCGAACATAAATCGGGCCGCGGGGCTCGTTCTGCACGAGTTCCAGCAGGCTCTCCTTCATCAATTCCAATACCGCGATCAGCGTGACCACCACCCCTGAACGCCCTTCCGTGACCGTGAACAAAGCGACGAACGGCACGAATTCACCTTGCGCGATGTCCAGCACACGAGACATGCGTTCGCGGACCGACAGCGGTTCGCGCTCTATATGATGATCGGCGAACATCTGCGCCCGGTGCAGGACTTCGGCGAACACCCGCAGCAGTTCATCCATCGAGACATCCGGCGGCCGCTGGCCGATGACCTTATGCGGAAACTCGACGATCACCGGGTGCACGTCGCGCTCGACGCGCGGCAGCGTATCGATATCCTCAGCCGCCTTCTTGTAACGCTCGTATTCCTGCAAGCGCCGCACGAGTTCAGCCCGCGGATCGTCCTCTTCCTCTTCGGAAACCGGCCGCGGCAACAGCATGCGCGATTTGATTTCGGCCAGCATCGCGGCCATCACCAGGTATTCCGCGGCAAGCTCGATCTGCAACACCTGCATCATCTCGATATACGACATGTATTGCTCGGTCACCCGCGAGATCGGGATATCAAGGACATCGAGATTCTGCCGTTTGATCAGGTACAGCAGCAGGTCCAGCGGGCCCTCGAACGCCTCCAGGAACACCTCGAGTGCGTCCGGTGGAATGTAGAGATCCTTAGGCGGGGTCAATACCGGCGTGCCCTGCACAATGGCAAACGGCATTTCCGTCTGGGCCGGCTGCTGGTTGTCTGTCATTTCCATCACGCTACTGCATTACCCCGAAATCACTGGAAAATTCGCCGCCGACGGGCGGCCGCCCCTGGCTGCTGCCCGTGCATCAATCTGTGTCGTTCGATCTATGACCGGAAGTTTACCCTGCGACAAGCGCCAGGCGGCGCACTATCAGCCAGGCGGGCCTCAGCGGTGACGTAGCCCCATCACTTCGCGCACCTCATCCAGAGTCTCGCGTGCGATGCCACGCGCCATCTCGCAGCCGTCGTCAATGATACCGCGAACGGTTTCCGGATCGTTCAGAAATTCCTGGGCACGCTCTCTGATGGGAGCTTGTTCCTTGAGCACAGCGTCAATGACCGGCTGCTTGCATTCCAGACAGCCGATACCGGCATTGCGGCAGCCCTCCTGGACCCATGATTGCACATCCTGATCGGAATAAACCCGGTGAAATTTCCATACCGGGCACTTGTTCGGATCGCCGGGATCATTGCGGCGGACGCGCGCCGGGTCGGTCGGCATCGTCCTCAGCTTCTGGGTCACCGATTCAGGCGACTCGCGCAGGCTGATGACATTGTCATAGGACTTGGACATTTTTTCGCCATCCAGGCCTGGCATCTTGGATTCGGGCGTCAATAGTGCCTGCGGCTCAGGGAGAATGACCTTGCCGCCGCCTTCCAGGTAGCCGAGCAATCGCTCGCGGTCACCCAGCGAGAGGTTCTGCATGCCTTCCAGGAACGCCCGCCCCTTCTGCAGCGCATCCGGTTCACCGGTTTCCTGGTAGGTCTTGCGTAAATCGAAATACAGCTTGGCGTTCTTCTTCCCCATCTTGCGGGCTGCGGCCTCGGCCTTTTCCTCGAAGCCGGTTTCGCGTCCGTAAATGTAATTGAAACGCCGGGCAACTTCGCGCGCGAGTTCGATGTGCGCGACCTGGTCTTCACCCACCGGCACGTTGCCGGCGCGGTAGATAAGAATATCCGCCGCCTGCAACAGCGGATAACCGAGGAAGCCGTAGGTCGAGAGATCCTTTTCCTTCAGCTTGTCCTGCTGATCCTTGTAAGTAGGCACGCGTTCCAACCAGCTGATCGGCGTGAGCATCGACAGCAGCAGGTGCAGTTCGGCGTGCTCGGGCACACGCGACTGGACAAAAATGGTGGCTTCACCCGGATTGACGCCGGCCGCCAGCCAGTCAACGACAATATCCATGGCCGACTGCGAAATGATGCCCGGATCCTCATAATGGGTCGTCAACGCGTGCCAATCGGCGACGAAGAAGAAACATTCGAATTCGTGTTGCAGGTTGATCCAGTTCTTCAACACCCCGTGCAGGTGGCCCAGATGGAGCTGGCCGGTGGGGCGCATGCCCGATAGAACGCGTTTTTCGCCGATAAAACTCATTAATCAATTTCCGAAGGCTAGACGGGCGACGAAGTCGAGAACGGCTTCGATGGGTGGGGTTATCAACGTACCCAACACGCCGGTTACCAGGAGCACGGCAACAACGATGAGGCCGACTCGCTCCAGCTTGACGTACCAGACCGCCAGCCGGCGCGGCAACAACACCGCGACGACGCGGCTGCCGTCCAGGGGTGGAACCGGAAACAGGTTGAGCACCATCAGCACAGTGTTGGCAATTATTCCAGCCTCTGCGACATCAAGCAAAAACCGCCGTGACGCGCCACTGAGTTGGTCGGTCAGGGCGAGTACGAGCCCCCAGCCGATAAGCATCAGCAGATTGGCCGCCGGCCCGGCCAGCGCCACCAGTGCAATATCCCGACGCGGCGAGCGCAGGCGGCGGAAATCGACAGGTACCGGCTTGGCCCAGCCAAACAGCGGGCCACCGGCCAGATGCATGATGACCGGCACCACTACAGTGCCTATCGGATCGACATGTTTCAGCGGGTTGAGGGTCAACCGGCCCTGGCTCGCTGCCGTGTCATCCCCTAACCGGCTGGCGACCCAGCCGTGGGCGACTTCGTGCACGGTGATGGCGAAAATGACCGGCACGGCGATAGCAAGAATATCGAGAATTCTATCCACGGTGGATCAACCCGCGATCCAGTCGGACAGCGGACCTTTGCCCAGGCGGACGACCTCCGGATCGGTACCGGAAAGATCAACCACTGTGGTCGGCTCGATCCCGCAGGATCCGCTGTCAATAATGAGGTCCAACCCGTGGCGCAGATCGCGTTCGAGCGCCTCGGCATCGCCCAATGCTTCGCTGCGGCCCGGCAACATCGCAGTCAGACTCATCAGCGGCTCGCCCAATTCAGCCAGCAACGCCTGCGTCACCGGGTGGTCGGGGATGCGCAGGCCGACGATCTTGCGCTTGGGATTCTGCAACCGTCGCGGCACCTCGCGGGTGGCCTTGAGCAGGAACGTATACGGGCCCGGCGTCAATGCCTTGATCATGCGGTAGGCACTGTTTTCCACCTTGGCGTAGATACCCAGTTCAGATAGGTCACGACAAACCAGGGTGAAGTGGTGCCGTTCGTCCAGCTGGCGGATCGCCCGGATGCGATCCTGCGCGGCCTTGTCGCCAACCAGGCACCCGAAGGCGTAGCTGGAATCCGTCGGGTAAGCGATGACTGCACCTTCGTGCAGAAACGATGCGGCGCGCCGGATCAACCTGGGCTGCGGATGCGTAGGATGGATTTGCAGGATTTCGGCCGTCATCGGCGGGTGTCTGGGTTGAGGCTGCGTGGTCGCTGTTGCGGCGGGCGTCGACCCGGCGCGACCTGCTCCCGCAGTCCACTTTGGACCGGAGGGCGGTGTCGGCCAGAGCCGGGATGCTGCGCGGTTGTACTACGCGATTCCTCCAGTAGAAATGGTCGCGCCGCTACCCGCATACCGTGACAATGGTGCGGAAGGGCAAAATCCTCTGACCCGAAAAAGCCAGCTGCGACCTTTTACGACGTCGATGGGCTAGAATTATGCGTCATTTGCTATCGCCTTGCCCATGAAATTCTTATTCGATCTCTTTCCAGTCATCGCCTTCTTCATAGCATTCAAGCTGCCCGAAGACTCGCATACCGGCATGATGTACGGCACCGCCGCCGCGATGGCCGGTTCGGCCGCGCAGATCATTTATCTGAAACTACGCGGCAGAAAAATCGAAAAGATGTATTGGATCACGCTCGTGTTGATCGTCGGTCTGGGCAGCCTGACGCTGCTGCTGCAGAACGAAGTCTTTTTCAAATGGAAACCTACGGCGGTGAATTGGGCATTTGCGCTGGCGTTCTACGGCAGCGCCCGGTTTACAAAAAAGAGTCTGCTGCAGCGGATGATGGATGAATCCATCGATTTGCCGGCGGCGATCTGGCATCGGCTGAACATTGCCTGGGTGCTGTTCTTTGTGTTCAGCGGCGCGGCAAACCTGTTCGTCCTGTACAACTTTTCAACCGATACCTGGGCCGACTTCAAAGTGTTCGGCATGATTGGACTTACCATCGTGTTCGCCATTGCCCAGGGTTTCTATCTGGCCCGGCACATACAGGAACCGGAAGCTGCCCAGACTGACGAAGAGGCTCCCTGATGCTCTATATGATCGTGGCTGTTGACGCCCCAGGCTCATTGTCCCAGCGGTTGGCACTGCGCGGCGAACACCGTTCCCGCCTGCAAAGGCTGATAGAAGAAGGTCGGCTGGTGCTGGCCGGCCCCAACCCCGCGGTTGACGCCATCGACCCGGGCGAAGCCGGTTTCACCGGCTCCATGATCGTGGCCGAATTCAACTCGCTGGCGGACGCAAAGGCGTGGGCCGATGCTGATCCTTATGCAACCAACGGCGTCTACCAGTCGGTAACCGTGAAGCCGTTTGTTCGCGTCCTGCCGTGACGGCACAGCAAGACCCTGAGCCGATGAACATGGATCGCGAATCCAGGATTCACGGCGCGCTGACCAGCGCACTGGCGCCCGTGTCACTTGAAATCATCGATGACAGCCACCTGCATGCCGGACATGCCGGCGCGCGGGATGGCCGTGGTCATTTCCGCGTGCGCATCGTCGCGGCCTGTTTCGCCGGACGCAGCCGGGTTGCGCGCCATCAGCAGGTATATGCCGCAATGGGCGATTTGCTGAAAACGGACGTGCATGCCCTGGGCATCGAAGCGCTAACTCCCGACGAAGCCGATGGCGCGTAGCGCTGCCAAAACCAGACCGGCCTTTCGCGACAGTTGGCGCTCTGCCGACGGTCAGTCCGTGCTTTATCAAGGTGACCGGTTGGCGGTGATGGCCACACTACCCGACGCCAGCTTCGACTGCATCTGGACTGATCCTCCCTATCTGCTATCAAACGGCGGCACAACGTGCGTCGCAGGCAAGCGAAAAAGTGTTCACAAAGGTGACTGGGATCGCAGCGGCGGCATCGAAATCGACCATGCGTTCAATCGTGAATGGCTTGCCGAATGCAAACGGTTGCTGAAACCAGCAGGTACGATCTGGGTCAGTGGCACCCACCATGTATACCTCAGCGTGGGCATGGCCATGATGGAACTCGGGTTTCGCATTTTGAATGACATCGTATGGGAAAAGCCGAACCCGCCGCCCAACCTGGGCTGCCGCTGCTTCACGCACGCGACCGAACTGCTGCTATGGGCCAGCAAGTCCGGGCGCGGCAGCGCACACAGGTACGTTTTCAACTACGACGACATGAAAGCGGATAACGACGGCCGGCAGATGAAAAACGTCTGGCGGATGCCGGCCCCGGGCCGCGCCGAGAAGAGCCTTGGTCGTCATCCTACCCAGAAACCACTGGACCTCGTCAGACGCTGTATTCGCGCGAGCACGCTGCCTGGTGCTTCGGTGTTCGATCCGTTTGCGGGTTCTGCAACCACCGGGGTCGCCTGCCTGCAGATCGGGCGCAGTTTCACCGGGTGCGAGATTGATCCAGGCTACGCCAGGCTTGGCGTGAAACGACTGACAGAGGCCGAAACGGCTGCCACGGAATCCACATGAGTTCGACGACCCGGGATCTGACCATCGAATTGATAAAGCGGCGTTCGGTAACCCCCGAAGATGCCGGCTGCCTGGAAGTCATCGGCCAGAGATTGACCGCGCTGGGTTTTACGTTGGAAATGTTGCGCTTTGACGACGTCACAAATCTGTGGGCAAGGCGTGGGCGGCAGGGTCCGGTATTTGTATTTGCCGGTCACACCGATGTCGTTCCCTCCGGCCCGGCGGAGCAGTGGTCCACGCCGCCGTTTGAACCCACAGTTGTGGGTGACCGGCTTTACGGACGAGGCGCCGCCGACATGAAAGGCAGCCTCGCTGCAATGGTGACTGCCTGCGAGAGCTTCATCGCAGCGCATCCCGAACCGGCGGGATCCATTGCCTTTCTGCTCACCAGTGACGAGGAAGGCGTGGCCGTCAACGGCACCAGACGGGTACTTGAGTTCCTCGCTGAACGCGGCGAGTCGTTCGAATATTGCCTGGTTGGCGAGCCCAGCTGCGCCGATACGTTTGGCGACACGATTCGCAACGGGCGCCGTGGTTCACTGAATGCGCGGCTCAAGGTTCGCGGCGTTCAAGGTCACGTCGCCTATCCGGAACGAGTAAGAAACCCCATTCACCTGGCGCTGCCGGCATTGACCGAGCTTACGCAGCAGACATGGGATCGTGGCAACGACTTCTTCCCGGCCACCAGCTTCCAGATCTCGAACATCAACGCGGGAACGGGCGCGGAAAACGTCGTACCGGCCCAGCTCGAAGTCTTGTTCAATTTCCGCTTCAGCACCGAGTCAAGCGAACAATCATTGCGTGATCGCGTCACCGCGATCCTCGATCGTCATGCACTCGACTACACGATTGACTGGCACCTTTCCGGTGCACCGTTTCTGACACCGGCCGGTAGGCTGGTTTCGGAAACGATCGCCGCCATCGTAGAGGTGACTGGTAATAAGCCCGTGTTGTCCACCGGCGGCGGTACATCAGATGGTCGGTTCATCGCGACAACCGGCGCCGAGGTCATCGAATTCGGTCCCATCAACGCCACCATCCACAAAATCGACGAATACGTCGGTACCTCTGAACTGGACCTGCTCAGTGAAGTCTATGAAAAGGTCTTGCAGCGCTTGCTCACAGTCTGAATGCGGCTTCGCCACCACGCCCTCGCAAGGCGAATAACATGGGACTAAAACGATTGAATTTCAATCGGATAGTCGTATCGAGCGAGTGCTGGATAATCAGCACCGGCCACGTATAATCAACTCTTATCGGCTACTTAGTTATCTCCGAGCTTCGAGGAATGTCGGACAAAGAAAATCCGGAACGCAGTACCGGGATCGCGGTGCAGGAAGCACCACCAAAATTGAAGAAACCACCGCTGTACAAGGTGGTAATGCTTAATGATGACTACACGCCAATGGAGTTCGTAGTCCACGTATTGGAAAATTTTTTCAATCTGGACCGGATGCTGGCAACGCGCATCATGCTTGAAGTACATACCAAAGGTCGTGGCGTGTGTGGTGTGTTCACGCATGAGATCGCCGAAACAAAAGTTTCGACCGTAAATGCGTATGCGCGGGAGAACCAGCATCCCTTATTGTGTACATTGGAACAAGCTTGATTAGCGACGCGGTTCGCGTCGGGAGTATGTCCCGTGCTTAGCAAAGAGCTGGAAGTCACTCTGAACATGGCCTTCAAACAGGCCAGGGAACTCCGCCACGAATTCATGACGGTGGAGCATCTGCTGTTGGCACTGTTGGAAAACCCGACGGCGTTGAAGGTGCTCCGTGCCTGTGGTGCGGATATCGCCAAACTACGACGCCAACTTGAAGAATTCATCAACGAACACTCGCCGCTGCTTCCGGAAGATGATGAGCGCGATACCCAGCCAACCCTGGGGTTCCAGCGTGTATTGCAGCGGGCGGTGTTTCACGTCCAGTCCTCCGGCAAGAAGGAAGTGACCGGCGCCAATGTACTGGTAGCCATTTTCGGTGAGCGCGAATCGCAGGCCGTTTACCTGCTCAACCAGCAGAACATCGCCCGCCTGGACGTGGTCAACTGCATCTCCCACGGCATTTCCAAAGTGTCGGAAGAAGAGAATAACGAAGACGTCAACAATGCCGCTGAAGAGGAAAGTGAAGGCGCCGAACCGAGCAAGAATCCTCTGGAAGCCTATGCCACTGATCTGAATGAACAGGCCCGCCGCGGCAAGATTGATCCGCTGATTGGCCGGGACGCCGAAGTCGAGCGCACCATCCAGATCCTCTGCCGCCGGCGCAAGAACAACCCGCTGTTCGTAGGTGAGGCCGGGGTCGGCAAGACGGCCATCGCCGAAGGGCTGGCCAAGAAGATCGTTGATCGCCAGGTTCCCGAAGTCCTCGAAGACGCCGTCATCTATGCTCTGGATCTCGGCGCCTTGCTGGCCGGCACCAAGTATCGCGGTGATTTTGAAAAGCGGCTCAAGAATGTATTGAACCAGCTCAAGCGCCAGCCCAAGGCCGTGTTGTTCATTGACGAGATTCACACCATCATCGGCGCCGGCGCGGCATCTGGTGGCGTGATGGATGCCTCCAATCTGATAAAACCCATCCTGGCCTCCGGTGACCTCAAGTGCATCGGTTCGACGACCTACCAGGAATATCGCGGCATATTTGAGAAGGACCGCGCGTTGGCGCGCCGCTTCCAGAAGATCGACGTGGTTGAGCCGTCCGTCGAAGAAACCGTGAAGATTCTGCAAGGCTTGAAATCCCGCTTTGAGGAACACCACGATGTGCGCTACACGCAACAGGCGTTGCGCGCCGCAGCTGAACTGACACAGCGTTACATCACGGATCGCTTCTTGCCTGACAAGGCGATCGACATCATCGATGAAGCGGGCGCACACCAGCGTCTGCTGCCACCGTCACGTCGACGTCGGACCATTGGTGTTGGAGAAATTGAAACGATCGTCGCCAAGGTGGCGCGTATTCCGCCGAAATCTGTTTCCTCCTCCGATCGCGATGTTCTGAAGAACATCGAGCGTGACCTGAAGATGACCGTTTTCGGTCAGGACCAGGCGATCGAAACGCTGGCCGGCGCAATCAAGATGTCGCGCTCGGGTCTGGGCAGCAGTGAGAAACCGATTGGCTCCTTCCTGTTCTCGGGCCCGACGGGTGTCGGCAAAACCGAAGTGACCCGCCAGCTCGCTCAGATCATGGGTATCGAGCTCATCCGCTTCGACATGTCCGAGTACATGGAGCGGCACACTGTGTCACGCCTGATTGGCGCACCGCCGGGCTACGTCGGTTATGACACCGGTGGTCTGTTGACGGAAGCCATCACCAAGCATCCGCATGCAGTACTGCTGCTTGATGAAATCGAAAAAGCACATCCTGATGTCTTCAACGTGCTGCTGCAGGTCATGGACCACGGCACATTGACCGACGCCAACGGCCGCAAGGCGGACTTCCGCAATGTGATTCTGGTCATGACCACCAATGCCGGCGCCGCCCGCATGGATCGTGCATCCATCGGCTTCAGCCTGCAGGATCATTCGACCGATGCCATGGAAGACATCAAGCGGATGTTCTCGCCGGAATTCCGCAACCGGCTCGATGCCATCATCCAGTTCAGCAAGCTGAGCGCGGAAACCGTTTCGCATGTCGTCGACAAGTTCCTTACCGAACTCGAAGCGCAGCTTGACCAGCGCAAGGTGTCGATTGATGTTGATCGGGATGCGCGCCTCTGGCTTGCGGAGCATGGCTATGACCCATTGATGGGCGCCCGCCCAATGAGCCGGCTCATCCAGGACAAAATCAAGAAACCGCTGGCGGAAGAGCTGCTGTTCGGCCGTCTGGTTGCCGGCGGTCACGTCATCGTATCCGTGAAGAACGACGACATCCTGGTGGAAATCGATGCCGAGGAACTGGCCGGTACCGCGTAAACACATCTGACGCGGCGCCATTGCCGGCGCCGCGTGCTGATTTCAATTTCCCAGATTCTTGATCAAGACCTGCGAATTGCGCTGATAGTTGTACAGCGCCTGCTTTGCACCAGGTAACTGATCGGTAGCTGCACGTTCAAAGCCACGTTCAATGAACCAGTGAATGGCGTGCGTCGTCAACACGAACACGCGCCCCAGGCCCAGGCTTCTGGCCTCGGATTGCAGGCGGGCCAGCAGCGCATCACCAAATCCTGCCTTGCGGTAGTCCTCGTGAACCGCGATACACGCAATCTCGCCCGCCTTTTCACTGGCGAACGGATACAGCGCGCCACAGGCAATGATGGTGCCTTCTCGAACAAGGACTGCGAAATGTTCGATTTCCTGCTCGAGCTTTTCGCGTGACCGCCTCACGAGTATGCCTTCCCGCTCCAATGGTTCGATGAGCGCAAGAATTCCGGCCACGTCATCGATGGTCGCTTCACGCAGCAAATCAAACGGCGAAACACTGACCATGGTGCCGCTGCCGTCACGAGTGAACAGTTCTCGGACGACCGCACCATCTTCTTCGTATTGAACGATGTGCGCGCGCTGTACCCCCCGTTGACACGCCTGTATTGCGCCCGTCAGAGCATACGCGGCCGCACCGTCCGGCGGCAGACGCGGTAACAGGTCGCTCGCTTCGCGCACTGTTAGTTGGCGCACGGTCTCATGGCCTTGGGGATCGGCAATCTCATCTTCGGCCAGGATCAGCAGTTTGCCGGCATGCAGCGCCACCGCAACGGCGACCGCGGTGTCACGCGCATTGAGATTGAAGACCTCACCGGTCGCCGAATAGCCGAGTGGCGAAATCAGCACCATCGTGCCGAAGTCCAGCATGTCGTTGATTGCCGGGGCATCTATGCGGCGCACCTCGCCGGTGTACTGAAAATCGATGCCATCACGTATACCGATTGGGCGCGCCACGACGAAATTCCCTGACGCAACTTTCACGCCCTTGCGGACGTTCAAGGTGCTGGCGATGCCGCGCGACAGGACGGACTCGATCATCACCCGGGTTGCGCCGGCCGCTTCCTTGACCGCCTGTAACGCTTCGCTGTCGGTGACCCGCAAGCCGCCGTGGTAACGGTCCTCAGCACCTGTGCGATGCAGATGCGCCGTTACCTGCGGGCGCGTACCGTGAACAACAACCACTCGCACGCCAAGTGCGCTGATCAATGCAAGATCATGCAGCAGCGTCTCACTACCACCGGAGGCCACCGCATCCCCGCCCAGGTAGACGACGATGGTCTGGCCGCGATGCGCATTGATGAACGGCGCCGCTTCGCGAAACCAGTGAATCAATGATGCCGAGTGCATGGCTTACCCTTCCAGACAGAAATGCTCAATGAACTTCCGCAATATGCGCACGGATGGTTCGATACGGTCGATTTGCAGGTATTCGTCAGCCTGGTGCGCGACGGCGATATCACCAGGTCCGAGGATGACGGTATCCTTGCCCAATGCATTGAAGAATGGTCCTTCAGTACCAAAGGCCACGGTGCGTGCCGCTTGACCTGTCACTTCCTCGGCAAACCGCACCACCGGTGAATCACCGGATGTCGCCAATGCCGGCACCGGATCGATCAACGGCGTCAGGGTCACCTTGTAGTCTGTTGCGGCAAGCGCCTGTTCGGCAACGACCTGCAGTTCCGTCATGACGCTCGCGGCCGTCATCGCCGGCACGATGCGCATATCGATCTGCAGCGTGCACTGGGCACAGATCCGATTGGGATTGTCACCGCCCTCAACCACGCCAAAGTTCATCGTCGGATGCGGCACGCCGAAGTTGGTATCGGCGTAGCGCGTCGCCAATGCATTGCGCCAGTTCATCAGTTCGCCAATCACCGCATGGATGCCCTCGATGGCATTCAGTCCCAGGCTGGGATCGCTGGCGTGGCCGGCGCGACCATCGACCCGCAGCGACAACCAGACGACACCCTTGTGGCGGTTAATCGGTACCAGACCGGTGGGTTCGCCGATGACGACGTGTTTGCCCGGAAGCAACTCACTGTGGTTGGTCAGATAGCGCGCACCGGACATCGAGCTCTCTTCGTCCGCGGTAGCGAGAATGGTCAATGGTTGCCGCAGCCTGGCGAGATCAAGATCTTCGACAGCAGCCAGCGCCAGCGCAAAAAAGCACTTCATGTCGGCAACGCCCAGCCCGTACAGGCAACCGTCACGCTTGGTCAGGGTCAACGGGTCTGAGGTCCAGCGTTCGGGGTCGAACGGCACGGTGTCGGTGTGACCGGACAGAATCAGCCCTTCGTCGCCGCTGCCGGCAGTTGCGATCAGGTTGTACTTGTCCGGCGCGCTGGCCACCTGGACGACGTTCACGGCGAAACCCAGCGGCTTCAGCCACGACTCCAGCAGCACGATCACCGCCAGGTTACTCATGTCATACGCCGGACTCGCACTGCTGACCGAAGGCCTGGCCACCAGTTCGGCGATTCGCTTGATTACTTCCTGCGTCGTCATATCCGCTGCGCCCCGATTCAGCCGTGCCCGGCCGTTGCTTCGACAAGCGCGCATTCTACACGCAGACCCGCCGATTGGACCCTGCTCAGACTACCGGCACGGACCCGCGCGACTTTTGTACAAGGCGGGCCCTGCGGGTATCATGCGCACCGACAAATCAGCCCTTCAGAATCGCATTCAGCGCCGGAGAAATTCCAGATGACCGAGCCTCTCAACAAGTTCAGCCGCCGCATCACCGAACCCAAGTCCAGCGGTGGCGCTCAGGCCATGCTCTACGGCACCGGACTCAATGATTCGGATCTGCGCAAACCGCAAATCGGCATTGCCAGCATGTGGTTCGAAGGTAATACCTGCAACATGCATCTGCTGGACCTGGCGGCACAGGTCAAACAGGGCGTCGTGGATACGGGCATGGTCGGCATGCGCTTCAACACCATCGGTGTCAGCGACGGTATGACCAATGGTAACGAGGGCATGAACTACTCACTGCAATCGCGTGACCTGATTGCCGACTCCATCGAAACCGTGGTTGGCGCCCAGTGGTATGACGCCGTCATTTCGATCCCGGGCTGCGACAAGAACATGCCGGGCTGCATGATCGCCATGGCCAGATTGAACCGGCCCTCGATCATGATTTACGGCGGCACCATCCGTTCCGGCAACCTCGGTGAACGCAAGCTGGACATCATTTCCGCATTCCAGGCGTACGGTGAATTCATCGCAAAGCGTATCGATGAGCCCACGCGCGCGGAAATCGTCCGCCACTCCTGCCCTGGCGCAGGCGCCTGCGGCGGCATGTACACCGCCAACACCATGGCCTCAGCGATCGAGGCGATGGGCATGAGCCTGCCCTACAGCTCGTCCACGCCGGCAACTGATCCCGGCAAACTCGCCGAATGTGCACGCGCAGGCGAAGCGATCAAGCTGCTGCTGGAACGCGACATCAAACCCAGCGACATCATGACCGGCAAGGCATTCGAGAATGCGATGGTCGTACTGACGGCATTGGGCGGTTCCACCAACGCCGTGTTGCACCTTATCGCAATGGCCAGAGCGGCGGGCATCGAACTGACACTGGAGGATTTCCAGACGGTCTCTGATCGCACGCCGTTCCTCGCTGATCTGAAACCCAGTGGTCGTTACTCGATGGAAGACCTGCACAACATCGGCGGGATACCCGCCGTGATGAAGATGCTGCTGGAAGCGGGCCGTCTGCATGGCGACTGCCTGACCGTGACAGGTAAAACCATTGCCGAGAATCTCGCCGATGTACCAGGTCTGGCCGCCGGCCAGGACATCATCCGCCCGCTGGACAACCCGATTAAGCCCAGTGGCCATATCCAGATCCTGCGTGGCAACCTGGCGCCGGACGGCGCAGTCGCCAAGATCACTGGCAAGGAAGGCTTGAAGTTCGAAGGTCCGGCCCGCTGCTTCGATTCCGAGCAGGACATGCTGGCGGCGCTTGAACGCGGTGAAATCCAGCGTGGCGACGTGGTGGTAATCCGCTACGAAGGCCCCAAGGGCGGCCCCGGCATGCCCGAGATGCTGACGCCGACATCGGCCATCATGGGCGCGGGCCTCGGTGATGCCGTGGCGATGATCACCGACGGCCGGTTCTCTGGTGGTTCACACGGATTCATCATCGGTCACGTCACCCCGGAAGCGCAGGAAGGCGGCCCGATCGCGTTGATCAGGACCGGCGACCTGGTTTCCATCGACGCCGAAACGCGCTCCATCTGTGTCGCGCTTGGTGATGCTGAGCTGGCGCGTCGCCGTGCAGCCTGGCAGATGCCGCCCTACAAAGCGTCGCGCGGCACGCTGTACAAGTACATCAAGAATGTGAAGTCAGCGGCCGAGGGCTGTGTTACCGACGAATGAACGGCGACACAATCACCTGCGGTTGCCGGGAAACGTGAGGTGCGCCGAGCCGGCCATCCGGACATGCACCGCGCATGACTGACATCATGATCGTCATCGCCGTGGTCGCGGCGGGAACGGTCGTTCAATCATCGGTTGGATTCGGTCTGGCCATGATGGCCGGACCCTTCCTTATCATGATCGATCCGCGATACCTACCTGCGCCCATGCTGCTGGCCGCACTGGTGTTGACGATTTTCATGACGTTCTCCTATCGGCGGGAGATTCGCGTCCGGGACATCAAACCCTTTGTCGCCGGCCGGATCGTCGGCACGCTACCGGGGGCGCTGCTGGTCGGCGTGCTGTCGGCGACAGCGTTCGACATCCTGGTGGGATGCTGTGTACTGGCGGCAGTCGGCGCCAGTGTCATACACCGCAATCTCCAGGCGACACCGAAAATCGTTTTCGTCGCATCGATCATTTCCGGCTTTATGAGCACTACCGCAGCGATGGGCGGCCCACCGATGGCGCTGGCCTATCAGAACATGCCGCGCCGGGAGATGCGGGGAACCCTGGCCATGTTTTTTGTGGCGGGCTGCCTGATCTCACTGGTGGGCCTGGCGCTGGTCGGGCGATTAGCGCTGGCGGATGTGGGTCGCGCAGCCTGGCTGCTGGTGGGCATCGTCGTCGGAATGCTGCTGGCCGGCCCCGTCATCGGCCTTGTCGACCGCGGGAATGCCAAGCCCTATATCCTCGCCACCTCGACGTTGGCCGGCGGTTATGTGTTGCTCAGAGGCTTGTGGGAGCTGAGCCACCCGTTGTGACGCCAGTGCCGAATCAGGTATGCCCTGCCGTCGATATGTGACCTGCGGATGAAGTGAACTCCGCAATCGCGGACAAGCCAGCACGGACTGGAAGGTTGTCAGCCGGCCTTGGTTGCGTACTCGCGATAATAAGCGAGCACCTTGCGTACGTAGTTGCGGGTTTCTTCGTAGGGCGGTATTTGCTTGCCGTACTGGATGACGGCGTTTTCGCCGGCGTTATAGGCGGCGACCGCCAACGTAATATTGTTGTCGAACATGACGAGCAGATCGCGCAGGTAGCGGGTACCACCACGCAGATTTGCGCCGGGATCGCGACGGTTCGATACGCCGTAGCGCTGGGCGGTCGCCGGCATCAGTTGCATCAAGCCGACAGCGCCGGCAGTGGAAATCGCATTCGGATCGTAAGCGGATTCGGCGGTAATGACGGCGTGGAGCAGGGCTTCGTCCAGGGCATATTCGGTCGCCAGCGCCGTAATCGCGGGCGTATAGCGCTTGCGATTTTCCTGCATGCGCTTGTAATCGATGCCTCGCGCTTCGACCCAGCCTTTCCAGGTCTTCACCAGGCGTTTGTACCCTGAATGATCCGGTGTGTCGGTCAGCGTGACGCGGCCGTACTTGTCGACATACTTGTAGATCTGGGCATCCACCGTGTGCGATAGAACACAGGCCGCGGCGACTATCGCCCAGCACCAGCGCGCGCTGAATTTTCCGGCATTCCAGTTCATATGTTCAGGAAAGTTGCGATAAACGGTCGGTAACAGGCTAATAAATATAGTGAATAAGACCAAGGATCGCCATGCCTGCAAGACCTGCAAGGGCATCGTCGGCCATGATGCCCAAACCGCCATGCAGGTTTCGATCGACCTCTCTTATCGGCCACGGCTTCCAGATATCCAGCAAACGGAACAACGCGAAGCCGGCCATCAGCCACGGCATGGTGGCCGGAACCAGCCCCATTGTCAGCCAGATGCCGATGACTTCGTCCCAGACGATGGCAGGGTGATCATCGACACCCAGCGCCCGGGCGGTGCGTCGACATAACCAGACACCGATGCCAAAGCCTGCGACGACAATGGTCCAGAACATCGGTTTGGGAACAATGGAAAGAGGGAGGTACAACAGCAGCCCGACCAGGCTGCCCCAGGTGCCGGGCGCGGGACGCAGACAGCCGCTACCGAGGCCCAAAGCGAGCAGATGGGCGGGATCCTTCAACAACCGTGCGGCTGCACTGTCGATTGAAACCTTCAAGCCGCCCTCATAACGCTTGGGTAATCGTGATCACCCGGGCAATGGTACTACTTCAAAGTATGCCTACGCCAAAGCGCTAGCATCGTTACAGCGATGCCGCGTCAAAGCGAGGCCGCATTGAAGGTGTCACAGGTATTCACGGCGCCGGATTCAAGACCGGTGCGGAACCAGCGTACACGCTGCGCGGCGGTACCATGCGTGAAACTCTCGGGCACAACGTAACCGCGGGCCTGTTTCTGCAGGCGGTCGTCGCCGATGGCAGCCGCTGCCGTCAGGGCTTCTTCCACATCCCCGGCTTCCAGGAAGCGGGTGGATTGTTCGGTTCGGTTGGCCCACACGCCAGCGAGACAGTCGGCCTGCAATTCGAGCCGGACCGAAAGTTGATTCGCCTGTGCCTGACCGAC